>NZ_JALBCV010000001.1:286818-491119 GCF_022602565.1 Rosenbergiella metrosideri
GTGCGTCCGTAGCTCAGTTGGTTAGAGCACCACCTTGACATGGTGGGGGTCGGTGGTTCGAGTCCACTCGGACGCACCAAAATATGCTTATCTTATGCGTCCGTAGCTCAGTTGGTTAGAGCACCACCTTGACATGGTGGGGGTCGGTGGTTCGAGTCCACTCGGACGCACCATCATCTGAATACACCACGCTGCTTTTCTAGCGACTCTTATATTTTTTATAATTTCCCGGTTATCCCCGACCTGCAGGCCTACTGATATCCTGTCTTGCAATAGTCGTCCATTCCCCATCAGTCTATTTCTGTGCATTACCCTTGAAAGTACTTTTCTCGATATTGAGGTATGTCATCGTTTTGCCATTTGTCGTAATGAGCTTGAAGAAATCTGTTTGGTTTCCGGCTACTAAGTGACTATAATATCTGGGTAACCCACTGAAAAGGTCTTTACGAATAACGTGATAAGGTCCTTAACGTACAGAGTGCCCGTCACTCAACCTACTCTTAGCGCGATGCGTAAAGTCTATTGCTACGCATACTTCTTTCTTCGTTTCAAAGATCTCCTTTTCAATTCAAAGAATTCGTTTTATTCCACCTTAGAAGTTTTCCCAGCGGGTGTCGGTCGCTTTACCCCGTACAAGTTCATCCATTTCAACTAATAGACTAATATTATGAAAAAGACAAAAATCGTCTGCACCATCGGTCCTAAAACTGAATCAGAAGAGATGCTAACCAAGCTGCTTGATGCAGGAATGAACGTCATGCGTCTTAATTTCTCTCACGGTGATTATGACGAGCACGGTCAGCGTATTGCAAATCTGCGCGCAGTCGTTAGCAAAACCGCTCATCATGCTGCCATCCTTCTTGATACCAAAGGCCCAGAAATTCGTACTATGAAGCTTGAAGGTGGGAACGATGTTTCTCTGCAAGCAGGTCAGGTTTTCACCTTCACTACTGACCAATCAGTAATTGGCAACAAAGAGCGTGTCGCCGTCACCTACTCCGGCTTCGCCGCAGATCTGAGTATTGGTAACACGGTTCTGGTCGATGATGGTTTACTCGGTATGGAAGTGACTGAAGTCACCGAAAACACCGTGGTCTGTAAAGTCTTAAATAATGGTGACCTTGGTGAGAATAAAGGGGTTAACTTACCAGGCGTTTCAATCCAACTCCCTGCGTTATCCGAGAAAGATAAACGTGACTTAGTATTTGGTTGTGAACAAGGTATCGATTTTGTTGCGGCTTCTTTTATCCGTAAACGTTCTGACGTTTTAGAGATCCGTGAGCACCTGAAAAAACATGGTGGCGAGCATATTCAAATTATCTCCAAAATTGAGAACCAAGAAGGTCTAAATAATTTTGATGAAATTTTAGAAGCTTCTGACGGCATCATGGTCGCTCGTGGGGATCTCGGTGTAGAAATCCCTGTCGAGGAAGTCATCTTTGCTCAAAAGATGATGGTGAAAAAGTGTAATCAAGCGCGCAAAGTGGTTATAACCGCGACGCAAATGCTTGACTCAATGATCAAGAATCCTCGTCCAACCCGTGCTGAAGCCGGTGACGTGGCCAACGCAATTCTTGATGGAACTGATGCGGTGATGTTATCAGGAGAAAGCGCGAAAGGTAAATATCCGCTCGAAGCCGTAACAATCATGGCGACCATCTGTCAGCGTACCGATGCCGTGATGAAGAGTCGTATCGACGAGCTCAAAGAGGGCCGTAAACTGCGCATCACTGAAGCCGTATGCCGTGGCGCAGTGGAAACCGCCGAGAAATTAGAGTCTACGTTAATTATTGTCGCCACTAAAGGAGGTAAGTCTGCGAAGTCTATTCGTAAATATTTCCCTTCTGCGACAATCTTAGCGTTAACCGATAACGAAACAACATGTCGTCAACTTCTTCTCACCAAAGGCGTTACCACACATTTGGTACCAGAAATTGCCTCTACAGATGACTTCTATCGCGTAGGTAAAGAAATCGCCTTAGCAGAAGGATTTGCGCAAAAGGGTGACGTTGTGGTCATGGTGTCTGGTGCATTAGTACCAAGCGGTACCACTAATACTGCCTCTGTCCACGTGATTTAGGTTTAAACAAACTAATAAAGGTCAGGTTTCCTGGCCTTTTTTTTGCCTTATATATCCTTCAAGCAGACTTTTTTTGATGTTTTTTATTTTAATTTGACTAGGTAATTAATAAAAAACGTAATTAAATCGAAAAAAAGTCATCTTCTCCTAATTATTTTCTGACTTTATCTGAACTATACCCTTTCGTTTTGGTCTTAGTAACACTGATTTATTCTAAATTTTAATTAAATTTTAAAAATAACCGTACCTCTCCGTTGAATGATCTATTACTTTTTTTTCTTTATTAGTGATTTATATATCGATTAATAAGATTAGTAACAGCATTTTTTGCTCTTAATCCAAAGGATAGCCCGATTGAAGTGTTTTTTTCCCTCGAAAAAACTTATCAAAAAAAAACAGAATGCGCACTATTTAATCGAATAACCGCTTTTAAGCATCTTCTTATAAAAAATTATTTCTCAACTTAAAAAACTTTGTGTAATACTTATCTGGCTACATGGATATTAACCTAATAACGAGGGTAAAATAATGAATCGTACTAAACTGGTACTGGGCGCGGTAGTTCTTGGTTCAACTCTGCTTGCTGGTTGTTCTAGCAACGCTAAAATCGACCAACTGTCAAGCGACGTTCAAACTCTGAACACCAAAGTTGATCAACTAAGCACCGACCTGAACTCAGTACGTACTGACGTTCAAGCTGCTAAAGATGATGCAGCACGCGCTAACCAGCGTCTGGACAACCAAGCTCACTCTTACCGTAAGTAAGAGTCTTGGACTGGAAAATGGCACCCCTCGGGGTGCCATTTTTTTTCATTCAATCTCTAATCAACTCTTGCAAACCCATAATAACTCGCTATGATAATGATAATTGTTATCATTAAATAAGGAGCTATTATGCCTATCCCCCACTCATTCTCGCTCTGGATAACCGGTAATCTAGAAGCTTATCAGCACACGTTAGAAGATTTACGCGTCGAGTATTATCTCGCTGAACGTCCGCTATATCATAAACACTGTACCCTCAACCAGTTGCGTCAATTCAACGATTTGAGTCTTAAAATTGCGGATTACTGCTACACACAAGGGGATGACGACAACTACTTTGCTGTCTTATTTGGTCTTCATCAAAAATTGATTGAGCAACTACATAGTAATGTTCAACGTGAGGCTTTATTCAAGGCTCAAGCTATCCAACTTGCTCGTCACTCGATGACAGGGCTCTGTCAGGTCTTTATCGCACAGGGGAATTGGCAGAAAGCCAGCGAACTGCAACGAGAGTTCTTGCAGTACGCTGACTCAATGAGCTAAAGGGATTGTGACCGTTGTCGAGCCATTTGTAATAATGCTTGTACAGGATGTTTAATCTTATCCCCACCAAAGCGTTTTACTTGGCTTCGACATGAAAAGCCTGTTGCAAGACAACGCTCTATAGGCTTATCCGCCAGCTGTGGCTGCCAAGATAAGCCAAAGATATTACGCGAATTCTCCGCGTTTCGTGCTTCATGACCATAGGTACCTGCCATCCCGCAGCACCCTGCATTGATGGTATGCAACCTGGCACCAAATTGGGAAAAAATATCTCGCCACTGCTGTGACGCTGACGGCAATGCAGTCACTTCTGTACAGTGTGAGAAGAGATACCATGACTCCTTAGCGTCAACCGAGTCCGCGACGGGTAAGCTGACTGTTCTAAGCCACTCGTGAGCCAGCAGAACATTAAATGCCCCCCGCTCGCTGCCCAGTATTTTATACTCATCGCGGTAACACAGAACCAGAGCCGGATCAGTGCCCACCATCGGTACATTTAATTCCGCCACGCGATTCAGGACCTCAGCGCTTTTCTTAGCCGTTCGAGTGAAGCGTTTCAAGAAACCTTTTACTTGCTGAGGCTTACCGTTCGGCACGAAAGGTAACAGTACCGGCTTAAAGCCTAATACCGTGATCAGCTGCACTAGATCATTGACTAGATTTGCTTCGTAAAAACTAGTGAAGGGATCTTGCACGACCACCACATAATCGGCACGCTGTTCAGCAGACATTCTTTGTAGGTCCTCAAGGGTCGTGGTTAGCGCAGTGTGGCTACTCAGCTGACGGCGTAGCGTCGGGTAAGATAAGGCAGGCAGATCGACCATCCCCACATATCGCCGACTCAGTTCATTCACCCATGGCTTTGCAAGTAAAAAATTGATGGTCTTAGGGGCTTTCGCCATCACCGGCAGTAAAGACTCGATATTAGCAACAATATGGTCAGCTACCGGCCGCAAATAGCGCGTGTGATAAAGCGCTAAGAAACGTGCACGGAAAGCTGGGACATCGATCTTAATCGGGCATTGTGTTGCGCAGGCTTTACAGGCCAGACATCCACTCATCGACTCTTTCACTTCATGAGAGAAGTCATAGTTGGTTTTAGCGTCCCAACTGTTTTTTACCTTTTGGCTAAGCGAGCGCAGCGAAAAGCCTGGAGAACTATCAAGGGAATCGGGGTCGATATTCTGCTCGGAGAGCAGCCGTAACCATTCACGTACTAAAGTTGCCCGGCCCTTAGGTGAGTGAATTCTATCGCGAGTGACTTTCATTGACGGACACATTGGGCTGTTAACGTCGAAGTTGAAACATAGGCCGTTACCGTTACAATCCATGGCTCCCCGCCAGCTCTCTCGTACAACCACTGGTATCTGTCGGTCAAAGGCCCCTCGTGTAGGACTGTCTATGGCCAACAGTGGCGTATTATTACCTAACGGCTGACAAATTTTTCCAGGGTTTAGACGGTTATCAGGATCGAAAGCCGTTTTTATACGGCGTAACTGATAATAAAGCTCAGGCCCGAAGAAGTCAGCGCTGTAAGCAGAACGATAGCCTTTACCATGTTCACCCCATAAAAGCCCCCCATAAGAACGGGTCAGCTCAGCGACTTGATCTGATATTGTCAACATTAGTTGGTGATGTTCAGGAAGAGTCATATCTAAGGCAGGACGCACATGTAACACTCCGGCATCGACATGGCCGAACATCCCGTATGAGAGATTATGCTGGTCCAGAATCGCTCTGAACTCCGTAATGTAATCCGCAAGGTGTTCAGGTGGGACTGCAGTGTCCTCAACAAATGGAATCGGTTTAGCTCGCCCCTTAGCGTTTCCTAACAGCCCTACTGCTTTTTTACGCATCGCGTAAATTCTTTCGACTTGGTCTAGCTCTCGGCAACACTGGTAGCCAATCACACCCGCTTGATGTGTCTCGCGCAGCTGATCCAGTTTCTGGCATAGCTCGGCCACCTGTTGCTCAATCTGCTCAAGGTCGTCCCCCGCAAATTCGACCAAGTTGATGCCTTGCATCACCTGCCCTTCCACTTCGGTAATCAATTCACTCACCGAATGCCAGACGATATCTTCACGCGCAAGGTTTAATACCGTGGAGTCAACCGTCTCGACTGATAATGCTTTCGCTTCTACCAAAAAGGGGGCATTACGTAACGCAGAATCAAAGGAGTCGTACTTGATATTAACGAGCTGACGCACCTTGGGTATCGGCAAGACATTTAGCGTCGCTTCTGCAATGAAAGCGAGTGACCCTTCTGCACCACAGAGTATGCGTGTTAGATCGAAGCATTCACCTTGGTCAGAGAAAACATGCCGTAAATCGTAACCGGTAAGAAAGCGATTAAGCTTGGGAAATTTCTGTTCGATAAGTGCACGGTTTTCTAAACAGCTACTCATCACTTCACGGTAAATCGCCGCTTCTTGTGTGGGGCTTTGTCCCTTCATCTCGGCTTGCTGGCGAGAGAGCGGTAAAGTGTCAATCACCTCGCCATTGAGCAGTACTGCGCGTAATCCTAACACATGGGTCGACGTCTTACCGTAAACCAAAGAGCCTTGCCCGGACGCATCAGTATTTATCATGCCGCCGATGGTGGCACGGTTACTGGTCGAGAGTTCCGGTGCGAAGAAGAAGCCTTGTGGTTTTAGCCAGCTATTAAGCTGATCTTTTACGACGCCTGCCTCAACACGGACCCAGCCCTCTGCCGCGTTAAATTCTAGAATACCCCGCATATGGCGCGACAGATCAATCACAATCCCATTCGTTAACGATTGTCCATTCGTACCGGTTCCGCCACCGCGTGGAGTGAAGGTTATCTTACGATACGTATCGGTCGAAGCCAGTTCAGTGATCGTTACGATGTCAGCTAAAGATTTAGGAAAGAGAATCGCATCCGGTAAGTTTTGATAAATACTGTTATCGGTTGCCATGCTGAGGCGGTCGGCATAGCGCTGCCCAATATCGCCCGTAAATCCATGCTGTTTAAGTTGTTGTAAAAATTTACGGGTTAGATCTGTCTGTCCAGGAGAGTGATGTAGTTGTGGAATCATTTGCCCATTGCCAATTTTAAAAGTGGTCTTCGATCAACCCCTTTGTTTTAACATATTTTCAGGGCGCTGCCTTGTTGGATTACCAAATTTATCGAAAAGAGATGTTGTTCAGGCAGCGAATCAAGCATCATAGGCGAGATAAAAAGCTAGCCTTTATGAAGACAAGGAACATTTACCATGAGTAGACCGCTTCCACCGGAGCGAAGTATTCCACAACGGTTACTAACATTAATATTTTTCTTGTTAATGATTGTGAGCTGTTTTTGGGTCGTACAACCCTTTATTTTAGGTTTTGCCTGGGCGGGGATGGTGGTCATTGCGACGTGGGGGATGATGCAGCGTATCCAACGCTTACTCTGGAACCGACGTACCCTAGCCGTTATTGTGATGACCTTTATTATCCTCTTGGTGTTTATCATCCCTATCGCCTTACTCATTAGTAGCGTATTGGATAATGCACAGCCAGTGCTCCATTGGCTCAGTGCGGGACACCTGGTTATGCCACAGTTAGCTTGGCTTGACAGATTACCTATGGTTGGTCACAAAGCCTCACGTTACTACCATCAAATGGTAGCAGGTGGCGGCGCGCAACTTCTTGCGACTATTCAACCCTACATCGGCCGCACAACAGGCTTCTTTGTCGCACAAGCGGGGCATTTTGGTCGCCTACTCGTACATTTAGCGCTGATGCTGCTGTTTAGCGCCCTACTGTACTGGCGAGGCGAACGCGTGGCCATGGGTATCCGTCACTTTGCATTTTGGTTGGCAGGGAGCCGAGGCGATGCCGTAGTAATTCTTGCTAATCAGGCGATAAAAGCGGTGGCGTTGGGGATAGTGGTAACAGCCCTGTTGCAGGGCGTGGTAGCGGGCGTTGGCTTAGCCTTAGCGGGTATCCCCTATGCGACCATCCTTACTGTATTAATTATTCTCTGCTGCCTAATCCAAATCGGACCTCTGTTGGTACTAATACCGGCGATTATCTGGCTTTACTATACGGGTGATACAACTTGGGGCACTGTTCTCGTTATCTGGAGCGTAGTGGTCGCCTCAATGGACAGCGTGATCCGCCCGATGCTGATTCGTCTCGGTGCTGATCTGCCAATGCTGATTATTTTAACAGGCGTTATTGGCGGCTTAGTCGCCTTTGGCATGCTTGGCCTGTTTATTGGGCCAGTGGTATTAGCTGTGTCTTATCGACTGGTACATGTTTGGATGCATGAAGCCCCTTGTCCCGATGCACCGCCTGAAGAAGTGCTAGAAGAACTGTTCGAAGATACGCGGCACATCGCGGAGAATCAGCGCCAAATCCGTGTTCCGAAAGAGCACTAATCCGCTTCTGGGAGAATTCTTACATAATACCCTGTCCTGACAGGGTATTATTTTTTTAGACGCGTTTATTTCACCTGTCTTAATTATTGAATTGCTGTGTGTAGTCTTTTCCCGCCCAATGGCGGGCTTTTTTTGCCCAGAATTTACGATATCCTTCCCCACTATTTAGGTTTATTGTTGTGAGATAATTATCGGCATGTTGCCGGTGAGTCAGACAACAGAGTAAACCATGATGTTAACCGACGAACTTAGAACGGTGCCAGTCGGAACCTTAATGACCGCGCACCAATTGAATCAGAAAGTCCCTATTACCACGCCTTGCCAGCAACTTATCCACGCTACTCGTCATACAATCAGTCAAATTCTTCATGGCAGTGACCCACGTTTGCTGGTAATTATTGGTCCTTGTTCAATTCACGACCCTGCAGCCGCTGTCGAGTATGCGACAAGACTCAAGCCGCTTCGTGAGAAATATCAAGATCGTCTCGAAATCGTA
Organism: Rosenbergiella metrosideri; assembly: GCF_022602565.1. Taxonomy (GTDB): domain Bacteria; phylum Pseudomonadota; class Gammaproteobacteria; order Enterobacterales; family Enterobacteriaceae; genus Rosenbergiella; species Rosenbergiella metrosideri. The sequence goes on from NZ_JALBCV010000001.1 coordinate 295,088, forward strand.
ATGCGCACCTATTTTGAGAAGCCTCGTACAATCGTTGGCTGGAAAGGTCTGATCAACGATCCCCACCTTGATGGAAGTCACGATATTAATCATGGCTTGGTTATCGCCCGGCAGTTACTTTCTGAGATTAATGCTTTAGGCGTGCCGACGGCGACTGAGTTCTTAGATATGGTGACCGGCCAATATATTGCTGACTTTATTAGCTGGGGGGCAATTGGGGCACGTACAACAGAGAGCCAAATTCACAGGCAGATGGCTTCAGCGCTGTCATGTCCAGTCGGCTTCAAAAATGGTACAGATGGTAACTGTAAGATCGCGATGGATGCTATCCGGGCTGCCCAAGCCTCACATCTCTTTCTCTCTCCGGATAAACAGGGGCAGATGTCGGTTTACCAAACACGAGGCAATCCTGATGGCCATATCATCCTTCGCGGCGGTAAAGAACCTAACTACCAAGCGAAGTATGTGAAAGCTTGTCAAGAAGCCCTAGCGGCATTATCGCTTGCTGACCGTATGGTCATCGATTGTAGTCATGGAAACTGTCTAAAACAGCATAAGCGCCAGCTTGAAGTTGCGAATGATATTGCTGAGCAGCTCAGCCATCCGAATCATGGTATTGCTGGCGTAATGGTTGAAAGCTTTTTGGTCGAGGGACGTCAAGATTGGCAAGGCAATGGCAATGACCGCTATGGCCAATCGATTACCGATGCCTGTTTAGGCTGGGAAGACACCGAGCAACTGTTAGCAACACTCGCAGCGGTCCCCTCCCAAGCTTAGGCTCATAGCCTATTAACTTGAGCAACTAATCGTTAATTGCTTTCCCCACTCCGGTGGGGGCTTCACAAAGGTACTGCTGTCGAGCTGAGTTGCAAAGGGGTTCTGCAGCGCCAAGTGGAGCGCTTCAAGCTCTGTGGTATCCCCTTTTTCTGCAGCAACGATTGCTTGCTGTGCCAGATAGTTACGTAGTACGATCGCTGGATTTTCATTAAGCATCCGCTCTTGTCGCGCTGCCGAATCCATCGGTTCTTGTTCAAGCCGCTGTTGATAACGTAAAAACCAACTGTCGAAAGCAGCCCTGTCTATAAAATCGTCGCGTAATGCTCCGCCTTTATCTTTGCCCGCCGCATAACTCAGTAGTCGAAAAGTTCGAGTATAATCCGCTTTCTCGCGGCCCATTAATGTAAAGAGCTCAATCAATAAATCGTTGTCTTGGGTGTGAGAGTCGTAGAGACCGAGTTTAGCACGCATACGCTCTCCCCATGCGGCCATCAGCGCAGGCTCGTATTCCTTCAGCGCCAGCTTAAGTTTGTCCATCGGCAACAGTCCAGATAGCGCATGCGCGAGACGGTTAAGGTTCCACAAACCGACAGTAGGTTGGTTTTCAAAGGCGTAACGTCCCTGATAATCGCTGTGATTACAGATTAATTCAGGATTATAGTCATCCATAAACGCATACGGGCCGTAATCCAACGTGAGTCCTAGCAATGACATGTTGTCAGTATTCATCACCCCGTGGGCAAACCCCACACTCTGCCACCGTCCAATCATCGTTGCTGTGCGGCGCACAATCTCGGCAAACCACAGATAGTAACGGTCCGCTTGATCCCGCAGCTCTGGCCAAAAGTTCTCGATACTATAATCTGCCAATTTCGTTAATGCGTCGGTCTGCTGTCGGTAAAACAGATGTTCGAAGTGCCCGAATCGTAGATGACTTTCCGCTGTGCGGATGAGCATCGCGCCCGACTCTGCCACTTCACGCTGCACAAGGTCATCTCCCGTTGCAATACTCAGTGCACGCGTTGTAGGGATCCCAAGACCATGCATGGCTTCGGAAGCAAGAAATTCGCGGATCGTTGAGCGCAATACCGCCCGGCCATCTCCCATCCTAGAATAGGGCGTCTTACCTGCTCCTTTCAGATGCCAATCGAGCTTCACACCCGATGCGAGTTGTTGTTCACCAAGAAGTAAGCCACGCCCATCACCCAGCTGCCCGGCCCACACCCCGAATTGATGGCCGCTATAAACTTGAGCAACCGGGCGCATGCCTGTGAGCAGTTCACCCCCCCACCATACGGACGAGTTTTGCAGTGTTTCTGTCGCTGGAAGAGTTAAATCGTCGGCAAGGGCGCGATTAAGATAGAGAAGCCTGCCTTCTTGTAGTGGCGTCGGCATGACCTCTGTGCAAAGTTCTGGCAGCTGGTTGGCCCATTGATGTACAAATTTCATTTTTTACCTCGGACGAAAGTCGTTATAGACGACGCGCTTGCCAAAAAACCTTTTGCCAGTAGACATTATTTAACGATGAGCGCATCACGCCGCGACTGGTCGACGCATGAATAAATTGATTCTGGGTATCGTAAATACCAACATGCAATCCCCCTTCGCCCCAACCTGTCTTAAAGAAGACCAGATCGCCCGGTAGTAAGTCTTTTTTACGGATACGTGTGCCAAGCTCGCTCTGTTGGCGGGTCGTTCTAGGGAGCTGTATACCGAAGCGTTCGCGGTAAGTGCGATACACAAAACCGGAACAATCGATACCACTGCGACTTAAGCCGCCGTATCGATAAGGTGTACCACGCCATTTCACCAATTGGTCACTCAGTACTTGATGGACCACGCGGGGGTTTGAAAGCCGTGCATCGGGTGAAGGCGCATGACTACTACAACCAATCACTAAGAACGCTAGCAATATTGCAAAAAACGGCATGCTACGAGAAAGAAACGATTTAAACATTAGCCTACACCACTCCTTGTCCTAAACGATAACGCAAGCACTAGGGATAAAAAAAGCTGCCAAGGCAGCTTCTTTTATTATTAGGGTATCTGCATTAGCCTTTCTTCGGTACTGCAGTTTCAACCCGGCTTTTAAGCTTCTGGCCAGGCCGAAAAGTCACGACTCGTCGAGCAGTGATCGGGATGTCTTCACCGGTCTTAGGATTTCGTCCTGGACGTTGGTTTTTTTCCCGAAGATCAAAGTTACCAAATCCCGATAGCTTGACCTGTTCTCCCTTCTCCAGCGCACTGCGAATCTCTTCGAAGAAAAGTTCTACTAACTCTTTAGAGTCACGTTTGCTTAGACCCAATTTTTCAAACAAATATTCTGACATTTCAGCTTTTGTAAGCGCCATCGGTTCAATCCCTCAAGGTTGCCTGGAATCGCTCTTTTAACGCTGCAACACAGTCAGCTACCGTGGCAGCAATATCCTCTTCTTCAAGTGTACGCGTGGAATCTTGTAGGTGCAGGCTTATTGCAAGGCTCTTAAAACCTGGCTCAACCCCCTTTCCACGGTATACATCGAATAAGTTTACGCCAACCAACTGATTTACGCCAACTTTCTTACACTCAGCGATAATATCTGCTGCATTAATCGATTCTGAGACCACCACAGCGATATCGCGACGGTTGGCTGGGAACTTAGACACTGGCTTAGCATGCGGGATTTCACGCTCTGCCAATTTGTCCCATAAGAGTTCAAAGACAACAGTACGGCCGTTCAAATCGAGTTTACGTTCCAGCTCTGGATGGACCACACCAATCCAGCCGATCACTTCGCCGGCCAGCACAATTTCAGCACTCTGCCCCGGATGCAGTGCATTGTGCTCAGTGCGGCGGAAGGAGATGTGCTCGGTTTTGCCAGTTAAGTCGAGTAGCCCTTCCAAGTCCCCTTTCAGATCGAAAAAGTCTACATTTTGACGCTCGATTAACCAGTGCTCGTCGCAACGCGCGCCAGCAATAACGCCCGATAGCATCATTTCCTGACGGATCCCTAAAGGGGCCTGGCTATCAGGGATAAAACGTAATCCGCTTTCGAAAAGACGCACACGGCTTTGCTGACGGTTTTGGTTATAAACCACAGCATCTAATAAGCCAGTCCACAGCGATAACCGCATTGCCGACATATCCGCAGAGATTGGGCTAGGAAGGATGAGTGCTTCCTGTTGTGGATGCAGCAAAGATTGTGTTTTAGGGTCTACAAAACTATAAGTGATCGCCTCTTGATAGCCTTTATCAACCAGTAGCGTTTTTACGCGTTGCAGTGCGAGATTCGCTTCACGGTGCGCAGGCATAATCAAGCTTGCTTTAACTGGCACATCAGGAATATTGTTATAACCATAGACACGAGCGACTTCTTCGATCAGATCTTCTTCGATCTCCATATCGAATCGCCAAGTCGGCGCAACCACCTGCCACTGTTGCTCAGCTGCAGTGACGTCACAACCGAGTTGCGTCAAAATGTCGGTGACTTTTTGGTCAGCAATATCATGACCGATCAGACGATCTAATTTACTACGGCGTAAGGTTATTGCAGCGGGCTTAGGTAAATGTTGCTCAGCGGTTTTCTCGATAATTGGGCCAGCTTGGCCTCCGCAGATCGCCAATAATAGCTCGGTAGCACGCTCCATCGCTGCGTATTGGCCCGCTGGATCGACGCCGCGTTCATAGCGGTGTGAAGCATCAGTGTGCAGACCGAAACGACGGGCCCGACCCGTGATCGCTAATGGTGAGAAAAAGGCGCATTCTACTAAGACATTCTGAGTGGTTGCAGAGATACCGGACTCTTCTCCACCGAAAATCCCCGCCATCGCGAGCGGTTTCTCGTTATCAGCAATAACCAGAACGTCGTCAGTCAGTGTGACGTTATTGCCATCCAATAAGGTCAATGTTTCGCCTTGCTTCGCCTGACGCACCTCGATCTTGCCAGCTAACTTCGCTAGATCGAATGCATGCATCGGCTGACCACGTTCAAGTAAGACGTAGTTAGTGATATCGACTATGGCGTCAATCGAACGAATACCACAACGACGCAGTTTTTCTTGCATCCATAGTGGCGTCGGGACATTGATATCAATATTCTCGATCACACGACCTAAGTAACGTGGACACGCTTCCCCTGCCGTTAACTCGATGGGGAATTGACGGTCGCTAGTTGGGGTGACCGCTGCTACTGGAGGGACGTTGAAGGGCAGACCATTCGCTACCGCTACATCGCGAGCAATCCCCATAATCCCTAAGCAATCAGCACGATTTGGCGTGACACTGATTTCAATAGTGTTGTCATCAAGCTGAAGGTATTGACGAATATCTTGACCGATCGGTGCATCAGCGGGTAGTTCAATAATCCCATCTGACTCGACATCGATGCCCAGCTCAGTAAAGGAGCAAAGCATCCCTTCAGAGGGCTCGCCACGCAGCTTAGCCGGCTTGATTTTAAAATCACCCGGTAAAATCGCGCCCACCGTGGCCACGGCAACCTTTAAGCCTTGGCGGCAATTTGCTGCGCCACAAACGATATCGAGTAAACGCTCGCCACCGACGTTGATTTTGGTCACACGTAATTTGTCAGCATTTGGATGCTGATGGCACTCGACCACTTCGCCAACCACGACACCGTTAAATACACCTGCAACGGCTTCAACCCCATCAACTTCTAATCCTGCCATGGTGATTTGGTTAGAGAGTTCATCACTTGTTAGGGCCGGATTTACCCATTCACGTAACCAGAGTTCACTGAATTTCATTGGATAACCTGCCCTTATTTAAACTGTTTGAGGAAACGTAAATCATTTTCGAAGAATGCGCGAAGATCGTTAACGCCGTAACGTAACATAGTCAAACGCTCCATCCCCATACCGAAGGCAAAACCAGAGTAAACGTCAGGGTCGATGCCAACGCTGCGCAAGACATTAGGATGCACCATGCCACAGCCAAGCACTTCTAGCCATTTACCGTTTTTACCCATCACATCTACTTCTGCAGAGGGTTCGGTAAAGGGAAAATAGGATGGACGGAAACGGACCTGAAGATCTTCTTCGAAGAAATTACGCAGGAAATCGTGCAACGTACCTTTGAGGTTGGTAAAGCTAATATCTTTATCGACGATCAGCCCTTCCATTTGGTGAAACATCGGCGTGTGGGTTTGATCGTAGTCGTTACGATAGACGCGACCCGGCGCAATAATGCGAATAGGCGGTTGCTCTGCTTTCATGGTGCGGATCTGTACACCTGAAGTTTGCGTTCTGAGAAGACGGTCTGCATCAAACCAGAAAGTATCATGATCGGCACGAGCCGGGTGATGCGCAGGAATATTTAGGGCATCGAAGTTATGGTAGGCATCTTCAATCTCTGGGCCTGTTTTCACGCTAAAGCCGAGTTCACTAAAGAAGCCTTGAATGCGATCAATCGTCCGCGTGACCGGATGTAGGCCGCCATTCTCGATACGACGACCAGGGAGGCTGATATCGATGGTCTCTTCGGCTAAACGCGCATTCAGTGCCGCATTCTCTAGAGCCTCTTTACGCGCATTAAGATGTTCTTGTACCTGGCTTTTTGCTTCGTTAATCACTGCTCCCGCCGCTGGGCGTTCTTCGGCAGGTAACTCACGCAATTGGGTCATCTGTAAAGTAAGGTGACCTTTTTTACCTAAATATTCGACACGCACCGTGTCTAATGTGGCGATATCCGTCGCCTCGTCAATCGCGCCCTTTGCTTGGGACACCAATTCTGCGAGTTGGGACATGTCTTTCCTCTTTTATCCAGTCTATCTGGGAAGTTATGCTATGTAACAATGAATAACGACAAGTCTTAAAAACGACAAAGCCTCCTTAATGGAGGCTTTTCGCGCGTTTTTTCGTTTCTTATCTCATGCGCAAAAGCCTCAATTATTTAGAGGCTAAAGAAAAAAAAGAAACGAAAAAAAGCGATATTCATAAGTGGAGTCCAATTCGAAAGTAGAAAATAAAAAAGGGAGCAAGCTCCCTTTTTTACTGACTTATGCCAGTGCTGCTTTCGCTTTTTCGACCAACGCAGTAAAGGTTGATTTGTCGAATACAGCGATATCAGCCAAAATCTTACGGTCGATTTCAATAGACGCTTTTTTCAGTCCATTGATGAAACGGCTGTAAGAGATGCCATTCTGACGAGCTGCTGCGTTGATACGCGCGATCCACAGCTGACGGAATTGACGTTTGCGCTGACGGCGGTCACGGTAAGCATACTGGCCTGCTTTGATGACTGCCTGGAAGGCAACACGGTAAACACGTGAACGTGCTCCGTAATAACCTTTAGCTTGTTTTAAGATTTTTTTGTGACGAGCACGGGCAACAACACCACGTTTTACGCGAGCCATAGTAGCTCTCCTGTTTTATATTCTGAAATTAAAAAAATGACTTATGCGTACGGCAGGCAGGCAATAACTAGACCTAAATCGCCTTTTGACACCATGCCTTTCGGACGTAGGTGACGTTTACGCTTAGTTGATTTCTTAGTCAGAATATGACGCAGGTTCGCGTGCTTACGCTTAAAACCGCCAGAGGCAGTCTTTTTGAAGCGCTTAGCCGCGCCACGTACAGTTTTAATCTTTGGCATTTTTACAAATATCCACTTCGCATTGTTAATAATATAAAACAACAGGCGAATACAGCGCCAGCCGAAGCTGACGCAGCATTACTTGATGGCCTACTGTTTCTTCTTCGGCGCAAGCACCATTATCATCTGGCGGCCTTCGATCTTCGATGGGAAGGATTCGACCACTGCCAGTTCAGACAGATCTTCTTTCACGCGGTTAAGCACTTCCATACCAATCTGCTGGTGTGCCATTTCACGACCACGAAAACGCAGTGTGATTTTGGCTTTGTCGCCATCTTCGAGAAAACGAATCAGGTTGCGTAGTTTGACCTGATAGTCGCCTTCATCAGTGCCAGGACGGAATTTAATTTCCTTAACCTGAACAACTTTCTGCTTTTTCTTCTGTTCCTTAGAAGACTTGCTTTTTTCATAGAGGAATTTGCCGTAATCCATGATTCGACAAACTGGCGGCTCGGCGTTCGGGCTAATTTCAACTAAATCGACACCCGACTCTTCGGCTTTCTCTAAAGCTTCACGCAGACTAACGATACCGAGCTGCTCGCCTTCGATCCCCGTCAGACGTACTTCATTTGCGCGAATCTCGCTGTTAATACGGTTCGGACGCGTAGGTTGTACTCTTTTTCCGCCTTTAATACCTTATTCCTCCAACTGATGAATACTTCTGCTGCGAATTTCATTTTGCAGCTTCTCAATCAATACGTCGACATCGAAAACACCTAAGTCTTTTCCACGGCGGGTGCGCACGGCAACTTTGCCTGCCTCGACCTCTTTATCACCGCAGACTAACATGTAGGGTACGCGACGTAATGTGTGCTCACGGATTTTAAAGCCAATCTTCTCGTTTCTCAAGTCTGCTTTAGCTCTAATACCCGCATTTTGTAGTTTTTTGGTCAATTCGTTGACATATTCTGCTTGGCTATCGGTGATATTCATCACGACGGCTTGCATTGGCGCTAACCATGTTGGGAAGAAACCGGCAAACTCTTCGGTCAGAATCCCAATAAAGCGCTCAACGGAACCTAGTATAGCACGGTGAATCATCACTGGCGTTTGACGGTCATTATTTTCACCGACATATGTGGCTTCTAAACGCTCAGGCAGAGAAAAGTCGAGCTGTACTGTACCACATTGCCATGCACGATCCAGACAATCATATAAAGTAAATTCGATTTTCGGGCCATAGAAAGCCCCTTCACCTGGCTGATATTCAAATTCAATATCATTATTTTTGAGTGCTTGCGCCAGATCTAGTTCCGCCTTGTCCCACAACTCATCGCTACCGATACGCTTTTCAGGACGCGTGGACAATTTTACCACGATCTTTTCAAAGCCAAAGGTGCTGTACATATCATAGACCATACGGATGCAGCTGTTTACTTCATCGAGAATTTGGTCTTCGGTACAGAAGATATGGGCATCATCCTGGGTAAAGCCACGAACACGCATCAAACCATGTAACGCACCCGATGGTTCATTACGGTGACAGCTTCCAAATTCAGCCATACGAAGTGGCAGATCACGGTAAGACTTTAATCCTTGATTAAAGATCTGGACGTGTCCTGGGCAGTTCATTGGCTTAATACAGTACTCACGGTTCTCAGAAGAGGTGGTAAACATTGCTTCTTTATAGTTTTCCCAGTGCCCGGTTTTTTCCCACAGCACACGGTCCATCATGAACGGACCTTTTACCTCTTGGTATTGGTACTCTTTAAGTTTACTGCGAACAAAGGTCTCTAATTCGCGGAAGATTGTCCAACCATCATTATGCCAGAAGACCATACCCGGTGCTTCTTCTTGCATATGGTAAAGATCGAGTTGCTTACCGATTTTACGGTGATCACGCTTAGCCGCTTCTTCTAAACGCTTTAAATACGCCGCAAGCTGTTTTTTATCCGCCCAGGCAGTACCGTAAATACGTTGCAGCATTTTGTTATCGCTATTGCCGCGCCAGTAGGCACCCGCCAACTTCTGTAACGTGAAGTGATGGCAGAAACGCATATTCGGAACATGCGGTCCGCGACACATATCAACATATTCTTCGTGATGATACAGACCGGGTTGATCGTCACGGCTGATGTTTTGGTCAAGAATTTCCATTTTGTACAGTTCACCACGCGCTTCAAAGGTATCGCGCGCTTCTTGCCAACTGACTGTCTTCTTGACGACTTGGTAATTTTTTTCGGCCAACTCGTGCATACGCTTTTCGAGTTTCTCGAGGTCTTCCTGAGTTAACGTGTGGTCGAGATCGACATCGTAGTAAAACCCATTGTCGATAACAGGACCAATCGCCATTTTTGTATTTGGCCACAGTTGCTTAATCGCATGTCCCAATAAGTGCGCACAAGAGTGACGAAGGATTTCAATCCCTTCTTCATCCTTAGCGGTAATAATTGAGACGCTTGCATCGTCGGTAATCGGATCAACGGCATCAACCAGTTCACCATTCACACGTCCGGCAATACAGGCTTTAGCAAGACCAGGACCGATGTCTTGGGCTATATCCATCACGCTAACGGCATGATCAAAACTACGTTGGCTTCCATCAGGAAGAGTAATAACTGGCATTCTATATCCTTAATTGCAGTGGTAACCCACACGACAGGCTACATGCTAAAATGTTTTATTCTTTATAATCAACTGGTTAATTTTATTAATTCGCTGATTTTTCGGATTTGGTACACCATTTGGTACACGCTTTCAAATCTATGTCTCTGAGTTGACCCCAGAAATTACAATATTACAGGTTTAAGAGGCTGACTTAAAGGGCGAGGTTTATTTCTGGATTTCATCGCCCTCACCTCTTGGCAATGTCTTCACCATAAAAGTCACCACGCCCAACCCCTGGCATCATCAAGATCGTCACGCTAGACAATGCCATCGTTAGTGTAGAACTTTTACTGTTGACCACTCTTACCCGCGTCAGCAGTGCATAGTCATCTGCTAGCCGTTTATCCTTCGCCCAGAAAGCAACCTTAAGCTTATCTGCAAAAGTCGCCTTGTTTTGAATGAGCAGGAGCCATTTCAAGAAGTTAGTTTTCTGGCTCCATATTGGCAAAGGAAAGGCTCTCAGCCTCAATCCTTACATCGCCGTTTAATCTCACCGTTTGCACATAGAACCCTGCCAAGATGGTTAAGTCCTTGCGGAACCGGTCAAACTGGCTGTGTTTATCCATATGCTCAAGGCCTGAGCGATTAGCGCACCAGTGATCGAAACAAAAGCCGAAGAAGGCCATCACCTTGCGATGGAATTGCGGGTTACGAGTGAGTTTGATTTCGGCGGTGTAGGTTTCGCCTGTTTTGAATCGTTGGAGTCTTTCGAGGCCTATGTCACTTGCTGGAGAGAATACGCCGCCCGGATGTTTCACCAGGTTGAATTACAATGATTATTCCTATTTTGATGAGTTTTATCTATGAAACACAAGCAAATGGCTTATAATTTCTTCACTTGTTTATTTATAGCATTGAATGAAAGCGTTTATAGTTTAGGCCCTAAAAAACACAACCACATGTAGGTTAATTCATGATAAAAAAAGCGAACATTAAGGTAATAATTCTGGCCGGGTTTATTGGTGGATTCATCAGCTCTCTAGTGAAGTCAGGTACAGAAGTAAACATGCCTCCAAGAATTCCAGGTGAAATATCTCCCCCCTCAGCAAATATTGACTCTTGGTTAGGCTGGCTGGGAATCAACTCTCACTCCCTTGATTATGTGTATCAGACAGTCACTATCTCAGGTGCAGTGATGTTATACCACTGGGTATTCAGTTTTATATTCGCATTTATTTATGTTGCCGGCTCTGCAATCTTTCCGAAAATTAGACTATGGTACGGAGCAGCATACGGAATTATAATTACGCTAGTCATGCACGGCTTATTAATCCCAGCACTAGGATTTAGACATCCCGCTTACCTTGATGGGAAAATTGGTTGGCTATGGAATCTAAACGGTTATGAATTTTGGAGTGAATTACTTGGTCATATATGTTGGTCAATGTCGATTGAGTTGAGCTTAATAGCTATCCTAGCCTTACTAGCTAAACCGCTAAAAGGCTACTGGACTAATTAATTTTTGATACTTGGTCGACCAGCCTCGGTTTACTGCTGAGGCTTTTTATTCAATTGAACATAAATTCCTCATCAGTTAGCTTGCTGTAATTCACGTTCCTCCCCCTAACTCAAATTACTTATTCGTAACCTTCGTCACAGGCCAGCGGGGCGTGGTATACCTGCCAGTCGCCGTACCATTCATCGTTGAACTTGACGCTGAAGAAGTCTTCTTGAAACTCAGCGTAGATAGCTGCAAAGGTGTTGGCAGGCATGAGGACAAGGTGCTTATATTGTCTAAATACACACGCAGAAGACCGTGTAACTTATGCGGCTTACTCCTGTATATTAAATAGTAAAATACCTGATGGTTACTGGTTAGCTGACAATAAGGTCGTGACTAGGTTTAAGCTTCCTATTATCTCTAAAAAACACGGATTACGTGGTTACGAAGATTTTGAACGAGAGGCTAAGTCATTAACTACTGCTTATCGGCAGTATAACGAAGTAAAACAAAAGGCTGACGAAGACAAACTCAAAGCGGAAGAGGCACGTAAGGTAGAAGAGGCAAGCAAAGCATTATTTTCTAGTGTAGGTATCATGGATGCGCCCTCAGCCTATTCTGCTGAGATGATAAGAGCGGCGAATATTGCATTGTCTGAAAGTGGTGCTCTCGTACTCAACCGTGGACCGGGTATGTTTCAGTTTTCATCCGCAGGGGGAGGTAGTTTTCCAATGGAAAGCTTACTATCCGGCTGAGAATCAAGAGCGATATATCGAGATGTCATAGCACTTACTGAAATCACAACCGCGCTGGCTGGTAGAGCTATAGTATCAGTTGCACCTACAGCTGGTGAAGGCAGTGATAAGGTCCCTGACTTTACGACAAACCTCATGGCTGCTCAAGCTCAGCTCTTAACAGCAGGTAAAGTCACGATCAGTAATCATCCCTGCTAAACTTACGGCAAACAAAAAGATCCTTGCCAATTTAAAAGATGCATTTAAAATACATCTTATAAACATGTCATGGAGGCTATGATGCTAACCACTCACCAAAAACACCTTATTCAACAGACCATTCCTGTACTTAAAACCAATGGCCAAGCGCTTACCGACTATTTTTACCAACGGATGCTAAGTCAGGTTCCTGAGTTGAAAGAAACCTTCAACATGGGACATCAGCGCGATGGTAAGCAGGCTAAGGCTCTAGCTAATGCGGTGTTAGCGTATGCCGAAAATATTGAGGATCCTAGCGTCTTACTTCCTGTTATCAATATGATCTGCCAAAGACATGTCAGCCTCGCTGTTCAAGCACCCGATTATGCAATTGTCGGCGAGCACCTGCTCCACTCGATCAGTGAAGTATTATCTCTGTCGATGGAGGATGAATTAATCGATGCTTGGGCGACCGCTTATCAACAGTTGGCAGCATTAATGATTGATACGGAGAAAAGAATGTATGCGCAATTAAGGCAACAACAAGGTGGCTGGTCTGGATGGCGTGAATTTACTCTCGTTAAAAAAGTTGCCGAAACTGCCGACGTTAGCTCCTTTTATTTAGCACCTACTGATGCTTTAGCCTTACCGGCTTATCGTCCAGGTCAATATATCTCGATACGGGTTCAGGTTCCATCATTAGGCTTTAAACAACCCCGGCAATATAGCCTCTCTACTGCACCTAATGGGCAATTTTTTAGAATAACCGTTAAAGAAGAGGCGCTCGAACAAGCACCCGGTTATGTCTCCTCGACTTTCCACCAGCAGCTGCAAGTCGGCGACCGGGTAGAGGTCAGCGCACCAATGGGAGAATTTACCGTTAAAGATGCGACTAAACATAACGTATTCATTAGTGCAGGTATTGGTATTACGCCTATGGTGGCCCTATTAGAGGGACTTACTCAAATACCTACTTCACAGCCACCTGCAGCGATCAGTTTTATTCATGTAACACAAGATGCCGCACATTATGCCCTGCGCGAAGAGGTGACTCAGCTGGCTGAACAACATTCTCATGTTAAGACCTTAATACATTATAGCCAAGCTCTTAGCGGTGGCGGTCAATTCACTCTCGAATCGGTTCCGCCCTCGCTGCTGACTGATAACGCTGATTACTATCTTTGCGGCCCTGCAGGGTTTATACAAATGATCTCTAACGAATTGCTTCAACGGAATATTTCTCCTCATCAGATTACCCATGAGGTATTCTCAACGGGAGGATTGACAACATCCTAATCTCTAGTCATTCCAGCCTCACAGCAGTGGTTACCAAAAATGAAAATAGAGCGTAATCCCGCCGAGTACTAACCATAATAACGCGAGTAGGAAAGTTGAGCGTCTTGAGAAGTAAATGGTATATCGATGCGCTTTATTGGCGTAATACTGCTTGGTAAATAGTGGACGCTCATCGAATGCATGGCCGATGACTATATCGGAGTTAAGCAGGTAATCCTGCTTCTCTTGCCAGTGATCCAGCGCTCGGTATACTGCACTAATCTCAATATAGGAATTCACACAATTGAAAACCCCAAAGATGGTCAATAATACCGGAATATAGAGTGTATAAAGATTACCCCAATGAGGATTGGTATTATTCATTGCGGAACAATAGGCAATCACCATAAAAGACTGAGCGGTAAAGAAGGCATTTGTTCGTTGAGCCAAGGAGGAGATTTCTTGATGGATCTCTTGACGATAAAAGGTTAACCGTTCTCGTGCCGTCGCAAACAGCGCGGGGGATTTTTCGTTAAACTCAGGGGGGGTATTACCGATGGAAGAATTCATGACGTTCTCCTGCTAAAACTTAAATTAAACTTAAGCATAGTCTCAAATAACTCAGCTCGGAGAACGGTTAGGATAACTCTTAGCCACCCATCAGATTCAAGGGTGGCAATCTCTTACATGGTGTAGGACAGTAAGACAGAGGTTTTGGTATCAGTACGGTCTGGTGCGGAGGAAGGCGGATTATTGTTCCACGTCACGTTATAAGCTAATTTCAAGGAGAATTTAGAGTTGATGGCGACTTGCAGACCGGTTTCGGAGTTTACCGTAGTGTCTTCACCGAACGAGCTTAATACTGACACACCTTGAACAAACTTAGTGGTGTCAGTGAGCTGCCATTGGTAGCTTAATGCACCGTAAGCCAACGCAGTCGTTTTATGACCACCATCGTGGTAATCATCATAACGCACACCTGGGCCTAATTCTGCGCGCAGGGAGTGCACAGGGCCATTTAAGATTTGGCGACCATAACCCGCTACCGCTGTATCACGGCTGTCATAGCCATTGAAGCGATCGCTTAACCATGTTGCTTGACCGAAGAGATAATCATCAGCATTTAAGTTGTGACGAGTACGACCACCAATGTTGTAAGTTTCTGAAGAGCGTTCATCATTTGAAGAGGTATTGGAAGCATTACCGAATAGGCTGTAGGCCATCGTATCTTGAAACCACGTCATATTCGTTTGCGCGGTAAAGTTAGAGCTTTTGGTGTTGCCACTTTGCGCGAGGTAACCCGCCGAAGCTGACCCATCAAAAGGTTTCTTAGCCGTCGATGGGTTATCCATTGAGGTAAATACTACGCTATCGGCGAGCGCTTGCTGGCTCAATCCGCCTAATCCTAACAAAACGGTGAATGCAACTTTATTAAAAACTTTCATTAAATGACCTGTACTGACAAAAGGGGTCCAAAAATGCAGGATGACTGCATACCTGAATATAAATGCATAGCAATAGCCTTAAGCTCCCGTTTCTAATTGTTGGGAGACGGTTGGCTGGAACCGTATCATAACGATGATTTTTTAAAATAAAAGGGGGTAAAGTGTAAATCAGATGAATAACTGTTTCTGTAAGACTCAAAGCACGCTAAGCCCTGCATAGGACTTAACGCGTGAAAATACATCAAATAAGTGACAACCAATGTAACAGGATGTAACCAATTACCGCGACAATGATAGGTAATAAATAAAGCAAGTAATATTGCCGGAACGGACTTTGATGGGTTAACTGAAGCCGTTGGGCCTCAATGGGCGTTCTTTCCCGTTCACCCATTGCATTTTCGATCACCTTATGGTCTTCAAGTTGCTCGGTAACATAGCGATATTGACGCCACTGACGTGAGCCTGCTGCATTCAGTGCCATACCAAAAAAGATCAATATAAAAAATACCCAGAACAGTAAATTCGCGCTATGGCCAAAATCTGGTACTGGCGAATGCTGCCAAAATAGATTTAAGAAAGACGTATTAAATCTAACCATGTCGACAATGACACGGGTGAAGTCGGAGAGTACTGCGCTGATACTAGCCAGTTTTTCTCGTTGACTACTGAGATAATTAAGAAGTGAAATGGCAGTAGAAAGCGTACCGATAACAAAGATAATCCATCCAATACATTTCTTGAGGATTGCGCCATTACGCGCTTGTGCGAGGGTCATAGTCTTGCCTATCCAGTGATTAATAGATGAATAAATAGCATAGCTTATTTGACAAATCGATCGGAGTTGGAACAATAGCGTTCATAACTCACCCATTAGTTGGAGCGACAATGTCCGGTATACATACGACAAAAGCCGTCATTTTTGATATGGATGGTATTTTAATTAACTCAGAGCCTTATTGGAAAACGGCTGAACAAACGGTCTTTTCGGCGCACGGCATCGACCCAGCAATACAACAACAACTTCCTGACACTACGGGCTTGCGTATAGATCAAGTGGTAAAGTTATGGCTACAGGTAGCCGGAAATAAAAGTGTCAGCGCCGCCCTGATAACCCAGCAAATTATTGACTTCGTGATTAATAAAATTAATGAAGAGCGACCACTGCTGCCGGGTGTCAAACACGCATTACAGTTATGCCAACAATCTGGTGTTAAGATCGGCTTAGCGTCGGCCTCACCCATTTCGATGATTACCACGGTCGTCAGTCTGTTTGAATTAACCCCCTACTTTATCACCCTCTCCTCTGCTGAGGCCTTGCCTTACAGTAAACCACATCCACAAGTCTATCTAAACGCGGCAAAGGCTCTTGGTGTCGATCCTCTTCATTGCTTAGCGATTGAAGATTCTGTCAACGGCATGGTTGCCGCGAAAGCTGCCCGCATGAAAGTCTTCACGGTACCTGCCCTAGAGCAGGCGGAGTGGCCGGTATGGTCCTTAGCCGATCGTAAATTGCCCTCTCTGAATGCGCTAACGTTGGAAATGTTGCAAGGAAAGTAAAACGATAACTCTTGTTACAACGTCACTATTCACAAACACTGTATACTTATCTATACTGGACGTATTTCCAGATATAAGTGTATTCACTCATGACCGCCGAAGGCCATTTACTGTTTGCGCTGGCGACCGCCGTCGCCGCCAAACGCTATGATTTAACCCCAATTATTAGTACTGCCGATTGGTGGCACCTTATTCCGGCGTGTTTATTCACCAGCCTGCTTCCTGATATTGACCATCCTAAGTCATTATTAGGCCAGCGTCTGCGCTGGATATCATTACCAATTTCGCGAATTTTTGGTCATCGAGGGTTTACTCACAGTCTGATCGCTGTGCTTATCGGCATATTTCTCCTGATGAATAAACTCCCTGCCAATTTGTTTATTCCTAATGATGTGCTTCAGGGCATGGTATTAGGCTATTTAAGCCATATTCTGGCCGATATGTTGACTCCAGCCGGTGTCCCACTCCTCTGGCCTTGCCGCTGGCGTTTTAGGTTACCCATTCTCCCTTCGTCTAAACATCCCCAACCGGAGCGCTATTTCTGTATAGCCTTATTAACCTTTACGGTATTGACTCCGGAAAGCCTCACTAAGCAATGGGTTACCGTTGGATCTCAGCAAATGAACCAAACTTGGCAGCAATGGTCTCCGCTACTCCTACGCTTAACCCACTAACGATTGAAAAGTTATAAACTAGATCTGTTAGTTATAAGCATTTCAAGGGCTCAACATGGTAAAGTTTGGCCCTTTTTAACGTTATACCGTCGAATCGGACACGCTATATTGAGGTATTCATGGATTGGTCATTAGTGATTAATATTGGGATTTTCGTTGTACTGTTATGGATTTTATCAGCGATTGGTCATGATAAATGGAGCTTATCTAAGCGAGTATTCAGTGGTCTAATCATTGGTGTACTGTTTGGAATTGGCTTACAAGCAGTATATGGTGTAGAGAGCTCCGTATTAACCACCTCTATTAGCTGGTTCAATATTGTCGGTAACGGCTATGTGCAACTGCTGCAAATGGTCGTCATGCCACTGGTCTTTGCTTCCATTCTCAGTGCGGTAGCTCGATTACATAATGCCAGTTCGCTCGGGAAAATTAGTTTCCTCACCATTGCCGTACTGTTGTTTACCACCGCTATCGCTGCTTTAGTCGCCGTCTTTGTCACGGGCTTATTTAAACTCAATGCTGAAGGCCTGGTTCAAGGGGCAAAAGAAACGGCGCGGCTAAATGCGATTCAAAGTCACTATGTTGGGCAAGTAGCAGACTTAACTGTGCCGCAATTAATTCTCTCTTTTGTGCCAAAAAATCCGTTTGCTGATCTAACTGGTGCAAGCCCGACATCCATCATTAGCGTGGTTATTTTCGCGGTGTTCTTAGGCGCGGCGGCCATACAACTGGTGAAAGATAGTCCAGAGAAAGGCCAGCGAGTCGTCGCGGCTATCGATATTTTACAAGCCTGGGTGATGAAATTAGTTCGTCTAATTATGCGCCTCACCCCCTATGGCGTGATGGCGTTGATGACTAAAGTCGTCGCGACCTCTAACTATCACGATATCGTTAAGTTAGGTACCTTTGTTATCGCTTCCTACTTAGGCCTGTTAATTATGTTTGTGGTACATGCCCTCCTGCTGGCGATTAATGGTATCAATCCACTACGTTATTTCCGCAAAGTCTGGCCAGTGATTAGCTTTGCCTTCACCAGTCGTTCAAGTGCAGCATCGATCCCACTCAGTATCGAAGCTCAACAGAAGCGTCTGGGTACGCCAGAATCTATCGCCAGCTTCTCTGCTTCATTTGGAGCAACGATTGGGCAAAACGGTTGTGCCGGCTTATACCCTGCAATGTTGGCCGTTATGATTGCTCCGACTATGGGGATCAACCCCTTCGAACCTATGTGGATTGCAACCTTAGTAGGCTTAGTGACACTAAGCTCAGTGGGTGTTGCGGGAGTGGGTGGCGGAGCAACCTTTGCGGCACTGATCGTATTACCGACCTTGGGCTTACCGGTCACGTTGGTGGCTTTATTAATCTCGATTGAGCCATTGATCGATATGGGAAGAACTGCATTAAACGTTAATGGTTCAATGACCGCTGGAACCCTAACGAGCCGCTGGTTGAAACAGACAGACCAATCGGTTATGGGGAGGGAGCATCACGAGGAAAGCTCGATTCAGTAATAAAAAAGGGCCAGATAGTGGCCCTTTTTTATTACTTAGTTCTGAGCCACTTGTGGGTCAGTATCGTATTCTTGACAGCTTTGGAAACCATAATTCATCACACGGTCGCTACCGTTGTAACTAACGAAATACGTGACCGGCTTATTATCCGTTCCTTTGCCAATGATATAAGTTTCGCAGGTGCCACGCGCATGGACCATGGTGATATCAGTCGATGGTATGCCCGCAATTTGGTGTACCTGCTGACGGCTCATACCCTTCTTAACATTCTTCACTACGGGTTGCGTAACGTAGCTTTCCGCTTGACGATAAGTGGTACAACCACTCAATACCGCTAACGCTAAACCACCAACCATGATACCCGTTAATTTTTTCATAAAGTCCCTCTGCAAGATTCAATCATTGAGTTAAATTTATTCGTAATAATATAAACATTTTTAAGTGTAGACATAGATTTCCTGCAAAACAAATAGTTAACATAGATCTTTACAGGGTAAATGGCTATCCTTGGCCACTATCGCTCCGCATTACCGCTTTGTAATCGAATCATATGATTGAGGATCCATGTCTACAACTCACACACCACGTATGGCATTAGCCATTCCACTCGGACTAATGGCCGGTCTAGGACCGCTCTGTATTGACCTCTATTTACCTGCACTCCCACAGCTGGCCACCGATCTAGCGGTCCCCACTGCGAGCGCACAACTTAGCCTCACTGCAGGACTCCTCGGATTAGGGGTCGGTCAGTTACTGTTTGGTCCCTTAAGTGATAAATATGGCCGCATTAGACCCTTATTGATTTCGCTGTGTATTCTACTTCTTGCCTCGATTGCCTGCTCCTTTGCACAAACCCTACCACAGCTCTTAATCGCGCGACTTTTCCAAGGATTAGGCGGAGCAGGCGGGGCTGTGCTATCCCGTGCAGTCGCTCGCGATAGATTTAGCGGCCATGAATTAACACGTTTTTTTGCAATGTTACTTTTAGTCAATGGCTTAGCCCCTATTTTAGCGCCAATCATAGGGGGATTACTGACCAGCTATATGAGTTGGCGTGGAATTTTCGTCGTCTTAGCAGGTATTACCGTTGTGTTGCTCTGTTTGGCGAAAACCAGAATCGAAGAGAGTCTAGTGGTTGAGAAGCGTAGCCAAGGCTCGTTATTCAGTGCGTGGAAATTATTAATCGATGTTATCCGCCATCGACCGTTTATGGGATTTTGTCTCACTCAAGGTTTTATGATGTCAGGTATGTTTGCCTATATCGGGGCATCCCCTTTCGTGTTACAAGAAACCTACGGTTTATCGCCTCAAAACTTCAGTTTGTGTTTTGCGTTAAATGGCTTCGGATTGATTCTCGCCTCGCAAATTAGTTCTCGTCTATGCCCTAAGTTTGGCGAATATACAATTTTACGCTGCGGTTTGATGATTGCCTTCATCGCCTCGAGTTGCTTAGTCATCAGTGGTCTTTTACACGCGAGTTTACCCGTCTTCTTGGTAGCACTGTTCTTCAGTATCGCCAGTAACGCAATAATCTCTACTACGGCATCCTCCCTTGCGATGCAGAGTCAGGGTCACCGTGCAGGCAGTGCTTCCGCCGTCATCGGTGTCACGATGTTTACATTAGGGTCTATCGCAATTCCGATAACGGGTATCGGTGGTTCTTCCGCATTGGCGATGGGAGCAACGATTTTTGGCTGCTTTATGATGGCAATTATCATGTTTATCTTTGTAGCGAAAAAACCAGAAAACCTGCAAAAAGGACATTAATTTTTCATTCCCCCTCTTTATCTGAGGGGGTATTTTAGCGTTATGATAACGCTTAGCCCGTTTATCAGAGGTTTTGCCATGTCTCTACAGCAAGAAATTATTCAAGCCTTAGGCGTCAAACCCACCATCAACCCTGAAGAAGAAGTGAGACGGAGTGTCGATTTTTTAAAAAAATATCTCACCCATTACACTGGCTTACGTTCTCTGGTGCTCGGGATCAGCGGTGGACAAGACTCAACACTGGCTGGAAAGCTGTGCCAAGTAGCCATCAACGAACTGCGTAATGAACTCAACGATCCAAGCTACCAGTTTATTGCCGTCCGTCTACCCTACGGCACTCAAGCCGACGAACAGGATTGCCAAGATGCCTTAGCCTTCATCCAACCGGATAGGACGCTGGTGGTGAATATTAAAGACTCAATACTCGCCAGTGAACGTGCGCTAAAAGACGCTGGAATAACGGTTTCAGATTTTGTACGCGGTAATGAAAAGGCCCGTGAGCGGATGAAGACGCAGTACAGCATCGCTGGAATGACCCAAGGTGTTGTCGTCGGTACCGATCATGCTGCCGAAGCGGTAACGGGATTTTTTACAAAATACGGTGACGGTGGGACTGATATCAACCCGTTGTTCCGGCTTAACAAACAACAAGGTAAGCAATGTCTTAAATACCTTGGCTGCCCAGAACATCTCTATTTGAAACATCCAACTGCCGATCTTGAAGATGATCGTCCAGGTCTTAAAGATGAGGTTGCATTAGGGGTAACCTATGCCGATATCGATGCTTACTTGGAAGGAGAGACGATTGGCGCAGAACGTGCAGCGATTATTGAAAACTGGTATACGAAAACTGAACATAAACGCCGAACGCCTATCACTGTTTTCGACGATTTTTGGCAGAAATAAAAAAAAACTGCGGAGGTAACCTCCGCAGTCAATGATTTAGTCTTGTTGTGGGGCCGCATTAGGCGCCGGATGTTTAAAATTCTTCATCTTTTCATAGTTCGCTTGGTACTGTTTCTTTTGGTCAGCGGTCAATAAGTTGTAGATTTTATTGTCCGTCTCTAAGCGATTTAGCATACGTTGTTTGTCTTGATCTGCATGGCTATCTACCAGAGTTTGTGCTTTCGATGCATCAAATTTTTCTGCGGTGATCAGATCAAATGCCGCCTGACGGTCTGCTTTTGAAGGAGGCGTCATATTTTTGCGCCCTTGGTCAAGAATGCTGTGAATCTGTTGCTTTTGAGCGTCGGTTAATTCAATTCCTTTCATAAGCATCATTTCAGGTGCGCCATGAGGGCGCTTTTTCATATGGGGATGTTCAGTTGGGGTTGCGCTTAATGGTGCTGTCTCTGCATAGACCATTGATGCTGAACCCATCAATAAAGAACTAACTAATAATAATGATGTTACTTTACGCATCTTAGTTTCCTTAACTTATCTACAACCACGAGAATGTCGTGAACACGGAAGTCATAATAAGAGCTCCAATGTCAAGCAACGCGCAGTTCGGTAAAAACCTGCAAACGTTTACCCCTAACATTCATCTATATTGCAATCATTGCAAAGTCCAGCACATTACTCTGTTAAGAATACGTTAACTGTAGCGATTATCCTGCATCACCTTGATTAAAATAATCAGGCTTCTGCATCGGTGGCTCTGGTTTCAACGTAATTGTATTTGAGGTTGCTCGTGTTTTGCCATTATCTACCGTCACCGCAAGGTGATATTCGTTCTTTGCGCCGGCTGTGTCGTTCCAAGCAGGCAAGATGATTGTCCATCCCGTTAATTGCTGAGCATTGGCTGGTGGCGTTAGACTGAGTTCTCGGGTATCGCCTTGCCATTCAACATTTTTAATCGATTTATTAGGCGTAGCCTGAACCACTAACGTAATCGAATCCCCGGCATTGAGTTGCCAAGGCGGGGTTGCCAAATAAACTGAGAAAGTTTGACGTTTACGATAGCTCATAACAGGCAGATTATTTCGCGTGACAACGTCATACCGACTGCCAAATAACGACCGCGCTTCGGCCACGGCATAAGGCGACAGCTGTTGCGAGAGGGATTGGCCAAAGTGATAGTTTACATTGAGGCCAAAGACATCCTGGCTGGCCCCCCCTGAGCCTTCTTTGTGCGAGGCTGATACCGTGACTAGGGGAATTGGGGTATAGGTCAACCCGACAGACATGCTGCGCGGATTATTATAGTAATTACCATCATTGAAGATATCGATGCCTTCGCCGAGATATTGTTGCCACGAAACCGTTATACCCAGTTGTTGATAGAAGGGTAAGTAACCTTGGCTAGTGATATCATAGCCACGTGCCATCCGCTGAGACTGGGTCGCGGAAATATTTTTCCACCCCGATAATGGCGTATAGTAATTTGCGGAAACACGCAGGTAATGATTCCATAATTCTGTACCAATGGAACCGCGTTGCTGATTGTTGGTAAAGAGTTGGTCCAAGAAGGCGTTATAACCGAAGAGCCACTGATTATTGAAGAAGCGTTGTCCTAGCCCTGCACTGCCCACTGTCCCTAAGGTACTCTGGTTAACAGAGAGTTGACTGAACGTTAGACGTTGACCGTTATCATTGAGGGGAGTTAACAGCGATCCGGTCGATCCGGTAAATTTGCCTTCCATATCGACGTTAAGGCTGACATTCGCTTGACCTAGAGGAGAAAGTATATGTTCGCCAGTACTGTCGACCTTTTCCGTTAGTTTGTCTCTGACGTGATTAAATGCCCACTCTCTTGCACTACGCTCGGCACTGGTATCCTCGTCCGAATTTTGTAGGGATTTCCCTAAACTGGTAGCGATATCTGTAAGCTGCTGGTCGACCTGAGAGGTCGAAGATTGAGATGAACCTAAATCAGGTAACGCTGCGGTGTAGGAAGCGCTTTCCATCGTAGCACTGGGTGCCGACGGGTGAAGCATACTAGCGTGTGCACGACTTAATATGAGTAATGGAGAGAGCACCATTAACATCTTTGTTAACGATGCTGGGTCACGCTTAATGGTTAACAATAGGAACAACTCCTCTTTTGATCACGCTGCGAGATAGGTCCGATAAGTATATAAGTCGAGAGCTAGATCACAATATCATCTCATTCCGAAGTTGTAGCGCTCATTTCCATCGATAATTGGACCGCGTATTCTGTTAAGGCGGTCAGTGTAGGTTCTTGGATACCGTAACGCTGAAAAGTGGCGACCATCTCTTGTAAATAAGTCAGGTTTTTACCTAAAGGACCTTGGGCACTTGCAATGGTTCTTGCTTTACATGCCATACTCTCCCCGGTTTTGAACAGACAATGTTGAGGGTTGGCAACAAAAACTAAGGCTTCAATAATTTCTCCCCCCTCAAGAGTGAGAGGTTGCCAGAGAGGTCGATAACAGCCGGTCAACATCTCTCTTTTCCATAATAACGCCAACTCTGATTCCCAACTCTCACAACAGAGTTTAAATGCGAGACCGGTGGTGCTCCCCCCTTTCACTAACGCTAACATCCGCCCAGGTGCCTCAGCGGTGCCCCGCCCCACGATTAAACTTAAACAAAATTCTCTCGACCATCCTTCAAGATGTGCGGTCTCTACCCGATCATGATCGAGAAGCGGATTCCACATTAAGGAACCGTATCCAAATACCCAAAGTGGCCCTTTGGTTGGCTTATTAAGCAAAAATTGGTGTAACGATGCGGTGCGTTGTTCGGTAGAAAGCAATAAGCTTTCCTCGATTGGGCCAAACGACGATTGGCAGTCAGCACTTTTCAAAAACTCTCGGGTTAGCACAACTACGCCCCTTTGTGGTGAACACCCACTCATCATGACAAAGTCCGTAATCCCTGTGAAGACTGAAGGATGAGAAAGTACGCTAAAAATTATTTCTTCTTATTAACGACCATAGCGCACTAACACTTTACTTATAAATCAACTATTCCGCACAGTAAACCAATGGTATCGAGCTAAACCATTATAAATAGTAGTTATGGGCCTATAATTGATGACAAAAACTTATAATAACTTCATGAAAGTTTTATTAATAACTAATTTATTCAATGGGTTGAAATCTATTATTGGGTTTTTTAGCCAATTCGAACAAAGTAAAGCAAAGTAAAACAAAGTGAACTCGTCCAAATATTTGCTATAGTTATTATTCCCCCTTTAGGAATACTCTACTGGCGAGTCACCCCTCGCTACGCATAGCACAAGGAGATTAAATGCCTGGTAACGAAAAAACACGTCATACGGAATTTAGTTTGGCGCTTCCCATTCTGGCCATCGGCCTATTACTGGGGGTTGGACAACCTGAGGGGCTAGTGTTAACCACCGGAATGAATATCATTGCTTTAGTGGCGATCCTTTCCAGTGCCTTTAGTGTGGTCCGTCATGCCGATGTATTGGCTCATCGCTTAGGTGAACCCTACGGCTCTCTCGTGCTGACCCTTTCTGTAGTGATTTTAGAAGTGAGTTTAATCTCAGCGCTTATGGCAACTGGGAGCGCGGAGCCGACGCTCATGCGTGACACGCTCTATTCTATTATTATGATAGTGATCGGTGGTCTAGTAGGCTTCGCGTTGTTACTTGGCGGCGGTAAATTCGCTACACAGTACGTTAATCTCGCCGGTGTTAAACAGTATCTTATCGCGATCTTTCCCCTCGCTATTCTCGTGCTCATTTTCCCCAATGCTTTACCAGGTGGTAATTTTACTACGGGGCAATCGCTGTTAGTCGCAGCGCTCTCTGCCACGATGTACGGCGTTTTTCTATTGATTCAGACCAAGACTCACCAAAATCTCTTTGTCTATGAACATGAGGACGATAGCGATGACGGTGACCCTCAACATGGAAAGCCCTCCGCCCACAGTAGTACCTGGCACAGTATCTGGTTGATTATTCACCTTATTGCCGTGATCAGTGTGACTAAGCTTAATGCTCCCGTGTTGGAAAACTTATTGCATGCCTTGCACGCACCACAGCAATTTACCGGCTTCTTAATTGCCTTGTTAATTTTATCGCCTGAAGGATTAGGTGCCATTAAAGCCGTACTGGCTAATCAGGTTCAACGAGCAATGAATCTTTTCTTCGGATCAGTGATTGCAACAATCTCGTTAACCGTACCAGTCATAACGATCATTGCAACGATAACGGGGAATGACTTACATTTCGGATTAGATGCGCCACAGATGGTAGTCTTAGCCAGCGTGTTAATCTTGAGCCAAATTTCATTTTCTACCGGTCGAACCAACGTATTAAATGGCGTGGCACACTTAGTTTTGTTTGTCGCCTATTTAATGACCGTGATGCTGTAGCAAAATGAACTAAAAAAGAGAGGGCCTTCGCGGCCCTTTCTTATTAGTTACTCGTGTCCAACTCAGGGAAGGATTTTACCAAGTCATCAATCGCTTTCATTTGCTGTAAGAAAGGTTCTAACTTATCTAATGGTAACGCAGAAGGACCATCACAACGCGCCTGTGCGGGTTGCGGGTGAGCTTCAATAAATAGCCCTGCAATACCGACTGCCATACCCGCACGCGCTAGCTCAGCCACTTGGGCACGACGACCGCCTGATGCGGAGCCGAAAGGATCACGTGTCTGCAGAGCATGGGTCACATCAAAGATTACCGGAGAATTATTAGTAACTTTCTTCATTACATTAAAGCCCAGCATATCCACCACAAGGTTATCGTAACCAAAATTGCTTCCTCGGTCACACAGGATAACTTTATCGTTACCGCCCTCAGCAAATTTATCAACGATATTTCCCATCTGCCCTGGGCTAACGAACTGTGGTTTTTTAACGTTAATCACGGCGCCTGTTTTGGCCATTGCTTCGACAAGGTCGGTCTGACGGGCAAGAAAAGCAGGAAGCTGAATCACATCAACTACTTCTGAAACAGGTTGTGCTTGGCTCGCCTCATGAACGTCAGTGATGATCTTGACGCCAAAGGTTGCTTTAAGCTCTTGAAAGATCTTCATCCCTTCTTCAAGGCCCGGGCCACGGTAGGAATGAATAGATGAGCGGTTTGCCTTATCGAAAGACGCTTTGAAGACATACGGGATACCGAGCTTCTCAGTTACCTTGACGTATTGCTCACAGATTTGCATGGCGAGGTCACGAGATTCCAGAACATTCATTCCCCCGAACAAAACGAACGGCAGATCATTTGCTACACGGATATCACCGATAGACACAACTTTTTGGACCATACTTTTATCCTTAACTTGGCTGATTGCAGGGGTCACTAATGTAAAGTGACCGACTTATATTCAATAGTATGCATTTGCACTTTAATCATTTCACTGACCGGATCTTCGGGGCATTGTTCCACAAAATAAGCCAGATCGGTCAACGCGATATGTTCACATTCGAGTTGAGCGTAGATTAATCCGCGATCACGAA
This sequence comes from Rosenbergiella metrosideri, assembly GCF_022602565.1. GTDB lineage: Bacteria > Pseudomonadota > Gammaproteobacteria > Enterobacterales > Enterobacteriaceae > Rosenbergiella > Rosenbergiella metrosideri. Next base: position 322,064 of record NZ_JALBCV010000001.1, read on the forward strand.
TTTCGTAAGGGTCATCGGGATCAAGCGCCACCAATACTTTACTAATCTGTAGCGCGAGCTCCATCTGGTTTTCTTCCATTAAAGAAACCTTTAGCGTTTCAAGTAATTTCCGAATCACCTCTTCAGAGGTCGCTGGCTCCAAATCGACATCATCGATGCTGGAAGTCGGCCCAATAGTCCCTTTCACCCAAACATCTAAGGTGTGTTCATCGAGCGTATCGCCGTTGAAAGGGTTAATTAACCACATTTCACCGTCCACCCAGTCAGCGCGTAAAATAAGTTGTGTTGGGAAAATTACTGGGAAGAGCGGTATCTCCAGTTGTTCACTGAGGTACAGTAAGATTGCCCCGAGCGATACAGCACTGCCCTTGCGGCACTTCAACACATTATCTAACCAAAGAGCCTCAGAAAGCCGATACACACCACTGATGCTGGCGAAGCCCCACTGTTTAAAAAATAAATCCAACAACCGATCCAATTTCAGATCCGGATTAGGCTCAGTGGCTAAATAATCTTTCGCTTCGCTAAGTAATGATGCCAACTCTTGCCGCACCCAGGTTTCTGGGAAATCGTCACGAACTTGCGCAGTCAGCGCAATCATTGCTTCAGATAACGCACGCTGTGTAGGGGTTACCATTTCGTCGGGAGCCATCATTTACTCCCTATTAATAAATAAGCCGAGCGACGCTTTGCGTCACTCTTTTGAGATATAATTTTCAAATAGTTCATCATCTACAATAACTTTTTCGACACTTGAGCGAATTTGCCATAAGTCACTCGTGGATTACCACCATAATCAACCCGCGTCGCCACGGCGTCAAACCCTTCCGAGACAAAAAGCTGCTGAACTTGTTGATGTTGTTGCCAGCCATGCTCAGCTAATAACCATCCGCCAGGGGCTAACCATTGCGGGGCTTGCTGAATAATAAGCTGTAAGTCGGCGAAACCCTGTTGGGGAGCGACTAAAGCGCTCCGCGGCTCAAAATTGACATCGCCTTGGCTAAGATGGGGGTCGTCTGCATCGATATAAGGTGGATTCGTCACAATCATATCGAAAGCATTTGGCGATAACGCCTCAAACCAGTAACTCAATTGAAACTGGCAATTATCAATTGAAAGACGTTGCGCATTACCGCGTGCAAGTTGCACCGCCTCAGCAATACGATCCACGCCAATAAACAGCGAATCAGGCCGCTCATTGGCCAAGGCTAGGGCTATCGCCCCCGTCCCCGTCCCCAGATCAAGCACCTTAACCGGAGTGGGTGGCAGAAGGCTAAGTGCCTGTTCAACCAGTACTTCCGTATCCGGCCGCGGGATTAAGGTGGCTGGGGAAACCGACAAAGGTAAAGACCAAAATTCTCGCTGCCCACATAAGTAGGCGATCGGCTCACCTTGACCACGACGCGCGATCAGTTCAGCCAATACAGCCAGTTGTTCGACCGTTAATGCGTAGTCATCAAAAGCGATTAACCAACTTCTGGGCTTATCAAGAACATGGCTGAGGATCACCTCAGCATCACGCTTTGCACTGTCACTATGCTGCAGTAATGGGACGACTTCATGTAGCCAGTGACGGATCTGCATTACTCTTGACCTGCTAAGGCCGCCAGCAGATCGGCTTGGTGCTCTTGAACGACCGGTTCGATAAGACTCTCAAGTTTTCCTTGCATCGTCTCATCCAACCGATAAATGGTAAGGTTGATACGATGATCAGTTATACGACCTTGCGGGAAATTATAGGTTCTAATCCGATCAGAACGGTCACCACTCCCCAACAGGTTACGACGCGTAGACGCTTCTTCTTCATGGCGTTTCGCCATTTCAGCGGCATGGATTCTCGCGCCAAGTACAGAAAGTGCTTTAGCTTTGTTCTTGTGCTGTGAACGCTCGTCCTGACACTCGACCACGATACCCGTTGGTAAGTGGGTAATACGGATCGCCGAGTCGGTGGTGTTAACGTGCTGGCCACCTGCTCCCGACGAACGGAAGGTATCAATTTTCAGATCTGAAGGATTAATATCCGGGAGTTCGGCTTCAGGGATCTCTGGCATCACCGCAACGGTGCAGGCTGAGGTGTGGATACGTCCTTGTGATTCGGTCTCTGGGACACGTTGTACACGGTGACCGCCGGATTCAAACTTCATTCGACCGTACACACCAACACCTTCGATGCGCGCGATAATCTCTTTATATCCGCCGTGCTCACCTTCGTTGGCGCTGACCACTTCCACGCGCCAGCGGTTCGCTTCGGCATAACGGCTATACATTCTAAAAAGATCGCCAGCAAACAGGGCGGCCTCGTCACCGCCAGTTCCGGCACGCACTTCAACGAAGCATGAACGTTCATCGTCAGGATCTTTTGGTAACAGAAGGACCTGAAGCGATTGCTCGAGTTCTTCGCTTTGCGCTTTAGCCTCTTTGAGTTCTTCGGATGCCATGTCACGCATTTCGGGATCGGCTAACATCTCATTGGCCGTTTCAATGTCTTCCTGTACCTGACACCATTGACGGAAACAATTGGTCACGTCGGTGAGCTGAGCATATTCCCTCGAGAGCGCTCGGAAACGCTCCTGATCGGCAATAACACCTGCATCGCCGAGCATCGCTTCGACTTCCTCATGACGTTCCTGTAGGGCTTCAAGTTTGGCAACAATAGAAGATTTCATGTATGAATTATTTGTCCAATAACAAAAGGGGAAATAGCCTGAACCTAACTAAGGCCGAGGCTATCACGCAGGATTTGTAAACGTTCAGCATCGCCTTCACGCGCAGCTTGCTGAAGAGATTTTGTGGGTGAGTGAATCAAACGATTCGTCAATTTATGGGCCATCTCTTGCATCACTTTATGTGGGTCTTGACCTTGCGAAAGTGCGGATAATGCCCGTTGCATTAATTCTTCACGGATATCTTCTGCTTGATGCCGATAATCACGGATCACATCAACGGCATTTTGCGCCTGCAGCCAAGCCATAAACTCACCACTCTCTTGTACCACGATGGTTTCTGCTTCGACGGCTGCCGCTTCTCGTTGCGCCATATTGTGTTGAATAATCGCTTGCAGATCATCCACTGTATAAAGATAAGCTGACTCTACTTTACCGACTTCCGGTTCGACATCGCGCGGAACCGCAATATCAACGATCAGCATCGGTTGATGACGCCGTTGCTTTAACGCACTTTCCACCATGCCTTTACCAATAACGGGTAGCGGGCTGGCGGTGGAGGAGATAATAATATCCGCAGAGGCAATATGTTCAGGTAGCGCCCCAAAGTCGATGACTTCAGCATTGACTTCTTCTGCCAGACGCTGTGCTCGTTCACGGGTACGGTTGGTGATCATAAGCCGTTTGACCTGATGTTCGCGCAGGTGACGCGCTACGAGTTCAATCGTCTCGCCCGCGCCAACCAGTAAAACGGTGACTTTTTTCAATGATTCAAATATTTGACGGGCTAGCGTACAGGCGGCAAAGGCAACGGACACCGCGCTACTACCAATTTCAGTTTCAGTCCGCACCCGCTTAGCCACTGAGAAGGTTTTTTGGAACATACGTTCCAGTTCACCATTGATAACATGCCCGCGCTGGGATTCGGCGTATGCTTTTTTAACCTGCCCCAAAATTTGCGGCTCGCCCAAGACAAGAGAATCAAGTCCGCTCGCCACGCGCATTAAATGGCTAACGGCGGCGTTATTCTGATGCCAATAGAGGCTATTGAGGACCTCAGTTTCATCCAGATGATGATAATTGCATAACCATTGGATGAGCTGTTGCTGAATATCGTGCTGTTCATCAACACTTAAATAAAGCTCGGTTCGATTGCAGGTAGAAAGCACGACACCACTGTGCACTGATGGCTGAGACAGTAAACTGTCTAATGCGTTATCTAAGATATCAGGGCCAAACGCCACCCGTTCGCGAAGCGCGACAGGAGCAGTTTTGTGATTTATTCCAAGTGCTAGCAGCGTCATAATGATGTGATTACTTTTACCCTACAAACCTTACAGGCATTTTTGTGCGGCCATTCTACAAGATGCTTCCTGTCATGAAAAGCCATACAAAAGATAAGTGTGTAATAAGATTCTTTTCTTCCATGTGTTATGCTCAATATAGCATTGATCGTTAAATTCCGCCGTCATCGACGGCCCCGTCAAGGAGAAAAGCGTGCGAGTTATTCCTGCAAAGCGTTTACGTGTGGTGATCCCGGTGGTCACACTGTTATTAAGTGCCTGTGTTTCTCATCAAACCCCTCAAGGACCCGGTAAAAGCCCTGACTCTGCGCAATGGAAACAGCATCAAGCCCAAGTGAACACTGTGACCCATTTTGAAACACGTGGTGCCTTCGCCTATCTTTCAGATGAACAAAAAGTTTACGCGCGCTTTAACTGGCAACAACAGGCGACTGACCGCTACCGTTTATTATTGACCAGTCCTATCGGTAGTACCGAGCTACAGCTTGATCAACAAGGGAATACGGTTCAACTTGTAGACAATAAAGGTCAGCGTTACATGAGCCACGATGCCCAGACGATGATCAGCAAACTCACTGGCATGCAGATCCCTTTAGATAATTTACGCCAATGGATGTTGGGTCTACCGGGTAATGCTGATCATTTCACGCTTAATGATAATTATCAGTTGCAGAGCGCAGATTACAGCCAAAATGGCGTAACTTGGCATGTGTCGATCAGTAGCTATAACAACAGCATTTCTCCTGCGCTACCCGCCAACGTAGAATTAACGACAGAGGGACAACGGATCAAATTACGTATGGATAGCTGGACGACACAATGATTGAACGCTGGCCCTCCCCTGGTAAATTAAATTTGTTTCTGTCAATAACCGGTCGACGTGACGACGGCTACCACAACTTGCAGACCCTATTTCAGTTTCTGGATTACGGCGATGAAATGACCTTTGTGGCGGACGAACACGCTCATATTCGTCTCGTGAACGATATTGAAAATGTCCGCTGTGAAGATAATCTGATCTATCGCGCCGCCTTGCGCCTTAAGACACAAGCGATTGCTGATGAGCGTTGCGAGGCAACCGTCGGCGTCACCATCGGGATTGATAAGAAATTACCCATGGGTGGAGGTCTAGGCGGTGGCTCATCTAACGCTGCAACAACCTTGATTGCACTGAATCAGCTATGGCAACTTAACTATTCTCTCACCCAACTTGCTGACCTCGGCCTGGCACTTGGTGCTGATGTGCCGATTTTTGTCCACGGCTATGCGGCGTTGGCCGAGGGGATAGGCGAGCAGCTGACCCCCGTGCAGCCTGAAGAGAAATGGTACCTGGTTGCTCATCCAGGCGTGAGTATCCCAACTCCGGTTATTTTTAATGATCCTGATTTGACCCGTGACAGTCCGGTGCGGAGTGCAGAACAATTAATGCATTCTCCTTGGTCGAATGATTGTGAAGCGATCGCAAGAAAACGTTTTCGTAAGGTTGATGAACTACTCAACTGGCTGCTAGAATACGCTCCGTCAAGACTGACGGGCACTGGTGCTTGCGTGTTTGCTGAATTCGACAGTGAAGCCGCTGCTCGTCATGTCCTTACTCTCACTCCACCATGGATGACCTGTTTTGTTGCAAAGGGGGCTAATATTTCGCCCTTGCATCAACGGTTATCGGAGTGATTGGCGGCAGGTAACTGGCTTGCCCGTTCCAGAGCCTGTACCTGCTGTTACTTACCTATACCTATGAGAATGCCCGATTACGGTGGGCATTCTTTGGACCCAAAGCCTGAGGTTTAACTCGTGCCTGATATGAAGCTTTTTGCTGGTAACGCCACGCCGGAACTAGCGCAACGCATTGCCAATCGTTTATACACGACTCTAGGAAACGCCGCTGTAAGCCGTTTTAGCGACGGAGAAGTCAGTGTTCAGATTAACGAAAATGTTCGGGGCGGTGATGTTTTCATCATCCAATCCACCTGTGCGCCGACCAATGACAACCTGATGGAACTGGTCGTCATGATCGATGCACTGCGTCGTGCCTCGGCCGGCCGTATCACTGCCGTAATCCCTTACTTTGGGTATGCGCGTCAAGACCGTCGCGTGCGTTCTGCACGTGTCCCGATCACCGCCAAAGTGGTTGCAGATTTCCTCTCAAGTGTTGGTGTTGACCGTGTCCTGACCGTTGACTTACACGCCGAACAAATTCAAGGTTTCTTCGATGTGCCCGTCGATAATGTGTTCGGTAGTCCAATTCTGCTTGAAGATATGCAGCAACTGAACATGGAGAATCCGATCGTGGTTTCTCCCGATATCGGGGGGGTTGTGCGTGCACGTGCCATTGCCAAATTATTAAACGATACTGATATGGCAATCATTGATAAACGCCGCCCTCGTGCCAACGTTTCTCAAGTCATGCATATTATCGGTGACGTAGCGGGTCGCGACTGTATCCTCGTCGACGATATGATCGATACAGGTGGGACGTTGTGTAAAGCAGCAGAAGCCTTGAAAGAGCGTGGCGCAAAGCGTGTTTTCGCTTATGCAACCCACCCTATCTTCTCTGGCAACGCGCTCGAGAATCTACGCAACTCGGTGATCGACGAAGTGGTCGTCTGTGACACCATTCCGTTATCACCTGAAATCCAAGCACTTCCAAACGTTAGAACCCTAACCCTCTCGGGAATGTTGGCAGAAGCGATTCGTCGTATCAGTAATGAAGAGTCAATTTCTGCGATGTTTGAGCACTAATAACGTAAAAAATGGGCCGAAAGGCCCATTTCTTTTCCGCCATTAGGAGTGACGACGACGGTGTGGATGCCGTTGGTGGAAACGTAGTAGATAATATTTTTCACATACCTTCTCTCGGCCACTCAGCTGCGCCCCCATTAACCAGAAAAACGCCCCTAAAAAGATACCTAGCACCGATCCTGTGGCCCAACTCTCCGTCAAGATCGACTCTTCGGCTTGGCTTAACAACGCTATCAATAGACTACTGATCGATAATACCAATCCTACCACCATTAACGTATTGCCTATCAACGAAGTATGTGCGCGTTTCATTCGCTTCTCCTGAGCTAAGTCTTACATAACTTGACAAAAGTGTAGGCGCTAACGGCTGGATTATCTTGAACCCGGATCACAGTCTGGGACTTTTTAACACTTTGTTCGGCCCAACAAAATACGTCGACGGGAATGTTTTTGAACTTCCCTTCTTGCATGCAGTACACTAACGTTTTACCCCGCAAAGGATAATTCCTGTGTGTACCATTAAATTAATTGTTGGATTAGCAAATCCAGGAGCTGAGTATGCCGCCACGCGACATAATGCCGGTGCCTGGTATACCGACCTACTCGCTGACCGTCTTCGCCAACCCTTAAAAGAAGAAGCGAAATTTTTTGGCGCGACGGCGCGTCTATCCATCGCCGGGGAAGATATACGACTGCTAGTCCCCACCACTTTTATGAATTTAAGTGGTAAAGCTGTCGCGGCAATGGCCAACTTTTATCGGATCCAACCGCAAGAGATCTTAGTCGCGCACGATGAGATGGACCTTCCGCCTGGCGTCGCCAAGTTCAAACAAGGCGGCGGCCATGGTGGGCATAACGGTTTAAAAGATATTATCAATAAACTCGGTAACGTTGCCGACTTCCATCGCTTGCGTATCGGGATTGGCCACCCTGGTGACCGAAATAAGGTGACCGGCTTCGTATTAGGTAAACCGCCGTTGAGCGAGCAAAAGTTAATCGATGATGCCATTGATGAAGCCGCACGCTGCACCGAGGTATGGGTAAAAGAAGATCGGTTACGCGCGATGAACCGTCTCCATAGCTTTAAAGCAAGTTGAGTGCGCTGCCCTCTTTGCTAAAATCTGTGTATAATGTGACAAATTTTCTGCTAGCCAGCGCGCTTTCGCGCAGCATAATTAACGTAATAAGGTAGTCAAGCATGGGATTCAAATGCGGTATCGTGGGCCTGCCAAATGTCGGTAAATCCACTCTTTTTAATGCACTGACGAAAGCAGGTATCGAAGCGGCTAACTTTCCGTTTTGTACCATTGAACCGAACACCGGCGTGGTACCCATGCCTGATACTCGTCTCGATCAACTTGCTGAGATCGTTAAACCTCAACGCACCATCGCCACCACTATGGAATTCGTCGATATCGCCGGATTGGTAAAAGGCGCGTCGAAGGGTGAAGGCTTAGGTAACCAATTCCTGACCAATATCCGTGAAACCGAAGCGATCGGCCACGTTGTGCGTTGTTTCGAAAACGATAACATCATCCACGTCTCAGGCACCGTTAACCCTGCTGATGATATTGATGTCATTAATACCGAATTGGCTTTATCTGATCTCGATACCTGTGAGCGTGCGATTCAACGTCTACAGAAAAAAGCGAAAGGTGGCGATAAAGATGCGAAAGCAGAACTCGCGGTGTTGGAAAAATGCTTACCGCATTTAGAAAATGCCGGTATGTTACGTAGCCTCAACCTTGATGCCGATGAAAAAGCAGCTATCCGTTACCTAAGCTTCCTGACATTAAAACCGACGATGTATATCGCCAACGTCAACGAAGATGGGTTTGAAAACAACCCCTATTTAGATCAGGTTTACGCGATTGCGGAGCAAGAAGGCTCAGTGGTTGTGCCTGTCTGTGCAGCCGTCGAGTCTGATATCTCCGAGCTGGAAGATGACGAGCGTGACGAGTTTATGGCAGAGCTGGGGATTGAAGAACCAGGCTTAAACCGTGTGATCCGCGCAGGTTATCGCCTGCTTAATCTGCAAACCTACTTTACCGCTGGGGTAAAAGAAGTTCGTGCATGGACCATTCCTGTCGGCGCGACGGCGCCACAAGCTGCAGGTAAAATCCATACTGATTTCGAAAAAGGCTTTATCCGTGCACAAACCATCGGTTTCGACGATTTTGTTGCCAATAAGGGTGAACAAGGTGCGAAAGAAGCTGGAAAAATGCGTGCAGAAGGAAAAGAATACATCGTCAAAGATGGCGATATTATGAATTTCTTATTTAATGTCTAAATTATTGTGTCGTCTTATGAGGTTTCGCTTAATCTCATAACATCGATAACACTCTTTAAAACCCACGAATTTTCGTGGGTTTTTAGTTCATAGATTAAATCGCCGCACTTGTTAACGTCATACGAACCTTCATTGACGCAGTGTCGTTAATCAATCACCTGTACAATAATGACGGAATGCAGCCTTTAATCAAAATAAGGCTCGATAGTCACAAATAAGTCCCAGAAAAACGTTCTAGTGAAAAATATACCCTTAATGCGTGCTTCACTGCGGCGCAGTATCGCCACAAACACTATAGAAAAATACCCATTCTGCTCTCTCGTCCTAAATGAACAGATAAGAGAACACTGTTTCAAATTGGAATATGTGTTTCTTTTTGTGCATACTCAATCTGTCCGATGGCAATAATCCAAGCCGTTTACATTAGCAATTTACATCAAGGAGTTAACATGTCTGGTTGGTTCGAATTGAGTAAAAGCAGCGATAATCAGTTTAGATTTGTGCTTAAAGCCGGTAACGGAGAGATCATTCTTACCAGTGAGCTTTACACTACAAAAAGCTCTGCGGAGAATGGTATTCACTCCGTTCAAACAAACAGTTTGTTGGATGCACGGTATGAAAAGAAAGTTGCCGCTAATGGTAAATTTCATTTCAATCTTAAAGCCGCTAATCACCAAGTTATCGGAACTAGTCAACTTTATGCCTCCGCACAGGGCCGAGATACAGGTATTGCTTCCGTAAAAAATAATGGTAGTACGACTGTAGTAAAAAATAACACCTGATATGTATTACCCATATTGGCAGAATAGTCGCAGCCGTTCTGCCTTTATTTTTAATCTATCTGCTTAAAGGATAATCATTCTGATGGTTCATCAGGAATATGAAAACTTGCACAATACGTTGCTATATCCCTTCTCCAGCCCGTATTGATGATAAATGTCCCTCTTAAAATCCCACCTTCCCACGCTAAGCGATAGAGTCTTACCGCAATATGCATTACACTGCGCGCAGTGAAGAGAGTCAGACATAAGGTAGGACAACATGGCATTAAACGGCACCATCACCACCTGGTTCAAAGAGAAAGGCTTTGGCTTTATCAAAGACGAGATGGGTGATAACCGTTATTTCCACGAGGTTAAAGTCGCTAACCCCGAGTTAATCAAGAAGGATGCGGCGGTCACTTTCGAACCGACCACCAACAACAAAGGCCTGTCGGCCTATGCGGTAAAAGTGATCCCGCCGAGCAAATACCTGTTTATTGCCGGTGAGCGGGTGAAAATTACGGCAATTAAAAACTATCGGTTATACAGCGAAGAGGTTCCAGCAAACCAAAGTATCGACAAAGCGAACACGGTGTTAAGTGTTGGGATGCTAATGAATACCATTCGCCCGAAAACCAATACCGATCCTGATGCGACGCGGACCTTACGTAAAATCGCTATCACCACTTTCCAAGGCGAAACCTTGGTGTTTAGTGAAGACGAAGTCGATATCGACGAAACGGTTAAACTGCTCAAATTCAAATAATCAGCCCTCCTTGGCTAGCGTCTAGCAGGCTACCTCTCGCCGTAGTAGGCATGCTTGTCATGTTTACGCAGATAGTGTTTATCGAGTAACGTGGCTTGCATTGCGGTTAATCGTGGCTGTAGCTGCTGGCTGAAGCGTGCCATATAGGCAATCTCTTCCAGCACAATGGCCGACTTGACCGCATGCACCGGGTCCTTACCCCAAGTAAAAGGCCCATGGGCGTTGACCAAAATCCCCGGCATCGCTTCAGGCTGATACTGATGGGCCTGAAGCGTTTCCGCTCTCACCGCACCGGTTTGCCATTCGTACTGCTCACGAATTTCCGCATCGTGCATGGCTAGCGAGCAAGGGATCTCTCCGTAAAAATAGTCTGCATGGGGGGTGCCGAACGCCGGTAAACTCAGCCCCGCTTGCGCCAGTCCATGTAAATCCTCGAAGGTCGTGGTGAAAACGTGGGCCTCACGCTCTTGCAGAAACTGTTTTATCACCAGTTCAATACGGGCGGCATCGACCACATTTTGCCGCTTATCCCCTTTAGATTGCGCGGCTAGGGTCAATTGATAAGAGGCTTCGCATTTATAATCAAGGCATTGACTGCTCCCTAACTGACCTGATTAACCACCGCCCCCAAATCACCGACGTCCCAGGTGTTGACGGAGTAGCCAAAGCGGATTTATGCCGTAACCTTATCCCCCTCGGTAACCGCCACTTCACGCATATTGTCGCCGAAGCGTACGACTTTAAGCGATTGCGTATCCTGTTTATCAATAGCGGTACGCATCCACTGAGCCAAGCGCTGTTGAGTCGCCTGTGCTGCCAATGCCCGGGAAGCACTTGGTGTTCTAATGGCATTCTCGCGCCGATAAATCCAAATTCCCGCCCGTCGTGTGCCGTTTGGTTTAGGTTCATAAAGTCCATATCAATCTCGCCCCATGGTAAGGCGGCATTATATTGGGTATGGAATTGAAGCAACGGTTAATGCAGATCCACTAAGCCATCAATACACCTTTTCGCCGGTGAGAACCTATGCAGCCAAACCACTATCCCCGCACCCTGTGTCATTACCTGCTTTCAGGTCTCTGCGCCGTAGAGATGCTGGCTACCCATTACAAACCAAATTTCGTACTGCTCGAAAATATTTTTCATCATTCCTTCCTGCTACGCTGCATTAACTTTGTGGGGATGACGATAGTGTGATTCGACGCTGACTGCCCACTGGCAGTAGCGTTGGTATAGGTGTTGGTAGGCTTCGACATTAACGGATTGCGGCGATAGCGTTTTCTCAATCCCGCTGGCCATCACGCGTGGAGCACTGGCGATATCCGGATAATGTCCGGTGGCCACTGCACCGAAGATAGCGGCCCCCAAGGTACAGCACAGGTCCGAGGCAACAATCTCTAGAGGCCGATTTAAGTCATCGCAACATACCTGCATAATGGCCGGATTTTTACGGGTGATGCCGCCCAATGCCATGACATGATCGATGGCAATGCCTTGTTCGATAAAGCAGTCCATAATGGCTCGCGCACCAAAGACGGTAGCCGCGATTAAGCCACCGTACAACGCAGGAGCCTCCGTCGCCAAGGTTAAGCCGGTAATCCCTCCTTTTAGGCGCTGATTGGCAACGGGCGTTCGACGACCATTAAACCAATCGATAATCAGAGGAAGGTGGTCAAGCTTAGGATCGCGCTGCCCTGCTTCAGTCAGGTCACTGAGTAGGCATTGGCTATAGCGTTCAATTTCAGGTGCGAGGATGGGTTGCTTGTCAGCTAATTGCTGCTAGGGCCAGCATAACACGCGTTCAAACCACGCATAGATATCGCCAAAAGCCGATTGGCCTGCCTCCAAGCCAACTAATTCAGGGCCAACACTGCCTGGAACCTGCCCACAGATCCCCTGGATCGTTTTGTTACCAAGTTGCAAAAGGTCAATTGTGACAACGTCACAAGTGGAGGTTCCAATTACTTTGACTAATGCGTTAGCTGGGGCGCCGGCGCCAACAGCCCCCATATGGCAATCGAATGCCCCCCACCGACCACCACTTGCGTGGACAAGCCAAGCTTTTCGGCCCAGCCTGCGCTGAGCGTTCCGACTGCTTGCTCGGCGGTAGAGGTAGCCTGATAGAGCGGATAAGGTAGATACTGAAATAAGCGCGGTATAAAAAGCGATACCCACGACTATGCCAAGTAGTACCCGAGCAATCAATAATAGTTCGATATTCGGTGCTAGCGCAGAACCGGTAGACCCGATGGCGAATAGTAGCCCACCAATCAGTAGGCTGTACTTACGACCTAAATGAAAAGATAACCAGCCATTACCTAGTGCGCCGATGGCAGCGCCCAACATCATCCTGCTCACCACCCACTCTTGTAACCGATTACTGAGCGTAGAGTGATCAGCAATAAAAGGCAGAGCACCCGCGATGACGCTGATATCTAATCCAAACAGTTAGCCAGCTACTGCGGCCGCCACGGAAACAAATAGGGTCATTCGACGTGTCTCCTGTCCCTCTTTTTTTGTCATCTCAGCAATCTTCATTATTTTTGCCTTTAGCGGTTAGGTAAACGTCTTCACCTTAAGCCAATCTGTGGCGGCTATTCAGAGGGAAAAATGCGAAAATATAGACAAAACAGCTGTTACCTTTTGTTTTGTGATCTCCCTTGGAGTTCGGAGGATTATGCAAGGATAGCGGACTGCACACGCGGACTTAGTGCTGTGACGGGGTTAGCTTTTTGGTAGACTAGCGGTAAGCATAAAAAGGGGATGATATGGCTTCACTTAAAGACGTTGCTCAGTTGGCAGGCGTATCCATGATGACGGTGTCCCGCGTGATCAATAATGCCCCACGGGTCACCCCAGCAACACGTCAGCGTGTCGAAGAGGCCATCAAGCAGCTCCACTACGTGCCGGACTTGTCTGCACAGAAAATCCGCGGGCAGGCCAATAAGCCACGCACTCTCGCTGTGCTGGCAGAAGATACCGCCACCACCCCTTTCTCTGTTGATCTGCTATTGGCAATCGAGCAAACAGCCCAGCGGCTAGGTTGGGATAGCTTCATCATTAATGTTTCCGCGGCAGATGACCGACAACGCGCGGTGCGCGAACTGTTGGCGCATCGACCTGATGGCATAATTTATACCACGATGGGACTGCGTAAAATTCAGCTACCTGAAGCTCTACATGGCCTACCCGTGGTATTAGCTAACTGTGTATCGGACGATCCACACCTCGCCAGTTATATTCCTGACGATTATCAGGCGCAATATGATGCCACACACTACCTACTGGCACGTGGCTACCAACGTCCTCTCTGCTACTGGTTACCCGAGCACGAACTCGCGCCAACGGCTAGACGGTTAGGCTTCGAGCACGCTTGGTGTGATGCGGGAAAAAGTCTGGATCAGGTGATCCAACTGCATATGCCGAAAGGAGATGAAGGTTACTTAGCGTTAGCCTCGGTGCTGGCAACACATATTACGCCACCTTCGTTGGCGTATGACGTGGTGGTGTGTGGGAATGACCGGGCAGCCTTTGTGGCCTATCAACAACTTCTGACGATGGGGATTAAGATCCCTCACGAAATGGCCGTAATCGGTTTCGATAATTTGGTGGGCGTCGGTCATCTCTTTTTACCCGGATTGACCACCTTACAGCTTCCTCATTATCAAATTGGCGAGCAGGCGGCTCGCCATTTGATTGAGCAGTGGGACAAGCCAGGCGTACATAAACTAGCCTGTCCCCTACTGGAGCGTCAGTCTATCGCCGACCGGAGTGGCCAATAATTTAGCGAGGTGATCGCCACATCCCCAGCGGTACTGAATACCTTAAGCTGGCGATCGCCTTCCGTTGGATAGATACGACTAGAGAAGACGGCTTCACCGTCATTGATAAACACCTCGATCGATGAGCGATCGATAAAGATCTGCCAGAGCATCGTGGTGCAATCCCTTATCTCAAGATGCCGTGAATCTGCTAATCCTTCAATCGAATAGTCGCGCGTCAGCGATAACCGTCGCTCCGCCACGTTATAAAGTAGAGTGAGACCCTGACCTAAATGTAGACCGAAGGTGGCAGCACTTGCCTGTTGAAGTTCCCAGCGAATACTCAACTCCGCAGCCTCCCCTGACGTTTGCAGCAGCTCTTCCCCAGTCAGTTGTAGAGGGGCCCAGTCACTGCCCTCGCCACGTAAAGTTTGTAACTCGCGAATCGGGCGCTGGCGTAACTGCCCCTTTTCTTCCGTTAACTCGCGCGGGAGCGTAAAACATCCGCACCATCCTTCCGCCTTGGTCGGCATCGGTGACTCCCACATATCCATCCAGGCTATCACGATACGGCGGCCATCAGCGGCGACAAAACTTTGGGGAGCATAAAAATCGTGGCCATGGTCCAGCTCTTTAAAGGCTTGCTGAGCGGTGAAGTCATTGCCCGCAGACCAGTGGCCCGCAATCACGCCACTTTGAAATAGATTCATAAATCTATCCCCCTGTGCAGCGATTCCCTGCGGTGAGCAGAGTAAATAATGGTGTTCGCCTAGTGCAAAGAAATCCGGGCACTCCCACATATAGCCTTCATCCGCCTTGGCATGCGCGAGAACCCGATCAAAGGTCCAGGCAGTTAACGAATCCCCTCGATAGAGCAATACCTGCCCCTGCTGCTGCGCATCGCGGGCACCAATCACCATCCACCAGCTTCCTGCCTCGTACCAGACTTTGGGATCGCGAAAATGCATAATTCCCGTTGGCGGCTGTAAAATAACGCCCTGTTTAGTGAAGGTAATACCGTCGTCGCTGGTCGCTAAACACTGTACTTCACAGATTTGACTATCATCGCCTACCTCGCCCAGCCAACGATGGCCAGTATAAATCAGTGCCAATTTTCCCTTATCAATCACAGCACTGCCAGAGAAGCAGCCATCACGATCCGCTTCGCTATCAGGTGCTAAAGCTATTGGTTGGTGATGCCAGTGCACCATATCCTCACTGGTGGCATGGCCCCAATGCATGGGTCCCCAATCCGCACTGAAAGGGTGATGCTGATAGAAAGCATGATAGCGTCCATTGAAGTAGACCAACCCATTCGGATCGTTCATCCAACCGGCACGAGGCGCAAGATGAAAATGAGGGTAGTAAAGGTTACCACGTTGAGGATAGCGCGCATCGAGCGCCTGTTGGCCCTGTTCTAAACTATTCATAGCAATCACTCCTAAACTGAATTGCAGTTATTGTTAACGTTAACCTGGCGTACTGCAAAGAGATTATCATTTGGAAATGTGCGTTAAATCACAAATGTTAACGTTAACCAAAGATAAATGTGATAAAGATTACGCTTTAGCACTCAGCATATTCTCAAAAATGTAAAACAGCGTATCACTATCCCTAATCGACGCATTCGGGAGACGATGATGGTGCTTTCAATCCCTTTTAAAAATCCTAATTACCGCATTGCATCGGGCTACTCAGCCCTGTTTTTTATCTGTTGGTCGCTCTGGTGGTCGTTATATGCCATCTGGCTTAAGCAACGTATTGGCCTAACCGGCGCGGAGCTGGGGATGCTGTATGCGCTGAATCAAACAACGAGTATCATTTTTATGCTCGGTTATGGCGTAATACAAGATAAGTTGGGCTTACAAAAAACCTTAATGTGGGTGATTAGCGCTGCACTGGTACTCACCGGCCCCTTTATGACCTTTATCTATCAACCTCTGTTACTGAACTCGTTCTATATAGGGGCTATCATTGGGGCACTATTTCTCGGGATTGGTTACTTAGCTGGCTTTGGCCTAGTCGAAGCCTTCTCTGAAAAGATCAGCCGCCATTTCCATTTCGAATATGGCACGGCACGGTCATGGGGATCATTAGGTTACGCTTTGGGTGCGTTTGTGGCGGGTATTTTGTTTAGTCTTGACCCAAACCTTAACTTTTGGCTCGTCTCGCTATTTGGTGTGGGCTTCGCTTATCTTAATTATCGTTTTACCCCGCCTAAACAGGTGGTTCAGCAACAGAAAATCATCACTCGTCAAGATTTTACCGCCGTGCTGAGCGATAAACATTTTTGGCTGTTCGTCCTATTCGTCATTGGCACATGGTCTTTTTATAATATTTTCGACCAGCAGCTATTTCCGATTTTTTATACTCAGCTCTTCAGCTCGGCGACCTTGGGAGCAAAGGTCTATAGCTACCTAAACGCGTCTCAAGTGATCCTCGAAGCGCTGTGTATGGCGATTACCCCCGTACTCGTCAACCGAATAGGAGCCAAAAATGCCTTGTTATTGGGCGTGATGATTATGGCGATTAGGATTTTCTCCTGCGCAGTCAGCGTCAATCCCTACCTGATTTCAGCCGTGAAATTACTGCATGCCTTAGAAGTCCCCCTCTGTGTGATAGCCGTCTTTAAATACAGTACGCTGTACTTCGATAAACGCCTTTCCTCAACGATTTTCCTGATAGGTTTTCAAGTAGCCAGTTCTCTAGGCGTTGTGGTTATCTCTTTTCCATTGGGGGCATTACTCGACCAGTATGGCTACCAACACCTTTTTTGGATTATCTCAGCGACAGTCAGTGCTATGTTGCTGTTTGGAGGACTATTTTTGGGAAGACGTAAACTCCCGATACTACCTGATAAGAAAGTGACACTGTAACTAAAGCCCCCATAACCTTAGCGGCTATGGGGAAATAACTGCTTAGCTATTCTTTTTCACAAACTCAGATTTCAATTTCATCGGGCCAAAGCCGTCAATTTTGCAATCGATATTGTGGTCACCCTCAACCAAACGGATGCTTTTGACCTTGGTACCGATTTTTAGCGGTGTTGAGCTACCTTTTACTTTTAAATCTTTGATCACGGTAACCGCATCACCGTCACTCAGTAAATTACCGTTCGCATCGCGTACAATAAGCCCTTCATCGTCACTTGCCGAGGCAGTGGTAGACCATTCGTGGCCACATTCAGGACAATTTAGCGTACCGTCATTTTCCCAGGTAAAGGTGGATTGGCATTGTGGGCAAGGAGGAAGTGCTTGCATGAAAAACCTCATTCTAAAAAATAAAAACCCTATACTTTGTGGGTATAGGGTAACTGTTTTTCATCACAAACACATTAAAATAAACGACGGGACCGTCGCTTAGAACTGTTTAGTGATCTCAGAATAGTAAGGCAGTGCCGTCATGGCGCCTTTAGCGGTAGTGGCTAATGCACCGCAGACTTGGGCAAGCGCAAGCAAGCTCTCAAGTTGAGAGGTCGATTGTGGGAAGCCACGCGTTGAGAGTCCATACAGCAGTCCTGCGACAAAAGCGTCCCCCGCCCCCGTGGTATCAACACTGACCACAGGTTTCGCTTCGTGATAGCTCAGGTTGCCTTGATAGAACGCGGTTACCCCCTCTTTACCCCGGGTGATAACAAGCAGCTCAGGCTGATAAGCCTCTACCACCCGGGCAATACCTTGCTCGAGTTGATGACTGCCGCTGATAAACTGTAATTCATCTTCTGAGAGTTTGATAACGTCCGCGAGCGTAAGGGCTTGCGCTAAGGTGTCACGTAATGTTTGTTCGTTCGGCCAGAAGTCTTCACGAATATTGGGGTCAAAACAGACTTTCCCCCCGGCGCGGCGAATCCGCGCCATTGCCTCGAGCGTTGTCGTACGGCTTGGCTCACGACTCAACGCGATAGAGCAACAATGTAACCATTCTTCTGCTTGAAAGCCTGGCAGGTCTTTATTTACTAGAAAGAGGTCAGCACTCGGCTTGACCATAAACGTAAATGAACGCTCCCCTTCCTCATCCAGCCCTACAACTACCGTCGACGTGCGTTGTTCCGCATCGAGATGCATATAATCGGTAGAGACTTGCTCTTTTTTTAGGGTATTTTGTAAAAATTTACCAAAAGGATCTTCGCCCACGCGTCCGATAAACGCGCTGTTTCCGCCTAAACGAGCGATTCCTACCGCAACGTTAGCAGGCGCGCCACCGGGGCATTGCAATAGACGACCTTCACTTTCTGGTAGTAGATCGATTACCGCATCGCCTAGTACCCATACTTTCTTACTCATAGTGACTCCATCAATCGTTCTAACAGTAATCAAATTAATGTGATAGATTAGCGGCCTTTTTCAATTTAACCAGGATAATCAATTCATCGATGGCAAGATTTTGGTCAAAAGAAGCTACTCTATGGGGCTTTGCCCTTTACGGTACAGCGGTAGGTGCAGGCACACTTTTTCTCCCTATCCAACTCGGTTCCGCAGGGAGCCTGGTCCTCTTCCTCACTGCCCTTATTGCGTGGCCACTGACCTATTGGCCGCATAAAGCCTTAAGTCAGTTTATTCTCGCGGCTCCAGCGCGTGAACCCGGAGATGGTATCACTAATGCGGTAAAATATTACTATGGAAAGCGTGTGGGTAATGTCATTACCTTCCTCTATTTTATCGCTTTCTTCGTTATTATCTTAATTTATGCCGTAGCCATTACGAATTCCCTTATCGAGCAAATATCTGCCCATTATCCCTTGTCACATCTTGCCAGGATAGGCTTGAGTCTATTGGTAGTGGTCCTGTTAAATTTAATTTTCTTAATGGGACGCAAAACAACGATACGGGTGATGGGCTTTTTGGTTTTCCCTATACTGGCCTACTTCTTCTTTTTGTCCTGCTATATGGTCAAAGATTGGCATCCCGAATTGCTGTCGCTTCATGGCGAATTTACCACAGCCAGCTTACACCAAATATGGTTGTCTCTACCGGTAATGGTCTTTGCTTTTAGCCATACGCCTATTATCTCAACCTTTACGGTGGCACAACGTGAAGCCCACGGCGACGAGGCAATCTCTAGCTGTAAACATATTATGCGTTGGGCCTATTTGGTGATTAGCCTGAGTGTATTGTTTTTCGTTTTCAGTTGCTATCTCTCTATTCCCAATGCGTATATTCATGAAGCAAAGGATAAAGGATTAACGATTCTCTCGGCACTGTCGATGAAGCCTGATTCACCAGCTTGGTTAGCGCTATCAGGAATAGTCGTGGCAATAGTCGCGATGTCGAAATCGTTCCTAGGCACATACTTCGGAGTAATTGAGGGGGCGACCGAACTGACACGTACCACTCTTAAACAAGTCGGCATTAACCGGAGTCATCGATTCAATCGCGCACTGTCTGTCTTGATTGTATCGCTGATTACTTTTGGGGTGTGCAGTATCAATCCTAATGCGCTATCGATGATTTATGCGATCAGTGGCCCATTAATCGCCATGATTCTGTTCATTATGCCAACGCTTTCAACTTGGCTCATTAAAGAACTGAAACCTTATCGCAGCGTAGGGAATTTTATTACGCTGATTGTGGGGATTCTGTGTGTATCGGTAATGTTTATTCATTAATCGATAAGGGCGGCAGTTTGCCGCCCTATTACCTTAAAATAGCCCCAAAGGTTCGATGCCATAGCTAACCAGTAAATTTTTAGTCTGCTGATAGTGGTCTAGCATCATTTTATGTGTCTCACGGCCTATGCCTGACTGCTTATAACCGCCAAACGCTGCATGGGCCGGATAGAGGTGATAGCAGTTCGTCCAAACACGACCCGCTTGTACCGCGCGTCCTACGCGATAAGCCCGATTCGTATCACGCGTCCAAACCCCAGCCCCTAAGCCATAAATGGTATCATTGGCGATAGCAATGGCTTCTGCTTCATCTTTAAACGTGGTGATACCAATCACCGGTCCGAAGATCTCCTCTTGGAATACCTGCATGCTATTATCACCCTTGAGTAACGTCGGCTGAATATAGAAGCCTGATCCTAACTCTCCTGATAAGGATTCTGCCTGTCCACCCGCGAGCACTTCAGCCCCCTCCTGCTGTGCAATATCCAGCCAAGAGAGGATCTTATCGAATTGTTGTTGAGACGCTTGCGCGCCTACCATCGTCTCCGTATCGAGTGGATGACCCCGCTTAATGGTTTTCATGCGCTGCATCACCACCGCCATAAAACGGTCGAAGATCGAGGCTTGAACCAACGCACGTGAAGGACAGGTACAAATTTCACCCTGATTCAAAAAGCCCAGCACTAAACCTTCTGCCGCTTTCTCGATAAAGCTTTCCTCAGCGTCTATAATATCTTCAAAGAAAATATTGGGTGATTTACCGCCAAGCTCGACGGTAGAGGGGATAATATTTTGGGCAGCCAGTTCCAATATATGGCGACCCGTGGCCGTCGAGCCGGTGAAGGCAATTTTCGCGATACCCTTATGGCCAGCTAACGCCTCACCTGCTTCACGACCGAAGCCATGCACGATATTCAACACCCCTTTAGGGAGGAGATCTCCCACTAGTTCAGCAAACAAGGTAATCGATAACGGCGTTTGCTCTGCGGGTTTAAGTACCACACAATTGCCAGCGGCAAGCGCTGGGGCTAATTTCCATGCCGCCATTAACAGTGGGAAGTTCCATGGAATAATCTGCCCCACCACGCCCAGAGGTTCATGGAAATGATAACTGACTGTCGTCTCATCGATTTCCGCACAACTCCCCTCTTGCGCTCTAATGCAGCCAGCAAAGTAACGAAAGTGGTCGACGGCGAGCGGTACATCAGCCGCCAAGGTTTCACGTACCGGTTTGCCGTTATCCCACGTCTCATTCACGGCAAAACGTTCACTGGCCTCTGCTAGCCTGTCGGCTATTTTTAATAAAATTTCCGCACGCTGCTGAACAGACACCTTACTCCAGCCTATAAATGCTTTCGCGGCTGCCTCAACGGCCAAATCGATGTCTTCCACCTGTGAACGAGGGAACTCACCAATAACTGAGCCATCGACGGGAGAGGTATTAGTGAAATAACCGCCTGATTTAGGTGGGGTGAACTGACCATCGATATAGTTGGCGTAGCGGTCTTTTAGCACAATTAACGATGCTTTCTCTTTCGGTGTCGCGTAGCGCATATAACCCTCACTCACATGTTAAATAAGTGTTAAATTAGCTGACGTAATCGGTTTTGTCACAACCTAGAAAGATTTTTTGTGAGTGAGGTAAAAAATTTTTGACGGATTTGCTTACAGACTAATCTCATAAAGCATAAAAAAAGCGTTCTATTCTGGCACTTTCACTCTACACTGAAGACTAAGTAGTTCATTGAGTACCAAAAGGAGGTTGATATGCTGGCTTCAGCAATAAATATGTTCCGTTCAAAAGCAGGATTTGTCCAACAATTCATTCGTAATCCTCGCGCGATTGGCAGCATAACCCCCTCATCTCTTATACTTTGCGAAACAATGGCACAGTGTGCTGACTGGCAAAATGTTACTCGCGCGGCAGAATTAGGCGCAGGAGATGGCGTACTGACCCGCGTTTTACTGCAACATCTTGCTGACGATGCCTCATTGGACGTGTTCGAAATTAGCCCCCACCTGGTTAAAAAATTGCAACAGATTCAAGATCACCGCATGTCCATTCATTCACACTCGGCTGAACATTTGACCGGCCACTACGATGTAATCTTCTCCGGACTCCCGCTGTTATCATTACCCGCTAAAATCCGTCATGCTATTTTAGAAAAGGTCCATGAAACACTCGCGCCGGGCGGTGTATTTATTCAATTCCAATACACCTCCCTTACGCAACCAGAGTTATCTCGCTATTTTATTTGGGAAAGACAACGTGTTTTAAAGAATGTCCCGCCCGCTTGGGTGTACCGGTGCCAGCATAATTGGTCTGATAAAACCTTAGGCTAGATCCATTACGACTCAGCGACGATACTCTGCACGCGCATATGCAACGTTAAGCCACCAATCAATACCTTGACCAATGACTCCATCATCAAAATCGTACTCAGGATGATGGCACATTGGTTTATCACCTATCCCCAAGAAGCCATATACCCCTGGTGCATAATCAAGATAAAAGGCAAAATCTTCAGAAGGTCCTACAGGGCTATTCGCAAGATAGCAGCACTCAACACCGCGCCATGACTGCAGTGCAGTAACCAATTCCCCTGCTAATTCGGTATTGTTTATCACCGCAGGACATCCAGCAAGATAAGTGATATCACCTTCACCGCCGAAACCTTGTGCAACGCTGTCGAGTAATTGCTGCATACGCTGCTTCACTTCAACACGGACTTGCGGATCATAGGTGCGAACCGTGCCTGTCAAGGTCACTTGATCAGGAATGATATTATGAGAACTGCCGCCCTGAATGGAACCGAAGCTGATTGTCACCGTGTGGAGAGGGCTTATAGAGCGGCTGACGATCGTTTGGTAATCCGCGATTAACCGTGCCGCCATTACAATAGGATCGACACACCGCTCGGGAACCGCACCATGTCCGCCTTTGCCCTGTAACCTCAGGCTGAAAATATCACTAGCGGTAAGGGTTGCCGATTGATTAACTTCGATAATGCCACGAGGGCGACCCGGCATATTATGTAGCCCATAGATCTCATCAAAAGGAAAACGCTTATGCAGCCCATCGTTGAGCATTGCCGGGGCACCCAGTAAGTTCTCTTCTGCGCACTGGAAAATAAAGACTAGCGTTCCAGCAAAATCACGGTGTTGGCCCAATAATTTTGCTGCGCCCAGCAACATCACGGTATGACCATCATGGCCACACCCATGGAACCGACCAGTGATAGTTGAGCAATACGCCACCTGCGAGGCATCGTGCCCTTCTTGCATGGGGAGCGCATCCATGTCCGCACGCAAGGCAATCATTTTACCTGGTCGATCACCTTTGATCAGGGCAACAATGCCGGTTTTACCGATACCCGTGTGGATCTCATCCATATTACACTGTTGGAGGTAGGCCTCGACGGCCGCGGCCGTAGCCACTTCTTCAAATGCCACCTCAGGATGCTGGTGCAAGGCACGGCGCAGGGCGACTAACTCGTTAATCAATCCCGTGTCATAGTGCATATTACTGCTCCTCTTCGTCTTCAAGACCCTCAGTCTCTATCAGCTCTTCGGCCATTGCTTGCACCGCGCCACGGGTTATCATCGCGAGTGCTCGATAAAATCCAGTCTGTGCATGGGCTTCGACTTTGCCTAAGAATGCGCCACACCAAGGTAGAAGCAGTGTTTCAAACAGAATGATAATGGCTTGGTTTTCGTCATCCTCAGCGTGGTCCTCCAGCCAAGATGCAGCAAGGAGAAGTAAACCAAAATGGTCTGCAGGCGTATCGGAAAGTGTCATGCCGCGAGTGGTTAAGAAGTTTTTTACCTCGGCTTCGGCAGGACCTTGTGGCCATTGGTGACCAAAAGGTGGTACTGCTGGCGATTCGCTGCCAAATAGTGCATCGTAATCGGAACTTAAGGTATCACGCTGGTAGGAACGTTGTAGCTGAGCCAAAAGGTCATCTTGCTCGAGAGGCCAGTGTTGATTGAGCTTACCTTGTGCGAGAAGGTCCCAGAGTGGCTCAACCGCAGGATCGTTCGGGTGGCGGTAGAAAAGTGTCCCTAAAATTCGACAAAGTAACGAGAATTCATTCATCAGATTGGCCTATAGTTAGCAATTGCGTTAAGTAATTGTACCATGAAGGCGATGCCGTACAGTGATTCCTGATCACTAGACATAAAAAAAGGCCATCATCAGATGACCTTTTTCATTCGTCAGAATTTAGCTTCTGATTTTGCGGTATATCCACAGCACGACGATTGCGCCGATGACTGCGACCACAAAGCTTCCGAAGTTGAAGCCGTCAACGCGGCCGTGACCGAAAAATGTACTGATCCAGCCACCTACGACCGCACCCACAATTCCCAGAATAACGGTCACAATAAAACCGCCACCGTCTTTACCTGGCATAATCCATTTCGCAAGGATCCCTGCGATCAGACCAAAGATAATCCACGAAAGAATACCCATTTACTGCTCCTTATCTGACAAACATCAATTTAGTCATTCACAAAGTGATTAGTGAATATTATTAAACACTGTCAAAATTATTATAGGCAACAATTTTAACAGTGGCGAATAAAAATTAATAAAAACTTTACTATTTATGATGTTAACTGTCTTGATAAGCCTCGGTTACTTTACGCAGATACCGTGGTGCTTGGGCTGCAGGGTGTTCGCGTTGCACATAACTAATAAATTGCTCTGGTGTCATGCGATTAATTTTCGCAATCGCTCGCTCACGACTTGAAGAGAAAATACGCATCAATGCTCCTGCGCCATTGGCATAGGAAACAATGGTGGCATAGCGTAGCGTCACCGGGTTTTTTATTCCCGATAACTCATTTTCCTGAAGCAACTTTAAATAGGCCGTGCCAATTTGAATATTTTTTGCTGGATCTTTTAGCTCGTGTCCCGTCGGTTGCCCACGACGTCCCGTCGCTTGGTAGACCGCACGCCCCGCCGTCGAGGCTTTTATCTGCATCAAACCGATAGCGTTAGAGTGACTCACCACTTTCGGATTTCCACCGGATTCGACACTAATAATGGCGCTGACAAGTTTCGGGTCAACGCCATAATGACTGGCGGCATCTTGGGTATAATGGGACCAATGATCGTTGGTGATCACCTTACCCGGTTTAGGAATTTCTTGGGGATCGAGTAAAAATTTAGTGCTTTGGCCAGAAGGGATTTCTGATATTTGTGTCGGATGCTGTGAACAGGCTGACAGCGTAAGGACCGTCAACAGCAAAAGTTTGCTTTTCACGTCATGGAGTTCCTAGAGAATGAATTGCGAGCTATATTACTCAGCAGCAAAAATTTAAAAATGGCAGTTTGTCTTAAATCACGACGCCCTTTGCCTCATTAATCAGAAAATTTTCATGATTTGAACGGTTTTTAGCATAAAAAGCGGAAAGATCCTAATATTGATTCCCCATCATCAATTTTTTTATAGAGTTCTTGCCATCAAGCGTTGGCTGACTCATCATAAATTTTTGCCCAATACTGAGTACATTTATGTCGACTTCTCGCACTATACGTTTGATAGCGCCTTCGGGGTATTGTCAGAATCAACCGGCTGCTGAGCTTGCCCTTGAACGACTCAGCCGCACTCATCGAGTCGAGAATACATCCGTCATTGGTCGTCGTTCACAGCGCTTTGCGGGAACAGATGCTGAGCGGCTGAACGATATCAATGAATTGGCTTCACTGATCGACCTCCCGGACATCGTTCTGGCTGTACGGGGGGGATATGGCGCAAGTCGGCTACTGGCAGATATCGACTATCGCGGTTTACGTGAACGGTTTAGCCATCAACCGCCGCTACTCTGCGGTCACAGTGATTTTACCGCCTTGCAGCTTGCACTTCTGGCTAAGTCTGAACTCGTCAGCTTCAGTGGACCGATGCTTGCCGGGAATTTCGGTGCGCAGACGCTATCGCATTTCATTGATACACATTTCTGGGGGTTACTCTCCCAGCCAGAATATCGCCTCGATTGGCAGGATAGTCGTGAATGCTCTGGACGCTGGCAAGGGCAACTCTGGGGCGGAAATTTAGCGATGATCTGTTCTCTTATTGGTTCGCCTTGGTTACCGAAAATCAATCAAGGGATCCTGGTTATCGAGGATATCAACGAAAGCCCCTTTCGTGTCGAACGAATGTTACTGCAACTGCATCATGCGGGTATTTTGGCGCAACAACAGGCAGTTATCACCGGTAGCTTTACCCATGGAGAACCTAACGATTACGATAATGGTTACCAGCTGGACACAGTTTGGCAGTATCTTGAACAAAAAACCGGTATTCCTTTTATTAATCACCTCGACTTTGGTCATAATGCCGATACTGTGACCTTGCCGATCGGGGCACAAGCCACGTTAATTGCGCAACAAAAGCAACGACAATTGCGGTTGAGCAGCTATCCTTATTTACGACCATAATTAATCGAACTCGTTATGACGCGACAAAGGGAGTTATGATGCGAGGAATGATTTATGCAGTTCCCCTATTCCTTTTACTGTCTGCTTGCAGTCATAAACCTTATGGGCGACTCTGTCCGGGTGAAGTCTCGACACTAAGTGGGCAAGTGACAGGTCGCTCTCAAGCTTGGATTTTCGACGAAATTCAGCGTTTTACCGTCACCGATAATGGGACGACTGTGCAGAGTGGTTACCTTCATAGTGTCAATCGTTCTCTTTATGTTCCTAGCGCCACCACCTCTGAAGGTTTTTTGGCTCAACGTCTTTCGACCGATCGCTTTAGAATTATTGATGCGGAGCAAGATGCAATGGTCACTTGGACCTGCCCTGTTTCTGTACCAGCGTCTTGAAGTGCTATTCGGTTAAGAAAACTCTGTAAGCGCTACATAATTTTTTTTCTTTGCTATAGTTTAGTTATTAACATTACATCAGCCTACCAAGGAGCATTTCAATGGTTAGTAAAATCCAAGATAAAGTTGAAGAGTATGCAGGTGCAGCGGAAGAAGCCTACGGTGATGTCACTGATCAAGGTGATCACTGTGCGCGTGGCGCAGCACGCAAATATGCTTCACAAGCGAGCTACGCAGTGAAAGACGCGGCTGACACCATCAAGCAACAAGTCTCTGACAAGCCTTATGCAGGCTTAGCCGTCGCCGCAGCAGTCGGGGTTGCCTTTGGCTATCTGTTAGGCAGAAAATAATCTGCACTAACCGTTCAGAAAGCACCTTCGGGTGCTTTTTTTACGTCTACGCCCCGAAATAATGTTGCAATATGTGCGATGTGGGGCTATTTTTAGGTAGCGAAATACTTGAGTGATTTAATCAAGTATTCGCCTAACTTACTCACATTGCTCAAGTTATCTTGCCCGCACTTTGCGGGCTTTTTTTTTATCGGCGGATAATCGCTTTCTGCACGCGAACCATTGATAAGTTCTATGATATAGTCCGCGCCCACTTATTATTCTGACACTAAACAGGAGCATTATGGACGTTAGAAAACAACTTGATGGTACTGCGGTTATCGCAATGCTATTGATTTGTCTTGTTTGGAGTTCACAACAAGTCATTTTGAAAGAAATTGCCGGTAATTTCTCTCCTCTCTTATTATTGGCCTTTCGTTCAGGTATCGCCGCATTAATGCTCGGAGTATTAATGACGGTACAACGCCAACGTTTCCCTATGGCCAATGGGATGTGGTTAATGGGCGGTTTGGTCGGTCTACTGTTCTCGCTCGAATATTTCTTCGTTTCAGAAGCCGTCAAATACACAACAGCAGGTCACGTGGTCGTCTTTCTTTATACCTCGCCCATTTTTGCTGCAGTAGGGTTAAATTTTGCCATTAAGGATGAACGTCTATCTGGGTTACAGTGGGTAGGGATTGTCTTCTCCTTTATCGGTATCTGCGTCTCGTTTTCCGGTGGTTTCGGTGATAGCACCATGCTTAAAGGTGACTTCTTTGCATTACTTTCTGGCTTAATGTGGGGCGCGACGACAGTGGTTATTCGCAGTACTCGTGTTAATCAGATGGGATCTCGCCCTATCCTGCTTTATCAATTAATTGTCTCGTTTATTATCCTATTACTCGCGAGCTGGTTAAGTGGTAACACGCTGTTTGAACCAACGTTAAAAAATATTACCGCCCTGACTTTTCAATCTTTGGTGATCTGTTTTATCAGCTTTCTGGCGTGGTTTGCTTTACTGAAGAAATATGTTGCTTCGCAACTCGGTGTGCTGACATTTATGACCCCACTGTTCGGAGTCATTTTAGGTGCCTTACTTCTGCACGAAACCATTCAAAATACATTTGTTTGGGGAGCTAACTTAGTGGTGATTGGTATCATTCTAGTCACAGTGAAAAGTGGTGGTATCAGAATCTTTAGACGCCGTCGCCCATTGTAAGTTTCTACGTTAGCGTTCAGCGCCGCGAGTAGACCCTAACGGTCTACTCGATTTTTCCCGCTTTACTCATACGCAAATTCAGGTAAGAAAAAAATTTCAATTTTTGTAAAAAACACAGCCGTCATCTGATTGTCACACTATAGTTATTATATGGAACTAGGAATTAGCAGTGATGCAATAAAAAATCCTAATTCCAATTCCCTGCGGGGACCGTTAAGTCTGGTGTAGAACAATCCGAGGAGAAGACGAATGTTTACCTTAACACGAAACGAATTTGAATCGATTAATCCTGACTACCGTGGTGTATGGCAAAAAGAGTGCACCGAGCTACCTAAATGGCCGCAAATCCGTGAGCAATATGTTGGCAAGCGTACTATCTTACGTCAGGGAGCATTACTGATTGAAGATATGCACTTTGCTATCATGACTTGACCCACCCGTCTGATGAGAAAAAGGTAAAGTGGATGTCATCTTTACCTTTTTTTATTCGTCTAGAGGAATGATTTCTACCCCACTAAATAGCGCGCGGCAGAGAATGCGGTAGCTATCCCCATCGAAGCTATTTTCGTACTGTTCCCGCGGCAGACTCGCTAACGTGTTCACGGTATTGATATAGCGCCAGTGATCGATAATATGGTAATCATTAAACCCTTCCCTCTGCTCGTGGATAGCCACTCTCCCTTTATAGGGCCACATTTTTATCTGCCAAGCAGAGAGGGCGTGGATAACACGGCGACTATGCTCCTCAACAGTTTCCTTCCCTTGGCACACTCCTCGGCATTTTCCCAACATCGATCGAAAACATCCCCGGCCTCGCTGTGTGGTCTCAATTCCTAAGGTGGCAAGGCAAAGCTGATGCTCGTCGGCTAAACTCCTGATAAATTCCATCGCCGCTCGCTTATTACGAAAGAGGCCGTAAAGGTTCGGGGTGCGGGCAAAGTTCTGTTCGCTAGAACTGACAAACGCTATTCGGGGCTCAAGCCATCGCAAGCTAAAAAGCGAGCGTTGTTTGCGTAACTGCTTATTGTGAAGCGGGATAAGTTGCTTGATAAGGGTAGCCTCTAGTAGCTGTGCACCGATATCTCCAGCGGTCTCGGAGAAAGTAATCCTATCCGTTTGCCGCAATAATTTGGCCTCTCTGACAGTACGTAAATGTGAGAGTACACGAGAACGAATATTGACACTTTTACCAATATACACAGGCACATGGCTGTTCGCTGCCCAGAAAAAGTAGACGCCAGGCGTTGCAGGAAGATGCGCTAAGGTGTCGCGAAGTTGTTGCGGGTAACGGTAAAGTTCAGTGTCATGTTCACGGGCCATAGAGCGTCTCTATCTTTATACAGTAGGTTAAGTGTAGCAAATTGATAGGGTTTAAGGGCTGGCTTAAGAAAATGACAATCCGTAGTCATCTCTATGATGTGTAGGGCTTTTACAAAGCTAGGCCAGCATTTTTTCTCCGATTACGATATAATGCCCGCCATATTGTTAAAATTTATTTAGATGATTAGGGTTTATAATGACCATTTTGCCTAAGTTTACTCGTCAATTACTACATCCACGCTATTTTCTATTATGGTGTGGCATTGGCGCGCTTTATTTAGTCGTGCAGTTACCCTATAAGTTCTTAAACACGCTAGGCCCGCTAGTCGGACGATTGGCGATGAAAGTAATGACCGACCGCGTCTATGTCGCCGCACGAAACTTGCACCTCTGTTTTCCCGAGAAATCGGAGCAAGAAAGGGAGAAACTGCTTAAAGAGAACTTTGAGTCTGTAGGGATGGCGCTACTTGAAACCGGCATGGCATGGTTTTGGTCTGATGCGCGGGTAAAAAAGCACTTCTACGTCACTGGGTTGGAACATATTTCGAAAGCGCAGCAAGAGGGTAAAGGCATCCTATTGTTGGGTGTCCACTTCCTGACATTGGAACTTGGTGCCCGCATTTTTGGGATCTATAATCCCGGGATCGGCGTCTATCGGCCAAATAACAATCCGGTGATTGATTGGCTACAAACCTACGGTCGTATGCGTTCTAATAAAGATATGATTAACCGTCGTGATGTAAAGGGTATGCTACGGGCCCTCAAAAAAGGGGACATTTTATGGTATGCCCCAGACCATGATTATGGCCCGAAAAGCAGCGTGTTTGCGCCGTTTTTTGCTGTTGAGCAAGCGGCGTCGACGAAAGGGAGTTATATGCTGATCCGCATGAGCCAGCCAGCCGTCATTCCTTTTTTAGCACGCCGATTACCGGGTAATAACGGTTACGAAATGGTGATCTTGCCTGCTGCGGAAGATATCCCGGTGGACTCCGATGTTAGTGCTGCCACTGCACTCAATAAATTGGTCGAGCAGTGTGTCATGATGGCCCCAGAACAGTATATGTGGTTGCATCGCCGCTTCAAAACCCGCCCACCCGGTGAGCGTTCTTTGTACTAACCCCTCACCCGCCTTTTGTTGGCGGGCTAGCTTTGCGGTTTGCGTGAACGATAGAAACACCACAATGGAAACGGCAGACTGGTTAACAGCAGTATCCACAATAGGGCATAGACCGCATTAACACCGCCATTTTGTAGGTTTACATAGAGTTTGACTGGTATCCCCTGCGGGAAATAGCAGAAGATCATCACAATCCCAAATTCACCCAATGCTCTGGCCCAGGCTAAAGAAAGACTATTGAGTAAGCCACGCCGAGCCAGTGGCAGTGTCAAGCGGCAGAGGATCTGCCAACGATTTGCTCCGAGCGTCTCAGCCACTTCACTGACCGTCGTGGGAACCGCCTCGAACGCACTTCGCGCCATTAGTACGTAAAAAGGCAATGCTGCGTAAAGTTGGGCGAGAATAAACGCTGCGGGAGTGTTAGTCAGGTTGATGCCCAGTCGGGCAATCATCTCCCCTACCGTGCCATAAGGGCCGTAGGCCGCCACCAGTAAAATCCCCATTGCTAGAGGGGGGGTTAACAAGGGTATAAGAAGTCCAATTTCGATCCCTACCCGCCATGATGACCGTGTTTTTGCTAACCACAGTGCAACAGGCGTACCGAGTAACACGATTAGAGGCAGGCTGGCTAGACTGAGACTCAATGAGGTCCAGACGGCGCGCGCATCGCCATAAGCTAAGGTAAAATGCAGCCATGGCGTGACCACCAGCAAGGTGATAAACGGCACGGCGAGCAGGCACAGTGCTGGAAACAGTAAACCACGCAGTAACATCAGTAACAACGCACAAGGTTACTGCTGATACAGGGCTTTCCCTTTCGGCTGATCATAGCCATTATCCTTGAAAATTTGTTGTGCTGGGGCACTAGTGAGATAACGGACGAACTGTTGCGCCAACTCAGGTTGTGGTGCATTGTTCAGGACCGCAGCATAGAAGACTAAGGGCTGAGGATGATACGTTTTAGGCTGCCCACTATGATCGACCAAAGTAAAGTTGACCTTGTCGTACCATTGTTGGCTGTAATCTGGATTACTTAGGTTAATTTGGTCGGGCAGTACCATATAAGGCAGTTTCGCCGAGCGGGTTGCGCTTTCATAGCCTGAGGCCGCATCGACTTGGCCCGCCTCTAAACGCGCTAACAAGCCACCCTCCGCCGCAATCTGTTGCGGGTTAAGCAAATCACCCATGATGGTGCTGGCTAATCCCGGTTGCTGATAATAACGTTCCGCCAGTTTTAGGGTAAAGATAATGTTTTGGCCTTGTGGATCGCTGGTAGGGTCCGTCCGGCCAAAACGTAAGCCAGGCTCAGACAGGATTTTCCACCAAGGCATCTTATTATTATCGCCTGACTGAGCAAACTGCTGTGCAAAACGACTCTTTGGATTATAAGCGATCACCATACGTGTACTGGCGACCGGTTGTGCTTGATCGACCAGTCTCGCTTGTTTCAATACCTCGATGGGTCCAGGCGTGATTGACACAAACACATCTGCAACCACTTTTTTTGACGCTAACAAGCGTGCCATCCCATATGCCCCCTGCCCTTGCCCCTGGTAATCAACATGATTTTTTTTGGCAAAGTCTGGCCCCAATCCCTTATCCATCACCACCCCCATCGAGCCGGCATAGGTGACCGTCAAAGTATCGGCACTCGCCGATTGGTAGGAAAAAACAAGGCTGCTCAGTAACAGTAGAGACGTTAAATAACGTTTTCTTGCGGTATAAGGTGATAGGGTCTGCACGGAAGGCACACTCGTTTAGGAATAAGATTTTAACACCATAATCGGCCTGAAAAACGAAATCAAGTCGCTTAATGCCCCGCTTGTTCGCCACTTGCACGGCTAACGTATTAAATTAGTTAAAATAATCTACCATTTACCCCACAGAGAGGACGCAAAATGAGTCAAACTCTTCAACACCCCCTCCCGCATCAAGGCAGCACTCATTGGTTATGGGGTTGTCGGTAAAACCATCCATGCCGGGTTAGAGCTGTTTATTATCGTTTCCAGTGACAACCAAAAAATGCATCGCGATTATCCGGCTGTCGAGGTTATTGCCGATCCCAAAATCGCCATAACTCATCCGGAGGTCGATCTCGTGGTGATTGCCAGCCCGAATCCCCCCCATGCCCCCTCGCCAAACTCGCTTTGCTGGCTGACAAGCATGTTGTCGTAGATAAGCCTTTAACCCTCGATTTCGCCGAAGCACGTGAACTCATTAAGACCGCTGACCAGCAACAACGCTTACTCTCCATCTTCCATAATCGCCGTTGGGACAGTGACTTCTTAGCGAGCACGCCGCAATGGCTAACCGACAATATCGCTCAATTTAAGTTTCAAATGGACTGTTTTCGCCCACAAGTGTGCGATCGCTGGCGTGAAAAAACTCAACCGGGTAGCAGCTAATGGTTCGATATCGGCCCGAATTTGATCGATCAGACGCTACAGCTATTTGGGTTACCCGACTCGGTTGAAGGTAATATCTGCTTATTACATAGAGGCGCGTAAATTGATGACTGGGCACACGTCATTGTGAACTCCCCTAAGCATCGGGTCATTCTACATTGCTCAATGCTTGCCGTAGGCGTTAGCTTACGCTTTGTCACCCATGGCGCCGAAGGCAGTTTAGTCAAGACAGGAATTGATCAGCAAGAAGCTCACCTAGCCGCCGTCGTCCGACCAGGAAGTGAGACTTAGGGTCAGGATAACGATCCTGTGATCTATTATTGTTCAGAAGAAGGCGCACTCACTTGCAATATCCGCCGGCGATCTAAGTCGTTACTTGATGCGTTACGCCAAGGGGCCCCTGATCTGGTTTCTAGAGTGGAAGCACTGGCTGTCATGGCCGTAAAGGATGCGGCCGTCGCGGATCCCCAACGCGGTCAGCGCCAAGTCATTAGGTTAACCGAGCACGAAATTGCCCAACTACGTTAGTCTCTCGCTGGTGTAAAGGGAGTTTTGTACTCCCTTCACGTCACGTCGATTAGAAACCAGACAGTACAATTTTGCCCTTCGCCTTATGGCTCTCTAGCATCGCATGCGCCTTACGTAAATTTTCCGCATTGATAACACCGTAGTGTTCTGCCAAGGTCGTTCTTAATACTCCCTGATCAATCAGGCTAGCTACACGCGTCAAAATCTCGTGTTGGCGGATCATATCGTCGGTTTCAAAAAGTGACCGTGTAAACATCAGCTCCCAATGCAGAGAGATAGCTTTACGTTTAAGCGGCAGTGCATCGAGGGTTTCCGGGTCATCAATCAAGCCTAATTTTCCCTGAGGCGCTAACAACTCGATAATATCTTCGTAATGACTGTCGGTGTGGGTCAGGCTCGCCACATAATCCACTTGCTTAATCCCTAGTTGTGCACAGCCCTCAACCAACGATTTTGTATGGTCGATTACCTCATCAGCGCCTAACGCCTTAACCCATTGCGTCGTTTCGGGGCGTGAGGCGGTGGCGATAACGCGTAACTGGGTCAGTTTACTGGCCAGTTGGGTTAAGAGTGAGCCCACCCCCCCTGCAGCACCAATAATCAATAAAGTTTTAGGCTGTTCAGTCTCCACCGCTAACCGGTCAAACAGCAGTTCCCACGCGGTTAAGGCCGTCAGAGGTAATGCCGCGGCTTCCGCATCATTACATTGATTAGGCTTCTTAGCGACAATACGCTCATCCACTAAGTGGTATTCTGCATTGGTCCCTGGACGAACTAAGGATCCTGCATAGTACACCCTATCCCCAGGAACGAATAAGCTGACCTCTTCCCCCACCGCCACCACTTCCCCCACGGCATCCCATCCGAGGATACGCGGTTCTGCGGTGTTGGCCGTGCGGCGTATTTTCGTATCGATGGGGTTCACAGAAATCGCCGTAATCTTCACTAATAAATCGCGCGCGCCTGGGGCCGGTTTATCAGTCTCGATTTCATAGAGCGCATGCGAATCAGTAATGGGTAATTGGTGGTCTTGGTAAACAATCGCTTTCATAACACTCTCCATAGAGTTCATCTTTAGGTTCTTCGCCTGAACAAAGCATAGTGGATTATCTTGAACGCGAGTGCCAATGATTGCAAACAACACTGCCTAAAGGAATAAAAACCCTACTTGACAACCACTTAACGACTAGGCACTATACTGGATATCTATACAGTTATTGGGTAAGTTATGTACGTAGAATTGGTGTATGATAAAAGAAATGTTGCCGGGCTCGATAACGCTGCAGAGATCATTCTGCAAGAATTAACCCAGCGAGTAAGACGACTATTTCCTGATGCTGAAGTCCGAGTTAAACCGATGCAAATGAATAGCTTGAATAGTGATGCCAGTAAGAGCGATCGAGAAAAGCTTAACCGAATGTTAGAAGAGATGTTTGAAGAGGCCGACATGTGGCTGGTTGCCGAATAAATCAACGCCTGAGGGTGACGCCCATCACCCTCAGGGCTTGATTACTTTCCGATATCTCGCAAGGCTTTACCCTGCATCAAGTTGCGTTCAATATGCTCTAACGAGACATTTTTCGTTTCCGGTACCAGCCATAACGTAATCACAATAAAGAGTAGATTTAATCCACCATACAACCAGAAGGTATTGGCATTGCCAAAACTTTCCAGCAAGGTCAGAAACGTTGCCCCAACGATCATATTGGCGACCCAGTTTGTGGTAGTGGATAAGGTGATGCCGAAATCACGCCCTTTCAGTGGCTGAACCTCTGAGCACAGTAACCAGATCACTGGGCCTGCGGCCATGGCGAAACCAATAATAAACAGCAGTAACATTACGATGGCCGTGTATTGAATCACTACCGAGTGGATACCGTTATGAATAAACAGGCCTAGCACGCCCATCCCCACCGCCATGACCAAGAAACTGGTTAGTAGCATCGGTTTTCGTCCCCAGCGATCAACCAAACCTACCGCAATCAGGGTGGCCAACATGTTGGTTAAACCGACCACTACTGTGCCCCACATCTGCTGTGAAGTACTGGCAAAACCGGCGATAGCGAAAATCTTGGGCGCGTAATACATCACCACATTCATTCCGGTAAATTGTTGCATCACTTGCAATAACACGCCTAAGCCCACTGAACGGCGGAAATTAGCATTAGTACGGAATAATGACCATCCGCTCTGCTTAACCTTTAAGCTTTCGCGTATCTCATCCAGCTCTTTTTTGGCTTGGGTATCGCTACTGCGTAAGCGCTCAAGGACCTTCTGCGCATCGTGATAACGGCCAGTCGCGGCTAGCCAGCGTGGACTATTGGGAAGAAAGATCACGCCGATAAACAGTACTAACGCAGGGAATGCGATAACACCCAGCATTAGCCGCCAGTTGCCGCTATAACTTAACGCGGCATCAGAGAGAAAGGCCACCACAATACCGGTCGTTAACATCATTTGATACATCGAAATCATCGATCCACGATAGCGCTCAGGCGCGATTTCTGCGATATAAAGTGGGGCAGTGTAAGAGGCAAATCCGACTGCCAAGCCCAGCACCACGCGTGCGCAGACCAGACTGGTGACATCAGGGGAAAATGCAGACCATAACGAGCCAATAATAAATAAGATTGCCCCAGCTAGAATGCTTTTTTTGCGGCCAAGGCGGTAGGACATCCAGCCAGCGGTTAACGCCCCTATTGCGGCACCAAACATCATAGCACTCACGACCCACTCTTGCTGGTGACTGGTTATTGAAAGGTCTTGCGCTAAAAAGGGCAATGCTCCGGCGATAACGCCAATATCCAGTCCAAACAACAGTCCCGATAACGCGGCGATACCGCCGACAAACCAGGTAAAATGTTTCGCTTTACGTTGTCGAAGCGTAGTCTCAGACATGTTAACATCCCAATAAGTTATAGTTATGTAAACACATGGTAATGTTATGTCATGATAAACAGTGTGTTACCGGTCACAGAATGTTGCTAAAATGTTTAATACTTTTGAAAGGAAATATTAATCGTGCGCCACTATACCTATTTTTTGTCAGTCTACTGTTAACCGGGGGGTTAACCGCTCCTCCTTCACCGCAACGATCTACTGCCGCGTGCATCGCCTACCAACAGATGATGACCGCTCACTCGCCTCCTTATCAGCCTGAGCAGCTGCGACGACAATGTGAACGATCGCGCGCGGAGCCCAGCGCCCCTTAGACTGGCTGTGTCGGAAGCTGACTGATCTGTTTCAGTTTTTTTCAACACCACAAAGGATTTAACATGGCTTATAACCTCGCTGGCTAATAAAGTGTGAGAAATAAAATCGGCTAACTGTTGCAAATTGGCGGCAATAATCTTCAATAAATAGTCGGCTTCACCACTGACCATAAGGACCTCCTGAATGGCCGACTCACCGTCAAGAATATGTTGAAAATGGCGCATCGATTTAGGATCGTGGCTGTGTAAATTGATATGCACATAGGCTAATACCTGTAGGCCAATCGCTTGCCCATTTACCCGAGCCGAATAGCCCTGAATAATCCCAGCCTTTTCCAATGCGGTTCTGCGACGTGAACACTGCGAAGCAGACAACCCCACTTTTTCGCCTACTTCTTGGTTGGTCAGACGTCCATCAAGCTGTAACGCTGAAATAATTTTCCAATCAAAGTTATCCATCCTCTCTCCGCACAATTTATGTAACTTAAGCCGTTTCAAACCAAAACATGCACACTTCTTGTGCCGCTTTGCCGCTAGACTGATTAGAAAGATTTATTTTCTGCACAAATCATTCATCACTTTTAGCACGAGGTGGCATCGATGCAAATGCAATTGGGACAATTTTTACTGCGGCGATTACATGAAGCCGGTATCGAACATCTCTTCGGTGTACCGGGCGATTTCAATCTCTCCTTCCTTGAACAAACCGTACCCCCCTCCCCAATTAGATTTATCAATAATTGTAATGAGTTGAATGCCGCTTATGCAGCAGATGGCTACGCACGCAGTAAGGGAATAGGGGCTTTTATTACCACTTGGGGAGTGGGCGACCTAAGTGCACTCAATGGCCTCGCGGGGGCTTACGCTGAAAATATTCCCGTAGTGCATATCAGTGGCTTACCGCCGCTGCATGCGGTCAACGATCGCGCCCTTCTCCATCACACCTTAGTCGATGGCGATTACGATAATATTGGTCGTTGTGTCGCAGAGTTTACCGTGGCACAAACGCGGCTGACCCCGGCGAACGCAGTGATGGAGATCGATCGTTTGCTGCAATGTTGTTGGCTTGAGCGGCGTCCCGTTCATCTACAGCTGCCGTCCGATATAACACATTTGATGATTGAAGTACCCAGCCAACCGCTACGTTTAGTCGAGCCGACGAGTGATCCACGGCAACTCAATCGTGTTATTTCCCACCTGCAAGCGCAATGGCGGCCAGAAAATGGCCCCGTTTTTTTACTCGATAACGATGCGGTACGATTTGGCGTTATCGATTTTATTCGTACAATCAGCGAAAAGCTGGCCATCCCTTATGCGGTACTGCCCAGTGCCAAAGGGATTATGGATGAAAACTCTGCCCTGTATCTCGGGGTATATGCCGGTCAGGCAAGTTTACCTGCCGTCAGTCATGCTATTCATCATTCAGTGTGCGTGATAGGGGTTGGCCTACGTCTGACAGACTGTAATACCGGGTTGTTTAGCCAGCTTATCGATAACTCACGACTTATCGCGCTCAGACGCTTCGATGTCACTATCAATGGCGCACAATACCCGGGCGTCATGCTTCAAGAATTATGCCGACATCTCGCTGAACAACTTCGTGACTGCGCACCTAGGCCTCTTCCCCCTCGATCTTCCTTACCGATCTCGACTCAGCCGCACACGACATTTTCTCAAGCCTATTTCTGGCAAGCCCTACAAGCGTTTATTCGACCACAGGATAGTATTTTTGGTGAGGCAGGCACCGCGCACAGTGGTGCATCCAGTCTGCAATTACCAGCGGGCGCGCGTTATCACTCGCAGATTATTTGGGGGTCCATAGGTTTTACACTGCCGGCTCTACTGGGATCACTTATTGCGCGACCCGAACAACGGCATCTGCTATTTATTGGTGATGGCTCGTTGCAACTGACCGTTCAGGAACTTTCTACCCTATTACAACAGCGCCTGACACCGATTATTTTCCTTATCAATAATTGGGGATATACCATAGAACGACTTATACTTGGCGAAAATTCTGCGTATAACGATGTCAACGAATGGGATTATGCCAAGCTCCCTAGTGTGCTCGATAAAGGTAATCATGCCTTATCCTTTGTTGTTGATGATATCCCATCACTGCATCAAGCGCTGCAAGCCGCTGAGAATCCAAATAGGGATAAAGCCATCTTTATCGAAATACGCTTCCCCCCCTTGGATGCCCCACCTCAGCTCAAGCATTTCGCTAAGCGCTTTGCCGACTACGATTACGGCAACTGTGGACCCCGCAACCTCAATCACTAACCGTTAATCGCTTTGGCCAGGCGATAATCACCAAACTGGCTATGATTAACCCTATCCCCGTCCATCCCATGGGGGATAGGGTCTCATTGAGGATAAATACGGCGAGCAAAGCGGCCACTACGGGTTCGAGTAAGGTGATTGCCGTGGCGATGCTGGCTTTGATTCGCGCCAACCCTGCACCGTAACATAAGTAGCCAATCCCCATTGGAAAGAGTGCCATATAGCCGCCTACCACAGCATTTTGCCAGGATGCGAGCAAGGAACCACCGGTCGCGATTAATAATGGCAAAAGGAGCAGTCCCCCCACGCCAAATGTCGAGCCCATTGCCGCACGGCTTATTATCCCGTTTACCATCATTCTCCTTGCGGTCCACGAATATAACGCGTAGGTCAGCCCAGCCAATAAGCCTAAGGCAACCCCCACGGACAAAGATGCTTGGGCTGGGTCGCCGCCTGCTGAAAACACGGTGTGCATCTGGGCGAGCAAGCTAATTCCAATGACACCGACGAATGCGCCCCCTAACCACTGCTTAGTTAAGGCACTTTTTTCCAAGCGGTTTTCGATTAAGGCAGAAAAGAGGGGGGCGGACCCGATAGAGATGACAGTACCCACTGCTACCCCAGCAAAGTCCATTGAGCAGTAGAAAGCAAGCGGATAGATGGCAACCGCGCAGGCGCCGATAATCAATAAGCGGCGCTGTTGCTGCAGTTGAGGGAGCGAGCTCAGTATGGCTGGCAGCGCTAATACCGCTTGCAAGATCCCACCGAGCCCCATGGCGACGCAGGCGATAGTTATCGGGCTTAATGCTGGCGCTAAGCGTGCGGCAGTCCCTGTCGTTCCCCACAATAAGGCGGCGATCACTACGCAACTCTTCCCAATTAAGGTAGGGCTCATAGGTACTCCAGTCGTTGGGCTGCATCGGAGGGAACACTCGGGATCTCGTTCAGCGCGGTAAGAATAAACTGTTCGATTTGCGTTTTTTGTTCTGCCACACAACGTCTTTCTAAAGAATCGACTGGAAATTCCGCCGCAGCGTTGAGTAGGCCACAACCCCGAAATCCATTTATATAAGATTTCTCAGCATGCTCTTGGTAGGCATCATAAATCGTTAAAATACGATTTGGCGGCGTTATCGTTTGTTGCAATCGGATCACATAGAGGTCAAGCCATTGTTGATGGCGAAGCGCGAGGTAATCCAACACCAAACACTGTTTCGACATGAAGTGGTTATAAAAACGTTGTTTCGCGACATCGGCGAGCTTGATAATGCTGTCGATCCCCGTCGCATGAATACCTCGATTGTAAAATAAGCTATGCGCCGCTTGGCGGATTTTTCTTTAGCCGACATGATGCCCTCCATATAGACAGACCAGTCTACCTATTATGGAGGGGATTACAGCTTACTATCGCTATTTGCCCCCTGCAACATCGATAAAGCTGCCTGTAACGTAAGAGGCTTCTTCAGAGAGTAACCAAGCGATAGCATAAGCCACCTCAATCGGCTGCCCCCCTCTGGCCATCGGTAATTGCGACTTCACTCGCTCAATACGGTCAGCCTCGCCCCCCTCAGCATGCATCTCGGTATAGATAAAACCGGGTCGTACCGCATTGACGCGAATACCTGCTGCGGCCACTTCCTCACTCAGACCACGGGTGAACGTATCGATCGCCCCTATAGACGCAGCATAATCGGTATATTCGAAAGCTGAACCCAGTCTTGCTGCCGCCGAGGAAACATTAACGATTGCGCCACCCCGCCCTTGATTGTGAGTAGACATCCGTTTAACCGCCTCACGCGCGCAAAGTATCGAACCACTGATATTGGCCGCAAAGATCTGCGCCAAGCGGGGACCAGAAAGTTGCTCAACCCGTGATTGCGGTAAGAGTCGAGCCGCATTATTGACTAATCCAGTGATCGGCCCCAAGCGTTGATCGATCTCGGAGAACATTTTACTGATTTGTTGCTCATCACTGATATCGGCGGCGATTGCGATGGCGCAGCCGCCCTGCTGACGTATTGTCTCAACGACCGCCAGAGCTTCTTCCTCTCGCTGCCGATAATTAATACAGATCTGATGCCCGCGTTCAGCCAATAAAAGTGCCGTAGCCCTGCCGATGCGCCGTGAGCCTCCTGTGATTAAGGTAATTTTTTGCTGTGCCACACTCAGGTCCTTCTATGTTGAACAAATCAGCTAGGGCCATTATGGATGACTGGCCCTTAAACATTAGACGGCATCGGACGCGATAATAAATTCAGGCTGGTAGGTTATGGGAAAATTAACGGAACGCGCGATAAAACAGACTGGGTGTACGTCGTCATGCAGTTTACGTGCGAGATCGAGGTCGGTAGTAGGTAACACGGTAATCACAGGGTGCAAAGTCATCGACAGAAAGCGACCCGCCCCACTCGGTAAGACTTCACCGACGGCTGTTGGACTGTCTTGGTAACCGACAACGGTGACACCGGCTGCAGAAGCGAGGTGTAGATACCACAACATATGGCATGCAGCCAATGATGACATTAACAAATCTTCAGGATTCATCTTGGTTGGATCGCCCCCCAAGAGGGGATCATTTGAACAAGCGATAACTGCTTTGCCGGGCAGTGCAATATCCCAAGTGCGCGCGTAGCTGCGATAATGGGCGGTGCCCTCTCCCAAGTTACCGGTCCAAGTAATAGAGGTGTGATAAGTGTGTTCCATAACGCTATCCTTTAGAAAGAGTAGAGCGTTACTGAAACAGAGTTTTAGACAACCGTAAAGAATTTATTTGCCGAGAGGCGTTAATATTTTTTGGGGCAAGAATATCAAAGCATTTAGCCTCGTAAACTCCCCCAATATTGGATTAATAAGGTTTTACATACATCACTGTTACCAATAATGCGGCCATAATAATACAAGGCACAACGATTACCGCGAGTAACGTGATAATCCAGAATTTACGCTTAGATTGAGACATTAGGCGTCCATTGGCGGTCGAAAATAATTAACTATAGAGTAACGTAGAAAGGCTGTGCTATCTAGATGAGGTGAGTAAAAAGTAGCGTTGTGTAGACCGAGCGGCTTTTAGTTAGGGATTAATGAATAAACAAGAGATGTTAAATTTAAGGAAATGTTTGCAAGGGCTGTTCAATTCAGTGAGGTCTTATTCTTACTTAAAAATGGCATAGCGGCACTCATCCCTGAGTGATCGAAAATCCCTGCTCTTCGACGCTATATCTTAAGTGTAGTCGACAAATAAAAAGATGCAATAATTTTTCTAACTATTAACATCCTTATCACCAATGCAGTGATTCACCTGACATAATGGCTCGATGTAATGTTTCTGTGCGCTCAGCTTGAGAGCCAGGTAAAGCACTTCTCTCTGGAAAAACGTCTACTCCTCCCCGCGGCGAACGGGAAGCATCATGATCAATGAATCAGCCACTTAACATAAGGCATCAATAATCCAAAATGTATGCATAACTTGCCTATCCTGTGCCGGGCAATGAAGTAAAACAGTAACCGAGTTAAGGATTATTTTGTTATCGATATTTACGATTTGATCGCCTAGATTTCAAATGATTCAAAGGCTATCTCTACGCCTGTCCTTATACCAATTGTAAATAAAATCCTAAATGTAACGCCTGACTGATAATTTTTGATTGTAACGATAAGGACGCTTCCCACATTGTTTGAAGTAAGTCATCATCCAGCGCTTTATAGGCAAAGATTGTCACTCTCTGCACTGCTGCGCAGGTCGCTGGCGGTAATAACTCCCCTACTGTTTCGAAACGGGAAAATAACATTGTTAATAAAATGTTACATCAGCTATTTCTGATACACCGTCTGCTGGCGTAAAAGTAAAGCTACACACAGACAGGAGGTTTA
Organism: Rosenbergiella metrosideri; assembly: GCF_022602565.1. GTDB lineage: Bacteria > Pseudomonadota > Gammaproteobacteria > Enterobacterales > Enterobacteriaceae > Rosenbergiella > Rosenbergiella metrosideri. The sequence goes on from NZ_JALBCV010000001.1 coordinate 365,070, forward strand.
GATGGCTAATTTCACACGTCGCAATTTTATGTCTTTCGCCGCAGGAGGCACCATGATACTTGCGGCAGGCGAAGTGCATGCACACGATAATGACACCAAAGCCTATCCATTTAAGGCTGATTTCCCTGGCCCCCACGATCCATTGCGCGAACAGGAAAATAAGGATTTAGTTAACCCACCGGCAACCGATAACGGAACACTGCCTAACCTTCGTTATTCTTTTAGTGATGCCCATATTCGCCGCAGTAGTGGCGGATGGACCCGACAAGTGACTAATCGGGAATTAGGGGTCTCGAAAACGATCGCTGGCGTAGATATGCGCCTCAATGCGGGGGGAATTCGAGAACTGCATTGGCATAAAGAAGGCGAATGGGCTTTTATGACCTATGGTCACGCCCGAGTCACTGCGTTCGATACCGAGGGGGGATGGTTTATTGACGATATTTCTACCGGCGATCTGTGGTATTTTCCACCGGGTATTCCGCATTCTATTCAAGGCATCGGTAATGACGGTTGTGAATTTTTACTGGCATTCGACGACGGTGGATTCGATGAGGACAGTACTTTCTTACTTTCTGACTGGTTTAAACATATCCCCCCTGAAGTGTTAGCCAAAAACTTTAATCTGCCTGTATCGACTTTTTCACATTTACCCTCTCCGCAAGATGAATATATTTTTGCAGGTAAAGTTCCCGGTGATATTTCATCTGCCAGCCCTAAGAAGGGAAAAAAATCCAAACAGAAATTCACTCACCGCATGATGCAGCAATCCCCCATCACCTCAGCTGGAGGTGAGGTCCGTATCACGGACTCATCCAATTTTCCCGTGTCCAAAACCATTGCTGCCGCATTAGTCGAGATTGCGCCGGGGGGGATGAGAGAACTGCATTGGCACCCTAATAACGATGAGTGGCAATATTATCTCGAAGGGCAAGGAAGAATGGGCGTTTTCGCCTCATCAGGTCAGGCGCGTACTTTTGATTATCGTGCAGGCGATGTCGGTTATGTCCCTTTTGCCATGGGGCATTACATAGAAAATACCGGCGATACCCCGCTGCGTTTTCTCGAATTATTTAAAAGCGATTATTACGCTGATATCTCACTCAACCAGTGGTTAGCCAGTACTCCACTTGAATTGGTGAAGCAACACCTACACCTTGATGATCAATTTATGTCGGCGTTATCGGCGCAAAAAAATCCGGTTGTCAAAGGCATTTCATAATTTCGAGTAAAAGATGGGCGGATTAACATACCGCCCTATTCCACTATACCGCACCTCACTTACGCCGTAACTCTCCGCTCGAAAGCTAGCAACACAGCGATCTATCATTTTTTGTGAGGTGCATAATCAGAGTAAAGATCAAAAATTAGAATTTTCCTAACTTTGAACTACATTGATTATTGAGTCATTCTTTTAAAATGGAGTTAAAGATGGAATTACAAAACGAAATTAAAATTACCAACAGGATTTCTTGGGGTAGCATTATTGCAGGCGTGATTACCGTTTTAGCAGTCTCGCTACTATTAACCACTCTCGGCGCGAGTTTAGGCTTTTCTCTTCTTTCTCCTACACAGGACGATATTATTAACGGTGCTGATAAAGCCGTAATGATATGGACTGTTATTGCATTAATGATTAGTTTGGCGGCAGGCGGATTTGTAGCGGGTCGTTTAGCCGGTGCTGATGGCTTAATTCATGGCTTCCTTATTTGGGGAACGACCTTATTGGTTGCGACCGTATTAGGTTTCTCTGCACTCGGTGGCCTACTCAAATTAACCGGGAGTGCAGTCAGCTCTGTAGCCTCCGGTGCGGGTAGCGTGGTCAGTGGTGCGGGTAAAGCCGTTGCCAATACCGCTGATTTCAGCAAAGACATGTTCGATAAACTCGGGGTCAATACTCATATCGATATGTCTGATACCAATCAACAGGTTATTAATGCGCTGAAGAAATCGAATATTCCTGAACTACAGCCTCAATATCTGCAAGACCAGCTACAACAAGCAGGTGACGATGTGATGGATGCCGGTAAAGCGATAGCCACCCATCCGGATAACAGTGACCAAATTATTAGTCAATTGACTGATAAATTGAAATCTCGTACTGAGACCATCAGCAAATCGGTAAACCGCGATGATGTGAAAAATGCCTTAGCGCAAAATACCTCCATGACACAGGAACAAGCTGATCAAGCGGTTGATAATTTCATTCAAGCGCGTGATAAAGCAGTACAACAAGCGAATCAAAGCATTAACCAATTGCAAACTAAGGTCGACCAAGCGAAAGCGCAATATGCGCAATTTAAACAAGAAGCAAAAGAGAAAGCTGATGCGGCAGCCAAAGCGGCATCCAAAATTTCTCTATGGTCGTTCGTCGCATTACTGCTGGGCGCGATTGTCAGCGCTGTGGCAGGAATGTGGGGCGTCAATACTCTGCCTAACGGCAAACGTATCAAAGCCTAAGTGTTTACGCCCTAATCTTCGGATTAGGGCTTTTTTTCCACGTAACTTTTGTGCTTATACGGTGTTAATCTTTAACGACATATCAGGCCAATTCTATACGCTTCGTTAGCCACTCCTGAGTTATTTCTTGACCTTTTACCGAATAAAATGATTAATATTTTCACACTGCGGATAACCATTTGTTTCGAGAGCTCTATAGCCCGAACCGCTAACTAATTTGATAACCCCTTGTAATAGAAACGTGAGTAACATAACTTGCGAGGAACAACAGTGATCACTGCGATAGTTAAAGGGCTTATCCGTAACGGTAAGCAAGAAGAACTTAGACGTATAGCTAATATCCTTCAGCATGAATATGCGGCAAAAGAAGATGGCTGTATCCAATATGAATCTTACATAGACGGATTAACATTCATAACTATAGAGAGATGGGCTGATCAAGTTGTATTGGATAAGCACCTAGCTCAAGATCACCTGAAAAATATATCCCTCTCATGAGAGAGTGTGTCGAAAATGGTACTTTTGATGTGTTGTTCATCAACGGCGGTGAGATTGACACCTTCACAATTTAATACCCATTTAACATAAGGCGGTCTTGTACGAAAACAGGGAGTATGGATATTATTCAGATGGATGCCGAGTGACTATTATCGCAAAGTCGAGACGATGAGCCGCCCCAAATTAACAATTAAGATTGTTGGTTACGGTGTGAAAGCAAAAGTGATTTTCGACCTTCTGACGACAGATAATGGTAATAACTAACACCTATTTAACTTAACATAACGCCATGATTTGTATGAAATAATAAGGGGCTGCATAAACGAAATAATAGTAATAGCGAAGACAATGGCCAGCCCGCCTGCTATTACTTTGATTGTGGAACTAAAAACAACCAGTAATAGAAAAAAAACAATACATATACCAGTGACCCAGAGCCATGACCTGAATCGGCGAGCGAGATCATTTATAGCTTCCTCAAGAGTTCCGCCATAATTTTCCACATTACTTTTTATTTTTTGAAGTTCATCATGGCTAAATCCCGACTCCAGCAATGCTGTTTCACTTACTTTCATAGCAACGCACCTTCCATCCTTAAATGTAGATACCTTTCATCAGCAAGAATACACAAAAGCCAATGGAAAAGCAGAAGCATCACAACATGGTCCTTTGCACACTTGACCTTCAACCTCATTAAAGATCTACAAATAAACTCCATTAGTTACCATAATATCCCATTCAACGACATTAAAATCATACCTGCACCTTAGACACTCAGGTCTACGCCCCGGACTCCGGCATGATAAACAGGCATACGGTGGGAATAAGATCCTAAACAACTCGGGAAAGAAGTTGGCTCTACCCCGTCTCGCAGTACGATAACTGGCACCTGATAAAGTGAGTTTCTAAGGAGTAGTAAGCGGCATAGTGTGATTACAGAAGTCTGGCACTATGCCCACACAATCAAACCTTTTCAAACAAGAAAAGAGCTAGTCGATGGTCGCTACGCTCCCCGTGATTTTTATATACCCACCACGGGGGCATTAGGCAGGCTTTTATCTAAAAAAAGGTAAGCATAAACTGTTTTGACTTTACTAAATTCAATATAGTATTTTTACAAAAAAACACATATAAACCACGGGTAGTTATATGAAAAAGAAGATCATTTTTTTATCATCAATATTATTTACATCACCTTCATTTGCTACGACTGACATGATACCAGATTGTAGGAATTACAATGACAAAAGCCTAGACAACGCAATAATAACCAACCTTGATCAAACAAAATCAAAATACATGGAAGAATATTTAGGGAATGACGAGAAGAACATAAAGGAATTAAAGATAGAAAGATTATCTTCTTATAAATTAAGTGATTCAGAAAGGAATGTTCAACTATATAAAAAAGCAAAACAATTCGGATACTCTAAAAAAGAACTAGATGAATCAGGAATTAGGGAAGAATACAACATCCCGATTTACAAGCAAATTTACAAGTTAACATCAGATAAGAATGTTAGTTTTATAGTTGAAACATATGGCAATAGAAATAAATGCGCTTTAGATATAGGTAGGATTTTTGTGATTAAGGATGAAATAAAAAGCATAGCCCCTGAGTATTTTATAAGCAGAGAGCTTTTAGAGTGACATTATTACCTATGATTCACTTGATATTCAGGAATCTCTTCGCTCGGATCAAGGCAGCTCGCCTTTCTTTTATGCCATTTTCATAGCCATTCACCTTATGGGTTATATTTAAAAATGCATCACTATCAGCAAAACCATTTAGCCCATTAGTTTTCCAAAATAGACATGCCGTTCTTACAGCTATATCAAAATCGCTAGCAACTAACTGAGGTTGTGATTCAAGGTCAACACCAATTTTCTTGCCAGCCGTTCGATAGTTATACCTACCGGTAAGATGTAACAACCCTCGCCCAATATATTTCGGTCCATCACCTGGATGAGTATTACCAAGAGCGGCGCCTATCCTTGTTCCAAAATCATATTCTCTTTCTCCGTTGGAAGGAATCTCCGGCATATCTGAAAAATAAAATGTTTCACAACAAGCTTGAGCTAGAAAGTGAGCAACTCTTAATGGTGTATTTATCTCATAAACTCTGAACCAGTGATTAAGAGGATTAACCAAAGATTGAATGTTTGATAACTGTCTATTATTTCTCTCTTTAAATTTTCTAGATCTAAAGTGAAGGCAAATTGCATTAAGTAACTTTGCTGTAACAATCATAATTAACCATGCATAAATCAGTATTCATTGTAAAATACAAAATATAATTTTTCACATAAGAAAAACCATAAGAAATTTATTAAAAAAATCTGATTAATAAAATTTGACATTCCCAGGCCCCAGGCAAATAGAGGAAAAAATTTAATATAAGCAGGTCTTACGCGCACCGCTCAAACGCCCTCAGAGCCATTCTAGGGCGTAACCCCTAAAATCCCTACGCCTCCCCCCCTAAAAGCCGCTCAAAATGGCGCAGATGAATTCTGAGGCCATGAATCGTTATGCATCCAAGTGATTAGCGGATGATTTCAAGCTGATTTGATACCTAACCCCACAAAAAACTGTCCGATCACCTCAATAACCGCTAAAAAAGAGACCTAATAACTGGAGACTTAAGAACATGAGCGTAATGCGAAACCCACCTCATCCTGGTCGTTACATCGAGGAAGAAAGAGCCTATCTCGATATCAGCGTACAAGAGCTCGCTAACGCATTGGGGGGACCAACGATAGAGATAACCCAGCTCATTGAAGAACGTATCTCTTTGACGCCCGATATGGCTAGACGATTAGCCAACGTCATCGGTAGCATACCTGAAATGTGGATGAGACTAAATCACTCACACAGATCAAAGCGGAAAAGCGAGGCTCGGTGCCGCCAGCGTCATTCGATACCATACCGTCACAGTATACCGCGATTTGATACAGGCTTCATTTGTACAATCATGGAAGCATCGACATGGTTATCCATGCCGTAAATCTTATCCAGAATTAGGTCGTAGAATACCCACGCTGGGTTGTTGCTATATGCAAGCTTAAAGTTACCTGACCAGCTACCAGAGTAAGTCCGTATATCAGGGTCATAGTTATCCGGCACGCGGATTAACTTACCTTTCATTTCCACCGTGATGTAATATTATAATTACAAAGTGGCGTTATGTATAATGTAAGTTATATACTCACCTAAAAAGATCATATTAATGAATGAGGATATAAACAAAATAATCATTATTCTTTCACAAAGAGAAAATATAAATAATTTATCAATTCAATTTTTAGATTAATGGAGTATTCGTTATGACATGGATTTTTGAGCAAAGCACTGGAAAATTGAGCAAAAATGGACATTTTATAATCAAAGGTTACTCAGGAAAAGGGCCCGGAAAATTTAATCCAGATATGGAAAAAAAACCTAATATTCGCCCCCTACCTAGAGGGAAATATCAAATAATAGGGAGACCATTTCATCATTCTCACACAGGCGCTTACTCTATAAGGCTACAACCAGATCCAACGAATAATGTGTATGGACGAGCAGGCTTCTTAATCCACGGAGACAGTTCTAAACACCCTGGTGAAGCATCGAACGGTTGCATAATTCTACCCTTGAATGTAAGGCAGAAAATATGGGACAGTGGTGATAAGCAAATTGAGGTGGTTCCATGAAAAAAATAATAGTTTTTTTTACAATTATTCTTCTTCCTACCACCGTGCTAGCCAAAACAAATGGCCCTGATTGCCATTCATGGCCTATGAATATGACCGAAGGCTGGTTGAAAAACTCAGGGATTGTTAATATCACAGACCTAGATGAGACAAAAACTAAGTACGTATTGTTGGCATCAGAGAAAAAGGTGAGTAACATTTATAATCAGATTTATCGCTTTCAATTTTTTAATAAAAATGGCCAATCATATGAGGTAATTACCACCAGCTATTCATCTTATGATGAATGCTCATTGGGTAGTGTAAATAGTTACCTTATATCTAAAAAAGATATAAATTATTAGAAGCAAGTAAAAAGGTTCATTCGTTGATCCTTTTTCTTACATAACCATTTCATTTTAAAAAATTCCCCCTTTGATGGGCTTTGTATATTTTCAAATGTTCTACCAATAGAATTGCTACCACAAATTTCATCTACTCCCCCACCCCATAAAAATTAAATGTATTCAATAAACAATTTTATAATCACTGAAGATATAAAATATCAGGGTGCAAAGGCCTGTTCAAATGTGAATGATAGTTCTACATACTGCCCGGTAACGAAATTAGGCGTAATGGAATCGGCTTTGACTCGATACATCTTGGTTTCGCCCCACGGGTTCTTCCAATTGAAAGATGATGCACAATGTGAGGTGAGGAAATCCCCCACTTTCTGCATATCTGCCAGCGACCCTTTGCTCGTCAGGTTCCACGTTTAGGCGACTGAGTTAATGCCAACGCCGCTAACCTGCTTATACCCGTCGTCGAACTGTGCCGAATTAACCTTCACTGGCACCGTTCCTGTTGCGCCTATTTGGACGCAATAACTGAATGTATCCATTACCGCCCCTTAATGGCTCGCCAGAGTGGAGTTCCCTGTTTGGTTGCTTGTTCGTTTATGGTGTTGATCACAGCAGACTGTATTTGCTTACCAATTCCTTGGCCATCAGTAGCTGAACCACTAGAAGCTTTGCCGCTACTATCGACATTGACTGTGATGTTCCCAACACTTGCTACACCGCCGTTTCCTGATAGCTGGCTAACAGCTTTAGGTGTTACTACCGTCCCTGTTACATAGCCTCCATCAGAGTACCCACGCATCATCTTGTAAAGGTTATCCACACCGATTCTGCTGGTAGCCTCCTTGGTGAAAACAAACTCTCCTTTGTGGACAATTCCAGCAGGATCGTACTTACCACCATCGCCTGTGAATCCGCCATCATCATATCCTGTGTAGCTAGTGGATAGTCCCATAGCACCAAAACCCGAAGCCGTACAAGCTGTGTCCCGTATTTGTTTTCAAACTTACTCTGGTCTGCGTGTCATTCATCATGATGCTTTCTGCATAGAGGGATCACAAACGGGTCATGCGTTTTGGTACCCATTCCGCCCTGCCCGTAACCGATGATATGGTGAGGGTCGTCAGCCGGTTGTCCACAGCATGCACAGGTCTGAGATTTAACCCATCGGGTGTACTTCTCGTTAACCTTAGGTCTGCGCATAAATGATTCTGGTGACTCGGGATCCACACCTATTGCTAAGACTTGCTTAACAGCTTCTGCGCTCTCCTCAATGATATGCCGTCCTGAATTATCGAGCGGCAATATCGTTGATTCCTTTTGTGGGCCAAACGGTACCTCTGTCGAACCTTCCGGAAGTAAGTGGACTAAGCCCTTCACGAACGCCCAGCAACATAGCTCTGGTAAAGTCAGCTGGTGGCCTTCAGGCAGAGTGAGGTTATAGATTACTCTCCCATTCACCCAATTAGCTGTATTCAGCTTTGCAATATCCTGGAGCGGTTGCGAAATATGAACATCGCGAAAATTATTATCGTGCGTGTAGCACAGAGAAACATAACCGGTACCGGACTTTAACGTCGTGTAATACTTAGGGTGGTCTTCCTCTGACTCAAACTGGTAGCAATGAAATCGCCTTAAGTGATCTCGGAGCACTTCACTACCGCCAGCCGCTGCAATTACTTCGTCCTGACATATGAAATCAATAATTGAGGGGTTATCCATGAGCGGCTGCGCTGAGTCACTCAGTCGCCCGGCTGGTGTGTCTCGCAAGTTTTCAGGCACGTTAGAGACCAATACTTTGCCGGCACGGAACATAGAGAGCAGCTCATTACCCGGCTTGAAAATTACGGTACCCGTCAGTGGCGCAACGTCTGGGGTTAATATTGCTCTCATCAGCGATTAGCTAGATAAAGCAAGTTGTGTGGCGATTTCCCTGACATCACACCTCCCCAGCCAAATATCTATCATGCGTAAAGTCACCATCCCACGTTACCTTCATTGGTAGTTGGCCTTTGAGGTACTTGCGGTAAAGCCACACAGCACCAAATCTTAATAAAATAGGCTAATACGTGGTGAAACTAGCTGTCGACTTGGGTGTTATCGTCGTAAATTTTCTGTCAGGTATTTGTCCCGTGCAGCCGATCTAACGCGCCACTGAGCATGGGAGCCGTTAGTGTTATCATCATAGAGCCAGTTGGAGGACTGCAGATAGCTGCTTATTTTGGTGGAGTTCACGCCGTTCAAGCGCCTGCAGAATTGAACCGGTGACAACCCCTCAGCGAATAACTCTTCCAGATGCTCGATGTATTCGGCCTGTGTATGCGTAAGTTGTTCAGCTTGTTGCTTAGCCTCCATCGCATCCGCCCAAGATCTAGCCAATAGAATCGGAGCGTCAATATTGGGCAGCATAACGCCGTGCACTTCCCGCAAATTGAAATAGCTATCTTCCAGCTTCTCGAAGAAATCCCATGCCTGATTGGTATCAACAATCTTAGACATTCGGGCGGCGACCTTTTCTGTCCAGAGTGTTAGAGACCTAGCGTTACTCCCAACAGAGTGACTTTCAGTCACTCTGTTCTTAAACAGCTTTAGTTCTTGGCCTGTTAGGAGGAAATGATGCGTTCCCTCTTCACATCGATGAAGATTTCTGGTGAGATTTTGCCTGATGTTACCCTCATCAGTTCCATAGCCTTGCGCAAGGGTTTCGGTAGTGACAACACGGATATCTCGGTAGGTCAAAATAGGAAATTTTTCTGATACGCCAGCGAGCGGAACAGACTTTAAACGGTTTTCGGACGTAGTAGCCCTACTTGTTGGTAAGGATATAATTTTCTCCACACGTTTTTGTATCGGCCCCGCCCCATCATCTGCAAATGAACGGGACCAACCTTAGCCAGTGAATCGTAATCCACCAACTCGTTTATCGTACTAAATAACTGATCATACAACCAGTTTTATAATAAAAATCTTAAAATATTTTGTTTATCTTAGAGAAGAGTATCTCTCAATAAATTGAGTTCCATCAGATCTCTACTACATGAAAATGATAGTTAGCCTGCGACATTAATTAAATTAAATATCCTAGAGCGTTCACAGGTAACTGATTTAACAATGATTTCTTACTTTTAAATAAAGAAGGGCAATGATGGAAATAAGGAATAAGAATATATAGGCTTGTTTTAGTTCAAACGATGTTGATAATAGCTGTATCTATTATTTATTCATGTGAGTGAGTGTTGATTATGTTGGAACCAAAAAAAGGTATTGTGACATTCAGGGCTGAGGGAAATAATATTAAAAATAGCCCATACTATTCTCGTGTCATACATTGGCCAGAAAGCGTGAAAACATGCTCATCTCTAAATGAAAGATCAGGTGTAACTATTGGTAGAGGGTATGATATGAGGCATCGCACAAGGGATGCGATAATTCGAGATCTTCGTACTGCAGGAGTACCCTTAGAACAAGCCAATAAAATATCACTAGGTTCTAAATTACATAACTGCAATGCTGCATCTTTTGTTTTAAAAAATAGAAATGAGATTGGTGAAATAACCGAAGATCAGCAAATTAGGCTATTTAATTTAACTTATCAAAAATATGAGATTGATGCTAAAAGATTTTATGAAAAATATAGAAGAATTGATTCCCCACGATGGGATGAACTTAATATCAAGTTGAGGGATATATTTGTAGACATGAAATACCAAGGGGTTTTACATAAAGTACATATTTTGACATTCGAGAAAAATAGTACTAACGAAGTTATAGAACTAATAGAATCAAGGCAAGAAATAAGGCAGTACGAAAATGGGCGTAACCGAGTTAAATATTTGAAGGGTGAGTCATGATTAGATTTTTATATTTGTTAGTCTTCATTGGATTCTCTGCTATAGCTGGAAACAAAGAAAATACGTATTCTGAGGATTGCTTTGCAAAGAAGGTTACTGATGAAACTTATGTGTGCATTTCTGAAAAAAAAACTTCGTTCAAGAATGAATATAACAACACATTCAAAAAACTGGTGTTAAATGTAAAGAAGAATAAAAAGTATGTTATGAATTATAGTGACCTAGTAAAAGGTTTAATCCAAACAAAAATAATTTGGGATAAATGGGTTGAATCTGAGTGCTTGATGGAAGCTAATGTAAATGAAAAAGACACTAAGTATTATGAGAGTATATATAATAGTTGTTTAATTAGACGTTACTCAGAACGAATAAATTATTATAACCATTTTGGATTTATGTGACAATTCCCTATCTATGGATATAAGTAGTCACCCCTACTTATATCCATATCACCCAATACTTTCCAATATCAAAGTAATGACTCCAATTTATTGATTTAGTATGTAATAGTGTTTTTGAGGTACTTCTGTGGCTTCCATCTACGTGCGCTGAACCTCCTGTTCCGTAACTGAAGGCGTTGTCTTTAACGGCAAAAGTACCGCTGACCATCAGCGTTATCTATAAATCGCGTCGTAAGACATGGCAACTCACTCACACCTACATCCGCTTTCCAACCTAGGACACACCAGAAAATCATTAATATGGCGATGAATGGGGTTGGATGTCGCGCTAGCGCTCGCATTATCGGGGCTGGTTTAAACACTATTTTACTACATATAAAAACTCAGGCACCGCTCAGTAACGTCTAAAACACACCCGGGCAGTGATGTGATTGTTTGTGCTGAAATGGATTCGCAGTGGAGCTACTTTGGGTCTACATTTCGTCAATTCTGGCTGTTCTATGTCTATGACAAGATACTGAGGTGTTTGTGGCTCATCGCTTTGGCGAACGGACGATAATAACCTTGGAGCGTCTTCTGAATCTTCTGTCACCCTTTGAGTAGTCGTGTGGATGACGGATAGATGGCCGATGTATGAATCACGCTTGAAGTGTGAGTTTCACGTTATTAGTAAGCGCTATACACAAAGAATCGAACGACATAATCTGAATATTAGGCAACGTCTGGCAAGGCTGGGACGGAAATCACTGTCATTCTCAAAGTCGGTAGAGTTGCACGACAAGGTCATCGGATACTAACTCACGATATAACACTATCAATAAATTGGAATCATTACTAAAAAATATAAAAAAAGAAATAGTTAGTAAAATTGTACATAACATAAAAAACTGATGTTGGGTTATTAATAAACATATAATGCTTGACAAAAACTATTCATACTTAATAAAAAAAATATCTCAAATACTTACTCTATCTCAACAAACCCTTGAAAATCAGAACCTGGACCTCTATTGAGCCCTATAACCATAAGGTAATTACCACTAGTATTTATCTTAGTATCAACATTTCTTGCGTTATCATAATCTGATGCTCCATCAATAGTCTCTCCAGTGTAAGTGTTAGATCGATCTCTGTAACTACCCTCGTCATTTTCAGGAAGGAAAGATAAATCACCACTACCGTAAGATATCTTAACACCAGGTTTATATAAAGAAAGTGCAGAACTCCCATCACTATCGGATAATTCAATATGTAATTTATTACCTGCCTTTAATGGTAAAAACCAACACTGCTGCTGAAATCGTAATATACTACCTTTAAAATAAATTCTTTCCCTTGACCCAACATCTAAACTCTTTATATTAATACAGCTTTTTTCTGGAATAGGCTTATCATCCCCAGCTATTGCACATTTGGAAATAATAGCTAGTAATATAGGCAACACAATCTTTTTCATTATTAATTCCTGGAGGTTTTGTGAAAGCTATAGATGCTAAAACACTTTACGCAATTTCTTACCACTTTAAAGGTAATAAGGGAAGGCATCAAGATCTGATCATAAATGAAATGGTTAGATGCCTGCCATATGTCATTGATAATTACAAAATTAACACCCCCCCTAAGAATGTGTCATTTTCTGTCTCAACTATGTGAGGAAAGTAGAGGTTACAGTTCTTTGGTTGAAGAGGGAATCAACCCTCAACATAACCGTTATGAGCACAAAAAAATCTAGGTAATACAGAAGACGGAGATAGTTTTAAGTACAGAGGAAGAGGTTTCATACAAATTACAGGGAGATATAATTATAAAAACTTAAGTAAGATAGTTAATCTTGAGTTAATTTCTAGACCTTAATTTTTATCAAATGACATAAGATTAGCATTAAATGTATCGGCTATTTACTGGACTCGAAATCATATCAATACGCCTGCTGATAAGGATGATGCAAGAGAGGTAACATATAGGATTAATGGCGGCTATACCAATTTCCCAGATAGACTAGAGTTTTTAAGATGAGCTAAAAATGCTTTACTTTAATTACTCATATGTTAAATATATTTAATGTATATTTCGATTTTGCAGACCTGCTTTGTCAAATCTGCTTTTCATTAAAAACTTATTAGAAATAAAGTTTCTCCAAATGTAACTGTACTTATTGTCACGTATTGACCCTTAATATTTTCCTGATCCAGAACCTAAGCAGCTCGAAATGCCGTTCAGCGCTATTCGCCCCGCCATCTCGCCCATGCTCTCGTAGCACAAACGCTTTACCTTGCTCTCGCCGTTCTCAATGTGCTTAACCTCTTTAGTGCGAAGGTGAACCTCACTGGTGCTTTCGAACGCTGTTTGCCATGCTGTTTGCGCGGTAGGGTACCGACCAGAGATTTCGTACCTTTCGGTGGTTTGCGCGTGTTTGTAAAATTCTGGGTTACTCAGTGCTAAATATTCACCTTGCAAAAATGCCCAGCGCCCGGAGTAAATTTTTGCGGCGCCACTCTCAACCAAATCACTAATAAACTTGCCGACTTTTCTGCATCCGATCCCCGTCTTTTCGCTAATTTCAATCGCAGTTAGCGGCTTGTCGAGGCTTAAAACTTTCAGTATCTCTACTTTTCTTTCCATCACGCCCCCTGAAAGCAGCTGGTGTGAATTGATCTGGAGTATCAATCTCGGTGATAACTCGTTCTCCCGGCTTGGACCAGCGGCCGTTGATTCGTTGTGGCCTACCTGCTTTGTCCCAATAGCCCGCTCTTTGCAGGTAGCCTGCAAAGTTTGTTGGGATGAAAAGCGTCTTGGGTCGGATGTATTGCTCTTGCTCAGTTCCCCGCCATTCCTCGGTCTTGTAGTCGATAACGAGTTTTAACTCTGCAACGGTGAAGTCTTCACGAAACCGAATCCGGATATGCTCCAGAGAGGATTTATTTGTCGTGAAGCGTGATCCCGTGGTTTAGTCCAAATGAGTTAACACTTCACGAGCCTGTTCGGTAAGAATCACCTCTGGGTCGAGTTGCCCGGCAACCTGACAAGTGGGTTTTGATTTTACTGATGGTTCTTGTTTTGAAGTTACTGACTGATCCCCGCCAGATTCTGGCGGGTGAAAATGGTCCGTATTGCTCGATTCTGACGCGTCGGATTTCGACCGGTCAGATTCTGATGCGTCAGAATTTGAGGGATCAGAATCTGGCGTATGAGATAAAGCAACGCGTTTAAACTCAATTACATTCAATTGGTAAATATTCGGGGCATTACCATTTCCCGAACGTCGTTGCTGACGAGTTAACCACCCTTCTTTCTCAAGTTTACCGATCGCCGTGCGAATGGTTGATACCCCTCAAAGTTGCCGAGCTATCGTCTCGATACTGGGCCAACATACCCCATCATCGTTACAAAAAACGGGCCCCTTTCGGCGCCCGTTCTAATCAATCACTCAGAGTGATTAACTACATATTAGCGATGATCGCATCACCAAACTCTGAACATTTCAGTAACTTAGCGCCTTCCATCAGACGTTCGAAATCGTAAGTCACGGTCTTATTGGCGATTGCGCCTTCCATTCCTTTAACGATTAAGTCAGCTGCTTCGAACCAGCCGAGGTGACGGAGCATCATTTCAGCAGAAAGGATCACTGAACCTGGGTTCACTTTATCTTGGCCAGCATACTTCGGTGCAGTACCATGGGTCGCTTCGAACAGTGCACATTCGTCACCGATATTCGCGCCCGGTGCAATACCGATACCGCCAACTTGCGCCGCCAGAGCATCGGAGATGTAGTCACCATTCAGGTTCATACAGGCGATAACGTCATACTCTGCAGGGCGTAGCAGGATTTGCTGTAAGAAAGCATCGGCAATCACGTCTTTAATGATGATCTCTTTACCCGTTTTCGGGTTCTTAGCCTTCATCCATGGGCCGCCGTCTAATAGTTCAGCGCCAAACTCTTCTTTCACCAGTTGGTATCCCCAATCTTTGAAGGCACCTTCGGTGAATTTCATGATGTTACCTTTGTGGACCAGTGTCAGTGAATCACGATCATTGTCGATAACATATTGGAAGGCTGCACGTACTAAGCGTTTAGTTCCTTCTTCAGAACAGGGCTTAACGCCAATACCACATTGTTCTGGGAAACGAATTTTCTTCACGCCCATTTCGGTGCGTAAGAAGTTGATCACTTTATCTGCTTCTGCGCTACCCGCTTTCCATTCGATACCCGCATAGATGTCTTCTGAGTTTTCGCGGAAAATAACCATATCGGTATCTTCAGGGCGTTTGACCGGGCTTGGTGTGCCAGTGTAGTAGCGTACTGGGCGCAAGCAGACATAAAGGTCTAACTCTTGGCGCAATGCAACGTTTAATGAACGGATACCGCCACCGACTGGCGTCGTTAATGGCCCTTTAATCGCGACACGGTATTCTTTGATCAGATCCAGTGTCTCTTGCGGTAACCATACGTCTTGACCGTACACTTCTGTCGACTTCTCGCCGGTAAAGATTTCCATCCACGAAATCTTACGCTCACCGTTATAGGCTTTGTTTACCGCCGCATCGACCACTTTTAACATCACAGGAGAGACATCAACACCAATCCCATCCCCTTCGATATAAGGAATGACTGGGTTGTTGGGAACAGCTAATTTGCCTTGATTTAGCGTGATTTTCTGGCCTGATGCAGGAACAACTACTTTGCTTTCCATCAACCTCTCCTTCGAGCGTTTTTGTTAATGACTTGTAATTTGTCGGGGTATGTTACGCGAAATCATCGCGAATTTCCTAGAAAAAAATCATTACGATATGTCGCAGAATTCTTTTTTATTACAGTTAACCTATTGCAATACCTAATATAATTACTATTGTTATACGGCTGAGTTGCGATAGGGTTCACACTTTTCACTTTACACAATTACACAACAAAAGATTAACGACGAGCGTTAACCAGACCTTATCTGATGAGTCTGGCCCTGAAAAACTTACTGCAATCTCTGCCAGACATCAACTGAAAGCCCATGAATACTAGGGTTAAATTATCTCAAGTCTAAGCTATACTGAGCGAAATAAAGCGCCGGATAACCTTACTATGAAGCCTCTAACCCGCCCACCACGCCGAAGAAAACCGGCTCCCCCGCGACCTCGTCAGGGTCCTACCACAATCATTGTGTTTAATAAGCCGTTTGATGTACTGCCACAATTCACGGATGAAGCAGGACGCGCGACGCTTAAAGACTATATAACGGTGCCAGATGTCTACGCTGCCGGCCGCTTAGATCGCGATAGTGAGGGACTGCTGCTGCTGACTAATAATGGCAAACTTCAAGCTGACCTAACGCAGCCGGGTAAGCGTACTCATAAGATCTATTATGTACAGGTAGAAGGCGATCCGAGTGATGAACAACTCGCGCCATTAAGACGCGGAGTCACCTTAAAAGATGGGCCTACCCTCCCCGCTGATGTCGAACGCTGTGATCCGCCGCAGTGGTTATGGCCACGAAATCCGCCGATTCGAGAGCGCAAAGCCATCCCTACCCAATGGCTTAAAATCACCTTATACGAAGGTCGTAATCGACAAGTCCGCCGTATGACCGCTCACATCGGCTTTCCCACATTACGACTTATCCGCTATGCCATCGGCCCCTATGAACTTGATGGGCTAGCGTTAGGTGAGTGGCGTAAAATCGATAAATAACTGACTTTAGGAGCCTCTATGTTTACGCCCCATATCACCGTTGCTTGTGTTGTCCATGCCGAAGGTAAACTGTTAATCGTTGAAGAACGTGTCGATGGGAAAGTGACCTGGAATCAGCCTGCAGGCCATCTCGAGGCTGAAGAGAGTTTGATTACCGCGATGGAACGTGAATTGTGGGAAGAGACCGGACTCCGCTTATCTCCTGAACACTTGCTTGGCGTGCATCAATGGACAGCGAACGATGGCACACCTTTTATCCGCTTCTTATTCAGTTGCGAGATTGAGGCCTGTCTCGATACCTGCCCGCACGATGACGATATCGATTGTTGCCATTGGCTTACGCCTGCAGAGATCTTGCAATCCTCACAATTACGTTCGCCGCTGGTAGCAGAGAGCATTAGACTTTGGCAATCACCCCTCCGATTCCCGTTGACGGCGCTACACTGGTTCGAACAATAACTCCTGCATTTATAGCTAATAATGAAAAGATTTTTCTCATAAACATTATATGATAGAAATATATTCCCTAAAAACGTCATTTTGATGCCTAACGGGAAAAATCATTCTCTCGAAATCTCGATATAGTGTGGACCTCTACTTGCCGAGGTTATCGAGATGAATTCTGCCATTAAAACGTTACTCTTTATCATTGTTGCTTTAACGTGGGGAACCACTTGGCTAGCAATGAAAATTGCGGGAACCACGATTCCCCCTCTCTTTGCCACAGGCTTACGCTTTCTCTGCGCGGCTCCCCTATTATTGCTCGCCTTAAAATACACCCGCTCCCCACTTCTTTTTCCTGAAGGGCAGCGAATGTTTCAGGCCATTATTAGTCTCTTTTACTTTGCCATTCCCTTTACGTTAATGATTTACGGCGAACGCTGGGTAAGTTCCGGGCTGGCGTCAGTAATTTTCGCCATGATGCCAGTGGCGGTACTCTGCGCGTCGATTCTGTTACTGCGTGAGAAAACCAACTCGGTACAATTGTTGGGGTTAACAATTGCCTTGGTGGCGTTAATTTCCGTGTTGCTGCACGAATCTCAAGGCGCGGCCTCTGGTCAGCTGGTGGGGATAATGATGCTTATCGCGGCAGTGGTGATTCATGCCGTCATGTATGCTTTATGTAAAAAACGCTGTTGTGAAGTCTCAGTGCTGACTTTTAATGCCTTACCTTGCTTAATGGCAGGCATACTGTTAACCCTCGTCGGTGGTTTTGTCGAACATCCGGTCATTGCTCAGTTCTCCTCACACTCTATCCTTGCCGTCGTCTATCTCGGGGCGTTTGCCGGGGTATTCGGCATACTCTGTTACTTTATGCTGCAAAAGCGTGCCACGGCGTTTCAAGCCTCGATCGTATTCTTAATCTTTCCGGTTATTGCGCTGAGTTTAGAGAATATCCTCTACGGTCGTTCGCTATCTTTCGCCTCCCTCTGCTTAATGTGTCCTTTGGCTCTCGGCATATTTTTAACGTTATTCGGCAATCAACTAAATCAGCGGCTAAAAAGAAAGGGCCAATCGGTGGTGTTATCCGCGCAATTGGAGGTCAACAAGCGTCAACATCGCACATAGCGCGTAATTGGGCGCGGTAATACAGGTGCGATTCGCCTCGGTGCATGGTACACTGAGGCGTTCGTATTGATTGCCAACTTCAGTGAGTATTTATGTTTGACCAGAGTGCAAAAAAAGTCATCGTCGGTATGTCCGGGGGTGTAGATTCTTCCGTTTCAGCATGGTTACTGATGCAACAAGGTTACCAAGTGGAAGGCCTGTTCATGAAGAACTGGGAAGAAGATGATGGTGAAGAGTATTGTACTGCTGCTGAGGATCTCGCCGACGCACAAGCTGTCTGCGATAAGTTAGGGATCACACTACACAAAATTAACTTTGCTGCCGAGTATTGGGACAACGTCTTCGAGCTCTTCTTGGAAGAGTACAAATCAGGGCGCACGCCTAATCCCGATATCCTGTGCAACAAAGAGATCAAGTTTAAAGCCTTCTTAGAATTCGCGGCCGAAGATCTCGGTGCTGACTATATCGCTACCGGTCATTATGTGCGCCGCAAAGATGTCGACGGTAAAAGCCAATTACTGCGCGGCCTCGATGGTAATAAAGACCAAAGTTATTTTCTCTATACCCTAAGCCATCAACAAGTGGCGCAGAGCCTATTTCCTGTAGGAGAACTGGAGAAACCAGAGGTTCGCCGTATCGCCGAAGAGCTCGACTTAGTTACCGCACGGAAAAAAGATTCCACGGGTATCTGTTTTATCGGTGAGCGTAAATTTAAAGATTTCCTTGCTCGCTATCTACCGGCCCAACCCGGCCCTATTTTTAGTGTAGACGGTCAAGAAGTCGGGACCCACCAAGGCTTGATGTATCATACTCTAGGTCAGCGTAAAGGATTGGGTATCGGTGGACTCAAAGAGAGTAATGACGACCCGTGGTATGTGGTAGACAAAGATGTTGCCACCAATCAGCTAATCGTCGCACAGGGAGGTGAACACCCCCGCCTAATGTCTGTCGGACTTATCGCCCAGCAGCTGCATTGGGTTGACCGCGTTACGCTTACCGAACCACTGCGTTGCACGGTGAAAACACGTTATCGCCAAACCGATATCCCTTGCCTTGTCACCCCGCTTGATGCTGAGCGCATTGAAGTACGCTTTGATGAGCCTGTCGCGGCGGTAACACCCGGTCAGTCAGCCGTATTCTATCTTGGTGAATGCTGCTTGGGCGGTGGCGTGATTGAACAGCGCCTCCCTCTTATGGATTCGGAAAACGCGTAGTGGCAAAAAAAAATATCTATGAGATGACCCTCGCGTTTGCAGGCATCTGTCAAGCTGCGCACCTCGCGCAGCAATTAGCCCGCCACGGGCGATGCCCCGAAGAGACCTATCACTGTTCGCTGCGTAGTCTCACCCAGCCTCTAGAAACGAGGGGGGGGGCATTAGACTTTTTTGGCGGTAACGAAGCGACCTTACGCTTCGGATTAGAGACGATGATAGCCGTGCTCAACACCCCCTCACAGAAAGGGGCACTCGCCGAGATAACGCGTTACAGCCTAGGCATGATAGGCTTGGAGCGTAAACTGGCTAAAAATCGCCAAGCACTCAGCGATCTTGAACAACGGCTACGCCAACTCGACCGCCAGTTACAACATTTCGGTATTGACTCATCGCCCCTCGCCTCTGCCACCGCCAGTATTTATACTGATATCGTTAGCCCACTCGGCCCACGAATTCAGATTACCGGCGAGCAAGCTATCCTGCAAAATTCGCTAGTACAAAGCCGGGTGCGGGCAGTCCTGCTCACCGGAGTACGTTCAGCGATGCTGTGGCAACAACTGGGAGGCGGACGACTACAGCTACTATTCTCTCGGGGTAAGCTGGTCGAGATGGCAAAATTAATTTTATCTGGCTTGCCCTACGCGGACGCGTAGTGGCAGCAATGTTTATTTTTTACTCAGGAGTTTACTGATGGAATTATCCTCACTCACCGCGGTCTCCCCTATCGACGGCCGCTACGGTGACAAAGTCAACCCATTGCGCGCGATCTTCAGCGAATTTGGATTATTAAAATTTCGTGTAGAAGTCGAAGTTCGTTGGCTACAAAAACTTTCATCAGTGACACAAATCGCTGAAGTTCCTTCATTTAGCGCTGACGCAAACGCTTACCTAGATAAAATTGTCGCAGAATTCTCGGTAGAGGATGCGCAAACGATTAAAACGATCGAGCATACCACTAACCATGACGTGAAAGCCGTTGAATACTTCCTCAAAGAAAAAGTTGCGGCGATTCCAGAATTGCATGCGGTGACTGAGTTTATTCACTTTGCCTGCACATCAGAAGATATCAATAACTTGTCCCACGCCTTGATGCTTGAAACGGCGCGCCAACAAGTGCTGCTTCCTGAGTGGCGTAAAGTCCTGAGCGCCGTCGAAGCGCTGGCTGCAGAGTACCGTGATATTCCTTTACTCTCTCGTACCCACGGCCAGCCCGCAACCCCTTCGACATTAGGTAAAGAGATGGCCAACGTGGCCTATCGTTTAGCTCGTCAAATCGCTCAACTGGAAAAGTGTGAGATCCTCGGGAAAATCAATGGTGCTGTTGGAAACTACAATGCGCACCTTGCAGCCTATCCTGACGTTGACTGGCATCACGTCAGTGAAGAATTTGTCACGGCGTTAGGGATCCGTTGGAACCCTTATACCACTCAAATCGAACCCCATGATTATATCGCTGAACTGTTTGATTGCGTCGCCCGCTTTAATACCATCATTATCGACTTTGACCGCGATATTTGGGGTTACATCGCCCTCAATCACTTCCGCCAGAAAACCATTGCCGGCGAAATCGGGTCATCCACCATGCCTCATAAAGTGAACCCTATCGATTTCGAAAACTCCGAAGGTAACTTGGGCCTGGCTAACGCTGTGCTCCAGCACTTAGCGACCAAGTTGCCGGTTTCACGCTGGCAGCGCGATCTGACGGACTCTACCGTATTACGTAACTTGGGCGTCGGCTTAGGCTATGCACTGATCGCCTATCAATCTACGTTGAAAGGGATCTCGAAGTTAGAAGTGAACCAAGAGAAACTGTTGGCCGAACTTGACCAGAATTGGGAAGTCTTAGCAGAACCAATCCAAACAGTAATGCGTCGTTATGGTATCGAGAAGCCATACGAGAAGCTGAAAGAGCTAACCCGTGGTAAGCGTATCGATGCCCAAGGGATGCAGCAATTCATCGATAATCTTGATCTGCCTGAAGCGGAGAAAGTACGTCTGAAAGCGATGACACCGGCTAACTATCTAGGCCGTGCCATCCAGCTAACCGACGAACTAAAATAACCATCTGGGGGCTTCTCGCCATTTTTTGGCTGGCGTTAAGTCCCCGTTTAGACCCTGAGTGTTACTCTTGTGTGTTATTGAATACAGAGAGGGTGTGCAGATGCGCGTGTTAGTGGTCGAAGATAATCCATTATTACGGCACCATTTAGCCGTTCAGCTTCGTGAAATGGGTCATCAGGTCGATGCGGCAGAAGATGCCAATGAGGCTGATTATTTCCTCAATGAGTACGCCCCAGATGTGGCGTTAGTGGATCTCGGCCTGCCGGACGAAGATGGAATGAGCCTTATTCAACGCTGGCGGGCGCAAGAGATTAAGCAACCTATTCTTGTGCTTACCGCTCGCGAAGGTTGGCAATCGAAAGTGGCCGCTTTGCAAGCGGGTGCAGATGATTACGTGACCAAACCCTTTCATATCGAAGAGGTCGCCGCTCGGTTACAAGCCTTACTGCGACGTACCGCGGGCCATGCCTCGCAAGTGATTCATTTCGCCCCCTTTCATATCGATCTTTCTCGCAAAGAGTTGGCCGTCGATCAGCATCCGGTCAAACTGACCACCTTTGAATATACCATCGTCGAGACCTTAATGATCAATGCCGGTAAAGTGATCAGTAAAGAGTCATTAATGTTACAGCTCTATCCCGATGCGGATCTACGCGAAGGCCATACCATTGATGTACTAATGGGCCGCTTACGCAAAAAAATCCAGCAGCATTATCCTCACGACGTTATTACCACCCTAAGAGGCCTAGGATACCGTTTCGATGCCCCATAGCGCCACTACGCCGCCGCGGAGTAATAAATTTTCGCTGTCGCCACTCTCCTTACGAGGCCGCTTTTTACTCGCTGCCTCAGCGTTAGTACTGATCATCTCACTCTGTTACGGTATCGTCGCCGTGATTGGCTATGTCATCAGCTTCGATAAAAATACCTATCAAGTGATGCGGGGCGAAAGCAATCTATTCTTCACCCTCGCCCAGTGGCGAGATAATAAACTGGTGATTGATCGCCCGGATAACTTAAAGTTAAATTTTCCTACGCTTGTCTATATCTACGATGAGCACGGCCGGTTGCTCTGGCAGCTGCGAGATGTACCGGAGATCCGTCGTAGCATCGCTAAAAGCTGGCTGCAAACCAATAATTTTTACGAGATCGACGCCAGTAATAAAGTGAGCATTGCGGCAATTGGCAACAATCGTAAGGCGCAGAAAAAAATTGCCGAGTTAGATAGTGATGATACTTTTACTCACTCGGTGGCCGTCAGTCGCTACGATGCTACGGCAACGCTACCTGCCCTGACCATTGTGGTGGTGGACTCTATTCCACAAGAGCTACAACACAGTGAACTAGTCTGGTCTTGGTTTAACTATGTGTTAGCCGCAAACTTCTTATTAGTCATTCCATTACTTTGGCTCGCCGCTCGCTGGAGCCTTAAGCCTATCGGTCAACTGTCGGCAGAATTGAAAGCCCTGGAATCAGGACAGCGAGAGTCGTTAGGCGATTCCCCTCCGAAAGAACTGAAAGGCTTGGTCAGTAACCTCAACCTGCTACTAAAGAGTGAACGTAAGCGTAGCAGTCGCTACCACACCACCCTCTCCGATCTGACGCATAGCCTAAAGACGCCTTTGGCAGTATTGCAAAGTACCTTACGCTCTCTACGGGGTGCTAAACCGATGCCGATCGAAGAAGCGGAACCCTTAATGCTTGAGCAAATAAGCCGTATCTCTCAACAGGTGGGTTATTATTTGCACCGCGCCAGTTTGCAAGCTGAAAATAATCTACTAAACCGTGAAATACACGCTGTCGCCCCTTTAATAGATGGTTTGTGCTCCGCACTCAATAAGGTTTATCAAAACAAAGGGGTAGATATCACTGTCGATTTGTCACCCGAACTCACCTTTTCTGGAAATCGCGATGATTTAGTCGAGGTGATGGGTAATGTTTTAGATAATGCCTGTAAATATTGTCTGGAATTTATTCATATCAGTGCAAAACAGGATGACAGCACGCTGACCTTAACGATTGATGACGATGGCCCAGGAATTCCTGCGGCGCGACGTGAGATGATTTTTCAGCGCGGACATCGCGTCGATACCCTTCGCCCAGGTCAAGGTATCGGCCTGTCCTTAGCACGTGAGATTGTCGAAAATTACGCAGGCGAGATACGGGTTTCGCGTAGCCATTGGGGCGGAGCGCGGATGGAAATAGTCTTCGCCAATCAGATGGTTTGATTTCCTGTCTCATTCTTGTTGTCACACTGTTATACTCTCGCCAGTTTTTCTCACTCTTTGAGGGTATTATGTCTTTCGAACTTGCCATTGACTGGCCTACATTTCTTGCAACCTACTGGCAGAAAAAGCCAGTCGTTATCCGCCAAGCGTTTGCTGATTTTCAGGATCCAATCACTCCCGATGAACTCGCTGGACTGGCGATGGAAAATGAAGTGGATAGTCGATTGGTCAGTCAAACAGCTGAAGGCTGGCAAGTCGCCCATGGCCCCTTCAAGGATTTCGACCATCTGACTGAGAGCCACTGGTCGTTACTGGTTCAAGCGGTTAATCACTGGCACCCTGCCGCGGCTGAGTTGATGCAGCCGTTCCGCACCCTCTCTGATTGGCGAATGGATGATTTGATGATCTCCTTCTCAGTGCCAGACGGTGGCGTTGGGCCGCACCTCGATCAATACGATGTCTTTATTATTCAAGGTGCAGGACGTCGCCGCTGGCGAGTCGGTAATAATGATGTGGTGGCTCAGCACTCTCCTCATCCCGATCTGCTGCAAGTGGCCCCCTTCGAAGCGATTATCGATGAAGTCCTCGAACCGGGTGACTTAGTCTATATCCCGCCTGGATTCCCCCATGAAGGCTACTCATTAGAAAACTCGCTTAACTATTCGGTCGGTTTTCGTGCACCGTCGGGCAAAGAGTTACTCAGTGGCTTTGCAGATTATGTCTTAGCGCAAGAGCTTGGCAGTCGTCGTTATCAAGATCCTGGGTTAACCTTACGCGATGATGAGGCGTCAGTCTTACCCGAAGAGGTAGATAGCTTACGCGCCATGATGAACGAATTAGTCAATTCAGCGGATTTCACCCCATGGTTAGGTGAGTTTCTCTCACAGTCTCGCCATGAGCTGGATATTGCTCCGCCACAACCCGCTTACCAAGAAGATGAAGTGCGTGACGCATTGCAGGAAGGCACACCGCTCCACCGTATCGGTGGCTTGAAGGTATTACAACTGGGCTCCCATACTTTTATCAATGGCGAACGGTTTAGTAGCGCAGCGCCTGGCTTCTTGCATCTATTAGCCGCTACAACCGAGATCGAATCGGAGCAATTACTGTCTGTGATTGAACAGCAGAATGTGCTGACCCAGCTGACAGGCTTGATCAATGCTGGTTATTGGCATTTCGCCGGAGAGGAAGAAGAGGAAGGCGACGAGTAACGATAATAGGGCAGTCAACGCTGACTGCCCTATATTGCTTAACACTGGCTGAGAAACATCTCCACCCATGCGGGTAACGTCTCGGAGGCTGGGCCATAGTGACCTTCAATAAATTCCTCTTTCGACGCAGTCGGCTCAAGATTAAATTCGATCGTTTCCGCACCCTGAATTTTCGCTTCATGCACAAATCCGGCAGCGGGATAGACTTGGCCCGATGTCCCCACCGCGATAAAAATGTCACACTCGGCAATCGCCTGATAAATCCTTTCCATCTGCAGCGGCATCTCCCCGAACCAGACAACATGCGGTCGTAACGGCGCTGGAAATTGGCAACAGGTACAGCGATCGGTCGGTTGCAGATCATCCAGCCAGGTGATGACTTGCTGGCTTTGAGTACACCGTACTTTAAGTAACTCACCATGCATATGGGTAATATTCGCACTGCTCGCCCGTTCGTGCAGATTATCAATATTCTGCGTAACCACCAGCAAGTTATCTCCCAACAAGATACCCAGTTTCGCTAACGCACGGTGCGCGTTGTTGGGCATGATTTTAGCCGACTGCAACTGGCGGCGGCGCTCATTATAGAAGTTATGCACTTGTTGCGGATCACGGTGATAGCCCTCTGGCGTGGCAATATCTTCTATTGCATGATTCTCCCATAAGCCATCGGCAGCACGAAATGTCGCAATACCTGATTCGGCGGAGATCCCGGCCCCGGTCAGTACCACCACTTTCGGCAGAGGTTTGGAGACGAG
Source organism: Rosenbergiella metrosideri (assembly GCF_022602565.1). Taxonomy (GTDB): domain Bacteria; phylum Pseudomonadota; class Gammaproteobacteria; order Enterobacterales; family Enterobacteriaceae; genus Rosenbergiella; species Rosenbergiella metrosideri. The sequence continues at coordinate 391,029 of NZ_JALBCV010000001.1, forward strand.
TTTCGCTATGCGTGCATCTTCGAAATAAGATTGTCGAAAACGTTGGCGCATTTTTCGCTTGTTCTTTTTAAAACGGGCGACGCGAATGCGACGACGGTTGCTGGTACGCATGAGAACTCCTGCAGAACACGTTAAACATGGTGCTCGCCACCCAGCGAGCCCCTCATAAATTATTGCCCGCTTAATACCCGCGCAGGCTCAATACGGCTTGCCCGACGAGCGGGATACCAACTGGCCAGTAAACTCAGTAACAACGCACAACACAGCACGATCACAACGTCGCGCCAATGCAGTACTGAGGGCAGAAAATCGATAAAATAGATATCGCCGGAGAGAAAGTGATGCCCGGTCAACGATTCAATGCCTTTAATCAGCCGTGTCAGGTTCAGAGCGCCGAGTACCCCCAGCACAACGCCAATCAGGCTCCCGGTGATCCCTGCCAGCAATCCATACCAGATGAATATGGCACGAATCAGCCGATCTTTTGCGCCCAACGTACGCAGTACGGCAATATCGCTGCTTTTATCTTTTACCGCCATCACCAACGTCGATACAATATTAAAGCAGGCCACCCCAATCACCAAGATCATGGCTAAATACATGATGGCGCGGATCATCTGAATATCGCGATACATATATCCGAAATCAGAAGTCCAGTTACGGATATAGACATAACCATGAGTGGCTTCACCAGCGGCACGAACGACGGCGGGTGCTTGAAAGGGATCACGCATTTTCAACGCAATACCGGTTACCGACTGCCCCATATCCAAATAGTGTTGCGCATCGGCTAACGGGACCAAGGCTAGACTATGATCGAGCATCCCGCTTAACTGTAGGATGCCACTCACCTGCAGTCGAATACGCTTAGGTTCTAACAGTTTATTCTGCTGATCGTTGTTGGGGATCAGCACCGTAAGCCAATCACCGGTCTTAAGGCCGAGACTCTTCGCAATTCCGCCGCCAATAATAATTTGCTGCTGACCGGCATGAAACGATGACCAAGCATTGTTTTGCACGAATTGTGGCAGGCTACTTAGTCGTGTCTCTTGCTGAGGATCCACCCCTTTCACTTGGATAGCCTGTAACTTTTGAGCGCTTTCAATTAATCCGGTAAAGGTAATAAATGGCGCGGCCGCCGCTACGCCCTTCACCTGCTCAATCGGTTCAAGTAAGGATTGCCACTGCTGGAAAGGTTGATGCACGGGAATAATTTCGCCGTGAGGCACGACATCCAAAATGCGTTTGTTCAATTCACGCTCGAAGCCATTCATTGCACTCAAGCCGATAATCAGCACCGCGACCCCCAGCGCAATACCGGCGGTCGAGAGGACTGAAATCAAGGAGACCATGCCCCCCCGACGACGCCCACGGCTAAAGCGGAGTGCCAGTAAGAAAGAGAGAGAGCCTCGCATCAACTCACCCCTTGTAAGACCGGCTGAGCATGTAAGACACCATCACGCATTTCCATCTGGCGGTCTAATCGCTTAGCGAGGGCGAGATCATGGGTCACCACCAGGAATGCGGTCCCTTGACTTTGATTTAACTCCCCCAGCAAGGCGAAAATCGCATCGGCATTACGCGCATCAAGGTTCCCGGTCGGTTCATCGGCCATCACCAGACTCGGCTTATTCACTAACGCGCGCGCGATTGCCACACGTTGGCGTTCCCCACCCGATAACTCGGATGGACGGTGTTTCCCGCGTGGACTGAGACCTACCGCTTTTAACATCTCATCGGCACGATGGGACGCCTCTTGCGCAGAAAAACCGCCGATTAACAGTGGCATTGCCACATTTTCCAAGGCAGTAAAATCTGGCAGTAAATGGTGAAATTGGTAAATAAAGCCAAGCTGTCGGTTGCGTAAATCAGCCTTCGCTGAGGCACTTAGCGTATTAAGGGATTGTCCCTTAAAGAGCACCTCGCCAGAGGTAGGTTGGTCTAGGCCACCCAATAAATGCAGTAACGTACTCTTCCCCGACCCAGAGCTACCGATAATCGAAACCAGTTCCCGCTCGGCAATACTAAAACTGACTTGCTTCAACACTTCGGTGCTGACTGCGCCCTCACGATACGTTTTACATAACGCTGAACACTGTAATAAAGGAGTATTATTCATAACGTAAGGCCTCAGCGGGTTGAACGGTGGCAGCGCGCCACGATGGATAAAGGGTTGCCAATAAGGCCAAGATCATCGCACAGAGAGTGATCATCACCACTTGGCTGATATGAATATCAACCGGCAGTGCCGCACCCTCTAGCAGTAAGCCGATAACCGGTAACAAATTATTCAATTGACTGGCCAGCAGGCAGCCCAATAACGCGCCACATAAGGAACCGATGATCCCGGCGCTAGCGCCCTGAACCATAAATACCGTCATAATCTGCCGACGCGTTAAGCCTTGAGTTTGCAATATCGCCACTTCACCCTGCTTCTCCATAATCAACAATCCCAGGGAGGTAATGATATTAAAGGCTGCCACTGCCACGATCAGGCTCAGTAACAGCCCCATCATATTTTTTTCCATGCGAACGGCTTGGAACAGATCGCCTTTACGCTCCCGCCAATCTTTCCAGACCGATTTTTCAGGCAGTGCATGCTGATCAATTTCATCCACGGCTAAGGGATGGTCAAGCCACAATCGCCATCCTGTAATCTGTCCTGCTGGATAAAGCATGATACGAGAAGCATCTTGTTGATTGACCAGAATTTGGTAACTATCAACTTCGCTGTTGGCCGCGTAGATCCCAGCGACGGTAAAAAGACGCTGACTCGGCATCCGTCCCATCGGCGTAAATTGACTCACTGAAGGCACCATTAGCCGCAGCTTATCGCCGGGTTGTACGCCGAGCTGATTGGCCAATTGTGCACCGAGAATCACTTGATAGCTTCCCGCTGCCGGGATATGACGAAGACCTTGCTCGATATAAGACAGTAATGGGTCCTGCTCCCCCGGTGCGAGGCCAAGCATCACCCCCACCGACACATTGTGCGCGCTTTGTAGCACGACGTCGGCGGTCGTTAGGGGCGCTACACGGTTTACACCGGCGAGCTTGAGAGAGGAGGCAGGAAAGTGTTGTGGATCGATATGCCCAGCCGGTTGAGACACCACGGCCTGCGGCATTAATCCAAGAATATTACCTTCCAGTTCCCGTTCGAAGCCATTCATCACCGACAGTACCGTGACCAATGCTAACACCCCTAAGGTAATACCAATCGCTGAGAGCCAAGAAATAAACCGCCCGAATCGATCAGTTGCACGGCCACGCATGTAACGTAGACCAATAAATAAAGCGACAGGTTGATACATGTAGTCCATCCCGGACGGTAAAAAAAGTTATGGGAATGATAATGGAGGTATCGTCTTTATGAAACCTTTACCGGGGTGATCATCAAGGTAAACTTTCGGAAAAACGCTTAGTTGTATAAAAATACGCCAAACGCATCCCCTTATCGATGAAAGCGAATACCGCTTCGCAGTGCAGAGTGCTACTTTAAAGAGAGAGAAAAACGCGGCGCATCACGTTTCTGTCCTCCTGGCAGCAACGTTAATGCATCAATAAAATGAGATAATCTAAGTTTATGACGGATATCCAGCAATATTCGCTGCCAAGTAAGGCAGGCGATGTGCGGCAATTAGGTGAACTGGTTGGCTCTGCCTTTGCCATTGAGGCGGCTCGCATCGCAGAACAGCATGATGGCTTGGTGGTATTGATCGCCAGTGATATGCAAAATGCACTGCAGTTAACCAGTGAAATCGGCCAATTCACCACCCTAAATGTGAATACCTTGCCTGATTGGGAAACGCTTCCTTACGATAGCTTCTCCCCCCACCAAGATATTATTTCAAGCCGTTTATCCATGCTCTATCAGCTGCCATTGATGGAGAAAGGATTATTGATCCTGCCGGTCAATACGCTGATGCAGCGTGTCTGCCCGCACAGCTTCCTACATAGCCACGCCTTAGTGATGCAGCGCGGGGATAAACTCTCTCGCGACACCTTGATTCGGCAACTCGACCAAGCGGGCTATCGCCACGTGGAACAAGTAATGGTCCACGGTGAATATGCGACCCGTGGTGCGCTGCTTGATCTCTTCCCAATGGGCAGTGAAGCGCCTTATCGCTTGGATTTCCTCGATGATGAGATCGACAGCCTACGCTCGTTCGATGCCGATACGCAACGTACGCTTAACGAAGTCGATGCCATTAGCCTGCTACCTGCGCATGAATTCCCGACGGACAAAACGTCCATCGAGCGCTTTCGTACCCAGTGGCGTGAACAATTTGATGTGCTACGTGAATCGGAACATCTCTATCAGCAAGTCTCTCGCGGCACCTTACCCGCAGGGATAGAGTATTGGCAGCCTCTATTTTTTGATGAGCCATTACCGCCGCTCTTCAGTTATTTCCCGAAACAAACGCTGTTGGTAAATACCGGTGACTTAGCGGGCAGCAGTGAGCGTTTTTGGCAAGACACCGGCAACCGTTATGAGAATCGTCGCGTTGACCCAATGCGGCCTCTAGTCGAACCGGCTGCCCTTTGGTTAGCGCCCGATGTTTTATTTGCCGAATTAAAACGCTGGCCGCGTATTCAACTATTATCGCAAGCGCTGCCTAAAAAAGCCGCTAATACTAACTTAGGTTACACTGATTTACCGGCGCTTCATCAGCCAGATAATCAACAGAATCCACTCGATCCCTTGCGCACCCTGTTAGAAGCACACCGCGAGGATCGCGTCATCTTCTCTGTAGAGAGTCAGGGTCGCCGCGAGCGTCTACAGGAGATGTTGGCACGTATTAAGTTACGCCCGACCTCTATCAGCCAGTTCACCCATGCACAGCAAGCGGGCGCCTACTTGATGGTCGGTGCTGCGGAAAAAGGATTTATTGCCGCGCCACAGCATCTCATCTTTATCTGTGAAAATGACCTATTAGGTGAGCGCGTGGTGCGCCGTCGTCAGGACACCCGCCGGGCGATTAACCCAGATGTATTGATTCGCAACCTAGCCGAATTGCATCCCGGACAACCGGTGGTCCACCTTGACCATGGTGTCGGGCGCTATGTCGGCATGACCACCTTAGAGACCGGTGGTGTCACCGCTGAATACTTGGTGTTGAATTATGCCAATGAGGCAAAGCTCTATATCCCTATCTCGTCGCTGCATCTTATCAGTCGTTATGCGGGTGGGGCCGATGAGAATGCGCCGCTGCATAAACTGGGCAGTGATGCGTGGAACCGAGCGCGTCAGAAAGCGGCGGAGAAAGTGCGTGATGTCGCGGCAGAGTTACTGGATATTTACGCACAGCGCGCGGCAAAAACTGGTTTTGCCTTCACTCAGAACCGTGAGCATTATCAGCAATTCTGCGAATCATTCCCCTATGACACGACACCCGACCAAAAACAAGCCATCAGCGCGGTGATCAGCGATATGTGCCAACCGCTGGCCATGGACCGCTTAGTCTGTGGCGATGTCGGTTTCGGTAAAACCGAAGTCGCGATGCGTGCCGCCTTTCTCGCAGTTGAAAATAATAAGCAAGTTGCCGTACTGGTCCCGACCACCTTATTGGCACAGCAACATTACGATAATTTCCGTGATCGTTTCGCCGACTGGCCGGTACGCGTCGAGATGTTATCTCGCTTTCGTAGCGCGAAAGAACAAAGCCAAGTGCTGCAAGATGCGGCCGACGGTAAGGTCGATATCCTAATCGGTACCCATAAGTTACTGATGAGCGATCTGCAGTGGTCCGACCTTGGGCTACTGATTGTCGATGAGGAGCATCGCTTTGGCGTTCGCCATAAAGAACGCATTAAAGCGATGCGCGCGGATGTCGATATCCTCACCTTAACCGCCACCCCAATTCCTCGCACCTTGAATATGGCAATGAGCGGTATGCGTGATCTCTCTATCATCGCTACGCCCCCTGCCCGACGTCTGGCGGTTAAAACCTTTGTCCGTGAGTACGATGCCTTAACGGTGCGTGAAGCCATTCTGCGTGAAATATTGCGTGGCGGCCAAGTCTATTATCTCTATAACGATGTCGAAAACATCAACAAAGCGGCAGAGAAATTATCCGAGTTGGTGCCCGAGGCGCGAATCGGTATTGGACACGGGCAGATGCGGGAGCGTGAGCTGGAAAAAGTGATGAACGATTTCCACCATCAACGTTTCAATGTGCTGGTCTGTACCACCATTATCGAGACAGGTATCGATATTCCTACTGCGAACACCATTATTATTGAGCGGGCCGATCACTTCGGTTTGGCACAGCTCCACCAATTACGGGGTCGCGTTGGCCGTTCGCACCATCAAGCTTATGCTTGGTTATTAACGCCTCATCCTAAAGCGATGACCACTGATGCCCGTAAACGCTTAGAAGCTATCGCTTCGCTGGAGGATTTAGGAGCTGGATTCGCGTTGGCCACCCATGATTTAGAGATCCGTGGTGCCGGTGAGTTACTGGGGGATGACCAGAGCGGCCAGATGGAAACGCTCGGTTTCACACTCTATATGGAGCTGCTGGAAAATGCCGTAGAGTCACTCAAAGCGGGGAAAGAACCGTCGCTAGAAGACCTGTCACACCGCCATACCGATGTCGAGTTACGGATGCCAGCGTTGATTCCTGATGAGTTTATCTCTGATATCAATACCCGCCTATCGCTCTATAAACGTATTGCCAGTGCCAGCGAATCGGCAGAATTGAACGATATTAAGGTCGAGATGATCGACCGTTTCGGGCTATTGCCGGATCCAACACGTAATCTCTTGATGCAAACGGAGATCCGTCTTCATGCTGAATCATTAGGTATTGCGAAGATTGAGGCCGGAGAGAAAGGCGGTTATATCGAGTTTGCCGAACACAATAATGTCGATCCAGGCTGGCTGATTGGGTTACTGCAACAAGACCCAAAACAGTGGAAGCTGGAAGGGCCGGTTAAACTGCGCTTTACCCGTGACTTAACTGAACGTCAACTACGGATTGATTGGTTATTGGAGTTGTTAGCGCAGATGGATAAACATCGCGTGAAGGCTCAGTAAATCGTCTTACAGCCACCCAAGGGTGGCTGTTTACGTTTAACTCTTCTGAACGGTGGGTTCGCTCAGTTTCAGATTCCCTTGCGCGTCCAGCGGGATCACCGAACCGGGTTTATGATCCATCATAACCGTGCCTTGTTTATCCCCGACCTTATAGGTCACTTTGTACTCTTTAGTGCGTTGCTCCTGGGTGTATTGCGTCGAGCAACGACGATGAGAAGTCTGATAGGTATCGCTATTTTGTAGGCTTTGCTGCGCTTGATTCCCCGCATAACCTCCTGCCAGTGCGCCAGCGACGGTTGCAATATCCCGTCCATGTCCGCCTCCGAACTGGTGACCTAACACCCCTCCTGCTACGGCACCTAATACCGAACCGGTAATACGGTTTTCATCTTGTACCGCTCGACGATGGACCACATTCACGTTATGGCAGACTTCGTGTGGCGTTTTAACCGTTTCGGTCTGCGGCTGTACAGCAATGACTTCAGCAAATTGTGGCGGTTGTTGCGTGAAATGACTGCCTGCAACGGCGGCAACCCCTAGCGCGGCTAATACGCCGATACCCACACCGGCAACTAATGATTTATTCATATTCTCTCCTGCAATGTATTCTGGTTAATGGATACAGGGTTAACACTTTGCTTACGCAATCACTGCGCTGAGTGTGTCAAAGCAATCTAGTATCAGCTATCGGAATTATGGAGAAAATTAGGATAAGATTCTGCTTAAAATTGTGCGTCGCTATTTTATCTGCCAATAGCGAGGGGTGAGCGGAGAAAGCCTGAAAAAAAAGGCCGCTTTCGCGGCCCCTAACTTTAGTGCAATTTTAATTTTGGTCGAATAACTTTATTGATACTACCTGAAAGCATCATCAGTCCGGTACGGAAGTAGCCATGCAGGGCAACTTGGTGCATACGATACAGTGACAGATAAACTAACCGGGCAATACGTCCCTCCACCATCATCGAACCGTGCATAAGGTTACCCATCAAACTGCCGACCGTACTGAAACGCGACAGCGACACTAATGACCCATGGTCTTTATATTTATACGCCGTTTGTGGCTTATCTTTACGCGCCGCTAAAATATTTTTCAGGACTTGTGACGCCATTTGGTGAGCCGATTGCGCACGCGGTGGCACGAAGCCGCCTTCGGGTAGCGCGCAGCTAGCACAGTCACCAATCGCATAGATATTCTCATCACGCGTGGTCTGTAACGTCGGCTGAACCACCAGCTGGTTAATACGGTTAGTTTCTAAGCCCGCGATCTCTTTCATAAAATCTGGTGCTTTAATCCCTGCGGCCCACACCATCAGATCTGCCGCAATAAAGCTACCGTCTTTGGTATTTAAGCCATCCTGTTGCGCACTGGTGACCATGGTACCTGTTTTGACTTGGACCCCTAATTTTGTCAATTCCTGATGCGCCGCCGCCGAAATACGGGTCGGTAAGGCGGGTAGAATACGTTCACCCGCTTCCACCAACGTGACATTTAGCGCTTCACGGCCTAAAGTTTTATAGCCGTAGCTGTTCAACTGTTTGACGGCGTTATACAACTCGGCGGACAACTCCACGCCCGTCGCACCACCGCCGACAATCGCGATATTCACCGGCTTATCGTTTTGTTGCGCAGACGAGTGTTTCAGGAACTGATTCAGCATTTCATTACGGAAGCGATGCGCTTGCTGAGGGTTATCTAGATAAATGCAGTGATCTTTGACGCCCTGTGTACCGAAGTCATTCGAGGTACTGCCTAGTGCCATCACTAAAGTGTCGTAGCCAATGCTACGTGACTCCACTAATACATTGCCCTGTGCATCGTGGATAGGGGCCAGTTCGAGTTGCTGGGTCTCGCGGACAATATTCACCAGACTCCCTAATTGAAACTGGAAATGGTGATGGTGTGCATGAGCCATATAACTCAACGCATCTATCCCTTCATCCATCGATCCGGTAGCAATTTCATGTAATAACGGTTTCCATAGATGCGTCGGGTTGCGGTCAATCAGCGTGATCTCTGCTTCGCCTTTACGTCCCAGCTTATGTCCGAGTTGCGTAGCAAGTTCCAATCCCCCTGCACCGCCACCTACTATTACAATTTTTTGTTTCGTCGTAGTCACATGACCCCCAAAGATTAACCTTACCTAGTTAAATTAATGTTAAGAATAAACTTAATTAACATAGGGTTATAAAGTAAAATCGTTCACTGATTTCAGCATAGCACGCTCAGATTATTCAGCGTAATAAATTTGATCTCAATCAAGTCGATTGGCACAGATGCATAAATTAAGTTGTTTGATAGGATAAAAAAACGTGGTGGGCGTCATAAATGGGGGCCATGCTGCCCCCTTTTAACGATTACTTGTCGCGTGGCATCTGTTTTGCTTCTAACCAGCGCTGCTGAAAGGTCGCCAATTGTTGATGATTCATTACCCAACGGCGATGCTGTTGTCGTGTTTTCCATTCGAAGCGGCCATGATGGTAAAGGCGTTCAAGGCCAGCAGCTTGAGAAACCGGCAACTGGTCCAAAATACTGATCACGCCCGGACGATGGTTGCAGACGAGGATCGCATCACACCCGGCATTAAGCGATTGTTTTGCACGTTCGGGATAGCTCCCCATCACGGCAGCACCTTCCATATGTAGATCGTCAGAGAAAATTACGCCTTTAAAGCCCAGTTCGTTGCGCAGAACCTCTTTCAGCCAATAAGGTGAACCACTGGCAGGACGATCATCAATGGTCGGATAAATCACGTGTGCAGGCATCATCGCATCAAGCTGATGCTGCTCGATAAAGTGGCGAAAGATCGCCATATCTTTCTGGCGGATTTCATTGGCTTCACGCAAATCGATAGGCGTTTCTTTATGAGAATCCGCGACAACCGCACCATGTCCTGGAAAATGTTTACCAGTGGTTTTCATGCCTGCACTGTGCATGCCTTCCATAAAGGCTGCTGCCACAGGTAAAACTTTTTCTTGCTGATCGCTAAAGGCCCGATCACCAATGGCTAAGCTAATGTGGCCAAGATCTAATACCGGGGCAAAACTGAGGTCAATATCCATTGCCGTCATCTCACTGGCCATCTGCCAGCCCGTCTCGCGAGCGACCTGAATCGCCTCATCGACAGTCGCGCTGAGCGCAAGGAAAGATTGCATCGCCGGGAGTTGCGTAAACCCTTCACGAAAACGTTGCACTCGCCCCCCCTCTTGGTCCACCGCGACCACCAGGCGTGTATGTGAGGCTTCACGGATCTGTTGAACGAGATGCGCCAATTGCTCAGGGTCGTGGTAGTTGCGCGCAAACAGGATCACCCCCCCGGTTAATGGGTGTTGCAGTAATTCGCGCTCTTCCGCATCAAGCTCATATTGCTCGACGTCCAACATTAGGGGGCCAGGGGTACTTGTCATGTTTTGTCCTATCGTACTCAATTCAAGAAGGTAAAAGGTATCGCCAGCTCTCTGCCGCTTGCTTTGTCATCGCGGCACATTGGGTTTGTTCGGCCCGCAATTGGAACCAACTGGCTTGTAACAGTAACAACCAGGGTCGCCAGCGTTTGACCTGCGACCGTAAATGCGTGCTCTCCAGCGCAAAGGCATGGGCATAAGCCTCTATCCATGCCTCATAGTGATCGGCATTCTGTAAACACAGGGTGGCGAGTTCCAGCGCAATATCGCCATCCGCGCTGTACTCCCAATCGATTAATCTCAAGCCTTTATCGCTCTGAATGATATTCCCCGGATGGAGGTCCATATGGAGGGGAACGAGACGAAGTGGCTGTGGCTCGCCAAGGCGTTGCAATCGTTTTAATTCCCGTAACCAACGGGGATGACGCTGCCGACAAAGTTGCCAATAGCGCTGCAGTAACGACCATAGCGGCAAACGATAGCCGAATAATGGTTGCTGATGCAGACGGATAATCAGTTGCAATAGCTCAGGATTCTGCGCAGTAAACCGCTCTTCCGCCAGTGGTTCACCCTTAATCCATTCCACCGTCAGACGTCCTGACTGAAAGCCTTTAGGCCTTGGAGCAAGTTGGCTAGGACGGAGCTGACGAAGAATTCGACCTTCACGCTGTCGATTCACAAAAGGGAGCGGTTGTGTGGGTGTAAAGCGGTAGACGTCATTTTGGCTGTCTAGGTCACGCCAGCTATTGCCAGAAAGCCCCGGCAATAGCTGGTAATGAACGTTAGTAATTGGCTTTGCCACTGCCTGTCCAGATAATTTCGCCTGTGTTCACTAACATTAACTGCATTTGTACGCGCGCCGCTTTTACATCGCCGCGAGTTGTGGTGTACAGGACGTATTGCGCATTCAGATTACGCGCAAGACCGATCGCTTTACCGCGAGAGTTCAAGCTATCGTTCGGTGAAATACCTAAGGTCTTCTTCGCTTGCGCCAGCTGCTCAGCTGTCACTAAGCTAAAAGAGGACCCGGATAAGGCTTGATTCAGTGCACTATTAGCGTTATCGCTTTGAATCGAACCATTGGTGCTGTTTTTAATACGGTCAACTAATAACACGCTACCGGAGGCAATCCCTTTAGTACTCACCATTTTGCTTACCAAAGGTTGTACCGTTGCAGGCCAATCGATCGAAGTCAGCTTAGGGGCTTCCGGTACAGGTTGCGGTTGCGTCACCGGTGGCGGGTTCTGTACCGGCGGCGTGTTCTGCCCAGACTTAGTCGTTAAGGGGGGCTGGGTGCTGCCATTACCTTGTTCTACTGGAGCCGGTTTTTGCGATTGATTCAAGACACAACCACTGAGTAAACAAGCGAAGAGTAGTGAGCTGCTATATTTTAAGTATTTAGTCACGGTAATGCCCTCAGAGAGAAATATAGATACGAACCTGACGCGCATTCACGCTGCCAGAGGAAGAAAGGAGTTCGGTCGAACTGTGCGCAGGAACACGCATGAATTGCCGCTTCGTATCGTGTGGGATATCCAATCCTTGTTCATCATACCAAAAATAGTGGTAATGAATGGTGACGGGAACATCACGGTCGTTATAAACGCGCGTGGTTGCCGCGGGCGCTTGATCGCCGTTAATCACCGGCGCATCGGCAGTAATGCCTGCGGAAAGTACCTCAGACCCCATTACCAACGGCTGTGAAATAGTAATGGCGGGCGGTTTACTGCTACAGCCGACCATTCCGATGACAGAGAGAGCTAACACACAAAAAAAGCGCATGGTTCGACTCCGATTGATTAGCGTGTCAGCATCGGTCCGAGGGGTTTTCCACCTACCAGATGCATATGGATATGATAGACCTCTTGGCCGCCATGTTGATTACAATTGATAATCAGACGGTAACCATCTTGTGCAATACCCTCTTCTCTCGCTAGCTTAGCCGCTACCGTCATCATGCGTCCTAACGCGAGTTCATGTTCCGTCTTAACATCGTTAACGGTGGGAATAAGAATGTTAGGGATAATTAAGATATGACTCGGCGCTTGCGGGGAGATATCACGAAACGCCGTCACTAATTCGTCTTGATACAATTTTTGTGCGGGAATTTCGTCGCGAATAATCTTACTGAAAATCGTCTCTTCTGCCATGGTCAATCATTCCTTTAGGTCATCTCGCCGCAACGCAGCGAGTTATATTACAATAGCGTTAAGCGCTCAGGGGCAATATTAAATAATTTAGCAAAGTTTTCCGTAGTTTGCTCAGCGACTTGCTCAATACTGAGACCTTTGACCACCGCCAAATATTCGGCAACATCACGGGTATACGCCGGTTGATTCGCTTTACCACGATACGGCACCGGGGCTAAGTAGGGAGAGTCTGTCTCAACTAAGATTCTATCCATCGGCACATAACGCGCGGCTTCACGGATCTGCTCCGCGTTCTTGAAGGTTAAAATCCCGGAAAAAGAGATATACATCCCCAAGTCTAACACTCTTTTTGCCGTCTCACGGTCTTCGGTGAAACAGTGCAGCACGCCACCACAGCGATCGACATGATTTTCTGCCAATAAGTTGATCGTATCTTCGCGCGCATCACGGGTGTGCACAATTACGGGCTTGTTAAGCTGACAGGCTACGTGTAGATGGTCACGAAACGCTTGTTGCTGAATCGCCCACAGCTCTGGCGTCTTATGGTAGAAATAATCCAGCCCGGTTTCTCCTAAGGCCACCACGTTCGGATCACTCGCATAAGCATGAAGGCGCTCGATATCCCAATCATCGTCAAGATTGAGAGGATGAACACCGCAGGAGAGCACGATCTGTGAGTGGTCAGCAGTAAGCTGTTGTAAGGCAGGAAAGGCGCTAAGCGTGGTGGAGACCGCCAACATAAACTGGACGTCACGCGCCTGAGCGTTACCGATCACTTCAGCCAGGTTCTGATGTTCTTTCTTGTAATCTAAGCCATCAACATGGCAGTGCGAATCCACTAAAAACATAATTCTCTCTATCACTTAATATTAATTATCTAACAGCGTTTCCCACGCCACTAACAGGTCGCTAATCACTAACTCGGTGTTGACTTGCGGGGTTTGCGTCAATAATGCATAGCAGTCACGACACCGCACAATCATCTGCTGCAAGCGATGTTCATCCATGAGCGTCGTTAAATAGTGACTGGCCTCATACCCGTCGACATGCGTTAACCATGCCTGACTGCCACGCTGTAATTTTAGCGCATCGAGCAAAAAAGCCATCAGCCAATAGATTTTTTCACTACTCGGCTCATCGACTAACAGGGGAAGCAACTGCATCGGTTGTCGCGGCAACGCATTGCGTAACGCTTGCGCTAATTGACTTCGCTTTTGCCAACGCGGGGCGTTTAGTAACGTAAGCGCTTGTGCCGGTGCCCCGCCGCTTAAGCGTAGCGCCGTTAATAATGTTTGCTCAGGTAATTGGCTTTCACGCGCTAGCCAAGCTAATCCTTGCGACTCTTCGGGAGCACGAAGAGGGGTTACCACACAGCGACTACGTAGGGTCGCAGGCAATTGACTTAAGTGTGGCGTGGTGAATAAAAACCAACAGTTTGCTGGCGGCTCTTCGACCGTTTTAAGTAAGGCGTTAACCGCCGACTCGGACAACCGCTGGGCCCCATCAATCCATACCACCCGCGCCCCCCCTTGCTGCGGCGAATGCCACACTTTCTCGCAGGCTTCACGGATCACATCAATACCAATAATCTGTTTACCTTTTTCGGCAGCGATCGGATACCAGTCAGGATGGTTATTCGCCAACATAAGCTGGCAACCGTGGCAGTGACCACAGGCTTTATGTCCTTGAGGCGTTTCACATAATAACCAGCGTGCAACGCCCCATACCAAGGCTTCCGCACCCATGCCTTCATGAGCATGCACTATCTGTGCAGGATAGGCCTGTTGCGTCTGATGCTGTCCAATCAGCTGCTTATAATAGGGCGTTAACCACGGAAACCACTGCATTACTGCTGTTCCTTAAGCCAGCGGCGCAAAGTATCTTGTACCGCTTGCTGTACTTGCTGCTGGGGCTGTGTGGCATCAATCGTCAAGATGCTGCTATCACTCGCCGCGAGCGCCCTGTAACGCTGATGAGCACGATGAAAGAAAGCTAATGACTCTTGCTCAATGCGATCCAGCTGCCCTCGCGCACGGGCACGAGATAGGCCGATTTCCGGGGTGACATCAAGATACAACGTCATATCTGGGGCGAAATCGCCTAAGACCGACTGTTTGATCGTCTGCATCATCACGGTATCAAGCCCCCGCCCACCGCCTTGATAGGCTTGTGAGGAGAGATCATGGCGATCCCCTACCACCCAAGCGCCTCGTGCTAAGGCTGGTTTGATAACGGTCTCGACCAGTTGTACTCGTGCCGCATAGAGTAACAGCAGTTCGGCATTGGCGGTAATGCTTTCCCCTTCGATCCCCTCTTTGACTATCTGCCGTAAGGCTTCGGCTAGCGGTGTACCGCCGGGTTCGCGGGTAAAGACAATATCGGTAATGCCGTGCGCGTGTAATTCGCTCACGACTTTATCGCGAACAGTGGTTTTCCCTGCGCCTTCTAAACCTTCAATCACAATGAATTTACTTTTCACTGGTTTTACGCTCATTTTCAACTTTGCGCCACGCTTTGACGGCTTGATTATGATTGGCGAGGGTCGAGGTGAAGGTGTGCCCTCCCTGACCATTCGCAACAAAATAGAGTAAATCACTTTTTTCTGGATGCGCGGCGGCTTCCAGCGAAGCGCGGCTGGGGATAGCAATCGGCCCAGGGGGTAATCCCGGAATAACATAGGTGTTGTAAGCGGTTGGCTTTTCTAAATCACTGCGCGTTAAAACCCCGTTATAGGCACTGCCCAAACCATAGATCACCGTCGGATCAGTCTGCAGGCGCATCCCTTTGCGCAGACGATTGACAAACACCGAGGCCACTTTACTGCGTTCCGCCGATACCGCGGTCTCTTTTTCAATAATAGAGGCCATGGTCACCAGTTGGTTGAGATCTTGATAAGGCAGACCGGCCTCACGTTGTTGCCAGACGGACTGTTGAAGTTTCACCATGCGCTGGCGTGCCTGTTTCAACAAGCTGAGATCGGATCGTTTCGCGGTATAGTAGTAAGTGTCAGGGTAGAAGCCTCCCTCTAACTCGGAAGCTTGAATTCCCAGCGCTTTCGCCACAGTGGTTAACTGGTCATCGGCAAGTTGATGAGTGATCCACGGCGCATTACGTAACGTCTTTAACCACTCTTCAATTCGTTGACCTTCGACGAAACGGACGGGGAATTGCGCTTCTTTGCCGCTGGCTAATAGGGCCAGAAGTTGACGTACCGTCATTCCCGGCGTTAAACGATAGGTACCGGCTTTAAATTTCGATAACTGCGGTTCGACCTTCAATAACCAACCAAACCATGGGCCACGCGGCACAATGTGTTGAGATTCGAGTTGTTGCTCTAACACTAGGCGCCCCGACCCGGCGGGCAAGGTATAAATCGTTTCTTGCTGGATTAATAACGGATGCGCAGCAAAGCGCTTGACCTGCCAGAGGCCAGCGGTTGCCAAGATCACACACAAAATAACTAAGCCTAATAGGCCCTTACTTTTTTTCTGCATAACTTAACTCGCAGTAAATCCTAATTTAATCAGTGTTGCCATCGCCTCACCGGGTTGATATTGCCACTGGTCAATACGGATGACGGGAAGCACGGGCATTAACGCATTACAGATAATGACTTCGTCAGCCTGTTCAAGCGCGGTCGGCGCTTGTCTGACGTGGCTGCAATGGTACCCTTCCGCCTGCAAGGCTTCAATCACTAAGCCTTTCATTATTCCTTCAACGCCACTGTGGGTCAGCGCTGGGGTGTAAAGCTGTCGGCCTTTACGCCACAGAATATTCGCGGCACAACATTCCACCACATTACCTTGAGAATCGAGTACCAAGGCCTCTTGCGCGGCTTGGCGGTCAAGATGCTGCTTGATTAACACCTGCTCTAAACGATTAAGATGTTTGATCCCAGCTAGATAAGGATTCATCCCTAAAGCTATTGGGCTAGTGATGAGGGAGACGCCATGCTGTTGCCACGCAGCATAATGCGAGGGATAAGGTGCTAAAGTCAGAATACGTTGCGTCGCTGTACAGCCTTCAGCACTGTAGCCCCTTCCCCCGCTGCCACGGGTCAAGAGGATCTTCAGCACCCCTAAGTCACTTTGCGATGCCAATGCAGTAATTTCTTGCGTTAACTCATGCCACGCATCAAACGCAATACCCAAGCGCTGGCTATCACGCGCCAATCGCGCCAGATGGTGTGCTAAGTGACGTACCTGACCTGCAACCACCTGTGCTGTGGTAAAACAGCCATCACCGAATTGTAATCCACGATCGAGACTAGAGAGTTGGGATGTGTTAACGCCATTGATTAGCTGCATACAATAGGCCCTAGCGTTGGCAAAAAAAAAGCCCGTCAGACGGGCTTTTTGATGGAGTCAGCATTTAGATCTTACGGAAGATCAATGAACCATTTGTTCCACCGAACCCAAATGAGTTACAAAGTGAATACTCAAGGCCAGAAACCTGACGTGCAGTGTGCGGAACGAAATCGAGATCACAGCCCACATCTGGATTATCCAGATTCAAAGTAGGCGGGATCGCTTGATCACGTAAAGCCAGAATAGAGTAGATCGATTCGACAGCTCCTGCTGCACCCAGCAGATGTCCAGTCATCGATTTTGTCGAACTGACCAACACGTTAGTATCTTGACCAAATACTGATTTAACGGCTTGGCACTCGGCTAAATCACCCGCTGGGGTTGAAGTGCCGTGCGCATTCACATAGCCAATCTGATCAGCGTTCAGTTGTGCATCATTCAACGCATTACGCATTGCTTGTGCTGCCCCTTCCCCATTTTCGGGTGGGGAAGTCATGTGATAGGCATCGCTACTCATCCCAAAACCGACCAATTCAGCATAAATTTTTGCGCCACGGGCTTTCGCGTGTTCGTACTCTTCGAGCACCAACACGCCTGCCCCATCGCCCAACACGAAACCATCACGATCTTTGTCCCAAGGACGACTCGCCGCCTGAGGATTATCGTTGTGTGTTGAGAGCGCACGGGCCGCGCCGAAACCGCCGACACCAAGAGGAGTACTCCCCTTTTCTGCTCCACCGGCTAACATCACGTCAGCATCGTTGTAAGCAATCATACGTGCTGCATGACCAATATTATGAACACCGGACGTACACGCCGTCGCAATGCAGATGCTAGGACCTTTCAGACCGTACATGATGGTGAGATGACCTGCCACCATATTGACGATAGTACTAGGGACAAAGAATGGACTGATTTTACGCGGTCCACCTTTAGTCAAGGCTGCATGGTTCTCTTCAATCAGACCAAGTCCACCAATGCCCGAACCAATGGCGGCACCAATACGGTGGGCATTTTGTTCGGTAACGGTAATTCCAGAGTCTTGCAATGCTTGAACACCCGCCACAATACCGTATTGGATAAACATATCCATTTTACGTTGTTCTTTACGCGAGATGATCTCATCACAATTAAAATCTTTTACTGTTCCTGCGAAACGCGTTGCATAAGAACTAGTATCAAAATGGTCAATCAGGTTGATGCCGCTCTGACCGGCTAGGAGAGAATTCCAGGTAGACTCTACTGTATTGCCGACAGGAGACAACATGCCAAGACCGGTCACAACTACACGACGCTTAGACACGTTCGTCCTCCAGGGAGGGGTATAATTATTCTTCGTGGGACGGAATAAATTTCAGGCGGTCGAGTGACCGCCTGAAGGTGTTCATTAGCCCTGATGGCTATTGATGTAGTCGATCGCTGCCTGTACGGTAGTGATTTTCTCAGCTTCTTCGTCTGGAATCTCAGTATCAAACTCTTCTTCCAGAGCCATTACCAGCTCAACGGTGTCAAGAGAATCAGCACCCAGGTCTTCTACGAAAGAAGCAGAGTTGATCACTTCATCTTCTTTAACACCCAGCTGCTCAGCAATGATTTTCTTAACGCGTTGTTCGATATCGCTCATACTATTTAATTTCCTATCAAAACTCGCTAATGCGACGGTTTTCGTAGTTTATAAAATGTTTAAAAAGATGCAACTACTTCCCTGCTTTTCTGACGACAAATTAGTATTTTTTGTACAATAAATCGCAAAAATAATAATTTGAAGCAGATCAGACCATGTACATCCCGCCATTAACGTGCAAAGTTTCACCAGTGATGTAACTTGCTTCGTCAGAGGCTAAGAAGGCCACAGCGTTAGCAATTTCCTGAGGCTCCCCTAAACGGGCAGCAGGAACTTCTGCCAAAATACCAGATCGTTGCTCTTCATTCAGTGCTCGCGTCATGTCGGTTTCGATGAAACCAGGAGCCACAACGTTCACAGTAATACCACGTGACGCAACTTCTCGCGCCAGTGATTTGCTAAAGCCAATTAAACCCGCCTTTGCAGCAGCGTAGTTTGCTTGGCCCGCATTACCCATTGTTCCGACAACCGAACCAATGGTAATGATTCTTCCCATGCGCTTTTTCATCATGGCACGTAAGACGGCCTTAGATAGTCTAAAAACAGAAGTGAGGTTCGTGTCAAGAATATCCTGCCACTCATCATCCTTCATGCGCATTAATAGGTTATCACGAGTTACCCCTGCATTATTAACTAAAATATCAATTTCGCCAAATTCTGCACGGATTTGTTGTAATACTGCATCGATAGATGCCGCATCAGTCACATTGAGAACCAATCCTTTGCCCTTATCCCCAAGGTAGGCGCTGATTGCTTCAGCACCATTGTCGCTGGTCGCCGTACCGATAACTGTTGCGCCACCGGCGACTAATTTCTCAGCAATAGAACGACCAATTCCACGACTAGCACCCGTAACGAGGGCGATCTTACCATTGAAGTTCATGTTTTTCCTCTTATTCTTTAATCAATGCTGCGCTGAATGCAGCTGGATCGTTAATCGCTGACGATGTTAACGTATCAACAATTCTTTTTGTCAGCCCAGTCAGGACTTTACCTGGCCCTACTTCCACGAGCTGTGTCACGCCTTGTGCGGCGATGTATTGCACGCTTTCGGTCCAACGTACTGGACTGTACAGTTGGCGCACTAATGCCTCACGAATTGCTTCTGCATCCGCTTCACATTTTACATCAACATTGTTGACCACAGAAATTTTAGGCTCGCTGAAAGTGATCTCCCGCAAAGCAACCGCTAATTTATCTGCAGCAGGCTTCATAAGCGCGCAGTGGGACGGGACACTTACCGGCAGCGGCAAGGCTCTTTTCGCACCAGCCGCTTTACAAGCTGCACCTGCACGCTCCACCGCCTCTTTGTTGCCCGCGATAACCACTTGGCCTGGGGAGTTAAAGTTAACAGGGGAAACAACTTGCCCTTGAGCACTCTCTTCGCAGGCTTGACGAATGGCAGCATCGTCAAGGCCAATAATCGCTTGCATCGCACCTGTACCTTCTGGCACAGCTTCTTGCATCAATTTGCCACGCAGTTCCACTAAACGGATCGCGTCAGCAAAGCTAATTACGCCCGCGCAGACCAACGCCGAGTATTCCCCTAAGCTGTGTCCAGCCAACAACGCAGGCTGTGCGCCGCCCTGTTGTTGCCATAAGCGGAATAATGCGACAGAGGCCGCCAGTAACGCTGGCTGAGTTTGCCAGGTTTTATTCAGCTCCTCAGCGGGACCTTGCTGAACCAGTTGCCAGAGGTCGTAGCCTAGAGCTTCTGAGGCTTGCGCATAAGTGGCTTCAATAATCGGCTGCTCAGCGGCTAATTCCGCCAGCATACCCACTGTCTGTGAACCTTGACCGGGAAAAACAAAAGCAAACTGTGTCATAAAAAATACCTGTCAATCAAAAACGAACGAGGGCAGAGCCCCAAGTGAAACCACCACCAAAGGCTTCTAATAAAATCAGTTGCCCCCGTTGAATTCGCCCATCGCGCACTGCTTCGTCGAGTGCGGTCGGAACAGAGGCCGCAGAGGTATTCCCATGACGGTCAAGGGTGACAACGACTTTATCCATTCCCATATGGAGCTTTTTAGCAGTAGCGCTGATAATACGTAGGTTGGCTTGGTGAGGCACTAACCAATCAAGCTCTGAACGATCAATGCCATTCGCTTCCAATGTTTCTTCGACAATGTGAGCGAGTTCAGTCACTGCAACCTTAAACACCTCATTACCCGCCATCGTTAAAAACGACGGTTGATCTTGATGTGCACGGTCTTGGTAACCGAGTGTCAGGAGTTTGCCATAACTGCCATCAGCGTGCAGATGGGTTGAGATAATCCCTTCACTTTCACTCTGTCCAAGTAACACTGCGCCAGCCCCATCACCGAACAAAATCACAGTACCCCGATCGGTCGGATCGAGCGTTCGGGTTAACGCATCTGAACCAATGACCAGCGCGTATTTGACTGCGCCATTCTTGATATATTGGTCTGCGACACTCAGTGCATAGGTGAATCCGGCACAGGCGGCGGCTAAGTCAAAGGCAGGACAGTCGGCGATCGCTAACAGTTGTTGGATCATACAGGCTGAACTTGGAAAAGCATGGCTTGATGAGGTGGTCGCGACGATAATTAATCCGATATCATCTTTATCGACACCTGCCATCTCGATGGCTTTTTGCGCAGCATGGAAACCCATCGTTGCCACATTTTCATCGGGACCTGCAACGCGACGTTCACGGATGCCAGTACGAGTGACAATCCATTCGTCGGTCGTCTCTACCATTTTTTCTAAATCTGCATTGGTGCGGATTTGTTCAGGTAGATAGCTACCCGTACCCATAATTTTGCTAAACATTTATGTTCTGTCACTCCTGGCTACTACAGTGGCTAATTGGCGGGCGACTCGCTGCGAGAGTTGCCGCTGCACCGTCAATATCGACTGCTCAATTGCCGCTAAAAAAGCTTGCTGATTCGCTGCCCCATGGCTCTTAATGACCACGCCCGACAACCCTAATAAAAATGCACCATTATACTTGTCTGGATCAATCTTACTGGTATTTGGTGAAAGCAGTGTTCGGATAAGTCGCCGCCAGATTGACTGGCCACGCCCTGCACGTTGAAGAAAATATCTGACTGCGCCTTCTAACGTCTTCAATGCCACATTGCCACTGAATCCATCACAGACCAAGACATCCGCTTGACCTATTAGTAATTCACTTCCTTCTAAGAAGCCAGTATAACGGATCCCGCTCTGTTGCCGTAATAATTTCGCGGCTTGACGGATAGATTCTTTCCCTTTGCTCTCTTCTTGACCAACATTGAGTAATGCGACCCGTGGCTCAGAGATGGCTAACATTTGTTGGGCAACGACTGTGCCCATCAACGCAAACTGTACTAACATTTCGCTGTCTGCTTCGACATTGGCACCAATATCTAGGATGACAGTCTGCCCATTTAACGCATTGGGTAACAGGGTCATTAAGGCTGGACGACGGATTTGTGGCAGAGGTTTGAGCAGTAATAATGCAATCCCCATCAGCGCGCCGGTATCTCCCGCACTGAGGCAAGCCTGCGCCTTCTGCTCTTTGACTAACTCGAGCGCGAGCCGCATGGAGCTATTTTTACTTTGGCGGATAGCCGATGAGGGTTTGACATCACTGGTGATAACAGACTCGGCGGCAATACAATGCAAACGTTCGAGCACAGAAGAATCTGCTTTAACAAGTAATGGCTGGAGTATGTCGGGGAGCCCGACGAGATAAATCTCTAAGAAGGGGTAGATGCCCAGTGCCTGCAGAACTGCAGGCACTGTCACGTGGGGACCGAAGTCCCCGCCCATGGCATCAACAGCCAGGGTCACACGTGTCAAAGTAATACCTAGCTTCGCGGCCAGAATTACTTAGCAATTACCTTGCGACCACGGTAGTAACCGTCAGCAGTCACATGGTGACGCAGATGCGTTTCGCCAGAAACTTTATCTACGGACAGAGCAGACGTAGTCAGTGCATCGTGTGAACGGCGCATGCCACGCTTGGAACGGGTTGGTTTATTCTGTTGTACGGCCATGGACCTTACTCCTATTACTTACGCTTTAAACTTGCTAATACGGCAAATGGATTCGGTTTTTCTGCCTCTGCAGGCAAATCGCCAAATACCATGTCCGCGTCGGACACTTCACAGTGTTCAGAATCATGTACCGGAACGACAGGTAATGCGAGGATAAGTTCATCTTCGATCACCGCAAGCAAATTGACTTCGCCAAACTCATCGACTTCAACCGGCTCATAATCTTCTGGTAACGCTTCCGCCTGCTCGTCATTGCGAACAGGGCTGAAGAGGTATTTTACGTGGACAGGATGGGTGAACGTGTCATTACAGCGCTGGCAGCATAACGTCACCGTTACGTCAGCAGTCCCCTCAAGGACGGCTAAGCGCTGGCTATCAATGCCGAACGACATGATACACGACACATCGGTGTCCACACTCACCACTGAATCGGCTAAACGTTGTAACGCGTCCGCAACATAGACTCCCTGATAATCAAGGCGTTTTTGTGCAGTACGTTGCAGATCCAGAGTAAGAGGTAATTTTACTATTTGCATAGGGCGCGCATATTAACTTTGTAATGATGAAGAGTCAAAGAAAAAGGCCATTGCCCCGCATCTTTAACCGAGAAATTCGCAACCAGTGCGGCAGATAGTTTAAGATGAGTTGACCTAATTCGCTATAGATTATGAAAAAAATATGCCATATAACCTCGTACTCGCCTCATCATCGCCATTTCGTCAGGCTGTTTTAGATAAATTAGGCCTGCCCTTCTTCAGTGCCGCACCGGATATCGACGAATCTGCTATCCCCAATGAATCGATCGAAGAGCAAGTCTTGCGCTTAGCCCGTGAAAAAGCCTCCGCACTGATTGACCAGTACCCAGACAGTATAATCATTGGCTGTGACCAGCTGGGAAGTTTAGCGGAACGCGTACTCGGTAAGCCGCATACGCCTGAGCAAGCCTTTGCGCAATTACGTGTATCGTCGGGAAAATGTGTGACCTTCCACACAGGATTAGCGGTATATGACGGCGTAAATAATCAGTGGCATCAACGTTTGGAAATCTATCAAGTGTTCTTTAGAGAACTGACCGACGACGAAATTTGGGGCTATATCCACAAAGAGCAGCCTTTACAGTGCGCAGGAAGTTTCAAGTCGGAGGGATTGGGGATCACGTTGTTTGAGAAAATGGCGGGAGATGATCCCAACACATTGGTCGGGTTACCCTTGATTGCGCTATCAGCTATTTTGAGAAAAATAGGCATTAATCCTTTAACCGATTAATGCCCGACGCGGTTTAAGCGTTTTTCTTCTGACGTAAGGTATTCAAGCAGTGTTGAAGCCCTGAATCCAACGGGGCTTCAACCCTTAAGGTTTCACCTGTTGCCGGATGAGTAAAGGTCAGCGCTGCCGCATGGAGGAAGAGACGTGACAGTCCGGTGCTCGCTAATTGTTGATCAAACACGGCTACACCGTAACGATCATCAAAGGCAATAGGATGCCCTGCATGCAGAGTGTGCACCCGAATTTGGTGAGTTCGACCGGTAACCGGACTCGCTTTCACCAGCGTCGCAAAGCCAAAGCGCTCTTCAACCTTGAAGCGTGTCTCAGAAGGTTTCCCTTCGCTGCTGACTTTCACCACCCGCTCACCACTTTGTAAAATATTTTTCAATAGTGGCGCTTTAACGGATTTAAGATGTGATGGCCATTCGCCACGCACTAAGGCAAGATAATCCTTCTGCATGGTCTTATCGCGGAGCTGCTCGTGGAGAGAGCGTAACGCAGAGCGTTTTTTAGCGACCAGCAGAATACCCGAGGTGTCACGATCTAATCGATGAACCAACTCTAAAAAGCGCGCTTCGGGTCGTAACGCCCGTAACCCCTCGATTACACCAAAACTCAGGCCACTGCCACCGTGTACCGCGGTACCAGACGGCTTATTCAATACCAAAATGGCCTCGTCTTCATACAAAATCGCGTCATCCAACTGTGCGACACGGGCTAACTTAGGCGAGACTTCCGGCGCATCGCTTTTAGACGTTCGAATCGGCGGGATACGCAGTACATCCCCGGCAATAAGCTTGTATTCCGGTTTTACTCTTTTCTTATTCACGCGAACCTCACCTTTACGTAAGATTCGATAAATCATGCTCTTCGGAACCCCTTTTAAAAAGGTTCGTAAAAAGTTATCAATTCGCTGTCCGTCGTGTTCCGACGTGATGGCAATCAGCTGTACGCCATTATGTTCTGTTTTCATGCGAATAAGTGTAAAGAGAGTCAAGATTTATCGCCACTCTTTTATTATGCTGACGCGTGCTAATCTCGGGCACCATGCTCTCTTTTTAACCAGCTATTTTCCGGTTTGCCCCTTAAATTGCTTAAATAATAAATAAAGTGATCAACAACGCGAAAGTCACCTTGCTATATGAAGGGGAGCAATGGAATAATGCTGGGGCTGAACGATTGCAGAACTTTGCATCGTAAAGCGACTTAGTTGAATTTTTATCTGAAAAGACAACACGCTGCAATGGCATAAGACGTTTAGTCGATTCAGATAGTTAGCGGGCTGCGGACTGCAGCCTGAACGAGATGGGATATTGCCCTCTGCCCTTAATTCGGGAAGAGATGATCTCTACGGAATTGTGAAACTGATTAGTAACACTTCCCCGACGTTATGCGCTTCTTAAGCGATCGACAGCCGTGAGGCTGACGTGATTGCCTACAGACACGAAGCCATCGGATAACTCGCTCATCGCAGTAATGCCCGCAGCTTTTCAAAAATGATAATGACGAGAACATGTAAATGAAAAGAATGCTCATTAACGCAACTCAGCAGGAGGAGTTGCGTGTTGCACTGGTAGATGGACAAAAACTCTATGACTTGGATATTGAAAGTCCGGGTCATGAACAAAAGAAAGCGAACATTTATAAAGGTAAAATCACTCGTATTGAACCCAGTTTAGAAGCCGCTTTTGTCGACTATGGTGCTGAACGCCATGGTTTTCTCCCCCTAAAAGAAATCTCCCGCGAATACTTCCCTGATAATTACTCCGGCCACGGGCGTCCAAACATCAAAGATGTTTTACGCGAAGGTCAAGAAGTGATTGTTCAGATCGATAAAGAAGAACGCGGGAATAAAGGCGCCGCCTTAACAACCTTTATCAGTTTAGCGGGAAGCTATTTGGTCCTCATGCCAAATAACCCGCGCGCAGGCGGTATTTCTCGCCGTATTGAAGGCGATGACCGCAGCGAATTAAAAGAAGCCCTCTCCTCTCTCGATATCCCTAATGGTATGGGTCTGATTGTTCGGACCGCAGGCGTTGGCAAATCAGCAGAATCACTACAGTGGGATTTAAATTTCCGACTGAAGCACTGGGAAGCGATCCAAAAGGCAGCGAGCAGCCGCCCAGCACCGTTCCTTATCCACCAAGAAAGTAATGTGATTGTCCGTGCCTTCCGCGACTACTTGCGTCAAGATATCGGTGAGATCCTTATCGATAACCCAAGTGTTCTGGAATTAGCCCGTCAACACATTGCTGCGTTGGGTCGTCCTGATTTCACCAGTAAAATCAAATTATACTCCGGTGAAATTCCGCTCTTTAGCCACTACCAAATCGAATCGCAGATTGAGTCCGCGTTCCAACGTGAGGTCCGTCTTCCTTCCGGCGGTTCTATCGTTATCGATACCACCGAAGCGTTAACCGCTATCGACATTAACTCCGCGCGTTCAACCCGTGGTGGCGATATCGAAGAAACCGCCTTCAACACCAACCTCGAAGCTGCGGATGAAATCGCCCGTCAATTACGCTTGCGTGATTTAGGTGGCCTGATCGTTATCGACTTTATCGACATGACGCCAGCCCGCCATCAGCGCGCAGTCGAGAATAAATTACGTGATGCCGTTCGCCAAGACCGTGCACGTATTCAAATTAGCCATATCTCACGCTTTGGTTTGCTTGAGATGTCGCGTCAGCGTCTAAGTCCATCACTGGGCGAATCGAGTCACCATGTTTGTCCACGCTGTAGTGGCACCGGAACCATCCGTGATAACGAATCTTTAGCGCTCTCTATCCTGCGTCTCATCGAAGAAGAAGCGTTAAAAGATAACACCAAAGAAGTGCATGCTATCGTGCCGGTTCAAGTCGCGTCTTACTTACTTAACGAGAAGCGTTCGGCAGTCAATGCCATTGAGACGCGTCAAGGTGGCGTAAAAACCGTTATCGTTCCTGACGACAAAATGCAAACGCCACACTACTCAGTGCTGCGTGTACGTAAAGGTGAAGAGACTCACACGCTCAGCTACCATTTACCGAAACTGCATGAAACAGAGATGGCGCTGCCCTCGGAAGAAGAGACCGCTGAGCGTCGTCGTCCAGAGCAACCTGCACTGGCCGCCTTTGTTATGCCTGATGCACCCCCGGTTGTCAGCGAAACGCAAGCCACCCCTGCAGCAGAAAAAACCGCGGGCTGTTTCTTTAGCCGCTTAGTGAAAGGCATTAAAGCCTTCTTTGCAGGTTCAGACAATGCAGAAAAGCCAGCGACAGAAACCTCTGCCGCCGCGCCAACTGCTTCGACTGCGTCTCAGTCACAAGATAGACAACGCCAATCGGATCGCCGTAATAATCAACGCCGTAATAACAATCGTTATGACCGCAATGATAAGAACGACCGTTCTGGCCGTCAGAATCAAAAAGAGAGCAGCAACCCCGCACAACAAGACGATACGCGTCGTCAGCCAGCGCGTCACTCAGCAAACAACAGCGAAAACACGCCTCGTCAAGAACGCGCACCGCGTCAAGACAATGCTGTCAGTGATGAAGTCCGTCAACAGCGCGAGCAACAACGCCGTGAACAACGTGCTGAGCGTCAGCGTCGTCGTCAAGAAGAGCGTCGCCAGCAACAAGAAGCGCGTAAGCAAGAAACGGCCCCTGAGCAGCAAGCTGAAACGCCTGTTAGCGAAGAAGCGCCACGTGAAGCGAAGGTGATGCCACGTCGTCAGCCTCGTGCGCTGCAACAAAAAGTGCGGGTGGCTGATACGGATACCGCTGCGCCAATCGCCGCGCCACAGGCTGAGCCAACGGGTGACGTCGCTGAAACCTCTACGGCTCGTCAGGCTACGGAGAATCAGGATAACGTTGCACCGCGCCGCTCACGTCGTTCACCACGCCATCTGCGAGTCAGTGGTCAACGCCGTCGCCGCTATCGTGACGACCGTTATCCGCAACAAACCCCAATGGCTGTCACCACCGCTGCTGCGGCACCGGAAATGGCCTCAGGTAAAGTCTGGGTACGTTATGATCTGCCAGTGACTGCTGTCGAGTCAGTCGCAGAGACACCAGTTGACACCGACATCGAGCAGGCCGCTACGCTGCCGATCACCGATGCTGTTCAGGTTGAAACCCCTGTGACGCCTGTTGCACCAACACCTGCCGAGACTGAAACAGCAACAGTGGTTGCTGAACCTGAACCGGTCGTAACAGTTGAACCCGCTCCTGTACAAGATGAGCCTGCGGTGTCACAGCCTGAAGTGGTCGAAACTCAGCCTCTGGTTACGGAACCTGTTATCCCAACAGCAGTTACCGCAGGCCGCCTGGTCGCAACCTCACCTGTCACCAAAGCCGAGGCCCCAGCTTGGGTAGCCGAGCCAGTGAAACAGAGTGATTGGGTACGTCCGGCTTATCATTTCACCGGTAAAGGTGCGGCAGGTGGGCATGCTGCACGTCACCATGCTAGCGCGGACGTGACCAAAGCAAGCTAAGTTAGCGCAAAATAAAACACCCGCGAATTTCGCGGGTGTTTTATTATCTATCACTTATTCATCTGAAACAGCGAGAGTTTAGACATCTGTGTATAGGCGGTATAACTTGCCTGTAACGCCGTCTCTTTCATTTGGTATTCCGAAATGGTCTGTGTCACATCAGCATCCACTAATTGACTCAATTGCCCTTGTGCAAGAATACTCTGGCTAGCACTAATCGAACCTAAGCTTTCCAACTCCTGTAGCTGAGTCCCATTTTCCGACTGCAGCGTCAGAATATTATTTAAGCTATTGTTCAGGCCTCGGTTGGCCGAATTCATCGCCTCCTGAAAATCTTTCATAGCCGAATCATCCGCATCTTGCAGCGGCGTTTTAAGCGCTGCAATAGCCTTATCGATTATCGAAAAGAGATCGGTATCGCCTAAACTGCCATCAGGTTCTAATTTTGGATTAGGGGACGCTGACTGAAAAACTTGCTTACCGGTGTGAGTCAGGGTCATCACCCGCTGATTATCCACTTGCTGCTTAATCGGTTGGTCGCCGCCTTGATAAGTTACCCCTTGAGCGTCCTCGACAAAGGGTGGCTGAGCAGTGTTATAACCAGCAAACAGATAACGCCCACTACTGTCTTGGCTATTAGCAATAGTTAACAGTTGGTTGCGTACACCTTCTAGCTTAACTGCCACCGACTGCCTATCATCATCGTTAAGTGTACCCGTTGCACCATACACAATATCGCTGATCGCCGCTTGAATAT
Organism: Rosenbergiella metrosideri; assembly: GCF_022602565.1. Lineage (GTDB taxonomy): Bacteria > Pseudomonadota > Gammaproteobacteria > Enterobacterales > Enterobacteriaceae > Rosenbergiella > Rosenbergiella metrosideri. The sequence continues at coordinate 420,055 of NZ_JALBCV010000001.1, forward strand.
TGTCACTAATCGAGGAGAGTGCGGTGGCTTCTGTGTTCATGGTGGTTTGCGCAAATTGCTGCGCCATACTATAACGCTGCTCGGTGCGTTGATGCTGCTGGATCCCTAAAGCTTGCGAAGCGGCAACCGGATCATCGGAGGGTGAAACTACCCGCTTCCCTGAGGATAATCGCTGTCCTGCCGCTAACCAGTCCGCTTGCGCCCGGCTTATTCCCTGCGTTTGTTGTTGGAAAATGAAGGTGGTACTTAATCGCATATTACTGACTCCCTCTCTGTACTAGCTCCGCACGCTGATTAAGGCATCGAATAGCGCACTGGCCGTATTCAACACTTGTGTATTGGCAATGTAATACTGTTGATATTGGGTGAGGTTGGCATATTCCTCATCCAGATTAACCCCCGAGACGGCTTGCTGACGTGCGGTAAGCTGAGTAATGATATTGTCCGATAAGTTCACGGCATTACCATAAGCTTGCGTTTGTGTCCCAACAAAACTGACTGCAGAGCTCCAGGTTTGACTGAAGGTTTGCGTGCCGCCGACCCATTTTTGCGACTGTAAGTCGAGCATCTTCTGAATATTACGATTGTCGCTTTCGCCCGACAGATCCTCTGCCGCAGCTAATTTATTCGGGTCGCTAAAATTTAATGAAAACTGATGGGTTAACTGATTAACAGGCTGGAGGAGGAAACGGTCCTGTTCGCTCGGGCTGCCGCTGACAGTGATCGAGAGTCCTTCGAAATTGAGCGTCGTCCCGTCTGCCGAGGCTTCGACTGGGACGGAGGTATTATCGCTCAATCGAGTCACCTGCCAGCTACCTTGTTGAAAGACCAGCTGATAATCGGAGGCTTGCACCTGTTGAGCATCGGTGAATACCGCACTCATCGAGGCCGTCCCGGTATTCAACACATTTTGCTTAACACCCGGCTGGCCGATACTGAACATCGCTTCCCCTTGCTGACCGTTCAAGTCATAGCCTTGCTCCTGCACACTGTTGATCGCGGTAGCGAACGCTAAGGTTAATTGCCCAAGTCGATTCTGCAACTGATTGAGCTCATCGTGGCGAAAAGCGAGAAGCCCCCCTACCTTACCGGTCTTAAACAGCTTTTCTGGCAGCTCCACTTGACCAGCCAGCTTATCTTGATACCCCAACGTTAGCTGCTCAGGATTGGCGTTCGAGGGCATCGCCTCTAGCGCATAATTTTTGCTGCCACTGACGAGTGTAAAGCCATTGGCAATACTAACGGTCATATTGCCATCCTGCATCGCCACCGTCACCCCCACCTGATCGTTAAGCTCCCGCACTAATTGGTCACGCTGATCGAGCAGATTATTTGGGGCATCACCATTCTGCGATAATTGTGAGATACGTTGGTTTAGGGTCGCAATTTGCTGGGTATAGCAGTTAATAGCAGAGACGGTACTCTGTAATTGCGAATTGATATCGCGCTGTTGCTGGTCGAGCATCGTCTGCGTGCTCGTAAACTGATTAGTGAGCGCTGCAGCTTGCGACATCACCGCTTGACGGGCAGCAGGGTCTGCAGCATTGTTCACCACATTTTGTAAGGTATCGAAGAAGGTTTCTAGCCCGTCATTTAAGGTGCCGCCTTCCAGCGTCATCTGTTTATCAATGGCAGAGAGCTGTGTGTAATGCGCGGACTGCGCGCTACTCTTAGCACTGGCATTGCGCAGTTGACTATCGATTAATGCATCGTATTGCCGTTGAACACCGTTCACAATCGCCCCATTTCCATACCAACTGTTACCACTAAAGGTGTTTTGTGCCTCAGAAATCACCGTAATCTGACGGTTATATCCCGCAATGGTATAACTACTGATATTACTCGCGGTGCTGGTTAACAGTTGCTGGGCGGCACTTAATCCACTCATCGCAGAATTAATTAAACTCGACATAACTTTTCCTTACCCTGATAAACTTGCCAATGTCTTAGCCTGATAACGCTCCAACCTGTTTATCGGCACAAGATAAAAGAGACTTTATAAAGACAATTAAAATAATTCGTTTAGGTTGAGTGTGGCGGTAGGGTGCTGACTGGGTAGACTCTGATTGAGCTGGCGGATAATGGCGATAAGCTTTTGGGCGTAGTGCGGATCCGTGGCGTAGCCTGCTTGCTGTAACGCGTAGGCCCCTTGCTCGGCGCTACGTGCAGAAGTCACTGCCTGATAACGAGGATTGTTTGCCAAGAGATCGCCATAATCCTTTAACGCCTCTTGCCATGAATGATAGACGCGAAACGGCTCGGTAGTTTTTTCTGCCTGACCTCGACGATACTCTGTAGTGAGGGTCGCCGTTGTCGGCCCCTGCCAGCGCCCACCGGCTTTAATACCGAACAGGTTATGACTGGGTTGCCCCCGCTCGGTGGTGATTTGTCGCTGTCCCCAGCCAGACTCTAACGCTGCTTGAGCCAGGATCAGTTTCTCCGGGATACCAGTTTCTTTGCTCACAATTTTCACATGTGGCAATAATCGTTGAATAAATTGCTGCATAGGTTGAGCTAACTGCATAACGCGATCAACTTTTCGTTCCACCAGCTGTGAAAGCCGTTGGAAAAATTGTCGGTCATTATCAAATGGCATCGCACGTTGCCCGGCCTCCGTACTCGGCGGTGTCACAGGCTGCATCTGCTTTTCAATCAATGCCGCTAATCCTAACGGACTAGCGGGTGCCATCTGGGTGATCTGTTGATCATAGAGCGAGGTAAATAGTCGTTGCGAGTCGCTCCCCAGTAAATCCCCTCCGGGCAGGCTTTGCCGCATACTTTTTAGCATCATCTGTAGGAAGATACCTTCCACTTGTCGCGCTACCGTAGCGATATTATCTTGCGGCGACTGCTTCACCGCCCCACGTAAGGTGTTCAACTCATTGACATCCCACCCCGTTGCAATCGACATATCCATTAGAGGATCTCCAATTCAGCATTCAGGCAGCCGGCACTATCCATCGCTTGTAAAATAGACATCAGCTCCGTTGGGGTAGCACCAAGCGTATTCAGCGCAGCCACCACATCATTCAACGATGCGCTGGTATTCACTTTCTGTAGCACTCCCCCCTGCTCACGTAACGAAATATTCGTTTGCGGGGTGACGACCGTTTCTCCCCCGGCCAATGGTGTATCCGGTTGATTAACCTTTGCTTGATTATCAACGGTGACCGACAGATTACCCTGAGCGACGGCACAGCGTTCGATACTCACTTGCTGATTCATAATGACTGAACCGGTTCGCGCATTAATCACAATTTTCGCGCGGGCAGACGGTAGCGTAATGGGTAAATTTAGCAGTTTGGCTAATAGCTGAACTTGGGATGCTTGGGTGGGTGAGACACGCACCGCAACGCTGCCCGCATCCAATGGCTCAGCGGCAGAATACCCACTATATTGATTGATCACATCGGCCACCCGCTGGGCGAGGGAAAAATCGTTACGCGACAGTTGTAAGACCAGTTGATTTTTATCACCAAAATTATTCGGCAATTCCCGCTCGACGGTCGCACCGCCAGTGATCCGCCCACCATTAAGCTGGTTAACCTGCACACTGCTACCACCGGCTTGTGCACCTGCCCCGCCGATCACTACATTGCCTTGCGCGAGGGCATAAACCTGATTATCCACCCCTTTCAGCGGCGTCAATAACAGCGTACCGCCGCGCAGACTTTTCGCATTCCCCATCGAGGACACCACGACATCGACAGTTTGGCCTTGTCGCGCGAAGGCGGGTAGCTTCGCTGTAACCATCACAGCGGCCACATTTTTTAGCTGAATATTGGTCCCCGCAGGCAGTGTAATTCCGAGCTGTGACAACATATTACTCATCGACTGTGTGGTAAAAGGGGTTTGCGTAGTTTGGTCGCCCGTCCCATCAAGGCCCACCACTAATCCATAACCAATCAGGGCATTTTCCCTGACCCCTTGCACTTGGGTGACATCTCGGATATGCAGCGTTTGCGCAAGCGAGGTGGAACTCCAGCACAGTAATCCAATCATGATGATGATTCGCATCCTAAGACTCCCTTACATCGGTGCGATTGTTAAGAAGAAACGCTGTAGCCATCCCATTTGTTGGGCATCATTGATATAGCCGTTACCCACATACTCGATGCGCGCATCGGCAACTGAAGTGGAAAGTACCGCATTATCGGCATTGATGGTGCGCGGATTGACAACGCCAGAGAAACGGATAAATTCGGTTCCCTGATTAATCTCAATCTGCTTCTCACCAACCACCTTTAAATTACCGTTTGCCAGTACGGCTGAGACCGAGACGGTGATTGTTCCGGTGAAGGTATTATTCGCCGAGGCGCCCCCTTTACCGCTGAAATCATTACCGCCTGAACCATCGAAGTTAGCTTTATCGCCGCCCAATAAGCCATTCAACGACCGTGGCACCACACTCAGCCCAAACTGGCTACTGCCTTTTCGTGAGACATTACTGCTAGAACTTTTACTGGCGCTCACATTTTCCCGCAGGATAATAGTTAAGGTATCGCCAATCGCGCGGGGTCTACGATCTTCAAACAGCGGTTGATAGCCGAAATTCATTGGCGCAACAGCTTGAAAGATTGACCCATTCATTACGGGTTGCGGCAGTACGGCAGGTTTGGCTGAGGTATCCCCCTTTACTAACGGAGTATGAGGAATGAGGGCGCAGCCGCTGAGGGCACTCATAGTTGACCACATCAAACCTGTATAAAACCAGCGCATTTTCACCGTTATCTCCTGTCTTATGTTGGGCGTACCGACACGCCCATGGCGGGTTAGAGTTGCGTGAGTCGTTGTAACATCTGGTCTGAGGTACTGATGGCTTTACTGTTAATCTCGTAAGCACGTTGCGTTTGGATCATGGTGACCAACTCCTCAGCAACATTGACATTCGAGGTTTCAACATAACCTTGATAGAGTGAGCCTGCCCCATTTTGGCCCGGCGTACTCTCGGTCGCCGCACCGGAAGCTTGAGTTTCTTGATACAAGTTTTCCCCTTTACTCTCTAACCCGGCATCGTTAATAAAGGTATTTAAGGTCAATTGCCCAACTTGTGCCGGTTGTGTCTGCCCAGCCTGCGTCACACTGACGATGCCATCTTTCGATATAGTGATGCTCAGCGCATCGGCCGGAATGGTGATCCCAGGCTGTACCGGATAACCCGCATTAGTCACGAGTTGGCCATTCTGATCAACTTGAAACGAACCATCGCGGGTGTAAGCCGAACTCCCGTCCGGCAGTAAGACTTGGAAATAGCCTTGACCATTGATGGCGACATCTTTCGCATTATCTGTTTTCGATAAATTCCCCTGAGAGTGCAGACGCTCAGTGGTAACGGGACGAACCCCAGTACCAATCTGTAAACCGGAAGGCAACGTATTTTGCTCTGATGCCTGAGTCCCTGGCTGGCGTAAAGTTTGATAGAGCAAGTCTTCAAATACCGCTCGTGAGCGTTTAAAGCCATTGGTTGAAACGTTGGCAAGGTTATTAGAAATGACATCCATATTTGTTTGCTGGGCATCAAGCCCAGTTTTAGCAATCCATAAAGAACGGATCATGGTCTTTCCTTATCAACTCGTAATGGATAATAATTGGTTAGCCTTTTGCTCATTCTGATCAGCGTGACTAATCTCTTTCATTTGCATTTCGAAACGGCGAGCATGATTAATCATCTCCACCATCGATTGCACAGGATTGACATTGCTCTCCTCTAACACGCCCGGCATCACTTTACCCAAAGGATTAACCGGTAAGCGTGCATCGCCAAATTGGGCAATGGCCTTTGCCGTTGGCCTAAAAAGCCCATCATCCCCCCGCATCACCAGTGACGGCTCGCCTTGTGCAATCTTTAATCGCCCAATCGCCACTGTGGCATTTGGCTGATCGCCAGCATTCAATGCGGTGAGGGTCCCATCCGTTGCGAGGGTTAATTGCGCATGCTCAGGGATGGCAATCGGCCCACCTTCGCCGACCACAGGATGGCCATTTAGGGTCAGGATCCCCTCCGGTGAGATCTGCATATTGCCATTACGCGTGTAGGCCTCGGTGCCATCGGGTAACGTGACGGCAAGCCAGTCATTGGCTTGCAGCGCAACATCGAGTGTCCGTTCCGTGTAATTGAAGCGACCAGCAGACAGATCCGCTGCCGGCGTGGAGGCCGTCACAAAGCTGCGTGTTGCGAGTGAGGCGCCCTCCACTGGTACCGCGCGAAAATTTGCCAGTTGCGCTTTAAAGCCGGGCGTCGACACATTGGCTAAATTATTCGAGGTCACCGCTTGTAAGGCGAGGGTTTGGCTCGCTCCGCTCATCGCGGTATAGATCATCCTATCCATGAATGGCGCGATCCTTTATCGTAAGTTAACCAAGGTATTGAGGATTTGATCTTGCGTTTTTATCGTCTGGGCATTGGATTGATAATTACGTTGCGCAACAATCATATTGACCAGCTCTTTACTCAGATCGACATTTGATGCCTCGAGCGCGCCAGCCGTCATGGTGCCAAAATTACCGCTGCCTGGTGTGCCGATAGCCGGTTGGCCTGAGGATGAACTTTCGCTCCACAGATTGTTTCCCATCGGTTGTAAGCCTTCACTGTTGGTGAAGCTACTGAGGACAATCTGCCCCATCGCCTGCGTGCGTTGGTTCGAATAGCTGCCGATGATCGTACCGTCGTCATTAATAGTAAATCCGGTCAAATCACCCGGCGCATAGCCATCTTGTTTTGGATTACCAAATTGTGTCTCACCCGTGTTCTGCTGGCTGCTGCCAGAAAAATCTAAGGTCAATGCTTGATTGGCTGCCGCCCCATTGCTGCCTTGAATAGTGATTGACTGCATGGCATCGCTCGTCAACTGACCGTTCTCATCAAAACTCATCGTAAAATCGGCGGAAGCTTCACCGGTTGAACTGTCGATGGGATAGACTTGCCATTGATTGTTGGCGGTTTTTACAAAGTAGAGATCGAGTTGGTGGTCATTCCCTTGGCTGTCGTAAACGGTCATACTGCTCTTCGCGTTATAACTGTTCACCTCTTTGGCATCGAACGGCGTCATCGTCGGTAACGCGTCTGAAGAGTTTAGATTGGCCTGCAAAGATCCCTGAGTCGTGGCTTTGGCAGGAAGCTGAGTCGTCGGGATCATAATCGGCACCGGATCCGCGCCCGTTTGCACCGTGGCAGGGGAGCCCGTTACCGGATAGCCCGTCACTTGTAGACCTTCGGTATTTACTAGGTAACCGTCGGCGTTACGCTGCAACTGGCCATTACGGGAGTAATAAATCGAGCCATTACTGTCTTCTAAGCGAAAAAAACCATTTCCCGACAAGGCAACATCGAGGTTACGACCTGTCGCATTGATAGCACCATCGCCAAAATTCTGGATAACCGCAGAGACTTTGGTTCCCAGCCCGGTTTGGCTACCGGCAAACATATCGGCAAAGGCTGCAGTTGAACTCTTAAAGCCACTGGTTGCCGAGTTAGCAATATTATTCCCTATTACATCCAAGTTGCTCGAGGCTGCATTCAATCCACTGACTGCTTGCGAAAAAGACATACTTATCTCCTAATAGTTAAAGAATTTGCTTAATTTGATCGAGGGTCGCGGTACCGTAGGCGCCTAAATTAAGCACTGCGCCGTTGGCAGTAGGGTTGACGCCATAGACCATGGCATAGGTTAATGACGAGGTATGAATCGCTCCTGTATCGTTGGCGGCATCGATACTCACGCTATATTTTCCTGCGGGGGCGGCACTCTCATCTTCAAGCGTGCCGTCCCACTGGAAAGTATGAGTCCCCGCTCCCATAGCCCCAAGATCGAGCTGCGCAATAACATTACCGCTACTGTCTTTAATGGTGGCGGTCACCGACGTCGCGGCAGTATCCGTTACGAATCCGAAAGGTGTCGTCGCTTCTTCTCCCACCAAAATGGCATCGCCAGGTACCATTACGCCATGACCGATGAGTAACGTATTTTGTACCGATTGGTTGGTATTAATTTGTCCAGAGATCGAGGAGAGCGTGGTATTTAAGTTCTCGATCCCCGCCAGGGTATTAATCTGGGCTAACTGGGTGGTTAACTGGCTGTTATCCATCGGATTAGTGGGATCTTGATTTTTCAATTGCGCAATAAGCAGCGTGAGAAATTGGTTTTGTAAATCGGCGCTCGAGTTTCCCGTCGCTGAGGCTGTTGCCGTCGCGCTGGCGCTTAGTCGATTGGCGCTACTGATTTCAGATAACATGCGTCTCGCCTCCTTATTGGCCCAGTGTCAGAGTCTTTAACATCAGGCTTTTGACGGTATTTAATACCTCAACATTGGCTTGATAGCTGCGTGAGGCAGAGATGCTATTTACTGTTTCGGCAACGACATTAATGTTAGGCATTTTGACGTATCCTTTATCATCGGCGAGCGGGTTCTCTGGCTGGTAAACCTGCTTAAATGGCGTGGGATCATCGATAATCCCGGAGACTTTTACACCACCGATACCGCTGGCGTTCATCGGTTCGGTTTTGAAAATTACCTGTTTGGCGACATAAGGCTGCCCCTCGGGGCCCGTCACACTGTCAGCGTTGGCCAAATTACTGGCGCTAACATTAAGGCGCTGCGACTGAGCACGTAACGCCGAACCTGAGATATCGAAGATTGAGAGCATGTTACGGGGTTCCTTATCCTTGGATGGCACTGCTCAGCCATTTGATTTGATTAGAGAGGTAGGTGAGGTCCGTTTGGTATTTCACACTATTTTCTGAGAATGCCACCCGCTCTCTATCCATATCCACGGTATTACCGTCCGCGGAAGGTTGATCGGGAACGCGATACATCAGGTTAATAGGCTGAGAGGGTTGTCTTTTTCCAGCAATGTGACCTGCCGAGGTTAAGCGTAATGGCACGCCCTCGATCCGGGCTGCTGCACCGGATACCGCACGCTTTAGCGTAGCGGCGAAGGGAATATCACGCGCTTGATAGCCAGGCGTATCGGCATTGGCAATATTACCGGCCAATATGCTTTGTCGCTGGGTACGTAACGCGAGCGCTTGACTCGCAAAGTCGAGAGTTTGGTCGAGGCGGTCCATCATAACGTTATCCTTGCTGACTGAATATTACGCAGAATACGTTAATCATTTCAGAACAAATCGTTTGAATAGCCGATAAAACGCCGAGTAATTCCACGCTTGGTGATCGCCGGCCAGGGTTACACTTGTCTCATTTATTGGGGAGGTAAGGCATGAAAGCGCTCTGGATCATAGTAGGTTTGTTCATGGCGACTTGCGCCCACGCCACCCCCTTAGCTGACCAGTTAGTGACTTTCTTCGCCCAACGAGAACCTGACTATGCCAAGGCGCTACACGTGGATATTCTGCAATCACCCTCAACGCCGCTCACCTGCGCCGCTCCTCGCTTTAAGCTACCCAGTAATAGCCGTCGATGGGGTGCCCTGACGCTGACGGCTCGCTGTGATCGGCAGGTCGCTGTGTTACGCGTTAGAGTAAAAGTGATAGGAACATTTTACCGTAGTCAACGCCCGATTAAACAAGGCGCGTGGGTCACCAAAGAGGATATTACGACTGAGGTGGGGCGCCTTGATACACTGCCCGCAAATAGCTGGTTGACCCCCTTACCCTTGCCGTTAATCGCCTTGCAACGGATCGCTTCTGGTAGGGTGCTGACGAAGAACCAATTTCGCCAACCTTGGGTCGTCAAGCAAGGTGAAACGGTTCCGATAACGTTAACGGGCAAAGGGTTTCAAATTGCGGGACGTGGCACTGCATTAGACAATGCCGCAGTCAATCAGTCCCTGAGAATACGACTGGATAACGGCCAATGGTTGACCGCCACCGTGAACGAACACAAAGAGATTATCGTGAAATAATCACCGAATAAAACTTATCAAGTTTTTCGTTATCTCGCCGATAAACAGAGTGAGCACCTCTTATTATGCTTTTTTTTTACAAGGACAGCGTATGACAATCGAAAAAATGCCAGGTATTACGGGGATAGGCAATGATCTGGTCCAAGGACAAACGCGCACACGCACCCTGTCCGCCGGCCAGCAGTCGCCCCCAACCCTGACCGCCGATAATCAAGCTGATAGCGTCGATTTGAGTCACTCTCTCTCACGCTTTACGCAGATCAGCTATAACGATATCGATAATCAAAAAGTGCAGCGATTACGTCAAGCCATCGCTGAAGGCACTTATCAGGTGGATGCCGGTAAGATTGCCGATAAACTACTGGCCGCCGCTAAGGGAGACTATGATGCCTGATCGTTACGGTAATCTTAGCGCCGTGCTGAACAGTCTGTATCATGTGCTAGCCTCGCTAGGTCATCTAATGAAGGAAGAGCAGCAACAACTGATGGCGGCTACACCGAATAGCCGTCGTTTGATCAGCTTGAGCGAAGATAAGCAGGCACTGTTGGTGACCTTGACCTTTGTGGAACAGCGACGGTCCGAGTCAGAGCGCGCGTCAGCATTAGCGCCACCCTATTCGGAGCACCCGCCACTGGCCGCAATGTGGCAGCGTATTGAGCCGCTGGCACAGCAGCTTGCCGAACAGAATCAACACACAGCGTTAATGCTGAACCAGCAGCTGGCGTGGACCGAACAGGTGCTCAACGTCCTCCAACCACTGCAAGCCCAGCATTTTTATGGACCGGATGGTCATCCGGTCATCAATCGATAGGATCAGCAGACACTGCGACGGGAGAAATCCTTCACACGAAAACCCAGCAGCAGCAGCGTGGCAAAAAAACTGATACCGCCCGCAGCACAGACCGCTGCCAGACGCAGTAACCGCTCAAACATTAGGCCTTGGCCCCATGCTGGCATATACAGCAGCACACCATACAGTACGGCGGCCATCACCCCCACGGCGACGATCAAGCGGGCTAAAAAGATGCCCCAGCCTGCTTGCGGAATGAAGAATTTTTTCTTGCGCAGTTGCCAATAGAGTAACGCTGCATTGAGGCAGGCGGCCAAACCGATAGAGAGCGACAAGCCCGCATGTTTCAGTGGCCCAATAAAGGCTAAGTTCATAACCTGCGTCATAATCAGTGTCATGATCGCAATCTTCACTGGCGTTTTAATATCCTGACGCGAATAAAAACCAGGCGCTAGTACCTTCACCACAATTAAGCCAACCAAGCCAATAGAGTAAGCAACCAGTGCGCGTTGGGTCATCGCGGCATCAAAGGCAGAAAACTTCCCATATTGAAACAGTGCGGAGGTCAAAGGACCTGCAAGAATACCGAGTGCCACCGCACTCGGCAGTGCCAGTAATAGACAGAGACGTAAGCCCCAATCCATTAAGCGGGAATACTCATCGAAATTACCGCTCGAAAAACTCCGCGACAGTGACGGTAACAAAATTGTCCCTAAGGCCACCCCCAGTACGCCCGAGGGAAACTCCATCAAACGGTCGGCGTAATACATCCACGAGACGGAACCGGAAACCAAAAACGAGGCAAAAATAGTATTGATGATCAGCGAGATTTGGCTGACGGATACCCCTAAAATCGCTGGCCCCATTTGACGTAAGACCCGCCAGACGCCAGCATCCCGTAAATTAATTCGCGGTAGCACTAACATACCAATTTTTTTCAGGTGTGGGAGCTGATAGCCTAACTGTAAGATCCCGCCGACCACTACCGCCCACGCTAGCGCCATCACCGGTGGATGGAAAAAGTGTGATCCAATCAGCGCAAAGCCAATCATACTGATGTTCAGTAACGTGGGCGCAAAGGCTGGGACCGAAAAGCGGTTCCAAGTATTGAGGATAGCGCCCAGTAAGGAGGCGATCGAGATTAACAAGATATACGGAAAGGTAACCCGTAATAACGCGGTGGTCAGTGAAAATTTATCGGCCGTATCGGCAAAGCCAGGAGCGGTCACATAAATCACCCAAGGCGCAGCGATAATCCCGGCAACGGTCACCAGTGCAAGAACGAGCGTTAATAACCCTGCCACATAGGAGACGAAAATTCGTGTCGCCTCCTCACCCTCTTTACTCTTATATTCGGCGAGGATAGGAACAAAGGCTTGCGAGAATGCGCCCTCAGCAAAAATTCGACGCAATAGATTCGGTAATTTAAAAGCAACAAAAAAGGCATCGGTCGCCATCCCAGCACCGAAAACACGCGCCACAATGGCATCGCGCGCAAAACCTAGCACCCGCGAGAACAGTGTCATGGAGCTCACGGCCGCTAATGATTTAAGTAAATTCATAAAAGAAAAACATCCTGAATAATCGACAATTTAGGGTGACCCACTCGGATAATGTTGGCTAGTGTACTGTCATTCCTAGAAATAATCAGTTCCGATTGTTACAACCGATGACCACCTAGCCAGTCGGGGTGATCAACGCCGTGAGAATATGGTCTTCCCATCGTCCGTTTATCTTTAGATAATCGCGGGCATATCCCTCTTTTTCGAAACCTAACCGCTGTAATAGTGCCCCACTACGCTGGTTACGAGGCATATAGTTGGCCATAATCCGATGGAGTTGCTGCTGTTTTTGTAGATAGGGAATGATGGTGGACAAGCCCTCAAACATCAGCCCCTTACCTTGCTGCGAGGCGGCGAGTGAATAGCCGAGATAACAAGCCTGAAAACAGCCGCGGATCACCTGGCTAAAATTGGCGACGCCCCATACTTGTTGCTGGTTGGGGTCCATTAATAAAAAGTAAAAGGCTTCGCCCTGCTTTTGTTGCATCCCCATCACCTGAAGACGCGCTTCCCAGCCGCGATGCTGGAAGTAACTTTCGTCGCGTAACGGCTCCCACGGTACTAAGAAGTCGCGATTTTCTTGATAATAATCGGTCAATAACCAACTGTCGCGGTCTGCAACGGTTCTGATATGCATTGAAGAAGAATTCAGTGATATTCTCGGGCTAGATGAACGATAGCCAAACATAATGTCTCCAAGGAAACCCACTTTGCGCTGATTATTTGCTAATTGTCGCAACGAGTAAAGTGGCACGCCTCATTTCGCTGTTTGGCAGAACCCACCGGCTGGCGTACAATTATTGTCACTAGTAGATTGATTCCCTTAAGAATAGGACTGACTATGCATCTTTATGTTTATGACCACTGCCCGTTCTGTGTGAAAGCGCGGATGATTTTCGGTTTAGATCAGCAACCGGTTGAAGTCTCTTTCTTATTGAATGATGATGAAGAGACGCCCAATAAGCTGATTGGGAAAAAAATGTTACCTATTTTGGTAAAAGACGATAATAGTGCGATGGGCGAAAGTTTGGACATCGTCAACTATATCGAGTCGCTTTCCGCGACGCCTCGCCTATCCAGTCAGACCTCTGAAAAATTGGCTCAGTGGCTCACGGAGGTAGGGACTTATATCAATAAACTGCTGTTGCCTATTATGCCAACTACCGACTTTGCGGAGTTCACCACCTCCTCTGCTCGCGACTACTACTCGGCAAAAAAACAGGCTTATATTGGCGACTTCGGCCCCTTGCGCGAACAACGTGCCGATTTCGTTGCAAAAATTAATCATGATTTAACGCGCTTGGTCGAAATTATCCAGTCGCCGCACGCGGTCAACGGCACGCTCTCCTATGATGATATTCATCTCTTCCCGTTACTACGTAACTTGACCTTGGTCGAAGAGATTGATTGGCCTACGCCCGTCGCCGCCCTACGTGATTCGCTTTCGACTCAATCCGGTGTTCCCTTATTATTCGATTTAGCCCAGTAGAGGTTTATTGCCATGCGTAAGTGTCTTACCCTTATGGTGTTCTGTTGCAGCCTGGTGTTAGCTGGCTGTGATCACTTGGCATCCTATACGCTAAGTGAACAGGAAATTAACCAGAGCCTGAGCAAGCATGCAGCATTTGACAAAGATATTGGTATCAATGGATTAGCCAATGCGCATATCACCCTAAATACCTTACACGCTGAAATAGGTCGCGCGGCGGCGAACCAAGTGGTGCTATCAGGACATGCCACAGTCGATTTTGCTTCGCTATTTGGTAAACAAAACGCCGATCTCCAGCTGAAAATGAGCGCAGTGCCGGTCTTCAATCGTCAGCAAGGTGCGGTCTACCTGCACGATCTCACTATTCTTGATGCACAGGCTCAGCCGCAAAAAGTTCAAGGTATCGTCGACGGTCTCAAACCGATATTGGCAACCTCTCTGCGTGATTACTTTACCCAACAACCAGCATGGGTATTAAGCAGCGATCGTTCAAAAGCCGAAGCTCTCGCTAAGAAATATGCGACGGGTATTGAAGTGAAACCGGGGGAGATAGTGATCCCTCTCGCGCCTTAACTGCAATAAATGCCTGCCCAGCCGGGTAGGCATTCCCTCTTCTCCACCCTTTTTGAGAGCGTTTCAAGGCGATAACCCCCGTTTCCATTGCCTCCGCGCGACTTATTCTTTACCACGTTATCCCCTTTCTTGCTTAATCAACGCGCGTAAGGTTAGACGAAGCCTATCAGAACGACTTTTTATACCGGGATAATAACTTTTACCGATTAACATCACCTATGGAGACGACTATCGTGCCGTCACGCTCGTTCACTCTACGCTATTTCCCTCTGACGTCGGAGTAACTCACCGCATTTGAAAAAAAAGAGTGCAATCTGTGGCGCTGCCCATTATCCTTGGTTCCCGGCCTGAACGCCCTAATTGTTGATACTTTAGCCGGAGCCTTGCTGATGAAATCCCCTGTAAACACGCTTACCCTTCGTCGTCCTGATGATTGGCATATCCATCTGCGTGATGATGCTATGCTGAACACTGTCCTGCCTTACACCAGTGCGCATTTTGGTCGAGCCATTGTGATGCCGAATCTGGTACCGCCTGTGACCACCGTTCACGCTGCAGAACAGTATCGTCAACGAATTTTAGCCGCACTGCCCGCTAAGCATCACTTTACCCCTTTAATGACGTGTTATCTGACAGATAGCCTATCTGCTGACGAAATTGAACGGGGCTTTACGCAGGGTGTCTTTACCGCAGCAAAACTGTATCCGGCCCATGCGACGACTAACTCCAGTCACGGCGTGACCAGCATCGATCATATCGCTGCAGTGCTCGAACGTATGGAAGCCCTCGGCATGCCATTATTGATCCACGGCGAAGTCACCGCTGCCCATGTCGATATTTTTGACCGTGAAGCGCAATTCATCGATCAAGTGTTGATTCCGTTACGTCAACGCTACCCTGCGCTACGTGTCGTAATGGAACATATTACCACCCGTGATGCGGCGCAGTATGTACAGGAAGGCAATGAGCTATTGGCCGCAACTGTGACCCCACAGCACTTGATGTTTAACCGTAACCATATGCTGAGCGGTGGGATTCGTCCGCACCTCTACTGCTTACCGATTCTCAAGCGCAACATCCACCAGCAAGCTTTGCGCGATGTGGTCTCAACCGGGCATTCACGTTTTTTCCTTGGCACAGATACTGCGCCGCACGTGCAGTCTCGTAAGGAATCAAGCTGCGGATGCGCCGGCGTTTTCAATGCACCCACCGCCCTAGCCGCCTATACCAGTGTATTCGATGAGCTTGGCGCCCTAGAACATCTTGAAGCATTCTGTTCTATTAATGGCCCTACCTTCTATCGACTACCGGTCAGCGAGCAAACCATCACCTTGCAGCGTCAAGCGTGGACCGTACCTGAACAGATCGCGTTAGGAAATGAACAGCTTATTCCATTCTTAGCGGGCGAAACGCTACAATGGCAGGTCCTCGCTGAATAATCAGCAAGGCGTAAAATCCATGCTATACTTTATCCTCCTGTGTAACGAAACAGGGAACTTGTGACCTCAGTCTTCACTTATGTTTGACGATTATGGAGGTTAAGATGGATAAAGAAAATAATGTGATCCAAACACATCCGTTAGTCGGTTGGGATATCAGTACCGTAGAAGACTATGATGCGATGATGATTCGTCTGCATTCGGTCTCTTCGGACCAACAAACAGAAGAAAACGCCGACATCGGTCCAGCTTATTGGATCACGACGGATGTGGCTAGGCAGTTTATTTCTCTACTCGAAGCGGGTATTGCTCGTATTGAAGAGTCAGAGAGCCAGCCAATCAGGGCAAAGCATTAATCATCCAAGGCACCTTAGGGTGCCTTTTTTTGTCTCCTGCCGCTCGACTCTGCTATGCTGCAAAGAAAATAGCGGAGCAATGCAATGATTTACGATGTCATTATTGTCGGAAGCGGGTCAGTCGGCGCTGCAGCGGGCTGCTACGCGACCATTAACAACCTCAACGTCTTAATGATCGATGCCCATCACCCTCCCCACCAGCAGGGCTCACACCATGGTAAGACGCGTTTAATCCGCTATGCCTATGCCGAAGGCGACCAGTATGTACCGCTACTTCAACGTAGTAAGGTACTTTGGGAGGCGTTAGAAAAAACTGCCGCCACCACGCTTTTTCGACGCAGTGGCGTACTATCTCTCGCGCCAATCGATAGCCCACTGGTTCCACAATTACTTGACAGTGCTAAGACCTGGTCAATCGATGTCGAAGCGCTCAGCGCCGAAGATATTATGCAACGCTGGGAAACCTTCGTTATCCCAGCGGAATACCACGGCGTAATCGATAAAGACGCCGGGTACCTTTACAGCGAAAAAGCGGTTGAACACTGGATCCGCCTTGCGCAAGAGCAAGGCTGCGCACAGCTGTTTAATTGCCCGGTAGAGTCGATAAGCCACTATGATGATCTCTATCGCGTGACCACCGCCGACGGAGACTATACTGCACGAAAGATTATCGTTACGGCTGGCAGTTGGGCGAAAAAGCTGCTTCCCGAGTTGCCGATCACCCCGGTACGCAAGGTCATGGCTTGGTTCCAATCCGATGGCCGCTTTAGCCACCAGACCCACTTCCCAGCGTTCACCGCTCAGTTAACCGATGGCAGCCAATATTACGGTTTTCCTGCTGAGGATGATCAGCTAAAAGTGGCGCGGCACGATGGCGGCCAACCGCTTAACGATGCTACAGAGTGCCTGCCCTTCGGTCACTCTCCGTCCGATGGCAGCGAATGCTTCAGCTTCCTAAAGCAATTTTTACCGGGTCAGAGCGCGTGCCTATTCGGACAAGCCTGCAGCTACGATAACTCGCCAGATGGTCACTTCATTATCGACTACCTTGGAGAGGATAAAACCGGGTTGGTCATCAGTGGCTTGAGTGGCCATGGGTTTAAATGCGCCCCGGCACTGGGCGAAATCGCGTGTCAGTTCGCACTGGGCAATGATATTGAAACAGTCATCTCTCCTTTCCGCTTAAGCCGCTTCGCAAAAAGTTAATCCGCCTTCATTGATGTCATCAAAGCGTCACGCTTAATCCGTATCGTGACGCTAACTTTTCTTGTTAGCACAAGGACATCGCATGAAGTCGAAGAATCAAAACGCCCCCACTCCTGAAAATCCACAACGTCGTCGACTACTGGCGGGAGCCTCTGCACTGGGGGTCAGCTCTACCCTCCTCCCCCTCGGTAGCGCCAAGGCTAGCCAACCGCAAGGGGCGTCTGCACGTCCGCTACATGAGTATTCCGCACCAAAACAGACGGCGCTGCTGCGTGAACACGTTAAAAATATTGTCGTCATTTACGCCGAAAACCGCAGCTTTAATAATCTGTTTGCAAACTTTCCTGGCAGTCAACAACCCCTTAATCAACTCAGTGAACAGGCCACGCGCCAAGTTGATCGGGACGGATCGCCACTCCCGCATTTACCGCCAATTTGGAAAGGGATGGTACCGGATCCTCAAATCGTCAATCATAAGCGTTACCAAATTGATCAGCAGGCGGAGTATCTGACTAATCTGCCCAATAAACCTTTCGCCTTGCAGGGTGATGATCAGGAAGCGCTGCCACAAGGGGTAATCACCCGCGATTTATGGCATGTGTTCTACCAAAATCAGATGCAGATTAACGGTGGTAAAAATGATCGCTTTGTCGCTTGGGCCGATTCTGGTGCCTTGACCATGGGCTATTATGCCAACAGTGCCTACACTATGCGCTTATGGCAGCTGGCGCGCGAATACACGCTCTGTGACAACTTCTTCCAAGGTGCATTCGGCGGATCGTTTCTCAATCACCAATATCTGGCCTGCGCGCAAGCCCCTTTCTACCCAGAGGTTAAGACATCCCCTGCCAAAGGATTAATCGCTGAATTGATGAGCGATGACCCTACAGACACACGGTTAAAACCGCTGGCTGACTCGCCCGCCAGTGCCTTAACCGGCATCCCAAAATTCGGGCCGAGTCAAATTACCCCAGATGGCTACGCCGTAAACACTATGCAACCGCCGTTCTGGCCCTCTGCCAGCCGCGATCCACAGCGTCCCGATTATGCCGATGCCAGTAAGGCCAACGTACTGCCCGCGCAAAAGCACCCTCATATTGGCGATAAGTTAACGGCAAAGGGGATTGATTGGGCATGGTATGCCGGTGGCTGGCAATTTGCGATTGACGACCAGAAAGACAGCACGGATTTCCCTCCTCGTCCTGATTTCCAGCTGCATCATCAACCGTTCAACTATTTTGAGAACCTTGGCCCGACTCATCCGGCCGCCAGAAAGCAACATTTACGCGATGGTGGATTGGGTGATTCCCCGACCACTAACCATTTTCTGGCCGATATACAAGCGGGTACATTACCGCCAGTAACCTTCTATAAACCGCAAGGCAACCTGAATATGCATGCGGGGTACTCTGATGTCGAAGCCGGGGACCGTCATATTGCGCATATTATTGACCAATTACAGCGTGGTCCGCAGTGGAAAAATACGGTAGTGGTGATCACTTTTGATGAAAATGGTGGCTGGTGGGATCCTGTCGCCCCACCGAAAGGGGATAGATGGGGACCGGGTTCACGTATCCCGGCGTTGGTGATTTCACCTTTTGCACGGCGCGGACATGTGGACAATACGCAATACGATACCGGATCGATCTTGCGGTTTATCAGTCGCGTACACGACCTACCGTTACTGAACGGCTTAACCGCACGCGATCACGCATTGATGGCACACGGCCATCAAAAAATGGGCGACCTAACGGCCGCCCTGCAATTTTAGTGATCGTCCGACGTAAAAGCCCCTGCTCAGCAGGGGCAACCCTTAGGCGTCGTCTTTATTGATTGGCGTTGGCAGGGTCATCCGTAATAATCCTCGCGACTTATTGAAGATTTTATTACTGGTTTCACGACCTGCACGGCGCTGGCGTTGCTCTTCAGGGGTCAACGCTGACTCTTCCAAGCATTCAGGGCTACAACAGCCACGGTATTTCACTGCGCACTCATCACATTGAATAAACAGGAGATGACAACCATCGTTTAGGCAATTGACGTGGGTATCGCAAGAAGCCCCGCACTGGTGACAATGGGCCAAGACATCATCGGAGATACGCTCACCCATCCGCTCATCAAAGACAAAGTTTTTTCCTTTAAAACGTACCGGTAGTCCTTGCTCACGTGCTTTACGGGTATATTCAATAATCCCGCCCTCAATATGATAAATATTACCGAAGCCTTGGTGTTTCATGTACGCACTCGCTTTCTCGCAACGGATACCACCGGTGCAATACATGACGATCTTCTTCTCTTTTTGCTCTGCCAGCATCTCGACGGCCATCGGCAATTGATCGCGGAACGTATCGGCGGGGATTTCCATTGCGTTGTCGAAATGGCCCACCTCGAACTCATAATGGTTACGCATATCGACAAAGACAGCCTCGGGGTCGTCAAGCATAGCGTTAACTTCATCGGCCTTCAGGTAAGCGCCGACATCACTGGCATCGAAACTTGGATCGTCAATACCGTCCGCCACGATGCGCTCACGAACCTTCATCCGCAATACCCAGAAAGACTTCCCGTCATCATCCAGAGCGATATTCATCCGTAAGCCATTGAGCGCAGGATCGAAGTCGAAAATTTGCTGCTTCATTGCCTCAAATCGGCTAGCAGGGACACTGATCTGTGCGTTAATCCCTTCCGCCGCGATATAGACTCGCCCAAACACTTTTAGGTTGAGGAATGCTTGATAAAGCCGGTCGCGAAACGCCTGCGGATCATTGATGGTGAAATACTTATAGAACGAGACAGTGGTGCGCGGCTCGGTCTCCTCCATTAAACGCTGTTTTAACTCTTTATTCGAGACAAGGTTATGTAACACTGGCATGGTGTTCGTCCTGTTTAGGGGGATTGAAAAGGTGCCTATGATACCCGATAGCCTCATGCTTCCCAAGAGCCTATCCGCACTTCATTCAGGAAAAACTGAAAAGTAATAAAAATATGCTGTGGGTCCCTCAGGCTAAAAAATATGTTCTATGCTTCATCTATTCCCACAGTGATTGAGGTTACGACAATGGATTTATTCACCACCTTAGACGAAGCAATCAGCGTTGCAAAAGAGACTTTCCTGGCCGATCACCCTGAGGTGGACGAGTTAAGCGCCTCGGTAAGCCAGTTTTCATTACAAAAATATGTGATGCAAGACGGTGACACCATGTGGCAGGCGGAATTTGCCGATCAAGAAGAAGCCCCCAGCGAATGTCTGCCGCTTTACTTCGATGAAGCCGCACAAGCGATCTGGGATAACGAGTTTGATGAAGACGAGATTTTAGCCGAGTGGCAACCAGAGAATACGCTGCACGAATGGGACGAGGGTGAGTTTCAACTTGCGCCACCCACTGATACCGAGGAAGGTAGAGCCGCTGCCGAAGAGTGGAGCGATGACAACAGCGACTCTGAGCGCTGGTAATTACGGATAATCACCGTGCTTGGCATCAATGGGTAACATAAAGGTGTCAACAATCAATGAAAGCGGTAGATCAAGAATGGTCAAAAAGCGCCAATAGCCTTGGCGCAAATCCCACTGCACCCCGGGGTAATACTGATGCCCCGCTCCCTGTCCCGCGACACTTCGACTGATAATACTGCCGCAGCCCGTGAGCATAACAATCGACAGCACAATACAAAGTCTTTTTATCATAACAGTGTAAACCCATTAAAAAAGGCGGCTAACGCCGCCTTTTATCAGTTAGCTTGTAAAGCGTTAGGGTTAAATTCGACTTTGGCATAACTGTCGTGCCATTGACGATATTTATCCTGCTGCTGCCACAAGCGGCTATGTAATCGCGCTAAGACCACCGGATCGCTGATGGCCAGCAGGCGCTGATTGGCACTGCTTTTTTCCGGCGATTCACTCAACAGTTGGTCGATCTGGCGCTCACGTGCATGATCCAGCAGATCACTTTGTAGGTGACGCGCCGTCGCGAGCGCAGTGGCTAATGCATTGAAGGACGGATGGAACAGCGCATGCATAAAGCCATTCTCTAAGACGCGTTGGCGGTTAAGCAGCACGTAGTTATCCGTATCAATCAGCTCTTGTGGCGTCTCAAACTCTTCAGGAATTAAGAACAGTTTCGCGCGGCGTGAAGCTAACCCTACGGTTGCACGGCTTGAGATTACCGACACAATTGGGGAAAGAATAAGCGAGCCTACAATTGGCGCTAACCACCACAGGAAGTTAAGATCCAGATAGCCCATGCCAGAAGCCCAGACAATCCCTAACAACATCTGAGAACCATGACGACGGAAGGCTTCGCTCCACGGCGTCGAGTCATCGTCACGCTGCGGGGAGTCCCATACCGCTTTTAAGCCCAAGAAGGCGCTTACCACAAATAGGGTATGAAACAACATTCTGACCGGTGCTAAAAGAACTGAGAATAGCATTTCCAGAATCAGCGAGATAAAGACCCGAACAAACCCGCCATACGGCTTCGCACCCTTACACCAAATCAACAACACACTCAGCATCTTTGGTAAGAAGAGTAACACTAAGGTGGTAGAGAATAGCGCAATCGCTAATTCTGGACGCCAATGCGGCCATACTGGATAGAGCTGACGCGGTTGTAAGAAGTAGGTCGGCTCGACTAAGGAGTGGACGACCTGCAGCGCCGTCGACAACGCCAAGAACATAAACCACAACGGTGCAGACAGATAAGACATCACACCCGTTAGGAAGACCGCACGGTGAACTGGGTGCATCCCTTTCACCATAAACAGACGAAAGTTCATCAAGTTACCGTGACACCAACGGCGATCACGCTTCAGTTCGTCCAAGAGGTTCGGTGGCAGCTCTTCATAAGAACCAGGCAGGTCGTAGGCAATCCACACCCCCCAGCCCGCACGGCGCATTAATGCGGCTTCAACGAAGTCATGCGACATAATTGAACCGGCAAACGATCCCTCACCCGGTAGCGGGGCTAAGGCACAGTGCTCGATAAACGGCTTCACCCGAATAATCGCATTGTGGCCCCAGTAGTGAGATTCGCCGAGCTGCCAGAAGTGCAGCCCCGCTGTGAAGAGTGGCCCATAGACGCGGGTGGCAAATTGTTGACAACGTGCGTACAGCGTATCCATCCCCGAAGCTTTCGGAGATGATTGGATAATTCCTGCATTAGGGTTAGCTTCCATCATCCGGACGAGGCCAGAGAGGCATTCACCACTCATCACACTGTCGGCATCCAATACCACCATATAGGCGTAGTTTTGGCCCCAGCGGCGGCAGAAGTCATCGATATTACCGCTCTTACGCTTCACACGACGACGGCGACGGCGATAGAAAATTTTCCCCGCTCCACCCACATCACGGACCAGTTCCATCCACGCTTTTTGCTCGGCAATCGCGATATCGGCATCATAACTGTCGCTTAGAATATAAACGTCGAAGTGTTCGCTATTACCGCTGCGCACTACCGATTCCCAGGTCGCACGTAAACCGGCGAATACCCGTTGTACATCTTCGTTACAGATAGGCATGATCAATGCAGTACGGTTCTCGGGGTTCAGCGGCTCATTACCCACCGTGCCGTAAGAGATACTGTATTTATCTTTACCGATCAGCAACTGTAAGAAGCCCATTAGCGCGGTCCAAAACCCGGCGGAAACCCAGCAGAACAAAATGGCAAAAAGGAAGAGAATCCCTGTCTGTAGCACATAAGGGAGGATTTGCAGCACCGCCTGCTTCCAGTCCGGTGTGAACAGTTGCATCGGGTCAATTAAGGTCCAACCTTGATAAGGCAGGATGGTTTTCATGTACCAGGTGGCAACAATCGTCTGCGCTAAGGTAAGCAGTAACAGGATATAGCGACGAATCGTGCCGACAACCCGCCATTTCTCTTCAGCGTTACGGGTTGGTGCATCTTGCAAACGCTCGCGTTGCTTACGGGATTTACCCCGTATTGTGCGCCATGCCCGCGTAATCGGATTAGTTTCCCAGCTATCTGGAGACATCAATGCGCGACGCACCGGCGGCATCGCCTTTAAGGTGGTGCGATGTAAATCATCTTCAGCAAACTGAGCATCGTTATCGGTCGCCTCTGACCACGCCATCTTCACACGCGATGAGACGGAGGCCAGTGCCGCATCCTCGTCACGATCGCTGGCGGTGACATCGTTGCCCAATGTGTGATGGAAGTCTGCAAAGCTATCTGATGCGTTCTCAGAGGCGAGTAGCGAAGACTGCTCTGCCGCATCAAGCGGCAGAGTGTCAACATACTGTTTAGAGTTAAACGTTGATTTATTCATTGGCAGGTAACTGATAGCTCCACGTTTCGGTCAATGGTTTTTCGTTGCTGGTTAACGCAGCACGCATCTCGGTCACTTGTTTCGGATCTTTCACGCGTAGACGTAAAGTCAAACGCCAGCCTTTAGTTACTGGATTATAACGTACGTTTTGTTCAACGATTTCGCCATTTTTGCCGATGCTCACTTCTGGAGCAACCTTCGCATCGCTAGACATCTTGCTAAGGTTTTTGCCCACGAAGTCGACTAAAAACGCAATGCTGCCATCAGGTTGACGTACTAGATTTGACTGCTTGACATCACCCGTTGAGCGCAGGGTATCTTGAACCCAAGCGATATTGTTGTCATGCAGCGCAGACTCATCACGAGTAAAGTGCAGGCGATAGTCAAATTTCATCTCTTTACCGGCTTCCGGTAATTTCTCCGGGCTCCAGAAAGCAACGATATTGTCGTTCGTCTCATCGTTGGTGGGAATTTCAACAAGCTCGATATGGCCTTTGCCCCACTGGCCGATAGGCTCTACCCATCCGCTAGGACGTTGGTCGTAGCGATCGTCAAGATCTTGGTAGTGGCTGAAATCACGATTACGTTGCAGCAAACCAAAGCCTTTTAGGTTCTCAACTTGATAGGTGCTGACCCCTAAGCGACGCGGATTGTTGATGGGACGCCAGATCCATTCACCGTTGCCGTTATGAATTGAGAGACCATCAGAATCATGTAGCTCATTACGGTAATTCACCACTGGAGAAGGTTGATTCGCTCCAAAGAGGTACATGCTGGTCAGTGGCGCGATCCCTAACTTAGTGACAGTGTCACGAAGGTAGACCCGGGACTGTACATCAACCGTACTCTCTTTGCCTGGATGAATAATAAAGCGGTAAGCGCCGGTCGCACGTGGCGAGTCAAGCAACGCATAGATGGTAAGTTGTTTAGCGTTGGCCGTTGGACGTTCAATCCAGAACTCTTTGAATCGCGGAAACTCTTCCCCCGCTGGCACGGCGGTATCGATGGCGAGGCCGCGCGCCGACAGGCCATAAGTTTGGCCTGCGCCAACCACACGGAAATAACTCGCGCCTAAGAAGGAGCTGATCTCATCTTCTTTTTTACGACTATTGAGGGGGTATAAGACTTTAAAGCCTGCGAACCCCAGATTTTTAAGGGTATCGGCGTCGTGCGGAACTTTACCGAAGTCAAAGAGGGTAGGATCGTATTTTATTTCATGTACGGTGGAGGCCGTGACTTCATTTATTTTAACCGCTTGGTCAAAATACATTCCTTCATGATAAAACTCGAGCTTAAAAGGCGTGTGGAGTTTAGACCAATAAGCTTTATCACGTTTAAATTGAATTTGTTGGTAATCTGCATATTTCAATTCACGGAGTTGTGAAGGCAAATTACTGTTTGGAGCTTGATAGCTTTTCTTCGCTAACGATTTAGCTTGCTTTGCGACATCTTCGATACTAAATGCCCAGCTATTGCTCGTGTAGAGTGCGACAAGTACCGCTGCGCCAACCCATTTGAGCTGTCGTCCTTTATATGTAGTATCTTTCTTGATGAGCACATCGCCCCCTTAAAAATGTGTACCTAACTGACTGAGCTTATAATAATTGATTCCCAAGCATTCTGACAGTCATCTTCGAGTTATAGTCTCTTTTTATTAGCTATACTGGATTTTTCGGATAGTTTTACGAAACCCGATTCCAGCCAAGGTTGTCTGATATACTTAATTTAATCTTAGCCGTAATCGTGCAAATTGCACCCTAGACGATGAGTATAGATGATGTCTACCCAACCCCCACAACGTGAATATTTTCTCGATTCCATCCGCGCCATTTTGATGCTACTGGGTGTTCCCTTTCATGTGTCGCTGATTTATTCTTCACAGCATTGGACAGTTAATAGCCCAACTTCATCGTTCGGCTTGACCCTCTTTAATGAGTTTATCCACTCGTTTCGGATGCAAGTGTTTTTCGTCATCTCCGGTTATTTCTCTTATATGCTTTTCTTACGTTACTCGCCACATCGCTGGTTAAAAGTGCGACTTGAGCGGGTCGGTATTCCTTTTTTAGCCGCAATACCATTAATCACGTTTCCGCAATTTTTACTATTAAAGAATGTTTCGGATAAATTTCCGCAGTGGTCTCACTTCACGCTGTATGAAAAATATAACACCCTGTGTTGGGAACTCATTTCCCACTTATGGTTTTTATTAATTCTCTGCTTATTAACGATGATCGGATATCGGTTATTTTGTTTCCTAAAACAGCGGACTGAACAGTGGCAATATAAAGAGATTGGCTGGTGGCAGGTTATTGGCGGCTTAACCCTCAGTATTCTGGTCTGGTGCCTATTACGTCGCGTGTTGCTATTCACTTTACCGCTGGTGATGAAAGATGCATTAATGAATATCGTGGTAATGCAGGTCCTGTTCTATTTACCTTTCTTTATGCTGGGCGCGCTCGCGTGGCAGATCACCTCGTTAAAAGCACTGTTTATCAAACCCCATCCATTACTGTGGATCGGCACGATAGTGGCCTTTTGTGCCTACCATTACAACCAACACAACAGCTCGGGTGATGGTTGGCTCTATGAACTTGATGCGCTAATCTCGATGGTAATGGGGATCTGTATGCTCAATATCTGCTTTAGCAGTGGCTACCGGTTATTAAATATTCATTCACCCGCTGTCAGTTACTTGGTCAATGCCTCACTCTTTATCTACTTAGTTCACCACCCGTTAACCT
Source organism: Rosenbergiella metrosideri (assembly GCF_022602565.1). Lineage (GTDB taxonomy): Bacteria > Pseudomonadota > Gammaproteobacteria > Enterobacterales > Enterobacteriaceae > Rosenbergiella > Rosenbergiella metrosideri. Next base: position 446,359 of record NZ_JALBCV010000001.1, read on the forward strand.
TGGTCTATGGCTTATATGTAAGCCACACAATCCATAATAATTACCTTGGGTTTTTTACAGGATTAGTGATGGTTTTTGGCGTATCATTTATCCTTTACGAAATTCATCTACGCATTCCTGTATTGAGATTCCTCTTTTCAGGCAAAAGCAATAATAAATAAGTCGTATTTAACAAGGTATAATGAATGGAACCCTGTTCTGCAGCAAAAGCTGGGCAAGTTAAAGCGGTGCTGACCTCACCCGCCAAACTGATGACTGAGAGTTTAGCGGGTATCGTTACTGCATTAGCGCTGATCCCAGAAGTTATCTCGTTTTCTGTTATTTCTGGTGTCGACCCGAAAGTCAGTCTTATCGCCTCCTTTGTCATCTGCTTAACCCTCTCTTTCATCGGCGGTCGACCGGCGATGGTCAGCGCGGCAGCAGGCTCTGTCGCCTTGGTGATTGGCCCAATGGTGGCTGCCCATGGCGTGAACTATATTTTACCGACGGTTGTGTTAGCCGGGGGAATGCAAATTCTGTTTGGTTGGCTAGGTTTGGCGAGAATGATGCGCTACATTCCGCAATCAGTGATGACCGGCTTTGTGAATGCATTGGGTATCCTTATCTTCATGGCCCAAGTCCCGCATATCATCGGCCACGGACCGATGGTCTGGCTGTTCTTTGCGATAACACTCGCTATCGTCTTAGGCTTACCGCGACTGTTTACCGCCATTCCTGCCCCGCTTATCGCTATCATCCTGTTGACCGCGGTGGTGGCCTATACCGGTATACATTTACCGAATGTTGGCGATGAAGGGAGCATGTCGCCCGGATTGCCGGGTTTCAACTCCCTCCAGGTCGCCCTTAATTGGCAAACCTTAAGCATTATCTGGCCGGCCGCGATCAGCGTAGCCTTGGTCGGACTGATGGAGTCGCTCTTAACCGCCAAACTGGTGGACGAGCTAACAGATACTCCCTCAAATAAGCATCGGGAGTCTTGGGGACTAGGTATCGCCAATATTTTGGCGGCTTTTTACGGTGGCGTCGCCGGTTGTGCGATGATCGGCCAAACCATTGTCAACGTCGAGCTGGGTAAAGCCCGCAGTCGTGTGTCTACCGTGGTCGCCGCCTGTGTGTTATTGCTGTTAGTGAGTGTATTAAGTCAGGTTATGGCGAAAATACCGATGGTAGTGCTTGCCGCCATCATGGTGATCGTCTCAATCAAGACAGTCAATTGGCATAGCTTACAGCCTAAAACACTGCGTCGGTTACCGGTCAGCGAGACCCTGATCATGCTGTTTACCGTACTGATTACGGTATGGACCAGTAATCTCGCGCTTGGGGTCGTAGTGGGGGCGGTATTTGCGACACTCCTTTTCGCTCGACGGATCAGCCATATTATTGTGGCTCATCGTTCGCTATCCCCATCGGGTGAGCGTGTCACCTATCAGGTCCAAGGCCCGCTTTTCTTCGCGAGCAGCAATGATCTTTATGAACATTTCGATTATGCTAATGATCCTAAGCAGGTCGTGATCGACCTCTCCGCCGCGCAGGTGTGGGACGCGTCAAGTGTCAGCGTATTGGACTCCATCGAACATCGTTATCAGCGTCACGGTTGCGAAGTGACCTTAGTCGGGCTTGCCGGGCGCAGTGAAGCCATTCATCAACGCGTATCGGCGCATCGTCAGTAGTCCTGCCGAGCGGTAAGCCACAGGCTTACCGCTGCCTAAACTAATCCTCAATCATTATAATGTTTTTACATTCAAGACGCATTTCACTATATTATGTGAACTTTATCACATCCCGTTTTGAAGACCATGATTCCGAACTCACCACACTCAGATTGTGACACCACTGGTACCGATACCAACCGTCGTCGATTCTTAAAAAACTCGCTGATAGTCACTGCAGGCTGCTTCGTTACCTCGCTTCCCCTTAGTGGGCTTGCCCAAAATACCTCCCCGACTGGAGACCCTTTGCGGGCGTTTATCCAGGTCACGCAGACCATTACCGAACACAAGCACGTCAATGCTGAGTTGGCCGCACACTTCTTTAATGCTTTCGTTAAAAAAGTGCCTGAATTTGCCCAGCAGATCACGCCGTTAGTGCAACTCACGCAAGCGGGCATGAGCGCCGCAACCTTTGCTGTAAAAGCCAAAGCCGCGGGCCTACTGGGACTGCTGCAACAAATTATCACGGCATGGTACACCGGCACTGTGGGCAACGATTACCACGGTGTTCTAGTCAGCTACCAACAAGCGTGGATGTATCACACCGTCAGTGATGGATTAGTGGTCCCTACCTACTGTGGAAATGGCCCCCTATGGTGGACCGCGCCAATTCCTGATGCGAACAGCACCGCGGTGATTGACGCGTTGTAATCCCTCATTCTTAGACTGCATAAAAATAAAAATTAACTATCATGAAAAAACCAGAATTTACTGCAAGCGGCGATGTGAGCGCCGATGTTGTGATCGTCGGATCCGGTATTGTCGGCGGTATGATGGCGGACCGTTTGGTCGCGCAGGGATACTCCGTATTAGTGCTCGAAGCAGGGCTGCGTATCACCCGTGCCCAAGCGGTAGAAAACTGGCGTAATATGCCGTTTGCTAACCGTGCCGGTTCGGACTTCCAAGGCCTGTACCCGCAATCGCCGCTCGCACCTGCCCCGCTCTATTTTCCACCGAACAATTATGTCAACGTCACCGGTCCCAGTGCGGGTAGCTTTCAACAAGGCTACTTGCGTACCGTCGGCGGCACGACTTGGCACTGGGCGGCTTCTTGCTGGCGTCATCATCCGAGCGATTTCGAAATGCAACGCAAGTACCAAGTTGGCCGCGACTGGCCAATCTCTTACCAAGAGTTTGAGCCTTGGTATTGCGAAGCGGAATATGAGATTGGCGTAGCGGGTCCCAATGATCCTGCAATGCAATCCCCTGCTGAACGTAGTCGCCCCTATCCGATGGAGATGGTACCTTTCGCCCACGGCGATAACTATTTTGCCAGCGTGGTTAACCCACACGGCTATAACCTTGTGCCGATTCCACAAGGTCGCAGTACCCGTCCTTGGGAAGGCCGACCTGTCTGCTGTGGTAACAACAACTGCCAACCTATCTGCCCTATCGGCGCAATGTATAACGGTATACATCATATCGAGCGGGCTGAACGCCAAGGCGCAATCGTGCAGTCAGAGTCCGTGGTCTATAAGATCGACACCGACAGTCAAAACCGCATCACTGCCGTGCATTGGCTGGATAATCAAAAAGCCTCGCATAAAGCCACGGCAAAAATGTTCGCTTTGGCTTGTAACGGTATAGAGACGCCACGTCTATTACTGCTGGCGGCTAATAAAGATAACCCGACCGGTATCGCTAACAGCTCCGATATGGTCGGCCGTAATATGATGGACCACTCTGGTTTCCACTGTAGCTTTTTGACTGAAGAGCCGATGTGGCTCGGTCGTGGCCCAGCGCAGAGTAGTTGTATGGTCGGCCCGCGTGACGGGGACTTCCGCCGGAATTACTCAGCGAACAAAATGATCCTTAATAATATTTCACGGGTGGTTCCCGCGACAAAACAAGCCTTAGCAAAAGGGTTGGTCGGTAAAGCCTTAGATGAAGAGATCCGTTACCGCTCTACCCACGGCGTTGACCTGTCGATAAGCTTAGAGCCGTTACCGGATCCCGATAACCGTCTTACGCTCAGTGCTGATCGTAAAGATGCTCACGGTCTCGCTTGTCCTGATATTCATTATGATGTCGGCGATTATGTACGCAAAGGTGCCGAAGCGGCCCATGCCCAACTGCGTCATATCGGTTCGCTGTTTAACGCCAAAGAGTTCAACATTACCACCAGCCTCAATGCCAATAACCACATCATGGGGGGGACGATCATGGGGGATTCCGCTAAGAGTGCGGTCGTCGACAGCAACTGTCGTGCCTTCGATCATGAAAACCTTTGGTTACCGGGAGGGGGAGCAATCCCTTCCGCCAGTGTAGTCAACAGCACCTTGACCATGGCGGCGCTAGGATTAAAAGCGGCCCATGATATGGCTCAACGTTTGAAGGGGGGCGTATAATCGTGCGGCTTAATAAAACAGTGGCGTGGATATTGACCCTGATGGCAACCTCCCCTTTCGCCTACGCGCAAACCGAGGCTGATGCAGGCGCTGCGTTAATTGCTCAAGGCGAAAAAGTCGCCATCGCCTCTGACTGTCAGGCTTGTCATACGGCACCGGGCAGTAAAACAGCCTTTTCAGGGGGCTATGCCATCGCTTCACCGATGGGGGCAATCTATGCAACCAATATCACGCCATCGGCACAAGGCATTGGCGGATACAGTGAGGCACAGTTTGCCAAAGCGATCCGCGAAGGTATTCGACCTGATGGGGCACATCTTTACCCAGCGATGCCTTATACCTCGTATCATCTTATGACAGATGAAGATGTGCAGGCGCTCTATGCCTACTTCATGCACGGCGTGAAGCCTGTCGACCAAGCTAATACGCCGACTAAGCTCCCCTTCCCGTTTAATCTTCGCTTTAGTATGGGAATATGGAACGCACTTTTCGGTAGCACTGACAGCTATAAAGTGGATGAGAGCAAAAGCGCAGAATGGAATCGAGGCAATTATCTGGTTAATGGGCTTGCCCACTGTGACACCTGCCACACCCCACGTAACTTTATGATGGCAGAGAAACACGACCAGCCGCTGGCGGGTGCCCCCTTAGGCAGTTGGTACGCCCCGAATATTACCTCTGACCCGATCAGCGGTATTGGCGGGTGGCGAGAAGACGAATTAGTCAGCTACCTAAAAACCGGCCGCGCCGAGGGGAAAAACCAAGCCGCTGGCGGCATGGCAGAAGCGGTTGAGCACAGCTTGCAATATCTACCGGATAGCGATCTGAAAGCGATTGCCGTTTACCTTAAGGGCACCGCCCCTATTCGTACCCCAGGGGAAACGGCACCGGCGTATACTTACGGCAAGCCAGTCAGTGTCGAGACGGCGATCCGTGGTGATGCACCGAATAATGCTTATAACGCCCTCGATAATGGTGCTAAGCTTTTCAGTGGTAACTGCGCCAGCTGTCACCAACCGGATGGCGCTGGCAGTCCAAATCAGGCTTATCCGTCCCTTTTCCATAACACGGCGACCGGCATGATCCACCCCGATAATCTCGTTTCGGCCATTTTATTCGGGGTACGGAGGACCACTCAGGATCATGATGTCTTAATGCCCGCCTTCAGCTCGCCGACCTATGTCGATCAGTTGACCGATCAGCAAATTGCCGATATCAGTAACTATGTTTTACATCATTACGGTAATCCGCAGGTAACGATTGAAGCGGGTGATGTAGCTTGGATGCGTAAAGGAGGACGTATGCCTTTCCTCGCGGCTGCGCAACCTTATATGGTGCCAGGTATTGCCGTAGGTATTGTGGTGGTGATCTTAATATTAATTGGGCTGCGATTACGTCGTAGTCGCCAAAAACATAAATCTTGATGATCTTTCCCGGCCCCTAAGGGGCCGGGAAGCGTAAAACTATTGCTTCAGCCGTAATGAGAGTAAGAAAATAATCAGTCCCATGACCGCTAATACTGTCCCTAACCAAGCCGTTGACACCCAACCCAAGCCTGCATCAATCACAACACCTCCTAGGAAAGCGCCTAACGCATTAGCCATATTCAGCGCCGAATGATTCATCGCTGCCGCTAAGGTTTGTGCGTCACCGGCGACATCCATCAAACGAATTTGTAGTGAAGGGATCAGCAGCCCTGCGGTACCGATCAAGAAGGTCGCCAAGAAGCCTGTCACGACATATTTCGATAGGAAGCAGAACAGCACCATAATGGCGATATTCCATAACAATGACAGACCGATGGTTTTGCGCACACTCCAATCGGCAAATTTACCGCCTAAGGTGCTACCAGCAATCATCCCAAGACCAAAGGCAGCCATTACCCAAGGAATTTGCGCCTCACTCATCCCCGCATGGTGAATCATCGTCGGCGTAATATAGCTGAAGACCGCAAACATCCCACCGAATCCGGTCGCGCCGGTTAGTAGGGTTAACAGTACTTGCGGCTTTTTAAGCGCCGTCAGTTCTCGTAACGGGTGAGCTGAATGATCCCCTTGGCTGAAAGGCACATAGCGAATGATCATGAGCAATGAGACGACCGCACAGGCGCCCACAAACCAGAAAGCGAGCTGCCAGCTTAAGTGATGGCCAATCCATGATACCGCCGGTACGCCAAGTAACGTTGCAACGGTTAAGCCCAACATCATACGGCCAATCGCTTTACCCCGCTGATGCGCCGGCACCATCGAAGCGGCGACCAGCGAGGCTACTCCGAAGAATGCACCGTGCGGTAGCCCGGTGATAAAACGCATCAAGACAAAGGACAGATAGCCTGGTGCAAGGGCGCTGGCCACGTTACCTAAGGCAAACAGCCCCATCAGGGCGATCAATAAACGCTGACGTGGCATGCGTGAAAACAGCACCGCGATCAGGGGTGCGCCCACCACCACGCCCAGGGCATAACTACTGATGGCATCGCCCGCTCGGGTGATAGAACTGTTTAATCCATGCGCCACGTCCGGCAACAATCCCATGATAACAAATTCGCCGGTACCAATGGCGAAGCCACCGAGGGCTAGTGCCAGCTGGGCTAATCCAAGATGTTTAGTTTTCGTTTGTGACACAACGACCTCATTCAATGACTGTGTGAAAAAGCAGGGCATATTTGCCACATAAAAAAAAGCAAGCCACTAGTATGGCATGTGGATCACATTTCTGAAAATTAAGTGGGATATTTTGTCCTGGACTAGCTGTAAAAGTAGTCTTGCCCATAATGCCGAACAAACCATCCGGTTAGCGCCATTCGCTCGACTTGCGTCGGTAATACTTCGTGTAAAATTTGTTCTGATAGGAAACAGATCATACTGCCCGCCACGGGTTCGATAACCTTTTTCCCTTCTGGGAGATGTAAACAGAGTTGACCGCCATTTTCGGGCTGCCAGTTTTGATTGATATAGAATATCAGGGTGACGGCACGGCGCTTATCTTGGGCGAAACAGTCATAGTGGGGCTTATAAAATGCTCCCTGTGGATAGCGAGAAAAGTGCCCCTCGAAGCCATTTAATCCCAAATAGAATTCCTGATTCAGCAGCTGCCTAATCTCATCGACTAGCGAGAGGTAGTACACCACTGCAGGATCATTTTCACGCGGGTCAATCCAACTGATACTGTCCGAACGAATCGCTTCGTTGATAATATTCTTTATGCCTTGGCCAATCCCTGCTTGCAAGAAGGTCCGTTTATGACAGAGATCGGCTAAGGCTGTTACCCATTCGCCGGGGATAACATTTTGTTGGTAATACCAACCTTGCTCACACAACTGCTCAATAAGCTTATTCGAATTAACCATAATCCACTGCGACATCCACAACCTAAGGGATGCGCAGTATACCTTCAGTTTCGATTAGGCACTATGTCTTCGCCGCAAAGTATCATCATTCTTTGCCGGTAACCAAATTGCTGGATAAGGTGGTGGACTGAGGTGCAACGGCTTCACGTGGATGCAGCATAAAATACGCCGCGCCGGCAATGCCTACGCCAATAAACCAACTGAAATTGGCGACCGCGTGTAAACTTGGGATAAAGCTTATCACCAAGCCAATGACAACCGCAGGCACTAAGGCGGCAATGGCGCGAAGATTGACACCCCCTTGATACCAATAGCGCCCATTTTTAGAGGCATTGAACAGCTCATCGACCTCAATTTTACCGCGCTTGATCAGGTAGAAATCGCACAACAAAATCCCAAATAAGGGTCCGATAAAGGCACCCAATACATCTAAGCTATAGTGAATCAGTTCTGGCGATTGGAATAAATTCCAAGGCGTCAGTAACACTGAGCCGACCGCGGCAATCATGCCCCCCATACGAAAGCTAATCTTTTGCGGGGCGCAGTTAGAGAAATCGAAGGCAGGCGAAACAAAGTTGGCGACGATATTGATCCCGACAGTTGCGGTCATCATCGTCAACAGCGCCAAGGCCATCACTAAGCCATTGCCTGTGTGGGCCACGGTCTCGATGGGGTCAGTGATCATCTGGCCATATAGACTCTTAGTGCCAGAAACGATAATGACTGTTATCACGGAGAATAATAAAAAGTTAAACGGCAGCCCCCAGCGATTGCCCCGGCGAACCTCTTTCATTGATTTGCTGTAACGCGCGAAATCGCCGAAATTCAGTAACGGGCCAGAGAAATAGGAGACCACCAGCGATACCGCAGTGATCATCTGCCAGGTTTGTTGTGAAGTGCTTAGGGATTTTTCGGAGAGCGTCAGAGAAATCCCCTGCCAACCCGTTTGTGAGATAATCCAAATGGCCAAGGCAAGCATCACGATATAGACCGCAGGTCCGGCAATATCGATAAAGGCCTGAATGGTACGCATGCCCCGCCAGAATACCATGGCCTGTAAGCACCACATTACCGCAAAACAGATCCAACCCAGTGCAGATAAACCGACAAAATGCGGCACAGTGAGCGGCGTAAGGCTTGGCCAAAACTTCAGTAACACTAATAGCAGTGCATTGGAGGCGAGCCAAGTTTGAATACCGTACCAAGCGAAAGCGATCAATCCACGGATTACCGCCGGAATGTTGGCACCGAACACCCCGAAGGCCTGACGACAGACCACGGCGTAAGGCACGCCAGTCAGTTGACTGGGTCGAGCGACTAAATTGGCGGCCACCTGCACAATACAGATTCCAACCAGAAGACAGAGCAGCACCTGCCACCCTGCTAAGCCCAAAGCAAAGAAGCTGGCCGCCACCATATAGCCACCCATGCTATGGATATCCGACATCCAGAACGAAAAAATATTGTACCACGTCCAATGTTGATTACTGACCGGAGCCAGATCGTCATTGGTCAATCTTGGGCTATAACTGGCCGGGTAGGAGTGTGGTGTTGTCGAATCTTGCTGCGCCATAGTGCCATCCTCGTGAACGAAATCGTACTGATAACCTTAGGCTGCAAATAACATACCAATTATTATTTCCTTGAAACAATGATTTCATTGCCACTGACAGCGCCTGCTACCGCTTGATTCCAGCCCTGAGGTTGATATAAATAACCGCTTGGTGTAATTCTAAGAGATTCATAAGTGTGCAGTGACACTCTCATTGCACAGTGACTGTGCAACCCTTTTTCACTGGAGCCTTTATGCGTCGCCATCGTATTCAACTGATCAACCCTAACACCAGTCAGGCCATGACCGAGACTATGGCACACACCGCCCGCGCGATTGCAGGGTCGCGTGTCGAGATCGAGGCGGTATGCCCCAAAGAGGGCGTCCCGTCTATCGAGGGACATTTCGATGAAGCGGTCGCCACATTAGGAATTTTGCAGCACATCAGAGAGGGCGAGGATCGCGGCGTCGATGGCCACATTATCGCTTGCTTTGGTGACCCAGGATTACTGGCGGCACGCGAACTGGCTAAAGGTCCAGTGCTGGGTATTGCCGAGGCCGCCATGCATGTCGCCAGCTTAGTCGCGACCCGTTTTTCGATTGTCACCACCCTGCCGCGTACGGTAATTATTGCTCGCCACCTCTTACACCGTTATGGCTTTCAGGATCACTGTGCGGCCGTGCATGCGATCGATCTACCGGTGCTAAGCCTAGAGGACGGGAGTGGCATGGCACAGCAGAAAGTCCGTGACTTCTGTTTAAACGTCAAACACCAAGATAATGTCGGTGCGATTATTCTTGGTTGTGGAGGGATGGCTGATCTGGCCGCCGAACTCAGTGAGACATTACAGATGCCGGTGATTGATGGCGTCGGCGCAGCGGTCAGCTTAATGGAATCGCTGTTAAATCTCGGCGTCACCACCAGTAAATGGGGGGATCTCGACTTTCCACGCAATAAGGGGATTACCGGCCCCTACGCAAGCTGTTTAACCCGCCCATCCCCCTAAGACTGTTTTTGCGTGGCAGCAACCATCACAGGCGTTGCTGCCGCATAATCGTTACAAGTCACTTCCAGCGGATTACCACTGAGGTCATGAAAATAGACTGACTAGGTTAACTGATGATCGACCACCCTATAGTCGAGGGTAAACTGTGCTAATCGTGCCAGCAGCGCGGGGATCTTCGTCGCCTGAATGGCGAACGCTATGGTATTTTCGGGAGTGACGGCAGACCGCTGAAAAAGCGACAGCACGCCGCGCCACTGCGGATCACATAGGGACCGCCCTCTGCGTACCAGTCAGCAAAGGCCTCATCGTGCTGGAAGCCCAACAATTGCTGGGACCGCTGCGCCGCCGCAGGGAGATCTTCGACATAAACGTGCACGTGGTCTATCGCATCAAGCATCATTTTTCTGCTAAAAAAGAGAGCTTGCCGCAGGATCTATACGCTTGTACGTTACTGCGCACGTCTGGATAAAATGCCCCTCGCTTTCTGTGACGGGCTGATGAATAATCTAGTCCTCATCCCTTTAGGTGGAATCCCTTATGGCAAGCTTTAGTATTTCAACTTTACTCGCCTTTAAACGCTGGGCCGATCAGCAAACCTTAGCCGCTATCGCCACAATCGACGACTCGCTATACGCCGAACAGAAAAAAATAATGATCAGATTGATGAATCATATTTATGTTGTTGATGCGATTTTCAAAGGTAATCTACAAGGTATCGATCACGGTTATCGTGCGCTAAACACCGTCGAGACCCCTACAGTGACCGATCTGGCCCGCGACATGGCAGCATGCAGTGAGTGGTATCTCTCCTATGTCGAGCAGTGGTCTACCCCTACGCAACCCATCACCTTTAACTTTGTTGACGGCGGACAGGGGGCGATGAGCGCCATAGAGATGGTTGAGCATATGTTGCACCATAGTAGCTATCACCGAGGCGCCGTAGGATGGCTGATCGCCCAAGCGGGAGGCATCCCCCCCAAAGATGTACTCACTGTCTTTCTGCGTGACCATGCCTCACTGCCTGAACTGTCGGTCTAAGGGTTCGCCGAAGGCATTGAGTTGGCGTTACGATAAAAAAAATAAATCGCCACAAAAAATTCTATTTTTTTTGATGGCGATCAACCTTTCACTTTTTCACGAAAAGCGTAATATAGCTTTCACGCCCATTTGTGGAAACGCCACCATGTTTTCAACAGTCTAGTTACGCTCCCTAATGCAGCCTTGTCAGTAGGCATCACCCCTTTTTCTAAATTTTATTTTTAGATTATAAAAACAATGCATAACTCACTTTTTTACCGGCTTCGCTTTGCCTGTAAGACCACCTGTGCGCTGCTGTTGGCACTGGCGTTAAGTTTTATTCTGGAACTCGATACCCCTAAATGGTCAATGATGACGGTCGCCATTATCGCCGCCTCTCCTGCCTTTGCCAGTGGTGGCGAACCGATGAGCGGCGTATTGCGCTTTCGCGGCTTCCTACGCTTAATTGGTACTGCAGTCGGCTGTATCGGCGGCGTGCTGATCATGACTTTTTTTAGCCGCGTCCCTCTGTTATTACTGCTCGCCTGCTGTACTTGGGCGGGATTTTTCTCGTGGCTATTTACCGTCGTGAAACAAGAGATCAGTTACGCTTTTGGCTTAGCCGGGTACTCGGTCTTTATCATCTTAGTCACGGCGTGGCAGACCCCACACGACGTGCTGCAAATTGCGCTCTATCGCTTCTTTGAAATTACCTTGGGTCTACTCTGCCTGATATTCTCTGATCTACTGTTCCTGCCCCGTTCGGTAAAACGCACTATCGATCAACGGGTTGCGGAGTTACCCAATAGCTGCTATCAACTTTTGTCCCACTGCTTCACCAATGACGAGACACCGCACTTCGAAGACCTGTTCCGCGCTCACCTGACTCAAGCGAAAGCCCTGCAAGCCATGCGCCAGACCTTGCGCATGGAATCCTCACATTACTCCGTAATGATGCATCGTCGTCTAAAGGGGATTAATGGGATCCTCTTTCACCTTCTGACCTTGACCTACGAGACACAGCAATACTTCCAGCAACGCCCGGATAAACGAAATAGCCATTGGTACTTTTTATTTCAAGACGAGTGCCAGACCCCAGAACAGTTAAATCAAAAATTACATCAATTTACCCAGCTTATTCATCAATTGCCTGCGGCACAAACGCCTTATGCACTCAGTGCTTGGCTTAACGCGATGAAAGAGATGCGGATTTTATTGCGTGGCCTGCATTCGCACCAACCCTTGCACCAGATCGAAAAAGAGATTATCGCGCGTTACACCTTAACCACCGCACGCACCGCGCAACGCAAACATGCCTTTATCAACGCTATGCGAACCTTTGTCACGACCGCTGTCGGCTGTGCACTGTGGTTGGTGATGGACCCTACCGCTATAAGTGGCTTTTTAATTATCGCCAGTATCGTCACCACGCTAGCAATGCGCGCGGAGAGCCCTAAAGCGTTAGGCCTCGATTTTATTTATGGCATGATTTATATCATCCCGGTCAGTATGCTGTTTTACTTGCTGATCCTGCCAGCAACCCAACAGAGTTTTGCCTTGCTCCTGATAGCCTTAGGCATCTTAGTCTTTCTTCTCTCCCTCGCGGTGCAATATAAAATTTTAGGGAGCGGTGCGTCGTTGATGTTTATTTTCAATCTGATCCCGATTACCAACCCTGAGACCTTTAATTTTAGCCATACTTTAGAAAGCGGGCTTGGCCAGATCCTCGGGGCAATTATCTCAATGGTAATTATTGCGATTATCCCCGACTTGCATAAAACTCATCTCGCCAATGCGTTAATCCGCAATATATTGGTAACCGCATTGCAGACGTTAACCACCAACCCACAGCGCCGTAAGAAAAACCGACTCAGCGCACTTTACGATCAACTGCTGTCATTGATTACGTTGGACAGTCGCTCGCTTCATCGTTATCAATTAGCAATTAATCTGATCATTATCTACCGGCGGATTAATGCCATTACTATCTATAACTTTCCGGGCTTAGCCGAATTTCACCAAGAGATTCGCGACTGCGCAACATTGCTCGCCACCAGCAAATTGGCCTTACAACGTGAGCGCGCGTTCGAGCAGTTACAGTCACTATTACAGCGGTATCACGCGCAGATCCTGCCGCTGCCGACTCCGGAAAAGCTGAGCCTAGTGGTTGAAGATTTACAGCGGTTACTTGAACAGCATAGGGCGCCGTTAATCGCCGGGTAGTCGTGACAGGGTTAGCGGCCATTCTGAGAATTCTCCCGCTCGCGATAGACAGGGCTTAGAGTGTAGCATCATTGCCTACACCCTTTAGCCGGTCAGACGCTAGAGTAAAGCAAAAATAGGGAGCCTTGCTATGTCATCCATTACAGCATTATGCAGTCACCAACAGACACTCAGTGGCGCTGGATCGCTTCAGGAATTGCCAGCACTTTTAGCTCACACCCCGGGGGAGGCCCTGCTGTTTGCATCACCTTCTTTTCTGAAAGGGCCCCACTGGTCTGCTCTATCGACCAGCCTCGATTCGCATTGAGTCGAGATTGGGGAGGTCACAGAAGAAGCCTCGCCGCCGCAGCTTGATGCGGGGGCGCCACCTAGCGAGGCCTGCCGTACGGTTATCGCCATCGGTGGCGGGAGCACTCTTGATGCGGGTAAAGCCTTCAGTACCCTCGCCTGCCATCCGTTACCTACCTAGCGTTACCTTGAAAAGGTGGGTGATACCTCCCTTAGCGGTGACCGTTTAGCCTTAATCGCCATCCCCACTGAGTGCTAGATTATGCCATTTTAGATGGGAGGCTGATGAAGGGAACACCTGCTCACATACTGACACAGTGCGGCATCGATACTTTTACGCATCTTTCCGAGGCTTATCTTTCTCGCAGCGCTTCGCCGTTAATTTACGCGCTAAGCTCTATCGGATTAGCGCTGTTTGTTGAGGCTTGGCCGAATTTAGCCTTGGAGGGTGATATGGCTCGGGAGAAAATATTCAATGCATCGTGGCTAGGTAGACTCTGCTTAGCAAGCGCCGGGCTCGGCGTGATCCATGGCATAGCGGATGAGATAGGTGCCTATAAAAGTTGGTATCAGGGTAAGGTCTGCGGCCAATTACTGTTGCCCTTTTTCGATCTGTTTGCCAACAGCGATAATGACCTACAATAGCAGCTATTGTATAGCCTAAACCATCGACTTTTTCCCCCTCGCGCAGCAACAGTCCCCGGTGCGGCACCTAACGTTATGGATAATGGATAACGCCTGTAGTCCGTTTTGGCAGAGCGATTACACCCTATGCGCTGAGGAGGTCACCGCGCTGGCTCAGCGCTCGACCAATAAAAATTCATTAGTGGATTACAGTGCCACCCAACGGGCCACGCTGGACACTCAAGCCTGACAGACCGTTGGGGAGTCTTGTTAATGCTGGCTTCCGCGATGGATCAGTCGACTAATAAGCCGTCTATCGCGGAGGAAGGTCAGCACAAAGCTAGCAATACTGTATAGGGCAAATAGCAGCAGTAACATACAGATATTGGGTAAGGCTTCGCGTAACGATAATCCCATCTGATTCATCCCAGCAATCGCTTTAATGGCCCAGGTTGATGGGAATATACTGGAAATAAACCTGACCGGGCTTGGCATGGCTTGTAGCGGCCAAATGGTACCTGAAATATAAAAAACCGGCGTGGTGATAAACGACAAGGTCAGATAGATCATCTCGACACGACGAATACACTCTGTCAATAATCGCCCCAGTCCCAGTACCGCAAGAAGGAATGGGAACGTCAGCAGTAAAATTACTGGTATAGAAGCCGCCTGTTTATACCCCAGAACCCACGGCCAAAGTGCGAACAGTACGATCGATAAGAACAACCAGATCGGGATCAGCGCCGAGAGTGCACCTAAGACAACAGGAAGCTTAGGCCGCCCTTCTGTACTCATCATCAAACAAACCCTGACGCTCGCAATCAGTAAGGAGTGCTGCAGTAACATCACCAAAAGGCCGGGGAAGATAATCGCGGCGAAACTGATACCTGGGTTAAACAGGGGTAAGGTCAGGCCGGTCATCGGCGTGAGAACAACATTCGCTTCAGCCTGAGTGAATTGATTCTTCATCATCAATTCGACTTCATACTGATTGAGCATCTGTTGATACGCTGCCACGACATTTTGCTGAATTTGACCATTCGGTAAGCGGTTCGTCGCATCACCGAAAACAGGAATCGATACGCTGACCCCGGATAACATCTTCTTTTCGAAATCGACAGGAATTTCAATCACAGCATAGAGTTTTCGGTACCCCATATCCAGCTCTGCTTGACCCAATTGATCGTAGGATTTCACGTTTAATTTGGGACTCGCGTCAAGATTACGAGTTAAAAGATGGCTAGCAGAGCTATGATCAAGATCGACCACACCGACCGGCATTTCCCATACCGTCCCTTTCGCATAGACCATACTGATGAGACAGAGTGACAGCAGCAACATCGCCCACATCGGCTTTTCTAGCATCCCTGCCAGTACTTTTTTGAAGGTAGCCCAGTAAGTGCTCATACCATTGCCTCTTGGTCGCGTAAGCGTTTAGGTAGACGACGGAACACTAACAGCCCAACGATAACAGGGTAGACGGCCAATAGGGCGCAAACGCCAATCACCGGTTCAGCAGGTACTTTTCGAATAAATAGATCAAACATGGCATACAAGGCGTGAGTCAGGGGTTCCATATTGGCAATAACCTGCGCCGGTAACGGCATTGATAGCTCGGGCATACCGAGGCCAGAAAACGCTAAGGCAATGGTCACAAAGATCGCCATTAGGGTATAAGCACTGATTGCCGTACGGGTAAAGGTAAATAACATCAGCCCCAAACTTTGCGCCGCCATAATGTAAAAGAAGGCAACAAAAAACATATAGTAAGGATCCCCTACAAATCGTGCTGAGAAAACCCAGACCAACAGTGCGATCTCTCCCATCAACATCGTGGTATACACCAAGGTATAAGGCGCGAGTTTTCCTAGAAGTGCCCAACCGAAGCGATCAGCATAGATAAGGGATTTACTTCGCGAGAGGACGTAAATCATGCTAGTCACTACAAACAGCTGAATGAGATGAATGGTGGCAGCAAATTGTTGGTAATAGATATAGCTCCCACTGGCATTAAACAGACTGCGATAGACTAAGGAGACCGAAGGCAAGGATGGGACTGTCTTGCCAATTTTGGCCTCGACGATGCTGCGGTACTCACTATTCAGCGCAGTGACTAATCCAGAAAAGTCCTGAGTAGAGTAAAGGCCAGCGCCGTAATAGAGTCCGTTATAGTAGAAGGCGACCTTGGGCTGTTTCGTGGCAAGTAAATGCTTCTCGAAATCTGGCGGAATATAGACTAAGCCATAATCTTGCGCCGTACGCATCTTATGTAAGGCTTCATTCAATCCCCCTTCCCACTCGGTTAGCTTAGCATGAGGGCTAGCATCCAATTTTCGAATCAATTCACGAGAGAGTTCACTATGGTCGTTATCGACCACGGCGACCGGAACATTCATCAGGGTCCCTTCCGAGAAGTTACTGCTCAATAGCCAAAAAAGCAGTAAAGGGAAACACCAGGTTAACCAGTGAATAGCTGGTTTACGTGAACTGGTGCGAATCTCTTTATTGAAGGACCGACGAAAGGCTCTAAAGCCTTTTTTTATCGTTTCCACTGCCATAGCGCGCTCATTCCCTGACGGAGACCATTAACGGGGTGGGTGGGCCATAGGCGCACTTCAAAGGTTTTGAGATCAAAATCACCGGTCGCACGCGTCGCACTCTTGGTCGAAAAATCACCTAAGGGTGCAATGTAATGAACACGGGCTTCGATGACTTGATTATTAAGTGCCGGGACGCGCAAATGAATCACATCGCCCTTGCGTACATGAGCAAGAATATCTTCACGTAAATTGAACACAAAATAAGCTTGAGGTAAGCGTACTAGGGTCACAAGCGGACTGGAGGCACTTAATAAATCCCCTACTTCAGCAGGAATCGGGCCAACCTCGCCATCGACAGGTGCTTTCACATTAAGGTCATCTGTCTGAACTTTTATTTCCGCTAATTCTTGCTCAGCTTGTTGTAACTGCGCACTGTAAACATCGCGTTGCTCCCAGCGATCGCCATGTTTTGCTTCATCTAAATTCGCTTGTGCACTTTGCATAGAATGCAGAGCGGTATCACGAGAATTACGGGCACTATCTAAATCTTGAGCAGAAATATAACCTTTCGCTGCCACACTTTGATTACGACGGTAGGTCGCTTCGGCGGTTTGGTAATCCGCTTTTGCCCCGGCAAGGGTTGCCGTTAACTGACGAATACTTTCTTCCCGCGTACCGTTCTGCGACATCTCTAAGGTAAACTTAGCCTGATCGCGCGCCGCTTCGGCCGCTTTCAACTGGGCGATCAATTCAGGCGCATCCAAACGAATAATAACCTGCCCCGCTTTGACATCGTCACCGCGTTCAATCAGGCGCTCTACGACGCGCCCTTTGGCTTTAGACGCGACGATCACTTCCGGTGCGTCAACTTCACCTTGTAATAATAAATCTTGATTTTGGACTCTAAAAAAAATGGCTAGTGAAACAATCGCTATCATCACTAAAACAGTAAAAATAATTTTTTTACTCATTAACCTACTCCAGAATTAATCAGCCGGACACTGATTTCCCTCTTATGTTGTTATAAGCGTAATGTACTCATTGAGAAAATGCACTGCGCAAGACACGAAATCTTACCTGACGGCGAAGTATAGTCGATGTTGAAAGGGTTAATTTTGATTAAGAAAGGGTTTTACTCTAAGCGTAGGCACTGTTTAAGTGAGGATCTGCGCAAAGTTTTACCCATCACACTAATCAATTAAACCCATTTTATTTTATTGCTCGCCCCTCTTACACTTATTTTATCAACGAGAGGAGCTGACTTATGTTTTCAACACAGCGTTTTACGGCTAAAGAATTGGCTATCGCTTATGCGTCCCAACAACAACGCCCTTATACTCCCGCACAGTTTTTGCATGAGATAGAAAAACTCGAAGTAGAGTTCGCACGCCTTCTCAAGGCGCCGCGCAGCAGTGAACAGGCCTCTACGACGATGGTTTTTGAAGGCTAAGACCGGCAGCCCACTGCCTGAAGTCTGTCAGCTCTTGCGGGTTGATGCCGTGGCCGAGATCCGCATAACGATGAAAGCTCAACGCGTAACCCCGCTGTTGGGCGAGCGCGGCAGCCTGTTCATCCAAGGCCAGCGCGATACGCTGATCATTTTGTCCGTGCCCGACAAACAGTTGCGGTAAATCCCCCCTGTTCTGCTGGCGGGTGGGAGTTCCAACCGACTCTGGCAGCTTTCCACTGAAAATAGCCGCCGCGCCAATCGAATATGGCGCGTTCAAAACGATACTCCAACTCATTACCGCCCCTTGGCTAAAGCCGGCAAGCAGCGTGCGGTTAGGCGGGATGGATAACTGCTGCTGGATCTGCGACACGCGCGTAAGTATCTGTTGACGGGCCGCAGTGATATCTGCCTGCGCGCTCGCACCGTTTCGATACCAAGCAAAACGATGTGCGCCCAGGGTAATGGGGGCTTGCAAGCTCAAGACGGCATAGTCTTGCGCGACATAGTCGGCCAGCGGCAGCAAATCTTGCTCGTTACTACCATAACCGTGTAACAACACCAGCAGCCGCTGAGGCGATTGCCCAGACGGCGGCGCGAGTAATATCCCTTCCAAGGCAGCCTCTGCCGAGAACGTCACCCAGCACAGCAACATGGCCAAACTCGCTAGCCTGAACTTTAGTAAGCAGCGCGTTAACATAGGGCCACCGTCAGAGTGATAAGAAAGGGAGCGGCCAGCGTCAATAGCAAGCCACTGAAGATGGCATAGGGAATATAGTAAGCATCACAATTTTGCTTAATAAAAGGTAGTGCGGAGTCCATTGCTGCGGCACCGCTTAAACCGACCGCGGCAAGAGGCTGACGACGGCCCAAAAAGTAGAGGAAGACGATGCTTAAAAGTTCGCGCAAAAAGTCGGTCATAAAGGCGATAGCCCCCATCTGCGCACCGGCAAGTTGATGGATCATCGGACCTGATAGCGAGAACCAGCCTAAGCCACTGCCCAACATCAGTGATTGCTGCCAGCTAAAGGACGTTAATAGGCTGAATACCCCTGCGGCGAGGATATAGCCAAGGATCGCCGCCACCGGTACGCTGGCACATTGGCGGGTCACCCGACCAAAACGGAAGCCAACTAGATCAACTCCTACACAAAATAGCATGACATAGAGCACACTATTACTCGAGAGCCCCAGACTATTCAGGCTGAAATGGGTGTAATAGCTGATCGTAACACCCACGATAAACGCCACGATTGCCTTAAGGCAGCCACTAAAAGCCGAGAATAGCGAGGGTAATGGGCCGTCATGATGAATGGCGGCGGGTTTGCGTATCAGTAATGCGCCGGTGAATAGTGTGATCAGTCCCGAGAGCAACAACGCGTGCAGGATGATGGCACTGCCCATTTCACCTTGGGTCAGCACTTGCGCAAAATCCATTCCCATACTGAATAACAATAGGAGGACGATAATACCTAAGGATTTGACCACCTTGTGGCGGAGTGTTAACGAACACTTGGACCCCACTAGCCAGCCTAAGGCCAGGGTCGCGAATAAAGTGATTATCGCGGTTAATGCATGTTGCATAGTCAGCTATTTCTTTATCGTTGGCAGGTAATTGGAGGCCAATACCCTACCATTAATTGATACGGTTTGGGCATAAATAACACCCTATAAAAACTGAGGTTTTTATAGGCCCTCAATCACTTTTGCGATAAGATAGCGCCGCACTCTAGATAGGGAATTGGGAATTCAGCATTTTGCATCACTTCGCAAAATTTTACCGTGTAGCCGCAAAGTTAGCGATTTTTTCAATTGCTATGCTGTTTATCGCCCCCATTATCTCGAAGAACCTTCAGGCCGCACCCCCTATCGCTTCTACTATGCCTTCGATGGCCGCTATGACCGCCCCTCACGATCAATGCGCGATGATGTCGCCTTCAACGTCTTCTCAAACACCGGCTTTCGATCGGAAAATGCTCGACGATATGGCCTGTGGCTATTGCCAGTTACTGGCGCACTTCCCCTTTCTGCCGTGGATAATTCTGCTCGCGCTGGTCATTGTTTACTGCCCGCTTCAGACCCTAGCGCTTCCCCCGCTTATCACACGGCCTTTAACGGGCTATTGGTCATCAAGCCAAGCACGCGCACCACCTTCCTTGTAGAACGTTAGGTTACCCATTAAGTTGCCCGATACGCTGTTATCGAGGCCGATTTAGCGTTTTTTTTGCGCTAGGCATTGTCACGCCTGCGCAGTGAGGAAATTATTATGTCTTATCACACCCGATTATCCCCTCTCATGCTTGCGCTACTGGTGGCTCATAGCCAGCAAGCCGTTGCCGCGTCACCGACCGA
Source organism: Rosenbergiella metrosideri (assembly GCF_022602565.1). GTDB lineage: Bacteria > Pseudomonadota > Gammaproteobacteria > Enterobacterales > Enterobacteriaceae > Rosenbergiella > Rosenbergiella metrosideri. The sequence continues at coordinate 466,815 of NZ_JALBCV010000001.1, forward strand.
TCGTGGCGAAAATCCCTCGACCTTGATTATTAGCGCACCAGTTGTCTCGCCGTTGGAAGTGATCAGCTCACCGAAAACACCGCGCCAACCCCTACCCGCCAGCGATGGCGCCGACTATCTCAAAACCATCCCTGGTTTTGCCCAGATCCGTAATGGCGGAACCAATGGTGACCCCGTATTTCGTGGCATGTTTGGCTCGCGCTTACGCATGTTGATGAACGACAGTGAGATGTTAGGTGCCTGTGGCAGTCGAATGGATGCCCCCTCCTCCTATCTTTCCCCTGAGAATTTCGATGTGATGACCTTAACTAAAGGCCCGCAGACCGTACTATGGGGACCAGGCAACTCGGCAGGTACGCTTCGCTTTGATCGACTACCGCCCTCTTTTTCTGCTCCCGGTATTAAAGGAGAAGCCAGCTTGGTAATGGGCTCGAACCAACGTCAGGATCAGAATGCCGATATCAGTTTAGGCAACTCGCAAGGCTACCTACGCTTAACCGGTAACCATGCACAGTCTAACGATTACCAAGATGGAGATGGGCATCGCGTGCCGTCGAAATGGAAAAAATGGAATAGCGATATCGCGATTGGCTGGACCCCCGATGACGATACTTTATTAGAGCTTACCGCAGGACAAGGTAATGGTAACGCCCGGTATGCGGGTCGAGGCATGGATGGCTCGCAATTTAAGCGGCAGAGCCTGGGGCTAACGTTTAAAAAGGAAAATATTAGCGAGACCTTTACCGAACTGACGAGCCATCTGTATTACAACAATGCCGACCATGTTATGGATAACTTCTCACTACGCCACCCCATGGCCGGAATGACGATGCCAATGCGGTCAGAAGTTGGCCGTAAAACCCTTGGCGGACGCGTAATGGGGACCTGGCAAGGCGATGCCGCCGAATTGCGCAGTGGTGTCGATATGCAGCTTAACAGCCATCGGCGTAAATTTTCAGGCGCTTGGCGGGAAGATGCCAGCTTTAGTGATTATGGGGTATTCAGCGAGCTAAACACCAGGCTGGCACCCGGTGACCACCTGATAAGTGGTGTCAGGGCAGATATCAGTCAAGCCACCGATAAACGCACACAGCATACTGCCCATCGCCACCGCGTCCTTCCCGCGGGGTTTTTACGGATCGAGCACCAGCCGGAGCGCTCCCCGGTACTGCTTTATGCAGGTCTAGGCTATACCGAACGCTTCCCTGATTACTGGGAGCTCTTCTCACCGACCTACGGCCCTGACCGGCAACATACTGCGTTTCACTCGCTCAGACCGGAAAAAACCACGCAATTGGATGTTGGGGCAAAATACCAAGATAAACGACTCGATGCTTGGCTATCCGCCTATATTGGATGGGTAGATGATTTTATCCTGTTCCGTTATCAGCCAACGCAAAAAAGGATAAGCCAAGCCGATAATGTCGATGCGCTGATTTTTGGCGGGGAAATGGGGGCCAGCTATCAGCTGTCAGACCACTGGAAAGTGGAGAGTAGCCTAAGCTATGCCCAAGCCAATAATCGCCAAGCACACCGACCACTGCCGCAAATTCCGCCACTAGAAACACGGATCGGGGCGATTTGGCACAAAGGGAATTGGCAGACTACCGGATTAGTCCGCTGGGTCGCCGCCCAACACCGTATTGCTCGAAATGAAGGTAATGTGGTGGGGAAAGATTTCGGGCCAAGTGCCAGCTTCCTGATACTTTCCGCCAACAGTCGTTATCAATTCACCGATACGCTCGCGGTGACACTAGGCATTGATAATCTTCTTAATAAGACCTATAGCGAACACCTGAATTTAGCGGGCAACGGGAGTTTTGGCTATTCCACCAATACGCCGATTAATGAACCGGGCCGCAGCTATTGGGCGAAGCTAAGCCTGACATTTTAAGCAACTGTTCAGCGAGGAGGTTACACCTAGGTGTAGCCTCTTCTTATTCTCGGCACGGCGGGATTAGAGTGCGTCAATTCAGTGCGCGACTGCACCGCCCGCCGTATCACTCAATAACCCCCTCGCGAACAAAAATTAAATAACCTCTAAAAAACAATCACCTAAATCCTTGGCATAGTTATTGCTCCACTCTTTCCCATCTTGTATACCACTTGGGATTCAACTATGTCAGCGACCTTCGGCTACACGCTTAAAGATTGGCAACAGCACGCCAAGCACGATTCGCTTCGCTTAAAATCGATATTGACCACGCACCTACAAGCCCTCGATCCACAGGATAACGCGTGGATTTATCTTTGCAGTACCGAACAACTGCACGCCCAAATTGATGCCCTATTTTCCCTAGACCCCGCTTCGCGTGATGCACTGCCGTTATTCGGTGTCCCGTTTGCGGTAAAAGATAATATCGATGTGGCCGGTTGGCCAACAACGGCTGCCTGTCCTGCCGCCTGCTATATCGCAGAGCAGGATGCGCACGTGGTTGCGCGCTTAAAAGCCGCGGGTGCCATCGTAGTGGGGAAAACCAATCTCGACCAGTTTGCCACCGGCTTGGTCGGATGCCGTTCTCCTTATGGTGCCGTCTGCAATACCTTTCATCCTGACTATATTAGTGGTGGTTCAAGTTCGGGTTCGGCCTCTGTGCTTGCCCGCGGATATGTCGCCTTTAGTTTGGGCACTGACACCGCAGGATCAGGACGCGTTCCTGCTGGCTTTAATAATATTGTTGGCCTAAAACCGACCAAAGGCTGGATCTCAGCGCGCGGCATCATTCCGGCCTGTCGTTTGAACGACACCCCTTCAATTTTTGCCTTAACGGTTGCGGATGCCTATCTGGTCGCATCCTTAGCCGCTGGTTATGATGAAAACGAGTCCTATTCACGCCAGCATCCCGCGACAGCCCCAGCCCAGTTTGCCAAGCGTCCACAGTTTGCCATCCCTACTACCCTTACCTTCTGCGGTGATCAGCAGGCTGAGGCTGCTTGGCAGCAAGCACTTACCGTGCTCGAAAACAGTGGCGTGACGCTTAAGCCGATCGATTTCGCACCCTTTCAGCAATTAGCCGAGCAACTTTATGCCGGCCCGTGGGTCGCCGAGCGAACCGCCGCAGTGGGTGCGCTGCTGGACCAACCTGAACATATGGACCCCACTGTTTATCAAGTGATTCGCCAAGGAAAAGCATTCAGTGCGGTAGACGCCTATCAAGCGGAGTATCTGCGTGCCGAGTTAAGTCGTAGGATCCAATACAGCCTCGCAGACGTCGATGCCCTGCTGGTCCCGACAACGCCGACAATTCATACCCTCACTGCGCTGGCAGACGATCCCGTTAGGTTAAACTCGCAGTTAGGTATCTATACAAATTTTACCAATCTGGCCGATTTAAGCGCCTTAGCGCTGCCAGCACCGTTTCGGTCGGATGGCCTGCCTGCAGGGATTACCCTATTGGCCCCCGCGTGGCACGATCGCGCCCTCGCCGAATTTGGTTGCCGTTGGCAGTCTTTGCTCCGGCTTCCCTTAGGTGCTACCGGGCGTGAGCTTACCGGCACACCACTGAGATTACCCCCCTCACCTACGCATGTTCGCGTGGCGGTCGTCGGTGCCCACCTGACCGGTATGCCACTCAATTTTCAGCTGACTACCCGTAACGCGGTACTGATCGAAGAGACGCGTACTGCTGACAACTATCGTCTATTCGCCTTACTTGATGGGCCGATCAAGAAACCCGGTTTATTACGTGATGAACAGGGGCAAGCGATTACTGTTGAACTATGGGATATCCCGCTCGCCCGTTTTGGGGAGTTTGTCGCTGAAATTCCCGCGCCTCTGGGGATCGGTAGCCTGACCTTAACCGACGGTCGAACCGTCAAAGGATTTATCTGCGAACCTGCAGTGCTTAAAAACGCCTTGGAGATCACTGCATTCGGTGGCTGGCGTAATTGGCTCACTGCTCAGGAGGAACACTAATATGTTTACCACTGTACTGATTGCTAATCGGGGTGAGATTGCTTGCCGCGCAATAAAGACCTTTAAACGCTTAGGGATCACCAGCGTTGCCGTCTATTCCGATGCCGACCGCAATGCGCGCCATGTGAAAGAAGCAGATATTGCTATCGCGCTGGGGGGAGATAAAGCTAGCGAGAGCTATTTACGCAGCGATAAAATAGTGGCTGCGGCTAAACAGAGCGGTGCACAAGCGATTTGGCCCGGTTACGGCTTTCTATCTGAAAGTGTCGCGTTTTCGACTGCCTGTGAAGAACAAGGCATCGTCTTTATTGGCCCCACTGCACAACAGATTGCAGAATTTGGTTTAAAGCATCGAGCCCGAGAATTAGCGGCGGAAGCCGGGGTACCGATGACACCAGGTACCGCGCTGCTCACCTCGTTAGAAGAAGCGCTTATCGCTGCCGAGGCTATCGGCTACCCCATCATGTTGAAAAGCACAGCGGGAGGGGGCGGCATTGGGCTGACACGCTGTGAAGATGCCACCGCGTTGCGGGAAGCATGGGAAAGTGTGCGCCGCCTCGGCGAACAATTTTTTAGTGATGCCGGGGTTTTTCTTGAACGCTATATCGATCACGCACGCCATATCGAGGTGCAGATTTTTGGCGACGGTAACGGGAAGGTTATCGCCCTAGGCGAACGTGATTGCTCGTTACAACGTCGTAACCAGAAAGTGGTTGAAGAGACGCCTGCACCGCATCTACCCCCTGCCCTTCGCGAGGCATTACTTGCTTCGGCGATTCGCCTTGGTGAGCGTGTCAACTACCGCAGTGCGGGCACAGTGGAATATATTTATGATCCCCTGCAACAGGCTTTCTATTTCTTGGAAGTCAATACGCGACTGCAAGTGGAGCATCCCATTACTGAAGCGGTGACGGGCGTCGACTTGGTCGAATGTATGCTACGTGTCGCAGCAGGCGATTCTCTTGACTGGCAACGGCTCCAACAGCCACCACAGGGAGCAGCCATTGAAGTGCGCCTCTACGCTGAAGATCCGTTAAAGAATTTCCAGCCAAGTCCAGGGACATTGACCGCCGTGCACTTTCCGACAGACGTACGGATAGACAGTGGTATCGAACAAGGCAGTGAGGTATCAGCTTTTTACGATCCGATGATCGCCAAATTAATCGTTAAGGCAGAGAATCGTGAAGCCGCCCTTGAGGCATTACAGCAAGCCTTAGCGACTACCCAGTTACACGGCATTACCACCAATCTGGATTACTTACGCCAAGTGATCGCCACGCAAGTCTTTCGCGAAGGGAAGGTGTCAACACGCTTCCTCGACAGTTTTACCCCGTTCGCGCAAGTTGTTGAGGTGCTACAGCCTGGCACGTTTAGCAGTGTACAAGACTACCCCGGGCGCTTAGGGTATTGGCATATTGGTGTACCGCCCTCTGGCCCGATGGATGATTATGCTTTCCGCTTGGCCAACCGAATCGTCGGTAACCATCCTGATGCAGCAGGATTAGAGTTTACGTTACAGGGCCCAACGCTGCGCTTTCATTGCGACACCCTGATCAGCCTGACTGGCGCGCAATGCCCTGCACAGCTTGATGACCAACCCATTGATTACTGGCAACCGATCGCCGTCAAAGCGGGTCAAACGCTGACTTTAGGCCGAGCACAACAAGGATGTCGTACCTACCTTGCCATACGTAATGGGTTCGATGTCCCTGAGTATTTAGGTAGCCGTTCTACGTTCGTGCTGGGGCAGTTTGGCGGCCATGCAGGCCGTACCCTGCGCGTGGCAGACATGCTAGCCATCTCACAACCCTCGCTTGCTGCTTGCACCACCCCAGCACCGATCAGCGAGCCTATCGGCCTAGATCCGGAAATGATTCCCCAGTACAGCACCACTTGGGAGATTGGCGTTTTGTATGGGCCCCATGGCGCACCCGATTTTTTCACTACCGAGAGTATTGAACGTTTTTTTGCCAGTGAGTGGCAGGTTCATTACAACTCTAATCGTCTCGGCGTCAGGTTAACCGGACCAGCCCCGGACTGGAGTCGCCCCGATGGTGGCGAGGCCGGGTTACATCCGTCGAATGTGCATGATTGCGAATATGCCGTTGGCGCGATCAACTTTACCGGCGATTTTCCGGTGATTCTCACCCATGACGGCCCAAGCCTTGGGGGATTCGTCTGTCCGGTCACCATTGCCCGCGCTGAATTATGGAAAGTGGGTCAGTTAAAACCGGGCGACAGTATTCGCTTTTACCCAATCACTCATCAAGACGCCGTCGAACGTGAGCAGGCGCAACAGGCGGCAATTGCCGATTTAATCCCCCCTTGCGTGCCTTCGCTCCCCGTGCCCTCGCTGACTGAAACGGCGCTAGGGTCGGCGACCTTATTGGCAAGGCGTGCAGCGACATCATTAACACCCGATGTCTATTATCGACAGGCGGGGGATCACTACATCTTGATCGAATATGGCGATAATATTCTCGATCTTGCTTTACGTTTACGAGTCCATCTCCTGATGGAAGCCCTAAATGATGCCGCGATTGACGGTATTGCAGAGCTTTCTCCCGGTGTGCGTTCATTGCAAATTCGCTACGACAGTTTACGCCTTACCCAACAAGCGTTAATGGCCCGACTCCTCGAGATCGAGGATCAGCTTGGCGACGTGAGTCAGTTAAAAGTCCCATCACGGATCATCTGGTTACCGATGGCGTTTGAGGATAGCGCCACCCTTGGTGCCGTTGAACGGTACAAAGAAACTGTTTGTAGCCAAGCGCCTTGGCTGCCGAACAACGTTGATTTTATCCAACGCATTAATGGGTTAGAAAATCGCGAGGCCGTCCGCGACACCCTATTTTCTGCCAGCTATCTGATATTAGGATTGGGTGATGTTTACCTTGGTGCACCCTGTGCCGTACCGCTCGATCCTCGACACCGCCTACTTAGCTCTAAGTATAATCCTGCTCGCACCTTCACCGCCGAAGGCACAGTGGGGATTGGTGGAATGTATATGTGTATCTACGGGATGGATTCGCCGGGCGGATACCAATTAGTGGGGAGAACGTTACCGATCTGGAATAAGTTTCTTAAAAACAGTCAATTTAGTGATGAGCAGCCTTGGTTACTGCACTTCTTCGATCAAGTGCGCTTTTATCCGGTCACTGAAGCCGTGTTAACCGCCGAGCGAGAAGCATTTAGTGAAGGACGCGGCACGATCCGTATCGAGGAAAGTGTGTTCGATTTTGCAGAGTACCAACAGTTTCTTCACGACAACGCCTCATCAATCAGTGCATTCCGCGCTCGCCAACAGCAGGCATTCTCACAAGAGGTCAGCCTGTGGGCGGCGCAAGAACTGCCAACCCCCTTAGCACAACCGCTCGATCATGAGGAGTCGTCAGCCTCAACTGATACACCGCTGTGCGCTGAGTTGAGTGGTAATGTTTGGAAGGTGCTGGTCAATGTCGGGGATAACGTCGAGGTGGGTCAGCCACTCATTATCGTTGAAGCAATGAAAATGGAGTTATCGATCACCGCTACGTTCGCCGGTACCATTACGCAAATTGCTGCGCAACCGGGACAGCAAGTGACCCCAGGGCAAGTGTTATTGCGGCTCGCTGAGGAGGGTATGGCGCATGCATAACGCTCCCCCTACCGCTGGACGTGAAGCCCTAGCGGCGAAAGTCTATCAGGCGGTTAAACAGGCAATCTTCGATTTTCAGCTTTTACCCGGTGAACGTTTTAGTGAAAACGAACTTGCGCAACAATTAGAGGTTAGCCGTACTCCCGTACGGCAGGCCTTGTTTAATTTGGAACGGGAAGGTTATGTAGAAGTTATGTTTCGCAGCGGTTGGCAGGTAAAGGCCTTCGACTTTGACTATTTTGAGGAGCTTTACGACTTACGGATTGTGCTGGAATGTGAAGCTGTGCGCCGCTTATGCGCGATGTCTTCTGCGGACTGCCACACAGCCTTGGCCGCAGAGCAACAGTTTTGGGCTGAGAGCCAGCCCCTCACCCAAGGAAAACCAGTAGCATTAGCAGATGAAGCCTTTCACCGTGCCTTAGTCGCCGCGACGGCCAACCGACAATTTCTGCTTTTGCATACAGAGCTAACTGAAAAGTTAAGCATTATTCGTCGACTCGATTTTACGCGTGATGATCGTATTCAGGCTACCTATCAGCAACATCGGGCCATCCTACAGGCAATCTTCGCCCAGCGCTGCGAACAGGCGTTACGCCTGCTGACCTTGCATATCTCTGAGAGCAAATCCGCGGTTCGAGAAATCACGTTACATCGTTTGCATCAAGCCCGCATGACGTTACAGGCCTCGGAAGGTAACAAGGAGGTTCTGCGAACAGGCCTTCGCTGAAAAGTGAGGCATCTTTACTGACACTCCTCCACGGCGCCAAGCGCCCAATGCAAACCAAAGAGGTCAATCATGAGTGAATACAGTGTAGTTGAGGGAGAACAAACGGTGAAAAAATCGCCCTCGGTGAATGAAACTTTAGAGGATTACACCTTACGCTATGCCCCTTATAGCTTTCGGCGTTGGGGGGCCGCTACGGTGGCGATCACTGCCCTAGGGGGGATTGCTTATCTCGCCGATTTCTCGATTGGCGCGAGCATCGGAATGACCTATGGCACCACCAATGCCTTGCTGGCGATTCTGTTCGCAGCCATTATTATTTTCTTAACCGGTATTCCCCTCGCCTATTACGCGGCACGTTACAATATCGACCTTGACTTAATCACTCGTGGCGCGGGGTTTGGTTATTATGGTTCGGTGATCACCAGTATTATCTTTGCCAGTTTTACCTTTATCTTTTTTGCTTTAGAGGGCTCGATAATGGCGCAGGGCCTGCAACTCGGCTTGCATATTCCGTTGTGGCTCGGCTATCTGGTCTCCACCTTAATGGTGATCCCGCTGGTTATTTATGGAATGAAAGCCTTGAGCCATCTGCAAATCTGGACCACCCCGATCTGGTTGGTACTGATGATTGGGCCAGTGCTCTATCTCGTTTGGCAACAACCGACGCTTACCGATCAATTTTTCAGCTTCCAAGGTAAAAATGGCACCACCGGCGCCGATCTCGCCTCGGTGATGTTGGGGGCGGGGATCTGTCTGTCATTGATTATGCAGATTGGCGAACAGATCGATTACCTGCGGTTTATGCCAGCGAAAACACGTGAAAATAGCCGTTCGTGGTGGATCGCCGTGATCTCCGCGGGGCCGGGCTGGGTAGTATTAGGTGCTTTAAAACAGGCTATCGGTGCGTTTCTCGGCTTCTATTTGTTGACGCTCACCCCAGGCATTAATAGCACCGAACCGGTCCAACAATTTAACGCAGCCTTCCATCAAATGTTACCCGGTGGGGTAGCCTTAACACTCGCCGTCATTTTAGTGGTGATTTCACAAATTAAGATTAACGTAACCAATGCCTATTCGGGTTCACTCTCTTGGACCAGTGCCTATACCCGAGTACGCCGCCACTATCCGGGGAGGATTGTCTTTGTCCTGATTAATCTCGCCATCGCCTTAGCCCTGATGGAAGGCAATATGTTCGCGGTGTTAGGGAATATTTTAGGTTTTTACTCTAACTTCGCGATTGCTTGGGTCACCGTTGTGGCAATAGATATTGCCGTCAATAAATACCTATTAAAGTTATCGCCTAAACTACCGGAATACCGAAAAGCCATGCTCTATAACGTTAATCCTGTTGGGATGGTAGCCTTTTTAGCGGCCGCAGGATTATCCATAGCCGCCTTTTTCGGTTTACTTGGCCCTTTCTTAATGCCCTACTCGCCGTTAATCGCCTTAGTGGTGGCAGCCGTAGTGACCCCAATTATGGGGCTGTTAACCGGTGGCAAGTATTACCTTAAACAGACAGACGACGGGATTGATGAAACACGTTACGATACTCACGGCGCTCCGGTGAGCACTCTCTATCATTGTGTCGCTTGCCAGCAGTCTTACGAGCGCCCCGATGTGATGTTCTCGACCCACCACAACGGGGTGATCTGCTCGTTATGTAAGACGCTACATTAAACAAGATAGGTGAAGTTCAGGGAAGCACTTCACCTTAGTCGCCTCACCTGTCCTGTGACTTGGTTTCACCTACCAGGAGCTATCAACGGCCGAACGCTGTCTGCGGCAGGCTCACCAAAGCAAGGCATCCCCTCGTCGTCCCAATGAAAGACTTTAATGCGTGTATGCCGATTGGGATCGTAGAGAGGGTCGCCTTCAATCGTCTTATCATTGCAAGCATGGTAGACCGATATCTCTTCCCCCTGCTCATTGCGTGTAAAACTATTATGGCCTGGCCCAAACTGTTGATTGAGTCGATGTGTGGTAAAGACCGGCTGCGCACATTTTTGCCAACTTGCTGGATCTAAAAAGTTGCTCTCTTTATCCGCGTAAAGCCATCCGATGCAATAATTTTCAACTATCGCGCCGGCTGAATAGCTGATAAATACCTTCCCAGCCTGGGCGATAAAGGCTGGGCCTTCATTCACCCAAAACCCTCTGGGTTCCCAAGCAAATTCAGGCTCGCTGTCCGGCTTACGCCAGATGACCGTTGCCGAAGCTTTTGCTAACCCCGCTAGCGTTGGCGAGTGGCAGATCTCTAAGCGGTCGTACTCTGGCACTGACGCAATGAAGTATTAGGTCCCATCTGAATGAAGATAACTATGGGGGTCGGCAGGTTGTTCAATAAGGGGATTAGGCTAATCGCTCATGGGTTAACTCCTGTTAACACTCGGTTGTTAAGGGCGCGTGACTTCACTCGGCCTTTTTAATTCCTGATAGTGATGACGACGAATTGCTAAGTCAGCTTGAATCGTTCGCATCGTTTCACGGTCCACTTTTAATAGCCGCACAATGCCTGCCGTGATCAGATAGCCCATTGCGGGAATAAGCGTGAATAGCATCACAATGCCATGAATAGCCTGAGGACTTTGCACGCTAGCCCCAGCCTGATAACCATAAGTCGCCAGAAGAAACCAACCATGGCTCCCGCCACCGCTAAACCAACTTTGATAAAAAAGATATTCACAGAAAAGCTGATCCCCGTTATGCGTTTGCCCGTCTTCCATTCACCGTAATCATCGGCATCAGCCAGCAGTGACCAATGAAGGGGTGAAGGTAATTGATGTAAACATTCAGGATAAAATAGGCACATAAAAACAGTGAGGTAGCCTCAGGATCTACGAAATAAAAGCCTAAGGAAAAAATGCTTAGTATAATATTCGTCCAGAAGAGTTTTATTTTACAGAACTTATCCGTAAGTGGCTTCGCTAAAGCGCTTCCCAGCATCATACCGGTCACATCAAGGCTGATAAAAAAACTCGCTAAAGAGGTCGACTTTTCCATCACCCACGTCACGTAGTACAGGGTCGCCGCCATGCGAATAAACCCTGGAGAGACGTTAAAAAAAGTCAGCAGCGATAGGCGGACCCATTGATCGTTTTTCCAAATATCTCTTAAATCAGATTTTAGCGCATGCTTTGAGGGAATCGCCGGTTCAATGCGCTCTTTGACATAGGCGAAGCAGAATAGAAACATAAAGAGGGCAATGATTGCCATCACTGCCATTGGCATCTGATAGCCGCGAGCCTTATCTCCCCCACCGAAAAAGTCCGCCATAAAGTAATAGCGAGGAGGATAAAATAAGCGTCGCAATGCCTACCATAAAAAAGCGATAAGATTGGCACGCCATTCGTTCATGGGGGTCAGCAGTAATGACACCGCCCAGCGAGCAATAAGGAATATTTATTGCCGTGTAGGTCACTGACATAAGAAAGTACGTGATAAAAGCATAGACAATTTTACCGTTATGGCTCCAATCTGGCGTGGTAAACATCACGACACTAAACAGAGCGTAGGGCAACGCCACCCATAATAAATAGGGCCGAAACCGTCCCCAGCGGCTGGTTGTCCGGTCAGCAATGGCCCCATCATCGGATCAATGATCGCATCAACGACCCTTACCGAAAGCAGCAATATCCCCACCATTGCTGGCGTTAAGCCAAAACTATCCGTATAAAAATAGTTGAGGAAAAGCATTATTGCAGCCAGCATCGCCCATGCCGTACGCAACCTTCTCTCTGAACGACAATTGACCTTCCTTCATAGGGATTATCCCCATATTGATCGGCATCTAAGGATGTTTAAAGGTTTTGCAACAGCGCTGTGTATCTTCCTAGCAAAAAAGGAACGTCAGGATAATACTGATATCTATATGGATAATCGGGTCATTTATTGAAAAGCGTGATGGCTCGAACAGATTGAAAAATTATTGTCGTCGCCGGTAACAATTATTTTTGCAACATAATCGCTGCCGAGATAAGCGCTGCATACTGATGAATGTAAGACTCTCTATTATCTGCTAACGCTAGGGCGCTACCGACGAGATAAACGATTTTTTCAGAAATCTTTTAGTCAAGATAATAAAGTATCCCATAAATAATACGGTTAATTGATATATTCATTTCATCCTAGTTCTTTGCCTTTTCTTTCTGAAAAACAGTCACTCAATGCTATAAGTTATCAATCTTCAAAATAGGCGAAACTCATAGCATTTAATTTTTTAGCACTCCCCTTATATTATTTAATTATAAACACTCTTTGATCATTCAGCGTGCTGATTTTTCTAAAATTTTAAAATAATGATAGCGCACGTTACTGTTTTTATTCCCTATCCACTGATAACGTTTTATTGCACCTGTACACTTTTTATAAATAACTGCAAGCTATTTTTGCAGAATAAAGATTACGTTGCTATCAACCAGATCGTTTCCTTATGAATAAGGATGCAAGCTCAATAATTAACTAAGGGTCTCAATGTGAATATATATGCACTTTTTATTCTTATAACTGCATAAATCAAGATTTTTATAATAATTTCATAATGTTGAAGGGGGTCATAATTTGCATAAACCGTTTTTTATTCTATTGACGGGCTTAGGTCGACGAGGCAGCATCAAGAAAATGTTCTTGTAAACGCTGTCTGTGTCTTGACCGAATAGGGGTAGGTCCTACATGCCTTTATTCTGAATTTACACGTAAAATTTAGGAGAGGATGTGATGACTGCTAAAACAACACGTGATGACTTTGATCGATATATGATCCCCTGTTTTTCACCCGCTAAGTTTATTCCCATCAAAGGTGAAGGTTCACAGGTTTGGGATCAGCAAGGTAAACATTATATCGATCTTGCTGGCGGTATTGCGGTGAATTCATTCGGCCATAATGATCCCGACCTGCATAATGCGCTCCAACAACAGATGAATAAAATGTGGCACATAGGTAATGGTTACACTAACGAGCCGGTCCTCAACCTTGCCCGTAAATTAGTGGAGTCCACCTTTGCTAATAAAGTTTTCTTTTGTAACTCCGGCGCCGAGGCCAACGAAGCCGCATTAAAATTGGCCAGAAAATATGCGCGTGATCACTATGGTCCTGAAAAAAATGAGATCATCGCCTTTAATCACGCTTTTCACGGTCGAACCCTTTTTACCGTTTCAGTGGGTGGACAACCTAAATACTCTGAAGATTATGCCCCCCTGCCACAAGGGATCACACATCTGCCTTTCAACGACCTTGCGGCGGTTAAGGCAGCAATCTCTGCAAAAACCTGCGCCATTATCGTCGAACCGATTATTGGCGAAGGGGGTGTCATTCCTGCCAGCCCCGACTTTCTTTTAGGATTACGCGCCCTCTGCGATGAGTATAACGCGACACTGATTTTCGATGAGGTGCAAACGGGGGCAGGAAGAACCGGCTACCTCTATGCCCATCAAGCTTATGGGGTAGAACCTGACTTAATGACCAGTGCGAAAGGATTAGGGGGAGGATTCCCTATTGGCGCGCTTCTCGCCAAACAAGCCTGGGCGGAGAGTTTCCAACCCGGTACTCACGGCAGTACTTTTGGGGGAAATCCCTTGGCGGCAGCCGTCGCCGGGGCAGTGGTTGATAAACTTAATGCAGACTGTTTAGCAGGAGTGAAACAGCGACATACCTACTTCATCGAAAAGTTATCGCAACTGACTCAACAGTTCGATGTTTTTTCCGAGATCCGTGGACAAGGGCTACTGATTGGCGCCCAACTCAATGCTCATTGGGCGGGTCAGGCCAAAGCGTTAACGACTCATGCGGCCGAGCAAGGCGTGATAGTGCTGATCGCCGGACCGGATGTTTTACGCTTCGCGCCAGCCTTAACTATTTCCTATGAAGATATCGATATCGCCTTCGAACGCCTGACGCGTGCCTTCGAACTTGTCGTGCACGGCGCATAGGGGGCGGTTATGGTTATTTTTCGTCCAGTCGTTCCTGAAGATTTGCAGGATATTTTAGCGTTGTCCGCTCGTGTCGGCGTGGGGATGACATCGTTGCCCCACGATGAGGCCCGTCTAGCCTCAAAGATAGCGCGGAGTATTGATACCTTTAATCAGACCCTCCCGAGAAGCGATCAGGGTTTCCTCTTTGTACTGGAAGATACCGAGACCCAAAAAGTTTTCGGTGTTAGCGCCATCGAGGTCGCAGTCGGCCTCAGTGAGCCTTTTTATAATTTTCGGCTACAACGTACTGTTAAAGCCTCGAAAGAACTCGGGATTTATAAAAACCTCGATGTACTGAGTTTAAGTTATGACCATACAGGCCACAGTGAACTCTGTACGCTATTTCTCGATCCCGATTATCAAAAGAATCGCTATGGACAACTTCTCTCCAAGGCAAGGTTTCTGTTTATGGCGTCGTTTCGTGAGGCTTTTTCACACTCTCTTTTTGCAGAGTTACGGGGAGTCGTCGATGAGCAAGGCCAGTCACCTTTTTGGGACGCATTAGGTAAACATTTTTTCGATATCCCCTTTGCCGATGCCGATCGTTTAACCGGTATTGGTAAGAAAACCTTTATTGCCGAGCTGATGCCTTCCTACCCTATTTATACCCTATTGCTCCCGGAGGCCGCGCAGGCAGTTATTGGTAAAGTCCATCCTAATACCGCCCCAGCAAGAGCGATTCTCGAGAAGGAAGGGTTTCGGTGGCGGGGGTCCGTCGATATTTTCGATGCCGGTCCGGTCATTGAAGCCAATATGGATGACGTTCGCATCATAAAAGAGAGTCAGCTCTACAGCGTTGAGCAACTCCCTACTTTTTATGCGCAGAGCTATCTGATCTGCAATACCCATTTTAGCCAATTTCGCGCCGTCTTAGCTGAGGGCGAGTTAACGCAGCATCATCTTGATGCCCTTTTGCTTGATGATGAACATCACGCACGTATTGCACCCTTAAGTCCTCGCGAGGCAGCTGTATGACTATGACGACACACTATATCGATGATCGCTGGCAGGCAGGAAAAGGGCCTGAGCTGGTCAAACGTAATCCATTGACACAAGACATTATTTGGCGAGGGTCGCTCGCCACCGAAGAACAGGTCGATTTAGCCTGTCAGGCAGCACGCAACGCCTTTTACATCTGGTCTCAGCGATCGCTCGAGCAGCGTCTGGAGGTTATTCACCGTTTTGTTAACCTACTGACAGATCAAAAGGAAGCACTCGCTCGAATTATTTCACTCGATACCAGTAAACCTTTATGGGAGACTCGTACAGAAGTTCAATCCATGATTGCCAAAGCTGAAATTTCTGAAAAAGCTTGGCATCAACGTACAGGGACTCATCAACTGCCTGTCGCGGGGGGCTCTGCAGAGCTCAGACATAAACCCCACGGCGTAATGGCCGTCTTTGGCCCCTACAACTTCCCCGGCCACCTGCCCAACGGCCATATCATTCCTGCCCTGATCGCGGGGAATACCGTGGTGTTTAAACCCAGCGAACTCACCCCATTGACGGCTGAATTTACCGTCAAACTCTGGCAACAAGCAGGGTTACCGGCCGGGGTATTGAATCTCGTTCAAGGAGATAAAACCACCGGACAGGCCTTGCTGAATACGATGCAGCTTGATGGGGTATTGTTCACCGGCAGTGCCAATACCGGGTTTCACCTACATAAACTGTTAGCCGGACACCCCGAAAAGATGCTCGCCTTGGAGATGGGAGGCAATAATGCACTGATTGTAGAGGATGTTGATACCCCAAATATTGCCGCGGCGATCAACCTTATCCTACAGTCGGCTTTCCTCTCTGCAGGACAACGCTGTACCTGCGCCAGACGTCTGTTGGTCAAAGTGGGGCCACAAGGCGACCGATTACTTCGCGCATTAGTGTCTGCCACGCAAGCTATTACCGTTGGCGATTGGCAACAGCATCCGGAACCTTTTATGGGGGGCGTGATTTCATTGGCAGCCGCTTCGCAATTACTGGCTGCTCAGCAGCACCTCCTCAACTTAGGGGCCACCACACTATTACCCCTCACGCAGCCGACGCCAACTGCCAGTCTGGTTACACCGGGTATTATTGATATCACCGACATTGACGCACCCGATGAAGAGTATTTTGGCCCTCTCCTTAGCGTAATTCGCTATCAGACGTTCGACGACGCGATTGAACTGGCTAACCGCACCCGCTTCGGGCTGGCTATCGGACTGATTTCCGGCCATCAAGCACAGTTCGACCAATTGCAGCGCTTCGCCCGCGCGGGAATAGTGAATTGGAATAAACCGCTCACGGGCGCTTCAAGTTCCGCCCCCTTTGGTGGGATTGGCGCGTCTGGAAATCATCGCCCTTCCGCCTTCTATGCCGCCGATTATTGTGCGTGGCCTATGGCCTCCTTAATCAGCGATCAGCTAACGCCCCCTGCAACAACATTGCCGGGTCTTCCAACCTTCAACGATTAAAGAGAAAACCTATGTCAGGAATAGAAGCGAATTTTGATGGTTTGGTCGGCCCGACTCACCACTATGCAGGGCTATCCGTTGGCAATGAAGCCTCCCTCACTAATAAGCATCAATACTCGAATCCTAAGCAGGCCGCCCTGCAAGGCTTGAAAAAAATGAAAGCCTTGTCAGATATGGGCTTTATCCAAGGGATACTGCCTCCTCAACCCCGACCTAACCTTGATATTTTACGTCAGATCGGTTTTCAGGGTTCTCCCGCGACCATTATCGCTGAAGCGGCTAAGCACCCCTTTTTACTCTCGGCTTTCAGCTCTGCCTCCTCCATGTGGACGGCCAATGCGGCGACTGTTTCACCTTCTGCGGATAGCCTTGACCACCGTGTCCATTTTACCGTGGCAAATCTTAACAATAAGCTGCACCGTCATCATGAAGCCGCCATTACTGGCGATATTCTGCGGGCAACCTTCAACAATCCTGATTATTTTGCCCACCATGAGTCGCTACCCTCGCATAGCGATTTCGGCGATGAGGGAGCCGCTAATCATAATCGTTTTTGTGCTGAATATGACCAGCCTGGTATTCAACTCTTTGTTTACGGCCGCCAGGCAACGAGCAATGCGTTACAACCGCAACGTTATCCCGCTCGCCAGACACGCGAAGCCAGCGAGGCCATTGCTCGTTTGCATCGACTCTCGTCAGAAAATACCTTTTTTGCTCAACAGAACCCAGCAGTGATCGACCAAGGGGTTTTCCATAACGACGTCATTGCGGTCAGTAATCAAAATGTTTTTTTCTACCATCAACAGGCCTTTGTGCATAGCAAGGCATTATTCGCCGATCTCCAGCGCGCCTGCCACCGACTGGCTATCGATTTTCAAGGGATTGAAGTGCCCCAAGCGGCGGTATCCGTCGAAGACGCCGTCGCCAGTTATTTATTTAATAGCCAATTGTTGACCACTGCTGACGGGGAAATGTCGCTGATTGTCCCTGAGGAATGTCGCCAAAAAGAGAACGTCTGGGCCTATTTACAGACTTTAGTCGAGAGTCAACAGACGCC
Organism: Rosenbergiella metrosideri; assembly: GCF_022602565.1. Lineage (GTDB taxonomy): Bacteria > Pseudomonadota > Gammaproteobacteria > Enterobacterales > Enterobacteriaceae > Rosenbergiella > Rosenbergiella metrosideri. The sequence continues at coordinate 484,572 of NZ_JALBCV010000001.1, forward strand.
AATCCGCGCCATCACGTCATTCGATTTACGCGAGAGTATGCGTAACGGCGGAGGCCCTGCTTGTTTACGATTGCGGGTTGCCTTAAATGCTAGTGAGCTCAATGCCGTCAACCCACATAGCTTGATGACACAAGCGCGTTATGACGCATTAGTGACGTGGGTTAACACGTATTATCGTGACCGGTTCTCGATTCAGGACCTTGCTGACCCACAACTGATTGACGAAGTGCACACCGCACTGGATGCGCTAACAAAACTGTTATCGTTAGGTTCGGTTTATGCATTCCAACGCTGAGGAGAAGGTCATGTCTCTGGTAGAAAAACTTTTGCAGCACCAGCTTTCGTCGCTGACTATCACTGCCAATTTTACAGCGACTTGGTTGGGCGACGGAATTCTTCAATTGCTCCCCCGATGCGGATGGCAACAAGCGACCGTACTGTCTGCCGGGATCCACGGTAACGAGACAGCACCGATTGAACAGCTGTTACGACTTATGCAGAACGTAGTCAACCAATCTGATTATCAAGGCCATGCTTTATTGTTCATTTTTGCCAATATACCCGCCATGCAGAAAGCAAGGCGTTATCTTGACTATGATATGAACCGGCTATTTTGTGGGAAGCATCGGGGTATTGACGGAGATGAGGCGCGGCGTGTGGCTGAAATAGAAAAACAGGTCAGCGACTTTTATCTACGCAGCGGTGCAGCGGATGCCGTACCTCGTTACCACCTCGATATGCATACCGCGATTCGCGAATCGCATTACCCGAAATTTGCGCTTATTCCTGCCGTCCAGCCGCAGGTTTCTTCTGTGTTACTAAGGTTAATAGCGAGTGGCAACCTCGATGCACTCGTTCAGCATACTGAGCCAGGCTCCACGTTTTCCCACTATACCGCCGCGGAGCATGGCGCTGAGAGCGTGACGTTGGAACTGGGAAAAGTGCAGAAGTTTGGTGAAAACAATCTCAACGACTCGTCGTCTATTTTTCAAGCGATAGAAGCGTTTATCAATAACCGTCCTCTTCCTCAGTATCAGCACAAGCGTCTGCTGCATTTCACGGTAAGAACGAGTGTGATTCGAGGCGATCAGCACTTCCAGCTGTATCTGCCCGAAGAAATTAAGAATTTTACGAAACTTGCTGCCGGTTATCTGTTAGCGGAACAACCGTCAAAAACCTGGCAAGTTGAGGAGCCTGCTCACTATTTGCTTTTTCCCAATGCAACCGTCGCGGTGGGTCAGCGTGCCTGCTTATTGTTAGAACAGGTTACAGATTTGCATCTGTCATAATTAAGGATGGTCCATGCCCTCTTCTCTGCATCTACCTCATCAACAACACTCGGCAACCCCATCGACTACGACGCTGCACCGAAGTTTGAGCGGACGCCATATTCAAATGATCGCCTTAGGAGGGGCAATCGGCACTGGGCTATTTATGGGAGCAGGCCAGAGTATTCATATGGCCGGTTCTTCAATATTACTGATTTACCTTATTGTCGGCTTTTTTAGTTTTATGGTGATGAGAGCAATGGGTGAAGTGTTACTCTCCAAACAAGGTTATCTCTCTTTCGCCGACTTTGTCAGGGATTACTTAGGCCCTCAAGCGAGTTTTTTTCTCGGCTGGAGCTATTGGCTAAGCTGGATTGTCACTTGCATCGCCGATGTTGTCGTGTGCGGAGGCTATGTACAATATTGGTTCCCTGACCTGCCCGCATGGGGGCCAGCGCTGACCACCTTGCTATTCCTCTGTTTATTAAATTTATTATCCGTAAAAATGTTTGCAGAGACCGAATTCTGGTTTGCGTTAATCAAAGTCATCACCATTATTGCGTTAATAGGGATGGGGGGCTACATGATCCTGGTCGGTTGGCAATCACCCGATGGGGTGACTGCGTCATTACGGCATCTGGTCGATCCCTCAACCCTGTTACCCTATGGTATCGGCGGCTTTTTTGCTGGATTTCAGATTGCTATTTTTTCATTCACGGGTATCGAATTATTGGGAACGATGACGGCCGAAACCAAAACCCCTGAGCGAATTTTGCCCCGCGCCATTAATGCACTGCCTATCCGCGTGATTATTTTCTATCTGCTATCGATGGCGGTGATTATTTCGGTTACCACTTGGCAACACGTCTCACCCGATGTCAGCCCTTTCGTGACATTATTTGCTAAAGCCGGATTACCTGCCGCGGCGGCGATCATTAATTTTGTCGCACTGAGCGCCGCCATCTCCTCTGCCAACAGTGGTGTCTATTCCAGTACACGAATGCTGTATGGTTTATCTATCGATAAACATGCCCATTGGCAATTTCGTATTCTATCGCGCGTGACACGAATTCCAGTTAGAAGCCTGTTCTTTTCATGTTTGTGTATGCTCAGTGGGACCTTATTGTTATTTTTTATCCCCAATGTCGTGACGCTGTTTACCATTATTTCTACCTTAGCGGCAATCCTGGTTATCTTTAGCTGGGGAATGATCCTTGCAGCTTACTTGGTCTATCGCAAACGTCGAGACGATTTACATCAGCAATCGCAATTCAAAATGGTAGGAGGTAGACCCATGGCTTGGTTAACCCTTTTATTTTTCCTACTGGCGGTGGTGATGATGTTTTTCGATGAAGACACGTTGAAAGCCGTCGCAATCTCTCCACTGTGGTTTCTCACATTATGGGCTATTTGGCGATTCAAACAACGGGCTGCCAGTACTATGCGCTAATGGGCCTCAGCCCTCAAAATGTAAATCTTTAAATACGGCTTTTTACTTTTTTTTGGCCTGCCCTTATTCGCTACGGAAGGAGCCGTTAAAGGGTCGATTCGCACTTTATTACCGGCTATTGCTAATCCATTGCTAACAAGTCAGAGAGAGAGATGCCCACCCTCAATCAAAGCGTGATACCGTGGGATGTCCAGCATCATAATAAACATCGGCCTTCACTATCAATGATTCTTAAAGGTTACTAGATGGGGGGAGCTGGTATTTGAGACGGGCAGGAAGGTTGTAGTGAGTTGTGAGCAGGGCTGGACGTACTAACGTGTTACCGTGGAGTGTAGCGCTGTGCGCGAGAGTGCGCACAATACGCCCACATATAGATTGATAAGCCAAATCATCCTTACTGGGTCCATCCGGGATAGGAGTCGCCGTACTCGTTCCACCCGTATTGACTAAACCATCACTATTACCTGTATGAGTCGGACCTGATTCTAACGGCTGATTGTTACCCGTATTGACTAGCCCTTGTTGGTCGCTATGACCCGGATTAATCAACTTACTGTCTGTCAGTTCTCTATCCGGTTTCGGGAAGACAGTGATTAAGCCTTGTTGATCCTGCCCTACCTTATAATTATAGGCAGCCCGTTGTTCCGGGGTTAATCGTTCTATCAGATCGGCCTTGCCGGACATTGCTACGCTAAAGACATAATCCCGTTCAGATGACGAAAGGTTGTCTAGCGCTGTTTTTGCTGCTCCAATACCCAGTAATGCACCGAGTCCTTTCTCCACGACCATATTTCGACATGTGGCGACTTCAGCACATGCTGTAACGCCGAGTCGTGCCACGGCTAATAAATTATTATTCTCAACTAAAAAATACCAATCATTGAAGGCTGAGATCCTGACGTTAATTCATAAATAGATATCACCTCTTAAATAAAGGTAAAAAGTGGTAGGCAAACCAGTAAACGAGACTTGCAGGTATCGCTCCAAAAGAAGCGCCCTTTAACCAATGCCATAAGTTATCAAAATAAAAGACGCCTTCAGCTAAATAATTCAACCCTTCAAAAAAGAAGAAAAAAGTAACGACAATAAAACTCAATGCCAATTCAATCAGTAAAAAAAACTTTACTAGTACTATGAGACTTTTCATCATTTTTTACTGTCCGGTTTCTTTTCCAAAACTCCGGCAAAAGTCCTGATGCAACGGAGATTTCTCAGAATACTTTTATATCGCTTCTTTACTTGGAAGTTGTGCCAATATACCGCTGACAGTGCCCTTATTTAAAACGGCTCTTTTGGCTGTATTACCATAATCCGAGCTATATATTAGATATTCTGCTTTATTACTACATGCATAATAAAATAGATAAAATCCTGTATCAGCGATCTCAAGGGGGCTTAAAAAAACCCCTATTTTATCTGAGTCAGGAAGCTCCAGATCTTCAGGGTCATTATCAAGCAGCATTCCATGTGAATGAGCCAATGTTTTTAATAAAACATGGTCTGCTATTGACATATCTAACCCTCCATCTTGACTATCTATTACCTCTTGATAACTGTCTTTTAGATAATCCATAGCCATAGATAATGTATAATTTGATCCTTTCGCTGGATATATTTCATCTTCGATAAAAAAAATGAAGACTCCATATTTCCAATATTCATCATCTGTTTTTTCCAATAACTCATAAAAAACAGCAAATTCAAAAGGTTGGCCAAAAATCATTATTTCCCCTTTAATTCTTTAATTTCTTTGTTGAAAGATCCCAGTTCTCTATTACCTAGTGAATTTTTTCCACCGCCAGTGCTTCCACTCCAGTGGAATGTGCCTGTACCATCTTTGCTGGTATTGAAGAACCTATGAATATTTCCATCGCTATCAATAGATAATCTTACTTTCGGATCTTTCGTTGCAATTGAGTGCTCAAATAGATCTAAAGAGTTTCTTGGCTCAACTCCGGTATTCGGCCTAAACCCTTGAGCGCCAGGAGTATGTTTAGTATTTGATTCAACTTTTAATCCATTGCTTGCCACGGTCGCCTCTGGGATAGGCAATCTGTTATCTCTACCTTCAGCTAAATGAGCCAAATCATCCAGACCCGGTCCGTCAGGGATCGGAGTGACTGTGGTATTTCCTCCAGTTTCCGGTACGCCATCAGTATTCGCAGTATTCATTGCACCCTGTTGCCCAGTATTATCCGGTGTGGTCAGCGTGGTGCCTTTATTCTGCTCTTGTACAGGATTAACCAGTTTACCACCTGTTAGCTCTCTGTCCGGTTGTGGGAAGATGGTGATTAAACCTTTCTGATCCTGCCCTACCATATAATTATAGGCAGCCCGTTGTTCCGGGGTTAGTCGTTCTATCAGATCAGCCTTGCCGGACATTGCTACGCTAAAGACATAATCCCGTTCAGAGGAGGAAAGATTGTCTAGTGCGGTTTTTGCTGTTCCAATACCCAGTAATGCACCGAGACCTTTCTCCACGACCATATTTCGACATGTGGCGACTTCAGCACATGCTGTAACGCCGAGTCGTGCGACGGCTGATAAATTATTATTCTCAACCGTCACCTTCCCGGTCTGCATTCCTGATACTGCACTTGCCGTATCGCCACCCACCAGTCCGCCCGCTAATCCTGCGGCTAAACTGGCTAAGGCACTGACTTTTTGTTTCTCATCTTCACTAAGCTCAGAAGGATTTTTTAGCACAGGCTGAGGGTGCGCTAACACCAACAGCCCTTACCATAACTAACTCTCAAGGAGTTGATTATGTTTGTGCACAATACTAAGCCAGACGTGAGTATTTCCAAAACGTTACGGCCGCTGAAAGTGGGTTATGTGCGCATGCGTCACTACGACCACAAGGCACATATGAGCCATTATTACAGCCGCTACCCCTGCCTAGATCTGAAGGGTAATTGGCTGGCAGAGACGGGGTTTGAGACCGATACATCAGTTATTGTGGCGGTTGAACATGGGCAACTAATCCTACAGCTAATAACTGAGTGAACTACTGGTAAAAAATCCGCCAGATAAAGGGCGAGATTTTTATTATTTCAACACATAGTCAAATTTCTCATCCCAGTTGAACTTAATGTCCTGTTGTCTAGTTTCCTCGAAAATTTGAATGATCTTATCAAAATATTCACCAAGATATTTCTTTGATAATTCAGAGTTTAACCAAATAATTTTAATCGGTCTTTCAACATCCGTGCTTAGACGATCCCACAGCGCATTAAGATTCCGCCCATAATAAGGACCAAAGTCCAATATCTGGGACAATAGATCATGAAAGTCGTCTGTAGATTGAACACGATTCCCATCCAGTATTATTTCACGATCCATCATTTCCATGTTCCTACTGAAGTAGCCGTTTTGTAGTGGTCTGTTGTGATATAAAGAAGTCCATCGCTCGAATATAGCAAACGTGTTCCTGGCTGGTTACCTCTGGACATTGTACCATCTATTCCAATATCAGCCTCCCGCCAAACTCGTCCTGGTGCAGACGGCAATACATTATCTGCATCTCTAAATACATCACCACCGATTTGCCCGCCCGGAACACTATTATTCAAAGCTTTTCCTGATTTCCAGCCATTTTCCATAGCATACTGTTTTGTAACGTAGTTTGTTGGCAAATTACCAGTAGTACGTAAACTTTCAACCACTTCGTTTGCTGCCTGGGTGGTTTTCAAATCCATTTTCAGCCTGGAATAATTTGCAGCGTTATGTGCCGCATTAGCCACCTCAACCTCTGCTTTCGCTGCCGTGGCTTCAGCCGCTGTCTTACCTATCCCAACTGCGCCACCTGCACCGACTCCTCCAGGCACTAT
>NZ_JALBCV010000020.1 GCF_022602565.1 Rosenbergiella metrosideri
GCTGCGTATCTCGCTTTGCCGTGTCAGTGGATGCGCATTATAGGGAGTTCCGCTCAGAGCGCAAGGGATTATTTAAACTTTTTTACTGACTGGTGATAAATCAAACCAAACGTGCAGATATCAGACAAAACCCTATTAAAAGCGCTGTTTTTTACAGCAATTAGCTCTTACTTCATTAATAAAATGGCAGCATTACTTTAATTAAGCCTCACCTCTATGCCCAAGATGCGTATACTTAGCAGACTAATTCAATAAATAAAGGACCTCTCAATGGTTCGTTCCACCAGCGACCTCACCGGATTACCTTGGATTGCGGCGATGGCTTTCTTTATGCAAGCATTAGATGCCACTATCTTAAATACTGCACTGCCTGCTATTGCCGAAAGTCTGCACCGTTCACCCCTCGCCATGCAATCTACGATCATTAGTTATTCGCTAACCGTCGCAATGTTAATTCCGGTAAGTGGTTGGCTCGCCGATCGGTGTGGAACGAGAAAGGTCTTTATTTGTGCCGTCACTTTGTTTGCCTTAGGGTCTCTCGCTTGTGCCTTATCAAACTCACTTGGACTATTGGTTGTCTCTCGTGTCGTTCAGGGAATCGGCGGTGCCATGATGATGCCCGTTGCACGACTTACTCTACTTCGTGCTTATCCGCGGAATGAACTCCTTCCTATATTAAACTTTGTCACCATGCCTGGCTTATTAGGCCCTGTCATGGGACCCGTGCTCGGTGGCTTCTTTGTGACCTACGCCAGCTGGCATTGGATTTTCTTGATTAACATTCCTATTGCATTGATCGGGATTTTCTTTGCCCGTAAATACATGCCAGACTTTACGGTACCAAAGCGGAAATTTGATGCACTAGGCTTTCTTCTATTTAGTGGGTCGATCGTTGCATTATCAATTGGCGTAGAGTTGTTAGGCGAAGCACAAGTCTCGTTGAGTGTTGCGATAGCGGCAATGGTAGTAGGCGCTTTACTTCTCGCTTTGTATATAAAGCATGCGGTTAAGAACAAAACGCCTTTAATTAACCTTGCGATGTTTAGAATCCGTACCTTCTCCGTAGGGATTGCGGGAAACGTTGCCTCACGGCTAGGTACCGGATGTATTCCTTTCCTGATTCCTTTATTACTGCAAGTCGCTTTTGGCTATTCCGCGCTTTACGCTGGCTTTATTATGATAGCCACTGCAGCAGGGGCAATTTTAGCCAAATCAACCGTCACTCCGTTACTTCGCCGCCAAGGTTATCGCCGAACGCTAGTCGGTATTAGCGCCATGATTGGCTTATTGATAATGAGCTTCGCTTTGCAGTCTGCGCAACACTCTATCCTGTGGTTACTGCCGCCCCTATTCTTGATAGGGATGGCAATGTCGACACAGTTTACGTCCATGAATACCATCACCTTAGCAGATCTCACCGATGAACATGCCAGCGGTGGTAACAGCGTACTCGCGGTCACTCAGCAATTAGCCATCAGTTTTGGGGTCAGTGTCAGCGCCGCCGTTTTACGCTTTTGGCAGGAGTACCAAACAACAACAGAAGGGCAATTCCAAGCTACCTTCATTACCATGGGTATTGTCACGGTAATCGCTGGCAGCACCTTCTTATTATTAATGAAGAGTGATGGCGAAAACCTTATCAAAAGACCGGCAAAAAAAAGCTAGGTCGATGTTCTAACCTTCGATTCGGGGGGAATGCCCAAGAAACGGGTACTCCCCCCTTTTTTCTCTTCGATTCGATGAAGTAATAAATCGATAGCGACTTGGCCGAGAGTATCTTTCAGTTGATGAATCGTGGTTAGGGCGGGGTAAGGTATGCCGATAATGCGATAGCATCATAGCCAATCACGGCAACATCATCCGGTATAGTCAGTCCGGCACGGAATAATGCTTGATAGACCCCGACCGCCATCGCATCATTACAAGCAAAGACTGCATCCGGTCGCGGCGTTAGCGTTAATACATACTCGACATTCCGCCAGATAATTCTAAATCGTCTTGGACAATATACTGTCCTGACTATTTTAGAAAATCGATAATCTCACCACGCCAAGGTATCGACGTTTGTGCCCCTTGTCGGGAAACGGCAATGGCCGCCGCCGCTTGTGCAAAGTCTATTGCTTGCTGCCAATCAGCTGTTTCAAGATAGCGACAGAGAAAAGCCCCATTAAAAGTATCCCCCGCTGCAATGGTATCTTTTACCGTTACGTCATACCCCGCAATACGTTGTCCCTGGCCGTTGACACTTAGCCAAACCCCGCGATTTCCTAAGGTAATCATAACGGTATCGATGCCTTTATGGTGTAAGCAACGAGCGGCTTGCTCGGCATCCTGATCGGACTGAACGGAGATTCCCGTCAAGGCTTCAGCTTCGGTTTCATTGGGTGTAATGATATCAATCAGAGATAGCAGTTCATCACTTAGCGGTTGCACCGGAGCTGGGTTTAAAACAGTTAAAATATCGTGTTGATGAGCAAGCTTTGCTGCCGCTAATACACTTTCTAAGGGCGTCTCAAGTTGAAGTAATAACCCATCACAAGCGGTAATCACTTGCCGATGTTTCTCGACATAGGCTGTTGTCAGGGAGGCATTTGCACCGGGGTAAATACCAATGGTATTTTCACCCTGATCATCAAGGTAGATCATCGCAACACCGGTGGCTTCACCTTCCGCCACCTCAATCGTCGAGATATCGATGTTATCTTTCAATAGCTGCTCGCGAAGCAATTGACCGACCTCATCGTCGCCGACGCAAGCCATAAAGGCGATTGATGCACCACTGCGACCAGCGGCTACCGCTTGGTTCGCCCCCTTTCCGCCAAAGCTCATCAGGTAATGTGTTCCAGACAACGTCTCTCCCGGCTTAGGGAAGTGTGGGACCTGCAGAACATGATCGATATTGATACTGCCAAGCACCACCATTTTTTTATTCGCTTGCATTGTCGCCGTCCGTTCGCGGAACCTCATTCGGGTACCGCGTTTATTGTTATTGAGGAGTGACTAAGCTGAGATCGACAGAAAATACCTTAGGAATCGCCTGACCTTTTAAAATCTTATCGGTATTCTCAACGCCGGTGATACCAATTTACTCAGGTAATTGAGTAACGGTAGCCGCCATTTTTCCTCGTTTCACTGCCGCTATGCCATCTGCCGTCCCATCGAAACCCACCACTAACACATCTTTTCTTCCAGCCTTCTGTAAGGCTCGTAACGCACCTACGGCCATTTCGTCATTTTCGGCAAACACGGCTTGAACATTACTATGGGCTTACAGCAAATTCTGCATGACATTTAAGCCTTTGATACGGTCAAAATCGGTGGGCTGTCGCGCTAAAAGCGTAAAGTGATGCGTTTGTGCGGCTTCAGCGAATCCTTTTCCTCGCTCACACGATGCCGAGGTCCCTGCAATCCCTTGATGGCCTTTATTCATACTTCGCTCCTCAGCGAAACGTTTCGCTGGCAGCAGCATGAACGAAGCCTAATCGCTTGCTCAATCGAGTAATAAGAGAAATGTGATAGCCATCGAATCGGTTCGCTGAAACAGTGATGCACACCAAGTAATTGATGTAACGCTGTAATTCGTTACTCGAAAAATGTTTGGGTGATCCGCTTTTAACCGAAGCCTTAGGGTAAGGAAGGGAATCCCACTGCCTCGATGAGACAGTGGGGCAAGGATTAGCTAAAGACCATTCCACCGTCGATCAATAGCGATTGTCCGGTCATATAATTAGAGTCAGGTCCAGCAAGGTAGGAAACACAGGCCGCGACATCGTCGGCTTCAGATAAGCGTCCCAAGGTAATACGTTTTGCGAACTGCTCCGTGCCGTAACCTTCGGGTTGTCCTGCTGCCGCCGAAATCTCTTTATCAATCCGTTGCCACATCGGCGTTTTCACTATGCCAGGGCAATAGGCGTTAACGGTAATCCCTAGCGGAGCCAAATCACGGGCAGCGGTTTGGGTTAACCCTCTCACGGCAAACTTACTGGAACTGTACACCGCAAGTTCTGGATTGCCCACGTGGCCCGCCTGAGAGGATGCATTAATAATTTTTCCCCCGTGGCCGAGCTGCTTAAAGGCCTCGATAGCTGCCTGCATCCCCCAAATAACGCCCTTCACATTGATGTTATAGACTTTGTCGACAATATCCTCAGTGATCGACTCAATAGGCGTGGACGGGGCAATCCCAGCATTATTTACGATGACATCGAAGCCACCGAAAGTACGCTGGGTTTGCTGAACCGCGGCAAACACCTGTGCGCGATCAGCAATATCGGCCTGAATTGCTAACGCTTTGCCCCCCGTTTGCTCAATTTTTTTGCAAACACTGGCGGCAGCCTGTACGTCGAGATCAACCACGGCGACATCGAACCCATCACGGGATAACCGCAGTGCAATCGCTTCACCAATACCTTGTCCTGCACCTGTCACTAATGCCACTCGATGCTTCATCTTGTAATCCTTCTTAGATAATTTGACTTAGATGTAGCGCTTCCATTAACCGTGGATTATCGGAATAATCGACAGGAATTGCTACGACTGCAGGCCCCTCCACATCCATTGCGCGTTTTAAAATAGGTTCAAGCTGATCGGTACTTTCAACGGCAAAGCCTGCTGCACCAAAAGCTTCAGCATAGGCCTTGAAGTCGATTGCCCCGAACTTAACCCCAGAAACGCGTTGGTATTTTTTTTGTTCTTGCATCGCCACCATGTTGTACTCATCATCCACCCAGATTATGTGCAAAATGTTGGCTTTTAGTCTTACCGCTGTCTCCAGTTCCATACTGGATTGCATAAATCCGCCATCTCCCGAGACCGATACCACTTTTCGTGAAGGGTCAACCAACCAGGCACCGATAGCCCAAGGTAGCGCGACCCCCATGGTTTGTTGTCCATTAGAGATAATGATTTGCCGTGCACGGAAACTGTAAAGATACCGAGCAATCCAAATGTGGAAACTCCCCATATCAACCGTTAAGGACACATCGTTATTAATGATGTCTTGCATCGCCCGCACGATACGTAAGGGGTGTATCGCAAACTGGTTTAACTGATGGGCTTTCGTCGAGAGAATTTGCCGCTGCAACTGCCTATCTTCTAATACTAGACTCGTCTCTGGGCTAAGAATCAGCGGACTGCCGATGTATTGAGTTAATAGCGTGAGGGTCTGGGCAATATCGCCAATCAGCTCAATATCCGGAATATAATAATTATCCGGTTCGGCAGGCACGACATCGATATGGGCCAAGGAAACATTGCCGTCGCTCCACATCGCCGGTTCATATTCTACAGGGCTATAGCCGATGGTGATCACTAAGTCCGCATGCCGTAATAACTTATCGCCAGCTTGATTGTTAAATAGTCCGACACGACCAGCAAAGCGGCTAAAGTGCGCTTCGGTAATCGCTCCTGCCGCCTGATAGGTGCTCGTTACCGGAATATGGCTGGCATCCAATAACTGCTTGAGCGCTTGCGCATTATCCGCTTGGCTGGCCATCAGACCCAGCAAGATTACCGGATTTTTCGCCTGCTCAATCTGTTTCGCGAGGGCTTTAATATCGTTAACGGGCGCTGGCCCTTGTTTCATCGATGAGATAACTGGCAGCGTATGGCCGCGTACTGGATCATTAATAATATCTTGTGGCAGACTCACAAAAGTGCCACCGGGGCGTCCCAGCTCAGCTTTACGGAAGGCATTGGTGATCACTTCGCTGATTGCATCCGCCGAATTGACTTCTACCGAGTATTTGGTGATCGGCCGAAACATCCCTACCGTATCCATACTCTGGTGTACCTGCTTTGCGCTATCGGAGCGTTTAACCGCGCCGCCTATTGCCACCACTGGGTCACCCTCACTGGTCGCGGTGGCGACACCGGTAATAATATTGGAACATCCCGGACCTGAGGTGACTAAGGTTACCCCTGCTTTACCGGTTAAGCGGCCAATTGCTGCAGCCATAAAGGCACCGTTTGCCTCGTGCCGAACGGGGATCATCTCTATAGATGAATCGACTAAAGAATCGAAGACACGATCAATTTTAGCGCCAGGAATACCAAAAATCTGCTTTACGCCTTGTGCTTCAAGTTGTGCAACCACTAGGTCTGCACCGCATTGCCACTGCTTATCTTGAATTTTGTTACGCATCATTATCTCCACTTAACTCTCTACTGCGCGTATCGCTTGATCGAGGTCTTCTGGGTGTAAATCGGCATTAAGAAATTCATGATGGGTAGGTAAATCCACCACCAGCTTATGAATCGCACCAAACGTCAGGGTTCCGGAGAGTAATTGGTAGTCCAGAAGGTGGCCGCCCCCTTGCCGATCGTCGGTGATAAAGTGTTCGTGGTATCCGGCAACGTTGATTCCCTGCATATACTGCGGTGTGCGAAAACCAATCACTGACCCCGTTTTCTGATTAAAGGTAAAGATAGGTTGCTCAGCTATCGCTTCTTGCATGGGTCGGTAAGGCCGACACTGTTCCGGCACTGTACGGGTCTGCGCTTTCTGGAAGCTCCCCTCTATCCGCAGGGCGCAGAACAGGTTGTCTGAAGAAAGGTGCTGATCGATCAGTCGATGAATAGCTTGGCGTGAAGTGGGCTGGTCCAGCTCGAGACAGTAGTCTGGTTGGAAGAACGTCATTACGGCAAAGGGGGTTTGTTGCTCCGCTCGCGCTTGTTGTGCGCTGCCGTCAGACTTCAGTTGGTAAATTTGATGATCGAGGGCGACCAGTTCACCATCTAAATGATTAAAGGTCCCCAGGCCAAAATCGCCTTTTTCGAGCAGATCAGCAACGGTCATCGAACCGTCATACACCCCACTCAGTAAAGCGCTCATTAAGGACGTTTGAAAAATCACTTTTTCAGGTCCTTGTTGATGGGCCAATGTAACCATCTGTCCGAGTTGTGAGGCACAGTCGCAATCAATAAGATGATCAGCCATGCTTTCCTCTCTATAAGTAAAAACCTTAGAAAGTATGTTGACCTATCACGCTATCGAGTTCCAATATAGGGAAGGCCCGACTTTAAGACGTTATCGATATGGAACTGCGTTATCTTCGTTATTTTGTTGCCGTCGCAGAAACGCGCAACTTCACTCGTGCGGCTGAAAAGCTGTCAATTTCCCAACCCCCCTTAAGCCAACAGATTCTCCGTTTGGAAAGGGAAATTGGTACGCCACTTTTTCTTCGTTTAAAAAGTGGGGTGGAATTAACCGAGGCAGGAGAGGCTTTTTATAAAGAAGCCAAGCAAATATTATTATTGACCGATCAGGCTCTGGAAAAGACCCGCGGTATTGCCCGAGGTATCAATGGTAAGGCGACCTTAGGCTTTGCCTGTTCCAGCGTTTTTCATCCCATACTGTTTGAGCGGTTAAAAAAGTTCCAAACGCGCTATCCTTCAGCGACCTTGCTCTCAGAGGAAAGTAATATGTCGCAATTGATGCAATCTTTGCGTGACGGGACATTAGATGCGGCTTTTGTCCGATTACCTTGCCAAACAACCCAAGAGTTCACCCTGCATACGTTGACGCAAGAAAAGATGTATCTAGTGGTTCGCGAGGAGGAGGCGAATACTCCTCTCGATACGCTTCTCGCAGAGTTACCACTCATTTTATTCCCAAGAGAGTTGGCTCCCAGCCTTTATGATCTCATCATCCATTTTTGCCATGATCAGGGTGTCGTGCCGCAGTTAGCGACCCAAGCGCCGCAGATATCTGCCTCGATTACGATGGTCGCCAGCGGCTTTGGGTTTACCTTTGTGCCGGAATCGCTCACCATTATTGCGATGCCCGGCGTGTCTTATCGGCGAATAGAGGACCCGCAGTTAACCACTGAGATAGCCTTGGCATGGCGTCGTTGGGATCGCTCGCCCATCATCAAGCATCTTCTTGCCTTGGTCAGGGATGATAACGAATAACGTTATTTGACAAAAAAATAGGCGCCTCATGCGCCTATTCTTCATTAAATTTCCACTTGGGTACCCAGTTGAATAACCCGGTTAGGTGGGATCTCAAATTGGTCAGGTGCCCGCAAGGCATTGCGTTGTAGCAGTAAGAATAACTTACCGCGCAAGCGCAGGTACCATGGCCGTTTACCTAGAATTAATGACTCGTTTGACATAAAGAATGATGTCTCCATCATCCGACAATTCAAGCCTTCCAGTCCACAGCGATGGAAGATATCTTCCATATTAGGGATTTCCCGCCAACCATAACTGGCGATAACTCGCCAAAATGTTGGTGAGAGCTGCTCAATACTGACACGATGCACATTATGCACATAAGGTGCATCCTCAGTCCGTAAAGTCAGCAGAACGACACGCTCGTGAAGGACCTTATTATGTTTAAGGTTGTGCAATAACGCGAAAGGAATGATGTTCTTCACTCTGGTCATATAGACCGCGGTTCCTGTGACTCTCACAGGAGGATGTTTCTCTAGAGAAGAGATCATCGCTTCCAGTGAATTACCGTGCTCATGCATCTTTCTGAGCGCCCGGAAACGTTCACTCTTCCACGTCGTCATGATAATAAACATCACCAATGCCAGTGTCAGAGGCAACCAACCACCGGATAATATCTTCACTAAGTTTGCCGAAAATAATGGCACATCGATACAGAGTAAGAAGATACAAAGGGGAACGACCGAAAACAGGCTCCAGTGCCAATTTTTCCTCGCCACCGTACAGGAAAGTAACGTCGTTAATACCATGGTACCGGTGACGGCAATCCCATAGGCAGCGGCTAAGTTACTCGAATGCTTGAAGCTCACGATAACTAATACGACAGCGGTATAGAGTAACCAGTTTACGACCGGTATATAAATCTGCCCTGACTCATTTTCCGAGGTATGAATAATACGCATCGGTGGAAGATAACCTAAGCGTACCGCTTGTCGAGTTAATGAAAATACCCCAGAAATAACTGCCTGAGAGGCAATAACCGTCGCAAAAGTCGCTAGAATTAGCATTGGGATCAGCGCCCAATCAGGGGCTAATAAGAAGAATGGGTTTTTAATCGCTTCGGGGTGTTTGAGTAACAGCGCCCCCTGGCCAAAGTAGTTCATCACAAGAGAAGGCAGTACCACCAGCATCCAAGCGATACGAATCGGGAGCTTACCAAAGTGTCCCATATCGGCGTAGAGCGCCTCTACCCCAGTAATCGCTAACACCACCGAGCCTAATGCGAAGAAAGAAATGGTCTTATAGTGCAGGAAAAACTGTAAGGCATACCACGGATTTAATGCTTGCAGGACCGCCGGATTATTAATGATCCCATTAATCCCAAAGACCGCGAGCAGTATAAACCATAGCAACATCACCGGTGCAAACAGCTTGCCTACCAGTCCGGTGCCATGTTTCTGAATAACGAACAGTAAGGTCAGCACCACTATCGAAATCGGTACAATAAAGACGTCCAGTGATGGCGCGGCGATTTCCAAGCCTTCAATCGCGGAAAGCACCGACATGGCTGGGGTGATCACCACCTCACCGAAGAAGAAACTGCCGCCAATCAATCCCAGAATCAGCACCACCGCCGTGGCGGTTGCGTGGGTATTTCTCCCCGCTAGCGACATAAGGGTTAAAATCCCCCCTTCGCCTGCATTATCCGCACGCATAACATAGCTGATGTATTTCAGCGAGACCACCACCACCAGCAACCAAAAAATTAAGGAAAGGAAACCAAAAACAGACTGTTGTTCGATACCAAAACCAAATTCGCCAGAAAGGCATTCTCGCAACGTATAAAGAGGACTTGTCCCAATGTCCCCATAAACGACACCTATGGCTGCCAGTGTCAACGCCGCTGTAGACTGTTTATTCTCTGAGTTCATAAAAATTTTCTGTTTAGATCGATTAGTCTTAAACAACCTTGATAATTAATAGAGTCCGCACAGTATGCACAGTTTTAGTAAAAAACCTATCATGCATTAACATATGCTATTACTTAATGACAAAAATCATTTACAGTGCAATGAGAAAAACTTACGCTCGCCTCGCTAGATAGCGAACTTAGCTGCGATTTAAGGATGCCTGATGATACCCGCACAACTCCTCGCTGATAGAATTGTCCGCCTGAGTAATCAATTAGAAAAAGGTTTGTATGAACGTCACGATGTCATACGTCTTTGTCTACTCGCCGCGCTCAGTGGCGAGAGTGTCTTTCTAATGGGACCGCCAGGAATAGCGAAGAGTTTAATTGCCCGCCGTATTAAGAGTGCGTTTAAACAGGCAACTGCCTTCGAATATCTCATGACGCGTTTCTCAACGCCAGAAGAAGTCTTCGGCCCTTTATCTATTCAGGCTTTAAAAGATGAAGGACGATATCAACGTATCACCGAAGGCTATTTACCGGATGCAGAAGTGGTGTTCTTGGATGAGATTTGGAAAGCCGGCCCAGCGATACTCAATACCCTCTTAACCGCGATTAATGAACGCCGGTTTCGTAATGGTAAGGATGAGCAGAAGATCCCTATGCGCTTATTGATCAGCGCCTCCAATGAATTGCCGGATGAAGAGAGCGGCTTGGAAGCGCTTTATGATAGGATGTTGATCCGTCTATGGCTCACCAACATCAATGAAAAGCGCCACTTTCACGGCATGCTTTTACAAGTAGAAGATAACCACTTTTCCCTCGAAGACGATAACCTCGCCATTACTGACGAAGAATATTTCCAATGGCAGCAAGCCATCCCGAAGATATTACTGCCCGAGGAGGTCTTCGAACTCATCTATCGACTGCGCCAACAGCTTCAGCAGCTTGCCGATGCCCCTTATATCTCAGACCGTCGATGGAAAAAAGCAATTCATCTATTACAGGCCAGCGCCTTTTTCAGTGGTCGACAAGCGATTGCGCCTGTGGATCTAATTTTATTAAAAGAGTGTCTATGGCATAACGCCGCTTCGCGGACGCTTATTGAGCAAGAGATTCGCACACTCTTACTTCAGCATGCCTGGCAGCAGCAAGCGATGTTGTTGGCATTGCAGCAAATTCAAGTGCGTAAGCAAACACTTCATCAAGAACAGAGCCTGACTCAAGCCTTCAAACTGACGAAGCAGAGTGCAATGTTTAGCCGTAAACCGCATTACCAGTTGCCTAGCACACTGACTGGCGAGACCTTTACCTTACTTTTACAGCAGCCGCTTACCCTGCATCATTTGCGTGTCACGCATATCGTTATTGAGCGTGAAGCCCTCCATCACTGGTTACAAAAAGCCGGTGATATACGGGGTAAATTAAACGGTATTGGTTTTCCGCAATCTCTCGATTTATCTGTCGATGAACAAGATTGCCTCGTGGTGAGAGATATCAGTTTACAAGCAACACGCTTAAACTATGAAGATGAAGTCGTCCGTAGCGATATGCCTGAGGAGATTGTTAAACAGTTTGCTCAGCTCCATGACCGTCTCCAGCAACAACGCCTGCTCTTTCGCCAGCAACAGCAATGCCTATTTATTAATCATGAATGGTTGGCCGACATCGAGGCTAGCCTCCAAGAGGTCGCGGCACAAATCGAACAGGCGCAGCAATGATCTCCCTTGATACATTGCTCAATCTGCTAACGCTAAATGACAGTATCAATTTGAATGATTTTTTGGCAACCGTGCTCACGGCGCCACAATTGGTCCTGCTTTTCGAAAAAAGCCCCAAGCTCAAAAAAATGCTACAACGCGAGTTGCCACAGATTAAAGCCTCCATTACACAGCAACTTAAAGATACCCCTGTTCCGGACGCATTAGCGCAAGAGTTCGCCTTCTATACTCAAACGCTAGGACTGACTTATTATCAATTTACCCAACAACTGCAACAAACCTGTCAGCAGCTTGAAGTACTCAATTCCCCTTTTTACGAAGAAGCACAAAGCTTACTGAAGCAGACTGCGGGAGAGTCGCTAACACCTGCCCAGCACAGTCTCTTTATTCAACGTTGGCGAATGAATCTGACTCTTCAAGCCTTGACGCTCAATGACGATCTGCTGGAGCAACATAAACAGAAATTAATAGAAGAGTTAAAAAAACAACTCTCGATGAGCGGATTTCTCGCGCCACTGCTCAACGATGATGAAGATATGAGCCATGGTCGTTTATGGGATCTCAGCAAATCATCGCTGCATACCGCGGACAGCGAACGTTTAATCGAATACAGCCATTTTCTACGCTCTCAGCCGCAACTCATTGAACTAGCACAAAAGCTGGGGCGCAGCCGAGAGTCCAAAGCGATCGTCGCAGACACAACTCAACTTGGTGTCGAGCAACACTTACAATCGATTACCAGCGCCTTCCCCGAAGAGGTTCAAGGTGTTCATCAAAGTGATGACGTATTACGCCTTCTGCCACCGGAGCTGGCCTCATTGAGTTTGGACGAACTTGAAATCGAGTTTTATCGCAAGCTTATCGAAAAGCGGCTTCTTACCTATCAGCTACAAGGCGAAGACCACCAGCTGGTGACAAAACAACGACCGGTCACCTATCAAGAAAAAGAACAACAGCCCAAAGGTCCATTTATTGTCTGCGTAGACACCTCTGGCTCTATGGGCGGCTTCAATGAACGCTGCGCAAAAGCGTTTTGCCTCGCACTGCTCAAGATAGCGTTCCAAGAAAACCGACGTTGCTTTGTGATGATGTTTACCCAAGAAATCATACAATACGAGTTAACTGCCGAGAGTGGCATGCCTCAGTTGATCCGTTTTTTAAGCCAACGCTTTAGAGGGGGAACAGATATCGGCCATTGCCTGCACGAAGCGGTAAAACTCTTACAAACTGATAGCTGGCAGGAAGCCGATGTCGTGGTCATTTCAGATTTTGTTGCTCAACGCGTTAGCGAAGAGATCCAGCAGCAGATTCGCCAGCAGCAACAGCTGCATCAGCAACGCTTTCATGCCGTTACGCTGTCCGATCATGGAAAGCCTCGGTTGACCTCTATTTTTGATTTTATCTGGTCTTTTGATACAGGATTAAAAAGCCGGTTAAAACGCTACGTTCGGCGCTAAATACTAAGGGACTGCTATAGTTTGAACATAATCATTAAGGAAAGCGACTATCGTGAACACTACAACGCTAACACCAGCTTTTACCCCTTCGCTCTCAGGCAGTGACCCCGAGCAGAAACGTCGAGAACTTCTCGACTACTTTCAAACCACTTGGCATACCTACGAGCAATTGTTTACTTGCCTCACGGAAGAACAAGCTTGGACAACTAAAGCGATCCCGCTTCGCCATCCTCTTATCTTTTACTACGCGCATACCGCCACCTTTTTTATCAACAAATTGATCGCTGGTGGCTACATCACCGAGCGGATCGATGAGCGAATGGAAGCCATGATGGCCATTGGCGTCGATGAGATGAGTTGGGACGATCTGAATGACGATCATTACGCTTGGCCCACCCCTGCAGCAGTACAAGACTATCGCGACCGTGTTCGCCAACAAGTGATTGAGGTGATTACTCATCTTCCCCTCACTCTTCCTATCGGTTGGAATGATCCGGCTTGGGCGATATTAATGGGCATCGAACATGAGCGTATTCATCTCGAAACCTCGAGTGTTCTCATCCGACAACTCCCTATCAGTTGGGTTACCCCGCAACTGACTTGGCCTATTTGTCCGCACTTCTCATCAAGTCGTCAAGAGGTACCGGACAATACGTTAGTGCCTCAATCAGGAGGAACATTAACGCTAGGTAAGAAAGACGATTATTACGGCTGGGATAATGAATATGGCCAACAGGTGCAAATCATTGCGCCCTTTGCTGCCAGTAAAATGCTGGTGAGTCATGCCGAGTTCTACGAATTTGTCAGTGATGGTGGCTATCAAACTGCCGAGTGGTGGGACGAAGAAGGCTGGGGATGGAGAACCTACACTCAGGCTGATAAGCCGACATTCTGGGTAGGCGATATTGCATCACCTGATCAGCTTAAGCTGCGCGTTCTCACCGAAGAGATTGATTTTCCGTGGGATTGGCCTGTCGAGGTTAATCAATTGGAAGCTTCGGCTTTCTGTCGATGGAAATCAGCGAAATCAGGCCGGTCGATTCAGCTCCCTAGTGAGGGAGAGTGGGCATGGTTACGTGAACCGATCGACGGAGACCACCCAGACTGGCAAACCCCTATCGGAAATATCAATCTGCAAGGCTGGGCCTCTTCGTGTCCTGTGACCTATTTTGCGCAGGGTGATTTCTTCGATATCGTTGGTAATGTGTGGCAATGGACCACAACGCCGATCAGCGGTTATCAAGGCTTTACCGTACACCCTCTATACGACGACTTTTCGACACCGACCTTCGACGGTAAACATAACTTAATCAAAGGCGGGAGCTGGATATCAACCGGTAATGAGGCGTTAAAAGCCGCACGCTATGCTTTTCGTCGTCATTTTTTCCAACACGCTGGCTTTCGCTACGTAGAATCGACTCATCAGGAAACTATGCTAAAAAATCCTTACGAAACTGACACCATGGTCGCTCAATATCTCGACTTCCAGTATGGCGAGAACCGCTTCTGCGTAGAGAATTATGCTAAAGCCTTGGTCGAGAAAGTGATTCCCCATTGCCACAGTACTCTTCATGCCTTGGACCTCGGCTGTGCCACTGGACGTGCCAGCTTCGAGCTAAGTCGCTACTTTGATCGGGTAACCGGTATCGACTATTCAGCGCGCTTTATTGATGTGGCGCTACAACTGATGACCGGGGAAGATTTCCGCTATGCACTGCCTACCGAAGGCGAGCTGGTCGATTATCATCAAGTCCGCCTCAGCGAATTAGCCATCACCGCCGAACAATGGCAAAAGATCGATTTTAAACAGGGGGATGCCTGTAATTTAAAGGTGACACACGCCGAGTATGATCTTATCTTTGCCTCAAACTTAATTGATCGCTTACGCGAGCCAACACGCTTCCTTAATAGTCTTAGTTCATTATTGAA
Source organism: Rosenbergiella metrosideri (assembly GCF_022602565.1). Lineage (GTDB taxonomy): Bacteria > Pseudomonadota > Gammaproteobacteria > Enterobacterales > Enterobacteriaceae > Rosenbergiella > Rosenbergiella metrosideri. Next base: position 14,910 of record NZ_JALBCV010000020.1, read on the forward strand.
ACCTGGTGGCGTGTTAATGCTCTCTTCACCCTATACGTGGTTAGAAGCGTTTACGCCTAAAGAAAATTGGTTAGGGGGAATTCGTGAGAACGGTGAAGCCGTCACTACCTACCAAACATTGCAACGACTATTACGCGATGATTTTGAGGAGATTCAGCCAGCGGAAGATATTCCGTTTGTCATCCGTGAGACGGCCCGTAAATATCAACATACCGTGGCGCAAGCAAGCTATTGGCGCCGCAGAGCGTAACGTACAGGCGCCCGATAGGGCGTTTGTTTTTTCAAGGATTGTGATATGTCTGATGCCTCGCAACTCGACGAACTGGATCGAGATATTCTTAATGTTCTACTTAAACAGGCAAAAACGCCCTACGCCGAACTGGCCAAGATGTTTGGCGTCAGTGCCGGGACCATCCACGTTCGTGTCGAAAAGATGCGCCAAAGTGGAGTGATAACGGGCACCCATATTGCAGTCGATCCCCGTAAACTCGGGTTTGATGTGTGTTGCTTTATTGGCATCATTTTAAAAAGTGCGCGCGATTACCCTGCTGCTTTACAAAAGCTTGAAGCACTCGATGAGGTCGTCGAGGCTTGGTACACCACTGGCCACTACAGTGTCTTTATCAAAGTCATGTGTCGATCCATCGATGCATTGCAGCATGTGCTGGTCAATAAGATCCAGACCATTGATGAAATACAGTCCACTGAAACCCTGATCTCTCTACAAAACCCCATCGATCGCCCGATCAAAGCGTAATCGACCTGAATACTGTGGATAAAGTTATCAGTGCTTTGATCCACAGTGCTCAATCTCTCCTAAATAGTTACAAAATAATAATCCCCCTATTATCCACAGGTGGATCACCGCTTGATCACCGAGTACAATGGCCGCCTTTATTGAGGAGGGCATATGGCTGAAATTACTTTTATTACGGGTAGCACACTGGGGAGTGCCGAGTATGTTGCAGAGCATCTCGCGGATAAATTAAGCGAAGCAGGTCATACCAGTGAATTACTTCATGGTGCAGAGCTCGATGAAGTCCCGCTAGAAGGAATTTGGATCATTGTCACCTCCACCCACGGTGCAGGCGAGTTACCGGATAATCTGCTCGACTTTAGTGAAACCTTATCAGAGCAAAAACCGGATCTTAGTGGTGTTCGCTATGGCGCAATTGGACTCGGTAATCGAGAGTACGATCTATTCTGTGGGGCGATAAAGACGCTTGATGAGCAATTAACCCAGCTCGGAGCCATTCGAATTGGCGATCGTCTTGAAATAGATGTGCTAGAACACGAAATTCCTGAAGATCCGGCTGAAGAGTGGTTGGTGGAGTGGGTAGAGAAGATTTAATCCCCGCGTTAGATCGTTTTTTTTTCGAGATCCCTAGTTTTTTACTCTGTATTTAGCAGAAAGATCATGAAAGTTCTGTGGATAACAATGCGAAGATCGTGCGTAAAACCCGTGGTTATCCACCTGATAACATGAGTTCACTTATTGACCTGTGTATAACTACCTATCTTGATCCCAGCTTATACGGAGAACGATCACCGATCATTCACATGAAATGATCACATTGAATAGCCTGATATTGTTAAAGAAATAATGGTTATCCACAGAAAAGCTCGATCCTAATAAGAGATCTAACAGAAAGATCATATACAGAATAAAGATCTTTCTTTTAAACCTTAAGGATCGTGCTACTTTCCCCCATTCGATAATTTAAGTAGAATTCATCACCTGGACATTCAGTCCGACAGATTTCATCAACCGAGGTACACTTCATGTTTTATCCAGATCCTTTTGACGTCATTGTCATTGGTGGGGGTCATGCTGGCACGGAAGCGGCAATGGCTGCGGCTCGTATGGGCCAAAAAACGCTATTGTTGACTCACAATATCGATACGTTGGGACAGATGTCCTGCAACCCGGCAATCGGCGGTATCGGTAAAGGCCATCTGGTTAAGGAAGTGGACGCCTTAGGTGGATTAATGGCCACGGCGATCGACCATGCGGGCATTCAGTTTAGGATACTAAACAGCAGCAAAGGCCCTGCGGTACGGGCTACTCGCGCACAAGCGGATAGGGTTCTTTACCGTCAAGCGGTAAGGACGACTCTTGAAAATCAGCCTAACCTAATGATATTCCAGCAAGCTGTCGACGATCTGATCGTCGAAAACGATCAGGTAGTGGGCGCTGTGACCCAAATGGGCTTAAAATTTAAAGCGCGTTCAGTCGTTCTAACGGTAGGCACTTTCTTAGACGGTAAAATTCATATCGGCTTGGATAATTTTAGTGGTGGCCGTGCGGGGGATCCACCATCGATCCCACTCGCTCGTCGTTTACGTGAACTGCCTTTGCGAGTTGATCGTTTAAAAACCGGCACTCCCCCCCGTATTGATGCACGCACTATTGACTTTAGCCAACTTGCGCCGCAACACGGTGATAACCCAAGCCCAGTCTTCTCATTTATGGGAAATGCTGCGCAACACCCAGAGCAGATGGCGTGTTACATCACTTATACCAATGAAAAAACGCATGATTTGATCCGTAATAATTTGGATCGTAGCCCGATGTATGCAGGGATTATCGAAGGTATTGGCCCGCGCTACTGCCCTTCGATCGAAGATAAAGTTATGCGCTTTGCTGATCGTAACGCCCATCAGATTTTTTTAGAACCTGAAGGCCTGACCAGTAATGAGATTTACCCCAACGGAATCTCAACCAGCTTACCTTTCGATGTCCAAATGCAAATTGTGCATTCGATGAAGGGACTGGAAAATGCACGGATCATCCGTCCTGGCTATGCCATTGAATATGATTTCTTTGATCCCCGTGACCTGAAACCATCACTGGAAAGTAAGCACATTCAGGGGCTGTTCTTTGCTGGACAGATTAATGGCACAACCGGATATGAGGAAGCGGCTGCGCAAGGACTCCTCGCCGGTTTAAATGCCGGACGTTTTGCTGCCGATAAAGAGGCGTGGACGCCAAGACGTGACGAAGCGTATATCGGCGTACTCGTCGACGACCTCTGTACGCTAGGGACCAAAGAACCCTACCGTATGTTTACCTCTCGGGCAGAATATCGTTTAATGCTGCGTGAAGATAACGCTGATTTACGTCTTACCGCCATCGGCCGTGATCTCGGACTGGTTGATGACGTTCGCTGGACCGCATTTAACCAAAAACTGGAAATGATTGAGCTTGAGCGTCAACGTTTACGTGATATCTGGGTTCATCCGAAATCGACAAACGTTGACGATCTGAATCAAGTATTGAGTGCACCATTGACTAAAGAGGCGAACGGTGAAGATTTACTGCGTCGCCCTGAAATGACCTATCAAGCCTTAACCGAATTAGCCCTGTTTACGCCATCAGTTACCGATCCGTTGGCAGCCGAGCAAGTTGAAATTCAGGTTAAGTACGAGGGGTATATCGCTCGTCAGCAAGAAGAGATTACTCGACACTTACGCAATGAAAATACATTACTTCCTGTCGACCTCGATTATAAGAATGTAAATGGCTTATCGAACGAAGTGATCGCGAAGCTCAATGACCACAAACCGACATCGATTGGTCAAGCCTCTCGTATTTCAGGTATTACCCCTGCGGCCATCTCAATTTTGCTGATATGGCTTAAAAAGCAAGGGTTGCTACGTAAAAGTGCCTAAGTCAGTTGAGAGGAAGTGAAACTTCCTCTCCCTTTCGGAACAAATTCTGTGATAACACAACTTTCAAAACTTCTTAATCAGTCGGCTATTTCTCTAACCGATCAACAAAAACAGCAACTGGTCGCTTATGTTGAGTTATTAGATAAGTGGAATAAAGCTTACAATTTGACGTCCGTACGGGACCCTCAACAGATGATCGTCCGTCATATTATGGACAGTATTGTCGTCGCGCCGTATTTACGGGGTAAACGCTTTATCGACGTTGGGACAGGACCTGGGTTACCGGGTATTCCCCTTTCTATTGTGATGCCAGAGGCTGAATTCACGTTATTGGATAGCTTAGGAAAGCGCGTTAGATTCTTAAAGCAAGTCCAACATGAGCTAAAACTGCAAAATATTATCCCAGTGCAGTCACGAGTTGAAGAATATCCTGCCACGCCGCCGTTTGATGGGGTGATAAGCCGAGCTTTTGCATCCGTCCATGATATGTTGCATTGGTGTCAACATCTTCCGGCAGAGGGAGAGGGGCATTTTTACGCTTTGAAGGGGCAATTTCCTGCTGAAGAGTGCGAATCTTTACCAGAAAATATTCAACTTGAAGCCTCCCACCGTTTGGTGGTCCCGCAGTTAGATGAAGAACGTCATCTTTTAATACTCAAGAAAATATAATTAAGGGAACCGTATAGGTTCCTTTTTTACATTCTAATGGCTAAAAATCCTAGCTAACTACCTGTTTACAAAGGTTAAAATGATGAGTTACTCTGCATCGGCACTTTGACATGTGCATTTAACAGCGATAATTAATGCTATTTACTAATAGTTATGAAAGGAATCAATATGAAAGAGTTAACAGTACAGCAGTCCCAGCAGGTTTCAGGCGGGATCTTTGGCTTTGTCACAACCCCGATCGGTGCAGTAATGGGCTTAGCGATTGGATCAATAGTCGATGCGGGATATAAAGTCAGTAATATAAAGACTTCCTTTAAATGGTCTGGCTTACAGCTGGGTGCGGGAATTGGCGCGGCAGTAGGGATTGCCCCTATTACGGCAGCGTTAGGTATTGGTCTTGGCGTCGTCAGCATTGTGAAAAATAAAAATAGCATCAATCAACAGAAAGCCGCTCAAACTAGCTAATTGATAGGCTGAAAAGCAGAGATGTAAAACCATGACATTTCTGCTTTTCAACTTAGGTGAACGGATTGGTAAATGGGGGAGGGGGGAAGTCGATTTTTGTCTGCATCAATAATACGTTGTTTAAACGACGAACATCCATGTTTCAATCTTAAGAAAATCTAATGTAACTAATACCTACCCCTCATTTTTTCAGAATTTGATCATGATTTCTATCTAAATATCTGTTTTAAATAGTTAAAATGATAATTTACCCTGCGTGAGTACAGTGAAAGGTGCATAACTAAACTAACTTTACACAGTAATGAAAGGAATCAATATGAGCGAATTAACCGTCCAGCAATCTCAGCAAATGTCTGGGGGTTTTTGAATTAATTACCACGCCAATCGGTTTAGCGATGGATTTCACGGTAGGGCTCTGGTCAATGGCGTCTTCAAGGCTAATAATCTCAGTACCGCTTTTGTCTGGTCTGGCTTAGAAATCGGTGCAGGTATTGGGCTAGGGATAAAAAATATCGTTGAGAATATAAACAGCATTACTAGCCAGAAAGCGGCTCAAAAAAGCTAACAGATAGGATGAAAAGTAGAGATATACGGTGATGGTATTTCTACTTTTCAACTTAAAGAAAACAGCCGTAATTCGACACATTTCCCGCCTTAAATATCACTAGTTTACCCCTTGTCTTTATAAGGTTAATTGAATAATTCGTCGTAAATGTTTCAGTAATGTTTTAATTTGGTTAACTATTAACGAAGAAGAGTCAGACTTATTCTTTTATTTACGGGAATTTTTTCGGGATAATCGGCTGAATAACGCTTTTCTGAAAGAAATTTAAATAATTGTTCATCTTTTCGCAAGTTACAGATTGAAATCGCAGGTGCTCCCCGTATAATTTGCACGGCTTTTGCTGTTCACTCTTTAAGTGGCCACAGCAGCTTTTTAAGCACACGAAATACCATTCCGGGTCAAAGGGGAATTTTCACGTTATGTCACTAGCCTTTTACAGTATGCGATTGGCTAAGGCGGTACTGATTATCCAGCTTGGAACATTAGTTGTTCTGGGGCTTCTTTTTACCCTAAAAAGCACTCACGATGGAGTTTCTGCTCTAGCAGGAGGGATTGCGGCCTGGTTGCCAAATATCCTATTTACGTTTCTGGCCTGGCGCCTGCAAGGGCAATCACCAGCAAAAGGGCGTGTTGCCTGGAGCTTTGCATTCGGTGAAGCGATGAAGGTTGTTTTAACCATCATCATGCTTATTGTGGCGTTAGGTGTGTGTGGGGCTGCATTTTGGCCCCTTGCAATAAGCTGGTTGTCGGTGTGTGTAGTTCAAGTTATCGCACCGGTTGTAATTAACAAAAAAGGGTAAGAAGCATCATGTCCGCAGGAGAAATCTCAACCCCACAGGAATACATTGGTCACCATCTGACACATTTACAGATTGATCTTCGTACTTTCCAGTTGGTGAATGCGCACGACGCTCCGGCAACATTCTGGATACTGAATCTGGACTCTATGTTCTTTTCTGTTGTCCTGGGACTGATCTTTCTGGTGCTGTTCCGCAAAGTTGCTAAAAACGTAACGAGCGGTGTGCCAGGTAAGCTTCAGGCGGCAATTGAGCTTGTTGTAGGTTTTGTCGATGCCAACGTACGTGATATGTACCATGGCAAAAGCAAACTGATCGCTCCATTGGCACTGACAATTTTCGTCTGGGTCTTCTTGATGAACTTCATGGATCTGCTACCTATCGACCTGCTGCCATACATTGGTGAGCATGTATTAGGTCTGCCAGCACTGCGTGTCGTCCCATCAGCTGACGTAAACGTAACATTGTCTATGGCACTGGGCGTATTTATTTTGATTCTGTTCTACAGCATCAAAATGAAAGGGGTAGGCGGGTTCACTAAAGAACTTACTTTACAACCTTTCAATCATCCGATCTTCATCCCTATCAACCTGATTCTTGAAGGTGTTAGCTTACTGTCGAAACCTGTTTCACTGGGTCTGCGTCTGTTCGGTAACATGTATGCGGGTGAGTTGATCTTTATCCTGATTGCAGGTCTGTTACCGTGGTGGTCACAGTGGGTTCTGAATGTGCCATGGGCCATTTTCCACATCCTGATTATTTCGTTACAGGCTTTCATTTTCATGGTCCTCACGATTGTCTATCTGTCGATGGCATCTGAAGAGCATTGATTTTTACACCAACATTATTGATTTGATTGAAACAAACTGGAGACTGTCATGGAAAACGTGAATATGGATCTGCTGTACATGGCTGCCGCTGTGATGATGGGCCTGGCGGCTATCGGTGCTGCGATCGGTATCGGCATCCTTGGAGGAAAATTCTTGGAAGGCGCTGCTCGTCAGCCTGACCTGATTCCTCTGCTGCGTACTCAATTCTTTGTTGTTATGGGTCTGGTGGATGCAATTCCTATGATCGCTGTAGGTCTGGGTCTCTATGTGATGTTTGCCGTCGCCTAGTAACGTTGTTGGCGAGCGTTAAGCAAGCTAACAAACGAAAGAACAGAGTCTGCCGCTTGTTATAGTGATAAGCGGCAGAGCAAGTTAACTTATTGAGAGGCATTGTGCTGTGAATATTAATGCAACAATCCTCGGCCAGGCCATCGCATTTATCCTGTTCGTCTTATTCTGTATGAAGTACGTATGGCCGCCAATTATGGCTGCTATCGAAAAACGTCAGAAAGAAGTTGCTGATAGTTTATCTTCTGCAGAGCAAGCCAAAAAAGATCTGGATATCGCGCAAGCTAATGCGACCGACCAGCTGAAAAAAGCCAAAGAAGATGCTCAGGTTATTATTGAGCAGGCGAACAAACGTCGTACACAGATTCTTGAAGATGCGAAAGCTGAAGCAGATGCTGAACGTACTATGATCGTCGCACAAGCGCAGGCAGAAATTGATGCTGAGCGTAAACGTGCCCGTGAAGAGCTACGTAAGCAAGTTGCGTTACTGGCTGTCGCAGGAGCTGAGAAAATCATCGAGCGTTCCGTGGATGAAGCTGCTAACAGCGACATCGTTGATAAACTGGTCGCTGAACTGTAAGGAGGGAGGGGCTGATGTCTGAACTTATTACTGTAGCTCGCCCCTACGCCAAAGCAGCTTTTGACTTTGCTGTTGAGCACCAAGCTATTGATCGCTGGCAGAGCATGCTAGCATTTGCCGCAGAAGTGGTTCGCACTCCGCAGCTTGCTGATTTACTTTCAGGCGCTATCGCCTCTGAAAAAGCAGCTGCCACGGTGAACACTGTGTGCGGTGATCAACTTGATGCCCATGGTCAGAACCTGGTTAAGGTAATGGCTACAAATGGTCGTTTGACCGCGCTTCCTGCTGTTCTGGAAAGCTTTATTCAATTACGTGACGCGTATGAAGCAACGGCGGAAGTCGACGTTATCTCTGCAAGCGCATTGAATGAGGCGCAACTGGCTAAAATCAGTGCCGCGATGGAAAAACGTTTATCACGCAAAGTTAAGCTGAATTGCAAAATCGATAAGTCTGTAATGGCAGGCGTCATCATCCGTGCGGGTGATACGGTCATCGACGGAAGTATCCGTGGCCGTCTAGATCGTCTAGCAGACGTCTTGCAGTCTTAAGGGGACTGGAGCATATGCAACTGAATTCCACCGAAATCAGCGAACTGATCAAGCAGCGTATTGCTCAGTTCGATGTCGTGAGCGAAGCTCACAATGAAGGTACAATTGTTTCTGTAAGTGACGGGATCATCCGTGTTCATGGCATCAATGATGTTATGCAGGGTGAGATGATTGCCCTACCCGGCAACCGTTACGCTATCGCACTGAACTTAGAGCGCGACTCTGTTGGTGCAGTAGTGATGGGTCCTTACGCTGATCTTGCCGAAGGCATGAAAGTGAAGTGTACTGGCCGTATTTTAGAAGTTCCTGTTGGACGTGGCCTGTTAGGCCGTGTTGTTAACACTCTTGGCGCACCTATCGATGGTAAAGGACCTGTTGAAAACGACGGTTTCTCTCCAGTAGAAATGATTGCTCCAGGTGTTATCGACCGTCAATCTGTTGATGAGCCTGTACAAACAGGTTACAAAGCAGTTGATGCGATGATTCCAATCGGCCGTGGCCAGCGTGAGCTGATCATCGGTGACCGTCAGACCGGTAAAACCGCGATGGCGATCGATGCAATCATCAACCAACGCGATTCAGGCATCAAATGTGTTTACGTTGCTATCGGTCAGAAAGCTTCAACGATTTCGAACGTTGTTCGTAAATTAGAAGAGCACGGTGCGCTGTCTAACACTATCGTTGTTGTTGCTTCAGCATCTGAATCTGCTGCACTGCAATATCTTGCGCCTTACGCAGGATGTGCAATGGGTGAATACTTCCGTGACCGTGGTGAAGACGCGCTGATCGTTTATGATGATCTGTCTAAGCAAGCTGTTGCTTACCGTCAAATTTCACTACTGCTACGTCGTCCACCAGGACGTGAAGCATTCCCTGGTGATGTTTTCTATCTCCACTCTCGTCTGCTAGAGCGTGCTTCACGTGTTAGCGCTGAGTATGTTGAAAACTTCACTAAAGGTGCAGTGAAAGGTAAGACCGGTTCATTAACCGCGCTGCCAATCATCGAAACTCAAGCGGGTGACGTTTCTGCGTTCGTTCCGACTAACGTAATCTCTATTACCGATGGTCAGATCTTCTTAGAATCGAACCTATTTAACTCCGGTATCCGTCCTGCCGTTAACCCAGGGATCTCTGTATCTCGTGTGGGTGGTGCAGCGCAGACCAAAATCATCAAGAAACTGTCTGGTGGTATTCGTACCGCATTAGCACAGTACCGTGAATTGGCAGCATTCTCTCAATTCGCATCAGATCTTGATGAAGCGACTCGTAAGCAATTAGATCACGGTCAGAAAGTGACTGAGTTGCTGAAGCAAAAGCAATACGAGCCAATGTCTGTTTCTCAACAGGGTCTGGTTCTGTTTGCTGCTGAGCGTGGCTTCCTGAGCGATGTAGAACTGTCTAAGATCGGCAGCTTTGAATCGGCTCTGTTAGCTTATGCTGCTCGTGAGCACGCGGAACTGATGCAGGAAATCAACCAATCTGGTAATTACAACGGCGAAATCGAAGAGAAGTTTAAAGCTCTCCTCGAAACGTTCAAGAAAACCCAGTCCTGGTAATGTCTTGCGGCTTGCTGAGTAAGCAGGCCGCCTGACTTTGAGGAGAAGCTCATGGCCGGCGCAAAAGAGATACGTAGTAAGATTGGAAGCGTAAAAAATACGCAGAAAATCACCAAAGCGATGGAAATGGTAGCCGCCTCCAAAATGCGTAAATCGCAGGAACGCATGGCAGCCAGCCGTCCGTATGCAGAGACTATTCGCAAAGTGATCGGTCACTTAGCGTTAGGAAATCTGGAATACAAGCACCCTTACCTGGATGAGCGTGACGTTAAGCGCGTCGGCTATTTGGTCGTTTCTACCGACCGCGGGCTTTGTGGTGGTTTGAACACTAACTTGTTCAAAAAATTAATGACAGAGATGAAAGCTTGGTCCGATAAAGGTGTTCAGAGTGATCTGGCCATTATCGGGTCGAAAGGGCTCTCATTTTTTAAAGCTGTTGGCGGTAACGTTGTTGCTCAAGCAAGTGGCTTAGGCGATAAACCTGCACTGGCTGATATCATCGGTCCAGTCCAAGTGATGTTACAAGCCTTCGATGAAGGCCGTATCGACAAGCTTTATGTCGTTAGCAATAAATTTAACAACACGATGTCCCAGACCCCAACCGTTACCCAGATGCTGCCGTTACCGCCAGCTGAAGGCGAAGCAGAGTTGAAGACGAAAACTTGGGACTACCTGTACGAACCCGATCCGAAAGCGTTGCTGGATACTTTGCTGCGCCGTTATGTCGAATCTCAGGTTTATCAGGGTGTTGTGGAAAACCTGGCCAGCGAGCAGGCCGCACGTATGGTGGCGATGAAAGCTGCAACCGACAACGGCGGAAACCTGATCAAAGAGCTCCAGTTGGTTTACAACAAAGCTCGTCAGGCCAGCATCACCCAGGAACTTACCGAGATCGTCTCGGGGGCCTCCGCGGTTTAACCAGGTAACGAATTAGGTAGAGGATTCAAGATGGCAACTGGAAAGATTGTCCAGATTATCGGCGCGGTCGTTGACGTCGAATTCCCTCAAGATGCAGTACCACAGGTGTACAATGCTCTTGAGGTTCAAAATGGCGACGCTCGCTTAGTGCTGGAAGTTCAACAGCAATTAGGTGGCGGTGTTGTTCGTACGATTGCAATGGGTACTTCTGATGGCTTGAAGCGTGGTCTTCAAGTGACTGACTTGGCTAAACCTATCCAGGTTCCAGTCGGTAAAGCAACCCTTGGACGTATCATGAACGTTCTGGGCGAACCGATCGATATGAAAGGTGACCTGGCGAACGAAGACGGTAGCACTGTGGAAGTTAACCCTATCCACCGCGCTGCACCAAGCTACGAAGAGCTAGCGAACTCCACTGAGCTTCTGGAAACAGGTATCAAGGTAATCGACTTGATCTGTCCTTTTGCAAAAGGCGGTAAAGTTGGTCTGTTCGGTGGTGCGGGTGTAGGTAAAACCGTAAACATGATGGAACTGATCCGTAACATCGCGATCGAGCACTCAGGTTACTCAGTGTTTGCCGGTGTCGGTGAGCGTACTCGTGAAGGTAACGACTTCTATCACGAAATGACTGATTCAAACGTTATCGATAAAGTAGCGTTAGTATACGGTCAGATGAATGAGCCACCAGGAAACCGTCTGCGCGTTGCGTTGACCGGTCTGACGATGGCTGAGAAATTCCGTGACGAAGGTCGTGACGTACTGTTGTTCGTTGACAACATCTACCGTTACACCCTAGCCGGTACCGAAGTATCAGCACTGTTAGGTCGTATGCCTTCAGCAGTAGGTTACCAACCAACCTTGGCAGAAGAGATGGGTGTTCTTCAAGAACGTATCACTTCTACTAAAGCGGGTTCAATCACCTCTGTTCAAGCGGTCTACGTTCCTGCGGATGACTTGACTGACCCATCACCAGCGACCACCTTTGCTCACTTAGATTCAACAGTGACACTGAGCCGTCAAATTGCATCTCTGGGTATCTACCCAGCGGTTGACCCACTGGATTCTACCAGTCGTCAGCTGGATCCATTAATCGTGGGTCAAGATCACTATGACACGGCACGTGGCGTTCAGTCATTACTGCAACGTTACCAAGAATTGAAAGACATCATCGCTATCCTTGGGATGGACGAACTATCTGAAGAGGACAAGCTACTGGTTTCCCGTGCTCGTAAAATTCAGCGCTTCCTGTCTCAGCCGTTCTTCGTTGCAGAAGTCTTTACTGGCGCACCAGGTAAGTATGTTTCTCTGAAAGATACTATCCGTGGCTTTAAAGGCATCATGGAAGGTGAATTCGATCACCTGCCAGAGCAGGCATTCTACATGGTTGGTGCCATTGAAGAAGCCGTTGAGCGTGCGAAGAAACTGTAATAACAGTTTCCAGGAGAATAATTATGGCTAAAAGTTTTCACCTGACTGTTGTCAGCGCAGAGAAAGAGATGTTCTCTGGTGTTGTTCAACATATCCAGGTGTCGGGTAGCGAAGGTGAGCTAGGGATTTTCCATGGCCACACCCCGTTACTGACCGCCATTAAGCCTGGTTTGGTTCGTATCGTTAAACAAGATAATAGCGAAGAGATTATTTACCTCTCTGGCGGTATCTTGGAAGTTCAGCCTAATGACGTTAACGTAATGGCGGATACCGCTATTCGTGGCGAAGAGTTAGATGAAGCGCAGGCGCTTGAAGCGAAGCGTCAAGCTGAAGAGTCAATGAGCAAAAACAACACTGATGTTGATTATGCCTTGGCTTCTGCGGAACTGGCGAAAGCGATTGCCAAGCTGCGGGTCATTGAACTGACCAAAAAAGCGATGTAATCAGGCCTAGTGCTCTGAATCATGCCAGCCCTTACCGGCTGGCATTTTTTTTAGTTGTTTTTCTTAACAATATCTGATTTTGGTAAGAGAAATATGGTGTATCCTGTGTCGTAAAGTGATTATCTTTTCAAGCGAATCAAACGAATTAGGATCTGTATGTCTAGTAAAGCGATGAGTGTGGTGATCCTTGCAGCAGGCAAGGGGACAAGGATGTATTCAGACCTTCCAAAAGTGTTACACCACTTGGCAGGTAAACCGATGGTGCAGCACGTCATTGATACAGCGAAAGTCCTTGAAGCGACAACGATCCATCTTGTTTATGGCCATGGTGGCGAATTATTGAAAAGCCATTTAACCGATCCCGACTTGCATTGGGTATACCAAGCCGAGCAGCTTGGTACCGGCCATGCAATGCAACAAGCCGCCCCCGCATTTAGTGATGATGAAGATATTTTGATGCTTTACGGCGATGTACCGCTTATCGCGTCTGATACTTTACGCCGTTTACAGGCATCAAAACCTCAAGGCGGCATCGCCTTACTGACGGTGATTACCGATAATCCTACCGGTTATGGCCGTATTCTTCGTGACCACGACACGATAACGGGTATTGTTGAGCAGAAAGATGCCTCAGCTGAACAGCTCACCATTAATGAAGTTAACACCGGGATTTTATTAGCCAACGGCGGAGATCTAAAACGTTGGTTGAGTCAGCTGACCAACAACAATGCTCAGGGTGAATATTACATTACCGATATTATTGAGCTTGCTCACCGCGAAGGACGAGAAATCTGTGCGGTTCACCCGACGAAGCAAAGTGAAACCGAAGGGGTGAATAACCGCTTACAGCTCTCACAATTAGAACGTATCTATCAACATGACCGTGCAGAACAGTTACTCTTAGCGGGTGTCATGTTACGGGATGCCTCTCGGTTCGATCTTCGCGGTAATTTAACCCACGGTCGAGATGTCGAGATTGACTGTAATGTCATCATCGAAGGCGACGTGGTGCTGGGAAATAACGTTAAAATTGGCGCGGGCTGTATTCTGCGTAATAGTGTGATTGGCGATAACACAGAAGTCAGCCCTTATAGCGTGATCGATGGTGCTCAGCTTGGAATAGCTTGTAGCGTTGGCCCGTTTGCACGGTTACGCCCAGGGACTGAGCTTGCTGAAGAGGTTCATATCGGCAACTTCGTCGAAGTTAAAAAATCGCAATTAGGTAAAGGGACGAAAGCTGGCCATTTAAGCTATCTCGGTGATGCAACCCTTGGCAGTGATGTCAATATTGGCGCAGGAACCATTACCTGCAATTACGATGGTAAATATAAGTACCAAACGGTGATTGGTGATCATGTCTTTGTGGGATCAGATACTCAGCTTATTGCACCGGTTACGGTCGGTGACGGCGTGACTATTGCTGCAGGTACCACGGTGATGCGTGATATTGCCTCAGCATCGTTAGCCTATAATCCCAAAGAGCAGTTAAGCAAAGCCGGTTGGCAGCCCTCAAGAAAGAAAAGTAACTCGTGAAAACGGCTTACATTCAAACAGTTTAGGATAATGTTATGTGTGGAATAGTGGGTGCGGTAGCACAACGTGATATTGCTGAAATTTTATTAGAAGGACTACGCCGTTTGGAGTATCGCGGTTATGACTCTTCTGGCTTAGCTGTGGCCGACCAACAGGGTCATTTAACGCGCGTTCGTCGTTTAGGTAAGGTGCAGGCGTTGGTGGATGCTGTTGAGCAGCAGCCGGTTACTGGAGGCACAGGGATTGCCCATACACGTTGGGCCACGCATGGTGTTCCTTCCGAAGTGAATGCTCACCCACATGTATCTCATAATATTGTACTGGTGCATAACGGTATCATCGAGAACCACGATGAGTTACGTCCAGCACTGTTGGCCGATGGCTACGTTTTTACCTCACAAACCGATACCGAAGTGGTTGCTCACTTAATCCACCAGCAGCAAAAAATACACGGTGGTAGCCTACGTGAAGTGGTACAACGCGTGATCAAACTACTACGCGGTGCCTACGGTATGGTCATCATGGATAGTAACGATCCTTCGGTGTTGGTGGCTGCACGTTCAGGTAGCCCACTGGTGATTGGTTTGGGAGTTGGTGAGAATTTTGTCGCCTCTGACCAACTGGCGTTATTACCTGTGACCCGTCGTTTTATCTTTTTAGAGGAAGGTGATGTCGCTGAAGTAACGCGTCGCACCGTGACCCTATTCCGGAGTGATGAAACGCCTGTGACTCGCGCAGTCATTGAGTCTTCTGCGCAATATGATGCGGGTGATAAAGGCCTGTACCGTCATTACATGCAAAAAGAGATCTATGAGCAGCCTATCGCGATAAAAAATACCCTGCAGGGGCGTTTTCATGATGGACAAATCGACCTCAGCGAATTGGGTGAATCCGGTCTTGCGCTACTTGCTCGGGCAAAACATATTCAAATCGTCGCCTGTGGAACCTCTTACAACTCTGGTTTGGTCTCCCGTTACTGGTTTGAGGCGATTGCCGGTGTTCCGTGCGATGTCGAGATAGCCTCAGAATTCCGCTACCGTAAATCGGTAGTGCGTCCAGATAGCCTACTAATTACTCTATCGCAGTCTGGCGAAACGGCCGATACCCTCGCGGCGCTACGGTTATCCAAAGAGATCGGTTATTTAGGCGCCTTGACGATTTGTAACGTTAATGGCTCCTCTCTGGTGCGTGAATCGGATATGGCCTTAATGACCAAGGCAGGTACAGAGATCGGTGTGGCTTCGACCAAAGCGTTCACTACCCAATTAACCGTATTATTGATGCTAGTGGCACAGATGGCTCGCCTAAATGGTAAGCCTGAAGCGGTGGAACACGAGATCATTCATGCGCTACAAGCTTTACCGGGGCGTATTGAACAGATTTTATCGCAAGATAAAAATATTGAGAGCCTCGCAGAAGATTTTTCTGATAAGCATCATGCATTGTTCTTAGGTCGTGGCGATCAATACCCTATCGCCATGGAAGGGGCGTTAAAGCTTAAAGAGATCTCCTATATTCATGCCGAAGCTTATGCGGCGGGCGAGTTAAAACATGGGCCGTTGGCGCTCGTCGATGCTGATATGCCAGTCATTATTGTTGCGCCGAATAACGAGCTACTGGAAAAGCTAAAGTCCAATATTGAAGAAGTACGCGCTCGCGGCGGTTTACTCTATGTCTTCGCCGACCAAGATGCCGGCTTTAGCGATAGTCCCAATATGAAAATTATTCCTCTGCCCCATGTTGAAGAGGTGCTTGCGCCGATTATCTATACCATCCCACTGCAGCTGCTTTCTTATTATATTGCGCTGATTAAAGGGACAGATGTCGACCAACCTCGTAACTTAGCGAAGTCGGTGACGGTGGAGTAAAGACCCGCACGGATAGTCGTTTTAAGGAAAAAAGCCCAGCAAAATATGCTGGGCTTTTTTGAATACCGTGCGCAAAAAAGGCTGTACTTCATTAGTAGGTCAAAGATACTCAATCATATAATTTAGCGTGGCATGAAATTGACCGGGCATCATCGTTTTTCCAGCGGTAGGAACGACGGTCGCCTTATAGTTTAGCGCCATCGTATCTTGGTTGATCTTATGGGTTTTCGTTGGCTGATTCAGCCGGATTGGGGTATCGTCATCTTCGGTAAATATTAATCCGAGTCCTGGGTCACTCTCTCCGTCATCGGATTCAGTAATGATTTGGTCCGCTTGATTAGGCACCTCGTTTCCTGAAAAAACCACCGTTACGTGCTGATAAATACTGTTATCACAATTTTTTAAATGAATCGAAAAAGGAACGGCGCGGCGGGATCCAGCGGCCAACTCCTGAACAACAAATCGCTTAAGATCAATATCGCGATCGGTATTATCAATTTCACAGGCTTGAGCAATCACTCTGCCCTTAATTGTCAGATCCCCCCCTTCAGTGGTGACCGTTTTGCCTTTAGCTATGAAAGAAAATAGGCAACAAAACACCCATAGGGTGAGTGTGAATAATTTCATCGATATGCTCTGATTAATTAAAGTCGATAATAATGGAGGCGCTCGTTTCAAACTCACCTTCAGGCACTGCGTTGCTAGCAGGATCAGCTATCGGCGCGGCGGACAACTGCCATAGCGCGGTATGTTCGCTAAATTGATTTCCCTCGTGAGGAAGCTGATAACGTTGCTCAGGAACGACGACCCCTGCAGGCTGGCGAAGGACAACTGCTAAGGCACTGTGATCCCCCGAACCTTGGGTGGCAAAATATTGGTGATCAAAAGCCGCTGTACCGGCTGCGCCCGGTTTAATCGAAGCCTTTAAAAGTAAATTACCTGACATGAAGCTGCCACCGGTACAACGAATTTTTACATCAAAGGGTTGGGCATAAGCGTTTCCATCTAACCGTTTACTGTTTGAGGGAATATCCCCTAAATTCACTTCGATGGGGAATCCGTCATTAATAACACAATGATCTTGTATCGATATTTTTCCTGCAGGTAAGACCAGTTCAGAAATCGGCTGAGAACCAAATGCCGAAGAGGTATTTCCCGTGCGAGCATACAGTTTGGTTAATACTGTCTGATCGACTGACGCACCATTTACGAAATTATCGAGCATTAAAGAAGTCAGTCGGCCTCGTGACCCTGTCGATATCGTCGTGACGGTACCGTTATCGCTAGGATGGCATTGCTGAGCAATACTCGGGCTATTTTCGACATTATTAAACGGTACGGTGACTAATCCTTTCCCTGAAATGAAGATTTCAATTTTAACGGCCAAAAATTCATTTATACGATAAAAATCTTTATAGCCAGGGACTTCGGTTAGCCCTGGCGCTATATCCGCCCGGTAATATGTGTGCTGGCTACCTGTCATCTCGGTCGTACAATAGCGTTTTGCCGAATACTGGCTGCCGAGATTATATTCTTTTGGTGAGGACTGCCCGCCTTGCGTTGTACCTGGCGAAAAAATATTTTCTAAATTTGGTAAAGAGGGACTGTATGCCCCACCCTCAGGGATAACTTCACCATCTATATAAGCATAAGTACTGGCGGAATAGAGGCCAACACAATATAGACTTAACAAAAGTACCCTAGTCAAAATATTCATGGAAATATCCTTATTTCACCGCGAGGCACTGTTGACCTTGACAGTGAAAAGGGATCATCGGATGGCCACCAAAATCGTTTACATAAAAAAGATAAAAATCGCTGACCATTGACTGCTGGATACCGAATTCAGCTTTCCCGAAAGGCGCTAAGGTTAAGCCGGTAAAGTCGGTGAGCATTTTATTATTATCAATAGATTTGTCTTTTGATAGCCCAAGCAGTATTACGTAATACGGAGTAGGGTTGGAGACTTGCCATTTCCTGTCAGAGAGGCGCGTAAACTGTAATTTTTCCTGCCAAGGTCTGGTGTGGATCTGGGTTTTTAACGATTCAGGGCGATAAAATACTTTAATTCTCGACTGTAATGTCAGCTGCAAGGTATTAGCATGTTTGGGTTTTGGTGGGATCTCACGAACATTGAGATAAAACATCGTTTCACGATCCTGCGGCAACAGCTTGGCACCAGGTAGCGCATTAATTTGAACGGTGTCTTTCTCTCCGGGATCAATACGCTGGATTGGTGGTGTCACAATTAAAGGTGTGGTGATTTTTTGGTGATTACTATTTTCCATCCAGCTTTGTGCTAAGAAGGGGAGTTCTTTATTATTATTCACTAATTCAGCACTTGCTGAACCCTCTGCAGCATCGACAATTATACGCGTCCGGTCAATGGAAATCCCCGCATAAGCATTGAGAGTACAGAAGGTTAAAACGACGCTAGTCATTAGGCGTCTACGTAGAGTTAATTTCATTTTTAAATCCTAATATTATGAGAGTGGACTGACGTTGCCAGTCGGGACTGTAATGGAGTGTTGTATATGATTTTCGTCAGTACTAACGAGCTTCTCACCTGGGTGAACGCCGGTTAGCCAGACCATACCGTTATCGTCACTGATACCGACTGTTTGACCCGCTATATTGACCAATTCAGTTCCTAAGGTCAGAGGCTGATTATTTTCATCGGTAAGGGGTAAATAGAAATTAGAACCGCCACGGACATCAAAATGTTCATAACCGATAGCGCCTTCCGTTAACGTAATACTGCGTACGGTGTGCTGGCTATGGAGCTTAGCGGTTAATGAATCACTATCAATGTGAGTATCAATCGTCTGATAGCTCATCACGCCAGGTAACACGCCTAACCCCATATGGTTACTACGTGCTTGATGATGATTAAAGGTAACGCCACTAATATGGTTGGTATCTACCAAAATACGTGTGTCATTACCGGTATAGCTGCCACCATTAGTTCCAATACCATAGCGAGTCAGAATGGCATTGCCTCTCAAGGAAATGGCACCATAAATACCTTGCTGTTGTTGATAATTTAGGCTGGATTCCATATCGGCTAAGGATGAGTGATGGTGATAAATCCCATCGGCTTGTACCCGCCCAACCGATGAACGGCCCGCTCGAGTTCGCCAAAAATCCTGTTCATTGATATAGCTGCTATAACTGGTCGCAAACGTAGTACTTTTACCATTATGCTGCATATCATAGCCAACTCTACCTGTGTCACCGAATGGCACGCTAAGCGTCAAGGATAGGCTGTTATCCGACTGTTTTTCGAAACCTGAGTGATAAAAAGAAAGCCCGGTCGTCATGGGATAATAAGCCCAAAGCATAAACGTGTGTCCAAGGGACACTCCATAGTTCGATTGGCGTTTTCGATTCCAATAATAATTACGCTGATAATTCAGGTAGAGAGATGTACGCCATTGCTGAGAGTCTTCCCAGAGAGTGGTATTCGTAATCAGCCTAATTTGTTGTTTATCACGGTGATCACGCTGTTCAGGTAGATACTTTTCGTTGATGTAATAATTTAAACTACGGAAATTACCATCGCTAAAGCGGTAACCCGCTAAGGTTACTGAGCTATTTATCCACTCTATCCGTCGTGAGTAGTTAATATGAAAAGAGTGACCTTTTAAGGACTTTTTTTCATTAGGTAAGCGGCTATCAGAATGAATGACATCAAAAGATAATGCTCCCCATTGTTTAAAATCTCGACCGATACCTATCGCCGTAGCGTAATACTCGCTGCCGGCCAGTTGCCCACCGCCATAAAGAGAAAAACCATTACTAATGCCATAAGAAAAATCGCCGGAATAAAGATTACCTCCGTAGGTTTTATGCACGTTATCTGCGAGGCCGGATGCACGACCAGTATAGACGTGGTATCGCACCTGGCCGGGACGTGTTAAGTAGGGCAGACTCGACGTCGCAACTTGGAATGTCCTTACCTCACCGGTTTGTTCAGTGATTTTTACATCTAACACCCCACGTAGACTTGCGGGTAACGTAGTAATATTGAAAGGTCCTGCAGCAACATGTGTTTGATATAACACTTGTCCTTGATGCATGATGGTGACCAAAGCATTAGTTTGTGCAACCCCTCTAACTTCTGGCGCATAACCCTGCAGATCTGGGGGTAGCATACGTTCGTCAGATGATAGACTCATACCGGTCAAACGAATATTGTCGAAGAGGTCTGAATCTAGAGTAATCTCGCCGATATTCATTTTTGCATGTAATGCACGCACTGGTGTAAAGGCGTAGACTTGCTGCCAGCTAAAATGATGCTGCGCATCTTGCGCACTACTTTGATAAGCTGCGCGTAATCGCCAGCTTTGGACATTCGCTCCGACTTGTCCATAGGCTGAAATATTCTGGCGGTCGTGCTGAGAATCAAGCGAGTGAGTAATTTCTGCATTAGCATTATAGTCAACGATAAAACCATTGATTCCATCATCCCAGTTTTCAGGGGGCGTCCAATCACTATTAGTATATTTTAGCCATATTTGGGGGATGTTAATCATCAGTCGACCATTTTTGTTTTTTATACTAATACCTGGAATTTTCGATATATCAACGCGATCCTTTTTAGCTGCGATAATATAGAGCAATGCTTTTTTATTTAAGGTTAATTTTGGTAAGAAAGATGATAAAAGTAATGGTGTGTTTTTATTACTCTCTCCCTCCTCACTGTAATATATAGAAGACTCTCCAACTTCTCGGCTATTGACCACAACGGTTAGATGATATTGACCCGGAGCAATATAATTGCTGACCGTAAAGCGCTCTGGATGTAACGTACTTCGATCGCTCATATCAATCATGTCAGTATTGAACTCGAGGCCTGCTTCGGCAGCATCGGCGAGCGAGTGCATTAGTGACAGTAATAATAGGAGAGATAAATGATAATCGTTAATTTTCATAATCAGCCAAGAGATAGACCAAGTGGTCTCCTCACTTGGCCTATTTTCTAATTAGTTATAATCAATTTGAAAATTGATAGTCGATTCAAACTGACCTGGTGTCGGGGTGATATTTTTAGCTACACGTTGGACGTACGCTTTAAATGGAATACTGTTATCACCGTCGACCAAATTAGTTGCCGACGTTGCCTCGCCCCAAGTAACCGATTTTCCATCATGCGCGAGCAGGCCAATACCTGCACCGGATGCATCACCAGTGGTGAAAGCGGCTAGACTCGGGTTCGCCTCTTCATTTTGCGCAGGAGTATAAGTCACTGTGGCATGTTTAAGGGTTGTGGTATCACAGCCTTGCAGTTCGATATTTTTTTCCGTCAACCCAACATGCGTATCGGGTGTCAGAGAGCCGACAGGAATTTGTCCAAATTCAACTTCGATAGGATCTTGTCCCGGTTTTAAACCACAAGTTGACGCGACTAATTCACCGGAGAAATGTATTTTTCCGGTAGTCGGAACATTTGTATTATCAGCTGGGGTATCACCATCCGCTAATGCAGCATGAGAAAAAGTTAATGCCACAATTGCTGCACCCAGTGTTAGTTTAATATTCATATAGTTTTGCCTTTGTAAAATACGTAAATGGCCAACCCACCTAAATTATGGTTTTTTTTAAGTATTAATTTAATGGGTTGGCTTGGGGGCGGAAATATAATGCTAGCTAATAGAATAGGCAATAGTTAATTTACGTTATTAACTACTTCGGAGTTTTGTGTGAATAGCCTTAAGATAAATACAGTTATTTTGGTGTTTATCTCTATATCTTAGGTTTTTATTAACTTATTATTCTATTTTTTATCGTTTTATTGGTTTTTTATGTCTTTGTTGATGTGAGTCAAGTTTGGGAAACCCTTTTTACTATGGGGGCTATTTAATTAGCGTTAAAATGATTTCGTTGTTTAATATTACCTTACATTCTAAAAATAGATGTGGTGAGGTTTAATTATTATTTTATTTTTATTATTAATATTTTTTAATTATATTTTTGCTCTTGCATTACGCTATTTCGTCCATTAATTTCTGCTGCATGTCCTCAACGAAACGCATAAAGAAGAAGGGTGTGAGGCGTACCCGCTGTATGTTGATGTTGAACCTAGCCATCATTTTATGATGATCGAGAAATGGCGAAGCCAAAGCGAACTCGACAAGCATTCTCACTCTGCATAGATAGAGGCACTAAAAAGCGTTATAGATAAATACGTTACAGAGTTCAGTCTTTTTAATATGACGCGTCTATCCTAACTTATTTATCGCCAAATAGGGCTCACTGCCTATTACCTCTCACTGCTAGAGCATAAACCGCAACACAGCCGTACTCATTACGGCAATTAGAACCACGGGTAACAGCCCCCAGCGTGACGCTGCGAATAATGAGATGGCTAACGCCAGTAAATCGGCAGGCCTGTCGGTGACAAAATAGGGGGAGATAATCGTAATTAATATGCATCCAGGAGCGGCATCCATTATGGCCTGCATACGAGGACTCAGTTGACGATTTCGTAATAATAAATAGCCGAGAATACGGGTGAAATAGGTACTGAGTGCCATCAGTAAGATAGTTACGACAGGTAAATAATTCACGCTTTGGCCTCCATTAACACGATGGCAATGATACCGGTGACAGCACCAATCGGGACATAAGCCGCCCCCGGTAAATAGTGATACGCCAAGCTTGCACAGAGTAGACTGACTAACCAAGGGATTGCGCAGCGCATGCCTTTCCACATCCCTTTAAGTAAAACAAAGAATACCGCTGGAAATGCCATATCAAAGCCCCACCGGCTAATATCGCCTAATATCGGGCCGATTAAGGCACCCACTGTTGTAGAGGCTAACCATACAGCCCAAAGGGTTACCGACAAACCAAAATAGAAGCTCAGGCTGAAAGCGGGCTCCTGCCCGGCGGCCCGGCGGCGCGTAGCATCTGCCATGGCCAGTGCCCAAATTTCATCACACATAAAAAAGAGGGCGGGTAGGGCTTTACGACGAGGTAGATGATTCAGGTAGGGGGCAAGCGATGCGCCCATCACCAAATGCCGGCTATTGACCAGCATACTGACTAAAACGATAGTGATCAGATGAGGGGTTGCACTCCAGAGCGCAACTGCAGCGAATTCAGATCCTCCCGCAAAATTTAGCCCGGTCATCAAACTCAATAATCCGACAGATAAGCCTTTCTGGGCAGCTTGAGCCCCTAAGAGTAAACCGAAGGGGAGTACGCCTATCATAACGGGGATCAACGTTGTCGCGCCGCGTAAAAATTCATGGTAATACTGAGAATGGGGGGAAGCTAGGTTCGAAGGCTGTGCCATGGAGTCCTCTTCTAACGGGCTGTGATAGGAAAGTCTTATGGTTTCTATACTAAGCGGCAGCCTTAGAAAATACGAGATAGAATCGAGTCAATATC
Organism: Rosenbergiella metrosideri; assembly: GCF_022602565.1. Lineage (GTDB taxonomy): Bacteria > Pseudomonadota > Gammaproteobacteria > Enterobacterales > Enterobacteriaceae > Rosenbergiella > Rosenbergiella metrosideri. Next base: position 38,465 of record NZ_JALBCV010000020.1, read on the forward strand.
GGGAGGTTTTAGTGAATTTATATATGTTTTATCTCGGGGGAAATGCCGGGAAATCAAATATTGAAGTTCATGATATTCAATTTGTGGCAGCGAATACACCGGAAGAGGCTTGGCCAACGCTTAAAAAAGCATGGTTTGGCGATAAAAATAAGGTTCACCTTGATGGTTATACCCAGATCACGTGGGTGGATGGCTACCGTGTCAGCTTACAAGACACACCCTCTGACGCAGCGCAGAAACTTTTTTTTGTGAATGTCGGCGCTTATCGGCCTGATACCTTAGCTGAACTGCACGAGTTCGGGCTTTTTGTCGCCGAAGACGCGAAGCAGGCAAAAAAACAGGCATTGGGTCGTTTATTATCTGGTGCTGCCCAACAACATAAAGATAACCTTAAAGATGTTGATAATTGTTTATTACTCGAAAAAGTTGGCGACGGTTATCTACATTTAATTCCAATGGCAGAAGGCCAGCTTGACCGCCCAGCGTGGCAGGGCTACCAGCCAATATAATATTATTGCTCGAGTAAACCTAAACATTAGGAGGAGAAGTGGACGGCGATTTCGTTCAGCTTTGTGCCATCGGTCTGGCGATAGGGGTGGGAGCCATGAGCCCCGGCACCAGTTTTTTGCTCGCCACTCGCGTCGCACTCTCCTCACCATTTTGCGCCTCGCTCGGCGTAGCGATCGGCTTAGGAAGTGGAGCGATGATCTTTGCGTTTATTGCCCTGTTTGGGTTACAGGCAGTGTTAAACATTATTCCTGGGCTGCATCAGGTTTTAAACCTACTGGGCGGCGGTTATTTACTTTGGTGCGCAGTCAACATTTTATACAAAAAACCGCAGGTGAAAGGAGAGGATTTAGCCACTCCTACGCTGACCTTCACCCAAGCCTTATTTAGGGGACTGTTTACGCAACTGAGTAATCCTAATACCGCAATGGTGTTTGCGAGTTTATTTACCCCATTACTCGATCATCATATCTCGACGATATTCTATTTTACGGTACCGGGAATGACGTTTTTCATCGATTTTTTATGGTTTATATTTGTCGCGATAATCCTAAGCCAAGCATTACCAAGACGTGTTTATCTCCGCAATAATGTCACGATAGATCGCCTCTCTGCGGGCATATTAGGTTTGCTCGGGCTAAAGCTGCTTTTAAAATAATGTTAGATGACTTCAACTAATTCAAACTCTTCTGCGACAAGTTCCATGGTCTCGCTGAAGCTTCCTTCTCGGGTGAAGAAGGCTTTATGTTCTTGCTGCCAATACACTAGGCTACGGTCACCCTCTCCCTCTTTGTAGGCAAATTCAGCCTCTACCTTATTGAACCTCACTATTCGCATAGCGATCACTCGGATGACACATACCGGTTCTTCACGACCATTGAGGATAATAGGGTAGCTGCCGACAGTAGGGGGCGATGCCTCATTGAGGTAGGCACTCAGTGAACCGCAAGAAGCCGTTTTACGCCCTTCAACCACATGGTTAGCAAGCTTATCAGCCATGGCCGCGCTGTCGCCAAAGCCCCAAGCCAGTGCATTAGGGTATTTGGTCTGTAGGTGATTAAGCAATGTCATGATTGACCCTCAACGTGACGTAAATATTCAGTAACGGTTTCAGTGGCTAAAGCTGCCATAGAATCGATAAAGTATAGTGACGACCCATCGCTTATTTTCACTAAGGGACTGAGGTCTGTGCAGGCGATAATCACCTGTTGGGCGCCTAACCGACCGATTTCGGTGACGATCTCCTGCCATAAAACGTGGACCTGGCGGTTTTGATATCCCTCAGCTTTGAGGATAGGGAGTAGAGCGGTGGTTTTTTCTCTTAACGCGTCAGAATCGACAAGGGTAAGCCCCTTATTGCGGAGCCTGTGCTGATAAAAGCCGGCATCGTGGGTGGGTCGTGTCGCCAGTAAACAGACTGATGATGGCGAGGGGGGCAGTAAAGGAGAGAGCGAGTCAGCAATATGCAGGAGAGGAATACCCTGAGAAGCTTCATTCATTTCTTCAAAATAGCAATGCGCAAGATTACAAGGGACTGAGATTAAGCTCACCCCACTCTTTACCAAATCGGTAATACCCTTCTGAAGCGTTTCACGCATCTTAGCGGAATCAATCGGCCTTCCGGGATAGAAGGGCGTCGGCAGAGAGAGGATATGCATTTCAGGGAAATCCATATCGTAGGTCGCCCCATACTGACGTTGGCATTCGTCGATAATCTTTTCTAGGAAAGGGGTGGTAGAGCGCGGTCCCATTCCCGCTAAAATACCGATTTTACTTTTTTTCATTTTATTAGCACTTGAGGTATTCTCATCTTTATCGATATTTATGAGGGAATAATTGTTGAAGGATTAATATCCCGATTCTTCTTTCAGTAATCCAAATAGCCAGTCATCTTGCCAAGATCCTTTTAAATAATAGTTTTTTCTTAAGGTTCCCCCCTGCTGAAATCCGGCGCCCACTAAGGTTCTACGTGAGGCCTCATTTCCTGATGTTACCGTCGCCACTAATTTATATTAATGATAATGCGTCAAGGCAAATTGAATAATATCCTTTAATGACTCACTACCATAATCCTTACCCTGGAACTCAGGTTTAAGTACAAATCCCACCTCTGCGATACCGTCACTACGCTCAAGAAAGCCGGCAGATCGTTTCTTTATCAAGCGGATTACTAATAAAAGTCATCACTTGGCGATCGACATGTAATGCCAAAAATAAAGGCCAATCAGTATCGCATAAGCTGCGATATTCCAATATTAAAGAATCACTCTTATCCATCGGTAATGCCTTTACGCACATGCTTATGGGGCGGGTATATTGTTATTACATGACTCAATCTACCTAAATTCTGCGGAATAGAACAGCCCCCTAATAGAGAGGTGATTTAACGTAAAATAAAAAATAATTATGAGCCGATCATCCATTCACTCTTCTCAACGCGCGGTTAAGACACTTTTTTGAGGAGAGGGCGACCTATTTAAGGATTAATGTTTCTTACACCTTACTCTCACCTATACTTTATTTTTAGCGAAAAAAGGTGAGTAACTGATGAAAGCGTTCAACTATCAACAAGACTTTTCAACCATTGATTTCCGTAAAGAACCCGAACGTTATCAAGTAGGGCGAGGGGAACAGGGAGTCTTGATGGTCGAACCTTATAAAAGTGAAATTCTTCCCTATTGGCGGTTTAAAGATATCGCCAGCGCAACTGCCTCTGCCAAGAAAATTATGCAACTGTTTGAGGATTATCGCCAACAAGATGATTTTGTCGGCATGGATATGGCGCGTAAATTTATTCAGATGGGATATACCCGTGCAAGGCGCTATGCAAACCATCCCGGCGGTAAAAAGTACGATAAGAACCGCAAAATACAACCTTATCAACTCGATGAGGAGAAAGCGGCGGCTGCGAAGATCTTCAAACAATCATGGGATAAGCTTAGAGCCGACAACGACTATTTACGGCGTAAAAAGCAGCATCAGCAGCAGTTTGGCTAACCCCTCGCCACGGGAATGACTGTCTAAAGCAAAGAGAATGCTAAGAAAATGTAAATGCTAATCACTATCATTTACATTAATATTCATTCAGATACTCTACTGTCACTCTTATCCTGTCTGTCTAGTACACGCACATGTCTATTAAAAAAGTGATACGTCCACTTGTTATTCCTTTTGTTCTGGTTGGATTACCGGTTAGCGTGATGGCCGCGACAGAAGGCAACACTGCCGATACTGTTGAGACCAAAGACACCGACACCAGTACGTTATCCAGCGACACCAAGCCTGAAGGTCGATTAGTCGTCACGGCACGTCAACAAACCCTGCAAGCGCCGGGCGTATCGACCATCACAAGTGAAGCGATTAAGAAACACCCTATCCAGCGAGATCTGTCCGAAATCATTCGTACTCAACCGGGTGTTAATCTAACGGGTAACTCCACCAGTGGCCAGCGCGGCAATAACCGGCAGATCGATATTCGGGGAATGGGGCCAGAAAATACGCTGATCTTGATTGATGGCATGCCCGTTACTAGCCGTAACTCAGTTCGTTATGGTTGGAGTGATGAGCGTGATACACGTGGTGATACCAACTGGGTACCGCCGGAAATGATTGAGCGTATTGACGTTATTCGTGGACCTGCGGCGGCGTTATATGGTAACGGCGCAATGGGTGGCGTGGTCAATATTATCACAAAGCAAACCAGCAAAGCGTGGCATGGCAGCTTTAACTCTTATTTCAATGCACCTGAACATAAAGCAGAAGGGGCGACTCAACGCTATAACGCAAGCTTGAGTGGTGAATTGGCCGATAACCTCACTTTCCGCCTATACGGTAACTGGAGTAAAACTCAGGCCGATGCCGAAGATATCAATAAAAGCCACACACAAACCCGTACAGGGACCTATGCTGGCACTTACCCCGCAGGGCGCGAAGGGGCGTTAAATCGTGATATTCATTCTGTATTACGATGGGAGTTTATGCCAAACCAGAACATCGAACTCGATACTGGTTTTAGTCGGCAGGGTAATATCTATGCAGGAGATACCCAAAATACTAATAGCAATGCGTTGGTGAAAGCGAATTACGGTAACGAAACTAACGTCCTCTATCGGCAAACGCTGGCGCTCAAATATACCGGAATTTGGGATAACGGGGTGTCCACCAATAACTATGTTCAGTTTGAAAAAACGCGTAATACGCGGCTAAATGAAGGCCTATCGGGTGGTTCATCCGGTATCTTCAGTACGACGAATACTGGATTCTCAACCATCACGCTCTACGATACTAATGTACACTCCGATGTGAGTATCCCTTTCCAAGCATGGGTCGATCATGTGCTCACGGTGGGGGCTGAATTCAATCATCAAGCGATGAGAGATCCGACGTCGAACACAGTAACGACCAGCGCCGGCAGCGTCGAAGGAATCTCCAGTACCGGGCGCTCTGAATATAGTTCGGCTGATATCTACGGCATTTTCGCTGAAGATAACATGCAGCTGACCGACAGCACTAAATTAGTCCCAGGCATTCGCTTCAACCATCAAAGTATTTCCGGTGGGGAGTGGAGCCCATCACTGAATCTGTCCCAAGCCTTGGGGAACGATTTTACATTAAAAATGGGCATTGCACGTGCTTGGAAAGCCCCGAATCTTTATCAAACCAATCCTAACTATCTGTTATATAGCAACGGCCAAGGCTGTTACGGCGGTGGTAGTTGTTACCTGCAAGGTAATAAGGATCTCAGCGCTGAGACCAGTGTGAATAAAGAAATTGGGATCGAGTACCATAATGCTAATGATGTGCAGGCAGGTGTGACCTGGTACCGTAACGATTACCATAATAAAATTGAAGCGGGTTACACCAGTGAATATAACAATGGTACTGCGAATGTTTATAAATGGGAAAATGTGCCAAAAGCGGTGGTGGAAGGAATTGAAGGGACGCTTAATTTCCCGATCACCGATAGCCTCACGCTGAAAAATAACCTGACTTATATTCTGAAGAATGAAAATAAGACCACTCATGATTATTTATCGGTTATCCCTAAATACACGATAAATTCGACCTTGGATTGGCAGGCAACGAATAAGTTATCTTTCGAGAGCACCTTAACGTGGTACGGTCGCCAAAAGCCGAAAAAATATAATTACCAAGGTGAGCGAACCTCAGGAAGTGAAACGCGTGAAGTCGCTCCTTATGCGATTGTCGGTATGAGTGGGACCTACACCCTTAATAAGAACATTGATTTAACGGCAGGTATCGATAATCTGTTTGATAAACGCCATTTCCGTGAGGGTAATGCGCAAACCACAGGTAACGCAACCACGGGAGCCTATCTCTGGGGAGCGGGGGCCAATACCTATAATGAATCCGGTCGGACGTATTATATGGAAGTAGGTATGCACTTTTAATCTTTACGCTGAATAAAAATGAGGACGTCATGGTAGGCTTTTATCGAAAAGCGGTGGTGATACTGTTGTTATTGTTGGTTAATTCACCGAGTGCCTTTTCGAGGCCGGACATGACGCCTCTAGGCCCCTCTATTGCCGATCAGGGATCATCGTTCTACCGTTTTAAGACGTATAAAGTCGAGTCGGTGGATACCCAGCGCCATTACAAAATCTGGGTCGCGGTACCGAATAAAGCAGCCCCTGTACACGGGTACCCGATCCTATACCTGTTGGACGGTAACTCGAGTCTAAGTCGTCTCAATGCGTCGCAGCTTCAGGCCATCAGCGAGAAAAAACCCGCGGTACTGGTGTTTGTTGGCTACGATACGCCACTGCCTTTTGACCTGAAAGCGCGGTCATTCGATTATACGCCTGCCGCCCGAGGCGCTATTGAGGGGAACTCGATGCTAGGCCATGGACGACTGGGCGGCGGTAGTGCGATTTTCCGCGCCTTACTCGAACAGAAAATCATCCCGCAGAGTGAAGCGTCTCTACCTATCGATCAGGCAAAACGATCATTATGGGGACATTCCTTTGGGGGACTTTTTGTCTTGGATACTTATCTGCACTCCAGCCGATTTAGCCACTACTTTGCCGCTAGCCCATCGTTGGGTCAGGGGTATCAATTTTTAGTCGATGATATCCAAGCGCAAACGGTGAATCCAGCTACCCTCACGTTGATGGTGGGATCCTCACAGCCGGCGAGAGCGGGAGCTCAGCCTGCCATCGATCTGTCACCACGGGTTGCTCAATGGCAAAAACAAGGTCTGGGTATCTCTATCATCCATTACCCTGGGTTAAGCCATGGGGCAATGTTTGGTGCTTCGCTGCAGGATACCCTTAAAAAGGTGAGTCAGTAGTCAGCATCTCCCTGTCATGCTCCGCTCCTTTTCGAGCGGGACTGTCGCCTTATCGCTGTTTTTTGTGAATCCGATCAAATTCCCTGTCCTGTCCTATACTCAATACCATGCTTTACTCTTATTGAAACTAGCTCAGGAGTCACCATGCAAATATCGTTAACTAATCAAGTCGCCCTCGTAACCGGTGCCAGTTCGGGTCTAGGCTATGCCTGTGCAAAAGGGCTTGCCGCCGCCGGAGCCAGTGTCGTGATTAATTACAATAGCCAAGCCGAGCCTGCCGAGAAGCTGGCTAAGGAAATTCGTCAACAAGGTGGTCAAGCCATTGCGGTGCAAGGTGACGTCTCCTCGCAAGATGATGTTAACCACTTAATTACGCAGACGGTGGAACACTTTGGTGGGCTCGATATTCTGGTGGCAAACTCAGGGCTACAAAAAGACGCAGCAATTGGTGATATGACGCTACAAGATTGGCAAAAGGTGATTGATGTCAACCTCACCGGCCAATTTTTGACGGCGCAAGCGGCGTTGTTACAGTTCCGTAAACAGAAGGGACAACGCCAAGTCAGTCGCGCCAATGGTAAAATTATTCATGTCAGCTCTGTCCACCAACTTATCCCTTGGGCCGGCCATGTGAATTATGCTGCATCAAAAGGTGGGGTGGATCTACTGATGCGCAGTATTGCGCAAGAGGTTGGCGAAGAGCAGATTCGAGTGAACTCCATTGCCCCGGGCGCTATCGCAACGGCAATTAATGCCGAGAACACCGAAGGGGACGCAGCGAAGAAACTGCTGGAGTTAATTCCTTACGGTCGTATTGGCGCCTCAGAGGATGTGGCGAATGCGGTGGTGTGGCTGGCCAGTGATCTGTCCGACTACGTACATGGCTCAACGCTCTTTATCGACGGCGGCATGAGCTTATACCCTGAATTCCGAGGTAACGGCTAACGCTACCGTTTGAAAGGGGGTAGGATCGACGCTACCCCCTATTCACTTCGCTATTTAGCGATCTGGTCAAAATAGAGCATACTGACCCCTAAACTCTGCTGGGCCCCCTCAATATTACTGCGTAACCCCACCTGCTGTGCGCCTTGTAAGGCAACAACAAAGGGAGAGTCTTGCATCACGCTAGTCTGAATCTGCCCATAGAGCGCTCGGCGCTTCGCTGCATCGCTGGTCGCCGCGGCCTGCTGTGTCAATTCACTGAGTTGTGGAATCGACCAGCCTACTCGCCACGCCAAGGTTTTCGGGCCATTCGGCACGTTATAGGCAAAGGTGCTGGCATTGGTATTGGGATCGATATAATCCGCGCCCCAGTAAGTGAAAATTGATTGGAACTGGCGACTGCGCATTTTACCCCAAAGCTCGGCTTCGGGCACCGGCTGGAGCGTAATATGAATATCGGCTTGAGCGAAGCTCGCCTGTAGTGCTTGCGCGATATCGCTATAGGGGGGTTGATTAGTAAAGGAGAGCGTAAAGGTGGTTCCGGGTTTTATCCCGGCCTTACTGAGGATCTGTTTCGCTTTCGCCACATCCAAGCTAAAAGGGGTTTTCTCTAATGCCCCATCAAACCCTATCGGCAAGAAGGATTGATGGACCTGATACTGTCCTTTCAGTAATTGTTGTGACAGAGAGCCATAATCCACTAACCAGCGCGCCGCTTGCCATAACGCTGGATTGCCTAAAGCCGGTTGTTGGCTATCCTGCGTATTGAAGGCGAGATAATAAATTAGGCTGGAGGGGAAGCTAGCCACCTTAACTCCCGCGGTATGGCGTAGCGCCGCAAACTGATCGGCACCTAATCCGTAGGCGATATCGGCATCCCCTTGCGTCAGTAATAACCGGCGAGCGCTGGCGTCTGGCACCCCTTTTAATAACACATGCGCTATTTTTGGCTGGATAGCGCTATGCGGATTTTTTTCTAACAGTAAAGCTTGCTGCGGAACATACCGTTGAATACTGTAAGCAGCACTTCCTGCGGAATGATTTTTAAGCCAGTTATTCCCGTAATCACCAGCTTGTTGGTGCTCACTTACTAACTTATGGTCAACAATCGAGGCGACGGGGGCAGACAGTAAACGCAGGGCAAGATCTTGGCCAATATCACTTTGCCAGGTTATTTCGACGACTGTGTCACTGATCTTATGTAATGAGGCATCGATATTCTCTGGGGTCCACCCGAATTCCCCCAAAATAAAGACCGGTGCTTTATTCAATTTTACGGCTCGGCTTAACGAGTAAATCACATCATCGGCAGTCAGTGGATTCCCGCTGGCAAAGGATTGATGAGGTGTTAGGGTAAAGCGCAGACTATGCGGCTGACTGCCAGCCGTCCAACTGGCCGCCGCCGCGGGCACTATTTGTTGCGGATGATTACGATCAGCACTGACTAAACCTTGATACAGATTGACCAAGCTACTGGTACTCACCGTTTCAAAACTCTCTGCCGGATCAAAACTGATGATGCCATCCAGTGGAATGGCGACCACTAAGCTATTTGCTGGCGTTGCCGCATAACTGGCGTAGGAAAAGAGGGTAGCAAAGAACAACGGAAGATAAGGTTTCACTCGTAAAGTCTCCTAATAACGATGCGTTATTAGGAGTATAGGGACGATCAACTGCGCTGAATATTCGTTTTAAATGATATCTAAAGTCGGTTTTTAACTAAGATGGGTAATGCGACCTGCCTGCATCGTCACTGATCTATCACACATATGGTCGATCACATCTGGGTCATGACTCACCAACACCATCGTCAGCTGCCGCTCGGCTTTTAATTGATTGAGTAAATTCAATATTTCCGCCTGCACTGACATATCCAGCGCGGAGGTTGGCTCATCAAGTAGCACTATTTTCGGTTCAAGAAGCAGTGCCCGCACAATAGCGACTCGTTGCCGTTGCCCGCCTGATAGCTGATGAGGATAGCGGTCAATTAGCGCGCTGGCTAAGCCGACTTGCTGGAAGCCTTGGGCTATCCGGTCATCAATATTTTCGACGCCCAGCCGCTTTAAGGGTTCTGCAAGGGTACGACGTAAACGGTGACGAGGATGTAAAGAGGCATAAGGATCTTGGAACACCATTTGCACATCGCGGCGTAGCTGTCCGGTAAACGTCGAACCGGGTTGTACGTGAGTACCTGCTAACACCATATCTCCACTCCAGTGAGGATTAAGACCTGCCATCACCCAAAGTAGCGACGATTTTCCACAGCCGGAAGGCCCGACCAGGCCGAAACACTCGCCTGATTCGACCCTGAGGCTGACATCTTGGACGACTTGCCGTAACTGATATCCCTGAGGATGTGAAACATTAAGGTTGTCTAACCTGATGGTACTCATGGGTATCCCTCCAACGCTGCGCGGTCGAGTGTGGGTAAGCGCTTACCTTTAGTCGCGAGGCTTGGCCGACATGCCCAAAGCGTTTGGGTATAAGGATGGGTTGCTTGCGGAAGGTCCTTGGCCGCTAAGCGATCAAGAATTTTCCCTTGGTACATCACCATGACCCGTTGGCAGTGATCTGCCACCTGTTGTAAGTCATGACTAATCAGTAACAATCCCATATCGCGCTGTGCCACGAGGTCTTGTATCAACGACAGCACTTGATCACGCATCGCATGGTCTAAGGCCGACGTTGGCTCATCGGCAATCAGGAACTCGGGATCGGTGATCAAGGCGATAGCCAGCATAATCCGCTGTCCCATTCCACCAGAAAGCTGATTGGGATAGCGCTTAATCAGCTGCTGCGGATTCGTTAAACCGACGGCCTCAAGCATCGCTAACACTTTCTCTTGGCGCTGACGGCGGGAGAGTTTACGGTGCAAAATTAACGGCTCTTCGACCTGCCAACCGATGGTTTTAGAAGGATTTAAGGCATATTTGGGGTCTTGCATCACCATTGCCACCTTTCCCCCCCGCAATGCTTGCCATTGTGAGGCTTTAAGATGCAGTAAGTCGTTCCCGGCGAGGGAGAGTTGCGAGGCGTTAAGGCTCAGCGAGGGGGCAAGTAGTCCCATTAGACTGCGGGCCGTCAGCGATTTTCCCGAGCCGGATTCCCCCACTAACGCGACACGCTCTTTACCGATGTCAAACGAGATACCGTCGACTAACGGACGGCCTTCGGGAAGTCCGATAGTGAGCCGGTCGGCAATAATAAAAGGGGAGGTATTAGCTGTCATTGCGACTGTCCAAGCGGTCTCGTAGACCGTCACCGATGAAATTAAAGGTTAAGCTTGCCAGAAGAATTGCTCCGCCCGGTGCCGCCGCCACCCACCATTGGTCAAAAATCACTTTCCCGCCTTCTGCCACCATCGACCCCCACTCAGCGGTCGGGGGTTGAACGCCCATTCCCAGAAAGCCTAAGCCTGCAGCAGAGAGAATAATCCCACCTAGACTCAAAGCCGCACGGACCACTGCGCTAGGTAAGCAAAGCGGTAGCAGATGGCCAAACATTAAGGGTAACCCCTTAATCCCCTGCATTTTTGCGGCCGCTAAGTAATCGCTACGTCTTAATTGCTGTGTCTCTGCACGAGCTTGTCGCGCAAACGGCGGCCAGCTTGTCAGCGCCAAAGCCAGTGCACCATTCAAAATACTGGGTCCAAGTACCGCAACCATTGCCAGCGCGATCACTAAGCTTGGCAGAGCGAGAAAGATATCGGTGATACGCATTAAGATACGTTCGACCCAACCGCCTAAATAGCCAGCAGCAATGCCTACTGTCATGCCAACGGGCACGGTCAAAAGTAGAATAAATACCACTAATAGGAGCGTAGGCCGTGTGCCATAAATTACGCGTGACAGTAAGTCGCGGCCAAAGCCATCGGTACCAAACCAGTGATGACTATCGGGTGGCAGTAACCGGTCGGCCATCACTTGAGCATTGGGATCGTAAGGCGATACCCAAGGGGCAAACAGCGCCATGGCGATAAATAAGCCCAATAGGCTATAGCCGATGATCAGTAACCATCGGCGCTTATCACGTCGGACCGCGCGAAGCGGCAAAGAAGTCTCGGTCATCGTGTTCTCGGATCGGTAAGCCAAACTAACGCATCGGTTAGGGCATTGATGATAATAAAGCAACTTCCTATGACTAAGGTTGCTCCCAAGATGGCAGGCATATCTGATGCAAATAACGCGTTGGTCAGATAGCGGCCCAATCCAGGCCAAGCGAAAACGCTCTCAGTTAATACTGCACCTTCCAGTAAGGAAACATAGGAGAGCATGACGACGGTAATCAGGGTTCCACGTGTATTTGGCAGCAAATGATGCCAGACAATTCGCCAGCGGCTGGCCCCTTTGGCCCGTGCAAGGGTGACGTACTCTTTACTGTTCTCTTCTAATAACGCCGCGCGAAGCAGTCGTGTGATCGAGGCCATCGACAGTAAACCCAGGATGACTACCGGTAACCATAGATGCTGCAACGCATTGATAAACATCTCATGATCACCCGATAACCAACAGTCGATAATGACCAGACCGGTTCTCGGTTCTAACGTATAAATGTAGAGATCGTCGAGCTGCCCCGGCCCTGCTGACCAATGCAGCTCGGCATAGAACAGTAATAATCCAAGTAAACCGATCCAAAAGACGGGAACAGAATAGCCTAATAAGGAGATAACCCGAGCAATATGGTCAATCCAACTTTTAGGGTGCCAGACTGAGACCAGTGCCAGACCGATACCGCAGGTAGCGCCGAGGATTAGCGCGCAGGTTGCCAGCTCGAAGGTTGCCGGAAAGGTGCGTAACAGATCGTCGGCTACGGGTTGGCCTGTGCTTTGCGATACACCGAGGTGGCCTTGGGCGAGTTGCTGTAGGTAATGCCAGAACTGAACAGGCAGCGAGTGATCGAGCCCAAGTTGGTGGCGAACCTGAGCATAAGTGGAGGCCGTGGCGTGATCTCCCACCAGTTGTAAAACCGGATCGACTGGCGAGAGGTGGGAGAGAGTAAAGGTAAACGCTAACAAACCGAGCAGGGTAATCACCAATGAAAAAAGATTACCCGCCAGGCGCTGTACAAGCCGCCTGACCGGCATGCTGCGACCAGAGGAGGACGCAGACACTGCCATTATTTTGTTACCTGGCTGTAATAGACCATGTCAGGGTTCATCCCTTGCTGATACCCTTTAAGGTTACTGCGCAGAGCGATCAGCTGGTGGGCTTGCAAGCCAATGACATAAGGCGAGCTTTTCTGGACTTGGCGTTGTAATTTCTCATACAGTGCCGCACGTTGAGCGCTATCCGTTAAGGCTACCGCCTTATGTGTTTCGGCGGTCAGCTCAGGGATGTGCCAGCCAGCGCGGTAGGCAAGTGTACTACTGCCATCTTCCGGGTTAGTGGCAAAGGCAGCGGCGTTGGTATTGGGATCGAAATAGTCGGGTCCCCATGAGGTGACGGTCGCATCAAACTGATGGCTCGCCATCTTAGCGGTGACCTCACTGCTCAGGCTTGGCACTAACTCAATTTTTACCCCACCTTTTGCAAAGCTGGCTTGCAGCGCTTGCGCAATATCTAAATAAGGCGGTTGGTTATTGACCACGACCTTAAAGGAGATATTGGAGAGGCCAGCTTTCGCTAAGATAGCTTTCGCTTTCTCCGGGTTATAGCTGTAAGGGGTGTCGTTGAGGGCACCTAAATAGCCACTGGGGAGAAACGATTGGTGAATAGAGAATTGGCCTTTTAATAATCCATTGGCAATTCCATCGTAATCAAACAGATAGCGCGATGCTTCCCAGAAGGCCGGGTTGTTAAGCGTCGCGGAAGATTGCGTATTAAACAGCAGGTAGTAAAGCGAGGCGATAGGCACGGAGACTGGCGTAACGCCTGGCTTATGTTGTAACGCACTGAATTGATCGCTGCCTAGGTTACGCGCAATGTCCGCATCCCCTTGCTCAACTAAGAGACGTCGTGTTGCCGCTTCAGGAACATTTTTAATTAATAGCGTACTGAGTTTCGGTGCCCCAGTGGGTGAGCGTGGGTTAGCGGTCATCAATAGCACTTCATGAGGAACGTAGCGACGGATTTGATAAGGACCGCTGCCCGCGGAATGACTGGATAGCCACTGGTGCCCGAAGTCATTATTAACTTGATGACCTAACGCTTCTTTCTCATCGACAATAGAGGCCACTGGTGCAGAAAGCAGGCTCAGCACAAAGGCTGGGCTGACCGCGGCATCCCAATGTAGCGTGACCTGATTAGCACTGGTTTTGGTCAGTTGGCTATCGATATTTTTCGCATTCCAGCCAAGTTGCGTCAGAACGAATGAGGGTTCTAAATTCAACTTAATCACACGCGACAATGAGAAGATGACATCTTCAGGACGGATCGGATTGCCGCTGGCGAAAGTCGCTCCGTCGCGTAACGTGAAGGTTAAACTCCGATTATCGCTCCCCGCTTGCCAATGTGTGGCCAGTGTGGGGCGTAGATCGACAGGGTGAGAAGGATCCGATTGCAGCAGGCGTTGGTACAAGTTGGTAAAGGCTTGGACGGTAGAGGTTTCGAAACCCTGGGCCGGGTCAAAACTGATCGCATCATCAAGCGATTGCGCGACCACTAAGGTATTTGGTGGCGTAGCACTGTGTGCTGAGAGCGCGGTAAGCGATGCGGTGAATAAGAGACTTATCAACGTTTTCTTCATTTTTATTCCTTGCTAAACAGGGCGTTTGCCGAGCTGATCGAGTCCTAACCCTTACAGTGGCGCGTCTTATTATTCTTTATTGTTATATCTACTCTATTCTTTATCACTTAAGTAATTTATAAGATTTTTTTACGTTCTGCTAGCCAGCGCCGCGATTAATTCTTCGCGCCTGATGCTGCGACGATCGGTAGGAATTAATGAATGGGATTGATAACGTCATTCGCCATTTCCCCTCTAGTCTGTGTTCACTATTGTTGTCATCAGGAGTGTGTCTATTGCCCAAGCTATCGTACGCCGCGTCAGCGTGGGCTAAAAAATCCTACTCGCCGATATCACTATTGAGACGGCACAAAGGGTCGAAGAGCCCCTGAAGAAAGCGGGCTTTGAGGTCAGCACGGTCCATGTCGATGCGGTGGTACGCGGATCAATAGTATCAGCACCGGGATAGCCTATGACGAATTCACGAGTGCCGAACGAGATTGCCGGTCTTGCTGAATTTCTATTTGGCCCTAAGGGAACTTATACCAGCGGTAGCGATATTCTGATTGATGGCGGGGTCACTGCCTAAATTAAGTATCCTTAATTATTCACTTCGGCTATTAAGCAGTAAGCTCGTTGGCCGATAAGTGTGAATAATTCCCATGCCAGACTTAGCTTAGGATTAAGGATAAATGAGTATGAGGTATATTTCTGTTGTCGAACAATATGTCTTAAGTAGGATACCCCCTAAAAATAACTCGCCCACCTTTGGTGCCGTTGAAAATTTATATTCAGCACTATCAGTATCCTTTTTAAGGAGACAGATTGTTAAGTTATCACATAGATAACGGCTATTAATGGTGAAATCCTTTATAAACAATGTAGTAAATAGCAGCCTACCAATAAAAAACGTCAATTCGAAATGATTAAAGCAAAATAATAATGCCCCTCTTGAGTCATCACGGAATTTCAGTAAAATTCTTTGAGTAAAGTGAAAGAGAGGAACCCGCGCTGTATGGCTTTAATTCCTGAAGAAACTATAGACCGTCTATATGGTGAAGTATCAGTAGCTCTACTTGATAAGAAAGAGAAGATTACTCTCGACTCTTTGCTACACGCATTCCAAGATAAATTATCGAAAGAGACCTGTCGTGAAGAAGCCTCAGCATTGAAAGCAATCCTTTCATCACTTCACCAGATACAAAATTCGCATAGCGAAGAGATCACTCTTAGCGAGATCTGCGCTAAGAAGGGTCAAGGCCTAGCTGGCGAATAAAGTGATTTAGTGGCTTTTTTGGGTTACCGTTTGGATAGCTAACCGGTAGTAGATCAGCTCCTCAGCGTCGGTGGCTGCTAAACTCATCGTATGTATTTGCGCGACGATATCCTCTTTGCCCATAGTCAAATCGTTCTCAACCATCAAGCGGATTGCTTGCCCAATGATCCTTAAGGGAATGTTTAAGTCTATTTCCTTGATATTGATACCCTCCAGCGATAAAGATGGCACGCAGTTAGCAGCCTAACATATAAAATCTTTAATTGTTGGTAAGTATCAAGAAATTTAAACGATGAGTCGGTACCTAACATACAGTCGTTGGGATAATCTGTATCGACATAGGGCTCTATAGTGTAGGTTGAAGGTTCATAAAGATGAGGAGCCTTTTTTAAAAGCTCAGGCGTGTAATACTACACTCTTATTTACCCTGTTCAGAATAATAGGCACGGTTAATAAAACCCGCTTTTAGATATGGGCAGATTAAGGCGATGAGATCACTATAAATAATGATATTGTCGCTATAGTAATGAATTTATTTATATTTCCCTCCTATCACCCACCTTGATTTGTTATAAATTGAACCAAAGTGAGAGATAAATACGCCTCTTCTATCAATGAACTCTAATCCTTTACTTATGCTGGCTATCTTTAGTCTTATCCTCATTTAATCGGCGATAAAGATTCCTAAAATAAATAATCGTTTAATTTTTTAAAGTGGTTTATATAATATTACTATAAAAATAGTGGTAGTAGAAATTGTGTTAATTTATCCAGTAAAAAACTAAAGGGGATTAATTTTATTT
>NZ_JALBCV010000021.1 GCF_022602565.1 Rosenbergiella metrosideri
TCCCCATGCGAGAGTAGGGAACTGCCAGGCATCCAATAAGTCGAAAAGGCCATCCTCACGGATGGCCTTTTTGCGTTAAAAGACACTCTGCAATAAATAATCATCGATTATTTCTCAATCTAGTGAAAACAATACTTTACTTTGTTTTTCAACCTCTTATTCTGATTAGTCACGCAAATAAAAGTCTAATAAATAGAGGGTCTCGCTATGACCAGAGAAAGGGTGATATCGCCAACAAATACATTAAGTGATATCCAAAGAATTAAAGCTATTGTAGGTGCTTCATCAGGCAATTTAGTCGAATGGTTCGACTTTTATGTTTATTCCTTTTTCTCTATTTATTTTGCACATATTTTCTTTCCTCAAGGTGATGCAACAACTCAGTTACTGCAAACAGCAGGGGTCTTCGCCGCAGGGTTTCTGATGAGGCCCATTGGTGGATGGTTGTTTGGATTTATTGGTGATCGGTTTGGCCGTAAACAATCGATGCTAATATCAGTGTATATCATGTGTTTTGGATCGTTGGTGATTGCCTTTTTACCCGGATATAACCAAATTGGCTTATTCGCACCGATCCTTCTATTGATTGTGAGAATGTTGCAAGGGCTCTCTGTGGGCGGAGAGTACGGTGCGAGTGCTACCTATATGAGTGAGGTCGCGACGGAAGGAAGAAAAGGGTTTTATGCCTCTTTTCAATATGTCACATTGATTGGTGGACAATTGATGGCGGTTCTTACTGTCGTTATTTTACAGCAGCTTATCGATAATGAGAGCTTAAGTGCTTGGGGATGGCGTATCCCGTTCCTAATAGGTGCTGCGTTGTCTATTATTGCCCTATGGCTGAGAAAGTCGTTACATGAAACCAGTGATGAAACGCAGCGTATTGATAAAAATGCTGGAAGCTTAGTTTACCTCCTCCGTCATCATTGGCGGCCGTTTATTAAAGTTATTGGCATCACCGCAGGGGGATCCTTAAGTTTCTATACTTTTACGACTTATATGCAAAAATATCTGATTAACAGTGTGGGGTTAGATGCCAAAGTCAGTAGCTTGCTTATGACGGGGGCTTTATTGATATTTATGGTGCTTCAACCCATTGCAGGAGCGCTATCAGATAAAATAGGGCGTAAAGCTTCAGTCATCATCTTTGCTGTCGGCCTAATGTTATTCACTGTACCTATCATGGTTTATCTAACCTCAGTCTCCAGTCTAGTCGTTATTTTCTTACTGATATTTGTTGCATTAGTCATCTGTAGTTTCTATACGGCAGTCAGTGGACTATTAAAAGCAGAGCTGTTCCCACCTCAACTTCGTGCACTCGGTGTGGGGCTACCTTATGCTATAGGTAACGCAATATTCGGAGGGTCAGCTGAATTTGTTGCATTAGGTTTAAAGCAAAAAGGAATGGAATCTAGCTTCTTTTGGTATGTCACAATAATGGCGATTGTCGTGTTAGTTATCAGTATGAGTTTACCGAACAAAAAAACGGTCGAAAGACTGTAGTTAACAGGGGATCTGCCAGCATGGCTGGCAGATGGCAGTTATAGTATCCGGCTGATCAGTTTATCGATTCTAATCCGACGTAAACGACGAATCAGTTTACGGATTCGATTCGGGTAATCCGCGATACTCTCTAAATCATGAAATTGGCGTAGGATCGTGGTGTGCTCTCTGATTAAGGAGAGTTCTTTGCGCTTTTGTTCGGCCAACTGATGATGAGGGTCGTGCACTAATATTGCATTCTCAAGATCTAAGCGCCAAGCCCTAGGGTTTAAATTATTACCGGTAAGCAGCATCCACTCCTCATCCACCCAAATACCTTTTAGATGGTAGCTATTCGTACCATCTTTCCATAACCGGATCGTGAGCTTTTCATCATCGAGATAATATTGCAGTCGGCTCGCAAAACGTCGTAAGTTGATCTCGTAAAGATAAGGTAGTGCACCAATGACTTTAAAGGGCTCTTCCGGTGGGATGTAAAAATCGTTTGCCGTTTTATCTCCGACAATAATCTCAACCTCTTTGCCTTGACGGAGCAGACGAATGATATGTCTAACCAAAATAGCAGGTAGGTTGAAGTAAGGCGTACAAATGACCAATTTCTCTTCGGTCGCAGGCATTAAATGAAAAATAGTTTGATTGAGAAGGCTACGCTTGCCTAAACCCGCTAGCGGTGTGACCGTCAGTTGTTGTTCGTCAGCTAAATCTTCTAGCTCGTAATTAAAGGTTCTTAATTCTTGACGGAAAATCTTGGTTTCATTCTTGATCTCAAGACTGGTTGGACGATCTTTAAGATCTAATCGGTGCACGGCATCGGATTGCTTAAGATTGATGCTAATCCAATCGAACATGATGTTCGCTAGGGCAGGGTTCTTCATGATTTGGTAGCGATCGTATCGATAACGTTCTTGCTGCTGAAGATAGACGTTATTGATGCTGGCGCCGCTATAGATCACCGTATCATCGAAGATAAATCCCTTAAGATGCAGTACGCCTAAAGCTTCACGTGTATTAACCGGAATGCCATAGACAGGGATTGCCAGTTCACCTGCCTGTTCAGCCAATTTGCAATACCAATCAGCATTCGTTTCACCCCGCGCTGCACCGATACGGCCGCGTTGTGCTCTATGCCAATCGACACAAATACTGATATCTAGCTGAGGGTTATTTTGTTTCGCTTGGTAGAGCGCAGCCATAATCGACTGACCTGCTTCATCGTTTTCTAGATAGAGCGCGACCAAACAGATTCTGAATTGAGCCTGAGCTATTTTTTTCAAAAGCGTATGATGAAACTCTGCCGCAGAGTACAAAAATGAAAAATCAGAGATTGATTGCGGTAATTTTGGTAGTTCTGCAAGGTATCGCTGGTGAGAATTCATTTTATTTTTTGGCAACATCGCATTACGCTTCTTCTATTAGGAATCGAAAAACAGGATAAGACTCGGGAACCTTAACTCGACACTATAGCATCAAAAGGGCTAACTATGGCTATTTTCTCTAAACGATTCTAACGCTAGACGTAAGGTAACAATACCGTCCTCCACGCTATTTTTGCAGTTAAAGCCAAGTTGTTTAGCCAGAGCGATCATTCCCGTGTTATTCGGCATGGTAATACCATTTATCTGTTGTAAACCATGATCCCGCGTGTAATTGACCATCTTTTCCAATAACATTCTACCAAGCCCTAAGCGCTTTAGGTCGGAACGTACTAAAATTGAAAATTCGGCATCAATATTATCACTGTCAGAGATGGCCCGCGTTACACCGATAATCGTCTCGATACCGTCCTCTTGAATCACCGCGACAAATGCCATTTCTCGATCGTAATCAATCTGCGTCATATTCGCCAAATCGTCATGGGTGAATTCATTGATCTCACTGAAATAGCGGTAATAAAGATCTTCTTTCGTCACTTGTCCAATAAATGCTAACAATTGGGGTTCATCTTCAGGCAGAATCGGGCGAAACAAGGCCTTTCGACCATCTTTTAGACTTACCCACTGCTCATATTTTTGAGGGTAAGGTCTTATAGCAAGTCGATCTTCGCTATCTCCTTGAAACGTCTGTAAGGAGAGCTTGCCATCAATTAATAGTAATGGCGTCCATTTAGCCACGAAGAGGTCGAGCTGACAGGTATTAATTTCCGGGCAATCGATGATGAGATCAGAAAGCTGAACGAGGATCTGGCTCAGTTGATAGATCGCCTCTGATTGAACTGCCCAACGGCGAAATATTTTTCGTTGATGAATGCCTTGGGCGATAAGGTGATTCGCTAACGCCATATTCAAGGGTAACAATGATGTTACTGCCTGCCTATCCTCATGCCACATCTCGCTGGGCTCACCCACTAAAATGATTGGACCGAAGAGAGGGTCATGTTGTACCACGATCCGTATCCGTTGTCGGTCTGGTTCCTGAACACCCGCTATAACCTGTTCTGCTTGCAAGAAACCGTAGCCGGCTAATACACGAGCAAAGTTTGCACCCTGTATCCAAGATAAGCCACTCGCAACCTGTTGTTGTAAATATTCGCGGACATCAGTGCGTCCTAAGGGTTGTACCGCTAGCCTTGCGGGAGTTTCTCTCAGTTGTTTTTGGTTACGATGATAGGCTACTCGGTGCATAAACGCGGTGACCGTTCCCTCGGGGGTCCGCCAAGTAGGGATCCTTGCTTGCGAAAAGAGAGTTCGAGCGCCTTGCGAAGAGTACTCCCCGCACCAATTGGTTAATAACGTTTTATATTTAGCGCGCGGATGTTGAGTGTAAAGCTTGGCTAATTGATCAGCACACTCCGTTGCAGGGGAGACCGCACTCGGCGCATGGATCACCATAATTGCCTCGGCCTCTGGGCTATCGAGTAATATCGCGGTAACGTCAAGATAGAGTTGAGTTGTCGCATCATCTTTTAAATCAAGAGGATTGGTGACAGGGATATTATCGGGTAACCGTTCGCGTAAACGTTGTGCCGTTGCGGGACTGAGCTGAAGCAGGGTCCCTTGGCGTTCTTCCAGCACATCTAAGGCCAAAGCTGCCGGGGCAACGCCATTACTGACAATAAATAGCGACTCACCGTTGAAGTGCCGCATATGGCTTAAGGATTCAACCGCCGAGAATAACTCGTGAGAGTCATAAACCCGCAGCATGCCTGCACGTTGAATTGCGGCATCCCAAGTTCCATCGAAGGTCTCTTCGCTGCCCACTAATAGACGAGCTGCACGGCTGCGGCCACTTTTGAACATGACGATAGGTTTATTACGCGATGCACTGCGCGCCGCAGAGACGAAACGACGTGCATCGTTCAAATGTTCTAGGGCGATTAAAATAGCGTGCGTTTTAGTATCTCGGGCTAAGAAATCAAGTAAGTCGTCACTGTCGATATCTATGCCATTCCCCAAGGCAATAAACCATGAGAAGCCTATTTTTCGCTGTTGTGCCCAATCAAGAATGGTATTCGCGACGGCAGTCGATTGCGCGATAAAGGCAACGTTTCCTCGGGCAACCGGTACAGGGGAAAAGCTTGCATTCAGTCCCTGATGGGGAGCAATTAAGCCTAAGCTATTCGGCCCTAATACTCGCATATTCCAGCGAGAGGCCTGAGCGACTAGCGCAGAGAAGTGTTCTTGCGAGGCCGATAGGATAATACAGCTCCGACAGCCCTTTTTCCCCAATTCGTCAAGGAGTTGTGCGAGATGCCGAGCATGGGTGCAGAGAATGGCTAAGTCGGGCACGACTGGAAGCGCGGCAATACTTGGATAGGCCATAACGCCACAGACGGCGGAGTAGTTGGGATTAACCGGTAAGATAGCCCCCGAGAAGCCACCGGCTAAGAGGTTTTTCATCATAAGGTGGCCTGCCCGGCCTACTTTTTGTGATGCGCCAATTACTGCAATGGATTTGGGCTTCAGTAATGCTTCTAATCCGAGTTGACTCATGGCTCCTCCGTTAGCGGTGGCCTTTATAATCGCTAAGGTTGTCGTGAATGGATAGGGTGATGGGGTTTACCGGCTAAATAGCGTTCACGAAACAAGGTAAAATGTTGAGATAACTGTTGGGCGGCGGCTGCATCACCGGCTTGGTCCAGTAGCGCAACGGCAATTTCAGCGGTGCAGTGGTGCGCATCGCTATGTGCCTCACGTAACGTATATTGGCTGGGCGTTAACACATCGACCGAGATCACCGGAAAGTTCGCTAACCATGGGCTTTTACGAAACATTTTTCGAGCCTCACTCCAGGTACCATCCAACAGGATAAAAAGAGGTGGCTTACCCTCAAGAGGAGGATGATGTAACACAGTTCTGTCGGCTTGCGCATAACTGGCAGGAAATACCACCATGGGTTGATAATTAGGCGCGATATTTTCAAGAAAATCTTTATCGTCAAAAGCGGTTCTCGACCATTGATAAGCCAAGGTTTCTGGCAGAATATCGGCGATCAGCCTTCCCGTATTACTGGGCTTCATCGGTTCTGTATCGTACATCATCAGGCAAAAGCGGCTGCGAGCAACCTGCGGTTGTATTGTAGAACACAGACAATTACGTTGCGGTAAGAGGCAACGTTGGCAACGGCTTACACGATTACCGCGCGCAAGGAATGGACGTGTCGCGGTAGCTAAACGTTGAGCACGGAGTTGTAATACGGCATTACAATGAGTCATAACGGATCGATACTGGATAAAAAATACAGTTTAATGGAGTTAAGCGGGGGATGCTATGCGTGAGCGCTATTTCTGGTAGAGTGATCGTTACTTCACCGATAAAGAAGATAGCTAAGCGCGTAGACATCAGGTAATCTGCGCGCTCAGTAACAGGAGAATGTGATGAACGACGAAAATAAAAGTAAAAGCAGTAAAGTGAAAGTAATGTATGTGCGCGGTGAAGAGGCGTCCTCTTCGCGCAGCAGCGGCAACCCACGGACGGGTAAAGGTGGTCGCTCAGCAGACCGCAAGGCCCCGACAGATCGTCGTTCATCGTCATCTTCTCGCCGTGATGAGGCCTCTTCACGCCGTAATGACTCCTCCTCTCATCGTAATGATTCGCCATGGCGTACCGTCTCTAAACGTCCTACAGAACAGACAGCGTCCGCCCAAGTATCAGGCGAAGAAGAGGGTTTGACGGCTAAAAGTTATATCGATCCGGAACAGCTCCGTCGTCAGCGCCAAGAAGAGACGCGTGTATACGGCGAAAACGCCTGTCAGGCTCTCTTTCAAAGTCGGCCTGAAGCTATTGTGAGAGCTTGGTTCGTGCAGAGTATCACTCCTCGTTTTCGTGAAACCTTGCGTTGGTTAGCGGCAAACCGTAAGGCTTATCATGTGGTCGACGATAGCGAGTTGGCTAAAGCCGCAGGCACAGAGCATCATGGTGGCGTATGCTTCATCATTAAGAAACAAACAGGACTCGATGTTGCGGCATGGTTATCACAAGCAGCAGAACAAGACTGTGTCGTGGCGTTAGAGAATGTAGGTAACCCACATAACCTCGGTGCTATCATGCGCAGTTGTGCCCACTTCGGGGCAAAGGCAATTTTAGTCAATGATGCTAACTTACTTGAATCTGGTGCGGCTGTGAGAACAGCAGAAGGTGGCGCTGAGCACGTACGTGCCGTAACGGCACCATCCTTTTTACAAGGTCTCGATGCCTTTCGTCGTGCTGGCTATAGCATTGTCACGACCTCTAGTCATGAAGGGCAACCTCTAGCCTCCACGACGTTCCCGGCAAAAACTGTTTTTGTTTTAGGGCAAGAAGGGGAAGGGTTAAATGAGAATACCTTACGTCAAGGAGATATTAGTCTCTCTATTGGTGGTACCGGAAATATTGAAAGTTTAAATGTGTCAGTTGCCGCCGGCATTTTGTTAGGCGAGTGGTGGCGCCAACAGAAAGCATAATAAAAGCGCCGGAAGGCGCTTTTTTTTAGTGAGCGCCGCCGCCACCGCCGCCAGAATGGAAAGGCGGTTTGGCGAACCAAATGACGACTAATAGCATGACGAATATTCCGCCAGCCGCCCAGAAAATCTCATTGGCGGAAATGATCAATCCTTGGTCAGTAATTTGCTGAGCAATATAGCTTGAGGCTTGCTGGTGACTCATCCCTAAGGACTCCAACTGCTGATAGCTTTGTTGAGCATTAGGATTATAAGCCGTGACCGATTCGGTTAGTTGGCTATGATGCATTGCCTCTCTATTGGTCCATAGCGTGGTAGTAATAGAGGTACCTATCGATCCCCCGAGTGTTCGAATAAAATTTGACAGTCCAGAGGCTGCCGCAATCCGATCTGACGACAGGCCTGACAAGGTAATGGTTGTTAAAGGCATAAAGAAACAGGCTACCGCAAAACCTTGGATAAATTGTGGCCAGGCGGCATCAGCAAAAGTCATTCCAGGTTCAAAGGTATAGGCGCGCCAATAGAAACAAATCGCGTACATAATAAAGCTAAACGTCACGAGATAGCGCATATCGATGCGTGGCGCAAAACGGCCAATGATCGGCGAGAGTATAACCGGGAGTATCCCGACTGGCGCAGAAGCCAAGCCCGCCCAAGTCGCGGTATAACCAAAGACCTCTTGCAGGAGTTGGGGCAGCAGCACGATGGTCCCGAAATAGAGCATGTAGGCTAAGCTAATTGAACCACAGCCAATAGAGAAATTCCGCGATTTAAATAACGACAGATCAATGATGGGATGTTCATCGGTAAGCTCCCAGATAATCAAAATCAGCAGAGCGATGACAGCCACTACCGTTAGGGTGATGATCTCCGTAGAACTAAACCAGTCCAGCTCTTTACCGCGATCCAGCATTACTTGTAAACAGCCAATCCCTAAGGTCAACATAACTAATCCGACAATATCGATCGGCTGCTTACGAGTTGATGTCTCGCGCTTACCGAGCGTTTTCAGGGCGAGTGCTACCACGACGATACCTATTGGAACGTTGATGAAAAATATCCAGCCCCAATGGTAATTATCGCTGATCCAGCCGCCTAAAATCGGGCCACAAATCGGTGCCACAATGACGGTCATTGCCCATAACGACATGGCCATACTTCGTTTTGCTGGTGGGAAATTGTTGAGTAATAAGCTCTGGGATAAAGGAATTAATGGACCTGCTACCACACCTTGTATGACCCGGAAAACGATCAGCATGGTTAGGGTATTTGACATACCACAAGCCCAAGAAGCGATAGCAAATGCCGCCGTCGACGCAACGAATAGCTTTACCTCGCCAAAACGGCGAGCCAGCCATCCAGTCAGCGGAATTGAGATCGCATTCGCGACACCGAAAGAGGTGATAACCCAAGTCCCTTGAGTGTTTGATGCCCCCAAGTCGCCTGCTATCGTCGGTATCGCGACATTCGCGATGGTTGAGTCAAGAACTTGCATAAAGGTCGCCAGCGATAACGCAATCGTCATCAATACCAGTTGTGCGTGTTCTAAAGGCTTTCTCTCGTTAGGCGCCATGGCGGTTACCCTGCATTAGCGGCAATGATTCGCTGAATAAGGTGATCGGCCTGCTGTAACTGTAAGGTTAATGCATCACTCTCATAAGCAGGAGATTTACGCATCACCGTGGCCAGTGCCTGACCGGAGGTATTACTGACATCGATGGTTACCTGAGTCGAGAGTCCGATACGTAGAGGATGTTGCTGGAGATCTTGCGGGTCTAAGGAAATGCGTACAGGTAAGCGTTGTACCACTTTAATCCAGTTACCGCTGGCATTCTGCGCGGGAAGTAGAGAGAAGGCACTGCCTGTTCCCATATCCAAACCAACTACTTTGCCATGATAGGTGACTGCATCACCATAGATATCGGCTGTCACGGTGACTGGCTGACCAATGCGTACCTCTGCAAGTTGTGTCTCTTTAAAGTTGGCATCTACCCATAATTCTTGACTGGGTACGACTACCATCAGCGCGCTACTTGGCGTGATTTGTGCGCCGACTTGTACACTACGACGGGAGATGTAGCCGTCGATAGGACTACGAATATCGGTACGTTGGAGCGCCAGCCAAGCATCTCTGAGTGCGGCAGCACTTTGCTGGATGACTGGCTGCTGATCTAAAGGCGTATTCAGTAGCATGGCCTGATTCGCATTGAGTTGCTGAATCGCAACGTCGAGGGAGGCTTTAGCGCTGGCAGCGGTATCACGAGCATGTTGTAACTCTTCTCGACCAATCAATTGGCGTTGGGCGAGAGGTTCACGACGCGCCAAATCAGCTTCAGCCTGAGCGAGTGCAGTACGCTTTAACTCAATATTTGCTTGATATTGACGAGTATTAATCATTAATTGATGCACTTGTCGCACACTGCTGGCTAATGCGGTTTCAGCTTTATTCAGAGCTTGATTTGCATCGGTTTTATCTAATGAGACAAGGATATCGCCCTTATGTACCAAGTCGGTATTATCAAACCATACTTTACTCACGCTACCTGACACCTGAGGGGATATTTGTATCTGATTTCCGGCAACGTAAGCATCGTCAGTATCCTGCTGGTGGCTCAATACTAAAAACCAATATAGAGCGTAGGCAATTGCGATAACAACACAGGCGGCCAGAAGTAGCATTAAAAGAGGTTTACGTTTTTTTCTTGAGGGGGTGCCAGTTGCTGAAAGTGTTTTTTCAACGGAAGTCATAACTTCATCCTGCTATAAAGACTACAAATAAAAAACACTCCAGCTCAGTGAAGTGTATCAATCGAAAGTGTTAATCAGTTTTTATTCTTATTCGGAACTCGGTGGAGAATTATGCGAAAAAGTATCTAAATGATTGAGTAGTTTACGGTAGATAGATTCCAATTGGTTTTGCTCTTCTGAGGAAAGAATCCCCCATATTTCTTGGAAACTGTCGTATTGAGGGGGAAGTATCTCGCAAAGAAACTCATAGCCAGCATCAGTAAGGTGGAGATTTAGGCAGCGGCGGTCATTATCGCTTTCACGGCGTTCAACCCAACCACGTTTTTGGAGTTCATCAGCAACGCGTGTTGCATTGGTACGCGAAGAGCCTAATGCGGAGCTTAATTCCGAAGGTTGGATACTTTGGTTTTGGCAAGCATCTAAAGTCAATAATGCATTAAAGATGGTGTCGTTAAGCCCACGATCTTTGAGCATTTTATTACGATTTTCAAGAAGCTTGGTTTGAATATGCATATGTAGACGTGTTAACAACACCACACGTACAGGATAATTGTCGTGGCGAAGCGACAGATTAGATAACATTTTCTCAATTGGTTCGAAAGAACTGTCCAAGTCACACCTCATTTTACAGCTATGTACTAACGACTCGTTACCGCAATGCGCAGACGAAGGGTAATTACCTAACCGTTAACGTTGTCATAGATTGAAACTGATTACCAGCGATAAAATAACCAAGATGACTACTTTAATGCTAATTATCTAGTCGTGTTATAGAGTGCGATAGTATGAACGAGTTAGTGCAAAAGCGTTGGGCAAAAGATGCATAATAGTAAGGGCCACGACGGGCCCTTGATAAGATGAGGCATTAGTGTAGAGCGCTGGTGATCCAGTGATCAAACAAGGCTTGGTGACTCTTTATCCATCCATCAACATGACGATTAATATCGGCTTCAGAACTTTGGCCGGCACGCATGGCAGCATTCTCTGCATTGATATCGGCTAACGGTAACTTCATCTCTGCGAAAAGTTTAGCAGCAGCGGGATTTTTCTCGGCCCACTGTTTATTCGCGATGATATTGATGTTGTTGACCTGGAAACCATAATTTTTACCATTAGGTAATGCGGTATTGGTCTTCTGTGGATCAGCAGAGAAAGGCACTTCTAACCAAACAACATCTTTACCTGGCTTGAGTACATCGCTGACCCAGAAAGGTGTCCAAGTATAATAGAGGATAGGCTTCCCTTGTTTGAATCGAGTGATGGTATCAGCCATCATCGCCGCATAGTTCCCTTGATTATTAGAGACCGTTTGCTCAAGCTGATAGGCCTTCATTTGATAGGCAATCACAGTGTCGCATCCCCAGCCGGGTGTGCAGCCTGTCAGGTCGGCACGACCATCACCATTGCTATCAAAGAGTTTTGCGAGTTTAGGATCTTTTAACTGCTCGATATTCGTGATGTGATATTGCTCAGCAGTCTTCTTATCGATCAAATAGCCTTGTGCTGCGCCAGTGACATAATGCCCTTGCCGATAAAACGCTGTATTACCGCCTGCAGCATCGAACATATTCTCTTGTAAAGGCTGCCAGTTCACGGCCATGAAGGTCGCATCCCCTTTAGCAATCGAGGTATAGCCTACGTTGTAATCGACTTCTTCGGGCGCAGAGACTTGGTAGCCTAATTTTTCCAATGCCCGACTAACCAATAAGGTTTGGAAAGTTTCCTCGGTAATCGTGCTTTGAATAGGTTTAACCGTCTGACCTTGTCCAGGAAGATCGCTAGCTTGAGCGCCAATACTGGTTAGTAGAGTCAGGGCTGCAGAAGTAATGAGTAATTTACGCATAGTCAGTTCTCAATGGTGAGTGGTGCGACGAAAAGGAGTTGTGAGCAGACCGATAGGTCCAGTTTGATACCAACGCTGGTGGCGCTGATGGCGTTTATCAACGCCGAAGGATTGTGTTAACCGATCGAGGATAATAGCGAGAATAACGATACCGACCCCACCGATAGAGGCCTGTCCCATATCCAGACGACCAATACCCCGTAAAACCATTTGGCCTAACCCGCCGACCGCGATCATTGAGGCGATGACGACCATGGACAGTGCCAACATAAGCGTTTGGTTGATACCTGCCATGATAGAAGGCATCGCGATGGGAAGCTGAACCTTACATAACATTTGCCACGGACTAGCGCCAAAAGATTGGCTCGCCTCGATCAGATCCTCAGGCACTTGCTTAATTCCGAGGATCGTCAGGCGGATGATTGGCGGTACAGCAAAAATAATGGTGACCACCACACCCGGCACATTACCGATGCCGAATAGCATCACAATTGGGACCAAATAGACAAAAGCAGGCGTTGTCTGCATCGCATCTAATAAAGGTCGTACCACTTTTGCGGCACGATCACTGCGTGCTAAAACAATACCCAGCGGAAGTCCTATCAGCACACAGAAGAATAGCGAGGTGAGGACTAATGCTAGGGTAATCATTGCATCGTTCCAGACACCAATGCAGCCAATAAAAATCAGTGCGACAAACGTGCCGATTCCCATACGCGCGGTGGTTACCTGCCATGCCAGGCAAGCAAAGAGGATAATCGCCGCGGGGGCGGGGATATGAGTGAGTAACTGCTGAAAGCTACTTAAAATATAGTCGATAGGTATCCGTATTCCTTGAAATAGCGGACGGCAATGTTCGACAAGGCCATTGATCCCCACTGTCACCCAGTGATCGAGTGGGATGAGTGTTGAGTGAAACGGATCACTTAACGAGAAACTGTGATGCTCCACTGGTGCGCTATTTAACCAATCGCTTTGATCGGGTGTAGACGAAGGTGTCGTGCTGTTGGTTGTCCCGCCCCACGGATCAGCGCTGGTTGTGGTATCGGAACTTGTGCTCCAAGGGTCGTTAGTTGTCGTGGTCATAGGTTACCGGCCTCGCGATTTAAAGCTTTTAATAGCGTACTTTTTGAAATTATTCCTAAGAATTGCTGCGTCTCATCGACCACTGGCAGGGCACAGGGTGCATCCGCCACCGGCGTAAAGAGATCGCTTAAGGAGGTCGACGCTTCGACAGGTGAGAGATGAGAGAGATAAGCCTGTTCTAACGGCAGATTTTCTTTAGCCGCACGCTGGAGGCTTTCGGCGGTCACTATGCCAGCATAGTGCTGTTTATTCAGGACATAGCCATAATCGCGGTCTTGATCGGTCAGTAACTTCAATGCTGATTTTGGTCCTAAACCAGTGACTCGGTGAATAATCGAGCCAGTGGCGGGTTTCACAATATCTTTCGCACTGAAGACCTGGCTAATATCGACCCCTCGGAAGAAGGTTTCTACATAGTCATTAGCCGGCTGATTGAGGATCTCATCAGGGGTGCCCACCTGAACGACCTGACCGTTTTGCATAATGGCGATACGATCCCCGATACGCATCGCCTCATCCAAGTCGTGTGAGATAAAGACTATCGTACGTTGCTGTTTTGATTGCAGTTTGACCAGCTCATCTTGCATCTCTGTACGAATGAGCGGGTCAAGGGCTGAAAAGGCTTCGTCCATCAGGAGAATATCGGGATCGTTAGCGAGCGCTCTGGCTAAACCGACACGCTGCCTCATTCCTCCAGAGAGCTGATCAGGCCAAGAGGAGGCATATTTTTCTAAACCAACTTGGCGAAGGGCTTCTAATGCTTTACTCAGTCGCTGTGATTTTTCAACGCCAGCCAAGGTCATACCAAATGCGGTATTGTCGAGTACTGTCATATGAGGCATCAGAGCAAAGGATTGGAAGACCATGCTGATTTTTGTTCGCCGTATCTCGCGCAGCGTTTTGTCAGAGACCTGGGCGATATCTTGGCCGTCGATCAGTACTTGGCCGCGGCTAGGGGTAATCAAACGGTTAAGTAGCCTGACCAATGTCGATTTACCGGAACCTGATAATCCCATGATCACAAATATCTCGCCTTCGTGAATCGTAAGGTCGACATTATTGACACCGACTGATAAGCCAGTTTTATCAAGTATGCTTTCTTTGTCGTAACCTTGTTCGAGCAACTTATAGGCGCGCTCAGGGTTGCCCCCAAAAATTTTATGCAAATTCTTGACTTGAAGTTTTATTGTCATCTTTACAGTAATTTCCTGATATTATTTATTTTATCATTGAGTTATGAATTATTCCCTTGTAGTTAGATAATTAAACCTATCATACTTAAATGCGTTAACAACCTTTTTATGCAATTTTATTTGCATACATATGCATTGATCTAAGAATTTTCTCAAGCGTGACAAGCGGTTAGGGGAAATTGTTTCAATAAATAAATTTAATCAAATATGTATGACTAATAATGATCACGCTAAGTAAATGGGCGGTGAAAGAGGGGATTTTTGGCGAAAGAACACAAAAAAAACCAGCGGCTGCGCGCTGGTTTATTGTGGTGTATTCAAGATACTAGTGTGCTATTTACGTGACAATAATAGACCGAATACGAAACCTACTGCCGCGGTGACGCCTAAAGCTGACGCAGGGTTATCTTGAACCCATTGCGTCGCTTGACAGCCAGAGTCACATAAGTTTTCTCGGAGTGATTTCTTACCTTCATTGAAGGTAGCACGTGTTTTCTTGAGCAGGCGCTCTGCGTTACTGCGTGCTTCATCAATTCCTTCTTTGGCATCATCACCGTAAGAATTTAAAAGGGCTTCTAGAGTATCAGCCAGTTCTCGAACGTCGGCATTATCTTCTGGTAAATCATATTGTTGTAATTTCTTAGCCATTATATTCTCCAAGATGTGAATTCGTGTTAATAATTATAGACAGCTTTTGATATTTGTATAATCTTAGAGAAAATTCCGAATGATCTGAACTACAAGCTTGTTGGGCTAGGATAAAGTTCACTGATAAAAAATTAAGGAGTTTTTACATGTATTTACGACCGAATGAAGTGGCTAAGGTATTAGAAAAAGCGGGATTTGAAGTCGACGTGGTAACCCCGAAAACCTATGGTTATCGCCGCGCCGACCACTATGTTTATGTGAATCGTGAAGCTCGCTTGGGAAGAACGGCTTTAGTCATCCATCCTACTCTCAAAGAGCGTAGTCAGAATTTTGCAGAGCCGACATCCGATTTAAAAACCTGCGATCACTATAAGGAATTTCCGCTCTATCTTGCCAGTGATAATCAAGAGCATTATGGAATTCCTCATGGTTTTAGTTCGCGAATCGCCTTAGAACGTTACTTATGCAGCATGTTTGGCTAGACAAACCTTGTGAACCTAGCGGTACCGCATTATATCGCTACTGAGCTGTGGGCGGTAATAACGACTGATTGTCATTACCGCTGTGAAATTTTGCCAAATATTGAGGCTGGAAAATACACATTCTTAAGGTGTCACGGTATGTGCCATTAATAAAGAACTCCTGCTTTAGAATTCCTTCTGTTTCAAAGCCTAATTTCGAATAAATATGGATTGCTTTTTCGTTTTCTTTATCAACAATTAAATACAGCTTATAGAGATTCAATACCGAAAATCCGTATTCCATCGCGGCACGTGTTGCTTTATTGGCTAACCCTTTCCCCTGATGATCAGGGGCGATGATAATTTGGAATTCTGCCCGCCGGTGAATATGGTTAATTTCTACTAGCTCCACTAGACCGGCTTTTTCACCTTCGTACTCGACCACAAAACGACGTTCGCTTTGATCATGAATATGTTTATCGTAGAGATCGGAAAG
Organism: Rosenbergiella metrosideri; assembly: GCF_022602565.1. GTDB lineage: Bacteria > Pseudomonadota > Gammaproteobacteria > Enterobacterales > Enterobacteriaceae > Rosenbergiella > Rosenbergiella metrosideri. The sequence goes on from NZ_JALBCV010000021.1 coordinate 15,854, forward strand.
CTCAACAAAGGCTTCATAAGGCTCCTCAAACCAATAGCGCATCACGGTAGCGTTATTATCCAGTTGATGAACAAAGCGAAGATCTTCACGTTCTAAAGGACGAAGTGTAATAGTCATGATGAGGCCTTTTTTCATAAGACAATCGGAAAGAATATCGTAACTTTTGTTTCACCGAGCCGAAGTTGGCACAGGCTTTGCAATAATTGTTTCACGATATCGTTTTGATTCATGGAGTATTGTAGATGAAGGGTAGTGAGATTATCAAAGAACTTCTTGCAGCAGAGTATCCGCGAGATTTGATTGGCTACGCGGGCAAACCGCCGAAAGTTGAGTGGCCCGGTAATGCACGTGTTGCTGTGCAATTCGTCCTCAATTATGAAGAGGGGGCAGAGAATCACGTTGACCATGGTGATGCCGGCTCCGAACAGTTCTTGTCCGATATTATCGGCGCTGCGAGCTATCCTGACCGTCATATGTCGATGGACTCCCTGTATGAATACGGTTCTCGTGCCGGATTTTGGCGAATACATCAAGAGTTTCAACGCCGTGGGCTCCCCTTAACCGTATTTGGTGTTGCCATGGCTCTCGCCCGTCACCCTGAAATTGTTCAAGCCATTCGTGAGGCAGACTATGATGTGGTCAGTCATGGCTGGCGCTGGATTCATTATCAAGGCATGTCCCCAGAGCAAGAAGCTGAGCACATGCAAAAAGCAACAGCAGTCCTTACTGAATTGTTTGGCAAACCGCCAGTGGGCTGGTACACAGGTAGAGATAGTCCCGCTACACGCCAGTTATTAGTCGAGCGAGGCGACTATCTGTATGACAGCGACTATTATGGCGATGATCTGCCTTTCTGGATGCCGGTGACTACTCGAGATGGACAAAAGCACTCTCATTTAGTGATCCCCTACACGCTGGAATGTAACGATATGCGTTTTGCAACGCCACAAGGATTTAATACCGCTGAGCAGTTCTATACCTATTTGCGAGATAGTTTCGACGTTCTTTACCAAGAAGGCGGGACATCACCGAAAATGTTATCGATCGGGATGCATTGTCGATTATTAGGACGACCGGGTAAGTTCCGCGCGTTACAACGATTTCTTGATCATCTCCAACAATTTCCCGATGTGTGGATCTGTACGCGCCAGCAAATAGCAGAGCACTGGGTTACTCATCACCCAGCACCCTGATAATTAAGAGGAATGAGGGGAGCCTTATTCCTTAACTCATCACACTGACGTGGGCCGCGACGATTCGCCAACCTTGGGGAAACTTTATCCAGGTTTGTTGCTGGCGGCCTATTTTGCTGGTGTTTTCACGGGTGAATTCCGTGCTACACACCGCCATCTCTTCGCCGTAGGTCGTGATAACGGTATTTCTTAGGCTGCGGTCCAAATTAGCGGTAGGGCGGCTTGCGCGAAAAGCCTGAATTTCTTCGATACCATAGAGATTCTCGCCTGCGCCGAGCCTAACCGTATAGGGGCTATGCCAAAAAAGCTCGTCCAATACCCCAGTATCATTAGTAGTTAAGGCGATTTCGTAGCGCTTGAAGTGGTGTTCGACTTCTGCAAGGACATGAGGAAGGTTAATTGTTATATCGGCCATCGATAATTCCTAAAAGAGTTGTTGTAACGTCACGTTGTTTTGCTCTAAGCGCCACGCGGCTTCCAAAGTCGTCGCTTCTTGATAGGGGGCAGCGATAAGCTGAACACCAATCGATAAACCGTTATCCGTACGCACTGGCGCAGTACATACCGGTAGTCCAACAAAAGAGATAGGTTGCGCGAGCATCCCCATACTGGCTTTTGTCGGTAAGGTTTTTCCTTGGATCTCGATCGATTGTTGCCCAATCACTGTCGCCGCACAAGGCGTTGCTGGCGCGATTAACAGATCGAACTTCTCAAACAGTGCCAACACCTGTCGGGTAAAATGTTCACGAAAGCGCTGGGCTTGCATAGGCCAGCTGGCGGGAAGCATGCATCCCGCCAATAAGCGTTCTCGGGAATTGGCTTCGAAGCGCTCTGGCATTTCACGTAGTGCGTTTAAATAATGGCTACCTCCCTCACTCGCGGTAAGTAAGAAGGCCGCGGAACGTGCTAACTCGGCATCGACCAGTTCGACTTCATGATCAGCCCCTAACGCCTGAGCAACTTTCGTCGTAACGGATCGGGCTTGATCGTCTGCCCACTGTGTAAAATACCCGCCTAGCACTGCAACTTTTAACGTCTTTTTTTGTTGTCCGAGCTGTGTCGAAACTAGGTTTACTGGATGATCGGATTGAAAGCGATCGCTGGGATCATGCCCTTGTAATTGATCATAGACCAGCGCCAGATCCTCGACATGGCGGGCCAACGGGCCAATATGATCGAGACTGGCGACGAATGGATGGCTGCCGCGTCGCGAGAGGCGTCCAAAGGTCGGCTTAAGGCCGAATACGCCACATAGTGAGGCGGGGACGCGAATCGATCCGTTGGTATCTGTTCCCAGCGAGAAATGTGCTAAGCCTGCCGCAACCGCGGCGGCAGAACCGCCCGAAGATCCCCCCGCGATACGCGTCATATCGAGAGGATTACGGCATGCACCATAATGACTATTCTCGGTGGTAAAACCATAGGCGTAAGCATCCATATTAAGCATACCGGTAAGGATCGCTCCTGACCGATTAAGCTGTTGAATCGCCCAAGCATCTTCAAGAGCCGCCTGACGTTGGCTGAAAAGCTCAGCTCCTGCGAGGGTCACTTCATCCTTAACATCGAACAGGTTTTTAACAGCATAAGGAATCGCGGCGAGCGGCCCACACAGGTTACCCGCATCACGCTGTTTATCCAAGCTTATAGCCTGTTGTCGTGCCCTTGAAGCGGTAAGGGTCGTCCAAGCATTCAATTCGGGGTTCGCGGTGGCGATCGCAGAGAGATAATGCTCGGTGATTTCCACCGCGCTGAGTTGCTTGGATGCCCAACGTTGATGCAGCGCTTTAATCGTTAAGGAGGCGAGATTCATAGTTTCCAGACGCCTCCAACTTCTTGACGATCATCGAGTGGATAAGCCATCAATGGCGCGGCAATATCGGCAATACGGGCGAGTTGTAGAGCCAGTTCATCTCGGCGCGATGCATCGAGTTGTATATCGAGCAGCAGGCTCATTTGGGTAATATAACTCGGCCAATCAATTGTTTTATTCATTATTGTTCCTTAATAACCGGCAGCACTGCCGTTACTGCGAGGATCGCTAGCGCCTTCTACCAGTCCATTAGGATGGCGGACAATTGCGCCAGCATGACCAGTGGCTTCGCTCCAAGCCTCGAGTCTTTCGGTACGGTGACCTAGTGCCTTAAGTCCTTGATAGGTCGCCTCGCTGAAGCGCGACTCGAGTTTCAATGAATCAGAGGCATTACCCCATGTTCTACCCAGTAACCAGCGAGGGGCACTAATGGCTTCTTGCAGTGGATACTGCTGTTGCACGTAACGCGTAAAGAGTGTCGCTTGCGTTTGGGGTTGCCCATCCCCCCCCATTGAGCCATACACTAAGGTTCGGCCATCCTCCAATTTAGCGGCTGCTGGGTTTAGCGTGTGGAAAGGGTACTTTCTCGGGGCGAGGCAGCGAGGATGACCAATTTCTAAGCTAAAGGCTGCACCCCGGTTTTGCCACAGAATACCTGTATCGGGAATGACCACACCGCTGCCAAATTCATGGTAAATACTTTGAATAAAGGAGACCGAATACCCCATTTTATCGGTGACCCCCATCCATACGGTATCACCCGGGAGCAGAGGTTCGCCCCAAGGTGCCGCCTGTTCGGTATTCAATTGCTGGCTTAACGTATCCAAATGCGAGGTGTTAAGCAGTTGTTGTAGATCAAGGGTGATCTCTTTGGGATCTGTGAGGTGCTCATCACGAAGGGTAAACGCCAACTTCGTCGCTTCCACGATGCGATGGATAGTCTCAATTTCATCACACTGTTCGAGGTTGAAGCGATCAAGAATTCCGAGAATGGCTAGTGAAACGAGGCCTTGTGTGGGCGGTGCGAGGTTATAAAGTGTCCCGCGGGAGTGTTTTACACTGAGCGGGCTTTTAAACTTTGCCTGATGGTCAATAAGATCTTGTTCGGTGATCGGCATCCCTATCTCGGCCATCCCCGCGGCGATTTTTTTGCCGAGTGTTCCGCGATAAAAGCTGTCTAATCCCTCATTGGCGAGCAATGTTAAGCTATGCGCTAAATCAGGCTGACGTAAACACTCCCCCGCCAATGGTGCACGTTTTTCCGGCAGATAAATATCGCTAAATCCAGGTAAGTGAGCCAGCTCACCCGCTTTGCTCTTTGTCGCTTCGGCCTGTGAGGCGGTAACAGGGATACCGGATTCAGCATAATGAATCGCATCAGCAAGTAATGTGGTCAATGGCAGAGGCTGTGCAAAGTGCTGTGCGGCGTAGTCTAACGCAAGTTGCCAACCACTGACTGTTCCGGCGACGGTTAACGCTGCCTGTGGACCCCGGAAAGGAATGGTCGTTTGAGGATGATAGCGCTGGAGAGTGGCTAAGGATCCTGCTGCACCACTTGCATCAATCGCAATGGGCTCGCCCTCGGGGGGGACGATTAACCAAAACCCATCACCCCCTAATCCATTCATATGAGGGTAAACGACCGCAATTGTTGCGGCAGCAGCAACCATGGCTTCAATGGCATTGCCTCCTTGGCGTAAAATCGCTAAAGCACTGCTGCTCGCCAAGTGATGGGGGGTGACCGCCATACCATTTGGCGCTAAATTGCTTTGAATCATTATTGTCTATCCACGTAGGGCAAAGAGATTGACCAAGCAAATTTTGTACCGAGATGAAAAAAAAATTTCAGAGTGGTCTAAATCCTGCTTAATACAGTGAAATGTTTGTTACAGGAGTGAAGATGACGCCTTTAAATCAGCGATTGGCAAGCCATTATGAGAGCCTGACGCCACAAGAAAAGCGTGTGGCGGATTTTATTGTCGATCATTTTGATGATTTGATCAGCTATAACAGTGCGGAGCTTGCACGGGTCAGCGGCGTGTCTAAAGCGACGGTGAGCCGGTTATTTAAACGGCTTGGTTACGAGAAATATAAGGATATGTACGAGGAGCTGCGTCTTTTACGACAAAGCGGTATGCCATTAACGGAACCGAGAGATATAGTGCACGGCGATACCTTGCTCGCCAGGCACTATAAACAAGAGATGGCAAACCTGCTCCATTGGACAACGCTTCTCAACACACAAGAATTTTCGTCGGCCATACAGGCCCTTAATCAGGCTCGGCAAGTGGGGATCATTGGGTACCGAAATGCCTATCCGGTTGCGTTACATCTGCGTGCGCAATTGATTCAAGCCAGAGCACAAGTCAGCCTCTTTCCGACACCTGGGCAGACACTTTCTGAAGAGCTGGTGGACTATGGCCCGCACGATGTGGTGGTAGTGATTGCTTTTAGACGTCGGCCAGCGGTGATAAAAAAATTACTCCAGCAGTTACAACGTCAACAAGTGCCAGTAATAACCCTTTCCGAGCCGCAGGCGTTAAGTATCCAAGGATTAGCCACTTGGCAATTTGCGACGCCACTGGAAAGCGTTTCTGCTTTCGATTGTTACAGTGCGGCGATGAGCTTTGTAACATTGATGGCAAATTCACTGCTGCATTCGACGTTAGAGACTGGACGGCAACGTATTCATAAAATAGCGGAAAGCTATCAGCATCTCGAAGAGCTTGAACAACGTTAATGGGGCACCATAAGAGTGCGGTGCATTATCTTGGTGCACGCCGCTCATCCTAGAGTGATCGCCAAGCTCAGCCAGTGCTGACATTTTATGCCTACATTCTCTGGCACAATTGTTGCAGTGTTTCTCAATAAGAATTTTTTGTTTCAATCACCAAGGACTCGCACATGGATATTTCTTCTTTTTCTCAAATCAATCCACCCCCACGTTTACTGATGGGGCCTGGCCCGATCAATGCGGATCCCCGTGTACTGCGTGCAATGTCGAGTCAACTTATTGGCCAGTATGACCCGGCGATGACGGATTATATGAATCAGGTCATGGCACTTTATCGAGGGGTATTTGCTACCCAGAATCAGTGGACGCTGCTGGTGGATGGGACATCCCGTGCGGGAATCGAGGCAATCCTTGTTTCAACGATTCGTCCCGGCGATAAAGTCTTGGTGCCAGTTTTTGGTCGATTTGGCCATTTGTTATGTGAAATTGCACGCCGCTGCCGTGCTGAGGTCCATACCATTGAGGTGCCTTGGGGAGAGGTGTTTGGCCCTGAACAAATCGAAGAAGCGATTAAAAAAGTAAAACCGCGCTTATTGCTGACCGTGCAGGGCGATACCTCGACCACGATGTTACAGCCTTTGGAGCAGCTTGGGGAAATCTGCCGTCGTCATGGGGTATTACTGTATACCGATGCGACCGCCTCACTGGCCGGCAATCCTTTAGAAACCGATGCATGGGGAATTGATGCGGTGTCGGCGGGTATGCAAAAATGCCTATGCGGTCCTTCGGGGACGTCGCCCATTACCTTAAGCGATCGTATCGTTGAAGAGATCCGTAAGCGTAAGTGTGTCGAGGAAGGGATTCGTACGGCTCAGCACCAGCAAGGCGATGACGAGATGATTTATTCGAATTATTTCGATCTCGCCATGGTGCTCGATTATTGGGGGCCAGAACGACTCAACCACCATACCGAAGCGACCAGTGCGTTATTTGGGGCTTATGAGGCTGCACGTCTTATCTTGGAGGAAGGGCTAGAAGCGGGAATCGCGCGACATAAACTCCACGGTGATGCCATGCTAAAAGGTGTACAAGCGATGGGATTACGAGTATTCGGTGATATTCAACACAAGATGAATAATGTCTTAGGGGTCTATATCCCCTCTGGCGTGGTGGGTGACGAGGTTCGCCATTTGATGCTTCATGATTTTGGGATTGAAATTGGCACCTCTTTTGGCCCGCTACACGGTAAAGTATGGCGTATTGGTACGATGGGGTATAACGCACGCAAAAGCTGTGTGATGCAGACTCTGACCGCGTTAGAAGCCGTGCTGAATCATGTCGGTTTCAAGACCGTGCAAGGGGCGGCGCTTCAAGCCGCTTGGGACCATTATCTAGCGGTGGATGCCCATGCTTAATCTTATTCCAAAAGCGATGGCAGATAGCGCTGCCCAGCGCGTGATGCAGCGTTGTGACCTGTTAGCAAGTATTAGTGAAACGCAAGGCATGCTGACGCGTGTTTATCTGTCTGACGAACATTTCCAAGCGAATCGCCAAGTTCAGCAATGGATGGAAGAGGCTGGGATGTCAGTCTGGCAAGATGAGGTGGGCAATATCTGTGGTCGATATGAAGCTGTGACGGATGGGGCACCAGCTATACTATTAGGCTCACATCTCGATTCTGTGCGTAATGCAGGGCGTTATGATGGCCCGCTGGGTGTTTTAACGGCAATTGAAGTGGTGAGTGCGTTACGAAGCCAAAATATCCGCCTGGCTAACGCCATCGAAATCGTTGGCTTTGCCGACGAAGAAGGTACCCGTTTTGGCATTACGCTCCTAGGGAGTAAGGGGTTAACGGGGCAGTGGCCGAATGACTGGCTTGATAAGACAGATGATCAGTCGGTTAGCGTGCGAGAAGCGATGATCGCGCAACATCTCGACCCACGCAAGGTGTTACAGGCTGCTCGTCGTCCCGAATCTATTGCCGCCTATTTAGAACTTCATATTGAGCAAGGGCCTTGTCTTGAAACGGCTGATTTACCACTAGGCGTAGTCACGGCGATTAATGGTGCTCATCGTTTACACTGTCATTTTACTGGGCTTGCGGGTCATGCTGGGACAGTGCCAATGACGCAGCGTCAAGATGCACTGGTGGCGGCCGCTGAATGGATAATGGCGATCGAAAAAGAGACGACTGCGGCAGGGGGCGGATTAGTGGCCACTGTCGGGCAAATCAGTTGTTCACCGGGAGCTGTAAATGTGATCCCGGGTGAAGTCGTATTGAGCTTAGATATTCGAGGGCCAGAAGATGCCCCGTTAAGCCAGCTTTTAGAACACTTGTTGGCACATGCACAGAGTATTGCCTCCGCACGAGGCATTAGCTTCCGCGCTGAAGAGTTTTATCATATCGCGGCAACGACCTGTGATAAGCGATTACGCGAAGCCTGTACCCAAGCTGTTACCGCAGTTCAAGGGAGTGCACCGCAACTGTCAAGTGGTGCAGGGCATGATGCGATAGCTATCGCCGCACAGTGGCCGGTTGCCATGATCTTTGTGCGTTGCGAGAAAGGGATCAGTCATCATCCTGCTGAAGCTGTCACGGTGCAAGATGTGGCCGCCGGGATCCAAGCTTTTACTCAAGCGGTACAATTAACGGCCACACCTTCACGAGAATATGAAACCGATGATCTCTCTCAAGCAGTTTAATGAAAGCGACGCACAGAGTGCACAGCAGGCTATCGCCCATTGTGTAGCAATAGAGGCCTGGCAAACTGAACTGGTTGCACATCGACCTTATCGCGATATCGCAACGTTACACAGAGTCGCTGCTGAGCTAACCGCGGGATGGGGGGAAGAGGCCCTGGCTTCGGCGCTAAAAGCGCATCCTCGTATCGGCGAACGGCCCACGGGAGAGAGCTTTGAAGCACAGGCTTCGCGTCAAGAACAAGCGGCCGTACAACAGACCGACCAACAGAGTAAAGAAGCGATTCGCTTGGGTAACTTACGCTATGAGCAGCGTTTCCAGCGAGTATTTCTAATTCGCGCTAAAGGCCGTACACCGCAAGATATTCTGGCAGCACTTGAGCAGCGTTTGCAGCTCAGTGCGGCAGAAGATATTGAGGCCAGCCTACAACAGCTGCGTGAAATCACGGCATTACGTTTGCAGGAGGCTATTCAATGAGTACGATTACGACGCATATTTTAGACACCGCTTTGGGAAAACCTGCCAGCAACGTTGCCATCACCTTGGAGCAATTGACTAACGAAGGGTGGCAACAGATTGCGAGGGGGAAAACGGATAACGATGGCCGCCTAAAAACCTTAACCCCTGAGCCCATCGTGCCAGGACATTATCGATTAACCGCAGAAATTGGCGATTATTTTGCGCAAACTAATCGCCCCTCATTATACCTTACCGCCCAGATTGATTTTGTGATTACACAGACGGGAGAACACTTCCATCTTCCTTATCTTATTACTCCCAATTCGTGGTCAACCTACCGAGGAAGTTAAGGTAAAACTGTCCGCATCCTGCCAGGCTGGAAACGCTTGGCGGTAAGCGATTGCCCGTTGACGGTCAATCGTTGTGGTGATCACTGTCGCCTCTGCGGGTAAGGCTGAGGCGATAATCTCTCCTTCAGGCGCGATGATTTGACTATCTCCTCGGTACGATAACCCATTCTCATCCTCTCCGACGCGATTACAGCCTATTACCCAACTTTGGTTTTCGATAGCCCTCGCTAATAATAAGGCTTGCCAGTGGTTTGCACGGGCAGCAGGCCAACTTGCCACATAGATCATTAAGTCGTAATCGTTGTTGATCGTGCGCGAAAAGGCTGGGAAGCGCAGGTCATAGCAAATTTGCGGCAATATACGCCATCCACGGTATTCAATAATTTGGCGGCTGGCTCCTGGCTTATAATGCTGATGCTCGTTGGCCATCCGAAAAAGATGGCGTTTATCATAGTATGAGAAGTCACCCTGCGGGGTAACGAAATAAAAACGATTCACTGCACTGTCAGCCAGCTGGATCGCCGCACTGCCGCAGAGTGCGGTATCGTACTTCTGGGCGAGTGCTTGTAACCAACCGAGTACCCGTGCTTCACTCAGCGATTGGGTTGCCGCTTGCATCGAAAACCCAGTGGTGAACATTTCGGGCAATACCCACAAATCGTGGTGGGCAGATTGTGCGATAAGGCGGGAAAAATGCTGGAGATTAGCGTCGCCATCCATCCAGATAATCGGTTGCTGTAATACTCCGACCGTTAAAGTTGACATAGTTTCTCCGCAGCTGCCTGCAAGGTCGCCTCTTCTTTTGCAAAGCATAGCCTGATTAAGTGATGAGGAAAGGCCTCTTTACAGAATACGGAAAGCGGAATAGCGGCAACGCCGACCTCTTTGGTGAGGTAAAGGCAAAAGTCGACATCGTTCATCTGGGAAATGGCGGAGTAATCAAGCAGTAAAAAGTAGGTTCCTTGGCACGGTAACAGGGTAAAACGACTTTCTTGTAATGCATTAATTAAGAAATCGCGGCGTTGCTGATAAAAGCTTGGAAGATTTTGGTCATGCTCAGGAGCATGATTCAGCATATCCGCTAACGCAAGCTGAGTGGGGGTATGAACTGAAAACGTAAGGTACTGATGTATTTTTCTAATTTCGAGGCTCAAATGAGGCGGGGCGACACAGTATCCAACCTTCCAGCCCGTCATATGATAGGTTTTGCCAAACGACGAGACGACAATCCCCCTCTCGCGCAGAGAAGCGTGCTGCAACAAGCTGTAATGTCCATGCTGAGCAAAACAGATATGCTCATACACTTCATCGCTCAAGACAAATATTGGGCGTTCGGCAATTGCGGACCACAACGCGTCGAATTCCTCTTTTTGCCAAACACTAGCAGTTGGGTTGTGTGGGGTATTAATAATCACTAGACGGGTTTTATCGCTAATTGCTGCAGAGAAGCTGGACCAATTAGGTGTGAAATCGGGAGGTGTTAAAGGTATGTGTTTCATGATTCCGCCCGCGAGTTGCACCGCAGGGGCATAACTATCGTAACTGGGATCGAAACAGATCACTTCATCACCGGGGCGAACTAACGCCGTGATGCTAGCAAATAATGCCTCCGTAGCCCCCGCTGTCACGGTAATGTCCGTCTCTTTATCGACCTGACATTCGTAACAACGGGCGATTTTTGCACTGATTGCTTCACGCAAGGCGGGGGTCCCGGACATCGGTGCATACTGGTTTGTCCCCTGTTCAACATGATGGGCTAGGCGTTGCTGCAAGTAATCTGGGCCACTGAAGTCAGGGAAGCCTTGTGAGAGGTTAATTGCGCCCACCTGCTGAGCCAGTGCGCTCATGGTGGTGAAAATAGTGGTGCCTAGAGCGGGAAGTTTACTCTCTGGAATCGGTGCTGAACGAGTCATGAGGGGCCTCTGCGTCATGGTAAGAGCGAATGAATACCACTATAACAGGGCAAAAAATTTTGGCAATATGGACGTTTGGATGTCTAAATTTAGGCGTGTGATCGGCTTTTTTTATCGGTTTGAGATCAACAGCGCAAAGAAACCTGTGTTAATCGCCTCGGTCATATTGCACTGAAATACTAATGGGCTACACTTGGCACCTGAATTTTTCCGTATTCCACAAGGAATTTATATGTACCATGATCTTATCCGTGATGAGTTAAATGAGGCAGCTAAAACGCTTGAGCAGTTCCTCAGTCAAGACGCTAACCTTAATGCCATTCAGCAGGCTGCAGAGCTGCTCGCGGCAAGCTTCAAACAGGGTGGGAAGGTATTGTCTTGTGGAAATGGTGGTTCACACTGCGATGCAATGCATTTTGCTGAAGAACTCACGGGGCGATATCGTGAAGATCGTCCCGGCTACCCCGCCATTGCGATTTCTGATGTTAGCCATTTATCCTGTGTCAGTAACGATTTTGGCTATGAATTTGTCTTCTCCCGCTTTATCGAGGCGGTGGGGCAATCGGGTGATGTTCTGCTCGGTATTTCTACCTCAGGTAACTCCGGCAATATTATCCGCGCGATCGATGCTGCACGGAGTAAGGGGATGAAAGTGATTACGCTTACAGGTAAGGATGGCGGCAAGATGGCAGGTACCGCGGATATTGAAATTCGAGTCCCGCATTTTGGTTACGCTGACCGTATTCAAGAGATTCATATTAAAATTATCCATATTTTGATTATGCTGATCGAAAAAGAGATGGAACGTATTTCGGCATAAGTATTTCTTTTTTGTTATGAATTAAGCGCGCTTTATCCCGTTGCAGCATAACGCAGAGCATGTTATTGATTATTAGGTATCGGCGTTAAGTGACTGATACGCTGCTATTGAGGTCAACTGCATGTGTGAGCTGCTTGGGATGAGCGCAAATGTCCCTACTGATATCTGTTTTAGTTTTTCCGGTCTGGTACAGCGGGGTGGAGGCACGGGTCCGCATAAAGACGGGTGGGGCATTACGTTTTATGAAGGGAAGGGCTGCCGAACCTTTAAAGACCCCCTCCCTAGCTTTGAATCGCCTATTGCACGATTAGTGCAAGAGTATCCAATTAAATCTCATTCCGTGATCGCTCATATTCGTCAAGCGAACCGCGGTAAAGTCGCCCTAGAGAATACCCATCCCTTCACGCGTGAGCTTTGGGGGCGTCATTGGACCTATGCACACAATGGACAGCTCAAAGGCTACCGCCGTCTCGAAACTGGGCAGTTTCGTCCCGTAGGGGAAACGGATAGCGAGCGGGCTTTCTGCTGGCTGCTACATAAACTCTCGCAACGCTTTCCTCAGACACCTAGAAACTGGACTTCAGTATTTCGTTACATAGCCGAACTCGCCAGCGAACTGCGAGCATTGGGGGTATTCAATATGTTGCTCTCAGACGGGCGTTACTTGATGGCGTATTGCTCAACACATCTTCATTGGATTACGCGGCGTTCACCTTTTGGTAAGGCGGTGCTGATTGACCAGGATATTGAAGTTGATTTTATGCAGCAGACAACCGCTCACGATGTGGTGACCGTTGTAGCAACACAGCCTCTTACAGGAAATGAAACCTGGCACAAGATTATGCCAGGCGAATGGAAGTTATTTTGCTTGGGTGAAGGCCAGAAAGGTCTTTGATGCACTCGGGGTAGTCGTTTGGAATGGATTACCTCGTGGTGCGCTCGTTCCATTGCTTTGGCCATTAACGATATATTGATTATTCATTACAGCAATCATTGGCGGTTGCTTATACTTCTCGAAATAATCATAACCAGGCTTCAATTGCTTCCAGAAGTTAATGTACTGCGAACCGGCATAGCGACGCATATTGTCGTCGGTCATCCGGAACGGATAGATATTCACTTCAATCTGGGTTTGGCCGTTATTAAATGCAGCTGTTACGTACTTAAAGATTTGATCGATACCACTATTAGTCATGGCATAACAGCCAATAGAGACACAATCACCGTGAATCATTAAGTAGTTACCGTTATAACCGTTAGCTCTATCGTACTGATTAGGAAAGCCTAAATTAATCGCACGGTAGTAATGGCTATCTGGGTGAAGCTGTGAGGCGCCAATGGTATAAAATCCTTCCGGACTCTTAAAATCACCTTGAACTCTTTTAGGGCCTAAGCCGCCCGAGAACTTACAAATATTAAAGCGATTAAGTAGGCGATACTGATTACCGAGTTTGGCATAAAGTTCGAGCGTACGCTCAGACTTAAAAATCTGGATAAATACCGGCGAGCCGATCAGTTCAGTTTTCAGCTGATCGCTAACTGGGGCTTGTAATGCATTAGAGAGTGGAACGATTTCTGTTGAGAACGCGTTACAGGAAAACAATATCGCAAATATGAGTGCGAAAATACGCATGCTAGGTGTACCTTGATGACAATCATGAGGACGGTCTGCAATCGGATAACAGACTATTGCAGTAGAACGGTTTATCTGCGCAACATTATCACTGTTATGGCTTTAATCAAGCTTTCAGCTAGCTTTTTTTGTTAAAAAAAATGAGGCTGGATTTTAGGTGCGATATGGCTCTCATTTATCTGCTTATTGCCTAATATCCCCCCTGAAATTATTGCTTTGCACTGGCTTAATGCGGTACGACTTGCATTACCCTCTGGTTATTTATACAGTGTATTGATAGTCGGTCGGAGGGGTGAAATGCGTAAAATTATTCATGTCGATATGGATTGTTTTTATGCAGCGGTTGAAATGCGAGATAATCCTGCCTTGCGGGATATGCCCATTGCGATCGGCGGAAGCCGAGAGCGGCGGGGTGTCATCAGCACCGCAAATTATCCAGCCCGTCGTTATGGCGTAAAAAGTGCTATGCCAACAGCGACGGCATTAAAATTATGTCCACAGTTAACCTTGCTCCCTGGTCGATTCGACGCTTATAAACAGGCCTCTGCCCAAATACAGCAAATATTCAAACGGTATACCTCAAAAGTTGAACCACTTTCCTTAGACGAAGCTTATCTCGACGTGACGGATTGCCTTGCCTGCCAAGGTTCCGCAACACTGATTGCGGAAGAAATACGTCGTTCAATTTTCCTTGAGACTGGGCTTACGGCATCAGCGGGCGTGGCTCCCATCAAATTTTTGGCCAAAATCGCTTCCGAAGTGAATAAACCCGATGGGCTGTATGTTATCCCGCCACAGCAGGTTGACCATTTTTTACAGACGCTCCCTCTAGCGAAGATCCCTGGGGTGGGCGAGGTGTCATCAAGAAAGCTGGCCGATTTAGGTCTTTATACTTGTGCCGATATTCAAAAAGTTGAGCTAAGTTTTCTGTTAAAAACTTTCGGTAAGTTTGGTCGTAGCCTATGGGAAAAAAGCCAAGGCATTGATACGCGAGATGTCGACGGCCATCGATTACGCAAGTCTGTCGGTGTCGAGACGACGCTCTCCGTCGATATTGAACATTGGGAGCAGTGTCTGGAGGTGATCGATAAGTTGTATCCAGAACTCGAACGTCGATTACGTCAAGTCCGGCCTGACCTACGGATTGCACGTCAGGGGGTTAAATTTAAGTTTTCCGACTTCCAACAGACGACCCTTGAGCATATCTGGACTGAACTGACCAAGCAGGACTTTATCGATCTCGCCTTGAAACTCTGGGAGCAACGGCGACAGGGGCGATCGGTTAGGTTAATTGGTCTTCATGTCAGTCTGCTTGATCCGCAAGTGGAGCGTCAATTACCCCTTCAGTTATGAGCGGGCAGTTGATTGAGCCAGGCGAGGTAATGTTCTGGCCAAGCGGAGTTCGCCATTCCTTTTTGCCCTAATCCAAAACCATGACCGCCCGTTGCGTAGCGTATCCATGTCATAGGGACATGGTGTTGTGTCGCGGCATGTTGAAGTAAAAAACCATTTTGCAGTGGGGCAATGGGGTCATCTTCGCTTTCGACAACGAAGAGTGGAGGAGAATGGTCATGAATAGCCGGTGGTACTGACCATTTTGCTTCCTCTTGGCGTGACGCGTGACGTCCGGCGAGGACCCGAAAGGTGGCACTATGGTCGAGGGGAGGCTCCACAGAAATAATCGGGTAGATCAACGCCATACCTTCAACGCTAAACGGTGCATTGTCATCCTTTTGCGTTATCTCAGCACGATTTATGGCTAAGGCGAGTAAATGGGCGCCCGCTGAAAAGCCGAGTACGCTTAGGTGCGGGTTTTGATGGTGAATGATCCTCAACGCTTGTCGGACATCTTTCATGGCGACACCTTTACCTTGCGGCCAGTTTGCGCTGGGTAATCGGTAAGTCAGTACGTAGGCGCGAAACCCCTGCTGAGTGAGAAAGTGTGCGGCAGGTATCGCTTCTTTAGCTTGCTCAATTCTTCGGTAACCCCCGCCCGCAGCGATTAGCACAGTTTTGCCGTTAAAAGTCTTGGGAGAGTAGAGCGTTAAAAAAGGCGCATTAACTTGGGTGACTTTGCCTTGAGCCGTCGTCACCACACTAGGGCCTGGACGGGTTTGGTCACCACCAGTAGGCCAAAGCATAATTTTTTCGGCAGAGGCTTGAGCGAGAGCGAGAGAGGGCAGAAAAATAAGTGTGGCTAACCCTCTTATCCAGTTAGTAATCATGAGTGGCCTCTCAAACAACGATATGCTAGGCGATTGCTCGCCTAGCAGGGCACTTATTTGGTTGGAACGGCTTTGAGTAAGGCCGTTAGCAGTTGCCAATAAAGGCCAACACTTCCAATATGTACTTGTTCATCCGGTGAATGAGGTCCAGTAATGGTTGGTCCGATAGAGACCATATCTAAATGGGGGTATGGCTCGCGGAATAAACCACATTCTAACCCAGCATGAATGACTTGAATGTTGGGTTTCTTACCAAAAAGATCCAAATAAATTTCGCGAGTTAAGGCCATTATGGCGGAGTTGGCATCAGGCTGCCAGCCAGGATAACTGCCCGATGCTTCTGTTTTCGCACCGGCTAATGCGCCCAATGAATGTAACATTGACACGACATACTCTTTACCACTATCAATAAGCGAGCGGATTAGGCAGTAGATTTTTGCCTGATTTTCTTCAAGAGTCACGATACCAATATTTAATGATGTCTCGACGACACCCGGCGCAACATCAGAGTTACGGATCACGCCATTAGGGGTCACATTCAGTAAATTGATAAAGCGATCTTGGCTTTCTGCGACTAACGCTTGCCCACTGTGCGAGGTTGCCTGCGCACTTAAGGTCACATTTTTATCTTTTGGCGCGACTTCATTTTGTAAGATTGAAAGGTAGTCCTGAAGTGCCTGCTGAAGGGCCGCTTCCTGTTCCGGAGCAACGGCGACGACCGCGCTGGCCTCACGAGGAATAGCGTTACGAAGGTTACCGCCTTTAAAATCGATCAACTGCAGATCGAGCTTATCGCGAGATTCAGCAAAGAAACGCGCCAACAGTTTTGTCGCGTTACCTAATCCTAGATGGATATCGGCACCAGAGTGTCCGCCACGTAGCCCTTTGAGGCTAATCTCTAAAATCAGATGTTGCGCAGGAATATCGACTCGGCTAATCGGGAGTTCAGATAAGAAATCGATTCCCCCTGCACATCCCATATAGACTTCACCCTCCTCTTCAGAGTCGGTGTTGATCAGAATCTCTGCTTGCAGCCAATTAGGTTGTAAGCCGAAAGCGCCTTCCATCCCAGCTTCTTCAGTCATGGTGAGTAGGACTTCTAGCGGGCCGTGTTCAACGGTTTTATCGGCTAAAACGGCAAGCGCAGAAGCCATACCGATACCGTTATCAGCACCGAGAGTCGTACCGCGAGCTTTCAGCCACTCACCATCAACCCAAGGTTGAATGGGATCGCGCGCAAAATCGTGCTCGGTAGCATTATTTTTTTGCGGAACCATATCGAGGTGGGCTTGTAAGGCAACAGGTTTACGATTTTCCATTCCTGCAGTCGCCGGTTTACGGATTAGAATATTACCTACAGCATCCCGCTCACACCAAAATTGCTGGGTTTTAGCCCAGTCTACAATATAAGTTGCTAACGCTTCTTCATGATAAGAAGGATGTGGTATAGAGCAGATTTTGGCGAAGAAGTCCCATAAGGGCTGAGGTGACAGTTGAGACAGTTCAGACACAATGCGTCTCCTATAACGGATTAGGATTAAGCCCCGTCATCAGGGCATAGAGCGGTTATTATTAGTCGAGAAAGCATATCATTGTTCGCGAGCAAGCAGCGATTTATACCGAAAAAAAGTCAAACTCGGCAGCAGCACTGGTTTTTATCTGACGTTATCCCTATAATCACGCGCAAACTTTTTTTCGTTTGTCCATTCACCAGACCATTCCTGTTGGTCGGAGCCTGATTATTATGAGTCAAAAATACGTAGTTACTTGGGATATGTTGCAAATTCACGCCCGTCAGTTGGCTGAGAAATTACTGCCAGTTGAACAGTGGAAAGGCATCATCGCTGTGAGCCGGGGTGGACTGGTTCCTGCGGCCCTATTGGCACGTGAACTCGGTATTCGCCATGTCGATACAGTCTGCATCTCAAGCTACGACCATGACCATCAACGTGAAATGAAAATTCTGAAACGTGCGGAAGGCGATGGTGAAGGGTTTATCGTAATTGATGACCTAGTGGACACAGGCGGCACAGCAAAAGTTGTTCGCGAGATGTATCATAAAGCGCGCTTTGTAACAATTTTCGCTAAGCCAGCAGGTCGACCATTAGTTGATGATTACGTTGTTGATATTCCACAAGATACTTGGATCGAGCAACCTTGGGATATGGGGATCACCTTTATTCCACCGCTAGTCAAAAGTTGATGGAAAAAACAGCACCTGAGGGTGCTGTTTTTTTTTATCATTTTCATTTAATAGTAAGTCTGCTAAAAGTAACACTGATAACAATGAACGCTAATAGGAGTGCAGTCAGATGGTACTACCCGGAGGCCACTTCAGAGGCCGTTACATCGTAAAATTTAATGAGTTAGGTCCCTATTTGCGCGAGGACCAATGCCAAGATCACCGTTTTTTCTTCGACTGTTTAGCTGTCTGTACCAATATTAAACCGGCACCTGAGAAGAGAGAGTTTTGGGGATGGTGGTTAGTGTTAGAGGCTCAGGAAACTCACTTCGACTATCGTTTCGACTTTGGTTTATACGATAAAGCAGGCCAATGGGTACCCGCTGAAATCAAACGCGATGAGGATCGTCAAGAAGCCGAGGCGAGTCTACAAAAATTCTTCCCTCGCCTCGAAGCATTGATGAACGAACTTAATGCACCGCTTATTCCTGCGAGTAACTTCGAACCCTCGTTATCGTTTTAATCATCTACGCTGCCCCTTTTTAGATTAAGTTACGCGAAGCATAAGGATAGCTATTGGCAAGCTCTAGCTGTCCTGATACAACTGTGGACTCATTTAACTCTCTAGGTGGCAGGAAATATGCGTGGCAGTCAGACCTTAGTGGTCAAATTAGGGACCAGTGTTCTCACTGGCGGTTCTCGTCAACTCAACCGTGCAAGAATGGTTGAGATCGTGCGGCAGTGTGCACAAGCAATGAATGACGGTCATCGAATCGTAGTGGTGACCTCTGGTGCTATCGCGGCAGGCAGAGAGCATCTGAATTATCCCGAACTGCCCCCCACCATTGCGTCTAAACAACTGCTTGCCGCAGTGGGGCAGTGTCGCCTGATCCAGTTATGGGAACAGCTGTTTGCCATCTATGGTATTCATATTGGTCAAATGCTTATCACCCGTGCGGACATGGAAGATAGAGAGCGCTTTCTTAATGCACGTGATATGCTGCACGCACTCTTAGACCAGCGTATCGTTCCGGTTATCAACGAGAACGACGCCGTCGCCACGGCAGAAATCAAAGTCGGCGATAACGATAATCTTTCCGCTCTAGCGGCAATACTCTCCGATGCTGACAAGCTTTTGCTCTTAACCGATCAACAAGGTCTGTTTACCGCCGATCCGCGTTATGATCCCAATGCAACATTGGTCGAAGATGTTTATCAGATCGATGACTCGCTAAAGATGATGGCGGGGGGGAGTGTTTCTGGATTGGGAACTGGAGGTATGGCAACTAAGCTGCAGGCGGCTGAAGTGGCATGTCGAGCAGGTATTGATGTCATTATCGCGCCCGGTGACCAACCCATCGTTATTCAGCGATTATTACAAGGTGAAAAATCTGGAACCTTGTTCCACGCGCAAGAACATCGTCTGGAAAGCCGTAAGCATTGGATCTTTGGTGCGCCACCCGCGGGGTCTGCGCTAATCGATGCCGGCGCATTAACCGCACTGCTCGAGCGGGGCAGTTCACTATTGCCGAAAGGCATTACTGAAATTACCGGCAATTTTTCTCGCGGCGAAGTCATCGCGATTCGTGACCCTCAAGGTAACGATATCGCGCATGGCGTTTCGCGCTATAACAGTGATGCTTTACGTATGATTGCCGGGAAACATAGCCAATCTATTAGTGAAATCTTAGGCTATGAATATGGTGCGGTGGCCGTGCATCGTGATGATATGATCGTAGGATAAGTCGAGATGAATATAGAATTAATGGGACAGCGTGCGAAAGCTGCTGCGTATCAACTTGCCACGCTGACTGCGCAAGAGAAAAATCAGCTATTGATGACTGTTGCTGATCACTTAAACGCGAATGCGGTTGATATATTAGCTGCTAACCAATTAGATGTGGCAGATGCCGTTAAGCAAGGTCTTTCACCTGCATTAATTGATCGTTTAACACTCACGGTTGAAAGGTTAGCGGATATCGCCGATGATGTTCGTAAAGTCTGCCAACTCAGTGACCCTATAGGCCAAGTGATTGATGGTGGCCTGCTAGACAACGGCTTAAAGATTGAGCGACGTCGAGTGCCGTTGGGGGTGGTTGCTATTATCTATGAAGCTCGCCCGAATGTGACTATCGACGTGGCAACTCTATGCTTAAAAACAGGTAATGCAGCGATTTTACGGGGGGGAAAAGAGACCTATCGTACCAATGCGCAAACTGTTAACGTTATTCGTAAGGCATTGACACAGCATGGCCTACCCATCGATGCCGTGCAAGCAATTGATGACCCCGATCGTCAATGGGTAAACCAATTATTGAAGTTGGATAAGTACGTCGATATGTTGATCCCGCGGGGTGGGGCAAGCTTACACAAGTTGTGTCGTGAGCACTCAACCATTCCTGTCATTACCGGTGGAATTGGTGTCTGTCATCTCTATGTTGATGAAACGATGGATAGAGAACAAGCTATTAACGTAATCATCAATGCTAAAAAACAGCGCCCAAGTGCCTGTAATTCCCTAGAAACCCTGTTAATTCATCGTTCACAACTCGACCAGTTCTTACCCCAATTCCTGTCGCGCATGGCGCAGGAAGGCATCACTCTGCACTTGGACCCGCAATTATCCTCTCACCCAGCCTTGGAGGATAAAGAGTATGCGCAAGCCACTGAGGCCTCTTATCGTGATGAGTGGTTATCCCTTGATCTGAATGTCAAAGCGGTAGCAGACCTACACGAAGCGGTTGAGCATATCCGCGAATACGGTACGCAACATTCAGATGGCATCTTGACTGAACGTTATCTGAATGCCCAAGAATTTGTGAATCAAGTCGACTCTGCTGCCGTGTATGTCAATGCCAGCACACGTTTTACGGATGGCGGACAATTTGGCTTGGGGGCTGAAGTAGCGGTGAGTACCCAGAAGCTGCATGCGAGGGGACCGATGGGATTAGAGGCATTAACGACCTACAAGTGGATCTGCTGGGGCCAAAATAGTTTACGTTGATACTGCTAAGTTTTCGGTAAGGAAATACGCTTTTTGGTAAGTTTGGATATACTCTCCTGACACGAATCAAGAGTAATCTTGATGATTAGCGCTAAAGTATTACGCATAATTCCACTCATATTTTGGCTCGGGCGAGAAGTTATGCGTAAAAGACCCCTAGTGTTAGCGATGGTATGGTTAACCTTAAACCCGATGGTTAGGGCGTATGCTCATGACCATCATCATGATGACTGGGACCGCCATGGTCATTCAGGTCCACGGTGGCAGGACCGCCGTGATTGGCGTGACCACCACCGTGATCATGACAGGAACTCTCACCATCGACCGCATTATGACAGAAGAGATTTTTTCTATGGCGGTCATCATTTTAGACCAGGTGGAAGATACCCTCATCAATATTATCAAAATCGATATTGGGTCAACGACTGGCACCGGCACGGATTAGGCTCACCACCTCCTGGACATCGGTGGGCGAATATCAATGGTAATTATGTCCTGATTGCCGTTGCTACAGGTGTTATCACATCCCTTATCCTCAATAACTAATTCAAATAGGCCCGAAATGATTCGGGCCTTTTTTTCAAGAACTCGCTATTGTATAGAATACATTACAGAATACAGTTTTCTGATTTAATTAGCTCATTAGTGTAAGTTATTCTTTACATGTAGATGATTGTTGGATTGAAATCTTTACTTTTTGTGATATTGTGGAGGCATTGGTCGCAGAGACCCCCTCATTTTAGTCAGGTAACGTCATGCAGAAAGATGCCTTAAATAATGTTCATATCACGGATGAGTCGGTAATGATGACCCCGGCAGAACTGAAAGAGTTGTTCCCATTAACCGTTGAACTGCAACAACAAATCCATGATTCTCGCCAAACAATTGCCGATATCATTGCCGGTCGAGATCCTCGTCTGTTAGTCGTATGTGGCCCATGTTCTATTCATGATCCGCAAGCGGCAGTAGAGTACGCAGCGCTATACAAAAAATTAGCCGAAGAGGTGAAAGATTCTCTCTACTTAGTGATGCGGGTTTACTTTGAGAAGCCACGTACCACTGTAGGGTGGAAAGGATTAATCAACGATCCGCATATGGATGGTTCATTTGATATTGAGCAGGGCTTAAAACAAGCCCGTCAATTATTAGTTGAGTTGGTATCGATGGGGCTCCCTCTGGCAACCGAAGCCTTAGATCCCAACTCACCACAGTACCTCGGTGACTTGTTTAGTTGGTCAGCGATTGGGGCGCGAACCACTGAATCGCAAACTCACCGTGAAATGGCATCAGGCTTATCAATGCCGGTTGGCTTTAAAAATGGCACAGATGGCAGCTTGGGTACGGCGATTAATGCTATGCGTGCCGCCGCGATGCCGCATCGTTTTGTTGGGATTAATCAACAAGGTCAAGTCTGTCTATTACAAACGCAAGGTAACGGGGATGGGCATGTCATTTTGCGGGGCGGTAAGACGCCGAATTATCATCCTGAAGATATCGCCCAGTGTGAAGCTGAAATGACCAAAGCGGGACTACGTCCTTCGTTAATGATCGATTGCAGTCACGGTAACTCTAATAAGGACTATCGCCGTCAAACCGTGGTGGCCGAAAGCGTATTGCAGCAGCTGCAAGCGGGAAATCGTTCTATTACCGGAATCATGTTAGAGAGCCACCTGTTCGAGGGAAGCCAATCTTCCGAATTGCCCCGTGCTGAGATGCAATATGGTGTTTCCGTAACCGATGCCTGTATAAATTGGCAGGTTACTGAGCAATTATTAAAGAAACTCGCCGATGCAATGAGTGCTATGATCACTTCAAGTATAGTGGAAGGGTAGATAGAGTAATGGTTGCAGAACTGAATGCGTTACGCGATAAAATTGACGAAACAGATAAAGCGTTACTGACCTTGCTTGCGCAACGTATGCAGTTAGTGGCGGAGGTTGGAGAAGTCAAAAGCCAGCATGGGTTGCCGATCTATGTGCCAGAACGTGAAGCGTCCATGTTAGCTTCACGGCGTGCGGAAGCGGAAGCTGCTGGTATCCCTGCCGATTTAATAGAAGATGTTTTACGTAGAGTGATGCGAGAGTCTTACGCCAGTGAGAATGACAAAGGGTTTAAGACACTCAATCCCAACATGCGACCTATCGTTATCGTTGGGGGTAAAGGGAAAATGGGCCGCTTGTTTGAGCGGATGTTAACGCTTTCAGGCTACCAGGTCCGTTTGCTGGATAAGGACGAATGGGAGCAAGCGGCTTCATTGGTCAGCGATGCGGGAATGGTTATCGTTAGCGTGCCCATTCATTTAACCGAGCAGGTTATTCAGCAGCTACCACCGCTACCCGACGATTGTATTTTAGTCGATCTCTGCTCAGTCAAAAAAGCGCCGTTACAAGCGATGATGGCCGCTCATAACGGGCCGGTATTAGGTTTGCACCCAATGTTCGGGCCAGATAGTGGTAGTTTAGCCAAGCAAGTCGTGGTGTGGTGCGATGGCCGTTCACCGGAAGCGTACCAGTGGTTTCTCCAGCAAATCGAGGTATGGGGGGCACGGCTCCACTCCGCCACGGCGGACGAGCATGACCAAAATATGGCTTTTATCCAGGCACTCAGACACTTCGCGACCTTCGCTTATGGGTTGCATCTGTCAGAAGAGAATGTCGATCTTGAACAATTACTGGCGCTCTCTTCACCTATCTACCGATTAGAATTAGCAATGGTTGGCCGCTTATTTGCTCAAGATGCACAATTGTATGCGGATATCATTATGTCGTCGCCTAATAACATTGCCTTGATCAAGCGCTATTACACACGCTTTGGCGAGGCGTTGGCACAGCTTGAACGTGGCGATAAAGCTTCCTTCATTAAAAGTTTTGCTGGCGTTCAAACTTGGTTTGGTGATTATGCTAAGACATTTATGACAGAAAGCCGTTCTCTACTGCGGTCGGCGAACGATAATCGTAAGTAGTTCGCCAACCTTATAATATTAAGCACCACATTACAGTAGTGCTTTTTTTTAAGGTGTTACAGCAGTTACTGTTTCGCTTGGATAGCAACCCAGCACCTTCAAGTAGCGGGTAAGTTCAGTAAGCTGTTGCAGGGCAGATTGCATAGCGGGATCACTACTATTAGCTTTAACGTCGATGTAAAACATCTCTTCCCACGGGTTACCGTTAATTGGGCGAGATTCAAGTTTAGTCATCACAATATCATGTTGTCTGAGTACGAGTAAGGCGTCGACTAATGCACCGGCTTGTTGCCCTGTTGCCATCAGTAAGGTGGTTTTCGCGGGTACTTGTTCTGATACCTTCACCGGTTTACGCGCGAGGACGATAAAACGGGTGATATTTTGTGACTGATTAGCGAGTTGACGATCTATCGCTTGAAGTTGATAGAGCTGTCCACCCGCTTCACTACCGAGTGCCGCGACAGAGGGATCGTTTAAACTCGCAACGGTTTCCATCGCTGCAGCAGTACTTTCGGTATAGTTAATTTTCCAATGCGGATAACGGGTTAGATATTGGCTGCATTGTTGGAAAGGCTGTGGATGGCTATAAACCGTTGTGATCGCAGCAAGAGACGTTTCACCTGAAACCAACAGGCAGTGATTAATCGGTAACGTCATTTCTCCCACAATATGCAATCCAGTATTTTGAAGCAAATCGTATACGTCGTTAATCGATCCTGAACTCGTATTCTCTAAGGGGAGTACGGCATAGTCAGCTAATCCTTTCTCCACTTGGTTAACAATATCTTGGAATTTACTGCAGCCCACTTCGATCATTTGGTCAAAATGATGTGACGCGTAGCTGCGTGCAGCGAGGTGAGAATACGAGCCCTTGGGGCCTAAGAAGGCGACACGAACTGCTTGTTGTTGAGAGTCGTTGAGCGCTTTTTGTAGCAAAGCTTGTTGAATCAATACCGAGTCTTCGATGACCAGCTGAAAAAGACGCGTAATATAATGACTATCGAGAGAAAGCGTTTTTCCTTGGTCGATCAGTTTTTCCAGTAGCTGTTTTTCGCGCGTCACATCGCGTACTGGACGCTGGGTTTGTAGCTTATAATTACCCACTGCTACGGCAAGCTCACGACGCTTGGCGAGAAGTGTGAGTAAACGGCTATCCAGATCACTAATGTCATGTCGCAATTCGTCAAGCGAAGCGTAAGGGGTCATAGTCTGTCCTTTTGTTTTTTATTTTCTCAAAAAAAAAGCCTCCCGGAGGGGAGGCCTTTTGTTCGTCTTTTCATTCATTCTAGTCGAAGCGGCTTCCCTGGGAGGGGGAGCTAAAAAAAAATGAAAAGAAGAACAGGTTGTGTTGCATGTTATTTATCTCAATAGAGTTGAACTCAGAGAGTAGCGTTTGCGATCCCGCGCGTCAACCTAAAACCGCGCACCCTGTGGGTGCGCAGTATTATTAAGATTCGGCAGGAATAATATCTTTAACGCTACCGTTTGCACGCCGTGCTTCAGCTTTATGCTGGACCTTATTGAGTTGGCGCTCGAGTTTTGAAATGAGTTCGTTGACTGCGACATACATATCGTCGTGTTTCGCCGTAGCAACAAGGGTACCGTTGGGGGTATTGAGTGTTGCATCGGCAACAAACTCTTTAGGCTCTTTAGAGAGGACCACGTGAGGGTTTATCAGCTGGGTCTGCCATTTTTCAAGCTTCGCAAACCGCTCTTCAATATGACTACGGATTGCCGGGGTAATATCCATTTGCTTACTGGTGATGTTGATCATCATTTTACCTCTCTTCGTCATTGCCATGGTACGTGCTCCCAGAATACCGACTATGCACATCAATAATGTGATCTATGTCACATTATTAGTATATGAAAAATTTTTAGTCCCAAGGGTAATTTTCAGCTATCTGAGGGGGAAGAGGGGGAATGATTGTCAGTTTGTATGGGCCAAAATTTAGTCGGTTTGGTACCGCGTTGTCCGTTTCAAGCATAAGGTTGTCACTTATGCAGAAGTCACAGGGGAAGGGGTATCGCTAGGATAGTTTTCTTTCCTCAGTAAGGAACGACTATGCTGCTGGCTCCAAAGAGATCGAAGTCGCCTTTCCTGCCGCATCTGATACCGACTTCCAGTTCGTGCGGCAATTGATAGCAGAGCAACGGATCCCAGAAAATATGACCCTTCGAGTGATTACTCAGGTGCGGGCCGATCTTATCGAGCGGACCTTTTTAGCGTTAACAGGGGGGAAATGGGCCACTCTCAATACTGATGGCCCAGCGCAAAACGTTTCATCGCTTCCATTAGTTTCGCCCGCCTTACCCACTTACAAAAAGAAAAGCCCATTTCCTGCCGAAAATGCCAGAGCAGCGTGCGCTCACTCAGGTTAAACAAGGTCGCTGTCTCGGACGTTGTTCAAGGTTTGGCCAGATCGTTACGTACAAGTATGCACAGTTTCTTGAGCGCAGAGGAGACGGGTTCAGGGAGATTTTAAGAAAGCACTGGCATGCCGCGTATTTCATCTAGGATAAGTTCATAGATTCTCTCGGCTCGGCTATTGGCGGCGCAGTGATCGGGGAGGTAGAGTACTACGACGATCAGCTCCTTTAGCAGTGGCGAAACTTGCACTACTTGGCAATGCGTGGGTAAATCGGCTCAAGCGAAAGGATCGACAAATAATGTTCTGGCAGCAACCTGTCCAGTAATCGTTAACTGGTGAACAATCCCAGCAGGAAACCAGACTCCGCGACTAGGCGGAATGAGCCAACATCCTTGCGCGGTATGGACGCTGACTACCCCGCTTAAGCTGTAAAGCAATTACGTATAGCGATGTTGATGCCAAGGTTCACGCTCACCATGAGAATAATCATGAGCGAGGGGGATGACGTGTTTCCAAATTGATAGGCAGTGTCGTCGACATGCGATTCTATTTTTTATGGTGGTAGCAGTGCAAGTATTACGTGGAAATTGCCATTTCAATTGTTTTAATTAGCCAGTGACCGGAAGGATAAAGGGACAAAAAAACCAGCCACTAAACGTGGCTGGTCAGTTAGCAGAATAGGGACGGCTATTTTGTGGTATTTGACGCGATCAGTTTTGCGACTTTGTCTGCTTCAGTGTTTAGCTGAAGTTTACGGTAAGCATTTTCCATGTAAGGAAGTGCTTGGCGTGTAGGGACAGTATCGGGATAATCACTCAGCATCTCTTTAGCGCGATTAACGACCGCGACATAAGCCTCACGTTTAGTGTAGAATTTCACAACAGATAATTGATACGTCGATAAACGATCCTTTAGCGCGACCAGACGTTTTTGCGCGTCAGGGGTATATTGGCTGTTTGGAAAGCTTTGTACCAGTTGTGAAAAGTCCTTGAAGGCTTGTCGAGCATTTGATGGATCGCGATCCGAACGGTCAATACCGAAGAAGTGCTGTAAAGCAGATTGGTCAAGCGCCATATCCGTTAGCCCTTGCATATACATTACATAGTCAATGTTAGGGTGGGTAGGATTTAAACGCATGAAGCGTGAAATGGTCGCTTGTGCCATTGGCATATCGTCATTCTTGTAATAGGCATAGATCAGATCGAGCTGTACCTGTTGCGAATACGGACCGAAAGGGTAACGATTGTCCAGCGCTTCTAACTGGCTGATAGCGCCTCTGAAGTTTCCATCTTGCAGTTTTTGCTGAGCTGTAGCATAAATCTGCGAAGGAGGATTGTCAGGAACGACATCTTTAGATCCGGAACATCCGACCAGAGCTAAGCTAAGCGTGGCGAGTGCCACAAGATATTTCATACGCATCATGACGAATTGATTATCCTCAAAAGTTTAGTGGAAGCATTTGTATGTGGCTTCCATTGTTTATCAGCTAAGATAGCACATTATCTTAAACGGCTTTGCCGGAAAAACCCAACGTTAACGAAGAACCTTATATGGCACAACAAGTAGAACTCGCTGCAACCATCTCCCTAGAACAACTGGGACAACGCTTAGATCAGTCTTTGGCTGAATTGTTCCCTGATTATTCACGTTCTCGTATAAAAGAATGGATTTTACAGGGCAGAGTCACCATCAATGGAACGGTTGCCGATAAACCCAAAGAAAAAGTATTGGGTGGCGAGAAAATTGTAATCAGCGCAGAAATCGAAGAAGAAGCGCGTTGGGAACCCCAAAATATTCCCCTTAATATCGTCTACGAAGATGATGATATTCTCGTCATCAATAAACCGCGTGACTTAGTGGTGCATCCCGGCGCCGGTAATCCGGATAAAACCATTCTGAATGCGCTGCTTTATCATTATCCTGCTATCGCTGATGTCCCGCGAGCGGGTATTGTACATCGTCTCGATAAGGATACCACAGGATTAATGGTGGTTGCCAAGACCGTGCCTGCACAAACCCACTTGGTTGATTGCCTGCAACGGCGAGAAATTACTCGTGAATATGAAGCGGTTGCGATTGGCACCATGACTGCAGGAGGAACCGTGGATGAGGCGATTTCTCGCCATTCCACTAAGCGTACGCACATGGCAGTTCATCCAATGGGCAAACCGGCAGTGACACACTACCGTATTATGGAGCATTTCCGCGCCCATACTCGCCTTCGTTTGCGCTTGGAAACAGGCAGAACCCACCAAATTCGTGTGCACATGGCGCATATCGGTCACTCGCTAGTGGGTGATCCCCTTTACGGTGGTCGTCCGCGCCCTCCTAAGGGAGCAAGTGAGGCATTTATTAATGCGTTACGCGGCTTTGACCGCCAAGCTCTACATGCCACCATGCTTCGTCTCTACCACCCGATAACGGGTATTCAAATGGAGTGGCATGCACCGCTCCCTCAAGATATGGTGGACTTGATTGAAGCACTGAAAGAGGATACTGCGGTGTATCGTGATCAAATGGATTGGCTATGAGTCAATCACTGATTATTCCTCACTGGCACGCGCCATCAAAGGTGCGTGCTGTATCAACGACCCGTTTAGGGGGCGTTAGCCAAGCGCCTTGGCACGCGCTTAACCTTGGGAGCCATGTTGGGGATAATCGCAACGACGTTATTCGTAATCGTGAGTTATTAACTGAGATTGCTCAGTTACCCAGTGCACCACTTTGGCTAAATCAAGTTCATAGCCCTCATGTTATTGAGGCAGTTGTGACTGACGGTATCCCAGAGGCTGACGCCAGCTTCACACGTGAAGCGGGGATTGTCTGTGTCATCATGACGGCTGATTGCCTACCAGTGTTATTCAGTCATCGCGATGGCAGCCAAGTTGCCGCCGCACATGCCGGTTGGCGTGGATTGTGTAACGGTGTACTGGAAAATACGCTTGATACCTTCGATTGCCCACCGGAAGAAATTATCGCATGGATAGGCCCTGCCATCGGCCCTCAGGCTTTTGAAGTGGGGGCGGAAGTCAGAGAAGCCTTTATCCGTATTCATCAGGATGCTGAGCAGTGCTTCATGCCTCATGGCGAAAAATATTTAGCCAATTTACCTAAACTCGCAGAATTGCGTTTGCAGAGTGCGGGGGTCGTGGGCGAAGCGATTTATCAATCTCAGCGTTGCACTTTTTCAGAGCCTGAACATTTCTTCTCTTATCGCCGGGAGGGGCAAACAGGCCGTATGGCTTCCCTTATTTGGATTGCGGAATAATCTGTAAACCTTCAATTGCTAAGCGTAAAATTTCAGCAATTTTTAGGTTTCTGTCTCTTGAATTTTTCATAATCACCTCCATCTTATAGTTAATAGCATGTTGACCTTTGTGGAGGAATTATGCGTCTGGATCGTCTTACTAATAAATTTCAACAAGCCCTAGCTGATGCCCAATCATTGGCACTAGGCAGTGATAATCAATTCATCGAACCTATCCATCTTTTTTCTGCATTATTAACGCAGGAAGGTGGATCAATTCGCCCGTTACTTGTCTCCTGTGGGGTAGAGGTTTCTCAGCTTCAAGCTCAGTTATCTCAGGCGTTGTCGCGTCTTGCGAAAGTAGAAGGAAGCGATGGTGATGTTCAACCTTCAGCAGAACTTATTCGCGTATTGAATCTTTGCGATAAGTTGGCACAAAAACGCGGCGACAGTTATATCTCATCGGAGCTTTTTCTTCTGGCTGCATTCGACTCCCGAGGGGGCGTCAGTGATTTATTAAAATCAGCAGGTTTAACCAGTGAGAAGCTTACTAACGCTATCGACCAACTGCGGGGAGGAGAGGGTGTGAATGACCAAGGGGCAGAAGACCAACGCCAAGCACTTAAAAAATATACCATTGATCTGACTGAACGTGCTGAGTCAGGCAAACTCGACCCCGTTATTGGTCGTGATGAAGAGATTAGACGCACTATCCAAGTGCTTCAACGCCGTACCAAAAATAATCCAGTATTAATCGGTGAGCCGGGAGTGGGTAAAACCGCGATCGTTGAAGGCTTAGCGCAACGTATCATTAATGGTGAAGTCCCAGAAGGCCTTAAGGGTCGCCGTGTCTTAGCTTTAGATATGGGAGCGCTGGTGGCTGGTGCCAAGTTTCGAGGCGAATTTGAAGAACGTTTAAAAGCGGTTCTGAATGATTTGTCGAAACAGGATGGTAATGTCATTCTCTTTATCGATGAAATTCACACCATGGTTGGAGCAGGTAAAGCCGATGGCGCGATGGATGCCGGAAATATGCTTAAGCCTGCCTTAGCACGTGGTGAGTTGCACTGCGTGGGCGCAACAACCTTAGATGAATACCGTCAATATATAGAAAAGGATGCAGCGCTTGAGCGTCGTTTCCAAAAAGTGTTGGTGGCTGAACCTAGCGTAGAAGATACCATAGCGATTCTGCGTGGGCTGAAAGAACGTTACGAGTTGCATCACCATGTACAAATTACTGACCCAGCAATTGTTGCTGCCGCACAGCTGTCGCACCGTTATATCGCGGATCGGCAGTTACCGGATAAAGCCATCGATCTGATTGATGAAGCGGCGTCGAGTATTCGTATGCAGATCGACTCCAAGCCGGAACCGTTGGACCGTCTTGAACGTAGGATTATTCAACTTAAGTTAGAGCAACAAGCTCTTAAGAAAGAGACGGACGATGCCAGCGTCAAACGACTGGCAATGCTTGAAACGGAGCTGGAGCAGAAAGAGCAAAGCTACTCGGAGCTTGAAGAAGAGTGGAAAGCTGAAAAAGCCTCCCTTACTGGTACGCAACATATTAAATCTGAGTTAGAGCAGGCACGTATAAGCATGGAGCAAGCGCGACGCAATGGCGATCTAGGCCAAATGTCTGAGCTGCAATACGGAAAAATCCCTGAGTTAGAGAAACTACTGGCCCAAGCCACACAGTCTGAAACGCAACAAATGAAGATGTTACGTAACAGAGTTACCGATGTTGAGATTGCAGATGTATTAGCACGCTGGACCGGGATCCCTGTAGCACGCATGATGGAAGGCGAGAGGGATAAACTGCTACGGATGGAAGAGACACTCCATGACCGTGTTATTGGACAAGATGAAGCGGTCGATGCAGTGGCGAATGCTATACGCCGTAGTCGAGCGGGGCTTGCTGATCCAAACCGCCCAGTAGGTTCTTTCTTATTCTTAGGACCAACAGGGGTCGGTAAAACAGAACTCTGTAAATCACTTGCTGATTTTCTCTTCGACAGTGATGAGGCAATGGTGCGTATCGACATGTCTGAATTTATGGAGAAACATTCGGTGTCTAGGTTAGTGGGTGCTCCTCCAGGATATGTTGGTTACGAAGAGGGTGGCTATCTAACTGAAGCGGTGCGCAGACGCCCTTACTCGGTCATCTTATTAGATGAAGTTGAGAAGGCACATCCTGATGTCTTTAATATCTTGCTGCAAGTCTTAGACGACGGGCGTTTAACGGATGGGCAGGGCCGGACAGTCGATTTCCGTAATACGGTTATTATTATGACCTCTAACTTGGGCTCGGATTTAATCCAAGACAAGTTTGGCGAGCTGGATTACAGTCAAATGAAAGGGGTGGTAATGGACGTAGTCGGGCATCACTTCCGTCCAGAGTTCATCAACCGTATAGATGAAGTCGTTGTGTTCCATCCACTGAGCCATGAGCATATTGCGAAAATTGCTGAAATTCAGTTACAACGTCTTTATAAGCGATTAGAAGAGCGAGGTTATTCGGTTGAGATTTCTAACGAGGCATTACAGCTGTTAGGTGAGGTTGGTTTCGATCCTATCTATGGTGCGCGTCCATTGAAGCGTGCAATACAGCAAGAGATTGAAAATCCGCTAGCCCAACAGATCCTTTCTGGCAAACTTTTACCGGGTGCGACCATTAAATTAGGTGTCGTAGACGGAGTGATTACCGCCCAACAATAGTTAATGTTGTCGACTAACAGCCTAGAAACGCGAGTTTCTAGGCTTTTTTGTTCTGTTTTTATACGGAGTGATTCATTAATCACCAGTCAGTAAAAAAGTTTAAATAATCCCTTGCGCTCTGAGCGGAACTCCCTATAATGCGCATCCACTGACAC
>NZ_JALBCV010000022.1:0-28260 GCF_022602565.1 Rosenbergiella metrosideri
TGCGGGGGCCGGATTTGAACCGACGACCTTCGGGTTATGAGCCCGACGAGCTACCAGGCTGCTCCACCCCGCGTCCGTGGATGCGCACTATACGGATTACACCGATCTTTGCAAGCCAAAATTTTGAATTACCCGAAAAAAAGTTAACTTTTGCTGCAAAATCACTCGACCAGTCCTTTTTTTAAGCATTTTTTGCGGGGATCATGCTTTCCAGTTTTAATCTTTTAGGGGCTCTGTTATCTTCGCCAACAGACATTGAGCGATAAGAGAGACTCATGAAATTCCCACTACTAAAACTAGCTGTCACTGGCTCACTGGTCGCGATGTTACTCGCGGGGTGCTCTTCGAAACCCACGGATCGAGGCCAACAATATAAAGATGGTAAAATCACTTCGCAATTTGCCCTCAGAAACCAGCCTAATGCTATTGGTGCACCGGTCAACGGCGGTGACTTCATGACTCAGGTTCAGCAGATACAAGAGGCCTCTTCGCGCATGTATCAGCGCCAGCAAAGTACCTTTAATGCCATTCAAAGTTGGTTAAACGCAGGGGGCGATACACGACAATTGCGTAATTACGGTATTGAAGCATGGCAGATGGAAGGGGCGGATGATTATGGTAACGTTCAATTTACCGGCTATTACACACCGGTCATCCATGCGCGCTATACCCGTCAAGGCGAATTTCAATACCCTATTTACCGCATGCCACCGAAACATGGCCGCTATAAACTGCCAAGTCGCGCAGATATCTATAGTGGGGCGATTGATTCCCGTTATGTGATCGCTTGGAGTAACTCCTTAATCGACAACTTTATGATGGACGTTCAAGGAAGCGGCTATGTCGATTATGGTGACGGTCGCCCACTCACGTTCTTCGGTTATGGCGGTAAAAATGGCTGGGCTTACCACAGTATTGGTAAAGAGTTGATCGACCGCGGTGAAGTGAAACGCGAAGATATGTCGATGCAGGCGATTCGTGATTGGGCAGATAGCCACTCTTATGCCGAAGTACGTCAGTTGCTCGAGACTAACGATTCGTTTGTTTTCTTTAAACCTGAACCTTTCACTCCCGTTCGGGGAGCCAGTGCGGTACCGTTAGTGGCCAAGGCTTCTGTGGCGGCGGACCGGTCATTGATCCCACCGGGGTCTGTGCTGTTAGCGGAAGTGCCACAGCTTAATGAAAAGGGGAAATTTAACGGTAAATATCAAATGCGCTTAATGGTTGCATTGGATGTCGGTGGCGCGATTAAAGGCCAACACTTCGATATTTATCAAGGTATCGGCCAAGAAGCCGCCCATTTAGCAGGATTCTATAACCACTATGGACGAGTATGGATTCTGAAGTCTGCACCAGGCGCGGGAGTATTCTCGGCTAACCCGGTGTTTAGTCAATAATCGACATAGCGTTTTATCTTAAGAGTTGAATAACGATGACAGAAGCATGGCAGCAGCGGTTTTCAGGTATTACACGGCTATACGGTCAACAGGCTGCACAATTTTTTCCTGATGCACATTTCTGTGTGATTGGGATTGGAGGCGTCGGGTCTTGGGCTGCCGAAGCCCTAGCCCGAACGGGGATTGGTCATATCACGCTGGTCGATATGGACGATGTCTGCGTCACCAACACCAACCGTCAGCTGCATGCCTTAAAAGCAACAGTGGGTGAGCAGAAGATTGAGGTGATGGCGGCACGGCTGCGTGAAATCAATCCAGAGTGTCAGGTGACCTGCATTGATGACTTTATTAGTCCGGAAAATGTGGCGGAGTACCTTAACTGCTCCTTCGATTACGTTATTGATGCCATCGATGCGATCCGTCCGAAAGCCGCCTTACTGGCATTTTGTCGTCGACATAAAATCCCTGTCATCACCGTAGGGGGAGCCGGTGGGCAGATCGATCCTACGCAGATTGCAGTGGTCGATCTGGCGAAAACGATTCAAGATCCGTTGGCAGCGAAATTACGTGAGCGCTTGAAAAGCGATTTTTCCATCGTGAAAAATAGCAAGGGGAAGCTCGGTATCGACTGTGTCTTCTCGACTGAGGCACTCCGTTATCCGCAAGCGGATGGATCGGTATGCCAATCTCGCGCCACCGCCGAGGGGCCAAAACGCATGGACTGTGCCTCAGGCTTTGGCGCCGTAACCATGGTTACCGCATCTTTTGGTTTTGTGGCGGTGTCTCATGCGTTGAAAAAATTTATTGCCCGTAAGCTACGACAGGCTTGAAGTTAACTACGAACCAATGCGGTACGCGCCGCATTATTAATTGCTTGGGCGACTGCAGCTAAGCCGCTATGTCGTGTTGCCGAGAGATGGTGGGCTAGCCCTAAATCGTTAAATACGGCTAACAGGTCTTTGTCCGTCAGTGCCCGAGCAGACTCGCCCTCACATTGACTCAGTATCACCGCCAATAAGCCTTTTACGATGCGACTTTCACTCTCGAACACAAAGTGAAACTGTCCCTGTTCCGTCCGTTCATAAGCCACCCATACGCGATTCTCACAACCGAAGATCTCATTCTCAGTAGTGCGAAACGCTTCCGGTAACGTTGGCATTTGACGACTCAGACGAATGATCTCTCGGTAGCGGTCTTCCCAATGGGGACTTTTTTGTAATCGTTGAGCGATATCTTCAACGGTGATATCTGTACCAAAAGGGTGAGTGGGAAGCTGCATAAATTTCTGCCTTACTCTTCGTCGGTTAATAGTTGATAAGCAAAGGTGACGGCTTGTACCAATTTCTCGACATCCTCCTCAGTATTATAAGCTGCGAATGACGCACGTAAGGTACCGTCAACGCCAAGCGCCTGCATTAACGGCTGGGCGCAGTGCTGGCCGACCCGTAAGGCCACATTATATTCGCTAATCAAGGTGAAGAGATCGGCACTGTGGAGCGATTTAAAAACGAATGAGATAATCGGTGAGCCTACTGCGCGAAAAAGGCTTATTCCGGGCAGGGTGACGAGTCGTTCTGCTGCGCGGTCGGCGAGCTGGCAGGTCCAGACTTCTGCCGCTTGCCAATCGACCGTCTGGTGGAAATCTAAGGCACTTGCTAAACCTAGCACGCCTGCAATATTAGGTGTGCCCGGTTCGAAACACCATGGGGCAGGGAGCAATCGATAACCATTGAAATCTACGTGGCTGATCATTTTCCCACCCCCTTGTACGGGGCGCATCTCGGCCAAACGATCTTTGCGCGCGTAAAGTACACCAATGCCCGTTGGCCCGTATAACTTATGTGCGGAAAAAACGTAAAAATCGGCATCTAAGTGTTGTACATCTGTAGTGTGATGAACAATTCCTTGTGCGCCATCCACCAGCACAGCAGCCCCAGCCTGATGGGCGAGCGTAATAATGTCTGCCATCGGTGGCACATAGCCGGTGACATTCGACATCTGTGTCACTGCGACTAAGCGGGTACGCGCAGTAAGCCGTATCGCTAGTTGCGCGATGTCTAGCTCTCCCTCAGCGTTTACCGGCCAAGGTACAACCTTAGCCCCAGTTTTTTCTGCCAGCATCAACCAGGGGAGTAAATTGGCATGATGTTCGGCTTCGCTGACGAGGATCTCATCACCGGGTTGCAGCTGGTGGGCTAACCATCCATGCGCCACTAAGTTTATGGCTTCCGTGCTGCCGCGCGTCCAAATGATTTGATTGGCATCAGCGGCGTTAATTAATGCTGCGACTTGCTGACGACAGGCTTCGTAACGTTCGGTCGTCGCTTTTGCCTGCGAGTAATGGCTGCGGTGAACCGTTCCACCGCTTTGATAATAGGCTTGTGTTGCCTCAATCAATGCCTGTGGGCGTAAACTCGTCGCGGCACTGTCGAGATAACAGTTGGGTTCGTTAAGTGCGGGGAACTGCTGGCGAAACCAATCAGGAGAGAATTTTCTCATACTGTGCGTAACAACCCTTTTTTTGATCCGGAACCATGGCAATTTTTATGAGTTGGCCTATGGTAAATATAAGAACTGAAAATATCAGCTCTATAATGACTGAAGAAATTCGATATGGAGATAATAAATGAAAAAGCATCTTTTAGCTGTATTGGCTGTATCAGGCTTAGCTTTTACTCTTGCAGGGTGTTCGAGTAATTATGTTATGCATACCAATGACGGACAGACTATTGTCACCCAAGGTAAACCTTCGGTGGATGAAGATACTGGCCTTATTCTTTATAAAGATGGGGCAGGTGTCAAACAACAGATTAACCGTTCAGAAGTGAAAGACCTGACTGAAGTCGGTCAATAACCCCGTTTTAAGGCTGGTGGCATTCGCTGCTAGCCATCCCCCGCATTATCTCTTTTAGCATGAATTAAATCTATCCATTAGCCACGCAAACGATTGGTATGCGTTCGTATCGTCTTTGTGGTTATCGCCGACGTAGCCTGTTTCATAGCCAAAAAAAAACACCGCCTAAGCGGTGTTATAAACAATATACTATGGACAGACAGGGTGTATATCACAGGAAATAGTGGACTTGAACCTTCCAAGTCAAATGCAAACACAACATCACTACCTAAAGCGTCTTTCGATAAGCTGTTAAGCTTGTCGCAATACCACTTTCGGAAGTGGGCGCAACTATAGGTATTTAGTGGAAGTTACTCAATGGACAATTTATAATGCTTCACATTATAAAAACTAATGATGCGATGACTTGTCGCTCTCGATTAATGAGTCTCTATAAGCTATGTCTAAACGTCTTCCTCCCCTCAATGCGCTTAAAGTGTTTGATGCCGCGGCACGACACCTTAGTTTTACGCGTGCGGCCGAAGAGTTATTCGTCACGCAAGCAGCAGTCAGTCATCAAATCAAAGCGTTAGAGGATTTTCTCGGATTAAAACTGTTCCGTCGGCGTAATCGATCGCTGCTATTAACGGAAGAAGGGCAAAGTTATTATCTCGACATTAAAGAAATTTTCTCGGCGCTTAACGATGCGACACGCAAATTGCAAGCGCGTAGTGCGAAAGGGGCGCTGACGGTAAGCCTACTGCCCAGCTTTGCAATTCAGTGGTTGGTGCCTCGATTAACGAGTTTTAATCAACAACATCCTGGAATTGACGTGCGCATACAAGCGGTCGATCGGGAGGAAGATAAGCTGGCGGATGACGTCGATATTGCCATTTTTTATGGTAGGGGTAACTGGCCGGGCCTACGTGTTGAGAAGCTTTACGCAGAATATTTATTACCCGTGTGTTCTCCCGTGTTGCTTACTGGCGAGCGTCCGTTACAATCCCCCGCAGATTTAGAACATGTAACGCTACTGCATGATGCCTCGCGGCGTGATTGGCAAAGTTGGGTAAGGCAAGTGGGTTTACCCCATATTAACGTGCAACAAGGTCCTATTTTTAGCCATAGTGCGATGGTGTTACAGGCTGCTATTCATGGCCAAGGGATCGCGCTGGCCAATAATGTGATGGTACAAAGCGAGCTCAGCTCGGGGCGTTTGGTCTGTCCCTTTAACGAAGTTCTCTCCAGTAAAAACGCTTTTTATCTGGTTTACCATGACAGCCAAGCAGAACTCGGTAAAATAGCCGCCTTTCGACAATGGATTATTGACACTGCTGCACGTGAACAAGACAGTATTGTAGCTTGATGCGCTATACGGACAAGCATAATGAGGGATAATAATGAGTAGTCGAACGATCTATATTTTTGTCGCCATTAGCGGCTTTCTGCTGGTGGCCTTTGGCGCGTTTGGCGCCCATGTATTAAGTCATCTACTCGGCAGTGAACAGCTAGCGTGGATCCATACCGGGTTGCAATATCAAGCATGGCATACCTTGGCGATCCTTGGATTAGGGTGTGCGATGCAGACTCGACGCAATATTTGGTTTTATTGGAGTGCGGCCAGTATGGCCTTAGGTATAGTGCTATTTAGTGGGAGTCTCTACAGCTTAGCGCTATCACACCTACGTTTTTTAGTTTTTGTTACGCCAATTGGAGGACTTTTCTTCCTAATTGGGTGGTTGTTGATGTTAATTGGCGCACTGCGTCTGAGAAATAGGGCGAGTCGCCATGAATAAAGTTCTACTGTATTGCCGAC
This sequence comes from Rosenbergiella metrosideri, assembly GCF_022602565.1. GTDB lineage: Bacteria > Pseudomonadota > Gammaproteobacteria > Enterobacterales > Enterobacteriaceae > Rosenbergiella > Rosenbergiella metrosideri. The sequence goes on from NZ_JALBCV010000022.1 coordinate 6,047, forward strand.
AAGGGTTTGAAAAAGAGTGTGCGGCGGAAATCACTGCCAGAGCCACCGAGCTTAATGTGTTCGGTTTTGCCCGGGTTAAAGATAACTCGGGATACGTTTTATACGAGTGTTACCAATACGAAGATGCCGATCGTCTAATTCGTGAACTGGCGTTTGAAACGCTCATTTTCGCCCGTCAGATGTGTGTGGTCGGGGAGTTACTCAAAAACTTGCCACCCGAAGATAGAATTACCCCTATTGTCGGTATGCTCACGGGAGTGGTGGAAAAAGCCGGAGAGTTGCGGGTCGAAGTGCCAGATACTAACGAGGCAAAGGAATTACTTAAATTCTGCCGTAAATTCACGGTGCCGCTGCGTGGCGCACTTCGCCAAGAGAATTTGCTGCTTAATTATGAAAGTACTAAGCGTCCGGTCGTGCATGTCTTCTTTATTGCGCCGGGAACTTGTTACGTGGGTTACTCTTACTCCAATAACAACTCCCCGCTATTTATGGGGATCCCTCGTTTACGTTTCCCTTCCGATGCACCGAGCCGGTCAACGCTAAAATTAGAAGAAGCTTTTCACGTTTTTGTTCCAGCCGACGAGTGGGATGAGCGCCTCGCCAGCGGTATGTATGCCGTGGATTTGGGGGCGTGCCCAGGCGGCTGGACCTATCAGCTAGTCAAGCGCTCAATGATGGTCTTTGCCGTCGATAATGGCCCAATGGCCCCCTCACTGATGGAGACTGGGCAGGTCACCCATCTACAAGAAGATGGTTTTCGCTTCCAACCACCTCGCAATAATATCAGCTGGTTAGTCTGCGATATGGTTGAAAAACCGATCAAGGTCGCGCACTTAATGATGCGTTGGATCGCCAATGGTTGGTGCCGTGAGGCGATCTTTAACCTCAAATTACCGATGAAAAAGCGTTACGAAGAGGTCACGCAAATCTTATCGATGATGGAAAGTTCGTTGGCCGAGCAAGGGATTAATGTCCAAATTCGCGCCCGACATCTATACCATGATCGCGAGGAAATCACCGTCCATGTCCGACGCATTTGGAGTGCTTGGGCTGGACGATTAGACGAGCGTTAATATCCGTTGGGGGAGTAACGTAGCTGGCGTAAGTTACCGCTTAATGTCAAATCGGTCCGAAGTTCTGCTAATTGACGACTGATGAACGCACTTTCCCGACCCTGGATTAGCTTGTTTTGCCACTTAGCCGGTATTTTATCAAGGTGCTGGTAGATCTGTTCTAAACAGCCGTACTGGCTAATTAAGGTTTGAGCGCTTTTAGGGCCAATTCCCGGTACGCCGGGGATTTTGCTGCTCGATATGCCACATAATCCCCAATAATCTGTAAGCTGTGCGGCTTGCACCCCATACTCCTGGGCGATAAAGGGCACATCTAACCAGCGCTTCTGGAAGTAATCACGAATCTGAACTTGGGCTGAAAGTAGCTGGCAGTAGCCTTTATCTGTCGAGACGAGCGTCACCTGATGGCCTGCTTGGCGTATTTTTACCGCTAACGTCGCTGCGAGGTCGTCAGCTTCTTCCTCTGGCGAGGCCCAACTCGTAATCCCTAATTCAGCAAACGTTTTTTCGATAACAGGCAGTTGTAAGGCGAGGTCTTCCGGCATCGCGTTACGTCCCGCTTTATACTCCGGATAGAGTTGATGTCGCCAACCACTTTTACGCTGGGGATGATCGAAAACGGCGACCACGTGTGTTGGCTGGCTATGGTGGAGGAGCTGTTTCGCTGCGGAAACACACCCCGTTAGGCAGTTGCTACCTTGTACGGCATGGATACGACGAATCAAGTTCAACGCATCGATAATAAGTAAGTGATTGGTCATCAGTATCTTTCTCTCTAAGACAGCGCCGATTCGGCGCTGTCTTTTGAGTTAGCGGATAATTTTATAGCAAGGAACGTAAGCACTGCCGGGTAATTTCATCCGTTGTTGGGCAACGAAACCTTGTAGCATTTCGTCCATTCTCGCCATAATGTCACGGTCACCATGGATTAAGTAAGGCCCATTTTCAGCAATTTCGCGTATGCCGACCTCTTTGACGTTACCGGCGACGATACCAGAAAACATTCGGCGTAAGTCGGCGGCGAGTTTCTCTACCGGCTGCTCTTTAAACAGCTGAAGACTGGCCATATTTTCATGCGACGGGTAGAACGGATGTTGCAGTTCGCTATCGATATGTAATGACCAGTTGAAACTGTATGCATCGCCGGTATCGCGTCGGTATTGTTTAACCGCTGGCATCGCTTCTTTCATCACGCGTGCCACTTCTGCTGCATCACCAATAATAATACGGTAATGCTGGGTTGCCGCTTCACCAAGCGTCTGGCGGATAAACTCGTCAAGCATAGTGAAGTACGCTTCACTCTCTTTCGGTCCGGTCAGCACTAAAGGCAATACCTGTTCCTGATTATCCGGATGCATCATGATGCCTAATAGATAAAGCAGTTCCTCGGCAGTCCCGACCCCCCCAGGGAAAATAATGATCCCGTGGGCGATTCGGACAAAGGCTTCGAGCCGTTTCTCAATATCCGGCATAATAATAAGCTCATTAACCAGCGGATTAGGTGGCTCTGCGGCAATAATCGAAGGCTCGGTGATGCCAATAAAGCGGCTATCGTGGTAGCGTTGCTGAGCATGGCCTACTGCGGCGCCTTTCATTGGTGCTTCCATCGCACCGGGTCCGCAGCCAGTACAAACGTTCAGTTCACGAAGGCCTAACTGTTTGCCAACCTCGCGACAATATTGGTACTCAATAGGGTTGATAGAGTGTCCCCCCCAGCACACCACCATATTGGGTAGCTCACCAACATGTAATGCCCGAGCATTACGCAGCAATGAGAACACCATATTGGTGATATAGACCGAATCGGTGGGAGCGTGCTGTTTTACGCGCTTATCGGTATTCAGTTGGGCGGTAACGAAAACAATATCTCGTAATACCGCGAAGAGATTCGCTTGTAGCGAACGGATAATCTGGCCATCGACGAAGGCAGCTTGCGGCGGGTTAATTAATTCAAGTTTAACGCCACGCTCACGACGTAACACATTAATTTCAAAATCTTTGTAACGTGAAAGAATGGCTTCACTGCTGTCGGTCTGGCTGCCGGTATTCAGGACGGCTAATGAACAGTTCCGAAACAGCTGATAGAGATCGCTGCTCGCCGTATCTTTAAGCATATCGACTTCAAGCTGCGACAGCAGATCCATCGCTCCTAACGGACTAACATGTGTTATCAAGTGAGCTCCTTAGTATTTATCCAGAAAGTGGCTGTAACGGTCCTGCACTTTCTGTGTGTGACTTCCAGACTACGGCGTGATGTTTAAGGTCATCACTTCCTTTTTAGTATAGCGTCATTATTGTCGTGCTAGACGGCGGTTATGTGGGCTAAAGTGCTGATTTGTCCGCCATGGATTAATATCTAGACCGCCTCGGCGCGTATAACGGGCATAGACCGTTAAGGCTTCTGGCTCGCAGAGGGCCATAATGTCCATATAGATCCGTTCTACACATTGCTCATGAAATTCATTGTGCTGGCGGAAGGAGAGGAGATAGCGTAATAACGCTTCGCGGTCGATCTTCTTACCCTTATAGTGGATCATGACCGATCCCCAATCCGGTTGCTGGGTAATCAAGCAGTTAGATTTTAATAAATGGCTGACTAAGGTTTCTTCGACCCATTCACCGAGAGCCGCATCGCGCAGGTAGTCACGGTTGAATTGATAGTCGTCGACGGTAATATCCTGCTCATCGATCACTTCTCCAGCGAAGTTATCAATCGGTTGTGCGGCGAACTCGCTTAAGCGGTGTAAAGTGACACGAACCTCGCCCTGAGCGCACTCACTGAGGTCACGAACTAAGGTCTGCTCGACGCTGTGCCAATCACTGAAGCGCGTTTGATTGAAACTGTTCAGATAGAGCTTAAAACTTTTGGATTCAATTAGATTCTGGCTTGAGGCAGGCAGCGCAACATCGCCGATAGCGACTTGAGGAATTCCATTCTCATTCAGCCAAGAGAGTTCGTAAAGCGTCCAGAAATCCTCGCCATGAAAGGGAAGTTGTGCGCCATCAAGCTGTAAGCTATCGCGATTCAAGCTCCTCGGTACGGCTTGCAAAAGACTCGGTTGATAATCGGAAATATAAGCGGTCGATTTCCCTAACGTTAGCTCTGATAAGGTAGGATGGTTTTCGTAGTCGGCCATTGCATCTGTGCCCAAGTAAATGGATGATGGAAGAATTGTAACCGATTCAGAGTAATAAATAGAATGTTAGATCAGACCGCTCAACAACTTAGCGACTTTACCCAGCGCTATTGCCAGCGCTGGCAACAGGAGCACCAAACTGCCCCGCAAAATGATCAGCTTATTGGCGTCGATTCTCCTTGTTTAATCGCAACCAATGAAAACGGTATCACTTGGCAACCTCAGCCTTTTACCTTACCGAAAAATTTGGATGCTGTGTCGAAAGGCGTCGATATAAATGTGCAGCCTTCAGTGGTGGCTTTTTATACGACTCAATTTGCTGCAGAAATGCCCGCCTCCTTTGAAGGGACATCACTGACATTGTTACAGGCTTGGAATAGAGAGGATTTCACGCTTCTGCAACAAAACCTTGTCGGGCATTTGGTGATGAAGCGCCGCCTAAAGCACAGCCCAACGTTATTTATTGCGACCACCGACGATGACTCGACAATCATTGCTGTCGATAACCTCAATGGTAACGTTATTCTTGAAACACTCGGTAAGAAGCAAGCGAAGGTGCTCGCGCCTTCACTAGGCGATTTCCTACAAACTTTACGGCCTGAAATTTGATTTTATTCTAAAATAAGTAAATGGGATTGCTCTTATAAAGTTGATGTCGATCACAAAACAACACAAATAATCAAGAAACTCATTTATGAAACGTATTTCGAATCAATCGGTTAAGTTTTTAACAATCAATAATCAAAGATTATTAGGAAACACAGTGAAATAATCTGGTTGTTTATCGCCATAACTTTGAGAAAATAGACGGGTCAGAAGGATGTAAATAAGTTCTAAGGATGGGCCCAAGGATGGAACCGCTTTACAGTGAGTAAAGCTTGGGAATAGTTGATTAGGATGATGAGCTATTTCCTTAACATTAGGGAATCTTCTGCAGAAGGATAAGCTACAAAGGAAATGTAGCTGAGTTCATAGGATTATGTCGTTAGGAAGACACATCCTTCTGGATTGTCGAATCCTATGAATTAGCAGGATGCAGACAGCGGTAGGACACCGCATTAAATTAGGGAGTATCGATTTTTCGGTACTCCCTTTTTTTCGTTTATTACGCCGAACATGATATCATTCCCGATTATTAATTATCTATTAGGTATACGTTTTAGCCTGTTTCATCTCTTACACCAATAATATCGACTTTAAGACGTGAAATGATGGGTTTACTGTCATTCGGGGTTGATATGCACTGGGCAGCTAAAATGTGTATTCTGTTGAGTTCTAGGGTTAGCTGTGCTTGAGATTATTTATCAAGACGAATGGATCATTGCCGTCAATAAACCGGCCAACATGTTGGTGCACCGCAGTTGGTTGGCGCGTCATGAAACACAGTTTGTTATGCAAACCTTACGCGACCAAATTGGTCAGCATGTTTTTACTGTACATCGCCTAGATAGACCGACTTCTGGCGTACTGGTATTTGGCCTGTCTAGTGAGGCTGGCCGTGAGCTATCCCAGCTTTTTGAGCAGCATAAGATGAGCAAAACCTATCATGCGATCGTTCGAGGCTGGATCGAAGGGGAAGGGGTGGTCGATTACCCCTTGCGAGAAGAGCATGACAAGATTGCCGATAAGTTTGCCACGGGTGAACCGGTTACACAGTCGGCGATAACCCATTATAAAACCCTCGCCCAAGTGGAAATGCCCTATCCGATCGGGCGGTATGATTGCTGTCGCTATAGCTGGGTGGAATTAGCCCCCAAAACGGGACGCAAACACCAGCTTCGTCGGCATATGTCTCATCTTCGCCATCCGATTATCGGCGATACTGCGCATGGTGATTTGAAACAGAACCGCGGGGCTGCTGAACACTTCGGCTGCCAAAGATTGATGTTACATGCCTCAACACTCTCTTTTGTTCATCCCTTCACCGCGCAGCCTATAACCTTGGAAGCGGGAATGGACGAAACTTGGCAACGAATGTTGCAACAGTTTGGTTGGACGGGTTGATTCCTTAACGGGATTAACCAGCATGTATAAGACTTTTTTTACTTGTGGGGTGCCATCGCTATGGTGCAATTTTATAAAGCCAAAAAAACAACACCGGTCCGTAAAACCTTCCCGCTGTCAGTGGATGGGCTCGATCAATTCGGGCAAGGCGTTGGTCATCACCAAGGTAAAACGTGCTTCGTTGAAGGCATGCTTCCGGGAGAAGTCGGTAAGATAGAAGTCATCGAGGATAAACGCCACTACATGCGTGCCAAGTTGGTGACCTTGTCTAGCGTAAGTCCGGAGCGACAAGAGCCTCGTTGCCCCATTTATTCGACGTGCGGTGGTTGCCAACAGCAGCATATTAGTGAATCTCTGCAGCAAAGGTCTAAAGCCTCTGCCTTAGCACGGTTGCTGAAACCAGTGGGGGTGGAGAAAATCGATGATGTGATCAGTGCAGAGAGTTGGCACTATCGCCGCCGAACCCGACTGAGTTTACGCGTTGATAATACGGGTAAACTGATCATGGGATTCCGGCGCAAGAAAAGTAATGAGATTATTTCAATTCAGGACTGTCCTGTTTTAGTGCAACGCCTCAATGTATTACTCACCCCGTTACACCGTTGCTTGTCGCAACTAGAGTCGGCTGCCCACTTGGGACATGTCGAGCTGGTGGCTGCGGATAATAGCACTGTTACGATGGTACTCAGACATCTACGCCCGCTCTCGTCGAAAGATATCAAAAACTTGGAACAGTTTTCGCATAATCATTCTGTTTCACTTTTCTTAGCAGATGGACAGCAACAAACTCTGCTGAGGGGAGAAATGCCGTGGTATGGTATTAATCAGATAAATTTATATTTTAACCCCCAGGGATTTATCCAGGTTAATGCGAAAATTAATCAACGAATGATTGATAACGCTATAAAATGGTTAGATATCAAACCGACTGATCGTATTCTTGACCTTTTTTGCGGAGTGGGGAACTTTACGCTCCCATTAGCAAGATTCGCGAGTTCAGTCACAGGTGTTGAGGGTTTAGCAGAATTAGTTGCTAAGGCGGAGTACAATGCTCAGCGAAATAACATTACCAATGCTGCCTTTTACCAACACAATTTAGAGCAAGATGTCTCGCAGCAACCTTGGGCAAAACAAGGCTTCACTAAAGTCTTATTGGATCCTGCCCGTGCTGGCGCGGCGGAGGTCATGCCTTATGTGTGTGCGTTACAACCGGAGTGTATTGTCTACATCTCTTGTAATCCCGCTACCTTGGCACGGGATTGCCAAATTGCCGATCAGCAAGGATACCGAGTGGTAAAAGTGACGATGCTAGATATGTTTCCACACACTGAACATCTTGAGTCGATGGTGTTGTTTGAACGTCGTTAAGCATTAAGTCTATAGTTATGCGGGAGACATCATGGTTGCAGTAAGAAGCGCGCACCTCAATCCGGCCGGAGAATTTGCGGCAGAGCAATGGATTGAGAGTCTACATAATATCTCTGAACCGACAGGTAAAACCTTAACCGCCTGTTGGCGCTACTGTCAGGAAAAAACCCTCGACCACCCATCGCAGCCAATTTTGCTCAGTCGTGGTATCGAGATGGTTGAAATCTTGACAATGCTGAGCATGGATTGTGACACCTTGTGCGCCGCGCTGATTTTCCCCTTAGCTAATGCTGGCGTGCTTGATGCTGAGCAGATTAAAGATTCTTATGGGAGTAGCATCCTATCCTTGGTAAATGGCGTGCTGGATATGGATGCTATTCGCCAGCTTAAAGCTATTCAAAATGACTCGATGGCCTCCGAGCAGGTGGATAACATCCGCCGTATGCTACTGGCGATGGTCGAAGATTTTCGTTGTGTGGTGATCAAACTAGCCGAGCGCATCGCCTACTTACGCGAAATGAAAGATGCACCGGAAGACGAAAGAGTGTTAGCGGCAAAAGAGAGCACTAATATTTATGCGCCTCTTGCTAACCGCTTAGGGATTGGTCAATTAAAATGGGAGCTTGAAGACTACTGCTTCCGTTATCTGCATCCTGAAGAGTACAAACGAATTGCTAGCTTACTTCATGAGCGGCGGATTGATCGCGAAATGTATATCGATAATTTCGTTGCACAAATCCGCGATATGATGAGTAAGGAAGGGGTTCGTGCAGAGGTCTATGGCCGACCTAAGCATATCTATAGTATCTGGCGGAAAATGCAGAAAAAGTCACTGGCTTTTGATGAGTTATTTGATGTCAGGGCGGTGCGGATTGTCGCAGAGCGCTTGCAAGATTGTTATGGTGCCCTCGGTATTGTGCACACTCTCTTTCGTCATTTACCGAACGAATTTGATGATTACGTGGCGAACCCTAAACCTAATGGTTACCAATCCATCCATACGGTGGTGTTAGGACCGAAGGGGCAGACGGTTGAAGTGCAGATTCGAACCAAACAGATGCATGAAGATGCTGAGTTAGGGGTTGCGGCGCACTGGAAATATAAAGAAGGCAGTACAACGCCAGCAGGAAGAGGGGCGGCGGGCCATGAGGGACGTATTGCGTGGCTTCGTAAGTTGATTGCTTGGCAAGAAGAGATGGCGGACAGTGGCGAAATGCTGGAAGAGGTCCGTAGCCAAGTCTTTGACGACAGAGTCTATGTTTATACTCCTAAGGGTGACGTGATTGACCTGCCTGCAGGCTCTACACCACTCGATTTCGCTTATCATATTCACAGCGATATTGGGCATCGTTGTATCGGCGCAAAAATCAGCGGCCGAATTGTTCCCTTTACTTATCACCTGCAGATGGGTGACCAAGTCGAAGTGATCACCCAAAAGCAACCCAACCCAAGTCGAGATTGGCTAAATCCGCATTTGGGTTACATTACGACCAGTCGTGGACGGGCAAAGGTGCACGCTTGGTTTAAAAAGCAAGATCGCGATAAGAACATTCTTGCCGGTAAGCAAATTCTCGATAATGAATTAAATCAGCTGGATATCAGTTGGAAAGATGCGGAAAAATACCTGCTTCCTCGCTATAACATGACCTCCATGGAGGAGATTCTAGCGGCGATTGGCGGCGGTGATATCCGTCAAAATCAGATGGTAAACTTCTTACAAGCCAAGGTTTATAAACCGAGTGCAGAAGAGGAAGACCAGAAAGCGTTAGAACAGCTCACGCAGAAATCGGCAAATAACCAATCCTCGCGAAAAGACAGTGGCCGTATTGTGGTGGAAGGGGTAGGTAACCTGATGCATCATATTGCCCGTTGCTGTCAACCGATACCGGGCGACGATATCACTGGATTCATTACTCAAGGCAGGGGGATTTCTATTCACCGTGCCGACTGCGATCAGCTTGCGGAATTGATTAATCATGCGCCAGAAAGAATTGTTGATGCGGTGTGGGGCGAGAACTATTCCAGTGGCTACACCTTAGTGGTCCGAGTGGTGGCGAATGACCGCAGCGGATTACTGCGCGATATCACGACTATTTTGGCCAATGAGAAAGTGAACGTGCTAGGTGTGTCAAGCCATAGCGATACGCGTAAACAGCTCGCGACCATCGATATGGAGATCGAAATCTACAATCAGCAGGTTTTAGGGCGAGTGATCTCCCGATTAAACCAAATTCCTGACGTCATTGATGCCAAGCGGCTTCATTAAATTTTCTATAAACCACTCTCAGGAGTGGTTTTTTCCTATTAAGAGGTTTTTTTATGGGTGATTCATCATTGTCGCAATTATTGTCAGTGATGCAGCGCTTGCGTGATCCCGAGCAAGGTTGTGAGTGGGATAAGCACCAAACTTTTGACACTATTGCCCCTTACACTTTAGAAGAGTGTTATGAGGTTTTGGATGCGATTGCTCGTCAGGACTTCACCGATTTACAACAAGAGCTTGGGGATCTGCTTTATCAAATTGTATTTTATGCGCAGATGGCTTCGGAACAAGGGCATTTTACTTTTGACGATATTTGCCAAGCGATTACCGAAAAACTGATCCGCCGCCATCCGGATGTGTTTACGGGGGCCCCCTCTACGCAGGGCTGGGAGCAGATCAAACAGCAAGAGCGGCAAGCGAAAAGCCAACACTCGCTGCTCGATGATATTCCCCACGCCATGCCAGCATTACTTCGCGCAGACAAAATCCAGCAACGTTGCCAAACGGTCGGTTTTGATTGGGATACCCTCGGCCCGGTGGTGGACAAGGTCAAAGAGGAACTTGATGAAGTGATGGAAGAGGCGACTATGGTCGACCGTAATCCAGATCGCCTTGAAGAAGAGTTAGGAGATCTGCTTTTTGCCACGGTTAATCTTACCCGTCATTTGGGCGCGCGGGCCGAGACAGCCCTGCATAAGGCCAATATAAAATTCGAACGCCGCTTTCGTCAGGTCGAGCAGAAAGTGAACGAACAAGGCCTTTCGCTCGATCAGGCCACCCTTGAACAGATGGAGTCAGCTTGGCAGCAAGTCAAGCAAGATGAAAAAAGGGAACCTTAGGTAGAGGGTTGTTTGCTGATTGAAATCAATAGAGAGGCGTGGCAGATTAGGTATCATCATTGTAAATCGAACAGCGAAGGAGGGTGAATGAGCAATTGTGACACCACAGAGTTTCGGGTATACTGCTTTCCCGTCCTGGTGCATCCACCGTCTTTAAACCTAAACCTTCAGGTTCTGCATGACAACTAACTATATTTTTGTGACCGGCGGGGTCGTTTCCTCTCTGGGTAAAGGCATTGCCGCAGCCTCTCTGGCAGCCATTCTTGAAGCTCGTGGTCTTAAAGTGACCATTATGAAGCTTGACCCCTATATCAACGTCGATCCTGGGACGATGAGCCCTACTCAACATGGTGAAGTATTTGTCACGGACGATGGTGCCGAAACAGATCTCGACTTAGGTCACTACGAGCGTTTTATTCGAACCCGCATGAGCCGTCGTAACAACTTTACGACTGGACGTATCTACTCCGAAGTACTGAGAAAAGAACGTCGCGGCGATTATTTGGGTGCAACCATCCAAGTCATTCCTCATATCACTAATGCGATTAAAGAGCGTATCATTGAAGGCGGCGAAGGCCACGATGTCGTATTGGTCGAAATTGGCGGAACGGTTGGGGATATCGAATCGCTGCCTTTCTTAGAGGCTATTCGCCAAATGGCGGTAGACGTAGGGCGTGAGCACACGCTTTATATGCACTTGACCCTGGTGCCTTACATGGCAGCGGCGGGTGAAGTCAAAACCAAGCCAACTCAGCACTCAGTAAAAGAGCTACTCTCTATCGGTATTCAGCCAGATATGCTGATCTGCCGTTCCGATCGTGCCGTGCCAGCTAATGAGCGGGCAAAAATTGCATTGTTCTGTAACGTCCCAGAAAAAGCGGTTATCTCACTTAAAGATGTCGATTCAATCTATAAAATCCCTGGGATGTTAAAGTCACAAGGACTGGACGATTACATCTGTAAGCGTTTTAACCTTAACCCACCGGTCGCTGATCTTTCCGAGTGGGAACAAGTGATTTACGAAGAAGCGAATCCAGGTGGTGAAGTCACCATCGGGATGGTAGGCAAGTACATTGAACTGCCAGACGCTTACAAATCTGTTATTGAAGCCTTAAAACATGCAGGCCTTAAAAACCGTGTTACCGTCAATATTAAATTAATTGATTCGCAAGATGTTGAAACGCGCGGGACTGAGGTTCTGAAAGACCTGGATGCGATCCTGATTCCTGGCGGCTTCGGTTCACGCGGTATTGAAGGTAAAATCATGACCGCTCAATACGCTCGCGAAAATAAAATTCCGTACTTAGGCATTTGCCTAGGGATGCAAATTGCGCTGATTGAATTTGCGCGTAATGTAGCAGGTATGGCGGGCGCAAACTCCACCGAGTTTGATGCTAACTGCCAATCACCAGTTGTTGCATTGATTACTGAATGGCGCGATGAAGACGGTAACCTAGAAGTCCGTGATGAGAAAAGTGATCTGGGCGGTACCATGCGTTTGGGAAGCCAACCTTGTCAGCTCAGCGACGACAGCATCGTTCGTAAACTTTACGGTTCGAGTACTATCGTTGAGCGTCATCGCCACCGTTACGAAGTTAATAATTTCTTATTGAAACCAATCGAACAAGCGGGCTTACGCATCGCGGGTCGCTCCGGCGATGATCAATTGGTCGAAATTATCGAAAACCCTAACCATCCTTGGTTTGTTGCGTGTCAATTCCACCCAGAATTTACCTCAACACCGCGCGATGGACACCCGCTGTTTTCAGGATTTGTGGGTGCCGCGGTAGATTTTCAAAAGCGGATGGATAAGTAAGCTTTTTGGTGCAACCAGTGAATCTTTCACTGGTTGTGTGTCTTAGATTTAAGAACGTTAGCTTAACTAGTACTGAGGAACAACGCATGTCCAAAATCGTAAAAATCATCGGTCGTGAAATTATTGATTCGCGTGGCAATCCGACTGTTGAAGCAGAAGTGCATTTAGAAGGCGGTTTCGTAGGTTTAGCGGCTGCGCCATCAGGCGCGTCTACAGGTTCCCGTGAAGCTTTGGAATTACGTGACGGTGATAAATCACGTTTTCTGGGCAAAGGTGTGACCAAAGCGGTTGCAGCAGTCAATGGTCCTATCGCTGATGCGTTAACAGGTAAGGATGCTAAAGACCAAGCTAACATCGATAACATCATGATCGAGTTAGACGGTACTGAAAATAAATCTAAATTCGGTGCTAATGCCATCCTAGCTGTTTCTCTCGCTGCGGCTAAAGCGGCAGCAGCCTCAAAAGGTCAACCTCTTTACGAGCACATTGCTGAGCTTAACGGTACCCCTGGCAAATTCTCTATGCCATTACCAATGATGAACATCATCAACGGTGGTGAGCACGCTGATAACAACGTCGATATTCAAGAATTCATGGTGCAACCTGTTGGCGCATCAAGCTTGAAAGAAGCCGTACGTATGGGCTCAGAAATTTTCCACCACTTAGCTAAAGTATTAAAAGCTAAAGGCATGAACACTGCAGTTGGTGACGAAGGGGGCTATGCGCCAAACCTAGGATCTAACGCCGATGCTTTAGCGGCAATTGCTGAAGCTGTTAAAGCGGCAGGCTACGAGCTTGGGAAAGACGTTACCTTAGCAATGGACTGTGCGGCGTCTGAATTCTATAACAAAGAGACAGGTAACTACGAGCTGAAAGGCGAAGGCAAAACCTTTACCTCTCAAGAGTTCACTCACTATCTCGAAGAGCTGACCAAGCAGTATCCAATCGTTTCAATCGAAGACGGTTTGGATGAGTCTGACTGGGATGGCTTCGCTTACCAAACCAAAGTTCTGGGCGACAAAATTCAATTAGTCGGTGATGATCTGTTCGTAACCAATACCAAAATCCTTAAAGAAGGGATTGAAAAAGGTATCGCTAACTCAATCCTTATCAAATTCAACCAAATTGGTTCTCTGACCGAAACGTTAGCGGCAATCAAAATGGCGAAAGATGCAGGATACACGGCAGTCATCTCTCACCGTTCAGGCGAGACTGAAGATGCAACCATCGCAGACTTAGCAGTGGGTACCGCAGCAGGCCAAATCAAAACCGGTTCTATGAGCCGTTCTGACCGTGTTGCTAAATACAACCAGCTGATCCGTATCGAAGAAGCTCTGGGTGGTAAAGCGACATTTAACGGCCTGAAAGAAGTGAAAGGCCAAGCGTAATCGCTTAACGACTTGATAAAGTGATAAAGCCCTCAGTAATGAGGGCTTTTTTTTTGCATCATGTCGCCAAGGCAGGAAGGAGTTGACGGCTGAGTTTTTCTAATTCAGATAAACTCATTAATGTATGTGGAAAGAGAAAATAGCGCTCATCGCTTGTTTCGACCCACTGCGGAGTAATAGGAAAGAAGGCTGTATTGACAAACTCTTTAGGGGTATTTGATTTACTTAGAGAAAAGGAGCAGAAGCCACCATTTTCTTGAAAATTTATTGAGTGTGTCGGTAATCGCTCAGTACAAATTATCTTCGCTATCTGTGTTTTTGCCTGACGTTCTTCAACTAGCGTTGTGAGATACTTCATCAGATACGATGAGGACAAAAAGTAATCAATAATTGAGAAGCTTGCAGGTGGATAGTTGCTGTGTAAGGCTTGATTTAATCTTCTAAACGGTTCCACAAGCATGGGGGGGAGAGTAATAATGGCCAAATTGTAGGTGCTACCAAGTACTTCAATAAGTTGCGTTAAATAAATGACAGGAGTTTGTTTTTGACATAAATATAGGGGAGGAGAGATATTTTTACCGAATCCCAGCATCGCATAGCTATCATCTTCGATGATGATAATTCTTCGTTTAGCCGCCCAACGATAAAGCCGCTGTTTACGATCTTCACTTAACCGAGTTGCTGTGGGATATTGTAAGGTTGGCATACAGAGCAGTGCGACGTCAGTTATATCTGGAAGCTGATCAACGAGTAACCCATCACTATCAGTCGCTACAGAAATGATATCGAATTGAAATTGAGCGAACAGCTCTTTAATTTTTGGTGAGCAGGGATCTTCAAGAATAATTTTCTTCTTATGGTGCTCTTGCAAAAAAAGAGCGATGAGTCCAAGGGATTCTTGATAGCCAGAGAGTAATAACAATGACTTTTCGTCAACCGTGATGCCGCGTGAAAGCTTGAGAAACCGTTGCAGGCTATAGAGGTTGAATGAAGGGTTCTGCTGTAAAAAATTATCATAATTGCTGGCCCACCTTTTTATAAATTGAGCAGGCAATTTACAAGGTTTTCGTTGGTATAGTTTGGTGAGATGCTGTTGAGTTGATTCTTCTTCGTCAGTAGAAATCATCTGAGCAGTGGGGGGATTGAGCGGAAGTTCATAGTCTGAAGTGCCTAAGTAAGCTTTTTTAACGACGATATAGCCACTTCTCTCGATTCCTTGAATATACCCCATGGACTCAAGATGTTTATAGACTACCAGTACTGTACCACGAGAAATATTATAAAACGTACTCATACTACGAATTGATGGAAGAAAATCACCTTCATTAAGTGTTCCATGAATAATCATTGAAATAATATTATTTATTAATTCTTCCTTTACTAGTCCCTTAGATCTTGCCATTTTATCCTCGTGATATCCTTGTCGATAATATTAACTTACTATAAGTATATAATTTTTTCTGAAGTTCTCTATAGTGTATTCACTACTCATTTAACTATTGTTTTGCATCAATTAATTTTATTTGATATTAAAGAGGCAAAAAGATAGCTTATAAATATTACCCATGTAGTTTTGAATTGCTGACATTTTTTTTAACTCAAACTGTATCTTGATTAAACGTAGATATGAAGTAGCATCGCTTCATAAGCCTCCGTGGTGTAGGGGGTTTACTAAGAGAAAATTATAAATAAAGACTTTACATGAGGAAGAGTAATGAAGAACACATTATTGTATAGTGTCGTTTATGGTCAGAATATTGTCACTGAAAAATTTGCTCAGTTAAAAGAAAAATTATGCAAGGAAGATGGAGTAACAGCAATCGAATATGCAGTTATTGCTGTTGCAATCAGTGCAATGTTATTGGCTGTTTTCGGTAGTGGAGAATCATCTTTTATATCAGTCATCACTAAAAAATTTGAGGTATTAAGTAATAATATCAGAGGTACGGTTAATTAGAATCATTTAATCTCTAAAGTTACATCATTGGAAGTCGATAAAGGAGTTAATACTCCTTTATCGTAAAGAATTATGTCCCTATTAATATTTATACTATTAGCTAGATCATGTTATACAGACATAAGATATAGAATTATTGAAAATAAATGCGTCATTTCGATATTATTAATTAATGTACTATTTTTTCTGATGGGTAAAGAACAAATCTACCTATCATCCTCAATAGTGATTTTAAGCATCGGGACTGTCTGTGTATTAAGCCATTGCATAGGAGCGGGTGATGTTAAATTACTGGCTGTATTAGGGTTAACATTCCCTCTTAGGGAACTCTCAGATTTTATATTTCTAGTTGCGGTTTCAGGCTTACCACTGATACTGGTCATCTATTGTTTGCATCATTTTACTCGAGGAAAATTCTCAAAAACGCTTCCTTATGGTGTGGCAATAACTTGCGGGTATTTACTTAAAATATTTATATAATTTAGGGATTAACGTGAATCAACGGCTGATTATTATAGTAGCTATCGTCTTCTTCTTATTAGGTTCAGTAGGAATCTATCTCTCTGATTCGGAAGAGGCCAATTCCAAAGATGATGCTCAGCAGCAATCAAGGCAACAGGCGACCTATTTTATAGTAAAACGTATTATGGCTTCGGGGGAGTTGATTACTAAAAATGACTATGAAGAGAAAAATGAAGAGTTAATGGATACATCTCCCAATCCAGATAACCCCGACACAGTGGAAGGTTTTTATCTAACAGAGTCAGTTCGCAAGGGAACAAGGCTCACAAAATCATTGTTAACCAAGGATAAACCAGAAGAGCATTATTCGAATGCGCATTATCGATATACTTTGGAACTCAACAAGAAATATATTAATAATATTATTGGTTTATTGCCTGGATCAACAGTAGATGTCTATATAAAATTCAAATCCCCGAGGCGAGAGCACGATAATAAATCAACAGTATTTCGAGGTCAATCCATTGTAAAAATTGTTAAAATCTTTAAAGATAAAAAATTACTTACTCCTGTAATGAAAGGTAAAAAAATAATCACAGAGGGGAGTAATGAAAATGATTTTATTGAAAAATATAATGTTGATATTGAATTGTCCCGTGCTGATCTTAAGAAGATTTATCAAATTGAAAATGAGTTTGAAATGATAGTTTTCCCGGCAGAATCTTCAGAAAAAAACACTACGAGAGTTAATATTATAAATAGTAAAGGTAATAAATAATGAAAAAATACCTACCTAATAACTATATTTATTTTTTCATTTTTAAATTAGTTTTATTTATGTTATTTGCTGTTCCTTTGATGGTGCAGGCGGAGACGATATATCTCTCGAAGGGAGGGGCAAGGACGATAAAAAGTAATACTTCCATTGATACCGTATTTACTACTGATTCAAACGTAGTGAACTATAACATGATTAGTGATGATGAAGTTGTCATATATGGTGTTGATAACGGCGAGGGGGAAATTTTACTTGTACAAAATGATATGACAAGAAGTATTAAGGTTACTGTTGATCCACTAATAGGTAGGCTTACAAAACAAATTGAAGATCAATTTGTAGGATCATCAATCGGAATAAAAAAAGTAGGTGATAGCTATTTACTTACTGGTACTGCAGCTGACGAAGAGAGCCGAGATGCTATTTATCAAATTGTAGGTGAAGCACTTGGTTTAGAGCGTAGTGAGATTAAAACAACATTTGACAGTGCCGGTAATAACGATAAGTTTTCAACAGATAATATCGACTATATGAATAAATATACCTATCGTAAACTACAAAATAAGATGAATTTACCGTTTGCTAACCAAGTCAATGTCAAGATATCGATTGTCGAGTTAAACAGAAGCTATAGCGATGCGCTCGGTATTGAATGGGGCCAAGCTATGGACGTCGGGAGCTTTGTATTAAACAAATTAAAATTCAATGCGAATCAATTGACTTCAGTTATCAATGCGTTAGGTAATGAGTCTGTAGCTAGAGTTCTTGCCGAACCCAATTTATCTGTGTTATCGGGAGAAACCGCGGATTTCCTTGTGGGAGGAGAGATTCCTATCCTAACCAGCTCTTCTAATGGCAGTACGGTAGACTATAAAGAAGTCGGCATCAAAATGTTAGTAGCCGCCAAGGTTGAGAACAGTCAGAAAGTAAGACTGACCTTATCTCAAGAAGTGAGTAACGTTGATAGTAATAATATTAGTAAAACCAACGAATTATTGCTACCCGCGATAAAATCTCGTAAATCTAGGACGACCATAGAATTAGCTGACGGCGAAAGCTTTGTCTTGGCGGGATTGCTGAGCGAATCTGAAAAAGAAGTATTAAAAAAGATCCCCTTTATTGGAGACATCCCTGTACTGGGTGCATTTTTTAGGTCAACCTCCTCTCAGCGTGAGAGGACAGAATTAGTTGTAGTCGCGACGGTAAATCTGGTTCGACCTATTTCATCATCTCAAATTTCATTACCAAACTGGCAGAGAAGTACTTTGTTAGAGCGCTATCTCAATATCGCAGGTACTGAAAACCAAACATCAAAAAAGACAATCATCAATTTCCTTGAACAGGGAGGTTTTATCTACTGATGGCTAATTTATTGCGTAGCATAGTGGCGATTTTTTTCTTATTAGGTATACCTGCGATAAGCTTAGCAGGCGAGTATAGGTTTACCATTTCAAGTCGTAACGATATTGAACAGGAAATCACTATAGCTAAAATATTACCGTTTTATCAGTATATGGGAGGAGTAATTGAAATAGAGTGGGCAAATCCTGATTTGAATCAGCCTATAAAGGCTATTATTAACTCTCTAGTGAAAGAAGGCGTTGATAGGAAAGATATAGTCACCCATTACACTCAAAACATTAGCAATAAATATCAAAGTCGAGAGTCTGTTAATCTAGTTCTTAAAACGTTAAATAGTCGTACCTACTGCCAACCGTATAATTTGAAAAATTCGAGTAAATGGATCGGACAGGAAAGTTGTGCGCTTCAGGACAATACTGATGCGATGCTGGTACTGGAATAATCCGTCAGTAACATAAAGGAATAACCTATGCTACTCTTTTCCGAAAATAGTAAAGCGGAGAGTGATTTAGAGCACTCTATACTTATCGTAACACCCGATTCAACTAAAATGGATAAGGTATGCGAACAGTTAGCCTTGCGCGGATTTGGCGAAATAAAACGTTTTCTTGGTACGATTGAGCAATTGGAGTTATTTGAAGATACTGCAAATATCGGTTGTATTGTATTTGATGCATCGCATCTCGAATCACCAAAAGATGCAATTGAAATAATCGATATCCAGTTATCAAAAAATGTAACTAAAATTGCTTTCAGTAATAAGGACTCATTATTACTAGCCGAGGAATTCGAGAAGAATGAGATAAAATACTGTTACTATCCAACCCAACTTAATCGGTTAGGGAGTTTGGTGTATAAAGTGTCTCAAGATAAAATCGAATTAGGCAATGCTATACGCATTACAATAATGGGCTGTAAAGGTGGTGTCGGTGCATCAATGCTCAGTTATTATGCAGCTGAATTTATAGCGAAAAAGAGACAATCACCAACCCTTATTGTTCAAGGTGCTTACGGTACTCAAAATCTTGACTTGATATCCAAAGTCGCCATTTCCAATGAGGTGACACTATTACAAAATAATCTTTCAGGATATTACGAAGAAAAGAGTCAGGCTTGGCAATATCATAATGATATTTATGATAATTATGAATGCGTAATATTCGATTTTACAGGATATAATGCATCTGACGAAAATATTGAAAATGTACTCACCCATACGGATTGTTTGCTATTAATTTGTGATCGAGATATTTCTTCATCTAGAATGGCTAAGAAAATTATCGAAGCCAACAACCACCTGATGAACAGTAATAACGGAGTGCGCAGACTCTATATATGCCATAATAACCATCACGGAAAAATAAGTGGTGAAGTGAATACTCAAGAAATCAGCGGTTTAATTGGTAAGTCAGTCGATATTACCATTCCTTATTTAATAAAATCGGGAGACCCTTCACTCCCGATAAACTTTAATGGGAAAAATATTCAATACTTGGAGAGTATGTGTAATTTACTACTCGGGAAAAGAAAACAAACCCTAACCAAAATAGGCTTATTTGATTCATTAAAAAAAATAGCCCAACGAGGATAACGCGCTATGATTGATAAATTTGAAGGCGTTACAAAACAACTAAGGACTTTGGTTCTCCCTGAGTTAGATATCGATACTATTGAACATTTACTCGCTGATCGAACCGCACTTATTCGTGAAATATCGAAAACTGTTCAGCGCATTAGTGTTGAGCGTAATCTATATTTGCCTTCAGAAAATACTCAATTACTTTCTGCGGCTATTGCGGACGAAATTTTGGGGGTAGGGCCATTACGGGAATTAATGGAAGATCCAACCGTCAGCGATATTTTAGTTAACGGTCCAGAAAAAATATTCGTCGAGCGTAGCGGAAAATTGGTTAAAACAAATAAAAGGTTTATTGATAACCAACAATTAACCGATATTGCCAAACGCTTAGTCAATCGTGTTGGGCGGCGTATCGATGAGTCTCAGCCATTAGTTGATGCTCGGATGAGTGATGGTAGTCGCTTAAATGTTGTGATTAACCCCATTACACTTGATGGTACCTCTATTTCTATCCGTAAATTCAGCAATGTGTCCCGCACATTGAAAGATTTAGTGAGTTGGGGAGCGATGAATGAGCAAATGGCTAACTTTCTAGCCATAGCAGTGAGCTGCCAAGCAAATATTATCATTTCTGGTGGTACTGGATCGGGAAAAACAACGTTATTAAATGCGTTATCGCGCCACATTAACAGCGACGAACGTGTCATCACTTTGGAAGATGCCGCTGAATTGAAACTACAGCAGGAACACGTTGTGCGTTTAGAAACTAAAATGGCTGGTGTAGAAAGTAGTGGTCAGGTCACCATGCGTGATTTGATGATCAATACGCTACGTATGCGCCCTGATAGAATCATTGTAGGAGAGTGTCGGGGCGGAGAAACCTTTGAGATGCTGCAAGCTATGAATACGGGCCATGACGGTTCGATGACAACACTACATGCCAATTCACCTCGTGATGCAGTCGCACGCTTAGAGAATATGGTAATGATGGCTGGCTTAAATCTCCCCTTAGACGCGATAAGACGTAATATAAGTTCTGCCGTAAATCTTTTAATTCAAGCAAGCCGATTACACGATGGATCCCGTAAAATTACTCATATTACAGAAATTATGGGGTTAGAAAACGACATCATAGTACTGCAGGACATATTTTCTTTTAAAATCAGTGATTCAGTGAATGGTAAAGTACAGGGGAGTTTTTTCACACCTGGTTTATCTACGCGGTCAAATATTTACTCTCGAGCTAAAATGCATTCAAAAGATAATTATCTAAAACAGGTTTTTGGATGATAGAATGAAAAATATATACTTAATATTTATCCTTATGTCCTTCTTTTTTATTCTGATGGTTTTGTTAAGAATAAAACAGACTAGGCACATTTTTTCGAGCGGAACAGAACGAAAGAATTTATTGATGACATTGGCCGGTAAAGATTATACTGTAGTAAATAAAGAATCATTAATTCAAAATATCCTAAAAATAATCAGCCATAAAGTAGAGAGCATTAAAAACATTTTTATCGTGGATAGCCTTTATGATTTGGTTAAAAGGATTACAGTACCATTAGGCGTTGTACTTATAGCTCAAGTGATAAATGTTAATTTTTTCAATTTCCCTAGTTTACCCATATTATTGTCGTTGACGCCTATCAGTTATATACTATGGTATAAGATTTTATTAAAGAAAAAGAAAAAAGTTTTTGAGATAGATTTTACCGAATCGATATCTTCAATTAATGGTGCTATTTCTTCAGGTCGTACCTTTTTACAAGCAATGGAAGATTATAGTAAAAATAATAATAATCAGTTAGCTAAAGAATTTAGCATCATTACAAGAAGGCTAAATTTTGGCGATAATCCAGAAGTTGTTTTTTTAGATTCGTGGAAACATTACCCTTATAAAGAATACTATTTTTTCATCGTCGCAATATTATTAAACATTAATAGCGGGGGACGACTCAGAGAAGTGCTTGGAAAATTGCAACGTTCCTTAGCAAGTAATACTGCAATGGAAAAAAAGATGCTTACGCTCACTTCAGAAATGCGTATGGCATCTAAAATAACAGGGGCTATACCTTTTTTATTTCTTATCTTATTGAAATTTATCAGTGAAGATAACTTTAATTTTATCTTTGATGATCCTAGAGGTAACTTTCTACTTTATTATTTCTGTCTCTTATACACATCT
>NZ_JALBCV010000022.1:28270-29899 GCF_022602565.1 Rosenbergiella metrosideri
TACTAATATTTATGTTTCCTTTGATATTATTATTATTTTTTATCAACAAAAAATACAGAGAGGTTTCGATTAAGAAAAGTTATACTTTAATTGATGCGAAGGTTCAGCAATTAAAGCTACAAGAACATAAAGAACATCAGCATACAGAAGCTGTACTTGAGCAAAATAGTCAAACCCTTAGCTTGTACCGACGTATAGATGGCAGCTTTATGGTGAAAGTCATTTTAGCGGTAGGTCTTAGTGTTCTAAGTATACTAGTAAGTAAGTTAATGTCTTGGGACCTAGGGAAAAGTGACTATATTGTTATTATCATTTTGAGTATGGTAGTGACAATCATTTTCCCCAGCATGCTCCGTGCAATGTATGTACGAAAAAAAGTTAAGAAGTTAACTGCAGAATTACCCTGGATGATCGATCTTCTAGCGGTAAGTATTCAGTGTGGGATGACGCCAGAACAAGCTTTTAAATTTCTTGCTAGCAAAATGTCGGGCATCAATCCTGACTTTGTTCCTTTTATACAGAGATTAGTCCGTAGAACCGAAATGAGTGGTTTAAGTCATGCATTACATCACTTTAGTCAAGAAATACCGTCCACTGAGACCCGACTATTTTGTGCAATGTTAGAGCAGAGTTTACAGTACGGCTCATCATTATATGAGCAATTGATGGATCTATCGCGTGATATCCGTGAAATTCAGCTACTCAATACAGAAGAAAATATTGGGAATTTATCAGCTAAGATGAGTGTTCCCCTAATTCTTTTCTTTATGTTTCCGGTTGTTATTATCGTTGCCGCACCAGGGATTATGAGGATATTTTCAAATGGTTAATTTAGGGCGCTATCCACTTTTTACTCTTATGTTTCTATTATCTCTATCAGGCTGTACTAACAATTATAGTAAAGATAACAATAAAACGACTCTAAATAATGAGAATATTTTATTAAAAGTAAAAAACTATACCGGATTGATTAAGTTAAAGCGTGAGGAGCTTAAGAAAAATAACACCCCCAAAGTCCGATATGATTTAGCCTATTATTATTATCAATCGCAAGACTACAGGTCTTCAATGTATTACTTAAAGCCATTGTTGTCATCTGGTGCATCTCCCGATGTTTATCTATTACAAGCTAAGAATCTTTCACAGTTAGGAAAATATAAACAATCTTTAAGTTTTGTAGATATAGCATTAACTAAAGATAGAAATAATTCAGAAGGATTAAATTTACGGGGGGTTATACAAGCTCAGATGGGTGATCTTGATAAAGCTCTCAACTCCTTTACTCTGGCAAGAGTAGGTTACAAACAAGAAGAAAATGTTGTCAATAATATGGCGATGATTTATATCATTCAGAAAAAATATACCGAAGCTGTTCAGTTACTTTTACCAATATATTTACGGGGTTATCAAGATAGCCAAATAGACCATAATTTAATTTTTTCTTTGGCTAAAAGTGGTGACCTTCGTTATGCTAAAGATATTCTTAAAAAAAGAGGTTACAGTAAACATCCGGATCTTTTAGCGACAGATCTCTTTAATGTTCAAACGTTTTGATTGGAGTCATTCAATGAGGAGTTTTTTGAATAAAATCACTAGTAATAGTGGTGTGATATCGATAGAGTTCTCATT
>NZ_JALBCV010000023.1 GCF_022602565.1 Rosenbergiella metrosideri
TGACGGTTTACGTTTCGCAATCCGTGAAGGTGGCCGTACTGTAGGTGCGGGTGTTGTTGCTAAAGTTATCGCTTAATTGAGATAATTTTGCTAAAAAAGGGCGCTGAGGCGCTCTTTTTTTTTACCAAAAAAATATTTTACTATTGATAATATATTTAAATTTAGGAGTTGATAATAGTCTTATAAAAGCCCACTCATATTAATAAGAAAATATTGTTTGTTTTATTTTATATGGAGAATATAATTCCACCAATCTTAAATTGTCTGATTGCAATGCCATGAATTCAAAGATATTAATATATATAATAATAAATATATTTACACTCTCCGGCTGTGAAGATTATAAAAATAGTACTATGGGATATATTGAGGATGAGTATATATATATATCGATAGGAAATTCCTTAGAGATTAAGAATATAGATGTTAATAAGGGAAATAAAGTTAAAATTGGTGATGTCTTGTTTAAGACCGATGACTATACGCTTAGAAAAACAGGAGAGAAATTAGAGAGGGATAAAAAGTACGAAGAGGCGATACTCAGAAATATGGAGAAGGGTATAAGAAAAAGTGAAAGAGACCTCATTGATATAGATATAGATAGATTGCAGAAGGAAATAGTTAAAGCAGAGTCTACTTTAGAAAGGAAAAGAAAGTTACTAGATAAAGGTTTCCTTTCTAAAGAAGACATTGAGACTGAAGAGCTAAACTTAAATATAAAAAGGAATAGTTTAAAGAAAATAACGGCTGAGTTGAATAATAAATTGCTTCCGGCAAGAGTTGATGAATTGATCGCCCAGAAGATTAAAATTGATAAGATAAATATTGATATTGAAAATAATAAATATGATATATCTCAAGCTGAAGTTAAAAGTCCTACGGATGGTATTATTCACGATATCTTAAGAAAGAAAGGGGAATTAACTTCTCTTGGTAGTCCAGTCCTAATCATAGTACCTGAAAAAGGTAAAAAAATTAAATTTTATATCAATAGGAAAAAATTATATAAAATAAATATTAATGATTCCATTTTAGTGAGGGTGAATGATATTAATGAGGAATATAATGCTGTTATCGACTATGTCTCACCCAAGCCAGAATATACTCCCCCAATGTTATACGATGATAAGAATGATACCTTAGTCTATTTAATCGAAGCTAAATTTAGAGATAAAAATATAGAGCTGCCTGCAGGCACACCCGTAGAGATTACGCTATGAGAGAAGCATGTATTATTCTTAATAATATTCATAAGTCATTTGACAACGTAAAGGTCATCAACGATGTAACCCTCAATATTCTTAAGGGTCAAATTGTTGGTTTTATTGGCCCTAACGGTAGTGGTAAATCGACAATGATAAATATTATATGTGGCATGATGCCCAGCGATAGCGGCCAAGGATTTTGCATGGGTTACGATATCTCTACTGAACAAGCCTATATTAAAAAAAATGTAGGTTACATGACTCAATACTTCACATTATGGGAGTCCTTGACAGTACTTGAGAACCTCGTCTTTATAGGGAAAATGCGAAATGTAAGAAAAGTTGACGCAGAATCTGAAAAACTGATCAGTAGATTGGGATTAGAACGCTTTAGAAATACTTTAGCTAAGAATCTATCGGGAGGATGGAAACAGAAATTATCATTGGCCTGTGCGATCATTCACCGCCCAAAAATACTTTTTTTAGATGAACCTACAGCAAGCATTGACCCATTAGCACGTAAGGAATTCTGGACGTTAATATTTGAACTTGCTGGTGAGGGTATGACGGTTTTAATCGTCACCCATGCAATCGACGAAATTGAAAAATGTCATCACTTAGTTTACTTAAAAAATGGAGTATTACGGTTTACAGGAAATTTAGAAGAACTATTTTCCTCTCAAAATATACCTACTTATCTTGTTGAAGGAGAGGGTGTGAGGCATTTCAACGCCGAAATGTCCTGTGAAGACAATCTGCAAATCATTCCACGAGGTAATTCCATATCCGTAACGGGTCATTTGCAATGTGAGATATTAAAATTAAAGTATCCTAATCTCACCTTTAGTCCCATACCAACACCGTTAGATGCTTTGCTTTATATTTTATCGAGTAATTAAGGTATCACGTGTCGATTATTAACCCAACAATACTCCTTGCACTAGCACAGAAAGAAATCAGAGAAATAATCAGAGATAGAGTGATCATTTTGATGATAATCGTTATGCCCGTCATAAATTTAGTTGTCATGGGCTACTCAGTTAATTTGGATGCAAAGAACGTAGCCACAATTGTGATAGACCACGATAATTCTGCATTTTCTCGAACATTAATTTCTGCAATGAATAATAGTGGTTACTTTAGAGTTTCTATTGTGCAAGAAGAAATAATAGCAAGAAGAAAATTTTCTTCGGGTTTAGTGAAAATACTAGTACATATTCCTAACGATTTTTCTAAAAGTATCATCAGTGGTAGTAATTCCGACATACTTGTCGAAACCGACGGGACTGATCCCAGTAGTACAGCAAATGCCCTTCAGAGTTTGCAGTACCTTATAGAAAACACTGAATATCGAGAAAGCTATAATTATTCTTCAACAACGAATGAATCATTAAGTAAAACTAACGTTGTCTTCAGAAAATGGTTTAATCCAAAGGGTGACTCTCAAATTAATATCGTGCCCGGATTAATGGGTATTATTTTATCCATAATGCCTATGCTCATGGTTTGCTTATCGATTGTTAGAGAAAGAGAACGGGGTACCTTTCAGCATATTAAAGGTTCAGGGGTAAGTCCTTTTGTGTACCTAAGCGGGAAGGCGATCCCTTACGTGATGATAGGATTACTACAATTGAATTTGATGCTGGTTATAAGTATTACGATTTTGGATATCCCAATGCAAGGATCCTACAGCGAACTGTTTGCAGTGTCGGCTCTATTCATTCTATTGAGTGTGGTAATAGGAGTGAGCTTAACAACTGTTATTACCAATCAGCTCCAAGCAATGCAGTTGCTCTCATTTTATTTTCTATTTTCTAATATGCTATCTGGATTTCTCTCCCCCTTTGAGGCTATGCCGCAATGGTCTCAGTGGTTAGGAAATCTCATTCCTCTTACCCATTTTATGCGTGTAATTAGGGGCATAATGGTTAAAGGTACTAGCATTACATTGATGGGCAACGAGCTATTACATCTGGTTTCGGTGTTACTTACCGTAATAATCATTGGTTACTTTCTCATCAATCGTCGTTGGGCTAAAAATACATAGCGACTAGAAGAATATTAAAAAATCGTTGTAGAAAAGATATGCGCAATAACATGCTGATAAGGATAAAAAAGTGCCAAAAGGTATGATAACAGTGTGTAGGGAACGGAGACCACGATACTGTAATAAACAAATGGGTAGGGCGATCATTGAAGCTAAAAGAATGATAAAAGAGAGTTGGTAGAGGTCGAACCAACAGGCTAACGCGGTGATCAATTTCACGTCCCCTGATCCCAGACCTACTTTATGTCTGAATAAATAGTACACGCCTTGAATTACCCTTAGCACGCCATAACAAGTAGTACATCTTAAGAAGATATTCATGGTGTCCACACCAAGTAGGGAAGTGGATGAGATTGCTCCCGCAACCATCAGTAAATAAGTGAGAGGGTTAGGAAGCAGAAAGTAAAACCAATCAATGCAAGCCAATAGCAGCAATATCGAGCCAAAGAGACCGATAACAACAATAGGTATTGGTAAAAGACCTTGTAGTGCCTGTAAAGCAAGATATAAGCATAGGAAAAATGCCAGATAGTGCTTAATCCAGTATTGAAAAGGTAATGGCATTATTGAAGAGAAGTTTTGCCCAACGTCGTTTGAGTAAACTGCTGTAATCCACCAGGCTAAAGTGCTTTGCGAGGGAGTAAAGGTCAGTAATGCACGTCTTATCAGGTTAAGCAGTAGATAAGCAAATGCCAGTAGGTTGATATTAAGCATGCCTATCACCTTCCATGAATGATTTCAGACTGGGTAACTAGATTGATACATATAGACAATTGGCTGCCATAACATATCTGCGACATTGAGAGTGAGTATTGAATTAACCCCGCAGCCTACTTAAAAATGACATCTTAAGGGTGCGTTGAGTCGCAATGTACAAAAAGCAGACAAGGGTTGCATTGAAGTGATTTATAAGTATAATGCGCTGGCTTGCTCGTAATAGGAGCGCGATTCGAGCAGAATCGCAGAGTAGCGATTTGCTACCTCTAATAATACTCCCGATTGGGGAGTTATATGCTGAACGATTACACTCTCCCATCAATCGTAATGGGCACGAGGAGTAATCATTTTCGTTTATAAAATGTTTGGAGCTCTGGTCTCATGCAGAACCAAAGAATCCGTATTCGTCTTAAAGCGTTTGATCATCGTCTGATCGATCAATCAACCGCGGAAATCGTCGAAACTGCTAAGCGCACTGGTGCGCAAGTACGTGGTCCGATCCCGCTGCCGACTCGTAAAGAGCGCTTTACCGTTCTGATTTCTCCGCACGTTAACAAAGATGCGCGTGATCAGTACGAAATTCGCACTCACAAACGTCTGGTAGACATCGTTGAGCCAACTGAAAAAACCGTTGATGCTCTGATGCGTCTAGACCTGGCTGCAGGTGTTGACGTGCAGATCAGCCTGGGTTAATCAGGACATCGAGCGATTGAGAGGTTGATACAATGATTGGTTTAGTCGGTAAGAAAGTGGGCATGACGCGTATCTTCACTGAAGAAGGCGTTTCTATCCCAGTAACCGTAATCGAAGTTGAAGCAAACCGCGTTACTCAGGTTAAGAGCCTAGAAAACGACGGTTACCAAGCTATTCAGGTCACTACTGGTGCTAAAAAAGCAAACCGTGTAGTTAAACCAGAAGCAGGTCATTTTGCTAAAGCTGGCGTTGAAGCTGGCCGTGGCTTATGGGAATTCCGTGCTGAAAGCGCAGAATACACCGTTGGTCAAAGCATCAGTGTTGAAATTTTCGCTGACGTTAAAAAAGTAGATGTAACTGGCACCTCTAAAGGTAAAGGTTTCGCAGGTACCGTTAAGCGCTGGAACTTCCGTACCCAGGACGCGACCCACGGTAACTCCTTGTCTCACCGCGTTCCGGGTTCTATCGGTCAGAACCAGACTCCGGGCAAAGTGTTCAAAGGCAAGAAAATGGCAGGTCAATTAGGTAATGAGCGTGTAACCGTTCAGAGCTTAGAAGTCGTTCGCGTAGACGCAGAACGCAACCTGCTGCTGGTCAAAGGTGCTGTCCCGGGAGCTACCGGTAGCGACCTGATTGTTAAACCAGCTGTGAAGGCGTAAGGGGATAGCAATGGAATTAGTATTGAAAGACGCGCAGAGCGCGCTGACTGTTTCCGAAACTACCTTCGGTCGTGATTTTAACGAAGCGCTGGTTCACCAGGTTGTTGTTGCTTACGCAGCAGGTGCCCGTCAAGGTACCCGTGCGCAAAAAACTCGTGCCGAAGTCACTGGTTCTGGAAAGAAACCATGGCGTCAAAAAGGTACTGGCCGTGCACGTGCTGGTTCTGCTAAGAGCCCAATCTGGCGTTCTGGTGGAGTAACCTTCGCTGCACGTCCGCAGGACCACAGTCAGAAAGTTAACAAAAAGATGTACCGTGGAGCGCTGAAAAGCATTCTGTCTGAATTGGTACGTCAAGAACGTCTGATCGTTGTCGAAAAGTTCTCTGTTGAAGCGCCTAAAACTAAGCTGCTGGCACAGAAACTGAAAGATATGGCATTGGAAGATGTACTGATCATCACTGGTGAATTGGATGAGAATCTGTTCCTAGCAGCGCGCAACCTGTACAAGGTTGATGTGCGTGATGCAGCAGGAATCGATCCAGTTAGCTTGATTGCCTTCGACAAAGTCGTAATGACTGCTGACGCAGTTAAGCAAGTTGAGGAGATGCTGGCATGATTCGTGAAGAACGTCTGCTGAAAGTAGTGCGCGCACCGCACGTTTCTGAAAAAGCGTCTGCCGCGATGGAAAAATCAAACACCATCGTACTCAAAGTTGCAAAAGACGCGACCAAAGCAGAAATCGTAGCTGCCGTAGAAAAGCTGTTCGAAGTTGAAGTTAAAGATGTGAACACTTTACTGGTTAAAGGTAAAGTTAAGCGTCACGGACAGCGTGTTGGTCGTCGTAGCGACTGGAAAAAAGCTTACGTGACCCTGAAAGAAGGCCAGAATCTGGACTTCGTCGGCGGCGCAGAGTAAGTCGGAGGAGAGAAACAATGGCAATTGTTAAATGTAAACCGACATCTCCGGGTCGTCGCCACGTAGTTAAAGTGGTGAACCCAGAGCTGCACAAAGGCAAGCCATACGCCCCACTGCTGGAAAAAAACAGCAAGTCTGGTGGTCGTAACAACAACGGACGTATCACTACCCGTCATATCGGTGGTGGTCACAAGCGTGCATACCGTATTGTTGACTTTAAACGCAACAAAGATGGTATCCCAGCAGTTGTTGAACGTCTTGAGTACGATCCGAACCGTTCTGCAAACATTGCACTGGTTCTGTACAAAGACGGTGAGCGTCGTTACATCCTGGCCCCTAAAGGCCTGAAAGCTGGTGATCAGATCCAATCTGGCGTTGATGCAGCAATCAAAGCAGGTAACACCCTGCCTATGCGCAACATCCCAGTAGGTTCTACTGTTCATAACGTAGAAATGAAACCAGGTAAGGGCGGCCAATTGGCTCGTTCAGCTGGTGCTTACGTGCAAATCATCGCTCGTGACGGTTCTTACGTTACCCTGCGTCTTCGTTCTGGTGAAATGCGTAAAGTTGAAGCTGACTGCCGCGCGACATTAGGTGAAGTCGGTAACGCTGAGCATATGCTTCGCGTACTTGGTAAAGCAGGTGCAACTCGCTGGCGTGGTGTTCGTCCTACCGTTCGCGGTACTGCAATGAACCCAGTCGATCACCCGCACGGTGGTGGTGAAGGTCGTAACTTTGGTAAGCACCCGGTAACTCCGTGGGGCGTTCAAACCAAAGGTAAGAAGACCCGTAGCAACAAGCGTACTGATAAGTTTATCGTACGTCGCCGTAGCAAAAAATAATATTAGAGGATAAGCCATGCCACGTTCTCTCAAGAAAGGTCCTTTTATTGACCTGCACTTGCTGAAGAAGGTAGAGAAAGCGGTGGAAAGCGGAGACAAGAAGCCTTTGCGCACTTGGTCCCGTCGTTCAACGATCTTTCCTAACATGATCGGTTTGACCATCGCTGTCCATAATGGTCGTCAGCACGTACCTGTATTTGTTTCCGACGAAATGGTCGGTCACAAGTTAGGTGAATTTGCGCCGACTCGTACTTATCGCGGCCACGCGGCTGATAAGAAAGCTAAGAAACGCTAAGGCAGGAGGAAGAGATGGAAACTATCGCTAAACATCGCCACGCTCGTTCTTCTGCGCAGAAGGTTCGTCTGGTAGCGGATCTAGTACGCGGTAAGAAAGTGTCGCAGGCTCTGGACATTTTAACCTACACCAATAAAAAAGCGGCTGTATTGGTTAAGAAAGTCTTAGAATCTGCCATTGCTAACGCTGAACACAACGATGGCGCTGACATTGATGATCTGAAAGTCGCGAAAATTTTCGTAGATGAAGGCCCAAGCATGAAGCGTATTATGCCGCGTGCAAAAGGTCGTGCAGATCGTATCCTGAAGCGCACCAGCCACATTACTGTGGTTGTGTCCGATCGCTGAGACTCTGGAGACTAGCAATGGGTCAGAAAGTACATCCTAATGGTATTCGCCTGGGTATTGTTAAACCCTGGAACTCTACTTGGTTCGCCAATACCAAAGAATTCGCTGACAACCTAGACAGCGATTTTAAAGTACGTCAGTTCCTGACTAAAGAACTGGCTAAAGCGTCTGTATCTCGTATCGTTATCGAGCGTCCAGCTAAAAGCATTCGTGTTACCATTCACACTGCTCGCCCTGGTATCGTCATCGGTAAGAAAGGTGAAGACGTAGAAAAACTGCGTACGGTCGTCGCGAAAATCGCTGGCGTTCCTGCTCAGATCAATATCGCCGAAGTCCGTAAACCGGAACTGGACGCTAAATTGGTTGCTGATAGCATCACTTCACAGCTGGAACGTCGTGTTATGTTCCGTCGTGCGATGAAGCGTGCTGTACAGAACGCAATGCGTCTTGGCGCTAAAGGAATTAAAGTTGAAGTTAGTGGCCGTTTAGGCGGAGCTGAGATCGCACGTACCGAATGGTACCGTGAAGGTCGTGTTCCATTGCACACTCTACGTGCAGACATTGATTACAACACTTCTGAAGCGCACACCACATATGGTGTAATCGGCGTTAAGGTATGGATCTTCAAAGGTGAGATCCTGGGTGGTATGGCTGCTGTTGAACAATCGGAAAAACCGGCTGCTCAACCTAAAAAGCAGCAGCGTAAAGGCCGTAAGTAAGGAGAGTCGCTATGTTACAACCAAAGCGTACGAAATTCCGTAAAGTGCACAAAGGCCGTAACCGCGGTCTAGCGCAGGGCACGGATATCAGCTTCGGTACTTTCGGTCTGAAAGCTGTTGGCCGTGGTCGTCTGACTGCTCGTCAGATCGAAGCAGCACGTCGTGCTATGACCCGTGCAGTTAAGCGTCAAGGTAAAATTTGGATCCGTGTATTCCCGGACAAACCAATTACTGAGAAGCCGCTTGAAGTGCGTATGGGTAAAGGTAAGGGTAACGTAGAGTATTGGGTTGCCCTAATCCAGCCTGGCAAAGTCCTTTATGAAATGGACGGCGTACCAGAAGAGCTGGCCCGTGAGGCATTTAAGCTGGCAGCAGCAAAACTGCCTATCAAAACCACCTTTGTAACTAAGACGGTGATGTAATGAAAGCAACTGAGCTGCGTGAAAAAAGTGTTGAAGAACTGAACACTGAGCTGCTTAACCTCCTGCGTGAACAGTTTAACCTGCGCATGCAGGCAGCATCTGGCCAGCTTCAGCAGACACATCTGCTGAAACAAGCTCGTCGTGATGTTGCACGTGTTAAGACTTTACTGACTCAAAAGGCGGGTGCGTAATGACCGATAAAATTCGTACTTTGCAAGGTCGTGTAGTTAGTGACAAAATGCAAAAATCTGCAGTTGTTGCTATCGAACGTTTCGTGAAGCACCCGATCTACGGTAAATTCATCAAGCGTACGACTAAGCTTCACATCCATGATGAGAACAATGAATGTGGAATCGGTGACGTGGTAGAAATCCGCGAATGCCGTCCACTATCCAAGACTAAGTCTTGGACACTTGTTCGTGTTGTGGAAAAAGCGGTTCTGTAATAGAATCTCTTTTCTGTGAAAACAGATAGACGGCTCGCAAGAGCCGTTTATTTTTTCTACCCATCTGCGAGAAGCGGTGTTATAATGCCGCGCCCTCGGTAATGGGGCTTTTAAACGACCTAGTAATTGTAGGTCCCGAAGTAGTAGTTGACATTAGCGGAGCACTAAAATGATCCAAGAACAGACTATGCTAAACGTCGCCGACAACTCCGGTGCACGTAGCGTAATGTGTATCAAGGTTCTGGGTGGCTCGCACCGTCGCTACGCAGGCGTCGGTGATATCATCAAAGTTACCATCAAGGAAGCAATTCCTCGTGGTAAAGTTAAAAAGGGTGATGTCCTGAAGGCGGTAGTGGTGCGCACCAAGAAGGGTGTTCGTCGCCCCGACGGTTCTGTCATTCGCTTCGATGGTAATGCATGCGTTATTTTAAACAATAACAGCGAGCAACCTATCGGAACGCGTATTTTTGGGCCGGTAACTCGTGAACTTCGTACTGAAAAGTTCATGAAAATTATCTCTCTGGCACCAGAAGTACTCTAAGGAGCGAGCCATGGCAGCTAAAATCCGTTGTAACGACGAAGTTATCGTGTTGACCGGTAAAGACAAAGGTAAACGCGGTAAAGTAAAAAATGTATTGTCTTCCAGCAAAGTTATTGTTGAAGGGATAAACCTGGTTAAGAAACATCAGAAGCCTGTACCGGCTATGAATCAACCAGGTGGCATCGTTGAGAAAGAAGCAGCAATCGAGCTTTCCAACCTTGCAATCTTCAATGCGGCTACTGGTAAGGCAGACCGTGTAGGCTTTAGATTCGAAGACGGTAAAAAAGTCCGTTTCTTCAAGTCTAATAGCGAAACTATCAAGTAATTTGGAGTAGTACGATGGCGAAACTGCATGATTACTACAAAGACGAAGTAGTTAAGAAGCTCATGACTGAGTTTAACTACAATTCAGTCATGCAAGTCCCTCGGGTCGAGAAGATTACCCTGAACATGGGTGTTGGTGAAGCGATTGCTGATAAGAAACTGCTGGATAACGCAGCAGCTGATTTAGCATCAATCTCCGGTCAAAAGCCGTTAGTCACCAAAGCACGCAAATCTGTTGCAGGCTTCAAAATCCGTCAGGGCTATCCGATCGGCTGTAAAGTAACCCTACGTGGCGAACGTATGTGGGAATTCTTTGACCGCCTGATCACTATTGCTGTACCTCGTATTCGTGACTTCCGTGGTTTATCTGCGAAGTCTTTCGATGGACGTGGTAACTACAGCATGGGTGTCCGTGAGCAGATCATCTTCCCAGAAATCGACTACGATAAAGTCGATCGCGTCCGTGGTTTGGATATTACCATTACCACTACTGCGAAATCTGATGATGAAGGCCGTGCTCTGCTGGCAGCCTTTAACTTCCCGTTCCGTAAGTAAGGTAGGGTTACTAATGGCTAAGCAATCAATGAAAGCACGTGAAGTTAAGCGTGTAAAATTAGCAGACAAATTCTTCGCGAAACGCGCTGAACTGAAAGCGATCATCTCTGATGTGAACGCTTCTGACGAAGATCGTTGGAATGCTGTTCTCAAGCTTCAGTCACTGCCGCGTGATTCCAGCCCGTCCCGTCAGCGTAATCGTTGCCGCCAAACTGGCCGTCCACACGGTTATGTAGGTAAGTTCGGGCTGAGCCGTATCAAGTTACGTGAAGCCGCTATGCGCGGTGAAGTACCTGGCTTGAAAAAGGCTAGCTGGTAATTGTCACCAATTGAATCACGGGAGTAGACACTGATGAGCATGCAAGATCCGATCGCGGATATGCTGACCCGTATCCGTAACGGTCAGTCCGCGAACAAAGTTGCGGTCACCATGCCTTCCTCCAAGCTGAAATTGGCAATCGCCAACGTGCTGAAGGAAGAAGGTTATATTGAAGATTTTAAAATTGAAGGCGACATCAAGCCAGAACTCGAAGTGACTTTAAAGTACTTCGAAGGAAAGGCTGTTGTAGAAAGCATTCAGCGAGTAAGCCGCCCAGGCCTGCGCATCTATAAAAGAAAAGATGAGCTGCCAAAAGTTATGGCTGGTTTAGGTATCGCAGTTGTTTCTACATCTAAAGGTGTTATGACTGATCGTGCAGCGCGCCAAGCTGGTCTTGGTGGCGAAATTATCTGCTACGTAGCGTAATCGGAGGGTAAAATGTCTCGTGTTGCTAAAGCACCTGTCGTTGTTCCTGCCGGCGTCGACGTAAAAATCAACGGTCAGGAAGTATCGATTAAAGGTAAAAACGGCGAGCTGTCTCGTACTATCAACAAAGCTGTTGAAGTTAAACATGCAGATAACGCTTTAACTTTCGCACCTCGCGAAGGTTTCGCTGATGCATGGGCGCAAGCAGGTACTGCACGTGCTCTGTTAAACTCAATGGTTATCGGTGTTACCGAAGGCTTCACCAAGAAGCTGCAGTTAGTCGGTGTTGGTTATCGTGCGGCTATTAAAGGTTCTTCAGTGAACCTCTCACTGGGTTTTTCTCACCCTGTTGAGCATAAATTGCCTGCGGGAATCACTGCCGAATGTCCAACTCAAACTGAAATCGTACTGAAAGGTGCTGATAAGCAGGTAATTGGACAGGTTGCAGCGGACTTGCGCGCCTACCGTCGTCCTGAGCCTTACAAAGGCAAGGGTGTCCGTTACGCCGACGAAGTCGTGCGTATCAAAGAGGCTAAGAAGAAGTAAGGTAACACTATGGATAAGAAATCTGCTCGTATCCGTCGTGCGACCCGTGCGCGTCGCAAGCTCAAAGAGCTGGGTGCTACACGCCTGGTGGTACATCGTACCCCGCGTCATATTTACGCACAGGTAATCGCTCCGAACGGTTCCGAAGTTCTGGTTGCTGCTTCTACTATAGAAAAAGCTATCGCTGAACAACTGAAGTACACTGGTAACAAGGACGCAGCAATCGCAGTAGGTAAAGCTATTGCAGAGCGCGCAATTGAAAAAGGCATCACAGGTGTTTCTTTCGATCGTTCTGGTTTCCAATATCATGGTCGTGTCCAGGCACTGGCAGATGCTGCCCGTGAAGCTGGCCTTCAGTTCTAAGGTAGAGGTCTAAGATGTCACACATCGAGAAACAAGCTGGCGAACTGCAGGAAAAACTGATCGCGGTAAACCGTGTTTCTAAAACTGTTAAAGGTGGTCGTATTTTCTCCTTCACAGCATTGACTGTGGTAGGTGATGGTAACGGTCGCGTTGGTTTTGGTTACGGTAAAGCGCGCGAAGTTCCAGCAGCAATCCAGAAAGCGATGGAAAAAGCCCGTCGTAACATGGTCAATGTCGCGCTGACTAACGGTACCCTGCAACACCCTGTTAAAGGTGTTCATACTGGTTCCCGTGTGTTCATGCAGCCGGCTTCTGAAGGTACAGGTATCATTGCCGGTGGTGCAATGCGTGCAGTACTAGAAGTTGCTGGAGTTCATAACGTTCTTTCTAAAGCATATGGTTCTACTAACCCGATTAACGTGGTTCGTGCAACTATTGATGGTCTGAGCAATATGAAATCTCCAGATATGGTCGCTGCCAAGCGTGGTAAATCCGTTGAAGAAATTCTGGGGTAATTATCATGGCTAAGACTATTAAAATTACTCAAACCCGCAGTGCAATCGGTCGTCTGCCAAAGCATAAGGCAACACTTCTGGGCTTAGGGTTACGTCGTATTGGTCATACTGTTGAACGTGAGGATACTCCTGCGGTTCGCGGTATGGTTAACGCGGTTTCCTACATGGTTAAAGTGGAGGAGTAACAGATGCGTTTAAATACTCTGTCTCCGGCCGAAGGGTCTAAGCACGCCGCTAAGCGTTTAGGTCGTGGTATTGGTTCTGGCGTCGGTAAAACCGGTGGCCGTGGTCACAAAGGTCAGAAGTCTCGTTCTGGCGGTGGCGTACGTCGCGGTTTTGAAGGTGGTCAGATGCCTTTATACCGTCGTCTTCCAAAATTTGGTTTCACCTCTCGCAAATCTATGGTCACTACAGAGATCCGTCTGTCTGACCTGGCGAAAGTTGAAGGCGGTATCGTTGACCTGAACACACTGAAAGCAGCTAACATTATTGGTGTACAGATCGAATTTGCGAAAGTGATTCTTTCTGGCGAAGTTACCGCACCAGTAACTATTCGTGGTCTGCGCGTCACCAAAGGTGCTCGTGCTGCTATCGAAGCTGCTGGCGGTAAAATCGAGGAATAATTGAACTGATGGCTAAACAACCGGGATTAGATTTTCAAAGTGCCAAGGGCGGGCTAGGTGAACTAAAACGCAGACTAATGTTTGTAATTGGTGCCCTAATTGTCTTCCGAATTGGTTCTTTCATTCCAATTCCTGGTATTGATGCCACAGTTCTTGCTAAATTGCTCGAGCAACAGCGTGGCACCATCATTGACATGTTTAACATGTTCTCTGGTGGTGCTCTGAGCCGTGCTTCTATTTTTGCTCTGGGGATAATGCCGTATATTTCTGCGTCCATTATTATCCAACTGTTAACAGTGGTTCATCCAGCGTTAGCAGAGATCAAGAAGGAAGGGGAGTCTGGTCGTCGTAAGATTAGCCAGTATACTCGTTACGGTACTCTCGTACTGGCAGTGTTCCAAGCGATCGGTATTGCTACCGGGTTGCCTAACATGCCAGGCATGCAAGGATTGGTTATCAATCCAGGTATTGCTTTTTACGTTACCGCTGTTGTAAGTCTGGTTACAGGAACAATGTTCCTAATGTGGCTAGGTGAACAGATTACTGAACGAGGTATCGGTAACGGTATCTCGATCATTATCTTTGCTGGTATTGTTGCGGGTCTTCCGCAGGCCGTTGGCCATACCATCGAGCAAGCACGGCAAGGCGGCCTACACTTCCTCTTATTATTGTTGGTTGCAGTTTTAGTATTTGCAGTGACTTACTTTGTTATTTTCGTGGAACGTGGTCAGCGTCGTATCGTCGTTAACTACGCAAAACGTCAACAAGGTCGTCGCGTATATGCTGCGCAAAGTACACATTTACCTTTAAAAGTGAACATGGCGGGAGTGATTCCAGCTATTTTCGCATCCAGTATCATTCTGTTCCCAGCGACGTTAACCTCCTGGTTCGGCGGAAGTACTGGGTGGTCATGGTTAAGTGCTATTTCGGATAATTTAGCACCAGGTCAGCCACTTTATGTGTTACTATACGCAACTGCTATCATCTTCTTCTGCTTTTTCTATACGGCGTTGGTCTTCAACCCGCGTGAAACTGCAGATAATTTGAAGAAGTCCGGCGCATTTGTACCGGGTATTCGTCCGGGAGAGCAAACGGCGAGGTACATCGATAAAGTGATGACGCGCCTTACTCTTATTGGCGCCCTGTATATTACCTTTATCTGCCTGATCCCGGAGTTCATGCGTGATGCGATGAATGTTCCATTTAGCTTTGGTGGTACATCACTGCTAATTGTCGTCGTTGTTATCATGGACTTTATGGCTCAAGTGCAAACTCTGATGATGTCTAGTCAATACGAGTCTGCATTGAAAAAAGCAAACCTAAAAGGCCAAGGCCGTTAATTTAGGCGCTTGAGAAGTTACGGAGAGTAAAAATGAAAGTTCGTGCTTCCGTCAAGAAAATGTGTCGTAACTGCAAAATCGTTCGTCGCGACGGTGTCGTACGTGTGATTTGTAGCGTAGAACCAAAGCATAAACAGCGTCAAGGCTGATTTATTGCAGATTTTTCTTGCAAAGTCGGGTTGAGCTGGCTAGATTAGCCAGCCAATCTTTTTTATGTAAGTGTATTCTTCATTTGAGTATCCTGAAAACGGGCTTTTCAGCATGAGAATACAGTTAATTAGTAATAGGAGTGCATAGTGGCCCGTATAGCAGGCATTAACATTCCTGATCATAAACACACCGTTATTGCATTAACTGCAATCTTCGGTATCGGTAAAACTCGTTCAAAAGCCATTTGCGCTTCAACGGGTATTGCTGAAGATGTTAAGATCAGTGAGCTGTCTGAAGAACAGATTGAGCAACTGCGTGAAGCAGTTGGCAAATTCGTTGTTGAAGGTGATCTGCGTCGTGAAGTTACCCTGAGCATCAAGCGTCTTATGGACCTTGGTTGCTACCGTGGTTTGCGTCATCGTCGTGGTCTTCCGGTTCGCGGTCAGCGCACCAAGACCAATGCACGTACCCGTAAGGGTCCGCGCAAACCGATCAAGAAATAATCGGGGTGAGTAAATAATGGCAAAGGCACCAGTTCGTGCACGTAAGCGTGTAAGAAAACAAGTCTCAGACGGCGTGGCTCATGTCCATGCGTCTTTTAACAACACCATCGTTACTATTACTGATCGTCAGGGTAACGCATTGGGTTGGGCAACAGCCGGTGGTTCCGGTTTCCGTGGTTCACGTAAATCTACGCCGTTCGCTGCTCAGGTCGCTGCAGAGCGCTGTGCAGAAGCTGTAAAAGATTACGGTATTAAAAACCTGGAAGTTATGGTAAAGGGTCCGGGTCCAGGACGCGAATCAACGATTCGTGCACTGAACGCCGCTGGTTTCCGCATCACTAATATTACTGATGTGACTCCGATCCCTCACAACGGTTGTCGTCCGCCGAAGAAACGTCGCGTATAACGC
Organism: Rosenbergiella metrosideri; assembly: GCF_022602565.1. Lineage (GTDB taxonomy): Bacteria > Pseudomonadota > Gammaproteobacteria > Enterobacterales > Enterobacteriaceae > Rosenbergiella > Rosenbergiella metrosideri. Next base: position 15,921 of record NZ_JALBCV010000023.1, read on the forward strand.
GCCTGTTTCTAGGTTAGTTGGAGAAAGAAAATGGCAAGATATTTGGGTCCTAAGCTCAAGCTGAGCCGTCGTGAGGGCACCGACTTATTCCTTAAGTCTGGCGTTCGCGCGATTGATTCCAAGTGTAAGATTGAACAAGCCCCTGGTCAACACGGTGCGCGTAAACCGCGTCTGTCTGACTACGGCGGTCAGTTACGTGAAAAACAAAAAGTTCGTCGTATGTACGGTGTTCTTGAGCGTCAATTCCGTAACTATTATCAAGAAGCAGCTCGTCTGAAAGGCAACACCGGTGAAAACCTGTTAGCGTTGCTGGAAGGCCGTCTGGATAACGTTGTTTACCGTATGGGCTTTGGAGCTACTCGCGCTGAATCGCGCCAGTTAGTTAGCCACAAGTCAATCCTGGTAAATGGTCACGTTGTTAACATCGCTTCTTATCAGGTATCTCCGAATGATGTTGTAAGCATCCGTGAGAAAGCCAAAAAGCAAGCTCGCGTTAAGGCGGCTCTTGAGCTGTCAGAACAACGTGAAAAGCCAACCTGGCTAGAAGTTGATGCAGCTAAGATGGAAGGTGTGTTTAAGCGTAAGCCTGAGCGTACTGATCTGTCTGCGGACATTAACGAGCACCTGATCGTCGAGCTTTACTCCAAGTAAAGCTTGAGTACCAAAGAGAGGACACAATGCAGGGTTCTGTGACAGAGTTTCTAAAACCGCGCCTGGTAGATATCGAGCAAGTTAGTTCGACGCACGCCAAGGTGACCCTTGAACCATTAGAGCGTGGCTTTGGCCATACTTTAGGTAACGCACTGCGCCGTATTCTGCTTTCATCCATGCCGGGTTGCGCGGTGACCGAGGTTGAAATTGATGGTGTACTTCATGAGTACAGCACCAAAGAAGGGATCCAAGAAGATATTCTCGAAATCCTGCTCAACCTGAAAGGGCTTGCGGTAAGAGTTCAAGGTAAAGATGAAGTTATTCTAACTTTGAATAAATCTGGCATCGGCCCTGTGACTGCAGCCGACATCACCCATGATGGTGATGTCGAAATCGTCAAGCCACAGCATGTGATTTGCCACCTCACTGACGAGAGCGCATCTGTAAATATGCGAATCAAAGTTCAGCGTGGTCGCGGTTATGTGCCGGCTTCTGCCCGAATTCATTCGGAAGAAGATGAGCGCCCAATTGGACGTTTGTTAGTAGATGCTTGCTACAGCCCTGTAGATCGTATTGCCTACAATGTTGAAGCAGCTCGCGTAGAGCAACGTACAGATTTGGACAAGCTAGTCATCGAAATGGAAACTAACGGCACAATCGATCCTGAAGAGGCGATTCGTCGTGCAGCGACCATTCTGGCTGAACAACTTGATGCTTTTGTTGATTTACGTGATGTACGTCAACCAGAAGTTAAAGAAGAGAAACCAGAGTTCGATCCGATCTTGCTGCGCCCTGTTGACGATCTGGAATTGACTGTCCGCTCTGCTAACTGCTTGAAAGCAGAAGCTATCCACTACATCGGTGATCTGGTACAACGTACTGAGGTTGAGCTTCTTAAGACGCCTAATCTTGGTAAAAAATCTCTTACTGAGATTAAAGACGTGCTGGCTTCACGTGGACTTTCTCTGGGCATGCGCCTAGAAAATTGGCCACCTGCAAGCATTGCAGATGAGTAACCGGATCACAGGTTAAGGTTTCACTGAGAAGGATAAGGTCATGCGCCATCGTAAGAGTGGTCGTCAACTGAACCGTAACAGCAGCCATCGCCAGGCTATGTTCCGTAACATGGCTGGTTCATTAGTCCGTCACGAAATTATCAAGACGACTTTACCAAAGGCTAAAGAACTGCGTCGCGTTGTTGAGCCGCTGATTACACTTGCTAAGACTGACAATGTTGCAAACCGTCGTCTAGCATTCGCCCGTACTCGCGATAACGAGATCGTGGCAAAATTATTTAATGAGTTAGGCCCGCGTTTCGCGAGCCGCACTGGTGGTTACACTCGTATTCTTAAGTGTGGCTTCCGTGCTGGAGACAACGCCCCGATGGCTTACATCGAGCTTGTTGATCGTCCTGAAGCTCAAGCTGAAGCTGCAGAGTAATCTGTTAGTTGATGCAATTAAAAAACCCGCTTCGGCGGGTTTTTTATTTTCTCGAATTTACTGGGTGACGATTATGCTATTTCTCGATTCACTTGTTGAACGCCAACTACAAGAAGCACAGCAACAAGGTAAGTTTGATAACCTACCGGGTGCGGGTAAACCATTACTGCTTGATGATGATAGCCAGGTACCCGAAGATTTAAGAATGTCTTATCGAATATTAAAAATGAGCGGCTTCTTACCTGAAGCGCTACAGCTTCGACAAGAGGCTCTTACTCTCCAGACGCTTCTTGTCAACGCGGCCAACGCTGAGGAGCGTTCTACACACCATGCCCATTTAGCATTGATCAAACTGAAAATATCTCAGGCGGGTTTATCGACTCAGTTTCTTGAAGACGATCTGTACGGAGAGGATGTGAAGGCTAAGCTATTAGGTAAAAGTGAGAGTTAAAAAAAGCCATAACAATCTGTTATGGCTCCTTGATAAGGCTTATTGTTTCGTTTTTAACAGATCACGGATCTCTGTAAGTAGCACTTCTTCTGCGCTAGGTTTAGCGACCGGCTTCTCAACTTCTTTCTTCTTATAAAGCTTGTTCATCACTTTAATCGCCAAGAAAATAGCAAATGCGATGATGATAAAATCGAAAATTGACTGAATGAAGATACCATACTGTAAAAGCACCGCTGGCGTATCACCTACGGCAGGTTTCAGCGTGACCGCCATATTTTTGAAATCGATACCACCAATCAGTAGTCCTAGTGGCGGCATAATAATGTTGGCAACGAGAGAAGAAACGATCTTCCCGAATGCAGCACCAATTACCACACCGACAGCTAAATCGACAACATTTCCACGCATTGCAAAATCACGAAACTCTTTAAATAAACTCATGCAGGCTATTCCCTTATAAGATGAATGAAACGGTACTTTACTAAAATAAATTTTATATTACTACGTATGCCCGTTAATCATTGTCTACATCAATCTACAAGAAGAATGGACTTGGTTGGAAAAGCTTCTCAACGTCACTTACATATTTCTTGTCAGTTAAAAACATGATGACATGATCGGCTTGCTCGATTCTTGTCGTATCATTAGCGATAATGACCTCATCTCCTCTTACAATTGCACCGATAATTGTTCCTGGAGGTAATTTTATTTCTTGGATGGTTCTTCCTACTACCCGTGAGGTGCTTTCTTCTCCATGGGCAATAGCTTCGATGGCTTCAGCTATCCCTCTGCGTAATGAATGTACGCTTACAATATCAGCTTTCCTTACATGACCTAGTAAAGCCGATATAGTCGCTTGTTGAGGGGATATAGCGATATCGATAACACTGCCTTGAACGAGATCGACGTAAGCACGTCTTTGGATCAAGACCATTGCTTTCTTCGCCCCCATCTTCTTAGCCAACATGGCAGACATAATATTCGCTTCATCATCGTTGGTGACCGCAATGAATAGATCGACTTGATCGATATTCTCTTCAGCCAAGAGTTCCTGATCCGAGGCATCACCATAAAACACTGTAGTATTATTAAGCTGTTGGGCCAGCTCAGCGGCGCGTTCTTTATTACGCTCGATTAGCTTAATACTGTATTGCTTTTCGAGTTTCTTCGCTAAGCCGAAGCCAATGTTTCCCCCACCGACGAGCATTATTCTCTTATAGGGTTTTTCCAGGCGCTGCATTTCACTCATTACGGCACGAATATGTTGATTGGCAGCAATAAAGAATACTTCATCTCCGGCTTCAATGATGGTGGTACCTTGTGGCCGAATAGGCCGGTCTTGCCTAAAAATTGCAGACACTCGACTTTCTATATGAGGCATATGTTCACGCATTGTTGAAAGAGGATTTCCAACAAGTGGGCCACCATAATAAGCTTTGACTACTGCGAGGCTGACTTTATCATCAGCAAAGTTTACGACTTGCAATGCACCAGGATATTCAATCAGTCTAAAAATATTATCGATCACTAATTGTTCTGGGGCGATTAAATGATCTATAGGGATAGCTTCGGGAATAAACAGCTTATCCATATCGTGTAAATATTCTGAAGCACGGATGCGGGCAATACGATTAGGGGTATTAAATAGCGTGTAAGCAATCTGACAGGCAATCATATTGGTTTCATCTGAGCTTGTGACGGCCACCAACATGTCGGCATCTTCCGCACCGGCTTCTTCTAAAGTACGGGGATGCGATCCTGAACCTGTTACGACACGAAGATCGAACTTATCTTGTAAACCGCGTAAACGCGTTGGGTCAGTGTCCACGACGGTCACATCATTATTCTCGCCCACTAGATTTTCTGCAAGCGTCCCGCCAACTTGACCAGCACCCAGGATAATAATTTTCATCGTCGTGACACTCTTATCGTTAAATTAATGTTTGATGAGTTTTGCGTAGAAGAAACCGTCGCCGCCTAATTCAGAAGGTAGCACCTGTAAACCTTGATCAGTACCTCCAGGGAGGACTACATGGCTTGCGTCAGAATGTGAAGCAATGAAATCTGCCACTTGGCAACTATTCTCTTCCGGTAGAATTGAACAGGTTGCATACAGTAATGTACCGCCTGATTTGAGACGCTTCCAAGCGGCTTCGAATATCTCTTTCTGAAGTAATGCTAACTCAGCAATATCATTATCTCGTCTAAGCCATTTGATATCTGGGTGGCGACGTATTACACCGGTTGCAGAGCATGGTGCATCAAGAAGAATACGATCAAAAAGTTGATCTTCGAGCCATTGATCTGGGTAGCGACCATCACCACAGATTAACGTTGCGGTTAAATTTAACCGCTCTAGGTTCTCGGCTACTCTCGCTAAACGTTGTTCATCAATATCGACGGCGGTTACCTCTGCGTTCCTCGCAAGTTCGAGTATATGCGTAGTTTTTCCGCCGGGTGCCGCACAGATATCGAGGATTTTCTCACTAGGTTGAGGATCTAAATAAAGAGAACAACGTTGGGCGGATAAATCTTGTACCGTAACCCAGCCATCTTGAAACCCAGGAAGCAAGGTTACGCCAACGGGTTTTTCAAGGCATAAAGCTTGTGGAGAGAGTGGGGTCGTTGTCGCAGAAAAGCCCGCTTCTTGCAGCATATTAAGCCAATCATCTCTTGAATGATGAAGTGCATTAACCCTTAACCACATCGGAGGACGACTATTATTCGCTTCAACAATAGATACCCATTCATCAGGCCAAGCGGCTTTTATTCTATTGATAAACCAAGAAGGGTGAAGATATTTCACCGAATCTGCGGCATGTTCAAAGCTAAATTCTGATTGGCGCCTTTGATAAGTTCTTAGTACACCGTTAATAAGACCTTTAAAGCTTTGACGTTTCAACGACACGGCGGCCTGAACTGTCTCAGCGAGGGCTGCATGGGGGGGAACACGCGTATGCTTAAGTTGGTAGATACCAACCATCAGCAAGTAGTGAATGACCCTTTGCTTCCCTTTCATGGGTTTATCCATTAATTGTAGGATAATGTGATCAAGTTGCGGCAGGAAGCGTATCACCCCAAAACTAAGTTCTTGTAGTAGCGCTCGGTCTTTATCGGCTAATAGTCGTTGTGCTTGTGGGAGAACCGTTGATAAAGATTGGCCTTTATCAATAACCTGCTCAACCAGTTGTGCGGCGATACCGCGCAGGTTAACTGAATTTTTCATGCATTACTCATATGGTGATTGAAAGACCGAGGCTTTCTAATGTAGAACCGTTCCAGGCGTAAACCACTCTTGTCGAGAATTAAGCAGGTCTTGGGTAGACATAGGCTTTTTACCCGCTGGTTGCATTATTTCTAAGTTAAGAATGCCTTGACTGGTGGCCACTTGAATACCTGATTTTGCGGCAGAAATGATCGTCCCAGGGATCATTTTCTCATTAGAAGCGATCGCGGAAGCACGCCAAACTTTAATATTTTGGTCACTGATTACAAAATAGCTAAATGGCCACGGGTTGAATGCCCTAATACAACGTTCTAAAGTTGTAGCCGGTAGGTTCCAATCAATACGGGCTTCTTCTTTACTCAATTTATGAGCATAGGTTGCTACGCTATCGTCCTGTTTCTCAGGTACCAGTGTATTTTGTGAAAGCTGATGCAAACTCTCTAAAAGAGCTTGAGGGCCTAATTCCGCGAGTTTGTCGTAAAGGGATGCACTAGTATCCTGCGGTAGGATAGGACAAGAGACCTTCAATAACATATCGCCAGTATCTAGACCGACATCCATCTGCATAATAGTGATGCCGGTTAGTGTATCACCGGCCCATAAAGCTCTTTGGATCGGTGCGGCACCTCGCCATGCGGGAAGTAATGAGCCGTGGACATTCAAGCAGCCCAATTTAGGCATCTCTAAGACTTTAGCGGGCAAAATGAGGCCGTAAGCGACAACCACCATTACGTCCGCATTCAGATCAGCCACTAATTGCTGCTGTTCGGCATTACGCAGTGAGTCTGGTTGAAATACCGGGAGGCCATGCGCTTCGGCAAGAACCTTAACGGGAGACGGCATCAGTTTTTTCCCGCGTCCAGCTGGACGGTCGGGCTGCGTGAAGACTCCAACAACTTGGTAAGGTGAGTTGAGCAATACTTCCAGATGTTTTGCAGCAAAATCCGGTGTCCCGGCAAAAATTATTTTTAAGGAGTCAGACACTGTACCGTTCTCTACGTAATAAGTAAGGGATTAGCCGCGGTTTTGACGAGCAAGTTTTTCAAGTTTTTGACGAATACGTTGACGCTTTAAAGGTGAGAGGTAATCGATAAAAAGCTTCCCCTCTAAGTGGTCGATTTCATGCTGAATACAAATCGCCAGTAACCCGTCAGCATCAAGTTCAAACTGCTCGCCTTCACGGTTTAATGCTCGCACGCTCACTTTCTCGGCTCGTGGAACTAACGCTCGCTGTTCAGGGATAGACAGACATCCTTCTTCAATACCCGTTTCACCACATTTGCTGAGGATCTCTGGATTGATCAAAACGAGACGTTCGTTACGTTCTTCGGAGACATCAATCACGATAATACGTTGATGAATATCAACTTGAGTCGCCGCAAGACCAATGCCTTCTTCGGCATACATTGTCTCGAACATATCGTCGACAATCTGTTTGATATCGCTAGTCACTTGAGCAACAGGCTTTGCTACTTTGCGAAGCCGCTCGTCAGGATAATGTAGTACTTGTAACACTGACATAAATTTCCAAATTTCTATTCAAAAAGGGTTAATTATTCATGCTTATTGTAGCCCTTTCACTGCATGATTGACAGTCTTGATAAGGCAACGGAGTGTTCACTATGCAAACGGAATTAAAGGAAATAGAAACCTGGCTGCGATGTGTAGCGATAAAGAATATTAAGTATGCTCATCGTCTGTATCTGATTAACGCCCTGCAGCAACAGCCGGAGATAAACAGCGATACGCTTCGGCAGCTTGGGCTGACTGACTCGCAAATTAGTCAATATAGTGGTTTTCCGCTACAAGAAATTACGCATGCTCAACAATGGATGACGGGTAAGGAGCAGTACTTTATCCACTACCATCATCCCTATTATCCCCAATCCCTCAAGCAGTGTGCATCACCACCGTTATACCTCTTTGCTGTTGGAAATATAGCGCTATTGGATAAGGTACAACTTGCCATAGTCGGAAGTCGTCACTGTACATACTATGGAAAGTATTGGGCCGACAGGTTTTCGAGCGATATTGCTCGCCACAATATCACTATTACCAGTGGACTGGCGGTGGGAATTGATGCCACTGCGCATCGTGCAGCATTATCCTGTACAGGGGCGACAATTGCGGTATTGGGAAGCGGATTAGGGCATGTCTATCCACCTGAGAATATTTCTCTTTATGATGAGATCATCGATAAAGGTGGCTTAGTCGTCAGCGAATTTCCGTTAGGGGTACCGCCGAAAGGGACTAATTTTCCGAGGAGAAACCGAATTATTAGTGGGTTGAGTGTCGGCACATTAGTGGTTGAAGCCTCACTGCGCAGTGGTTCTTTGATCACTGCCCGGTATGCTCTAGAACAAAATAGAAATGTTTACGCGCTACCCGGTTCGTTACATAGCCCATCTTCAGCTGGTTGCCATTGGTTAATACAACAAGGCGCATTGCTGGTGGGAGAGGCTGGCGATATCATTGAAGATCTACACTCGGCTCATCCATCTGTGCTATATCCGCCGATCAACTCAATAAATTTTGAGCAGAGTGATAAAGTACCATTGCCATTTGTTCATCTCTTGGCTAACGTAGGAGATGAGGTAACATCTGTTGACGTTGTCGCTGAACGTGCCGGCCAACCTGTGCCAGAAACAGTTGTCGCATTACTGGAGCTGGAGTTAGCAGGGTGGATCGCAGCTGTACCCGGCGGCTATGTCCGATTAAGGAGGGCAAGCCATGTTCGACGTTCTAATGTACTTGTTTGAGACATATATCCACAGTGAAATTGAAATGCAGGTGGATCAGGATAAGTTGACCAATGACTTAACTGATGCAGGTTTTCATCAAGAAGATATATACAATGCTTTGAGTTGGTTAGAAAAGCTTGCAGATTATCAAGATGGATTAGTCGAACCATTGTTGATGCTTAACGACCCTCTCTCTGTGCGTATTTATACAGAACAGGAAAGCATGAAATTAGATGCAGAATGTCGGGGCTTCATTTTACTGCTTGAACAGATGCAAGTCCTCAACATTGAAACACGTGAGATGGTTATTGAGCGTGTGACTGCTCTCGATACCCAATCATTCGAGTTGGATGATCTCAAATGGGTAATATTGATGGTTCTTTTCAATATTCCTGGGTGTGAGAACGCCTACCAACAGATGGAAGATCTACTATTCGATGTAACGGATAGAGTGATCCACTGAGAATCGCTGTTAATTGTGAATCCATGTCTAAAGTCGAATTATTTTCTGCAGCGCAACAAGAGCTCTGCCCCCAGTGTGGCGCAGAGCTCGTCATACGCTCGGGCCAACATGGCCCATTTCTAGGTTGCTCAACGTTTCCGCAATGTGATTATCTTCGTTCGTTAACCCCCTCTGCTGATGGGCATATCATCAAAGTGCTCGAAGGTCATGCTTGTCCGGCGTGTGGTGCCGATAAGGCCTTAAGGCAGGGACGTTATGGAATGTTTATTGGGTGTACTGACTATCCACATTGTGATTATTCTGAGGCGATCACCCATGCCGATTCGACGGAGGAGCCTTGCCCTGAATGTCAGCATGGAACGCTAGTAAAAAGACAATCGCGTTTTGGTAAAACCTTTTATGCTTGTTCAGAATATCCCAAATGTCGCTACGCGTTGAATCATCCGCCTATTAGTGGAGTATGCGCCCATTGTGGTTTTAAGCTGCTCTATAATAAGAAGAGTGCGAAAGGGATTAAAACCTTTTGTGCCAATAAAACCTGTGGAATAGAAGCCAGTTCTATTTCTGAAGAGTAAACGAATGTCTAACATCTCTTATCAAGAATCATTAACCCACTGTATCGCAGCACTGCAAGATGGAAAAGTTATCGCTTACCCTACCGAGGCTGTGTTTGGTCTTGGCTGTGATCCGGATAATCAACAAGCTGTCGAGGAATTACTACAGCTAAAACAGCGACCAGTGGAGAAGGGGCTTATTCTGATTGCGGCGTCTTATGAGCAATTACGTCCTTATATAGCCGTTGACGAAATCAGTGAGTTACAAGAAAAAAGAATGTTAGGTCATTGGCCAGGACCGGTGACTTTCGTTGTACCAGCATCGCGCAACGCTCCTAAATGGGTCACTGGGAAATTTGAGAGCATTGCGGTGCGAGTCACCGACCATCCTGTTGCTCGGCAACTTTGTGAATCAGTCGGTAAACCATTGGTTTCAACCAGCGCCAACCTATCGGGCCAGCCTCCCGCTAGAGTTTGGGATGAGGTTATCGATCAGTTTGGAGAGGATTTTGCAGTGGTCAAAGCTTCGACCGGGGGCCGAGAGAATCCTTCAGAGATAAGAAATGCTTTAACGGGCGAGCGTATTCGTGAGGGGTAACAAAATGCACAACTATGAATATGTCGTAATAGGAAACCCTATTTCTCACAGCAAATCCCCTTTTATTCACCAGCAGTTTGCTAAACAAACCGCTATTGCTCATCACTATGGTAGCTTGCTAGTGGAATTGGGGGCATTCGAAAAATCAGTAAAGCAATTTTTTGATCAGGGCGGAAAGGGGGCTAACGTCACCTTACCCTTCAAGCAAGAAGCTTTTGCACTTGCTGATCACCTAACAGAGCGTGCGCAATGTGCCGGTGCAGTGAATACCTTAAAGCTGCTCGATAACGGCGAGATCTTGGGGGATAACACTGATGGAGTTGGCCTTGTCTCAGATCTTCATCGGCACTTTACTTTATTTGATAACGCTAAGATTCTTATCTTAGGGGCTGGTGGTGCAGCAAGAGGGGCAATTCAACCTCTACTGCAGGCAGGCTATCAGCTATCAATAAGTAATAGAACGCAATCTAAAGCGGAAGCGATGATTAATGAATTTAAGGAGATAGGCACACTGTCTCTCCATCTAGAAAGAGATACCCATCATGATTACGATCTCATCGTTAATGCGACCTCAAGCGGAGTAAGCGGTAAACGTCCACCGCTGAGTGAACACTGCTTCACACCTAAGACGAGTTGTTACGATATGTTTTACCAAGTCGGTAACACGCCTTTTATTGATTGGGCAATAAGCCACAACGTAAAAGAGACGGCGGATGGACTTGGAATGTTAGTCGGGCAAGCCGCACACGCCTTTGCGCTTTGGCACGATATTATGCCTGATATCAATCCTGTGATTATGCAGCTGCGTAGTGAAATGTCTGCATGAATCAAGCAATACAATTTCTAGAAGATGAATACTTCGATTCTGAGAGGCAGGCAGTGGTTTTCTCAGCATTAGACAGCGGCCGTAAATTGACTTGTGCCATGAGTATTGTCGAGTTAAGCAACCACTTCGGCGAAGGAGATCCACTCACACTTTTCGATCAAAACCGTTGGGATATTGAAGAAATGGCCGAGAAGGCCATTACCCTTGAGCTTGATGATAGTCATGGCTGTTACTGGCTATCGATATAATCTTGCTTCCAGTTTGTATAATTTTCTGCTGATTTTTTTAAACCTTTTATTTCGTCATCTGTAAGTGGGCGTACTTGTCTGACTGGATTACCCATATAGAGATAACCACTGATTAATTTTTTATTTGACGGAATAAGGGTACCTGCACCAATTAATACGTCATCTTCAATTTCAACAGCATCAAGAATGATGCTACCCATCCCAACTAACACTCTATTACCGATCCGGCAACCATGTAGCATCACCTTATGACCGACGGTGACGTCATCACCAATGGTAAGGGGGTGGCCGAGTGGATTCTTCTCCGAACGATGTGTCACGTGTAGTACCGAACCATCTTGTATGTTGCTTCTTGCACCAATAGTGATCTGATTAACGTCGCCACGAATAACTACAAGTGGCCATATGCTTGAATGATCTTTAAGGATCACATCGCCAATAACCACTGCAGAGGGATCGATAAATACCTCTTTACCAACAATGGGGAAATATGCCTTAAAGCAACGCAATGGGTTTTGCATAACCTTTCAACCTTTTGAATATGAAATCGCGGTAAGGATCGCCTATTTCTAAAGAAAAATGCAGCCTTTTTATACGGAGTGATTCATTAATCACCAGTCAGTAAAAAAGTTTAAATAATCCCTTGCGCTCTGAGCGGAACTCC
>NZ_JALBCV010000024.1 GCF_022602565.1 Rosenbergiella metrosideri
TGACGGTTTACGTTTCGCAATCCGTGAAGGTGGCCGTACTGTAGGTGCGGGTGTTGTTGCTAAAGTTATCGCTTAATCACGATAATATTTGACGTCATGCATGTGAAAAGGGCATCATTTGATGCCCTTTTTATTCGCGATGATACAGAACCTGGCTCATCAGTGATTTTTTAGAAGCCAAATCATTGTTGAGACAGGCTCTGGGTGACGTTAAACTCCAGATGGTGAATACCGACTGGGTTGGTTACCTCGCAAATCGCGAGGTTTAATAGTTTTTGATTTATGGTGGTAGGTTGTTATGAGTGCAAGTACTGAAGCTCAGGCGAGTGGACGTGGCCTAGAAATAATCAAATGGGTAGTTGTCTTTGCGCTATTGATTATCGCAATCGCGGGTAACTACTTCTATCGTGAAGTTAATCTTCCACTTCGTGCGCTAGGCGTGGTTATCATTATCGCGATAGCTGGCGGTATCGCTTTCCTTACGACAGCAAAAGGTAAAGCAGCAGTATCTTTCGCGCGTGAAGCAAGAACCGAAGTTCGTAAAGTGGTTTGGCCGACCCGTCAAGAGACATTGCAGACAACCGTTATTGTCGCGATCGTCACGGCAATTATGTCGCTCATTTTATGGGGATTAGATAGTATTCTAGTTCGCCTAGTATCCTTTATCACTGGTCTGAGGTTCTGAGATGTCTGAAGCACCTAAACAACGCTGGTACGTCGTTCAGGCGTTTTCTGGTTTCGAGGCTCGCGTAGCAGTTTCTCTGCGTGAACACATTAAACTGCACAATATGGAAGAGCTCTTTGGTGAGGTCATGGTACCGACTGAAGAAGTAGTAGAAATCCGTGCAGGCCAACGCCGTAAAAGCGAACGTAAATTTTTCCCAGGCTATGTGTTAGTCCAAATGGTCATGAACGATGCAAGCTGGCACTTAGTGCGTAGCGTCCCGCGCGTCATGGGCTTTATTGGTGGTACATCAGATCGCCCAGCACCAATTAGCGATAAAGAAGTCGATGCCATCATGAATCGCTTACAACAAGCAGGCGATAAGCCACGTCCTAAAACCCTGTTTGAACCGGGTGAAATGGTTCGTGTCAGTGACGGTCCATTCGCAGACTTCAACGGTGTTGTTGAAGAAGTGGATTACGAGAAGAGCCGTTTGAAGGTTTCTGTCTCCATCTTTGGTCGTGCGACCCCGGTTGAGCTTGACTTCAGTCAGGTAGAAAAAGCTTAATATATCAGCGATAGTTGATTGCATAAGGCGCGAAATTTAATTATAATTTCGCGCCTTTTATATTTATGGGGCTTATGCCCGATAGATTAAATAACCACGGGAAGCCTTTTTAGGCGCTATACCCAACAGAGGAATTATCATGGCTAAGAAAGTACAAGCCTATGTCAAACTGCAAGTTGCAGCGGGCATGGCAAACCCAAGTCCACCAGTTGGTCCAGCTTTAGGTCAACAAGGTGTTAACATCATGGAATTCTGTAAAGCGTTCAACGCAAAAACAGAAAGCCTAGAAAAAGGCCTGCCAACTCCAGTAGTTATTACTGTATATAGCGACCGTTCTTTCACCTTTATTACCAAAACTCCTCCTGCAGCCGTTCTTCTGAAGAAAGCTGCTGGGATCAAATCTGGTTCTGGTAAGCCAAACAAAGACAAAGTCGGCAAAATTTCTCGCGCTCAACTGCAAGAAATCGCTCAGACTAAAGCAGCGGATATGACTGGTGCAGACGTAGAAGCGATGACTCGCTCTATCGAAGGTACTGCTCGTTCCATGGGCCTGGTAGTGGAGGACTAAGAAATGGCTAAACTGACCAAGCGCATGCGCAACATCCGTGAGAAAGTTGACGCAACTAAACAATACGACATCACTGAAGCTGTAGCGTTACTGAAAGAATTAGCGACTGCTAAATTCGTTGAAAGCGTAGACGTTGCCGTAAACCTCGGTATCGATGCTCGTAAATCTGACCAAAACGTTCGTGGTGCAACTGTACTGCCAAACGGTACTGGCCGTAGCGTTCGCGTTGCAGTTTTTGCACAAGGTGCAAATGCTGAAGCTGCTAAAGCTGCCGGTGCAGAATTAGTCGGTATGGAAGATTTGGCTGACCAAATCAAGAAAGGCGAAATGAACTTTGACGTTGTTATTGCTTCTCCAGATGCAATGCGCGTTGTTGGCCAATTAGGTCAAGTTCTAGGCCCACGTGGTCTGATGCCAAACCCGAAAGTTGGTACTGTAACACCAAACGTTGCTGAAGCAGTTAAAAATGCTAAAGCAGGTCAGGTTCGTTACCGTAACGACAAAAATGGTATCATCCACACCACTATCGGTAAGGTTGACTTCGACGCTGATAAACTGAAAGAGAACTTAGAATCTCTGCTGGTTGCGCTGAAAAAAGCAAAACCAACTTCAGCTAAAGGTGTTTACATCAAGAAAGTTAGCCTGTCTACCACTATGGGTGCAGGTGTTGCTATCGACCAAGCTGGTCTGAACGCATCAACTAACTAAGTTGACATGGGTGGAAATTTGAACTAAAATTTGCGCCCATTCTCTCCTATGGAGAGCGCGATAACGTGATTTATTCTATGTTATTGCAAGATTTTCGGTTGGAGCCTGGCCTTATCCAGGCCTCCGTCCAAGACCGCAGGTGTTTTGAATAAAAACTTAATTTCCTGCGTAGACGGTGACAGAACCTTAAAATTTTTTTCTGGATTCTGCTCACCGTATTTCGCGCTCAGGCTGCTCGCAGTCTGGGTGAAGTGAGTTCTAGATAGTTCCTATCTAGCTAAATAATCCAGGAGCACAAGCTAATGGCATTAAATCTTCAAGACAAACAAGCGATTGTTGCTGAAGTCAGCGAAGTAGCCAAAGGCGCGCTGTCTGCGGTAGTTGCGGATTCCCGTGGCGTTACTGTAGATAAAATGACTGAACTGCGTAAAGCAGGTCGTGAAGCTGGCGTTTACATGCGTGTTGTTCGTAACACCCTGCTACGTCGCATCGTTGAAGGTACTCCTTTCGAGTGCCTGAAAGACACGTTTGTCGGTCCAACCCTGATTGCATACTCTTTAGAACACCCGGGCGCTGCTGCTCGTATGTTCAAAGATTTCGCGAAAGCGAATGCAAACTTTGAGGTTAAAGCTGCAGCCTTTGAAGGTGAGCTGATCCCGGCGGAACAAATTGACCGTCTGGCAACTTTACCAACTTACGAAGAAGCACTGGCACGTCTGATGTCGACCATGAAAGAAGCCGCTGCAGGCAAACTGGTTCGTACTCTGGCAGCTGTTCGCGATGCAAAAGAAGCGGCATAAGCCGACTTGTTTACGCAACGTGTTCGCTTACGTTTAAACTAATTCTGATTTTTAGGAACAATTGTTATGTCTATCACTAAAGACCAAATCCTGGAAGCTGTTGCAGCAATGTCCGTAATGGAAGTTGTTGAGCTAGTTTCTGCAATGGAAGAAAAATTCGGTGTTTCTGCTGCTGCGGCAGTAGCGGTTGCTGCAGGTCCTGCTGAAGCTGCTGAAGAGAAAACTGAATTCGACGTAATTCTGAAAGCTGCTGGCGCTAACAAAGTTGCTGTCATCAAAGCAGTACGTGGCGCAACTGGTCTAGGCCTGAAAGAAGCTAAAGATCTGGTTGAAGCTGCTCCAGCTGCAATCAAAGAAGGCATCAGTAAAGAAGACGCAGCTGCACTTGAAGCTGCTCTGAAAGAAGCTGGCGCTGAAGTTGAAATCAAATAAGATAACCTTCGGGTTACAGTCTGAGTAGTTGCAGACTGATGGCTGGTGACTATAATGGTTACCAGCCTTTTTGCGCTCAAGAGTTACCTTGGTGTTTCGCACTGTGTCTTCCAAGTTAACTTGCCAATATCTTTTTCTATCGACGACTTAATATACTGTTATCCCCGCGGGGTTCCCTGTCTCGCAATAGCAATGAAATGATTTAAGAGTGATAGAAAGACGTATTGCATCACAGACTTTTTCGTCGGTGATGAAAAATAATAACAGTGTTGCATAACTGTCCACTAAAACGGACAACGTAGGCCGACTTGTCAGCTAGCTGAGGAACCTATGGTTTACTCCTATACCGAGAAAAAACGTATTCGTAAGGATTTTGGTAAACGTCCACAAGTTTTGGATATACCTTATCTCCTTTCTATCCAGCTTGACTCGTTTCAGAAGTTCATCGAGCAAGATCCCGAAGGTCAACACGGTTTGGAAGCTGCTTTCCGTTCCGTATTCCCAATCCAGAGCTACAGCGGTAGTTCAGAGCTGCAATATGTCAGCTTCCGTTTGGGCGAACCCGTCTTTGATGTACAGGAATGCCAAATCCGTGGGGTGACTTACTCAGCACCGCTGCGCGTTAAGCTACGCCTCGTCATTTATGAGCGTGAAGCGCCAGAAGGCACCGTCAAAGATATTAAAGAACAAGAAGTCTACATGGGTGAAATCCCACTCATGACAGACAATGGTACCTTTGTTATCAATGGTACTGAACGCGTCATCGTTTCTCAGCTTCATCGTAGCCCAGGTGTGTTCTTTGATAGTGACAAAGGTAAAACGCACTCATCAGGTAAGGTCCTGTATAACGCACGGATCATTCCTTACCGTGGTTCATGGTTAGACTTTGAATTCGATCCTAAAGACAATTTATTTGTCCGTATCGACCGCCGTCGTAAACTGCCTGCCACGATCATTCTGCGTGCGCTGGAGTATACGACTGAGCAAATCATTGATCTGTTCTTCGATAAAGTTGTTTACGAAATTCGTGACAATCGCCTGCAAATGGAACTTGTTCCAGAGCGTCTGCGCGGTGAAACAGCGTCTTTCGATATCGAATCTAACGGTACTGTTTATGTTGAGAAAGGTCGTCGTATCACCGCTCGTCATATTCGTCAGTTAGAAAAAGACAAGATTCAACACATTGAAGTCCCGGTTGAATACATTGCTGGTAAAGTTGCAGCGAAAGACTACATCGATCAAGCGACTGGCGAACTTATCGTTGCCGCTAACATGGAACTGTCTTTAGATCTGTTAGCTAAGCTGAGCCAATCTGGTCACAAGCGTATTGAAACGCTGTTTACTAATGACCTAGATCACGGCCCTTACATTTCCGAAACCTTACGCGTCGACCCAACCAATGATCGTCTGAGTGCGCTGGTAGAAATCTATCGCATGATGCGTCCTGGTGAGCCACCAACGCGTGAAGCAGCAGAAAACCTATTTGAGAATCTGTTCTTCTCTGAAGACCGTTACGATCTCTCAGCTGTAGGTCGTATGAAATTCAACCGTTCATTAGGACGTGATGAAATCGAAGGCGCGGGTATTCTGAGCCACGACGACATCATCCAAGTAATGAAAAAGCTCATTGATATCCGTAACGGTATCGGTGAAGTGGATGATATCGACCACTTGGGTAACCGTCGTATTCGTTCTGTTGGCGAAATGGCAGAAAACCAGTTCCGCGTAGGTTTAGTCCGCGTTGAACGTGCAGTGAAAGAGCGTTTATCTTTAGGTGATTTAGAAACACTGATGCCTCAAGATATGATCAATGCGAAACCTATTTCTGCAGCGGTCAAAGAGTTCTTCGGTTCAAGCCAGCTTTCACAATTTATGGACCAAAACAACCCATTATCAGAAATCACGCATAAACGTCGTATTTCTGCCTTGGGTCCAGGCGGTCTAACGCGTGAGCGTGCAGGCTTCGAAGTGCGTGACGTACACCCAACGCACTATGGACGTGTATGTCCAATCGAAACGCCAGAAGGTCCGAACATCGGTCTGATTAACTCACTTTCTGTCTACGCACAGACGAATGAATACGGTTTCCTTGAAACCCCATATCGTCGCGTAGTCGATGGCATTGTGACCGATGAGATTCATTACCTCTCTGCAATCGAAGAAGGTAACTTCGTTATTGCTCAGGCGAACACCAACCTGGACGATAACTTTGCCTTTATCGACGACCTCGTGACTTGCCGTAACAAAGGCGAATCGAGCTTATTCAGCCGCGACCAAGTCGACTACATGGACGTTTCCACGCAACAGGTTGTTTCTGTTGGTGCGTCACTGATTCCATTCTTGGAACACGATGATGCGAACCGTGCATTGATGGGTGCGAACATGCAACGTCAAGCAGTACCAACCCTACGCGCTGATAAGCCGTTAGTCGGTACAGGTATGGAACGTGCTGTTGCGGTCGACTCTGGTGTAACGGCGGTTGCTAAACGTGGTGGTACGGTTCAATACGTTGATGCGTCACGTATCGTTATCAAAGTTAACGAAGATGAAATGTACGCGGGTGAAGCGGGCATCGATATCTATAACTTGACCAAATATACACGTTCTAACCAGAACACCTGTATCAACCAAATGCCGTGTGTATCACTTGGCGAGCCGGTTGAACGTGGTGATGTCTTGGCGGATGGCCCATCGACTGACCTCGGTGAGTTAGCGTTAGGTCAAAACATGCGTGTGGCATTCATGCCATGGAATGGTTATAACTTCGAAGACTCCATTCTCGTCTCTGAGCGTGTGGTCCAAGAAGATCGCTTTACGACCATTCATATTCAAGAGTTAGCTTGTGTGTCTCGTGATACTAAGCTCGGCTCAGAAGAAATTACAGCTGATATCCCTAATGTCGGTGAAGCTGCACTCTCTAAGTTAGATGAGTCAGGTATCGTCTATATTGGTGCTGAAGTTAAAGGCGGCGATATCCTTGTCGGTAAAGTAACACCTAAAGGTGAAACTCAGCTGACACCAGAAGAAAAACTGTTACGCGCAATCTTTGGTGAAAAAGCCTCAGATGTTAAAGATTCATCTTTACGTGTACCGAACGGTGTTTCTGGAACAGTTATCGACGTCCAAGTCTTTACACGTGATGGCGTTGAGAAAGATAAGCGTGCACTTGAAATCGAAGAGATGCAGTTGAAGCAGGCGAAGAAAGACCTGTCTGAAGAACTGCAGATCCTAGAAGCTGGTTTATTCAGCCGTATTCAAACTGTCCTGATCGCAGGCGGTGTTGAAGCTGAAAAACTCGATAAGTTACCACGTGAGCGTTGGCTGGAACTTGGCCTGACTGATGAAGAGAAGCAAAATCAGTTAGAGCAACTGGCTGAACAGTATGACGAGCTGAAGCATGAGTTTGAGAAGAAACTCGAAGCTAAGCGCCGTAAGATAACCCAAGGTGACGATTTAGCACCGGGTGTTCTGAAAATTGCTAAGGTATATCTGGCCGTAAAACGTCAAATCCAGCCTGGTGATAAAATGGCGGGCCGTCACGGGAACAAAGGTGTTATCTCTAAGATCAACCCGATCGAAGATATGCCTTACGATGAAAATGGTACCCCTGTTGACATCGTACTGAACCCACTGGGCGTTCCATCACGTATGAACATCGGTCAGATCCTTGAAACTCACTTGGGTATGGCTGCGAAAGGTATTGGTGACAAGATCAATGCCATGCTGAAACAGCAGCAGGAAGTGGCTAAATTGCGCGAGTTTATTCAACGCGCTTACGACTTGGGAACAGATGTCCGTCAAAAAGTCGATTTAAGCACTTTCTCTGATGAAGAAGTGTTACGTCTTGCTGAGAACCTGAAAAAGGGTATGCCGATTGCCACACCAGTGTTTGATGGCGCGAAAGAAAGCGAAATCAAAGAGCTGTTGACGCTAGGTGATATCCCGACCTCTGGTCAGATCACGCTATTTGATGGTCGTACCGGTGAGCAGTTTGAGCGTCAAGTAACCGTAGGTTACATGTATATGCTGAAACTGAACCACTTGGTTGACGATAAAATGCACGCACGTTCTACCGGCTCTTACAGCTTGGTTACTCAGCAGCCGCTGGGTGGTAAAGCACAGTTCGGTGGTCAGCGTTTCGGTGAGATGGAAGTGTGGGCACTTGAAGCATACGGTGCTGCTTATACTCTGCAAGAAATGCTTACAGTGAAGTCGGATGACGTTAATGGCCGTACGAAGATGTATAAAAACATCGTCGATGGTAATCATCAGATGGAACCAGGCATGCCGGAATCCTTCAACGTATTGTTGAAAGAAATCCGCTCGCTGGGTATTAACATCGAGCTGGAAGACGAGTAAGCACTCGATTTTCTACTGGTTACAGGAGAGCTGGCTGCGGGCCGCTCTCCTGAGAAGTCTCACTCCGACGGGAGCTAATCCGTGAAAGACTTACTTAAGTTTTTAAAAGCGCAAACTAAAACCGAAGAGTTTGATGCGATCAAGATCGCCCTGGCTTCGCCAGACATGATCCGTTCCTGGTCTTTCGGTGAAGTTAAAAAGCCAGAAACGATTAACTATCGTACCTTTAAACCAGAACGTGACGGTCTTTTCTGTGCACGTATTTTTGGACCGGTAAAAGATTATGAGTGCTTATGCGGTAAGTATAAGCGCCTTAAACACCGTGGTGTGATCTGTGAAAAATGTGGTGTTGAAGTTACTCAGACTAAAGTACGTCGTGAGCGTATGGGTCACATCGAGTTAGCAACACCTACTGCACACATCTGGTTCCTGAAATCACTGCCATCGCGTATCGGTTTATTACTCGATATGCCTCTGCGTGATATCGAACGTGTCCTGTACTTCGAATCTTATGTTGTGATCGAAGGCGGTATGACCAATCTTGAGAAGCGCCAGATCCTGACTGAAGAGCAGTATCTTGATGCCTTAGAAGAATTTGGTGACGAATTCGACGCGAAGATGGGTGCAGAAGCCGTTCAAGCCCTGTTGAAAAACATGGACCTTGAGCAAGAGTGCGAGCAATTACGTGAAGAACTGAATGAAACGAATTCAGAAACTAAGCGTAAGAAGCTGACTAAGCGTATCAAGCTGCTTGAAGCTTTCGTTCAATCTGGAAACAAACCAGAGTGGATGATCTTAACAGTACTGCCAGTTTTACCACCGGATCTTCGTCCATTGGTACCACTGGACGGTGGACGCTTTGCAACATCAGATCTGAACGATCTTTATCGTCGTGTGATCAACCGTAACAACCGTTTGAAGCGTCTGTTGGATCTGGCTGCGCCAGATATCATCGTACGTAACGAAAAGCGTATGTTACAAGAAGCGGTTGATGCATTACTGGATAACGGTCGTCGTGGACGTGCAATCACTGGGTCAAACAAACGCCCACTGAAATCACTTGCCGACATGATCAAAGGTAAGCAAGGTCGTTTCCGTCAGAACCTGTTAGGTAAGCGTGTTGACTACTCTGGACGTTCAGTAATCACTGTTGGTCCATACCTGCACCTGCACCAATGTGGTCTACCGAAGAAAATGGCGTTGGAATTATTCAAACCATTTATCTACGGAAAATTAGAATTACGCGGTCTTGCGACAACCATTAAAGCTGCGAAGAAAATGGTTGAACGTGAAGAAGCGGTTGTTTGGGATATCTTGGATGAAGTTATCCGTGAGCACCCAGTGTTACTTAACCGTGCACCAACGCTTCACCGTTTAGGTATTCAAGCCTTTGAACCTGTCCTGATCGAAGGTAAAGCGATTCAGCTTCACCCGCTGGTCTGTGCGGCTTATAACGCCGACTTCGATGGTGACCAAATGGCTGTCCACGTGCCACTAACGCTTGAAGCGCAGTTAGAAGCACGTGCATTAATGATGTCGACTAACAACATCTTGTCCCCAGCGAACGGTGAGCCAATCATTGTTCCTTCTCAAGACGTTGTATTGGGTCTGTATTACATGACTCGTGACCGTGTTAACGCGAAAGGCGAAGGCATGGTTCTGACTGGACCTAAAGAAGCCGAGCGCGTTTATCGTGCAGGTCTTGCTGAACTGCATGCTCGCGTAAAAGTGCGTATCACTGAGTTCACCAAAACTGATGATGGCGAGTTAGTGCCAAGCACTAGCCTAGTCGATACGACTATTGGTCGTGCGATTCTGTGGATGATCGTTCCAAAAGGTCTTCCTTACTCAATCGTTAACCAAGCGTTAGGTAAGAAAGCAATCTCTAAGATGCTGAACACTTGTTATCGTATCTTAGGCTTAAAACCTACGGTTATCTTTGCTGACCAAACCATGTACACCGGTTTTGCTTATGCTGCACGTTCAGGTGCTTCAGTAGGTATCGATGATATGGTGATCCCAGCAGCGAAAACCGAAATCATCGCGGAAGCAGAAGCGGAAGTTGCAGAAATCCAGGAACAGTTCCAATCGGGTCTGGTGACTGCTGGTGAGCGCTACAACAAAGTTATCGATATCTGGGCTGCCGCTAACGAACGTGTTTCGAAAGCGATGATGGAAAACCTGCAAACTGAAACCGTGATTAACCGTCATGGGGAAGAAGAGCAGCAAGTTTCCTTCAACAGCATCTATATGATGGCCGACTCTGGTGCTCGTGGTTCTGCTGCGCAGATTCGTCAGCTTGCTGGTATGCGTGGTCTGATGGCGAAACCAGATGGTTCAATCATCGAAACACCAATCACGGCAAACTTCCGTGAAGGTCTGAACGTACTTCAGTACTTCATCTCAACCCACGGTGCTCGTAAAGGTCTTGCCGATACCGCACTGAAAACCGCTAACTCCGGTTACTTGACGCGTCGTTTAGTTGACGTTGCTCAGGACTTGGTTGTAACGGAAGATGATTGTGGCACACACGAAGGTATCCTGATGACCCCGGTTATCGAGGGTGGCGACGTTAAAGAGCCGCTACGTGAACGCGTATTGGGTCGTGTGACGGCAGAAGACGTATTGAAGCCGGGTACTGCTGATATTCTTGTTCCACGTAATACTTTAATGGATGAGCACATCTGTGACGTATTGGAAGAGAATTCAGTCGATAGCATCAAAGTACGTTCAGTGGTTAGCTGTGAAACTGACTTCGGTGTGTGTGCAAACTGTTACGGTCGTGACCTTGCACGCGGGCATATCATCAATAAAGGTGAAGCCATCGGGGTTATCGCAGCACAATCAATCGGTGAGCCTGGTACACAGCTGACGATGCGTACGTTCCACATCGGTGGTGCGGCATCACGTGCGGCGGCTGAATCAAGCATCCAAGTGAAGAATAAAGGGACTATCCGCCTAAGCAATGCGAAGTCGGTAACCAACTCAGCTGGGAAACTGGTTGTCACTTCACGTAACACCGAACTGAAGATGATCGACGAATTTGGTCGTACTAAAGAGAGCTATAAAGTTCCTTACGGTGCGGTCATGGCGAAGGGTGATGGTGAGCAAGTTGAAGCGGGTGATACCGTTGCAAACTGGGATCCGCACACAATGCCAGTTATCACCGAAGTAAACGGTTTTGTACGTTTTGTTGACATGAATGATGGTCAAACCATTACGCGTCAAACTGACGAACTGACGGGTCTTTCTTCGCTGGTGGTCATGGACACTGCAGATCGTACCTCTGGTGGTAAAGATCTTCGTCCAGCGATCAAGGTCGTTGATGCGAAAGGCGACGATGTCATGCTGCCAGGTACTGATATGCCTGCACAATACTTCCTGCCAGGCAATGCAATTGTCCAGCTTGAAGATGGTGTACAAATCAGTTCAGGTGATACTTTAGCCCGTGTTCCTCAGGAATCTGGCGGTACTAAAGATATTACCGGTGGTCTGCCACGTGTTGCTGACCTGTTTGAAGCACGTCGTCCGAAAGAGCCGGCGATTCTGGCAGAAATCAGCGGTATCATCTCCTTCGGTAAAGAAACCAAAGGTAAGCGTCGTTTAGTGATCACACCGGTTGATGGTAGCGATCCGTACGAAGAGATGATTCCTAAGTGGCGTCAGCTGAACGTCTTCGAAGGTGAGCGTGTTGAACGCGGTGATGTAGTGTCCGATGGCCCAGAGTCACCACACGACATTCTACGTCTACGTGGCGTACACGCGGTAACGCGTTACATCACTAACGAAGTACAAGAAGTTTACCGCTTACAAGGCGTTAAGATTAACGATAAGCATATCGAAGTTATCGTTCGTCAGATGTTACGTAAGGCAACGATTGCCTCTGCAGGCAGCACCGAGTTCTTAGAAGGTGAGCAAGCAGAAGTCTCGCGTATCCTCATCGCTAACCGCGAACTGGAAGCAAATGGTAAAGTTGCAGCAACTTTCCATCGTGACCTGTTAGGGATTACCAAAGCTTCACTGGCAACTGAGTCATTTATCTCGGCAGCATCGTTCCAAGAAACGACGCGCGTGTTAACTGAAGCAGCAGTGGCAGGTAAGCGTGATGAATTACGTGGTCTGAAAGAGAACGTTATCGTTGGACGCTTAATCCCAGCCGGTACCGGTTATGCATACCACCAAGATCGTATGCGCCGTCGCCAGCAAGGTGAAGTGCCTGCAGCGCCACAAGTGACTGCAGACGAAGCTTCCGCGAGCTTAGCAGAACTGCTTAATGCAGGTCTGGGCGGTTCAGACGAGTAATTAGATGTGTTAAGTGAAAACCCTGCTTAGGCAGGGTTTTTTTTATGTCCTATTCCCTATTTTACTCCCTGTTAAGGATCCTGATATGAAGATGCGATGGAAAGTATTACCACTGCTCGCAGGGATGTTTTTCAGTACGCTCAGTGCTGCCTCGGAGCCGGTGCAGCGACTATTCGAGCAATGGCAAGTGACTTGTAATAACCTAAACGATTGCGATGTGCGTAACGCGAATCCCGATGAAGATATCCGTATCATATTAACGTACCAAGCCGGTCCGAAAGGCGCTATAGCTTTGGACATGGCGGGTTATGACAGCGATTCACCCGAAGGTATCTGGGTAGATGGCAAACGGTGGCAAACTACCTTAGCGTCTCATCAAGCTGATAACCAACATGATGCGGCAGGCTATTCCTCGAATTCATTGGTACAGATTCAAGCGTTTCTCCAGCTGCTAACTAATGCTTCAACGCTCTCGCTCTCACCCGATTCTGACGAAGGAACCTCGTTAGTGGGGTTAATGGGTGCACTAAACTTTATCGATGAACGTCAAGGCCGCCTTCATAATCGTACTGCGCTGATTGCACCTGGTGAAGAAAGTGCCAATGATGTCCCGCACCGTTATGCGATTGAACCTCATTTCACAATGCAAGCTAAAGTCGCGCCACTTAAAGACCCTGATCATGTAATCCAGACGGTACTAACGTCGCAGGCACAACTTCTGAGTGATCAAGAATGCACACCGGAAGACGAGACGCTGCAAAAAAGTAACGCCAAGCCTCTCGATAATCAGCGCGCACTGGTCATGATCAACTGCGTCTCAGGCGCCTACCAATCCTCATCCATTTTATTCGTTGTCCCCAGAAATCACCCTGAGCGTGCTAAAGTGCTCGATCTACCTATTCCACTAAGAAATAACCAAGGTGATTTACAAACTGTCAGCTGGTTCACCGATCCTCACTATGACCCTCAACGAGGGATTCTATACCATACGGCACGCGGGCGAGGACTCGCGGACTGCGGTGAGAGCGCGGTATGGCGCTTTAATGGGAAAGGTTTTGAGTTGATGAGTTACCATAATCAGCCTACCTGTGATGGTGGAGAGCCTGGGAACTGGCCATCAGTATGGTTGATGCCTGGTTTCAAAGAAACAGAATGAGCCGAAGCTCATTCTGCGAGCCATCAACGTTGTTGATCAATCAGTTGCTGAAAACACGCCACTGCGGCACGCCAGTCAGTGGCTTGGGTAATGGCACTGACCACCGCAATACTGCCTACACCTGTTTCTAAAACATCCTTTGCTCTCTCTAGAGAAATACCGCCGATAGCGACCGTTGGTATCGTTTTGAGTTTGGCAACATGCTTCGTTACCTGAGCAATACCTTGGGGTGGCATCGCCATTTCCTTGGTTTGCGTTGTGTAGACTGGGCCCAAAGCGATGTATGAGGGATTTATCGGTAATACTCGTTCAATTTCTTCATCGCTATGCGTTGAAACACCGAGCCGCAGCCCGGCTTGCTCAATGGCCGATAAATCGGCCTTCAAGAGATCCTCTTGCCCGAGATGTACGCCATAAGCTTGGTATTCGATTGCCAATTGCCACTCGTCATTGATAAATAACCGAGCATCAAATTCTTTAGCTAATACAATCGCCTGACGAATCTCTTCTCTTATTATATCCCTATTATTGTGTTTGATACGTAGCTGTAATGTTTCTACACCTGCATTTAGGAGGCGTTCTATCCATTGAACGCTATCGACTACAGGGTAGAGCCCGAGTGCAAAGGGGACTTTAGGAAAGCGCATATTAATGACTCCGTTCGGTTTCTGGGAGAATTGGGGTATAAATTTCTCCCCCAACGTTTTTAAACTGCTCAGCCATCCCCCGCATTTCAGCTTCAATATTTTGGGGAAGGTGCTTCTCTCGAGGATTATCTTTGGCGAACTGACGCACTTCTTGACTGATTTTCATCGAACAGAATTTTGGACCACACATGGAGCAAAAGTGTGCGACTTTTCCTGACGCTTGCGGCAGCGTTTCATCATGGAATCTACGCGCTGTATCGGGATCTAAGGCTAAATTGAATTGGTCTTCCCAACGGAATTCAAATCGTGCCTTAGACATCGCGTTATCCCTGATTTGTGCACCAGGATGACCTTTCGCTAAATCGGCAGCATGGGCTGCAATTTTATAGGCGATCAGGCCTTGTTTAACGTCCTCTTTATCGGGTAAGCCAAGGTGCTCTTTCGGAGTGACATAGCAGAGCATGGCACAGCCTAACCAGCCAATAAATGCGGCACCAATCCCTGAGGTAAAATGATCGTAGCCTGGAGCGATATCTGTAGTCAGAGGGCCTAGTGTATAGAAGGGGGCTTCTTCGCAGTGTGTGAGTTGCTCGGTCATATTCCGCTGGATCATATGCATGGGTACATGACCTGGGCCTTCAATCATGACTTGTACATCATATTCCCAGGCTATTTTTGTTAACTCACCTAGTGTTCTCAACTCAGCGAATTGGGCTTCGTCGTTCGCATCTTGAATTGAGCCGGGCCGTAGCCCATCTCCCAACGAGAGCGAAACATCGTAGGCCGCACAGATCTCACAAATTTCGCGAAAATGTTGATATAGAAAATTTTCTTGATGATGAGAGAGGCACCATTTGGCCATAATTGAGCCACCTCGGGAGACAATACCGGTGAGCCGCTTCGCTGTCATCGGCACATATCGCAACAGCACCCCAGCGTGGATAGTAAAATAATCGACGCCTTGTTCAGCTTGTTCGATAAGCGTATCGCGGAATAGCGGCCAGTCGAGGTCTTCGGCAATGCCGTTAGCTTTCTCTAATGCTTGATATATTGGGACAGTTCCGATAGGTACTGGGCTATTGCGTAGCAACCATTCCCGTGTCTCATGAATATTACGTCCGGTCGAGAGATCCATAATCGTGTCAGCCCCCCAGCGGGTTGCCCAAACCAGTTTTTCAACTTCTTCTTCGATCGAGGAGGTGACAGCTGAATTGCCAATATTCGCATTCACTTTGACTAAAAAATTACGTCCAATAATCATGGGTTCTGATTCAGGATGGTTGATATTGGCCGGTATGATCGCTCGTCCAGCAGCGACTTCTTGGCGTACAAATTCCGCTGTGATTTCTTGTGGGGTCTGTGAACAGAACGGTGCGCCGGGGTGTTGTCGTAATAACTCACTTTCGGGGAGCGTCGCTCGCCCCAAGTTTTCCCTGACGGCGATAAACTCCATCTCAGGGGTAATGATACCGCGACGGGCATAGTGGAGTTGTGTGACACAAGCGCCAGCAGCCGCCTTACGAAATTGAAAGGGTTTCTGAAAACGAATGGTTTCGAGTGTGGCATCGGATAACCGCTGTTGCGTGTAGTCGGACGCAGTATGCTTGATCGTTTCAGAGTCCATCCGCTCTGCAATCCATGTGGCACGCAGTGGCGCAATACCGTCGTGAACATTGGGGGTGGATTCAGGATCGCCAAAGGGGCCGGAGGTATCATAGATAGGGATTGAGGGGTTTTCTTCGTAAACAGAAGCATCACTATTCAGTGTGGGCGAGAGGTGGATCATCCTCACCGGTACACGAATATCGTCTCGTGGACCTGACAACCACTCTCGCGTGGAGTTGGGAAACGTTGCACCGGTTAAAGATTGCAGAAATTGTTGCGCCTGTTGGCGTTTTTCACGACGTGATAAAGATTCAGACATAGCAGTTTCTCGACATTGAAAGAAAAATGCTTGTCCGGAGTTCGGAAGGAGCAATATACCTTGAAAAGGTCAATATAGATCAAGGCAGGGGATTAACTCTTGTTCCCTTCGCAGGTACTAACCTGATCAGGTTCCGCGGATCCCGAATAAACGGTCTCAGCCCAATAGGGCACTCCGACAAGATAAATAAGCTAACTTTGCTTTAAGAGGAGATGCCAATTCTCCTCACTGCACCATAACCTTATTCAGAATAATTCACAACAGCAGTCATTAACTATCGAGTATCCCTGATGAAAGGGAAGCAGACGGTTTTACTGTCTCGGTGGCGAGTGGATTGCTCGCGAGTTGCAGGGGAACCTCACGCGATCCAACAAGCTCTGTTGAGAGTAACATCTGATCTTCAAGATCAAATAATGCATCAAGCTGCATGCCGACTTCCGAGATCACACTACGTAATTTAGGGATCTCGCCGTTAGAGATAGCGGGTTCTAAATAGGTATCGTACAGTGCAAGTAAAGTTTGAGTACTGTCTTCCAATTGTGGGTACAAGGTAATCAGCAGTTTTTGCTGTGTTTGCGAGGCTAACAAAATCTCGATTTGTTGATAGTGTTTAAAATGCCCAGATGAGAGGTAATCGACTAAACGCTGACAGAAGGTATCAAGCGCAGCCTCATCACAGCGTTCACTCTCACTTTTCTGTGGGATCAGTCCAATCAAGTGGTAGTAAGCGACCAGTAATTGACGACGGCTCGCCAGCCACTGGTCAATCATTGGGTGGCTTACCGTCATTTTTTCGCTCAAGTTAGCTAATTTAGTTAGCATTACGGCTGCTCCGAATAAGGTTAGTTAACTAAGCGTAGACTATATTAATAAATTCACCTGACTTTTAGGAGGCATGGCGTGGTTGAATACAATCAGATGACAGAAAAAGAAGGATGGTGGGTGTGTAGTGAGGGACGAAATCTTTGGCTCCCCCAAGGTAAACTCCCTTATGGAACTGCCAGCGAACTCGGTCTTAACGTAGACAATGTGCGACAAATAGGCGAATACCAAGGGAAACCTTGCTGGTTGATTTGCCAGCAACAGCCCACTGATATGGAAAGTGTTCGTCGTCTTCTAGGGAGTAATAAGCCGTTATTCCAACTTGCCGGACGTGGAGTTCAACTCGCAGAATTTTATCGCTCCCATCGTTGGTGTGGCTATTGCGGGTCTGAAATGTACCGCTCAGAGAAAGAGTTTGCTTGCTTATGTGATCATTGCGGGGAACGCTATTATCCGCAGATTGCCCCATGCATTATTATTGCCATTCGTAAAGGTCGACAAATTTTATTGGCACAACATCAACGCCATAAACAGCCTATTTTTACCGTATTAGCGGGTTTCGTTGAGGCAGGTGAAACGCTTGAAGAGTGTGCGCACCGTGAAGTGATGGAAGAGAGTAGTATTAGAATAAAAAATCTACGCTATGTTGCCTCGCAACCATGGCCATTTCCTCACTCTTTAATGTGTGCTTTTACTGCGGAGTATGACAGCGGCGAGATTGAAATAGATCCTAAAGAACTGAAAAGTGCCGAGTGGTTTGATGTATCGCAATTACCGAAAATCCCAGAGATTGGCACGATTGCCCGACGCCTGATTGAAGACACTGTTGTCTTATGTCGGCAAGACTGATGTTAAGCTGATCTCACACAATACTTTCGCTGTCGATTTACGGTATTACCTATTCCCCATGCGTAATGACCAATCCAACCTGTTATGGGTGCTATGGGCAATATGGGGGATTTTATTAATCACCTATCTTTCCCCTTATTTTTCTCTCGTTAACTGTGTACAGATTGCTACGTTATGGATAGCGATATGTGGAGCAGTAGCGGTCTATTTTCGTCAGCGAACTAAAAGAGTCTTTATGTTTAAAACTAAAAAGAAAATCGATATTGCCGATTCAAGTCAAGTTGAGATGAGTACTCCCACTGTTGAGGCCGCTCAAGTGAAAGAAGAACGTGCGGTTAAAGAGACATTGATTGCTAAAGGTACGGTTCTTACCGGAGAGATCAGTAATGAAGCCGACGTGTTAATTGAAGGAAGCGTGATTGGTGATATTCATAGCAGCCGTTCGATTCGTATAGGTAGAGAAGGGAAGGTACAAGGGACACTGACGGCCGAGAAAATAACAATTAATGGTTACTTGCAAGGTCGTTGCCAAGCTACGTCAGTGAAGATACTGTCTCAAGGCCGCTTAGATGGTGACATCCAAGCTAGCGAGCTGTCTATTGAGCGAGGTGGCATATTCAATGGGAACTCACAATATTCTGCTGAGCAAAATACTAAAGAAGTAGAAAAAATGGCCAAAGAGAACATGACGATACTGCCTAAACTCGCGTCAGCGCCAGAGTGTTCGATAGGAAAAAAATAGCGTGATAAGCTTTAGATAATTGGCGGAGCAGATATGCTGCCGCCAAAATAATTTAGTCTGTAGTGTCCACGAAGTTTTTAAATAGCTGTTACACTAGGCCTAGACAAAAGAGAGCCTAGAAAATGAATGAATTAAAAAACGATCGCTATTTGCGCGCATTATTGCGCCAACCTACAGATGTGACACCTGTTTGGATGATGCGCCAAGCGGGACGTTATTTACCAGAATATAAAGCCACTCGTGCTGTCGCAGGCGATTTTATGTCGCTGTGCAAAAATGCTGAACTCGCTTGTGAAGTGACGCTTCAACCACTACGCCGTTTTCCATTAGATGCTGCGATTCTCTTCTCAGATATTTTAACCATTCCCGATGCAATGGGCCTTGGCCTCTACTTTGAGGCAGGTGAAGGGCCACGATTCAGCTCCCCTATTCAAACGGTAGCGGACGTGAAAAAACTACCTATTCCTGATCCTGAACAAGAATTAGGTTATGTCATGAATGCCGTACGGACAATCCGTAAAAATTTACAGGGCGAAGTCCCGTTAATTGGCTTTTCAGGTAGCCCTTGGACGCTGGCAACTTATATGGTGGAAGGCGGAGGCAGCAAAGCCTTCACTAAAGTTAAAAAAATGATGTACGCCGAGCCAGCAGCCCTGCATTTGATGCTAGATAAAGTCGCCGAGAGCGTGACAAGTTATTTAAACGCACAGATCAAAGCTGGCGCGCAATCGGTCATGATCTTTGATACTTGGGGTGGCGTATTAACAGGGAGAGATTATTTAGAATTCTCCTTACATTATATGCATAAAATCGTTGATGGCTTGATTCATGAGAACGAAGGTCGTCGCGTACCGGTGACGCTGTTTACTAAAGGTGGCGGTCAGTGGTTAGAGCAGATAGCAGACACTGGGTGTGACGCCATTGGACTGGATTGGACGACACGTATCGACGAAGCAAGACAACGTGTTGGTCATCGGGTTGCGCTACAAGGAAATATGGACCCTTCCATTCTTTATGCGCAACCAGCTCGTATTGAGGCTGAAGTGCAAACTATCCTTGCGCAATACGGTCAAGGAAGTGGTCATGTCTTTAACCTTGGTCACGGTATCCACCTTGATGTTCCACCAGAAAATGCAGGCGTGTTTGTCGAGTCAGTGCACCGTTTATCTGAGCCTTACCACCGCGAAGGATGAGTATTGACTTAGCTGAGTTGAAAGCCTTACAACAGCAATATGCTTGTCAGGTTATTCAACATGACAAGCCTGAAGCACTCTCCCCGCGGTATATCGTCGGAGGAGATGTTGGCTTCGAAGCACAAGGGACTGTGGCTCGCGCAGCGATGGTGATCCTGACTTGGCCTGAACTTGAGCTGGTGGAGTATAAGGTTGCGCGGGTGCCTGTTACATTACCTTATATTCCTGGTTACCTCTCATTCAGAGAGTGTCCGGCTTTGGAAGTGGTATGGCAAATGCTCACCATTAAGCCTGATTTATTGTTTATCGACGGTCAGGGCGTTGCGCATCCACGTGGACTCGGTGTTGCGAGCCACTTTGGCTTATGGGCCGATGTACCGACTATTGGGGTTGCTAAAAGCCGACTCTGCGGCGAATATCCCGCGTTATCCTTGGACCCCGGCTCAGTCGTCGACTTACGATATAATGGGCAGAGGATAGGCTCGGTGTTGCGAAGTAAGGTTCGCTGTAATCCGCTTTTTATTTCCGTTGGGCATCAGATCAGTGCTGCGTCAGCATTGGCGTGGACTCAACAATGTTTGCGCGGTTACCGACTACCCGAACCGACTCGCTGGGCGGATGCTGTCGCGTCGAATCGACCAAGTTTTCAACGCTGGCTAGCCCGACAATAACACTGATAATCACGGTGAATTACGATACACTGTGTGAAGCGATTTTATGATGAGTATCCTGCATGTTACGTAACCCTATCCATTTACGCTTAGCCAAGCTTGAAAGCTGGCAGCACGTGACCTTTATGGCATGTCTATGTGAGCGTATGTACCCTAACTATCAAATGTTTTGCCATGACACCGGTTTTGCTAACGCACAGCTTTACCGTCGTATCCTCGATCTTATCTGGGAGACGTTACTGGTCAAAGATGCAAAAGTTAACTTTGATAGTCAGCTAGAGAAGTTTGAAGAAGCGATTCCTGTTGGCGAAGACTTCGAGATCTATGGTGTTTATCCTGCGATTGACGCGTGTGTCGCCTTAAGCGAGGTAGTCCATTCTCGTTTGAGTGGCGAAACGTTAGAACATGCGATTGCGGTAAGCGAAACGTCAGTCACCACCGTAGCAATGTTAGAAATGACGCAGAGCGGTCGTGAACTCACAGACGAAGAACTGAAAGATAACCTCGCTGTTATCGACGAGTGGGATGCCCAATGGGAGATTTTTCGCTTGCTCGCCGAATGTGAAGAACGAGACTTGGAGCTAATTAAAGGGCTTCGACAAGACTTACGCGAAGACGCAATAAGTAATATTGGTGTGGTTTTTGAGCAAAAAAGCTAAGAAATTTGGTATCAAAGCCAAATAACCTGTACTGAAGGCTTCACAATCGCCCCCTGTCTAGTCTACATTTGAGGGGCTAATCTTGAGGCTATCAGAACGCGGAGGCAGAAAAGGGTTTATCGATTCTTTTTGCTCTCGTGACTGGCAAGCGATAAATACACTTTAAGGATAACTTATGAACAAGACTCAACTGATTGATGCGATCGCCGAAAAAGCGGACCTGTCTAAAGCCCAGGCTAAAACTGCACTGGAATCGACTCTTTCTGCGATCACTGAGTCTCTGAAAGAAGGTGATGCGGTTCAGCTAGTAGGCTTCGGTACTTTCAAGGTTAATCACCGTGCAGAGCGTACTGGTCGTAACCCACAAACCGGCAAAGAGATCAAAATTGCTGCAGCAAATGTTCCTGCATTTGTTTCAGGTAAAGCGCTGAAAGATGCTGTGAAATAAGCGTATCTTAACTGTGATAAGTTTGATCGGAAGGGGAGCTCTCCCCTTCTTGATCGGTCCCGTAGTCACATCCTATTGACTAAAGAGATAGCTATGCGCTCGTTCTCTTATCGTTCCTTTCTTCTACTTCCTTTTTTCTGCTCCCTCTGTAGCTGCGTGTTCTTTCAAAAGAGACCTGAAACCCATGCCACCGGCTATCTGGCTGACCGTGGGGTGGTGCGTATTTGGCAACATACCACGTCGTCAAATTATACGACGCTACAAACGATCTTTACTCCGTTTGACGGCTCAGACGAATCAGAAGCGGTTTATCACTGGGACCAAGGTTCATTGGTAAGTATTACAAAGCAGTCCCTACAAGGGCCCGAGGATCGCTTTTCAGCACGATTTAGTCGTAAAGATGGAACAACTACTTTCATGCAGCAAAAATATGCTACATCTCGTCAGCCGTTGACAGTGAATGAGCTAGAACTCGCAAAGTTCGAGGCGCAACGTCTATTGGAGGCCAGCCGAGATCTCATCGATGGTAGGGTGACGTTGCATCAGGGGCGTTGGTTGTCGGCCCAACAAGTTGAGACGTGTGACAGGAACTTAGTTCAGTTTCATTTTACTGATAGAAAGAATCAACGGCTGAGCAGTCTATCACAGCAATCACCAGCTTATGTTGCGTGGATAGAAGCACCAGAAGGGCAGCAGGTATTATTAATGACAACTCGTAACCTGTGTCAGCAACAGCCAAATTATTCCAAAAAGTAAGGGCTAGTGTACCCAGCCCTTACTAACGTTACTTACGATTGATGGCTCGATAGCCTATATCGTGGCGGTAAAAACTGCCTTCCCAACTGATCTGGCGAGTCAGCTGATAGGCATGCAGTTGCGCTTGCGCAATAGACTCCCCTAGTGCTGTTGCACAAAGTACTCGTCCGCCAGCAGTTGTTACGTCCTCACCGGATAACACCGTCCCTGCATGAAAGACCTTAGCATCCGTATTGTCAGTTTGAGGGAGCCCTTTAATGACATCCCCTTTACGGTAAGCATCGGGATATCCCCCCGCTGCAATAACAACGCCAAGCGCTGCCCGCTCGTCCCAGAGAGAATCAACCTGATCCAAACGTCCCGTACTTCCCGCTAAACACAACTCGACGAGATCGGATTGTAGGCGCATCATAATCGGTTGCGTTTCCGGATCGCCAAAACGGCAATTGAATTCAATTACCTTTGGTTGTCCTGCCGCCTCAATCATCAACCCTGCATAAAGGAACCCCGTATAACGGTTACCTTCTTGAGCCATACCTTTTACGGTCGGCCATATCACCTGATCCATGACCCGCTGGTGGATGTCATCAGTGACAACTGGAGCAGGGGAATAGGCACCCATTCCCCCAGTATTCGGTCCCGTGTCACCATCGCCTACGCGTTTATGGTCTTGGCTTGTGGCCATAGGAAGGACATGTTCACCATCGACCATCACGATAAAGCTGGCTTCCTCACCTTCAAGGAACTCTTCAATAACGATACGATGCCCAGCATCGCCGAAGGCATTACCCGCTAACATATCTTTTACGGCGGCTTCCGCTTCTTCCAACGTCATGGCGACAATAACGCCTTTACCAGCAGCCAAGCCATCCGCCTTGATAACGATCGGGGCACCTTTCTCTTGTAAGTAAGCTAATGCTGGCTCGATATCAGTGAAGTTTTGGTAAGCAGCGGTCGGAATTTGGTGGCGTTCTAAGAAGTCCTTAGTAAAGGATTTGGAGCCTTCAAGCTGCGCCGCAGCCTGAGTGGGTCCAAAAATTGTTAAGCCTTCGCGTTGGAAAGCATCGACAACGCCGCGAACTAAGGGGGCCTCGGGACCCACGATAGTTAAGCCAATGTTTTCGCGTTGAGCAAAAGCCAGTAGCCCAGGAATATCGGTTACCTCAATCGCGACATTTTCTAACGTGGGTTCGAGTGCCGTACCAGCATTACCCGGTGCTACAAAAACTTTAGTTGCTAAAGGGGATTGTGCGGCTTTCCATGCCAAGGCATGTTCGCGGCCACCATTACCGATAATGAGAATATTCATTCTGTACTGACCTCTTCTTTAGTGGCGGAAATGACGCATTCCAGTGAAAATCATCGCAATATCATGCTCGTCTGCTGCCGCGATAACTTCTTCATCGCGAATTGATCCGCCAGGTTGAATCACACAACGTATGCCGACTGCTGCGGCTGCATCAATCCCATCACGGAAAGGAAAGAAAGCGTCTGACGCCATTGCTGAGCCGCTAACCTCTAAACCTTCGTCGGCGGCTTTAATACCCGCAATTTTTGCTGAATAGACACGACTCATTTGGCCAGCACCGATGCCAATAGTACGATTATTCTTCGCGTAGACAATGGCATTGGATTTAACGAATTTTGCAACTTTCCAGCAGAATAACGCGTCACGTAATTCTTCTTGGGTCGGTTGACGCTTAGTGACAATCGTCAACTCACTTTCGCTGACCATTCCCAAGTCACGGTCTTGTACTAATAAGCCACCATTAACACGCTTAAAATCATACCCGCTCTGACGTTGTTGCCATTCACCACAGGTAAGTACGCGGACATTCTGTTTTGTAGCGGTAATAGTTAAAGCTTCTTCGCTGGCACTCGGAGCGATAATGACTTCGACAAATTGACGACTGATGATGGCTTGCGCCGTTGCAGCATCCAATTCCCGGTTGAAAGCAATGATGCCACCGAAAGCAGAAGTCGGGTCGGTGGCATAAGCTAAGTCATAGGCTTGAAGTAAATCGCTGGCTGTGGCAACGCCGCAAGGGTTAGCGTGTTTCACGATCACGCAGGCTGGCTGCTCGAACTCTTTGACACACTCAAGCGCCGCATCGGTGTCAGCAATATTATTATAGGAAAGGGCTTTACCTTGACGTTGGACAGCTGTTGCGACCGAGGCTTCTGTGAGAGTGTCTTCTATATAGAAGGCGGCGTGTTGGTGGCTATTTTCACCGTAACGCATATCTTGTTTCTTAATAAGGCTAAGATTTAAGGTGCGGGGGAATTGGCCAGACGGAGTTTTCTCTTCGCTATGATAAGCCGGTACCAAACGACCGAAGTAATTCGCAATCATTCCATCGTAAGCGGCGGTATGCTCAAACGCTTTAATGGCAAGATCGAAACGTGTCGCTAAGCTCAAGCCATGGTCATTATCGGCTAGTTCTTTTAATAGGGGGGCGTAGTCCGCGCTATTAACGACTATTGCGACATCTTTATGGTTCTTCGCCGCTGAGCGAACCATTGTGGGGCCACCGATATCGATATTTTCAACAGCGTCTTCCAGACTGCAATCTTCTTTAGCGACCGTTTTGGCGAAGGGATAGAGATTTACTACAACCATATCGATAGGTTGAATGTGATGTTCAGCCATCACCGCATCGTCTTTGTCGCGGCGTCCGAGAATGCCACCATGGATTTTGGGGTGTAGGGTTTTAACGCGCCCATCCATCATTTCTGGAAAGCCGGTATAATCTGATACTTCTGTAACGGCTAAGCCTGCTTCTGCCAATAAATGCGCAGTACCGCCAGTTGAGAGGAGTTCAATACCATGTTCAGAAAGGCCTCGTGCAAAATCAACGATCCCTGTTTTATCAGAGACACTAAGTAAAGCACGGCGTACAGGACGATGTTGCATAATAGAAGTAAACCTCTGGAGTTGCAGTTTGAAAGATAAAAGCATTGGCGCGTTTATAATTAACAGGGACATATTGTAGCGAAAACGTTTGCGTGGATCTCGCGTTAAATGAATTTTTTAACCCTTTGTGAGTAAATCTGTGGATAACACCGTATAAATAGGTGTTTTGCTGTGGAATGCAGCAGTCAGTCATGTTTTATTAAAAAAGGTATTGCGCCTTTTTCTGAACTCCCTATAATGCGCATCCACTGACACGGCAAAGCGAGATACGCAGCGCGGTGACA
>NZ_JALBCV010000025.1 GCF_022602565.1 Rosenbergiella metrosideri
CATTATTAATATTATTACTTTCAAATTCAAGGATGTCAATTTTTTGTAATAGCCCTTGATACTTCAAATCTATAAATATATCTCTTATTCTCAAGTCAATCTCTCCCCAATCTAATGAAGTTGATGACCTATATCTAGCATAAAATATTTTTGCATCGGCAACATAAGAGGCATAGGTGATTTCAAAGAGTTTTAACTATTGGCTTTCAGTTATTTCACCAATTATTTCACGATTTTTATTGACAAAATCTAATGCAGAACAGTGATGTAGTCTAGCTCCTAGAGATATTTTCTTTGCCTGTAAATGAGGGATGCCTGAACGAGTGAGATCGTGGATAATTTGCGATGGGTATCGGTGTTTCATATCATAACCTCTACCAATAGTAACTCCAGATGCTCCAAGAGATGAAGAGCAACTCCTTATGTTACCAGGCCAATGAATTACACGAGTAAAGAAAATACTTTTTGGTATATTGTTCCCTTCGGAACGGAAGGTGATTAAGCCATCCTTAGGCTCTAACATAATAATCCCTCTATTCTTTACAAGAAAAATAAATAATAAAATACCTCTCAATAAATAATATTTCTTCAAACAGAAATCAAAACTCCCTCTTAACAACCAAATACCCATTAAATCGAACTGAACACTCATATTTATTTTTTAGGCTAGACGCTATAAAAACATTCTTTTGATTCTTTGTATTGCGGTAGATATATTTTGCTATGATCACTTCGGTATTGTCTGTAGAGTAACCGTCGATATAATTATCAAGACTGAGGATATGAGTATCAATTTTTTTATAGTCCTCCTTGGCCAGTTGCTCAGCATAAACTTTCGTGATAGGGGAAACTGAAATAACCTCAACGCTAACATTTTTTTGGATAATCTGATCCCTACTAATACTCAGATCCTCAACGATTGCATCGGTTAACCCTATATACATCGAGGCACCAATTTTAGCACAGCCATCATTGTTACTGGCGAATGATTGGGTGGATAACATTACTAAAAGCAGCCCAATAAATTTACTCATTAATCAACCTCCAATAAGTTATCATTACTATCGGTTATTAATTTCCTAAAAGAAAAATCCAAAATAATACACCCCTCAGAAGCTTCGCCAGGGTGTTTTCCACTGTCACCGTGAATCATAAAACCGCTTCGACCACACATCTGATTGGAGGGCGAAGGCGTCAGTCTTAATGTCCAGCGGCCTGTTTTGGGATGATGGAAAGGCTTACCAATGGTATAAGTACCTTTAGGGATGGGGCCTTTTGATTTAACATACTGGTGGTCACTATTATCTTGATAGCCGGGGCGGCCTGAATATCTCGCTGAAAACCGATAATGTCCATTAAGAAAAAACTGCTTAGTATTGACGCGATATAACCATGCCATAACGCTATCCTTGTCGTCTTGGTTAATATCATGCTTTTATATCGCTCGAGAACACGACTGTATAGTTGATTATTTTATAAATTCTATTATTTATAAGTATAAATCTTAATTTATTGATTATAAATTTTCGAGCAAGCATAAACTCGTCAAAATTAGTTAAGTAAATCCAATTTTAATTAAGGGTAAAAAGTCGCTAAGAAAGTCTGTTTATCCATGTCGATGATATTTTCAGCTTCTTTAGTTATTTTACCTGCGTTAACTAGGCGGTACCTTTCACTGAGAAAATTGGGATCTTGGGAAAATTTCAGGGCTAAGATATAGTTATTATCATGGTTACGCTTAGCTCTAAACAGCTTAACAGCCTGCTGATAACAACTCCTTGGTTCTTTGTCGACTCTCTCGATTAATAGACATTCGTTGAGTTTAGATAATGCTATGGGACTGTTATTATTGATTATTTTTATTTGTTCTAGGCCCTGTGTGTAATGTTTTTCAAGTAGGAGAATATTAAGGTAAATAGAACGAACCTTAACATTTCTAGGGTTTTTATTCGTTAATGATTTTAATTCTTTTAAGGCATGAAGTTTTTCACTCGCGGGATCTTTTATATAACGATCTAGTAACCCATTCGCATAGAGGATAGTTTTTTTATCGTGACGCTCGCTATAAAAATAGAGAGCCACGGAAAAAGAAAAAATTATAAAAGTGAGGTAAGCATATTTTTTCAACGATAAACCTCATTATTTGAAAGGTGTTAGTATTATCTTTCTTTTCATACTACTTGGTATGGGTGAAGCGCTTCCTATATATGAAATATAGATATAATCAGCTTCTAATGTAATGATTGGTGTAGTAAGCCCTTTCTTTTCCAAGAAAAAATTAATATCACCAATGTAATGTTCCATTTTATTTAGATACATCATATTTTTATTATTATTACTAAGTGGAAGGGTCTTTTTATCATTATCCAAAAATACCTTGCGCCAGAATGAGATGTTTCCTGAGCCGATAGCAATATTAGAAATATTACTACCTACCGCTGACAAGTATATGTTCTTACCTGTATCTAAACTTTTTCTTCAATATTAACGGTAATTGAATATCCACCTTGCAAATATCCTGCTCCTTCAACGGGCAACATTGCTGGCTGAAAAAAGAGAATTGCTTCATTATAACCCTCCTAGCTTTTTCCACCACTATAGAGAGTAATAAACAATTTATTGATAGGACAATTACCGACGAGATAAATTTTTATGGTAAAAGAGAGGGAAGGGATAAGGGTGTTGATCAGCAAATCGCCCAGTAAATATCAGCCATGATGGCTAACTCTACTGGGCAATAAATGGGTGACTTATTTATTCAACAATTCATTACGTACAATCGCGGCACCGGCACTTAATGCGCGTAATTTTGCATTGGCGACATCACGGGACAGCGGCGTCATTCCGCAGTTAGTGCTTGGATAAAGCTTATCAGCGTCCACAAACTGCAGGGCTTTGCGCAGTGTCTCGGCCACTTCTTCTGGGGTTTCGATCGTATTGGTGGCGACATCAATGGCACCGGCCATTACTTTCTTACCACGGATCAATTCGATCAAATCCATCGGTACGCGGGAGTTCTGACATTCCAGAGAGACGATATCGATATTCGATTTTTGTAACTTTGGAAAAATCTCTTCGTATTGACGCCACTCTTCGCCGAGGGTCTTTTTCCAATCGGTATTGGCCTTGATACCGTAGCCATAGCAAATATGGACCGCGGTCTCGCATTGTAAGCCTTCGATCGCTTTCTCTAACGCGGCAATACCCCACTCATTGACTTCATCGAAAAACACGTTAAATGCGGGTTCGTCGAACTGGATGATATCAATGCCTGCGGCTTCAAGCTCTTTCGCTTCTTGGTTCAGAATCTTTGCGAATTCCCAGGCCAGTTTTTCGCGGCTCTTATAATGCCCATCATAGAGAGTATCGATCATGGTCATTGGACCAGGCAGAGCCCATTTAATCGGTTTGTCAGTCAGTTGACGTAAGCGCTTTGCGTCTTCAACAAAGACTGATTTAGGACGAGAAACCGGGCCGACGACGGAAGGAACGCTTGCTTCGTAGCGATTACGGATTTTGACGATTTCGCGTTTTTCAAAATCGACGCCGTCTAAGTGTTCAATAAAGGTGGTCACGAAGTGTTGGCGCGTTTGCTCACCATCACTGACAATATCAATCCCGGCGCGCACTTGGTCATCTAAGCAAAGGCGCAACGCGTCGTTCTTACCATCGATCAACTCATGGCCTTCGAGTTTCCACGGCGACCATAATTTTTCTGGCTCAGCAATCCACGAAGGTTTTGGTAAGCTGCCCGCTGTGGAGGTAGGTAACAAAATTTTCATAACAGGTGACCTTATCGTTTTAATTTATTAGAAAGCTTGCTGAGCTGACCATTGTTCAAGTTGTGTTTGGTTCGGCTTAATAAAGTGTTCTTCGGTAAATTTACCTTGTTCAGTTGCCAGACGCGTACGTTCTTCGCGATCATATTCAATCACTGTTAATGAGTGATCTTGGTGATTCAATGCGGGTCGATAACATAAGCCCGCTGGCGAATTCGCGTTGTAGATTTCAGGGCGATAAATTTTTTGGAACGTCTCCATGGTGCTAATCGTGCTGATAAGCTCGAAGTTGCTGTAATCACTGAGCAAATCCCCTTGGAAATAGAAGGCCAGTGGCGCAACGCTGTTGGCAGGCATAAAGTAACGTACCTTAAGGCCCATCTTGCCGAAATAGTCATCGGTTAACGACGGGTTATCTTGTTGGTACTCAATGCCTAATACAGGATGAATGTGACCGGTGCGTTTATAGATATTTTTGTTGGAAACACTTAAACAAATAACCGGTTGTTTACTAAAATGCTGGGAATAGGTTTCAGAGTTAACGAACGCCTTGAAAATATTACCGTGCAGGACACCGTAATTCTCAGGAATAGAAAATTCGGTCTTACCTTGATTAAATTCGGGGAGTACGACGCTAAAATCGTAGTCACGCACATAAGAAGAAAAGTTATTCCCCACAATGCCTTCAATACGTTGGCCGGTTTCGCTATCCACCACGGTAGTTTTTAAAATTTCGATCACCGGGAAACTATCTTGGTTACTCGCATTAATTTTCATGCCGATTGAAACGATTTCAAGTTCAACCGTATAACGGTCAGAATTTGGATTATCCCAAGTGACCAAGGAGTTAAAACGGTTATTAATCATGGTTAATGCATTACGTAGATTTTGCTGACGTTTTTCGCCCCGGGCGAGGTTCGCAAAATTGGTAGTGATGCGTGTACTCTCAGAAGGATTGTAATGCTCATCTAAGCGAAGGCTACTGATACTAAAGGAAAATGCATTATTCATTATTATTGGTATCCTAATTCTGTTGTGATGCCTGATTCGCACGCTAACTATAATTTTTTTCGAAGCGCGTCGAGTTCAGTGAAACATACTGTCTGCCGCCAATGACTTATTTATGCCAGAGTCGGCGCGGCAGGGGAAGTGACTTAATTTCACTTCTGTATGAGTCATCTTCATGTTGTAGTCAGTTTACCGAGGGACAGGGAAGTAAGTATGATGGATGCTATGGGTAACTTATTGTTAATAAAGTTTTTTCAAGTTGATGAGAAGTGTTTATTTACTGGCCGTCAGCCGTGGGGGAACTGATAACTAAGCTTATCGTAATATCTTCATTTACAGCCTGTTGCCCCAATAGGTAACATGACGAAACGTCATAGTAGTCATCCTTCACGGGGCGATTTTTCCCTTATTGAGTGTCACGTTGCTTCTCGGTTTTCACCAAGCGGTTGGCGAGTTCACGCCTAGCGGCTTGAGCAAGAAAATGACTTCTATCTTTATAATCTAAACGATGCCCCGCCACAAAGCCGTCGATACGTTTTACAAGAATATCAGGCAGCGTAATATTGAGTCGCTGCTGCTTGCCTTCGAATGAAGATAATTCAATATCAAGCATAAACCATGTATTACAGTGTAGATATTCGCTATTTTTTGAATAAGTGGTGACCCCCTCATCGGTAATCTCTTCGAGAGAATGGGAGCCTGATAGTAGCATTTCTTCGATAATCGTCAGGATAGCTTCTCTTGCCATAATCGGAATATCTGCCTGCTGATCGGCAGCAGAGACGCAACCATAGCCGTATTTATCAAAGGCTGGGATAGACAGCCCATAAGCGATATTTTCTTCGCAAGGTTCTTCGATACCAACTGTAAAAAACATTTTGCACCTCCATTATTTACAGGGAGTGGATACCTGCCAGTCTTTTAATTGCGCTAAGGGTTCCTGGCGGCAGATTTTTCTTTGGATGGGGGACAGGAAACGTTTTTCCGGTTATCGGAGACCACCAAATCTGATGACTCCCCCCGTTATGGCGTTTTAGCTTACATCCGGCTGCGATTAATTCCTTTATGAGCTCAGCGGATTTCATTTCTTCTCCCTACACTTAATAAGTATACATACATATATGTATGCCAAAAGTGTTTCGACTGATTTTATGTGTAGGATCAAGATTGAGTTACTGTCTGGCAAAGCCCTGACTCGTTATTTCAGAGTGATTTCACAGTTTTAATTTTAGCGTTAATGGATCACTGAATGCCGACGAGAACCGTATCTGCTTGTCGTCGCTGAGAAGAATTAGGGTGCATCGATAACTTTTACTATGCTATCAATAGTGTGAGCAGTAAGGCCCTTGGAAGGTCGCGAAAGTATGACTGATTAGACATTTATAGGGTATCAGTAAGTAAACTTTATAGGTGAGTGATGAGCTTATTTGTCATCACGTCATAGTGAATCATTTTCTTCATCACAATCATTAACGATAAGGGCTAGCATGACACGAGTAAACGAATTTCAGCAACCTATTGGTGAACCGGTAGAAAATTGGCAAGGGGCGCAATACCCCACTAAAACCACGATTGATGGTCAGTATTGTCGGCTTGAACCGATTAGCGTGGCAGCACATAGTCAAGCATTGTTCGATGCTTTATCGCAAGCAGAGGATGAGCGCGATTGGACCTACTTACTCTCTGGGCCTTTTGGTGATTTGGAGGAATATCAAACCTATCTGGCTCGTTTGGAAACACTCAATGATCCTTTACATTACGCAATTATTGATTTAATCACGCAACAAGCGGTGGGAAGTATTGCGCTGATGCGTATTGATGCTCAGCAAGGCGTCATTGAAATCGGGGGCGTGACTTATTCATCACAACTTAAGCGTACGCGATTGGCGACAGAGGCGATCAGCCTATTACTGC
This sequence comes from Rosenbergiella metrosideri, assembly GCF_022602565.1. Taxonomy (GTDB): domain Bacteria; phylum Pseudomonadota; class Gammaproteobacteria; order Enterobacterales; family Enterobacteriaceae; genus Rosenbergiella; species Rosenbergiella metrosideri. The sequence continues at coordinate 6,702 of NZ_JALBCV010000025.1, forward strand.
AGTACACCTTGGGGGCGCTTGGTTACCGCCGAGTGGAGTGGAAATGTAATTCGCATAACCATCCATCACGCGCTGCAGCACTGCGATTAGGCTTCACTTATGAAGGGCTTTTTCGCCAAGCCATGGTGGTACGGGGGCACAATCGTGATACCACGTGGTTCTCAATTATTGATAGCGATTTTCCTGCGTTGCAGAAAGCTTACCAGCAGTGGCTTGCCCGAGATAATTTCGATCAGCAAGGGCAACAGCGACAAAAGCTGGGCGAGCTGATCGAAAATCAGCGTAAAGCACTATTGACCGCTGAGTGAGCTATCGCCATTTATTTTACGTGCGTAACAAATTGCCTCGTGATGAGTATCTGCCCATTCCACCAATTGTCGTAAAGGCTGAAGGAAAGATTCACCCAGTGCAGTGAGCCGATACTCTACTCGTGTCGGCACTTCTGCGAAAACGGTGCGGGATATATAGCCGTCACACTCTAGCCTTTTCAAGGTTACCGTTAGCATTTGGCGTGAGATATCGCCAATCTCGCGGTGTAGCGCATTAAAGCGATAGGTTTTATTCGCTAAGGACTCCAAAATCAATAAACTCCACTGATCACCAATACGATCTAATACATCACGAATCGGGCAGGGATGTCCAAATCCCGCATAGTTATTTGCCATAGCACTCTATTCCTCCTAATAGGGCAGTCATTTTACCCTGACCTAGGGTCAAGAGGACAACCTCTTGCAAAGATTTCAGCGGCACAGTAGCATCAATTTAACCAGTCCACAATTAAGACTAGGTCTTCATTTTATCAAGGAGGTTATTATGGCTTCTGTAGCCGTTGTTGGTGCGTCAGGTCAGGTGGGTTCCCGTATTGTTAAAGAATTATCAGAACGCGGTCATCAGGTAACGGCAATAGCTCGTCAACCGGCGTCGATTCCTAACTTACCCAATGTCTCGGTAGTGAAAGGGGATATAAACGATACCCAAGCTTTTGTTGAAACCTTAGCGGGACACGATGTTGTGGTCAGCGCAGTGAAGTTTCCGCAAGTCGCCCCTGCAACCTTAATTGAGGCAGTGAAAGATTCAGGTGTTGCTCGTTATTTAGTGGTGGGCGGCGCAGGAAGTTTAGAGGTTGCACCAGGGCAATTGTTGATTAATCAATCTAATTTTCCTGAGGCTTATCTTCCCGAGGCTCGTGCTGGCCTAGATTTTCTGAATCGGTTACGCGAAGAAAAATTACTGGATTGGACGTTTATCTCGCCATCGGCCCTGTTTGAGGCAGGGGAGAAAACGGGTAACTTCCGTTTAGGTCGCGACACATTGCTGAGTAATGAACAAGGGAGCCGCATTTCGTACGAGGATTATGCTATCGCTCTTGTCGACGAAATTGAAAAACCAGTACATTCGCGCCAACGTTTTACAGTCGGTTATTAAACGAGGAGCACCATCATGCATAAGATGAAAACGTTACTGTTTACGGCAGGATTACTGGTGAGTTCAGCCTCGATGGCGGCGACGGCGTCGCAAACTAGCTCAGCGTCGACAGAGGCAAATCGCCAGCTGGTGGTCAACTTCTATAACCAGTTTTTTAACCAGCATAAGGTTGATGAAGCAGCGAAAGTAGTCGCTGAAGACTATCGTCAGCACAATCCACAGGTACCTGACGGTAAGAAACCCTTTGTCAGCTACTTTACCGATTATTTTAAACATCACCCGCAATCGCGCGCCAAGATTATTCGTAGCGCGGTAGATGGCGATTTGGTCTGGTTGCATATCCATTCGACCGAAAATATGAAAGACCGCGGAGAAGCGATTGTGGATATTTTCCGCGTACGTGACGGTAAGATCGTTGAACATTGGGATGTCATCCAAGAGGTTCCTAAGACTGCCGCCAACGATAATACGATGTTTTAAGCCAAAACGAGCCGCTTAGTACCGAGTCAGCATAAATAGTCGTCGCTGACTTGCTTCTCTCGGCCCCGTCAGCTACGTTCCCTCATAATTATTACTGCTGAGGGAACGCCTCTTGTTATACGTCTACTACTTTTTACTGTTTATCATCACTGCCATTGCGGAGATTATCGGGTGTTATTTGCCGTGGTTAGTTGCCAAACAAGGTAAACCGTTAATCCTGTTGATTCCTGCCCTCTGTTCTTTAGTTATTTTTTGTGGCCTATTGACGCTACATCCCGCGGCAGCAGGGCGTACCTATGCGGCGTACGGTGGAGTCTATATTTTAGTGGCACTCGCTTGGTTACGCTGGGTCGACGGTATCAGCCTAGGACGGGATGATTATCTCGGGGCTTTAATCATTTTTCTGGGCGTAATCGTAATCATGGGGCAGCCCTTATCTAAATGGCTGATAAAATAGAAAAGGTCCCCACAGCACTTTATTAAGGCGTGGGGACGAGGAATTAAGCACGATGTAGATCGCGATACAGGCTCACCATGTAAAGTAAAATCACCACGGAAAAGGGAAGGCCAGCGATCACTACAGCCGTTTGCATAGCACTGAAGCTGCCCGCATAAAGTAGTCCAGCACACAGCACGGTGGTCACAATTGCCCAGAAGAGGCGAAGCCAAACAGGGGCGTCATCCTCAGAGGTCCCTCCTTTACTGGCGAGATTGGCAATCATCAGTGTGCCGGAATCCACCGGGGTGAGGAATAGCACAAAGCTGATCATTACCGTGAACACCGCAGTCAGAGTAGGCCAAGGAAGATACTCTAATAATTTATAGACCGCCATTGGGGGATCCGATAACGCAATTTGCCCTAGAATCGCATGCCCTTGATCGAGCACTAATGAAATAGCGGTATTACCGAAAAGAGAGAGCCACGCCAAGGTGAAACCGAGAGGGATCAGCATCACCCCTAAAATTACTTGGCGAATGGTTCTGCCACGGGAGATTCGAGCAATAAATAGCCCGACAAACGGTGCCCAAGCGACCCACCACGCCCAATAGAAGAGCGTCCACGCTCCCTGCCATTTTTCGGCCTTGCTATAGAGATAAACCTCAAAGCTTTTTGCTACAACACTCGACAGGTAATCCCCGGTATTTTGCAGTAACCCATTTAGCATCGTCAGGGTAGGACCTGTGATAAAAAGAAAGAGAAGTAATAAGCAGAGAAAGCCCACATTGAGGTTAGAAAGGAACGCAATCCCTTTCTCAATTCCGATGACGGTGGCGACTGTGGCCACGATCATCATGATGATAATCAGAGTGAAGAGTAACTGCGGAGTTTGAGGTAAATCAAACAGATAATTTAACCCAGCGTTAACGAGTAACGCACCAATTCCAAGGTTTGTCACCATCGAGACCACCGTGACTAAAATACCGCAGGTATCGACGGTATGGCCAATCCAACCGTGGATCTTATGACGAAAAAGACCGTAAAGTGCCGAACGTAACGCCAAAGGTTGATCACGTCGATAGGCAAACCAAGCAAGAGCCGTTGCGATCAGTGCATACAGTGCCCAGCCATGTAGCCCCCAATGGAGAAATGTAATCGCCATGGCTTCCCGTGCCGCATGGACAGTCCCCCCTTGCCCTTCTGGCGGCTGCAGAAAATGAGCCAAAGGTTCATAGGCGCCGTAATAGACGAGTGCTATACCAATGCCGGCAGAGAACAACATGGCAATCCAAGAGAGATAACTGAATTCAGGCGCTTCGTTTTCATGCCCCAGTAATTGAGTCCCATGACGCGAGCAGGCTAGCCAAAAGATAAACCCCATCGATAGCACCATCAGCAACATGTAATACCACCCAAACACCGCAGTAACCCAGGTTTGCGCTCGGGTTAACCATAATTGACTGGCGACAGGATAGAGGACGGTGACTATCCCGAGTAGAAGGATGAGTAGGGATGAACTCAAAAAGACAGGGAGATTCACGCGTACACTCGTGGTCGGTTTAACATGATAGTTGAGTAGCGCCATATATTTTCCTGAATCAAAATTTAAACAAAAATGAAACATTGGTTTAACTTACGGCGATTATGGGTTTGATTGATTGATCGTTCAATTAAAAAAATCAATTTTAAGCGTTGAGTAGCACTATTTTATCGAATGGTAAAATCCTGACTTAGTCACAGTGTGAAAAATCCTCATCTTCGATATTCCGGTTTAGTGCGCTAATCGACAGATTGAAATGGAATTTACCTATTTTATATCCTGCTTATTCATTCCACTAAGGTGGCAAGCATGACGCTATCTACTCACTCTTGCGTAGTGAAAGGAAAACAGCAGGTCGAAGTCATCAGCCAGAGGGTGACTTATCAAGGAGAAGGAACCTTAGTAAAAATTTGCCGTGGCGGAATTTGTGGTTCAGATCTGCACTATTATCAGCACGGGAAGGTCGGCAACTTTGCTCTTCAGATGCCAATGATCCTCGGTCATGAAGTGATCGGTACGGTAGAGAAATCGGATAACTCACAGCTCAAGCCAGGACAAAAAGTGGCGATCAATCCCTCTAAAGCTTGTGGAGAATGCCAATACTGTTCAACCGAAGACACGAATCAGTGTTTGGCGATGCGCTTTTTCGGTAGTGCGATGATGAACCCACACGTTGACGGGGGTTTTACACAATACAAAATTGTCGATAGCGCACAGTGCGTACCGTTCGACGCGTCGCTCGATGATCGGATAATGGTATTCGCTGAGCCTCTAGCGGTGTGCCTCCATGCAGTGAATCAAGCTGGTGGCGTAGCAGATAAACGTGTTTTTATCTCCGGTGTTGGGCCGATTGGCTGTTTACTGGTCGCGGTGGCGAAGGCGAGCGGCGCGAGAGAGATCGTTTGTAGTGATATCAGTCCTCGCGCGCTGACGCTAGCCGATAAATTGGGGGCATCAGTCACCTTGTTGGCTGATGATGAGATGACCGCTTATCGTGCGCAAAAAGGGGCCTTTGACGTAAGTTTTGAGGCATCAGGGCATCCCAGTGCGTTAACACGCTGTATCGACGTGACTCGCGCAAGAGGGTGCATTGTCCAGGTCGGTATGGGCGGCGATATTCCACAATTTCCGATGATGACGGTTATTGCTAAAGAGCTACGAATCGTTGGCACCTTTCGTTTTACCCATGAATTCACTACGGCGGTCGACTGGTTGGTAAGTGGCAAAATCAATCCTTTACCCCTGTTTAGTGGTGAATATAGCTATCGAGAGGTTGACGAAGCCCTGCAATTTGCTGGGGACAAGCAACAGGCATCAAAGGTTCAGTTAGTGTTTTAGTCTTAACACTGTGTCGGGGCGAATAAAGCTGAATTTAAATGCTAACGTGCCTGGGCATTCCATCAAAATAAAAATTTAATAAGGTAGGTTATATGCCTATTACTATCATTGCTCTGGGTGTTGTGCTGTTACTGGTATTAATGATCGTTTTCAAAGTGAATGGTTTTCTCGCGCTAATTTTTGTCTCTGCAGTTGTCGGTATTGCTGAAGGGATGACACCGCTACAAGTTATTGCCTCGATTCAAAAAGGCGTAGGGAATACGTTGGGTGGATTAGCGATGATTTTAGGCTTCGGTGCCATGCTGGGTAAATTGGTTTCAGACACTGGTGCTGCGCAGCGTGTTGCGATGACCTTAATCGATGCCTTCGGTAAACAGCGCGTACAATGGGCGATGATGGTAACAGGACTGATCGTCGGTCTAGCGATGTTCTACGAGATAGGTTTCGTTTTATTGCTACCGCTGGTTTATACCGTTGTCGTCGCAGCAGGCATTCCGCTGCTGTACGTGGGGGTACCGATGGTTGCGGCGTTGTCGGTGACACACTGTTTTCTCCCCCCGCATCCCGGTCCGACTGCGATAGCCACGATTTTCGGCGCTAACCTCGGTACAACGTTGCTTTATGGCATGATCTTAACGCTGCCTACTGTCATCATTGCGGGACCTATTTTCTCCAAATTTCTCAAGAAGTTTGAAAAGTCGCCGCCAGAGGGACTTTATAATACCAAGATATTCACCGATGCTGAGATGCCAGGCTTCTGGACCAGTATTTTTGCTGCGGTAATCCCGGTGGTATTGATGGCTTTGGCGGCTGTCTTCGAATTAACGGTTGCCAAAGGAAATCCTATTCGTCAATTCTTTGAATTTATTGGCACCCCTGCGGTGGCGTTGTTTATCTCAGTAATTATTGCCGTGATAACACTCGGTCTACGTAATGGGCGTAAGATTGATGAAGTAATGGAAATGTGCGGCTCGTCGATTGCGGCTATCGCCATGATTGTGTTTATCATCGCCGGAGGGGGAGCGTTCAAACAAGTCTTAGTCGATAGCGGGGTAGGTGAATATATCGCGCAGATGATGCGTAACTCATCGCTCTCACCACTGTTAATGTGTTGGACCGTTGCTGCCATGTTACGGATTGCCTTAGGATCAGCTACCGTTGCGGCCATTACGACAGCGGGAATTGTCACCCCGATTATTGCTGTAACGCATACCGATCCCGCATTAATGGTACTGGCAGTCGGCGCTGGTAGCGTTATCGCTTCGCATGTTAACGATCCAGGATTTTGGCTATTCAAGGGGTATTTCAACCTGAGTGTAGTCGAAACATTGAAAACGTGGACCGTGATGGAAACTATTATCTCAGGGGCTGGGTTAGCAGGCGTGTTAATTCTTGAAGCCATTGTGACATAGAAAAGCGACCTCGCGAGGAGTGGCTGACTTCTCGCGAAGGTTTACCGCTAATGCAGCAGTGCACCACGAGACAAGTAGAGTATCACCGCTATGCAGTCCAAAAGGATGGTGAGATAAAAGAGACTTTTAAAAGGCTGTTTACGTGTTTTGTGTCGAAAGAGTTGTTGAGCAATGAGGCCACCGAGCCAGCCCCCCAGTAAGCAACAAAGTAGCAACCACTTTTCAGGGACACGAAAAGTGTGCTTAATCGCTGCTCGTTTATCTATGGCAAATAGCATGAAAGTTACCAGATTGACTAGAGCCAGGCTAATTCAGGTAGTTGTGTAAATACACAAAAAGATGAAGAGGATAACGGTTATTAAGAAAATATTGTTATTTTTCATTGTGTTAGTGATATATTTCTCATCTTTTCTGTGTGTATTGAAGCAAACATATTATGAGCAGAGTAAAGTTGATGTAACGTTAAGCTCAACTAGGCAGATGGAAAAATTAGCAGGATATAATAAGTGCTCAATTCGCAATGGACAATACCCAGTAAATTCAATTCGCTAGACTAATTTAGTCATATTAATCTGATGAATATCGAAAAAAAAATGGTCATAATTTCAATTTAGTAAAATAAATCTATATAATTCTCATCCTAGTATTGATGTATGGAAACGGTTGATTTGTGCTGAATAGTAGCAATTTTGAACTTCACCATCCGTTGATTCTATCGCAAGCTCCAATTTGATAAGCCGTGATTTGGTAACGACAGCCAATGGCGGTAGCGTGCTTGAATAACATTAATCAGTAATAATGTTCCAACCTAAGAGCAAAGTTTAATGAAAATAATAGTAACTGGGGGCGCAGGCTTCATCGGATCAGCTGTAGCCAGACACATTATCGATAACACCGATGACCACGTTCTCGTCCTCGACAGCTTAACTTATGCTGGTAACCTTGCATCGTTAAAAACGGTTAGTGACGATTCGCGTTTTAACTTTTCAAAAACAGATATTACAGATAAAGCCGCAGTTGCTGAACAGATTCAAGCTTTTCAGCCTGATATCATTATGCACCTTGCCGCGGAAAGCCATGTTGACCGCTCTATTGATGGCCCGGCGGATTTTATCCATACCAATATCATCGGAACGTTTACCCTTTTAGAGGCGGCTCGGGACTTTTATAACAACCTTCCAGTAAGCAAAAAAACACAATTCCGCTTCCACCATATTTCCACTGATGAAGTCTATGGCGATTTAGAAGGAACGACTGACCTTTTCACCGAAGAAACCCCTTACGCGCCGAGTAGTCCTTACTCTGCTTCGAAAGCGAGTAGTGATCATTTAGTCAGAGCATGGCACCGTACCTACGATTTACCTGTAGTCATCACCAACTGTTCGAATAATTATGGCCCCTTTCATTTCCCTGAAAAATTAATTCCATTAACCATTTTGAATGCATTAGCGGGTAAAGCACTGCCTATTTATGGCAATGGCCAGCAAATCCGTGATTGGCTATATGTGGAGGATCATGCCCGAGCGTTATACCTAGTGGCAACGTCAGCGAAAATTGGTGAAACCTATAATATTGGTGGTCATAACGAGCGAAAAAATATTGAAGTGGTAGAAACTATTTGTCGGATTCTTGATGAAAAAATAAGTACTAAACCCGCTAATATTAGCAGTTACTCAGAGTTGATTACCTTCGTTAAAGATCGCCCTGGTCACGATGCTCGATACGCCATCGATGCGAGCAAAATAGCAAATGACCTAAATTGGCAACCGCTTGAGACATTTGAAACAGGTATCGAAAAAACGGTGGAGTGGTATCTGGCCAATAACGAGTGGTGGGAAAGCGTAATAGATGGTTCTTATACTGGTGAACGTTTAGGGCTAGATACAATAGTTAATGGAGCAGATTTATAATGAAAGGGATAGTTTTAGCTGGCGGGTCGGGCACGCGACTCTACCCGATTACTCAGGGTGTTTCTAAGCAACTGCTCCCGATTTATGATAAGCCCATGATCTTTTACCCGATATCTGTTTTGATGTTAGCCGGTATCAGAGAAATTCTGATCATTTCTACACCAGAAGATATGTCAAGCTTTCGACGCTTGTTGGGTGACGGTAGCCGGTTCGGTGTGAGTTTTTCATACGCTATACAGCCCTCGCCGGATGGATTAGCCCAGGCATTTCTTATCGGTGAGAAATTTATCGGTAACGATAGCTGTGCCTTAGTGCTGGGAGACAATATTTATTTTGGTGAGAGCTTTGGTAAAAAATTAGAAAACGCAACGCATCTGGATACCGGGGCATTAGTGTTTGGCTATCAAGTTCCTGATCCTGAGCGTTTTGGTGTCGTGGAGTTCGATAGCAATTTCAAAGCCCTCTCATTAGAAGAGAAACCGGTCTCACCAAAATCGGATTGGGCGGTAACGGGACTGTATTTTTATGATAATCAAGTTGTCGAGATGGCAAAAGCAGTTCAGCCTTCCCCGCGTGGTGAGTTAGAAATAACGACCTTGAACCAGATGTACTTGGAGAAAGACCAACTTCAAGTCGAACTTCTAGGACGAGGATTTGCTTGGCTTGACACCGGTACCCACGATAGTTTGATGGAAGCGTCACAATTCATTCATACCATAGAGAAACGTCAAGGAATGAAAGTCGCCTGCCTAGAGGAGATTGCTTATAGAAAGGGCTGGCTTTCGGCTGAAAGCGTTGCTGAGCAAGCTAAATACTTAAGTAAAACAGAGTACGGACGTTATTTAGCTCGTATCTTAGTAGGGCATTGATATTCATGATGAAAATATTATTGTTAGGTAAAAATGGCCAAGTTGGATGGGAATTACAACGTTCTCTTGCGACTTTGGGTGAAGTTATTGCGCTGGACAGAAATAGCACCAACTATTGTGGAGACTTAGCTGATCTCAGTGGTTTAGCAACAACTATACAGGCAATAATGCCTAAAGTAGTGGTTAATGCAGCGGCCTATACCGCAGTGGATAAGGCAGAAACGGATGAAGTTTCTGCGCAACTCATTAATAGCCAGGCAGTTGAAGTTTTAGCAAAAGAAACAGCAAAACTCGGTGCGCTGTTAGTTCATTTTTCCACAGACTACGTATTTGATGGTGAGGGAAGCCATTTCAGAGAGGAAGATGAGAAAACTAACCCCTTGAATGTATACGGTAAAACCAAACGAGAGGGTGAAATGACAGTTAGTCGTCATAATCCTCAACATTTGATATTCAGAACAAGCTGGGTATATGCCGCAAGGGGGCATAATTTTGCTAAAACTATTTCTACGTTAATTAAGAATAAAGAAGCCTTATCCGTTATTGATGACCAAATTGGGGCGCCAACGGGGGCAGAGTTAATTGCAGACTGTACTGCCATAGCCATTCGAAAAGTATTAGAACATAAGGACAACTACGGGATTTACCATTTAGTCTCGAGTGGCGAAACCAGTTGGTATGGTTATGCAACGTATCTCTATGAATTACTGCAGCAGCTAGGTGTACCCTTAGCGGTTAAAGATATATCAGCCGTTACATCTAATGCTTTCCCCACTGCAGCAAAACGCCCTAAAAATTCTAGACTGTCTAATCGTAAGTTAAGTAGTGTATTCAATATCAATATTCCTGATTGGAAACTCGGTATAAGTCGGTTAATCAGTGAGCTAGAGGATGTAAAATGAATATTTATGCTACAAAAATATCGGAAGTGTTAGTTATAGAGCCTAAAGTTTTTGGTGATGAGCGGGGCTATTTTTTCGAAAGTTTTAACCAACGTATATTTGAAGAAGCGGTAGGCTATAAGGTTAACTTTGTACAAGATAATCATTCACAATCACAACAAGGTGTTTTGAGGGGATTGCATTATCAATTAGCACCGTTCTCTCAGGGAAAACTGGTGAGATGTGTTGAAGGTGAGGTCTTCGATGTTGCTGTTGATTTACGCCGTTCTTCGGCGACCTTTGGTCAGTGGGTTGGTGAATACTTAAGTGCTGACAATAAGAAGCAGTTATGGATTCCTGAAGGGTTTGCCCATGGTTTTTTAGCGATGAGTGAGCGAGTACAGTTTGTCTATAAAACGACTAATTATTATTCACCGCAACATGATAGAAGTATTCTATGGAATGACAAAGATATTAATATTGATTGGCCAATAGCTGATAATTTGAATATTTCAGAAAAAGATAAGAACGGATTAAACTTTTCTGTTGCGGAGATTTTTGATTGATTTATGGCTACAGAAAATAAGATCGCTATATTACTATGTACCTATAATGGCGAGAAATATTTACGCGAGCAACTTGATTCTATCATATATCAGAGTTATAAAAATTGGGTTATTTATGCTTCTGATGACGGCTCGGCAGACGATACTATTACTATACTTAATGAATATCAGCTGAAAATTGGTAAGGAAAAGCTTGTTATTTTAAGTGGTCCTAAAAAAGGCTTTGCTTGGAATTTTATATCCTCATTACAACATAATGGCGAAGGCTTTGAATATTTCGCATTCTGCGATCAAGATGATATTTGGCATCACAATAAATTAGAGCGAGCGGTAGAATTCGTTTATAGCACAGAACGTGATCCATTTAAAGAATGTTTACTTTATGGTGCAAGAACATTTCTAGTTGATGATACGGGGAGAAGTATAGGTAAGTCTAATCTATTTAGGCGAAAATTTAGTTTAAATAATGCATTGGTACAGAGCTATGCTGGAGGTAATACGATGTTAATTTCCAATGCATTGAGAGAAAAAGTTAAATTGTTACCTAGTAATCTTGAAGTAGTTTCACACGATTGGTTATTATACATCTATTGTACAGCTCTTGATGGAGAGGTTATGTATGATAGAGAACCTTGCCTTTATTACAGACAACATGGACATAATCTAGTTGGTAGCAATAGAACCCTAGAATCTAAAATTAAAAGATTAAAAAAACTCTATAAAGGTGATGTAAAAACTTGGAACAATATTAATGAAAAGAATATTGAAGTATTAGATGGTATTAGTA
>NZ_JALBCV010000026.1 GCF_022602565.1 Rosenbergiella metrosideri
GCGACCGGTGATGTGACCGATACCGTCAGGCACTCTGTCAGTCGCGGGATTTTGCAAGTATCTGAGGAAGTGAAAGCTGTGGCACTTGAGAAGCAAAAGCCGGCTATCAGCTCTCTGACTCAGGTGGTAAATGAGGCGCGCGAGTCGGTGAAGTCCATTCGTCGGCAGGCTGCATGGTTCCATTGGCGTTCGGCTTGTTGGACGGTATTGATAGGGGCGACTTCATTAGCGGTATGCCTTATTGGGATGAGTTATTACCTCAATCATGGCTATCAGCGTATTGCTGAGATGCAAGCTATGGAAAAACAGTGGCAGAGAAAAGCGCCGCTAGCAAACATCAGTACGTGTGATGGGAAATCTTGTGTAGAAGGCACTGGCGAAGAATATAAGGACAACAACGGTGGTCGATTTTTTGTCATAAAAAATTGATGGTTAATATTTAGATGTTAATAATCCAATTGACGGGGATAATTGTTTTTTGATGTTTTTATTGTTATTCATAGAATTTCATATTTTAATGAATATTATTTGAGATAGTCCATGTAAACATAAGTTTCATCATCGAAATGATTAAATGATTAATTACAGGTAAAGCTTGGGGGTTGTTTTTTCTATGTAATGAAAATCACAGTGTGGTATATTGTTTTGTGTATGATATCTTTTTTGAGTTAACTTAATTAAGTCAAGGTGCTGGCGTGAAGAAAAATAAAAACACAAAAAATAAAGTAAGGAAAGCTAAACTAAAAAAAATACAAAAAAAAAGCATTTCAAATAAAAAAAGGATAAGAAGAAAAAATAGATTGAGAGCAGAAAGGAAGCCAAAGAATAGTATATTACTGTCAGACACATTTATTAGTGACTGGTTGGTTAGGGCTAACCCAAAATTCCCCTTTAGGTTTGATGCAAAATCAAAAATGAAATTTAAAATACCAGCTATTTTTGATATTTTCAAAAACCCTGAGGTTGTATTAAAAGAAATATTAAAACTAAACAAAATCCTTTTAAATAGAAGGCTTGACTATATAACAATAGATCATAGGAAATTAGTAAAGTATGGAATCGGTAGTGAAGCTCTATTAGGACTGCTGGCTACTGAAATAATAAGTAATAGGAGAAAGCAACTTGATGAAAAAATCACTTTAAAGGGGTTGTATCCTGCAGTACAAGGCGCAAAGCAAATAGTAAAAAGTATAGGCCTTGCTCGTGAGTTAGAAGGAGATCCTTTTGAGGATGCTACTGAGCATGAACATGAAGAAAATGTTCATTACTTTAGATACGATAATAGGTATTACAATGCACCAAGTACAAGGGTAAATAAAAAAAGCGAAGTAGCTAAAGAATGCGTAAGGTATTTAGATGACTGTATGAGATCACATAATTTATCTTTGAAAGAAAACTCAAAGAATAGGCTTAGCGCATGCTTAGGTGAAGTTTTAGATAATGCTGAAGAGCATTCGGGAACAAATAAGTTAATCTGGTATGTAAGGGGTTATTTTAATAATGTAAAGGAGGAGAGGTATTTAGAGCTAAGTGTTTTTAATCTGGGTAATTCAATATTCGATAATTTCGATAACTTACCAGAAAGTAGTAAAATAAAAAAAGTAGCATCTAATTATGTAATGAGGCATAAAGGAAAGATTAAAGAGGAGTCATTATTTACAGTGGCAGCGCTGCAAGGCGATGTTAGTACAAAAAAAGACTCAGATCCTACTAGAGGACAAGGTTCTGTAACTTTAATTGAAAATTTTGAATCTATTTATGAAGAATATTGTAAGTTGAGAAAGCCGAATAGCCTTGAAAGTATTGCAGAAATGAACATAATTTCTGGTAGAACTGTGGTACATTTTGATGGAAAATACAAGTCAGTTGTTGAAGAGAATAAGTATGGTGAAGAGAGGTTTATCATGCCATTCAATGAATTGCATTCTCTGAACGCACCTCCTGACAAAAGAAGTGTCTATACTATGAACGATGTGAAATTCCCAGGGGTTATGATTAATATTAGAATGCCGTTAAAGGGAAGTACTGAACCACTAGATGAGGTGAAAAAATGACCGAACATCAAGAGTTGAAAGAGAGAACTTTGACTATTGATTTCTCTCAGAATAGTCTGAGGGATGTAACCTTATTTACTGGAAGAAAGAATGGTAGAAAAGCAAAAACTTTATTTTCAGTAGCACTATGCGATAGGTATGTATTTAAAGCAAATAAAGAACAGGTAATAACAAGCTCTTATTTTTTAGGGTTAATTGGAGATGAGCTACGTATATTACTAAATAAATTAAGTAGTATAAATGAACTGATAAGCAGGATTGATACTTCCTCTTTGAACGTAGTTAGTCAAGAGGAGTGTGTTAGAGCCATTCGGAGAGGATTGTCTTCAAATGAAATTGAGCTCTAGATTCATAGTGTTTTTTATTTTTATTTTTACAGCTAATGCACACGCGGTGTGTAATGTTTCTGATGAAACAAATATATATATTGCTTCAAGTCCTACGGATGATAAGGAGGCGTTTTCAACATCAGATATTTTAGCTTCTGCAGCTATCATTATATCTATAATAACTATATTAATATCTATCTACACCAACAGGGAAAGCAATAAAAGATCTGTTTTAGATATGTATTGGATGAGGGAAGTTATAATCCCTAGCTTCTTGGATCCATTCATTTTATTTCACTTAAATGCATTAAATGAATACAAGAGATCATCAAGTAATGGTGATTTTTATATGAACTTTGCACTGTCAAAAATAAATGAAATAAGAAATAGATCTAGGGTTATAAGTATATCAGACAATAATTTGAGGGATAAGGTTGTTGAAATAATAGAAGAGTTTGAAGATAGTATATATTCTGTTGCTTCCGCAGTGGAGTTTGAAGATTTATTGGATTCTTTTTCTATGAAGGTGGTAAAGGAAATACAAGCTAGCCAAATAAAATAAATTACCTTTATTTTTATTGATTATGTTTTTTGGTTGTTGTGCTTGATATTTTCAACATTAAAGGCAAAGTAGGGTTTCCTCACTGCCTTTAATTTAAATAACAATAACTTTAGGATGGATTAAATCATATTGAGATATAATCAGTAAATTTTCATTTATTCGAGTATGAATGTTTACTAGGGAATTACTACATATTTAAATTAAATATTTCATAATGTGTGGTTCACTCAAGAGGTAGGTATTATTAAATCCATATAGAGTGCTCCCCATTTTTTATAATATATAGTTATATTTAACATGAACACCGTTAATTCAGTGCATGACATCCTTTCATCTATGCGGATAAGAGGGGTTTATGTTTAAATGGAGGGTTAGTTGATCGCCTTCGCTCTTTCAATTCCCACTGGAGTTAAAATCCCTGGGTAGACTCTTCTACATCTAACATTTCCTGCGGCCATTTTCGTTACTCTGTAGCTACTTAGCCCTTTATCCCATAGAAGGCTCAGACTTTCGAAGTTGTCGTTTACAAGGCTATTAGGAAGCCCTTCTCCTGCCTTATGCAAGCGGAGCATTTCTCTTAACAGATCATTCTCGGTCATATGTGTTATCCATCGGTTGATTTTGTACGTTGGTTTCAAATCATAAATGAATATTAAGGTAATAGCATACCTAATGCCCCCGTGGCGGGTCTATAAAAATTACGGGGGAGCGTGGCGGCTGTTGTCTGAATCTTTCCATAATTTTCTCAAAACCTACCCAATTTAACATAAAGGTGCTTTTGCGCACCGGCGCAACACCACTCATTGCCAAAACCCCCTCAACCGCCCAAAAGTGACGCTTTATCGGGTCAAAATGGGGCGCAAATTGTGTTGCACATTTGTTATCAAAATCGGGATTTTAGTTTGGGCCGCGAAAGCGGCTCAACGGGCTATTTTCGCCAAAATTGCCAGGATTTCTTTGTGGTGACAGGTGCGACTGTTTCGGTGATTACAGGTGTAGCCGGTTCGGGCTGAGGTTCCAGTGCCGGAGCTGGGGTTTTGTGGAGCTTTGACTCGATCAGATACATTGCCTGTTTTAAGCTATCGATATGTTCATCTTGACGCTTAAGCTCTTGGTTTTTGCTATCTAGTAGTTGCTCTAACAAGGCTATTTTCTGCTGTAAATCAGCAACAAAAACTGTCTTTTCTTCTGTTGCATCATGCTGCTTTGCATCACTTTGTGACACTGTAGCATTTGTTGCAGATATACCGCCAAATACCCGTATAAGCTCTGATGTATCTAGCTTTTTTTGATCTGTTGCATCTTTAGATTGCGACAGTTTACCCTGTTTAATATAGCGATGAATTGTTGCTCTATTTTTTCCAGTCAGCCTAGCTGCTTCTGTAACTGATACCAGTGCCATAGATACCTCAAAGACTTCCATACTTGGTTAGAATATTTCTTAATGTGGTCAATTGTTTTTCTGTTAGCCAAGAAAATGAACCATTGAGGTCGTATTTGCTTTGCATGTCGCTTAGGAATTTTGCCTCAAATCCTGATAATTGAACTTTAGCAGTCAAAGCATCATGTAGCGTTTTTCTTAAGCCAGAGATGAGTGGGTCTGGTTCGTTATATGCAGTTCCCAGTTCTTTCGTGACTTTACTATCAACATCGGTAGTGATCTCAACTAGCTTATCCAATTCACATTGGAAAATTAGCGTGTCAGCTGGACGTCCGTGCTTTGTAATAGATACATGCATATTGCTGTAAGTGTTCAGATCTTTCGCTATGGGTTTCAAAACCCAATGGTTTAGTAACTTGTACTCGTGATAATTATTTTCAAGCATTAACATGAACTTGAAGTCATCAATAGATATTTTGATATTGGCATTTCTTGTTTTTTTTTGTGTTAGTTCTTTGAGAAGCCACTCATAAACACGCATCGAGTACTTATTTTTGAAGGATTTAACATGCTCTAAATTGTACTTAATGAACTGCTTCAACTGATATAGCAGCGGAGGTAGGTGTTCATTAAAGACAAGCTTTACTCTTTGGTTTTTTCGGTTGAACTCAACTAATCCAGCCCAATTAAATATTCTCCGCTCAATGTCACCAACAGGGTATATCAGTTCAATTGACCTATTCATAAGATCTCTAGTTGAGTTAGTCAGATTTTTGTAGGCTAAATCGTTAGATATTCCCATGTACTTTGCATACTCTTGATATCCGAACTCCACCGTCCTTTCTTGAATGGTCATTCCTGATAATGAGGGGTTTATGCACCCGATACAGAACAAAATAAGCTTTGTCTCTTGCTCCGTTAAATCGTAACGACTAACGGCAAGTTCGTTAGCTTTGTAGACTATCAGCTCAGACATGGTATTCATCAGGGTTAGGTTATTATTTAAAAGCTAACCTAACACAAAGGTTAGCTTACTTCAAAAATCATAACCTTTATATTGATTCTGTTGATGACCAGAAAATCCCTTAACCTTTCCCATAAAAAAGCAGAAAATCCCTTAACCTTTCCAGAAAATCCCTTAACCTTTAAGGTTTTTTTTTATTTACTATCAATAAGTTAAAATCCCTAGAATAAAGAAAGAATAGAAAAGATAAAAAAGAATAGATCCCAGCCCTGTGGATAAATCTATTCAATTCGCCGGTTTGAATAGACATAAAAGGATGTTGCAAACGCTGTTTGCTCCTTTGTGTGAAAACCTTAAACCCCTATAAGTAGCTCCCTCGACTTCGCTCGGGCAAACCGCTGGATCGTCCTTTTGTCTTCGACCGTCAACCCTCATCATTGCCGTTAAATCCGATAAGGACAGTTCGCTTCGCTCACGGCTTAGCAAAATAAGGGGCTAAAACGGCCTATAAGAGCTTATTTCAGTCTTTCCCTTAGAGACGGGTGTTTTATCTTTAAAAAGGCCACAGAGAAGCTTACAGGGCTTTTATGGGTCAGGATTTGATTTGCTTTTGTGTTAGGAGCGCCTCACCTTTGGTTTTCCACTCTGCCCATTTGGGATTATCTCGGGGTAATTCATTCAGGCTACTGAGTGCACCGAGCAATGCTGCCGCGTTATCGGTGGGTTTTCCCGTTTGGCTATCAACGAGGCGGGCCATGATGAGTAAGCCGGCAGATTGATAAAGGGCATGGTCACGGGCTTTACGGGCGGCTTTCGCTGCAGCGCGTTTCTCTGCCTGGATGAGGTTGGTGACTTTGGTTCGCGCTTCCTGGGCTTTGATGGCGCTGCGTTCAGCATTGACCAGGAGAGTGAGCGTTTTCTCTTCCTGTGTCGTTTTATCCGTCTTTTCGCTGAGCAATATCAATAATCGCTGTTGTTCGTTGGGTGATTTAAGTCCGCGCAGATAATGCAGTCGGTCTGTCAGCCACTGTTGCTGTTTTTCGTTCATAGATTTCCCCTCGCTATTCATCTGTCCTGTCATCGTAATCCGTGATTTCATCGCTGGCAAATTAGGCCAAAAACCACTACAGTCCATATCACGAATTATCGATATAGCGCACTTAGACGTTTCTTGACTACGTCATAGAAACCGTGCGCGCCTTCAGCGGGATAACAACCATGGCCTCTTATCATCTGAGCGTTAAAGCGGGAGGCAAAGGAAAGGCCCTTTCCCATGCCCACTATATTGCCCGAGAAGATAAGTATGCCCGCCGCCGTGATGATGACCTGGTGTACGCTGAATCGGGTAATATGCCCAATTGGGCAACGCATAAGCCGGCGGAGTTTTGGGCAGCCGCTGATGCGCATGAACGCGCGAATGGCTGCACGTACCGAGAAATTGAAATCGCACTGCCACGTGAACTCGATGACGCGCAACGCTTAGCATTGGTCCGTGACTTCGTATCACAGGAAATCGGTGAGCGTCATGCTTACCAATTCGCCATTCATAATCCGAAAGCGGCGATTGCCGGCGGTGAACAGCCGCATGCGCATATCATGTTCTCCGAGCGTCAGTGTGACTGTATTGAGCGAGACCCTGAGCAGTATTTCAAACGGGCGAACAGTAAGCATCCTGAGCGCGGCGGGGCGAAAAAGGTACGCTTTGGGGAAACCCCGACCGAGCGTAAGGCCTATCTCACTGAACAACGTAGCCGTTGGGCAACCTTGCAGAACACCTACCTTGAAAAGTATCAGCATGATGACCGTGTTGATGCACGGTCCTACAAGGTACAAGGGATTGACCGGCAGCCTGAACGTCACCTTGGGCCTTATCAGGTTAGACAGCTCAATGTGGCACAGCTGCAAGCTGTGATTGACCGACGTGAAGCGGAGTCTGTTGCGGTTGAACAGAAAGCGGCGTTACAGGGTGTCATTGATGTGACCAGCTCCCTGCACAGTGTGTTACGGGAACGTGATGAAGCTCAGCGCGTCTCGCCGGCGGTTTCGCGTGAACAGCGTCAGACAGGTAAGACTCACCAGGATGAAATTAATCAGTTGGTCAGTGCCGCAATGGGCGATATTCAACAAGACATCGACCTGCAATCGCTGATTGACTCTTCAATGGCTGAGTTTGCCGGCATTCATCAGCAACAACTCAAGCAACAAGAGCAACTCAAACAAACCATGCTGCAAAAGCAGCGTGAACTTGAACGCCAGAAACAGGCTGAGAAGCTCAATCAGCAGCACTCTCAGCAGCCGAAACCAAAATTTAGCCGTGGCCCCAGAATGTAACAGGAGACTGTAATGGATGACGAAATTAAGAAAATAGCGGCCTTAATTGGCCATCAGCAACAGCAAGAAGCGCGTGTAACGGCGTTAATTGAAGCCTTTGAAAAAGAGGCTACCTTGCTCCGACAGGAGAACGCAAAACTCGCCGATGCCATACATTCACTATCACAAGCGACCGGTGATGTGACCGATACCGTCAGGCACTCTGTCAGTCGCGGGATTTTGCAAGTATCTGAGGAAGTGAAAGC
>NZ_JALBCV010000027.1 GCF_022602565.1 Rosenbergiella metrosideri
GAATGGGGGAGTCATGACTTGGCTAACCAAATTCCTTAACCACTTCTCACCCGTAACCCCAACAGTCCAGTACAAAACCCCACAGAGTTATCCAGCCCAACCCGGCAATAAGCGGAGGAAGAAGTGATGTCGCGTGAATTGACCAAAGAGCAGCAGGATTGGCTAGAGCAATGGCTAGAGTTATGGGGCGCTTGGGTGTACTCAGGCCGCTTAGAAAAGCGCATGAGTAGCATGATAGCTCAGTGGATGGAAAGCGTAGAGCCAAGCGGTTACCCGACAAGGCCCATGTGCAATGATGATGACGGAATGTTGATTTCTCAGGTCGTAGATTCCGTTCTCAAAATTGACCCTAAAGCATCCGGCATACTTCTAAGTTACTACGCTCACGGCTCAACGGAACACGCAATAGCATCCTACAGCTACAAGACTGCAAAGCCACGCAAGATCGCAACTAGGGGAGGTAATAAATTAAAGCGCCCATCTATGTCTACTTGCCGTCGAGAGGTGAGGGAGATACTGGATGCGAGTCGTTATATGATTTACTTTCCGCTGCTAAATGCGATGAATAATCGAAAACGTGTAGCTAAGGTTAGGAAAGTTGCATAGAACGTGTTGACACGAATGAGCAAATGAGCAACAATAAGTAGGTAAGCTGCCTTTAGTGACTCTTAAGTTCACAAGGCGGCTTTTTTATTGCAACAGATAAGCCCTCTGACGGGTTAATTCTCGTGTTGTGAAACAGAGGGCTTTTCGTTGTGATGAATGCGCAGGCTGATGCGCAATGATTGCTCTCCCGGAGCCAGATTATCCAGTGCCGGGCCTAGGATAAATACCGGATTTCAGTACCGGTCATCACAATCAAACATGCCGTAGGCTTAACTGGCAATCCTGCTTTCACCTGTGATTGTTACCCTGCGGCTTTCTAATTTGGTGTAATTCCACCATATTGCGCCATTAGCTCAATCGGATAGAGCATAGAGCCTCTACGGTTCGGGGTTCGATTCCTCGATGGTGCGCCAACTTCCCAATAGCATAATAGGTCAATGCGTCCGGCTCATAACCGGGTGAAGGAGCGGTTCGAATCCGCCTTGGGGAACCAAATTTCAAGGCTTCACTTCGGTGAGGCCTTTTTTATTTCACCGCAAGTCAATCCCAATTATCCCACACAGATACTATCAAGTGACAGGCGGTGAATCCCTACACACAGCACCTAGCTTTTAACTCAAGCCAAAGGTGGAAACCATGAAGACAATCAATATGCCCGGTAAAATTTCATCGGTAGTCAGCTATTGCGCGTCTGGATCACTTATTTGTTGGGGGAGCGTAATGGACAAGATACACCACCTCGACTGGCAAACCATTTCGGTTGTTGGGGGGCTAGTCATTGGTGTTATCACCTGCGCTAGTAACTTCTACTTTAAGCGAAGACAGACAAAAGCGTACGAGAGTCAGTTATCGCGGGGGATAGTATCGCCCCCACCGCAAGAGGATTAAGCCATGGCTATTTCGTCTTCTCTGCGAAAGGCATTAATTGGAGTAAGCGGAGCAGGTGCAATAGCTATAGCCACTGTGCTGGTTCCGAGCCAAGAAGGTACTGAGCTAACACCCTACCGAGACATTGGCGGGGTGTGGACGGTATGCAGTGGCGTGACAGGTAAAGACGTCACCCCCGGCAAGGTCTACACCAAGCAGGAATGCGATAATCTCCTACAAAAGCACCTTCAATTATTCGCTAATTCGGTTGAACGCTCTGTGAAAGTTCCTATGAACGAGTATCAAGAAGCGGCTCTGATTAGTTTCTCGTATAACGTTGGCACCTACGCATTTGAGCACTCATCTGTATTACGCAACCTTAACGCTGGACGATACCAGCAAGCCTGTGATGGCCTGCGTCAATGGAAGTATGTCAATAAGCGAGTCGTGGCCGGATTGGTTAATCGTCGCGAGGTAGAGCGCGAAATCTGCCTGTGGGGGGAATGATGGAATGGATAATTGCTAACTGGCGTCTAATCCTTATCACCATCCTTTTCGGTGGAATCATCACCATGATTAGCGAAGTCAACCACTACCGAAATTCAGCTAACGAGTGGAAGAGTAAATCTTCTCAGGCATCATCCCTCGCTGACTCCAGGCTAAAGACAATCAACCAGATGCAGATTCAGCAAAAGGCTGTCTCGGCAATCGACCAAGCGTATCAACTCCAGCTCAAGGCGAAAGACGATGAAATCAGCTCTCTTAGCAGTCGTGTTAAGTCTGGTTCTGTCCGGTTGCGCGTCAAAGCAGTATGTCCAAGCGGAGTGTCCCAAACCAACACCGCCACCGGCATCACTAATGCAACCAGCGCCGAACTCTCAGCAGACGCTCGACAAGATTATTACACCCTCAGAAGCCAATTAGCTCAAGCCACAGATCAGATTAATGGCTTGCAGGCTTACATCAGGGAAATCACCAAATGAAAATCATCCAGTGGCTAATCAACCTATTCAACAAAGAGAGTAAACCCATGACAGAGCCAGTAACTACCGTACAGACAGCAGCCGATCCCGTCGTAGCATCACCAGAAACAGTGAAAACTGACTCCGAGCAAGTTAAGACCGATGTCGAGCTATTCGAAGCCAAACTGAAAGAGCTAGTCACCGCTGCCGGCAGTCAATCCCACGCAGTATTCGACGACCTGTGTAAACTTGCCAAGCAACTGATTTAGTAGCCAGAACAGAGGTCATTAACGTGGCCTCGATTGTGGTTATTACCCGACAGGAAATATCACTACCCAAGCCCACTTTAACCGGTGGGCTTTTTTATTGGCGCACCGCACGCGCTTAAATCCCAGAACCTTTTCAGGATGCACCTTGAGGAACCGGCTAGCTGTCGGAGCTTTCTGGGGGCCGTCTTCCTGTGCGACAGGGTTCATCACTAAAAGGAAACACCGATATGCAATTAATTGAAACGACAGAAATTAACTTTCATCAATTTGTCACGGCAAGCTCTGGTGATGTGCTGACAGATACCTTCCAAATAGCCAAGGCATTCAATAAACGCCACGGTGATGTGTTAAGAGCCGTAGAGAACTGCCATTGCTCAGATGATTTCAGGAAGGCGCACTTTTGCGTTTCCGAGAAAATCAACGACTTAGGGATATTCGATAAGAAACAAAAGTATTACACCATGGACTTCAGTGGCTTCGTGATGGTTGTCATGGGCTTTAATGGTAAGGCTGCGGCAGTCATCAAAGAGGCTTATATCAATGCCTTCAACTGGATGTACGAAGAACTTCGCAAGATAAAGCATGGTTACGAAGCTGAGCGTAACGCCGTGATGCTCGAATACATGAAAGAGAAAGATGTGGCCAGCATGTCCGGTCGCCTGCTCAATCGATGGGGTCGAGTTAAAAAGCCAGTACTGCTAGCCAAGATTGAGCGACTAGAACAACAGTCTCAAATCTGCTTGCCGGGAGTAGGAAATGACTAAAGACGAAAAGGCTCAACTGGTAACTGCTCAGCGATACCTTAAAAGCGCAGTCGATTACTTTTCATGTGGTCGCGTCGCTCAGGGGGTCGCCTGTGTAGAAAATGTTGATGTTTTGGTGGATGTGCTACTTAGCATTTCCAGTAAGAAGCCCAACCGAAAATCACCGAAGGATAACCAATGACCACTATCGCATGGGACGGAAAGACACTAGCCGCCGATTCATTGTCAACATCATCTGGAATGGTCGCATCAACCAATGAGCAGAAGATATTCCTACCGGAAGGCCAAGAGTGGAAGGTAAACAATCTTCCAGTTGCCGCATTTGCTACGGCTGGCGATTGTGGATGCGAGTTCGAGATAGCTGTGTTGCTTAAAGAGGGCATTACCTATAGCACCAAATACTCTCCAGCTTTCGACTTCGCTTGCATCATCATCACCGAAGATAATGAGTGCATCCTGCTATACAAAGACGCTGGCTCAGAGTTTGCCAAGATTTCACGGCAAGATGGTTTTTATGCCATCGGGTCGGGTTATGCGATTGCCACTACCGCTATGCACCTTGGCAAGACAGCAA
Source organism: Rosenbergiella metrosideri (assembly GCF_022602565.1). GTDB lineage: Bacteria > Pseudomonadota > Gammaproteobacteria > Enterobacterales > Enterobacteriaceae > Rosenbergiella > Rosenbergiella metrosideri. The sequence goes on from NZ_JALBCV010000027.1 coordinate 4,043, forward strand.
TCGAGGCTGTTAACGCCGCTATTGAGATTGATACCTCCAGTGGCGGAAATGTCAGTGCTTTCACGACATTCCATGAAGAGCAATTCAAAACCCCGATGGGGAAAGAAATAATCTAACCAACCTGAGAGCCACTTTCACAACGGCTCTCTGCATCACAGAGCATCCTATCGGGTGCTGTTTAATGCAATCAACAAGGAATAACAATGGCAAAGCCGGATTGGAGCGAGCTTCAAAGTCGGTTCCTGTCCGAACATGCCGAATCTGGCGTATCACCGAGAGAATGGTGTGAGTCGCAGGGATTGAACTATGCGACTGCTCGCAGATATATCAAGAATCCAATTGCGCAAAAGACTGCGCAAGTGCGCAACAAACGAAAAAACAAGACTGCGCAAGTGCGCAAATCGAAACCGCCTCCGACAAACGGTTTAACTCCCGGCCATCGCCGCTCTGTAATCCACTCTGGCTACGCTAAATACATGCCTGACTCTGATGAGTTATTCGCTGATGCTCAGGGATTAGACCTGATGCAAGAATTGATATTCGTTAGGGCAAGAACGCTATCCGCTACTAAGGTGCTAGGCAAACTGCGCAATGACTTCGAATCTGCGCAAGATGCAGAAGGGCGCGTGGAGATAGCTAAACAGATATCAGGTGCAGAACAGGCCATTGACCGCAATCTTGCAAGGGTAGAGTCACTTGAGCGGACTATCTCTGGATTAGGATTGGATAGAGAGAACCTAGCCAAGATTATTGCTGATACGGCGTTTAGAGTCGCGGCAACTGATAAGACAGGACTTGAAGCAGATAAGCTGCGCAAAGAGGTGAGTGCAGATAAAGCAGATCACCCAATCACTCGAATGGAGGTTGTCATTGTCGGGGAGAACAATCAGAACGACCCTAACACCTCCACAGGGTAGATTCTTTAACTTGCAGTGCAAATATCCGGCCTTTGTCGGCGGCTTTGGTACTGGTAAGACAGAAACAATGGCGGTGAGCGCGTTCCGTGACGCTAGTCATTCATCTGACGCACTGATAGCGATGTACGAGCCAACCTATGACCTTATCCGCTTAATCCTTGCACCACGCATGGAGGATAAGCTCAGTGAGTACGGCATCCGCTATAAGTACAACAAATCAGAGAACATCATTTACACCGCTTCACCTGGTATCGGTGATTTCGTACTAAGGACACTCGATAACCCAGCGCGGATAGTTGGCTACGAGTCGTATCGAAGCCACATCGACGAAATTGACACTCTGAAAGAGCAGCACGCCATGGATGTGTGGATTAAGGTCATTGCGCGTAATCGCCAGCGCCCTAATGGATTAGACAACCCATTCAATAGGGTTAGCGTCTACACAACGCCAGAGGGCTTTAGGTTCGTTTACAAGACATGGAAACGAAACCCCAAGCCGGGCTATGAAATGGTTCAGGCCAGCACATATAGCAACCCATTCTTACCGCCTGACTATGCTGATACGCTCCGAGGCTCATATCCTGAGCAACTAATTGATGCTTATCTTAATGGCGATTTTGTCAATTTAACGAGTGGCACGGTTTATCACTGCTACGACCGCAAGTTAAACGGGAGCCTTGAGACTGTAATCGGTGACGAGCC
>NZ_JALBCV010000028.1 GCF_022602565.1 Rosenbergiella metrosideri
GAATGGGGGAGTCATGACTTGGCTAACCAAATTCCTTAACCACTTCTCACCCGTAACCCCAACAGTCCAGTACAAAATCCCACAGAGTTATCCAGTTCAACCCGGCAATAAGCGGAGGAAGAAGAATGCGCATTGAACACGATTACCGGTTAGTGGTGAAAATATCAGGTGTACGATCGTCGGCTGACATGAGGCGTTTATTCGGCAATGGCTGGAAGACTATCAACGAGTCACAACGCGCTTGGATTCGTCATCTACTGAAGCTATGGGGGCAACACCTTGGTAACGAAGAATATGACAAAGGAGAAATAAACATCCTCGGCCGTCTAATGATGCGTTGTGAGTGGAGTGAACAGAAGGGCAAGCAAATCGAAAAGGTGGTGTCTCAGCTTTACTGTGAGGGCTACCGAGGGGAAGAGTTAATGCGCAAGGCCCGCGATTTAGTGGTGCCACAATCTTCAGCAGCCAACATCATCGCTCTCGCCAAAGAATCTGATGATGCTGACTTTATGGAACGTGTAATAACTAAAATATTCGGACGAGACAACCCGATCCGTTCAGTAGCAAGATTAAGATACTGCAAATGCAAAAGCTCGCAAGATGTGCAGCGGTCCTTAAGTTATCTCACTGGCATAACCCCGAAAGAGGCGCGCAATAGAATGGAATGGGCTGAATCGATACTGGAAGGAGAATTATTTTATGCCGCTCAACGAGAATTGAAGAAAGAAATTCTACAAAATGCAGCATAAAGCACGAATAGCTAAAAGGTATGGGCATTCATTAAAGTATATTTAATGTACGCTCTGGGAGTAAAAGCGAACTGAGCAAACCAATATCAAACCTCGCCTCGGCGGGGTTTTTTTATACCCAAATTTCAAGGCTTCACTTCGGTGATGCCTTTTTTATTTCACCGCAAGTCAATCCAAATTATCCCACACAGATACTATCAACTGACAGGCGGTGAATCCCTACTGTAAATCCCCACTTGGGGGTAACTATGAAGAAACAGACTATGCAAGACAGACCTGATTGGTGGGCTGCATGGCTTTCATGGTTAGCGAATCATCGTAATGAAATCGGCTACTCAATCTTAGCGGCTGTTATGTCAATCCTTGCTGGCGTTAGAAAGAAAAACGGCAATCCCAAGGATGTGATAACAGGGGCTTTGATGTGTGGGATTTTATGCTTCTTCGTTAAGCCTACATTGACAGCCCTTTTCGCTATCGTTCACTGGGATTTCTCACCGGAACTGTGCTGGCCTATATCGGCAGCAATCGGTTATGCCGGAGTCGATTCTATATTCGCTTATGCCCGTCATCGCTTCGGGTTGGATGATGGAGACAAACAATGAATATCAGTAATAACGGCATCGCCTTTATCAAGAAAGAAGAGGGTGAGCGTTTAAGTGCTTATCAGGATTCGCGAGGAATTTGGACGATAGGCGTTGGCCACACAGGTTTGGTTAACCTAATCCCCGTAGGAAAGGGGATGGCGATCACCACTAAGCAGTCATCTGAAATACTGAAAAAAGACCTCTCCTGGGTAGAGTCTGCAATCGCTGACAACGTGAAAGTAAATCTCAATCAGAACCAATACGACGCGCTATGCTCCTTTATCTTCAATATTGGTGTAAACGCCTTCAAGAGTTCCACCATGCTTAAAGAGCTTAACGCAGGTAACTATGGTAAAGCCGCTGACTGTATGTTGATGTGGTCCAGAGCTGGGAGTAACCCAAGTATCCTTGCCTCTAGGCGCCAAAGAGAGCGGGGTTTATTCAATGCTCAAATTGATTAGCATTCTAAAAAACAGCGCTAGATACATTATCCCAGTAGCTGTCCTTCTCGCCTTGTGGGGGCTGAATGTCAGTAACTCACAGCTTAAAGCTACCAACACACGGCTAGAGCAGCTAGCAGACAGTAAAGACGAGCAGATAAACAGCCTCCGCGCCAAAAACGATAATCTGGCCGATGGCGTTCAACAACTTACTCAGGCAGTCACTAAACAGAACGCTGTAATGGCTGACGTACTCGCTCAACGTGCCGACACCGCAGAACATAACAGAGAGTTACAGAATGAAATTAAACGCTATCTGGCAACTGATAAGTGCGCCTTGTCTCCTGTTAATAGTGTCGCTGTTAGCAAGTTGCGCGAAGCCGCAGAAGGCAGTCGAGTATCAGGCGGTAAAGGTCCCGTGCCTAGCAATACCGGCCGACCTGACAGCACCGCTCGCTAAGCCAGAGATAAGCGACTCATTCACCTACGGCGACAGTGTGGCACTCAATGCCGAGCTATTCGGCTTACTGAATCAGGCCAACATTGACCGACAGGCAATCAGAATAATCGAGGCGCAACGCCAATGAAATTCATCCAGTGGCTGAAAAGCCTATTCACCAAAGAGAGTAAACCCATGACCGAGCCAGTAACTACCGCACAGACAGTAGCCGATCCCGTAGTAGCAGCACCAGAAACAGTGAAAACTGACGTTGAGCAAGTGAAAACCGATGTCGAGCTATTCGAAGCCAAGTTGAAAGATCTGGTCACCACTGCCGGCAGTCAGGCCCACGCAGTATTCGATGACCTGTGTAAGTTAGCCAAACAACTGATTTAGTAACCAGAACAGAGGTCATTAACGTGGCCTCAATTGTGGTTATTACCTATAGGTAGTATTCCATCTGATTGATGGTCATAACTGACAAGTGATTTAGTCATGCTGTGAAGCATTACGACAATTGCGCTGCATTACCTCGTTCATCATCTCTTTCCCAAGCCCACTTTAACCGGTGGGCTTTTTTATGCGCCATGCCCGGCGAATTAACTGAACGCAGAGTCTTCTGGAAACAAGCCTCGGAGAAACGCCGTTATAGGTGGTGACCTCTCTGTGGGCGTCGTTTCTGGGCAACGAGGCTCGTTTCTAAAGGAAATCACCATGCAATTAATTATCTCTGACGTAACTGTTAAGCAAGACAAAGAAGGTCGTTATTGCCTAAATGACTTACATAAGTCGTCAGGCGGCCAGAGGAACAATGACCCCCACGATTGGCTAAGACTTAAGCAGACGAAAGAGCTTATCGAAGAGTTGACCGATACGGGGATTCCCGTAACGAGTATTCGAGGCGGCAAGAATCAAGGTACCTACGTTTGCAGAGAGTTAGTTTTTTCTTATGCAATGTGGATTAACGCTAAGTTTCACCTTCACGTCATCCGAACGTTTGATGCTGTAGCGGCCAAAGAGCAGATTCGTGTTTCATATCGTGATACTGCCCGTATCGAATACAAGCCAATGACGGACGCAATAAAGTCTGAGCGAGAATCGCAAGGCAAAGGTATTGCTCCGCATCACTTCAGTAACGAAGCTGATTTGATTAATCGTATATCGCTAGGTATGACAGCAGCTAAGTTTCGCGTTCATCATGAGATAGGTAAGAAAGAGCCTATCCGTGATTACCTGACTCCTGAGCAGATTCACTGCATAACTGAATTACAGAGAGCTAACACTGTATTCATTAGCATGGGATGGGATTACGAGCAAAGAAAAGAAGCGTTGATGGGCCTATTCGACAAGAAGCACCGCCAACCACTAATCGAAGAGCAGCACAGGTTAGCCGCATGATTGAAGGTAACCCGTACTCTCAAGCACAGTTTCCGATCGCCACTCAAGTCGCAGAAGAATACTGCATCAGGCAAGCATCGATTCATCGCCAGCCTATATATCGGTCAAAGTATGGTGATATCGGGCTAAAGTCAGGACCATTGGCATCTTTCCTCGTCACATACTTCATTGAAGGGGGCATGAGTCCCCTTGAAGTGGAGATATTCTTTTACCAGATGCTAGATGTATGCAACCTTAATAGAGTTAAGCATTTCGCATCCGTAGGCAGATATGAAGGGCTTAAGGATGATGGCATAACCGAGATAGAAGATGTCTTAGACTATTTTGCCGAATGCGTCTTCTCTGGTCACATGCGGCCACACTAACCAACCCGAGAGCCACTTTCACAACGGCTCTCTGTATCAAAGGTGACAACATGAACGAAGAAAACTGGGGCGTGCAAGATGAATCAATATCGTAAAAAGCCTGTCGTCATTGAGGCCATTCAATGGACAGGTAAAAACCAACAAGAAATATTCAATTTTGTGGGCCGCGATGCAACTCTCGGTGACGTTAAAGGTATGACAATCCGAACATTAGAAGGTGATCACCACGCATCTGTGGGTGACTACATCATCAAAGGTGTTCAAGGTGAGTTCTATCCATGCAAACCCGACATCTTCCTTGCTACCTACGACAAAGTTTAGCCTGCATCACAGAGCATCCTATCGGGTGCTGTTTAATGCAATCAACAAGGAATAAATAATGGCGCTCAAGGCGAAACAGGAAAAGTTTTGCAATGAGTACCTCGTAGACCTAAACGCCACGCAAGCGGCTATTCGTGCGGGGTACAGTGCAAAGACTGCCCGCAACGTTGGATGCGAAAACCTAACAAAACCGTACATTTCTGCCCGTATCGCTGAATTGCAGGCTGAGTCCCAAAAGAAGCATGGAGTGAGCCGTGAATCAATCCTCAGAGAGCTTGAGGAGGCGAGAACGGCAGCATTGACCTCAGAAACTCCGCAGGCATCAGCGGCAGCATCGGCGACCGTTCATAAAGCCAAGTTACTCGGGCTATACGACTCACCAGAAGATATTGAACTCAAGCGACTAGAGATAGAGCGCAAGAAGTTAGAAATAGCCAAGCTTAAACGTGAGTCAGAAAGCATCGGAAGCGATCACCCAATCACTCGAATGGAGGTTGTCATTGTCGGGGAGAACAATCAGAACGACCCTAACGCCTCCGCAGGGTAGATTCTTTAACTTACAGTGCAAATATCCGGCATTTGTCGGCGGGTTTGGTACTGGCAAGACAGAAACAATGGCGGTGAGCGCGTTTCGTGACGCTAGCCATTCATCTGACGCACTAATAGCGATGTATGAGCCAACCTACGACCTTATCCGGTTAATTCTTGCACCACGCATGGAAGATAAGCTCAGCGAGTACGGTATCCGCTATAAGTACAATAAATCAGAGAACATTATTTATACCGCGTCACCTGGTATCGGTGATTTCGTACTACGGACTCTCGACAATCCAGCGAGAATAGTTGGATATGAGTCATATCGAAGCCATATTGACGAAATCGACACACTGAAAGAGCAACACGCTAAGGATGTGTGGATTAAGGTTATTGCGCGTAATCGTCAGCGCCCTAATGGATTAGATAACCCATTCAATAGGGTTAGTGTCTACACAACGCCAGAGGGCTTTAGGTTCGTTTACAAGACATGGAAGCGTAATCCTAAGCCGGGCTATGAAATGGTTCAGGCTAGCACCTACAGCAATCCATTCTTACCGCCTGACTATGCTGATACGCTTCGAGGTTCATACCCTGAGCAACTAATCGACGCTTACCTCAATGGCGACTTTGTTAACTTAACGAGTGGCACGGTTTATCACTGCTACGACCGCAAGTTAAACGGGAGCCTTGAGACTGTAATCGGTGACGAGCC
>NZ_JALBCV010000029.1 GCF_022602565.1 Rosenbergiella metrosideri
TACATTGAGCCAGTAAAGAAATATTTCTTATCTAGTGAAGAACTAAAAAAGAAATATCTTGGATACTAGCGAGCTGTTACTTGATTTGATTTACGGTGACCTGCGAAAAACAAGCCGACATCTTGTAAGCACGTTGGCCCTTCAACTATCGGCTTACGGTTAAATTCGTGCATATAGAGATACGTTGCGCGAATCAGTCCGTTCTTATAGTCAATGACATGACGCTTGGCTGCTGCTGCGACTAGGATTAGCGGCTTTGGCTCATAGCCTGGTCTTTGCACTGGTGTAATTGTCTCGCCAATGTCCTGATAACTGCGACCAACCATCGTTGGATTAGCTGCTGCGAATGCCATTTGCTTGGCTTTACGCTTCTCATCACGGCGAGTACGAGCGGTAGATTTTAAATTCTGTGCCGGAATCATAATTACCTCCTGAATGAATTTTGGTGGTGTGGTGTTCGATAACTGGTCCGCTACATGACTAGTATTTTCACAGTCAGTTTCTCGGCTGCTCAGTATTGAGCTTCACCACACCCCAAAACTCACGCTTTGGTTATTTGCACTTTTCAGCGCTCGATTGAGCCATCGTTATGATGGGGTACTACGCGAACACTTTGTTTCGCAGTCGATGTGTTGTGTCGATGAGGTAATAATCACAGATTGCTATTTGATGGTCAATCACAAATTGCTATTAATTTTAATTTATAGCATAATGTGATTGTTTTATAAGGCTTTTTATTTTTCACAGGCAAAAAAATCCGCATATAGCGGCATCTAGGTATGATTTTGAGAAGTGGTTTCTATTTTGATATCAGGTGGAATGGGTTACCACCAAAATCCTTTGGGAGCTTTATATTGAAAACCTTCAGGAAAATAGCTCCAATCCCGACAAATAACGAGGTTATCAGAATGCAGATCATAGTTGTGATTGGATTCTTAATTTTGTAAGAGTCTAGTATCGAGTTGAACGCATGGCTGTACCCCGAAGGTTTTTGAGCCTCCACTGCCTTAGTGGTTTTTGCCTTTAACTGAATTATTTTAAAAGTAAAAATAAAGGGGAAAATCACGGTGAAAATAGGCATCGATACCCAGAATCTTGATAGCTGATATGCTCTGTATATTGAGTTACACGAATCAAGGGGATTGGTTTTATCTTCGATAAAAGAGGCTACTATTTCAGCGGTATCACTCAGCTTTTGACGGTATTTTATTCTTCTTCCTATGCAGTAATTCACGAATAAAATTGGGATTACCAAAAAAAGGATCTCAAGCATTGTCCCTCCTTCTATTCTTGATTCTTCTCTTTAAATCTCGGTTGATACGCATCTCATCAACTCTGATTGGCATCGTTTTGATTACATAATATACCAACAAGGAGAGAAAAACGAAGGGAACGACACCCATCCAAAAAATCCATACATAGTGATTCTTTTGATAAGTGGAATCCATCAATATGTTGAGGCTATCTATTGCTTCAGGTATCCAGCTCAAATCCATGATATTACCTATTACAAAAACCGCATCTTAGCCTCTACAGCTACGCCTAGCTGAGTACATCTTCAGGCCACTGTGCCTTGATTACCTTTCCAATAATCCTACAGTTTTCATTGCACTCGATGCTTTGGTAGCGCGGATTAGGGTTCAAAGGCTCTAGCCATGCGGTACAGTCCTCCCACACAAGCTTCTTAAAGGTCACTTCTGAGTCGTTGTGAATTCCAGCTACGCAGAAATCACCGCTTTCAACTGGAACCTCTGGATCTACCAGTATCAGCATTCCCTCTGGGAAACTTGGTCTGCTTCCTTGAGGTGCCGTCATCGAGTGACCTGAAACCTCAAGCCAAAATGAATTCTTTGAGGCTTTCTTGGTTGAGGCTATCCAAGCTCTTGCGTCACTTTCAGTAAATCCATCTACATCGGTAAACTGTCCAGCCTGAGCTGTTGTGAACAATGGATACTCATAGCTTTTGAATACAGCCCCGCTCTCATCGCCAAAGAGAATGAATGAAGGTGATGTTTTTAATACTGAAGCAAGTACCAGTGCATCTTCGGCGCTTATTTTTCGATTGCCTAGCTCATAGTTACCAATTCTTGATTGAGATCCCCATCCGCAGACCTTCGCGAGCTGACCTTGACTTAAGTCAGCTTTCTCTCTCAATGATTTTAGGCGTTCGCCAATAACTTCTTGCATAGTTTTCATAAAATTATTTTATCACGCAGTGTGATTTTAAATACTCACGAATTGCTATTGATGTGTAATCACAATATGCTATTATCGCAATATGATTTTTAAAGGAGGAACCTATGAATCTGATTGCAGAAAAACGTAAAACAATTGCAGTCTCTCAAGACGCTTTAGCTCAAAAACTTGGGTGGAGTCAGTCAAGGATTGCCAACTACGAAAGACTGAAACGAACTCCCAGCTTAGAGGTTGCCCGATTAATTATCGATGCACTAAAAAGCCTTGGTTGTGAATGTTCTCTTGATGAAGTTTTTCCACCAAACAAAAACAAAGCTGCTTAATAGATATTAGTAACACCATTCAATCGAGCACTGAAAAGTGCAACCCCACCTAATAGCACCAATCTATTTATGGCATTCAGCTATTAGCTGATCGCTCAACTAAACACACAAGGAATTATGAAGCATGGAACATGCAACTACACGCAATAGCGCTCGCGCAATTGAAAGCAAAATCTTAAACAAAATCTCTCTAGTGGGGCTTAGTAATGTGGCTAAGGCCGTTGGAGTTGATAAATCGCAAGTCTCTCGCTGGAAGGCAAGCTTTATCCCGAAGATGTCGATGTTATTGGCTGCTCTTGAATGGGGAGTTGATGACGAGCAGATGAATGATTTAGCTCAGAGGCTGAGGATATTCCTCACAAATGAAAACGCCCCGAATGGTGGAACACTCGAGGCGTAGTTGCTAATCGATTTTTGAGACAAATCAACGAGGTAATTATGACAAAAAAGCGTAGTAATTTCCAGCAAAAAGAGGAGCGTTACCAACCTGATCGCCCCGTAGGGCTGGTTGATGTAGCCGCTAACAATCGTGCATTTGCCGCACGGTTAATCGGAGAGTTTCGACTAGCTAAAGCAGGGGTTAAACATGGTAGCCGTTAGACATTTATCACTGGTTCCAAACGAGCCAATTAGCGAATATTCGGAGCGGAAAGTGGCTGATACTGATGATGGTTTCATCATGTTAGCAATGACGCTTTATGAGGAACTGATAGGGGCTAACCTAACTCGCAATCAGGCCAAGGTGGCGCATGCTGTATGTCGTAAAACGTATGGCTTTAAGAAGAAGATGGACCGCATCGCAGATAGTCAGTTAGCCGAGATTTGCAGAATCAGTAGACCTAAAGCAAACATTGCTAAAAACGAACTGATTTCCATGAATATTTTAATCAAAGATGGTTCACGGATTGGGCCAAATAAGAACATATCTGAGTGGAGAATTCCTGATTGTTCCCAGATAGGTAACATTGTTACCAAAACGGTAACAGAAAGTGTTACCAAGTCGGTAACTCAAGGTGTTACCAAAACGGAACACACAAAAGATATTATTCAAAATATAAAAGATATTACCCCTATATCCCCAGAGGGGAATGATTCGGTTGACCAGAAATCAAAACATGAAAAACCAAAATCTACTCGCAAGAAATCATCGCCAGTCCAATTCGATCACCAACGCTTTATCGACACTTGGAACTGCAAAGCCGATCAGTACGGACTACCCCGCATGAACGTAATCACTAAAACCGCAGAGGACGGAATAAACCGCCTGTACCGGTCGCATGTGAAATACTGCAAGCAAACCGGGAAAGAGCCGGCAGACGTGGACACGATGATTAACGGGTACATCGAGTTCGGTTACACGCCAACCCAGTGGGCTTGCGGTAAAAACTCTGAAGGGAAACGGTTCGGAATCGATACAGCACTGACCCAAAAGAAAATCGACGAGATTCTGTCTAGCGAGGATTAACCATGGAAAGTTTGGAATTTGAAGAACTGCTAGTCGCGGCGATGATCGTCAAGGGTGACCACATCGATACCCGCGATATTGTCGGAAAGCTACCAGTCGAGGCATTCGCTAACCATCACCTGAGAGCGATGTATCGGGCGATTGTTCGTCTGCTAGACCAAGTTGAGCCGATTGATATTTTCACCGTCAAACATGGCGTTCCGGCAGAAACATCGGATTTAGTTTTGGAAGTCGCCCGGCGTAGTTCATCGGCATCGAATATCAAAGTTTGGGCCAAGAAAGTCCGCCAGTGCTGGATGGTTAGACAGGCCAAGGAGAAGCTCAACAGCGCGTTAGAGTCCCTATCTGGTATCAACACTCATAACATCAACGATGTGCTCACAGAGGTCTCTGGGGAGCTTTCCACAATCCAATTTGAAACCAATGACCGGCTACCCCGGCGCATCGGCGACATGATGGAGGATTACATGGACGTTCTTGAGCAGAGAACCAAAGGCGAAGAATCTGGCCTGTACCTGAAAACCGGAATCCTCCCGATGGATGAGAAATACGGCGGCTTTGACCGTACCGATTTAATCATCTTGGCGGGTCGTCCGGGGATGGGGAAAACTGAGCTGGGAATCATGATCGCCAATAGTATTGGCCGCAGCAAGGGGCGCGGGTTATTTGTCTCGATGGAAATGTCTGAGATGCAGATTGTCGAAAGGCACGTTGCAGACAGAAGCGGTTTAGCAGTCGGCGCACTCCGTAATCCTAACGACATGATTGATGAGCAATTTACCCGGTTAACTGTAGCCTCATCTCAACTGCAAGACGAAGATAACTACGTGCTCGATGGTGCATTCAGCGTTGATGAAATCATTGCTCATGCAGAGCGTATGAATCAAGACAATGGCCTTAGCTTCCTCGCTATCGACTACCTCCAACTCATCAAGAAGCCTAAGGCAGAGCGCAATGACTTGGCAATCGCCTACATCACAGGCCGATTAAAGCAGTTTGCGCTGAGAAACAAAGTTCCAGTAATCCTTCTATCACAGCTTAACCGTGGGCTTGAAAGCCGAATTGATAAGCGGCCTAACCTAGGAGACTTACGAGAATCTGGATCAATAGAGCAGGATGCCGACGTGGTTATCTTCCCTTACCGCGATGAAGTCTACGACGAGCACAGTAAGTTCAAAGGCATTGCAGAAATCATTGTCGAGAAGTACCGCTCTGGACAGCCCGGAACTTTCTACATGGGATGGCGCAATGGTCACTTTCTCCCAATCGACCAGCAAGAGGCCGCGGCCCGATATGCTCAGAACGAGGATGAAGCCAAGCCCAAATCGAACTGGCGAGGCCAGAAAGCAAGCTAACCCCCACATCGCTTAAAGCGGTTTTTTTATGTCAGTAGGAGAGGGATATGACACCAAATATTAATTACAAATACTCAGTTTTCCGT
>NZ_JALBCV010000002.1:0-60527 GCF_022602565.1 Rosenbergiella metrosideri
TTATTTTTGCTGCTTTTGTGTTTATTATTTTCGAAATATGTAAGTTCTATTTCGTTATTGTCGCTATGGATTATTCTTTATCTCAAGCAGCTAGAGGAAGTGCCTATACGAAATATGAATCCTCCAATGTTGACCATAAGAATATTTTCAAGGACTATTTTTTCCAGCAGAATACATTTTGGATAATGTTTATCGATCCAGATGCTATACATGTTGATATAAGTTTCTGTGGCAATGTTAACGATATATTGAAAGATAAATGTTCAGCTAGCTATAGCAATTCAAAAAAACTAGCGCTTTATTCTGTCAGTTATCGCTACAGACCGTTGAAGTTAATCAATAATATGAAATGGTCTGAATCTCTTTTTTTAAAACTTGACCGCTCACTTACTAGAAAAATTGTTTATATGCTTGAGTCATCGAGGTAGATTAATTGAAAATTAACTCATACTTTTCTGATAATAAAGGCAGCATAATTGTCGAGGCGGCATTTATTTTTTCTTTTCTATCAATTATAACTGTAGGGATTATTGAATATGGTTCTTGGTTAGTCATGAAAAGCCAAGTCGAAAGGGTTAATTATTCTATTGCCTCGATTTTCAGGGAGAGGAATGAACTTTATGCGAAAAATGATGTTTTTTCAAATGATGATGTTAAGAAAATTTACGAACTAGCGAAAAATCTAACTTATCATCGTTACGATGAAGGACTTTGTTTACGGGTAGAAGCCATCCATTTCGCAGATAGTGAGGTAAAAAAGATCAATCTTCATCAGAAACTTGAATATGGTTCAGGGTTATGTAAAGAGCTTTCAAACAGTTCGCTTGATAAAAAAATGGAATTCTCACCTTATAGTAATCGTAAAAGGTGGCTACCACTATACCAAGTTTCGTTAATTATCCCTACGCCTAAGGGGTCACTTAATAATCTGTTAAAAGGTGTAGATATTCTTCCTGAACACGTTAGTGCTCATACTATACTCTTAGCGAGGTAGCGATGCTAAAGGTAAGTATTTTTCTACTGCTGTTTTTAACTCAATTTTCATCAGTGGTGTATGCAGCAGTTCGCCACAGTAACGAATGTTACGTTTTTATCGATAGTTCTGTGCCTGAGCAATTGAAGATATTTCATCAGTTCACTGAGGAGTATTACTTTAGTAAAATTCTACAGGATAACGCTAAGGTCACTTTTATCGATATCAGTAATACGTTTATCCCCAATACTTATATTGTACCTATTATCAATGATAGCCAAGGGATCTGGGTCAGGAAATTAAAACCGAAAACATTGCCTACTGTAATTTATATATCTCAGCATAAAAACTCACAGCAGGTAATTACTTCAAGTAGGGAGATTAGAAAATGCTTACAAGCTATGTAGTACGTTTCGTTTCCAGGATGAAACATGAACATGGTGGAGTACTAATCTCATTTGCTGTGCTGTTGCCTCTGCTAATGATTTTAATGGCTTTTGTATTTAATTCTTTAAAAATGTTTATGGCTAAGGCAAAAGTTGGTGACGTCTCGGCAGAGATAGGTTTGATGATCTCTGCAACTAGCGAAGTTGCCAACAATCAAGAGCTTTCGACAGAAGTGCGAAAAACATTAGTCGATTACGTAAAAGAATTTTTTCCTGAAGCGACTAAACTCCCGCTTGTCACGGTCAATTATTCCACGGTTGAAAACGATTTAAATGAAAATTCATTGATGATGACCTATCGTCCATCTATTGAGATAGAGCTACCTTTTCCCTTTTATGATCGCTTATTGAGTGGGGAGGATAAAAATTTTTCAATCGTGTCTTCAGACATTAGTGTTAAAAAGAAAATGTCACAAGCAGTAGATATAGTATTTGTTATTGATTTTTCGGCCTCTCAGCAAGGAGCCGGCTTACGCTTATTAAAAGGAATGTTTAAAGATTTAACCAGTTTTATTTTGAGCAGTAATTCTCACTCAAAAGTAGCTATGGTACCTTTCAGTACTGGGGTCGCGGTTAAATATCCTGAAACCAACCAGCGTGGGGGGGCGAAAGCCGGTTGCAGTATGCTTTTTGTCCCCAAAAAAGAGTCGGCGATAAATTACGATTTTTGGGGAGATAAAGCCTTCGCTAAAAATTATAAAAATTTAAATGAGCAGCTCTATCATATGGATAACTATCGTTATAAATATTACACCGGTAACCTCGCTAAATCGAAACCCACTATGAGTCTTAATCAAGTCCAACGAAATTGGTGCCGTGAAAATGCTTCTTTCGGCTCATCCACTGGTCAAGAGAAGTATACATGTTTCGATAATCGTTTCGTAGGGACAGATCTTGATGGTAGCAAAATTTATTTAGACGATATCTTTACGCAACGTTCACGAAAAATCATTACTGATGAATATACTAAGGCAGTAAAGATTAAAAGCAAGCAACTATCAACACTGACAGTGGAACACGACGATGCTATAGACTACGAAGCAACGCTAAATAAAATGTTCAGCGACGAAGCAATCATCACCTTTCCAATGCTATGGACAGGGATGGAGACATTCAATTATCGACCTTTTGGTAAAATGTGCCATAACGCTGGTTGGTGGGGAGCTAAGGGCGATCTAGCGAGTGCCAAACCGTACTCTTGGTTAATTGAGCTCACCAATAACATTAAAGAACTCGATGAATTCCAAAATATGAATGCACAAGGTTACACTGCAACCGCCTCTGGATTAGTACGTTCAGTCCCAGTTATGATGAAAGGTCGTAATCCTCGAAAAGTGTTTGTTGTAATGTCAGACGGTGATGACAGCTCAGCACCAAAGAAAGTGACAGAACGTTACCTAAAACAGTATAAACTTTGCGATAAGATCAAAAGTGGTATGTTGGATAGAGCAGAAACCAATACTAAACGGGTGGATATCTATTATGTGTCAACGACCAATTCCAAGGTACGCGTAAATAATTGGCAGGATAACTGTACTGGCAAAGGGAATGCTGCGACGGCAGTTAATCGTAATGATGTGGTCAATTTAATCAAAGGTTATCTGAGCGATGAAATCGGTAACTTTACTCATTAAGCATAATTGGGACATGATAAATTAGGTAACTTCTGCGATAATAGTGTTTTTCGAGCTAAAATTGAGTGTCCATGCTTTACCCAATTAATGAAATGTTCCAAACCTTACAAGGGGAAGGATTTTACACTGGCGCACCGGCTATTTTCATTCGTCTTCAAGGTTGCCCCGTGGGCTGCAGCTGGTGCGATACGAAACATACTTGGGAAAAGTATGCTGACCAACAGCAGCCACTTACCAATATTGTGCACAAAGCTGCTGAAAGTGAAGCGTGGGCAGATGCCAGTGTCGAACAGCTCTCAGCCATTATTGCTGAGAAAGGCTGGACCGCGAAACATATTGTTATTACCGGTGGGGAACCTGCCCTCTACGATTTGACACACTTAACTGAGCAATTCGAACAACTGGGTTTCCAGTGCCAAATCGAAACCAGTGGCACACATCCTATCCGTTGTTCATCGGCAACTTGGGTGACCGTCTCGCCAAAAGTTAATATGCGTGGTGGCTACGATGTGTTGAACAGTGCTTTGCTTAGGGCGAATGAGGTGAAGCATCCAGTGGGACGTCAGCGCGATATTGACGCGCTGGATCTTCTGCTCAGCCAAGTCCCACCTTCTACAGAACGTATCATTGCTCTGCAGCCAATTAGCTGTAAGAAGGCTGCGACAGAACTGTGCATTGCGACCTGCATCGCGAGAAACTGGCGTTTTTCAATGCAGACGCATAAATATCTCAATATCGCTTAACGGTTACTCTCCGCGATAGGTACAGCCGGCCGTGCAGGTTTCTTTAATCATCACTGCGCTGAGTAACGGCAGTTTGGGTTTCATTTGTTGCCAAATCCAGACTGCTAGCACTTCGCTGGTCGGGTTCTCTAATCCGTCAATGTCATTCAAATAATGGTGATCTAATCTTTCATAAAGAGGTTTGAAAGCGGCTTTTAATTCAGCAAAATCCATGACCCATCCGGTGTGGGCGTCAACTTCACCAGTAATCTCAAGACGAACAAGGAAAGAGTGTCCGTGCAAACGTCCACATTTGTGCCCTTCGGGGACGTGTGGGAGGAAATGCGCCGCTTCGAATTGAAACTCTTTAAATAAGGTTGTAACTGCCATAGCGTTGATAGAATTCCGCGTTATAGATAGGTGAAAAGGGCTAGTTTAGCGTAAAAGCCAGCGCTTCTCATCCTTTTCACTGCCAACTTACCATATCGTTGCCCATCTTATGGTTAACCAGTTTTATCGATAAGTCTTAGCACTAAAACGAGTTAGTGTATTTAGTTATTTAATATGCTTAAGCTGTCTTTATCAGTAATAATCGTACGGTTACTCTACACTTACTGATATTTTTGCCCTTGGCACTGGAATACGATAAGCAATGACCAATCAAGCCCCTCAGCTGCCGCTTAGCGCGGAGCAACTCGCCCGTTTACAAGACGTCACTCAAGAACTGACATCCCATCAACTCGCGTGGATCTCCGGGTATTGTTGGGGACGTCTTGGCGATTCCTCGGCCGTTTCCAGCAGCCCTGAAACAGCTACCCCAACTGCACCGCCAGTCGAACAACCGAGTGTTACCTTGATTTCTGCTTCACAAACCGGCAATGCCCGACGAGTGGCGGAGCAACTCCGTGACGATTTACTGGGTGTGCAGCTTCAGGTCAATTTGATCAATGCAGCGGATTATAAATTCAAACAAATCGCGGCAGAGAAGATTGTCGTAGTCGTGACCTCCACCCAAGGTGAAGGGGAAGCACCGGAAGAAGCGGTGGCTTTCCATAAATATCTGCATTCGAAAAAAGCCCCCGCATTACCTGATGTGCGCTTTGCTGTCTTCGGATTGGGCGATTCGTCTTATGAATTCTTCTGCCAAGCGGCAAAAGATTTTGATCAGCAATTATCTTCGCTCGGCGCAGAGCGTTTGTTACCCCGTGTTGATGCGGATGTCGATTATGCTCAGGCAGCAGATCAGTGGCGCTCAGATGTCGTCGCGAGCCTTAAAGCGCTGGTCCCGACCAGTTCACCACAGGCCGTTTCACAGGCCGCCTCAGGCACCAGCGATATTGTAGACAGTACGCCATACAGCAAAGAAGCGCCGCTTAGCGCAACGCTTGCGGTCAGTCAGAAAATTACTGGCCGTGAATCTGATCGAGATATTCGCCATATTGAGATCGATATCAGTGAATCGGGATTACGCTATCAAGCAGGCGATGCATTAGGTGTGTGGTTTAAAAACGATCCCGCTCTAGTCAGTGAACTCCTCGAATTGTTATGGATTGACGCAACGGAAACCGTTAGCGTCGAGGGTGCCACCTTATCGATCAGTGAGGCACTGCGTAGCCGTTTAGAGTTAACGGTTAACAGCAGTAAAATCGTTGAAAGTTACGCCCATCTCTCAGCAAATGAAACGTTGCTGGGCTTAGTCAGTGATAAAAGTGCCCTGCAACAATTTGCTCAACAATGGCCTATCGTCGATATGATCCGCCATGCACCGGCACCGCTCACCGCTCAGCAGCTGGTCGAGCTTCTGCGCCCGTTAACGCCGCGTCTTTACTCTATCTCGTCGTCACAAGCGGAAGTCGAAGATGAAGTGCATATTACCGTTGGTGTGGTACGTTACGATATTGAAGGGCGCGCGCGCAGCGGTGGTGCCTCAGGTTATCTCGCCGATCAGTTGCAAGAAGATGATGAAGTTGAGATCTTTATCGAGCATAACGATCACTTCCGCTTACCTGCAGAAGGTGACACGCCGGTCATTATGATCGGTCCAGGTACCGGTATTGCGCCTTTCCGTTCATTTATTCAACAACGGGATAACGATGGTGCTGAAGGCCCTAACTGGTTATTCTTCGGTAACCCGCATTTCACTGAAGATTTTCTCTATCAAGTGGAATGGCAGAAGTATGTTAAACAAGGACTACTCACTCGGATCGATCTTGCTTGGTCAAGGGATCAAGCAGAAAAAGTTTACGTCCAAGATAAACTTCGTGAACAGGGTGAGGAAGTGTGGCGCTGGATTGAACAAGGCGCCCATATCTATGTCTGTGGCGACGCTACCCGTATGGCAAAAGATGTCGAAAACACTTTATTAGAGATTATTGCTCAATATGGTGCGATGGACAGTGAGTCTGCAGACGAATATTTGAGCGATTTGCGCATTGCTCGTCGCTATCAGAGAGATGTCTACTAATGAGTACAAAATATCCTGGCCCTTTAGTCGTAGAGGGTAAACTATCCGATGCTGAGCGTCTGAAGAAAGAGAGTCATTTCTTACGTGGGACCATCAAAGAAGATCTCAATGATGGTCTGACCGGTGGCTTTAACGGTGATAACTACCTACTCATCCGCTTTCACGGCATGTATCAACAAGATGATCGTGACATCCGTGCCGAGCGGACCGAGCAGAAGCTAGAGCCACGTCACGCTATGATGCTGCGTTGCCGTTTACCTGGCGGTATTATTACGCCCCAGCAATGGCTAGCCATCGATCGCTTCGCGGAAGAGAAAACCATCTATGGCAGTATTCGCTTAACTAACCGTCAAACCTTTCAGTTCCACGGTATTTTGAAAAAAAACGTTAAGCCTGTGCATCAAATGTTGCACGAAGTCGGCCTCGACGCTTTGGCAACGGCCAACGACGTTAACCGTAACGTTCTTTGTACCTCAAATCCGGTAGAGTCTGCTCTGCATCAAGAAGCCTACGAATGGGCAAAGAAAATCTCCGAGCATCTGCTGCCACAGACCCGTGCCTATGCGGAAATCTGGTGGGATAAAGAGAAAGTGGCTACCACGGATCAAGAACCTATCCTTGGTGAAACTTACCTCCCTAGGAAGTTTAAAACGACGGTGGTGATCCCTCCCCACAATGATGTGGACCTGCACGCGAATGACCTGAACTTTATCGCTATCGCGGAAGAGGGCAAATTAGTCGGCTTTAACCTACTGGTTGGCGGGGGGCTTTCTATCGACCACGGGAACAAAGCGACTTATGCCCGTACCGCGACGGAGTTCGGTTATCTGCCTCTGGAAAAAGTGTTAGACGTCGCGCAAGCCGTAGTGACAACGCAGCGTGATTGGGGTAACCGTACCGATCGTAAAAATGCGAAAACCAAATATACCTTGGAGCGCGTGGGGCCAGACGTGTTCAAAGCGGAAGTTGAGAAGCGCGCGGGACTCACGTTCGCGCCTATTCGTCCTTATGAATTTACCACCCGTGGCGATCGGTTTGGATGGATTAAAGGGATCGATAATCAGTGGCATCTCACGCTATTTATTGAAAACGGCCGCTTACTTGACTATCCCGGCCGTCCGCTGAAGAAAGGGATTGCAGAGATTGCGAAAATCCACCAAGGCGATTTTCGTCTTACCGCAAACCAGAACTTGATCGTTGCTGGGGTACCTGAAAACCAAAAAGAGGCGATTGAAGCCTTAGCCGTCGAGCATGGTTTAATGGAGAAGGTCACGGCACAACGCGAGAACTCGATGGCTTGCGTAGCATTTCCGACCTGTCCATTAGCGATGGCAGAGGCTGAACGTTTCCTGCCTGGTTTTATTAGTGAGGTGGAAGCGTTAATGACCCGTCACGGTGTGGCCGATGAGGCGATCGTTATGCGGGTTACCGGCTGTCCAAACGGCTGTGGTCGGGCATTACTCGCCGAAGTCGGATTGGTAGGTAAAGCACCGGGACGCTATAACCTCCACCTTGGTGGTAACCGTATTGGTACCCGTATTCCTGCGATGTATCGTGAGAATATCCAAGAAGCAGAAATACTCTCAATCCTCGACGAGCTTATTGGCCGTTGGGCGATTGAGCGTGAACAGCACGAAGGTTTTGGTGATTACACCATTCGTGCAGGCATCGTCCGTGAAGTTGTCGATCCGGCTCGTGATTTTTGGGCCGCAGTGGAGGCGTAATGGCTGAACTCAACCTAGCAGAATTAGTGTTGTTGGATAAAAGTGAACAACAAGCGGCCCTTGCGGCCGTTAATCAGCAACTTGACGCACTAAGTGCTGAAGAGCGAGTGGCGTGGGCGTTAGAGCATCTCCCTGGTCAGCATGCGTTGACCAGCAGTTTTGGGATCCAAGCCGCGGTAAGCTTACACTTAGTGACCCAACAGTCTCCCTCAATTCCGGTGATTTTGACCGATACCGGTTATCTATTTCCTGAGACCTATCAGTTTATCGACAGCCTGCAACAACACTTGCAGCTCAATTTACACGTCTACCGCGCGGCGTTATCGCCCGCTTGGCAAGAGGCGCGCTACGGTAAATTGTGGGAGCAGGGCGTCGAGGGACTTGAGCGGTATAACCAGCTAAATAAAGTGGAGCCGTTGAACCAAGCCTTGGAAACACTGCAGGTGAAAACTTGGTTTGCTGGCTTACGTCGCGAGCAATCGGAAAGCCGCTCACAGTTACAAGTGTTGTCCGTCTCGCGGGGGATCTTTAAGTTCTTACCAATCGTTGATTGGGATAATCGCCAAGTGTACCAATATTTAAAGCAACATGGCCTAAGCTATCATCCCCTGTGGGAACAAGGCTACCTCTCGGTCGGAGATACCCATACCACCCGTAAATGGGAACCGGGCATGCGTGAAGAAGAGACGCGTTTCTTTGGCTTGAAACGCGAATGTGGATTACACGAAGGTTAATGCTTGGTGTTTACCGCGCGCGTGGGCGTCAGCAAGCCACGCAATAATGGCGTGAGAATAGTCACCAGCTGGTGGCTACGCTGTGCCAATCGATGTGGATAGTGCCGCTGGATATAGGCCAAGTTATCTTTGGCGGCATCATCATGTAACACAGATTGCTTCTCGCCAACCGCTAAGGTCGTTAGCTTTCCCGCATTGGATGCGGTGACACGCAGATAGGGGAGTCCCGCTTGTTCGTAAGCCGTCAGCGTCCGAGAGCGGCGACTCGCGAGTTGCGCGGTCATTAATTGAATAGCATGTTGCTGGGCGATCGTTTTGGCTCGGTCTGTCGTTTGTTTACGCACCGCTGCCGCCGTGGTATTACCACTGAGGAAAGCGAGATGCTTACCCGCCACGATATTCTCAATATCTACCACTAATAACGTGTTTTTACGTTGGTCAGCAGATAGACGTTGCAGATAGGTATTTATCCCTTGGTGGGGCGGCTGGGTTCCTCCCAATGCGACAAAACGTAGACTGTATTCATGATGATGAGCGGCTAAATGCTTAGCTAATTCCAACATGACGCCTAAGCTGGCTGCATTATTATCGATCCCCTGGAAAGTAAGGCCGCCAACATTGTGCCGCCGCTGTTGCGCAGTGTGGGACTGTGGCGTATCGATATGGGTGATGACCAGTATTTCTTCAGCAAGTTTTCCGGGCTGTTCGGCGACTACTGAGGTGGCGGAGAGCGGACGCTCGGCGCCGGGGTCGTGACGAATCTGCGTTCGATAGCCTAATTGACTAAACTGTTGTAACAGATATTCAGCGGTCAAAAATTCTGCTGGCGTACCCGACATCCTGCCGGGAAAATAGGTGGCAATATAGCGAGTGTGTTGTTCAGCCACCTTACCTAAACTTGAGTCAGACTCGGCATAGCCGGTGAATGGGGTAAGTGAAACGCCGAGGCACAGGGCTACCAAGGCCGATTTACTTTTCAATAAACGTAACATTTTTAATGGGTTCCACACAGTCGCTTGCGCAGATAATAGCATTAATTACCGCAGGGGCATTCAGCTAATTATCTGAATTATCCCGCCGCAGCCTTAAGCAAAAAATTCGCTAAGCTTATTCCATAAAGTTACTGCTCATTCCAAAACAACATTTCATCATTAGGCAATTAAGCTTATATAGTTTAGCCATTGAAAGACTAACTTTACCGAGTGTGTGTGGACTACTTACCGCTGTTTGCTGAATTAAAAAACCGCCCCGTTCTGGTTATTGGCGGCGGAGAAATTGCATCGCGAAAAATCGATCTGTTACTTCGCGCGAACGCTATCGTCCATATCGCCGCTCGTGAACTCTCGGAAGAGGTTAGCGCGCTGGTTAATGACCAAAAAGTCTTATGGATAGCTAAAGAGTATCAGGCGTCATATATCGATCAGGTCTTTTTCGTAATCGCCGCCACCGACGATTCGGTATTAAATGAACGGGTTTACCAAGATGCCCAACGTAAATTCAAATTGGTCAATGTGGTCGACGACCAAGCCCGTTGTAGCTTTATCTTCCCCTCAATTGTCGACCGCTCACCGGTTATTGTCGCGATCTCCTCTGCCGGTACTGCACCGGTACTGGCTCGATCGCTACGCGAGAAAATTGAGACTTTACTGCCCGCACGGTTAGGCGATGCTGCACAGCTTGCCGGTCAATGGCGCGATCGCGTTAAGCAGCGTTTCCATCGGATGGCGGATCGTCGCCGCTTTTGGGAGCGTCTGTTTAATGGAGAATATTTACATCACGCCACAGCAGGCAATCTGCCTCAGGCCGAAAAGCTGCTTGCAGAGAGCTTAGACGATCCCATTTCAGCGCGCGGAGAAATTTATCTGGTCGGTGGTGGGCCAGGGGATCCTGGGCTATTAACCCTACGTGGTCTACAAGTTATGCAGTTGGCCGATGTGGTGCTCTATGACCACCTCGTCAGCGAAGAGGTCCTCGATCTTGTCCGCCGTGATGCAGAGCGTATTTGTGTCGGTAAACGCGCTGGCGCTCATTCAGTCCCGCAAGAAGAAACTAACCAATTATTGGTCACCTTGGCGTTACAAGGTAAAAAAGTCGTGCGCTTAAAAGGCGGCGACCCCTTTATTTTTGGGCGAGGCGGCGAAGAACTTGAAGCCGCGGTAGCGGCGAATATTCCTTTCCAAGTGGTGCCCGGCATTACTGCAGCAGCAGGGGCTACCGCGTATGCAGGGATTCCGTTGACCCACCGCGACTATGCACAAAGCGCGGTATTTATTACCGGACACTGCCGTAAAGATGGTCGGGAGCCAGATTGGGCGGCGTTAGCCTTAAGCGATCAGACCCTCGCCATTTACATGGGCACGGTGAAAGCGGCAGAAATTAGCCGTCGTCTAATCGAACATGGACGCGCCGCCGAGACGCCAGTTGCCGTGATTGGGCGAGGTACTCGCCAGAATCAACAGGTTTTAACCGGGCGTCTTGACCAGCTCGCAGACTTAGCGGCCGCAGCGCCTAAACCAGCATTAGTGGTGATTGGCGAGGTCGTACACTTACATAAGCATTTAGCCTGGTTTCAGAAGTCATCCGCGTCGATGACTCCCTCTTCAGCGCTTACACCCATTATTTGAGGTATCGTATGGACCAACAACGACTGACTCACCTGCGTCAGCTTGAAGCAGAGAGTATTCATATCCTACGCGAAGTGGCGGCAGAATTTTCCAACCCGGTCATGATGTATTCGATTGGTAAAGACTCTTCGGTGATGTTGCACCTGGCTCGAAAAGCTTTTTATCCCGGTAAATTACCTTTTCCGCTGTTGCATGTTGATACCGGCTGGAAGTTCAAGCAAATGTACGAATTCCGTGACCGTACCGTCAAAGAAATTGGCGCGGAGTTGATCGTGCATCGTAACCCTGAAGGGGTGGCGATGGGGATCAATCCTTTCGTCCATGGCAGTGCCAAACATACCGATATCATGAAAACCGAAGGGTTAAAGCAAGCATTAAACAAATATGGATTTGATGCGGCTTTCGGTGGCGCTCGCCGCGATGAAGAGAAGTCTCGAGCTAAAGAGCGTATTTATTCGTTCCGTGATCGTTTCCATCGTTGGGATCCTAAAAACCAACGGCCAGAGCTGTGGCACAACTATAACGGCCAGATCAATAAAGGCGAAAGTATTCGTGTGTTCCCGCTCTCTAACTGGACCGAACTCGATATCTGGCAATACATCTTTTTAGAGAATATCGAGATTGTCCCTCTTTACTTGGCCGCTGAACGTCCAGTGTTAGAACGCGATGGCATGTTAATGATGATCGACGACGAGCGTATTGACCTACAGCCGGGTGAAAAAATTGAACAGCGTAAGGTCCGTTTCCGTACCCTAGGATGCTGGCCGCTAACCGGTGCTGTCGAGTCTTCGGCGGAGACGTTACCGGAAATTATTGAAGAGATGTTGGTGTCCACGACCAGCGAGCGTCAAGGGCGGGTTATCGATCGCGACCAAGCCGGATCGATGGAAATGAAAAAACGCCAAGGTTACTTCTAAGGATCTGATTATGAATAATGCATTAGCACAACAAATTGCCGATCAAGGTGGCGTCGAAGCCTGGTTGACCGCTCAGCAACATAAAAGCTTATTAAGATTCTTAACATGTGGCAGTGTCGATGATGGCAAAAGCACCTTGATTGGCCGTCTGCTACATGATACCCGTCAAATTTACGAAGACCAGCTATCGTCACTGCACAATGACAGCAAGCGACATGGTACTCAAGGCGAAAAGCTCGACTTAGCTTTACTGGTCGATGGTTTACAAGCGGAGCGCGAGCAAGGTATCACCATTGATGTCGCTTACCGCTATTTCTCCACTGAAAAACGTAAGTTCATTATTGCCGATACTCCCGGACATGAGCAGTACACTCGGAATATGGCAACCGGCGCATCGACCTGTGATTTAGCTATTCTGTTAATCGATGCGCGTAAAGGCGTACTCGACCAAACGCGCCGCCATAGCTTTATCTCGACGCTATTAGGGATTAAGCACTTAGTCGTGGCGGTGAATAAGATGGATTTGGTTGACTATAACGAGATGACGTTCAATGAGATTGTTCAGCAATACCTCGATTTTGCAGAGCAATTACCAAAAGACCTTGATATCCGTTTCGTTCCAGTCTCTGCCCTAGAAGGCGAAAATATTGCGGCGAATAGTCAACATATGCCGTGGTACAGCGGTCCGACACTGCTTGAAATTCTTGAAACGGTTGAGGTGAAAAGAGTGGTAGAAGGGCAAGCGATGCGCTTCCCTGTGCAATATGTTAACCGTCCAAACCTTGATTTCAGAGGCTATGCCGGGACAGTGGCGTCGGGCACCGTGACAGTTGGACAAGCGATAAAAGTCTTACCGTCGGGTGTGAGCAGCCGTGTGGCGAAGATCACCACGTTCGATGGTGACTTACCTCAAGCTTCTGCAGGCGAAGCTGTGACGTTAGTGTTAGAAACGGAAATTGATATCTCGCGCGGAGATCTCTTGGTTGATGGCGATGCGCAATTAAGCCCGACTCATGCCGCCGAAGTGGATGTGGTATGGATGGGAGAGAATGCGTTACAGCCTGGCCAAAGTTATCAAATCAAAGTTGCCGGTAAAACGGCGCGTGCGGTGGTCGATGAAATCATTCATCAAGTGAATATCAATACGTTAGCCACCAGTGAGGCGCAGAGTCTTCCGCTTAATGCTATTGGGCGTGTGGCCTTAACCTTCGATGAGCCATTGATGCTAGATCCTTACGCAGAAAATCCGGTGACCGGCGGTTTAATCTTTATCGATCGACTCAGTAACGTCACCGTCGGCGCCGGTATGGTCTATCAAACTCGTAGTCTTGACGCGGCGCAGTCAACCGGACAATTCAGTGCTTTTGAGCTCGAACTTAATGAACTGGTCCGTAAACACTTCCCGCACTGGGACGCTAAAAATTTACGAGATATCCTGAAATGAGTCGGCAAGCTGACAATATTGTGTGGCATGAACATGCTGTAACGCCAGCAATGCGTGAAACGCTGCACCGCCACCGCGGTGCAGTGATCTGGTTTACAGGACTTTCCGGATCGGGTAAATCCACGCTATCCGGTGCTGTTGAACAGGCTCTTCATCAATTGGGGATCAGTACCTTTCTTCTCGATGGCGATAATGTCCGCCAAGGGTTGTGCCGAGATCTTGGGTTCAGTGATAACGATCGCAAGGAGAATATTCGTCGTATCGGCGAAGTGGCAAAGTTGATGGCTGATGCTGGACTGATTGTCCTTACGGCCTTTATTTCACCGCACCGCAGTGAGCGACAGCTGGCACGTGAATTAATTGGCGAAGAAAGATTTATCGAAATATTTGTCGATACCGCACCTGAAATTTGCGAAGCCCGAGATCCGAAAGGCCTCTATCGCAAAGCGAGAGCAGGGGAAATTAAAGACTTTACAGGGATTGGTTCTGGCTATGAAGCGCCACTCTCACCTGAGTTACGGGTAGATGGCGAACAATTGGTTACAAAACTGAGCGAGCAGATCATCACTCTGTTACGTGAGCGCGCTATTATCGTAGCTTAACCCTTTAAGGATAAGTTACGATTGCTATGCCAGAGTTGCCAGACCCCGTTATGACGCGCCCCCCGTTACATAAAGAGTGGCCCTCAACGCTCGTTGCGGGGGGCTGCTTTGGTCTATTTTCTTATTTCCTCGCGATACTTTCCCCCTTCATTGCGTTCGGGGCCAGCGTGCTGTTTTTTTTCCTCTATACTTGGCCTTTCTTTTTGGCTTTATTACCTGTAGCTGTCTTCTCCGGGATGGCGATTTCGGTTTGGCAACAACAGAAGATCTTCTTAACTTTTCTGCTGACATTGCTGCTAGTCAGTGGCAGTTTTTGGGGACTCTTTTATGCCTTTGTCGGCTGGTAAAGCGATGGCGAGTTGACTGCGTGGTCTAAAAGTTTTCAGAAAACGCTGACTTGCGACAGGTTACAGTGGAGTCGAACGCTAACTTGTGGGAAGATTAGCGAATCTGTTGGGGGGAAGGATGGGAAAACTCACTTTATTGCTACTTATTTTACTGGGATGGTTACAATACTCATTGTGGCTCGGTAAAAATGGACTCCATGATTACAGTCGCGTCAGCGAAGAAGTTACGCAGCATCAAGATGCTAATGCCAAATTAAAAGCGCGTAACGACCAACTGTTCGCTGAAATTGACGATCTCAACGGTGGTTCTGAAGCCATTGAGGAACGTTCTCGAGACGAACTCGGGATGATTCGTCCTGGTGAAACCTTCTTTCGCTTAGTGCCTGAACAGAATCGTAACGCCGTTAATAATCCGGCATCAGGACAATAACAACGACGAAAATCAATGATGACAACCGTTTCGACTACGGGAATTATTGCTGTGGTTCCTGCCGCCGGCATTGGCAGCCGCATGCAATCCTCTTGCCCAAAGCAATATCTCTCTATTGGTTCCAAAACGCTTCTTGAACACAGCATCGCAGCGCTAATTGATCATCCAGCGATAAAGCGGGTCATCGTTGCGCTGAATCCTGAGGACGACCGTTTTCAACAATTACCCATTGCGCGTGATCCACGCGTCGAGACAGTGGTCGGTGGCGCAACCCGTGCAGAGTCGGTATTAGCGGGCTTAGCGGTCATCACCGACCAAACGGCTTCTTGGGTGTTAGTGCATGACGCTGCGCGTCCTTGTCTCGCCTTTCAAGACCTTGAGCGGTTAATTGCGTTGATCCATCACTCGGCGGTAGGAGGCTTATTAGCCACCCCTGTTAAAGATACGATGAAGCGGGCTAAGGCTGGCGAGCAGTGCGTAAAACATAGCGTAGAACGTGTCGACCTCTGGCATGCGTTAACCCCTCAATTATTCCCACTTTCGCTACTGAAACAGTGCTTGCAGCACGCACTAGAACAAGGCAAAGAGATTACTGACGAAGCCTCAGCCTTGGAATTAGCGGGTTATCAGCCAATACTCGTAGAAGGGCGTAGCGATAATCTAAAAGTGACTCGCCCGGAAGATCTCACCTTGGCGGGCTTTTATCTTTCTCAAAAAAACCAATAGGAGCATTGTTATGCGTATTGGCCACGGTTTCGATGTACATGCTTTTGGCGGGGAAGGTCCCCTAATCATTGGCGGCGTTCGTATTCCCTTCCCACAAGGTTTTCTTGCTCATTCTGATGGCGACGTTGCCCTTCATGCATTAACCGATGCGCTGCTCGGCGCTGTCGCGCTAGGCGATATTGGTAAACTCTTCCCAGACACCGATCCCACATTTAAAGGCGCGGATAGTCGCGGACTTTTGCGTGAAGCTTGGCGGAGAATTCAAGAGAAGGGTTATGCAATAGGGAACGTTGATGTGACTATTATTGCGCAAGCACCAAAGATGCTGCCGCATATTCCTCAGATGCGTATTAATATTGCCGAAGACTTGGGCTGCCACATGGATGATGTCAATGTTAAAGCCACTACCACTGAGAAGCTTGGGTTTACTGGTCGTGGAGAAGGAATCGCCTGTGAAGCCGTCGCATTACTGGTAAAGGTTGACGGATAATGGAATCGACTCCGCTACAATGGTTACTCGGTAAGCCTACCGCTACGGGAATTATTAAACAGTCAGCAAGTGACTTCCGCGTTATCGAAGATCTTGGTTATACTGCTGATCAGCACGGTGAGCAGTTATTGATTCGGCTACGTAAAACCGGCTGTAATACCCGTTTTGTCGCAGATGCTTTAGCAAAGTATTTAAAGATTCCGGCTCGAGAAGTGAGTTATGCGGGAATGAAAGATCGTCATGCCGTCACCGAGCAGACTTTCTGTGCGCGCTTACCGGGTAAAGAAATGCCAAGCTTTGATCGTTTTGCCTTGGAAGGGGTGGAGATTTTAGAAGTGGCCCGTCACCAACGTAAAGTGCGAATTGGTGGTTTAGCCGGTAACTTTTTCGAACTGATCGTGCGCGATATCAGTGATATTGCTAGCGTCGAGCAACGCTTGGTCGCCATTGCTCAACAAGGTGTCCCAAACTATTTTGGTGAACAACGTTTTGGTCGAGACCGCCATAACCTGACGCTCGCTCAACAGTGGGCATCGGGTGACATACGGATTAAAGATCGTACCAAGCGCGGCCTGCTGCTTTCCGCAATACGCAGTGATATCTTTAACCAAGTTACCAGTGCACGTCTGGCTGCACAATCCAATCTGTCGACGCTTTGGGTGGGAGATTGCGTACAGCTAACCGGACGGGGCAGCTGGTTTGTGGTAAGCGAAGACGAATTTAGCGAAACACAATCTCGTGTACAGCAGGGTGATTTACGCATCACCGCGCCGTTAGTCGGTAAAGGTAATACAGTGGTAACCGGTGCTGCCGCGGACTTCGAACAACAGCAATTAGCAACGCAACAGGCCTTTATCACGCTGCTTTCTTCTGAACGTGTCGATGCAGCGCGCCGCGCAATGCTCGTTTGTCCGCGCGATATGACTTGGACATGGCTTGAGGGCCAGCATTTACAGCTTAATTTCTGGTTGCCAGCAGGCAGTTTTGCAACCAGTGTCGTGAGAGAACTCGTATTACAGGGAGAAATGATTGAGGATCCTGCTGAGTAATGATGACGGTGTCTTAGCACCGGGTATTCAACGTTTGGCGCAAGCACTGCGTAATGTCGCAGTGGACGTTCGTATTATTGCTCCCGATCGCAACCGCAGTGGGGCATCGAGCGCTTTGACCCTCGATATGCCGCTGCGCACTTATCGTCATGAAAATGGCGATATTGCGGTGCAGCAAGGGACTCCCACCGATTGCGTGTATCTCGGCGTCAATTGTTTAATGGCCCCTGCGCCAGATATTGTGATCTCAGGGATTAATGCGGGTCCTAACCTTGGCGACGATGTGATCTATTCAGGCACGGTGGCCGCGGCAATTGAAGGGCGTCACCTGGGCTTACCGGCACTTGCGGTATCATTAAATGGTACAGTCCACTACGACACTGCCGCCGAAGTGACTTGCCAGATTTTGGCTATACTGGCGAAACACCCGCTGCGGCTAAGTCCGGTCTTGAATATCAATGTCCCGGATCTCCCCCTGGCGGAGATTAAGGGCTGGAAAGTGACACGCTGTGGTTATCGCCATCCGGCTAATCAGGTGATCACTCAACAAGACCCGCGTGGTGAAACGCTCTATTGGATCGGGCCACAAGGCAAGCCTCAGGATGCGGGCGAAGGGACGGATTTTGATGCGGTCGAACAAGGCTATGTTTCCATCACTCCCTTAGGTATTGATCTCACTGCATACCCTGCAGTCTCCCAATTATCAGAATGGTTAGGGAATGTTGAGGGCCAAGTCACATGCTAAGTCGGCGTGTAGAGATGTTACTTGATTATTTACGTCAGCATGGCATTGCTGATGAGTCGATATTACGTGCGATTTCGCTCGTGCCACGAGAGCAATTTGTCGATGAGGCATTTGAGCATAAGGCTTGGGATAATAACGCACTGCCTATCGGCTATGGTCAAACGATTTCGCAACCCTATATGGTCGCGAGGATGACGGAACTATTGGGCTTAACACCTTTCTCTCGGGTGCTCGAAATTGGTACGGGTTCAGGTTATCAGACCGCGATTTTAGCCAATTTAGTTGAACATGTTTACTCGGTTGAGCGAATCAAAGGCTTACAGTGGGCGGCCAAACGTCGGCTTAAAAACCTCGATTTGCATAACGTCTCGACACGTCATGGTGATGGTTGGCATGGATGGGTCTCTCGCGGACCTTTTGATGCCATTATTGTGACCGCAGCGGCGCCCGAGATCCCGCTTGAGCTGGTGGCACAGTTAGCCGATGGGGGAGTGATGGTGCTTCCCGTTGGCGAGGAACAGCAATTTTTACAGCGTATCCAACGCATTGGTGAAGAGTTCACCGACGATATGATAGAACCCGTACGGTTCGTCCCGTTAATTCCAGGTGATCTGGCTTAACGTTTTCCTTACATCGTCTCATAGCCTGTCTTGGCGTTGCCTGCTACTATTGGACGATAATTTCATTTAGGTTGTTTACAGTCCGAATGAGGATAGTACAACCACTAGTCGTCAGCCTTATGGGGGAATGAATGAGCAAAGGAAGCAACAGTATCAAGTATCGCCAGATGGCGCTCGCCTCATTGATTGCTGCCACTTTGGCAGGATGTAGTTCAGAGAGTACCAATTCACAAGCCCCAATCACTGCTATTGGGGCCAGTGGCGGAGCGCCAGCAGGCTCCACTCAGCGTGCCGTTGTGCAGTATCCATCGACATCGTCTACTGTTCAAAGTGCGCCACGCTCAATAGCCGCTCAACCCGTACAGGCACCTCAACCGGTGATGCCAGTCCAGTCAAGCCAACCAGTGCAGTCTACGCAGCAGCCGGTCAGTAGCCAGCCCGTGAAGCTACAAAACGGTAAAATTGTCTATAACCGTAATTATGGGAATATTCCTAAGGGTAGTTATAGTGGCAGCACCTACACTGTTAAGCGCGGTGATACATTATTTTATATCGCATGGATTACTGGTAACGATTTTCGCGATCTTGCACAGAAAAATAATATCGCAGCCCCCTATAGCTTGAATGCTGGCCAAGTCCTCCAAATTGGTAATGGTGCTGGACAACCCATCACGGGTCCTAATGAAATTAGTAAAGCAGATAACATCTCTACTAACAACAATAGTGCAAATAATGTTCAGAGAACCGTTCCCAAAGAGGTTGCACAACAGCCAATAGTTACGTATTCTGAAGATACAGACGAACAAAGCAGCAATAATTCTGCTCAATCAGGCAGTAAATTATTACCGAGCAACGCTGCTGCAGCCGGAAGTGCCGCCGCGCCGATTGTGGCGCCGACCACCACTCCGACCGTTAGCAGTACGACCAGTTCTGCGCCGATTACTACGTGGCGTTGGCCGACAAAAGGAAACATTATTGATGGTTTCTCGGCGTCGGAAGGTGGAAATAAGGGCATCGATATTGCTGGCTCTCGTGGCCAAGCAGTAGTTTCTACAGCAGCAGGTAGAGTTGTGTATGCAGGGAATGCATTACGCGGTTACGGTAATCTGATTATCATCAAACATAATGATGATTACCTCAGCGCCTACGCCCACAACGACACGATGTTGGTAAGAGAGCAGCAAGAAGTCACTGCCGGTCAGAAGATTGCTACCATGGGTAGCACTGGGACGAGCTCGGTAAGATTGCACTTTGAAATTCGTTATAAAGGAAAATCCGTCAATCCGTTGCGTTACTTACCGCAGCGATAGATGCAGGGCCTTCTGGCTCTGCTAGGACCAGGAGGCATCAAAATGAGTCAGAATACGCGTAAAGTTGAAGAGTTGCATGATATTGACTACGACGATCAACAGAATGTAGCTTTTGAAGAGCAGAATGCGACCAGCGATTCTAAAGATGATTATGAAATTTCTAGCGCAGAGGAAGAACTCTTCTCGCCGAATTCGTCCCAACGGGTCCTGGACGCTACGCAACTTTATTTAGGTGAAATTGGTTTCTCGCCGCTGCTTACCGCAGAAGAAGAGATCCTCTTTGCAAGGCGTGCGCTACGTGGGGATGTTGCCTCCCGTCGCAGAATGATCGAAAGTAACCTCCGCTTGGTGGTGAAGATCTCACGTCGTTATAACAACCGTGGCTTACCTTTACTCGACCTGATCGAAGAAGGCAATCTGGGGCTGATCCGCGCAGTGGAGAAGTTTGATCCTGAGAAGGGCTTCCGTTTCTCTACCTACGCGACCTGGTGGATCCGTCAAACGATCGAACGGGCTATCATGAACCAGACGCGTACCATTCGTCTGCCTATCCATATCGTTAAAGAATTAAATGTGTATTTACGTACTGCACGTGAATTGACGCAAGTTTTGGACCACGAGCCAACTGCTGAAGATATTGCACAGAAATTGGATAAGCCAGTCGAGGATGTCAGTCGAATGCTTCGCCTTAATGAACGTATCGCTTCAGTTGATACGCCTATTGGTGGTGATTCAGAAACATCATTACTTGATATGATTTCTGACGATGACGACAACTCGCCAGAGTATACCAACCAAGATAACGATATGAAGCAAAGTATTGTTAAATGGTTGTACGAGCTGAATGCGAAACAACGTGAAGTGTTAGCACGTCGTTTCGGCCTGCTGGGATATGAGCCAGCGACATTGGAAGATGTCGGCCAAGAGATCGGACTTACTCGCGAACGTGTTCGTCAGATTCAAGTTGAAGGTTTACGCCGCCTGCGCGAAATCTTAGAAGCTCAAGGTCTAAGCCTTGATGCGCTGTTCTTGTGATTGACCGCTTCGTGTAAAAATAGCCATCGTAAGATGGCTTTTTTTATGTCTAAGAGTTAGATCAGCGTTTTGAGGCGATAGATCCATTCCAGCGCTTGGCGAGGACTAAGCGTATCCGGATCGAGTGTCTCTAACGCTTCGATCGCCGGTGAGGTCTCTTCAACAAGTAAAGACAGTTGATTCGTCTCCGCCCCAGAGATGGGAGCATGGGTCGGCTGAGCCTCCAGTTCACGTAATTTTTGTCGAGCGCGTTTAATAACCTCTTTCGGGACACCGGCTAATGCCGCGACGGCGAGTCCGTAGCTCTTGCTGGCCGCTCCTTCACTGACTGTATGCATAAAGGCAATACTCTCGCCATGTTCCCGGGCGTCGAGATGAACATTCTCGACGGCGGTAAGTTGCTCAGGCAGCGCCGTCAGTTCGAAATAGTGGGTGGCAAACAGTGTCAGTGACTGTAACCGGCTGGCAAGATTTTCCGCGCAGGCCCAAGCCAGCGATAATCCATCATAGGTCGAGGTGCCTCGACCAATCTCGTCCATCAGCACCAAGCTATTACGGGTCGCATTATTGAGGATATTGGCTGTTTCGGTCATCTCAACCATAAAGGTGGATCGTCCGGAAGCCAGGTCGTCGGCGGCCCCTACACGAGTAAAGATCCGATCGATTGGGCCGATCGTCACGGCTTCAGCCGGAACGTAGCTACCCACCCAGCTCAATAACGCGATTAACGCGGCTTGGCGCATATAGGTACTTTTACCGCCCATATTAGGACCGGTAATGATGAGCATGCGGCGTTGCGGCTGTAACGTTAAGGGGTTAGCAATAAAGGGTTCTTTAAGAACCTGTTCAACCACCGGATGACGACCTTGGGTGATTTCGATCCCTGCTTGGTCGGTCAATTGCGGGCAGACATAATGCAAGGCTTCCGCGCGTTCAGCCAAGTTGGTCAACACATCCAGTTCCGCTAGCGCGGCCGCACTCTGTTGTAAGTCAGCAAGATGCGGCAACAGTTGATCAAAAAGTTGCTCATAAAGCGCCTTCTCCAAAGCCAAGGCTTTACCTTTAGAGGTCAGCACTTTATCTTCATACTCTTTAAGTTCAGGGATAATGTAACGTTCAGCATTCTTGAGGGTTTGACGGCGAACATAGTTAATCGGCACTAAGTGACTCTGTCCTCGACTGACTTGAATAAAGTAGCCGTGTACCGCGTTATAGCCTACTTTTAAGGTATCAATCCCTAATCGATCGCGTTCCCGAATCTCCAAGCGATCAAGATAGTCTGTTGCCCCAGCCGCTAAGGCTCGCCATTCATCCAACTCTTCATGATAGCCCTCAGCAATCACGCCGCCATCCCGTACTAATACCGGGGGCGTCTCGACGATTGCCTGGTCGAGTAATTCACAAAGTGCGCTAAATTCGCCACTGCGTTCCGCTAATATTTTCAGCGAAGGGCCAGAAGTCTCGGCCAGCAGTGCTTGAATATCAGGAAGCTGATGAAAGGCATGGCGCATACGCGCTAAGTCTCGAGGGCGCGCTGAGCGTAACGCTAATCGAGCAAGGATACGCTCCAAGTCACCGATTTGGTGGAGTAGCGGCTGGAGCGATGCGGTTAACGGCTGTAGTTCGCCAATTGCCTGCTGACGAGCGGTAATTATTGCGACATCGCGCAGTGGTGTATGCAACCAACGTTTCAGCATCCGGCTGCCCATCGGCGTCACCGTGCGGTCTAGTACCGAGGCTAGCGTATTATCGCTCCCCCCTGCGAGATTTTGGGTGATTTCTAAATTTCTACGCGTGGCGGCATCCATGATAATGCTGTCTTGCTGACGTTCCATGGTAATACTGCGTAGGTGTGGCAATGCCGTACGTTGGGTATCTTTAGCGTACTGCAATAGGCAACCTGCTGCGGGTAAGGCAAGTAGGGCTTGCTCTACACCAAAACCTTGTAAATCGCGGGTACCAAACTGTAAAGTCAGTTGTTGGCGGGCGGTGGAAAGGTCAAATTCCCAGAGCGGACGACGGCGTAGGCCTCGGCGCTGTTCAATTAAATGAAAGGCGGCAAAGTCTTCAGGGTAGAGAAGCTCAGCAGGATTGGTGCGTTGCAACTCTGCTGCCAGTGTTTCCTCGCTTTCCGCTTCAGTTAATAGGAAGCGGCCAGAACCAATATCCAATGTGGCAAAGCCGAAGCCTTGTGGTGTTTGATACACGGCGGCCAGCAGATTATCTTGGCGTTCATTTAATAAGGCTTCGTCGCTAATTGTTCCCGGCGTGACGATACGTAACACTTTACGTTCAACCGGGCCTTTACTTAGCGCGGGATCACCGACTTGTTCGCAAATCGCGACCGATTCTCCCATCTGTACCAGCTTGGCGAGATAACCTTCGACCGCATGATAGGGAACGCCAGCCATCGGAATAGGCTGTCCTGCGGAAGAGCCCCGTTTGGTTAATGAGATATCGAGGAGTTGAGAAGCCCGTCGTGCATCATCAAAAAATAACTCATAAAAGTCCCCCATCCGGTAGAACAGTAAGATATCAGGATGCTCAGCTTTCAGGCCGAGATACTGCTGCATCATTGGGGTGTGGGCGGCTAAATTTACGTTGTCATTGGTCGACATGAGTTATATTCCATTGATTTAAGGCTAAAGTGATTTTTTTTTATTCTTATGGCGTATCACTTAGCTTTTTAAAATTACCCAACGCTACTTTCAGTATTGGGTCTAAAGCGGATTAGGGGGCAAGTGTACTGAATTAAGACAAAATCCACACTG
Organism: Rosenbergiella metrosideri; assembly: GCF_022602565.1. Classification (GTDB taxonomy): domain Bacteria; phylum Pseudomonadota; class Gammaproteobacteria; order Enterobacterales; family Enterobacteriaceae; genus Rosenbergiella; species Rosenbergiella metrosideri. The sequence goes on from NZ_JALBCV010000002.1 coordinate 23,808, forward strand.
CGTATGACAAGTATTTTAGCTTAGTCCTCAACACGTTGTCGCAGATAAAAATGAGAGATTTATCGAAAACCTGTCGTGTAATGGGCTTCCTAACATTTTCCGTTTGGACTGATGAAGGGAGATTACAGGTAAAAGATATTAATTAACGATAACCATTGTTATCGTTGGTTTTATGAATTGATACCGTTAGTCACGCAGTATGAGTGGCTATTCATCGTAGGGGGTTAAGGTTATTAGATATTGGGCATGCATTGTAAATACTGCTGAAATTCTGCAAGCGGGTGACACGCCCATTCTTCTGGGCTGTACCGAGCTTCCTGTATTATTTAACGACGTAACCGTACCCTTGATGGCATTGGATACTGTTGATATACCTATCGACGCCTTATTTGTAGCGCTGGATAGTTAACGTAGCTTAGGAGCACAGCCATTAGCCGTGCTCCTTTTGTGTTATTTAGGTCGCCATAAATCCATTCGCTGCTCTTCAGAAATACCATAGTAGGCTGATGGCCCACCAGCACGCAGTATTGGCGAGGCATCGACAGTTTGATAAATCCCCTGACTGTCTAGGAGTGATGCGTCAATATGAATCATCACAACCTCACCCAACACTAACCAGCTATCGATAGGTTGATCCTGACTGTCCCGCAGTTGAATGAGCTGTGTCAGCTGACACTCGAAATGAACGGGGCTTTCCGCCACGCGGTCGACAGCGATCAGTTCACTGTTTACCGCCGTTAACCCGGCCAAGGAGAATTCGTCTTTGCCATGCGGCAAGGCTGCAGAGGTTTGATTCATCGCTGAAGCTAAGGGTTGAGTGACAAGATTCCACACGAACTCTTTCGTTTCGGCAATATTAGCGACGCTGTCTTTCCAGCCACTGCTGGCGAAACCAATAATCGGCGGGTGGTAGTTAAACAGATTAAAGAAGCTATAGGGGGCTAAATTACGTTGGCCCGCCGCGCTGCGCGACGAGATCCAACCAATGGGTCGTGGGGCGATAATCGCATTGAGAGGGTCATGGGCTAAGCCATGACCCTGTTTCGGTTGATAGCTATAAGTGGATTGTGTCACCGTGGCGGTTCCTTATGAACAAGGGGAGTAGGACTCAGTATAGTGCAGACCCCGTCTCATAAGGTGAATCCTGTCGAACTTACTCCCAAGGGACGAAAGTATTGAGTATGCCATGAAAGTGTTCGGCTTGTTCTGCATGAGGCTGCGGAGAAGCCAGAGATAGGATCACAACATTTCTTCTATAAGGGTTGATTTGTAAGTGAAGGGGCAAGTGTATAAAGGCACAGAGCTGCGTAAATAGGCAGCCTTCATATAAAAATTTATGGGTCTGCTGAATAATTTCACATTGTGCTGGCCCTAAGCTTTTGGCGGCAGAGGCTTCCTCCAAGGAGAATGCTGGCACTTGCCGTTGCATCTTCTCAACTTCCTGATCGACAAACTGCTGCAGATCTTGATTCTCGTTAAGGCGACCGTGGTTGATAATAATTTGATAGGCGTTGTTCGTCTGATCGATAAAATGAAGTTGGTGCACACTTCGGTTCTCGAGGGGCATCGGGGTAAGAAAGTAGCCGTCGGCGAAAGGGTATTTAAAACGTTGACCATCCATGGTTAATTTTCCTTAGAGTAAACAATACGGCCCATCTTTCTCAGACCAGGGCCATTCAATGATAATTCCCCACCCCTCTTTTACCGACCATGAGGCAATACGTAGCAAAACGGGGGGACGATTGGGTGTCGACCAGCATGTCACCTCGATTTTACCTGCTAGCGCAGTGAGTTGTGATGGTGAATAGTGGTATTGCGCAAGACGCGGCGTGTTATGACCGTAACAATGAATATACAGTTCATCGGGTAATGCTTCTCCGATGAGGGGATAAACTTCTATTGACTTAATGTGGTGAATACGGTGGGCATCACACCATGCTGTCTCGCTAGCTGGCGCAGGAAAGTAGCTTAGCGAGTGCGGCGGTGAACAATCAGCGTAGCAACTGGTTAGCTGAAAATTCAGCCCACACTGATGCTCGAATTGTTGGCGTGTCCGCAAAGGTCCAAGGGGGCGGGCCTCTTTTTTACGCTGATAGTCGGTAGGCAGGCCCAGCAATGCCTTTATGTGCTGTTGTGAGTGAAGTTCCCGCTGTATCCAAGCGAGAGGCACTTCGCCAGCCTCCTGTGCGCTGAGGTTATGATCGTGCCAAATTTTCGGTGACTTTTCACGGGTATAGTGATGCCAAAGAAAGGGGGTTGGCAGGTGGTAAATATCATAACCCCAAGTGAATGCACGCAGGGACAGCGTAATTTCTTCCCCTTCAAAAAAAATAGTGGGATCGTTACCGACTTCAGTGACAAAAGTCCCTTGAGTGAAAATAAAACCTGCCGCCACAAAGCTCCCCCTTTCTGGGGGGAAACGGCTGCAGCAGCGACTGGTTAAAGTCGGCAGTCCTTCAGCGGTAAAGGCGTTGAAACTGATACGAGTAGCCTGTTCAGCATAGATTATCCTGCCCTGTTCGCTGTAGTGGTAGCTTGGCGGATAACTGCTGAGTAGCGGTTTCCGACTCTCTTGGCGCAGTGCTGTGAGGGCATCTATCAGGCGGCTATCCCAGCGCTCGCTGAACAGACAATGCGCATCGATCTGTAAAAACCACTGCTCTTGCTGATAGCACCGATCACAAAGCGCGCGGGCAAAACCAACACCTTGTGCTTGCTGATAGGGGAGTGCAATCAGCTCAACCTGCGCCGCGCTTCCCTTCAATTCGTAAACTGGAAACCCATTAATCGTGGAGACGGCTATCGGCGTCCATCCTGCGGCGACCAGGTGATTGAGGTCGTTATCGTCCTGCCAACAGATTGCGATATGTAATCGACTAGCATCCTCGGCTTGCGTGATAGCGCTCTCGACAGTCTGCCACAGCTCTGGATCGCGATAACTGGCGATATTGATAAAGATACGGTTTTCCATAGATGATCTACTCAATGGTAAATTGGATCTCAGCATAGGCGGTGAAAGGCCCTGCTGCGGGAGGGCTTTTTAAACCGGGCTTTAACACTGCTCGCCAAGTGAATTCCGCATCGCTATTAGACGTAATATTATTTAAGGCTTCGCTATCCGTTCCATCTACGCGGAGAAGATTTTGTTTACTGTCATAAATGACGATACGCAGTCGATCATCTTGACCGGCGGAATCTTTCACTTTGATAGATTGATGATCGTTACTCATCGTCTGAGTAGAGATTGCGGCACGAGTAGAGAAATGTTGATAATCGCTGGAGCAGCGTATCTTGAATGTTAAATCACGATAGATCCCTTGAGCTAAGCTGCTTGAGTTCACTCGGTCAAAGTCGATGACTTTACTGGAGTCTAGCGTACAGCTAGGGATGCTCTTAAGCGTTAAGGCCCCTAGGTTTAAGCGCATCGAATAACTACTGGGTGTTGGCGTAAAGAGATAATTATAGGCGACAAAACCTATGGGGAGGAGTTGATTTCCAGAAGTGGACGAGAGGGCAAGCGCATCGCTAACTTTGTAAAATTCCAATCGATAGGCTGATCCAGGTATGTAATCGAAGGTTCCCTTCAAAATACCATTCGGGAAGACCATAAATTGTGTTTTAGGGTAACCACCATAACCATCACGACCATTGGTCCATAATATTTTGACGCCTATTCCAGGGATATCGGTAGCGTAGATTTGATTGGCGATCTCGCGGTTTGCTAAATAGGTAAGCTGTCGACCATATTCCGTCCCTCGGACGCAATCGTCATAACCAATACGCGCGGTAATCGGCAAGCTATCGAGACGAGCAAAAGGCTTCTCTAAACTCACTGGCGCATCGGCATCAATGGTAATGAGTTGAGAGTTAATAAACAGGGTGGTAGGGGTGCCACGCGCTAAAAAGCAGGCAGCATGGCTTTGGCTTGTCAGGGTGATAAGCAGTAATACTCCATATAACCATTTCATTTTATACTTCCTTTTCAAGAGTAAGCAGAGTGAGAAGCTCGCGGGGAAAGCGTTGACTTATCTGCTGGCAATCTAGGCCAATACTGTGTTCAGCAAATGATAAAAGCAGACTTAATGGACTACTCGGTTCGTAATAGGCAAAGTTTTCGCGAATTTCACGTAGCTTTTCTCGCGCTTCGCGACGATATGCCAACCTATCTCCTCCTGTAGGTATAGAGACGACGGGAACATGAGGGATAGGGGCGACATCATTATCAGCCGCAAGGGCTTGCTGCTGTCGCTGGTGGTAGCGGCATAAGGGAGCGAGGAGCGCAGAAAGGTGGGGGAATTCGAGCGACTCAGTGCCCAAAATAGAAGAAGGTAATTGCGATAATTGAACGAGTTGCTGCTGTAGCTGGGTACAAGACTCGAAAAATCGAGTATGTAAAGCATAGCGCTGCTGGAGTTGCGCTCTTTCCGCTAAGGAGAGAGTTTTTTCCCGCATAATCCACTGTTCGATCTCTGCGAGAGTATAGGATTCTGTCTCGGAATTATCGAAAGGATAATTACGTAATTCAGCGACGCAGCCTTCACTATCATCTAGCCCCGCCAATGCGTTGTAACGAAATTCTGGGACATATTCGCCTTCATCATGACAGTGTGGGTGTAGCGCCTCAGGCCAACGTTCGAGTTGAGCGATTAATAACGCGACGCCATCGACCAGTGCGACAATCCCCTCTTGCGCTAAATGGGCGCGAATTAGCAAAATCAGTAGCCGAATATCCTTCGTTTGCTGGCATAAGTCGTGAAGCTTAGGCAGAAGCGACGGCCATTTAATCGTGGCAGCGGGTTGGATAAACGTCCCGTATTCAATCGTCAAAGGGGGGGAGACTTCTAACTGCAAGGCCAAAAAATCAGGGTGGTAATCAATAGCCTTTCCGCAGGGGGATAGCTCATTGATAGGTTCCCATAGCCATGGGTACTGCGTATAAATAGAGGGTAAAGATGACATATTCTCTTCCTTGAGCCAATGCCTTGTGTACAGTGTCAGACACTACTAACACAAGCGGTATAAATCATTCCTTGCTGCGGCATTTCCCCCGCATCATTCTCAAGCCAAGTATCAAAGCCTAACTGTTGCCCGCCAGAGAGCGTGGTCGGGAATGAGGACGCCGCCGCCAGGGTAAGTTGAATATCAAAATAATAATGACCTCCGGTAAGCCGTTGAATGACCCTTGAGATAGACGCTAAAGCGTCGTTATCGGGATGAAGACTGCGGTATTGCTGATAGCTTAAGGGGCCACACCAGACCTTGAATCGGTAACCTGCCTGATAACTAGCTTCCCCTAACATCGCATTGAAGCCTAATCGGTATGAGTGCGCTAATTGACATTGCTCTTCCAAGGGAAGACTTATCCAACCCGATTGAAACTCGGCTATCTGGAAAGGAAGATGAAACAACGCATTAAGCGTCAAGATAAGGTCACGTGGCGCACAGTTTTTTCGAGCAAGTTGAAAGCCTGCAGAGAGCAGCGGGTGCTTGGTCTGTGGCGTAGTGGGTAAAGGCAGCCCAGATAAACAGCGTAGATAATAGGAGAATCGATCACTTTCGGGGCGGTCTAGGGAGGCGGTATCTTGCGCGGCGTACCATGCGCGGAAAAATATCGCCATACTGCGGTGGTGGAAGAGATCAATAAAATCAATCAGCGCACTATCTTGTTGTTGTAAGCGGGTTAACGCGAGTTCTGATAAATGTAATGGCAGCGGCCCCTGTGGTCCCCAAACGCCTAAACTAAAAAGCTTGATCGCTAACTGCTCAGCTCGCCATGTGATTGAGGCGATCTCACTGGCGGGAAAAGCCAGACTAACGGCTTGGCTTAAGCGGAAGTTCTCATCTTTCCAACGTAGTGCATTACCTGGGAGGGGCAGTTGCGGGGCTGCTGCCGAGAGTTGGCGTAACGTTGCCAAAAAATTCGCCGTCCAAGGGGAGTCGAGTGGCAAGTTTTTTAAGGCATCTGGGCACGAGTTTCCGAGATGAGAACCGCTCATAGTAGCCCCCGCTGGCCGATTATTGCAGGCCAATAATGAAGGCTACCGCGTTGTAATGACACCAGCTCCATCTCGATGAAGCTATTAATAGCAGTATGGGTGGAGAGAAATAGCGCGATGACGTGGCCAAAGAGCAGTGGGCTGTGGTTGGAGAAGTGACTCTCGTCGACGGTGAGCTGACATTTTACCCCGCGACCATTGAGGAGTAAGTCATCGTTAGCAATTCGCCTCACTACTGGTCGGCAGGTAAAGCTCACTACACTGCGGATGATGGCTTCAGAGAAATGATCCCCAGGGTGTAGAAATAGTTTTAATCTCTCGCGTAACTGAACAGCTCCCTCGCTGAGGTCAGCGCTATCAAGAGGCTGATAGGCGCATTGTAAGAGATTAATCAATTTCCACGCGGAGTCAGCATAAGCCAGCGAATCGTAGCGACAGCTAATGGCACTAACAAAAGTGCCCCCCTCGGCAGGAATACGTTCTTCCAGTTGGAGGTCAATCCCCGCATCGTCAGGTTTAGGAAGCTCACGCGGTAGGAGTCGATTGGAGACTAAAGCCTCAATATGCAAACTGGCTAAATACGGCGAGTGAGGGGGTTGAGTTTGATCGACAAGTGTTAGCCAGACATCGCTTTCCGTCGCGTGTCTCTCGGTGAAATCGCCGATAAGCTGAGGGGTACGTTCGACAGAAAAATACCGCCCTTCGTGATTATCTGCGACCTCTGGGCCCTGATAGAGTGGGTAAAAGGTCGCTAGCGCTTCCCCCTCTCGGCTAAAACCACTGACCTCATTGACTAAGCAGAGTTCGTAATCCGCGGGGCGGCTGCGGTCGACAATAATAGGGTGTTTGAGTGCACCGGACGTCACACTGACGCGATCCACCTTACCGGGAAACAGATTGGTTACCGGCACACAATGTAGGCTAAAACGATCGGCGTTAACCATCGGAGCAAGTTCAGCGGGAAAGTCATCAAGTAATACACTTATTTCAAGCTGGTTATCGTGGCAATGCTGAAACGCTGGGGCCAGATGGGTGATCGAGAAAAAATAGAATTGAGAGCGAAAATCAAAAAAATCTTTTAGATAGCGATAACCCTGATGGCTTTGCCAGAAAGGCTGATGATGGGGATAGCCAGTAGGCTGTCTGCTAATCACTGGCCCCGTCTCTTGGCTAGAAAACAGAGCGCAGTGCGAGGCGGATCTTACGGCAATGCCAGCATAATGGCAGGCTAATAGTTCGAAGAGACGAGACGAAACATGTTCGTCTCCGCTTAGGTATAAAGGGAGTTCGTCGCAATCCACTAATTGAGAAAATAGCAGCCCTGGCGTCAGTGTTAAAGTTAAGGTGATCGCCGCCTGTGCAAACAGGGATGTATCGGATTTATCAATAGTGGTCATAAGCTCTGGAGTGAGAGGGGTCAGCACGGCCTGCTGCAAGGCCATTGGCCAAAGCTTAAGGGGACGGCAGGTTCTAAATTCACAGCGCGTCTTCTCTTGGCCTACGGGCTGGCTTAGAAGGGGGGTATTGATTTCCACGGTATAACCGGCGGTCAGCTCACCTCGTGTTGTTGACGGATGTATCGCGACGACGGCTTTAGCAGGCGTGGGCATCGTAAACTCGGGTGAGAGGCTATTCAGTAAGCGTTGGGTGAAAGGTTCAAACTCAGCATCGATTTTCAGTTGTGTTCGCGCATTGAGAAAACAGAAAGCATCGATAAGCCGCTCTATCCAAGGATCGGCAATGGCGGTACTGTGGAGATTAAGGCGCTTCGCTATTTTAGGGTGTTTTAAGGCAAAATCCCCGGCGATATCTCGCATAAAGAGGAGTTCCCGTCGATAGTAATTAAGAAACCGCTGGTCCATGTGAAGTTACTCCTAATATATAATAAATAGCGATTTTTTATTTAAACCCTAAAAAGCTAATTAAATGGCACACGTTAATCAATAGGTTAATGAGTTTTTTGGGTTAATTAGGAATTTGAATCGAGCCTTTTTCTTAAATTATTATTTTTATATGATAAGTTCTTTATCTTCTGATGGGATTGAATAATATCTTATATCTGTACTGAGTAAGTTATGTTGATATTAACGGATCAATATCTACAACTTTCTCGGTGCAGGGTAATTCGCTGATTGTTAATGTTTGATATTTAATGAGCGAACTTTCTAAACACGGTCAGACTTATTATAAAAGGAGTACTTCTCACCCTTATTAAGAGAAGTACAATGAATACGTTATTCAAAGGAATGCTATACATGTCAAAAGCTAAAGTACTTTTATGCACCGCGCTGTTATTTCCCCTCCCATATCTTGCTAATGCAGCAGATCCCGCAAAACTCACTGACCAGCAAGGTCTTATCACGTTTACCGGTTCGTTAACCGGCGAAACCTGTGAAATCGTTGGGGATAGAAACTTTAGTGTTATCCTTCCTAAGCTTTCAATTAATTCGCTAAAAGATGCTGGAGCGGAAGCGGGATCCAAGGATTTTAAAATCTCAGTAAGAAACTGTTCGAGTAGCCTGAAAAATATAGCGGTACATTTCGAAGCGGTCGGTGGCAGTGATAAAGATACGGTAACCGGTAACTTAAAAAATACCTTAGTCGATGCCAATACGGCGGCGTCGAATGTGCAAGTTCGGCTCTATAAGGATCAAGAACAAGTTCGCTTAGGCGACATGTCTAAACCGGTTGCATTGGTTAATAGTGCGGCGGATATGAGTTTTGCCGGAGGCTACTATTCGACGGGGCAAGCCACGGCGGGTTTGATCGAGGCGAAAGCAGTCTACACGATTGCCTATCCATAACGTTAATACTCAACTGCCACGACCGATTGTCGTGGCAGTATTATTTATATAAAAATCGCGATGCGACAACTAATAGGGGTCATAGTGAAACGTCTGACACTTATTTTTATTACCCTAAGTGTATTATGGAACAACAGTTACGCAGGGGTCACCCTGACCGGAACACGTATCGTGTTTACTGAAGGGCAAAAAGAAAAAATTGTTCGTACGTCCAATAAAGCTGAAGTTCCTGCCTTGGTCCAAGTATGGATTGATGAGGGGCAACCTGCTGTTGAGGGGACTGACCATGAAACACCCTTTATGGCGATTCCGCCGCTATTTCGCATGGAACCCGGCAAAGGGCAAAGTGTAAGGGTTCGCTATCTTGGGCAGCCCCTACCAAAAGATCGAGAATCTCTCTTTTGGTTTAATTTACTCGAAGTGCCGCCGAACAGTGCTGAAGAGAACCAAAGTGAACGTCTCTCACTTGCTTTCAAAACACGCATAAAACTCTTTTATCGGCCTGCAGCCTTAACGGAAACGAGCGCTGAACAGGGAGCGAAAATACGCTGGCAACTCGTAGGAAATAATGAATTAAAGGTTACTAACCCGACGCCTTATTATCTCTCTTTCTATTCCGTGGAATTGGTTGCTGGCAACCGTAGGCAACAAATTTCGCTATCGATGATTAACCCCTTCTCTGAAGAAAGAATCATGGTGCCTGTAGTCTTACGTAATAAGCGTTTGAGCGAAATTAACTTCGAATTAATTAATGATTACGGCAATGGAAGTCAATATCAAGGTCAATACCATGACGGTAAAGGATTTATCGTCACTAAAAAATAATCATTATTGATTACTATATTATTCAGGATGATGCATAGCCATGGATGAGCTAAAGCAGTCTACTGGAGCTAAAAAATTCGTAGGGATTAATAGAAGCGATACTACCACACGTTTTTATTTACGAATAATGGCTCTCACTTGCCCTATCGTCGCCGGCTTTACGCTATCGCCGATGGGGTGGGCCATTGAACAGGCTTTATCGCCGGCAGCGTTATCGTTAGAACCGGCTAAAGGTATATCTTTTGATGCGCACTTTCTTCACGGCCAGAAAGTTGATTTAACGGCCTTTACGCAGGGGAACCCTATCGCGGCCGGTGAACACCAGGTACTTGTCGTCGTCAATAATCAGCCACGTGGGCGATTTCTCATCACTTTTCAGCCTCCCCAGGCGGAACCACAAGGCAATGCCCAACCCTGTTTTACTTTTGCGATGTTGCAGCAGTTCGGGATCAAGGCTGATTTAGCGTCAAAGTACAACGCCTCAATGAAAGGTTGTCAATCCCTTGGACAATGGATTCCGCAGAGCCATACGCATTACGATGGCAGTGATTTTATTCTGCAACTCAGCGTGGCGCAGAGATACTTTCGCCCTCAACTACCGGGTGAAATTGCCCCTGAGCGCTGGGAGCAAGGAAGTAATGTTGCTTTCGTTGACTACAACCTAGATGGATACAGTCAACGAGTGACATCCTCTTCTAACTCCCGTGCGAGTCAGCAGAAAACGCTGAGCTTAAGTTCGATGCTCGGCATCAATCTCGAAGGTTGGCGTCTGCGTTATCGACAAATCACTCGAAAATTAACGAATACCTCATGGCGCTACCACGGCCAATCTGCTTATGCGGAACACGATCTCACGGGGATCAGAAGTCAAGGCCGAGTGGGAGAAACCTGGTCTTCTGGCGAAATCTTCGATAGCGTTACGTTTCGCGGTGCCCAGCTGCGTTCCGATCACCGTATGCTGTCATCAGCATTACGTACCTATACGCCGCACTTTTCCGGGATTGCGGAAACCAATGCGACGGTGACGCTTTGGCAGCAAGGGCAGTTGGTGCAGCAAGCCACTGTTCCCGCTGGACCGTTCGATATCGACTCGCCCAGTGTTGGAGGGTATGGTGGCGACTATACCATGGTGATTAATGAGGCGGATGGGCGTAAAAGAGTCTTTATCATTCCTAATTCCGCACCGCCTCTCATCCTTAATAAATCAGTCATTAAATATGAAGTCGATGCAGGTAAAATTACTCAGACAAACACACTGCATTCTCCATATTTTGTTCAGGCAAACCTTTTCTATGGTTTAACAGAGAATTATACCCTTTTTAGTGGTACCCAAATCGCCAAAGGGTACCAGGGAATTGCGTTAGGCAATGCAATCAATACCCCTTTGGGCGGACTCGCCCTGACCGGCAACCTGTCACTACAGAAAGGTTCGACGCGATCTCCAAAATATCGTGGCAGTAAAATGAATCTTTCTTACAGCAAATATCTGCGTGATACCCAAACCAGCATCAATGCCTCAGTAGACAAAACTTTTTCGGGGAGGTATCGCACACTCAACCAGAGTCGCCAAGAGCCGAGCGCGTTAGATTTCGGCAATTATCCAGCGGTAACGCAACGGTTATCGCTTTCGATAGGCCAACCCATCACCGACAGTGTGAGCGTCAATCTCACTGCTTCAAGGTATGCCTATGAAAACCGTAATGCGACGCATCATTACAGTTTGTCTATGACAAAACAATTTCGCTCATTTAGCGTCGGGACGGTCTTATCGCGTAGCCAAACTTACCAAGGTAAAAAGGATAATACGCTGATGCTATCGCTTAATATTCCGCTTGGTAAAGGATATGGCCAGCACACGCTTTTTGATTCTCTCTATAGCACTTACACGCACGATAATGATGGCACGACAACGTTACAACATAATGTGAATGGCCACTATGGCGATGAAAACGCATTGGTGTACGGAATAGGCTTGAATAGCGAGAAAGTGAAGCCGCAAAAAATGAATACGGCTGTACAGGCGAATGTCGCCTATAACAGCCCTCGCGGCCAATACAGTAGCTCTTTCAGCCGCAGTCGTGGGCATCAGCAATATTCATTGTCTGCTAATGGTAGCCTTGTCGCCCACTCCGCAGGGGTTATCGCGGGGAGGCAGCTCGGTAACAATCCTTTTGCCATCATTTATGCAAAAGGGGCACAGGGCGCGAAAATTATGAATGGCCACGGCGCAAGGATTAATCGCGATGGTTACGCCATTCTTCCGTCACTTACCCCTTACCAGGAGAATAGAGTTGCGGTCAATCCAGAAGGGTTACCCCTGACGGTATCGATTACAGAAAATGAAGCGACAGTCATTCCTCGAATGGGGGCGGCGTTAAAGGTCGAAATGAAAACGCAAACCGGTACTCCGGTTTTGTTAAAGATGAGAAACCGGCAGCAGAAGCTGTTTGCCATGATGAGTCAGGTCTTTACGGAACACTCTCCGCATTTAGCTTTAGTCTCGCAAGCAGGAAGAGCGTTCATTCAAGGCTGGGATCCCGAACGTGAAGCGCTCTTTGTACGCGATAGCGTCACGCAAGAAAGTTGTCAGATCCTTGTCGACCAAGACTTAATCGAACAAATGAAGAAAATAGATAACGAAGTTATTTACAAGGAGGTGAGTTGCCAATGAAGGGAATCACAGTAAGGGGACGATATTGTGCAGGATTCTTTTTACTCGTCAATCTTTCGTCATCGATTGCCGCGACGACTAACTGTCGTGATAACTGTCATATCGAGGTGCTCTTTAAAGGGGAATATCTCGCAGAAACCTGTCGGTTGACGATTAATCAGTCTACCGCTCAGGAAACGGTTATTTTGCCCGAGTTATCGACCGCTCAATTTACTACCCAAGAAAACGAATTAGGGGTAAAGCCTTTCACGGTACAGCTGACAGAGTGTCCTGAAAAGCAGTCAGTATTATTATCGATATACGCCGAGAATAATTTTTATGATGCGTTGACCGGAAATTTAAAAAATAGCCTCGGCGCAGGGATGAGCGAAAATATTCAAGTCAGAATTCGTAAAGAAAATGGCGAACAATTGAAAGTAAACCAAACCAATACTGGTCAGGCTTACCTGTACGCCAGCGGTAAAAATATCGAATCTCACCAATTTACCGCCAGTTATTATTCAATGGGGCTACAGCCGACACCAGGAAAATTAATGGTCAGGGCTACCCTCAATATTAATTATCAGTAAAAGTAACGTGGTATGAGGATTATTTAACAGGGAGAGTTAGGAATGAGTGTTAAGGATTCACAAAAGTTTATCGCGAGAAATCGCGCTCCACGCGTGCAGATTGAATACGATGTCGAAATTTATGGTGACGACAAAAAAGTGAACCTCCCCTTTGTGATGGGAGTAATGTCTGACTTATCTGGAAAGTCGCACGCTAGCCAACATCCTTTAAAGGAGAGGAAGTTTCTCTCGATTGATGTAGATAACTTTGACGACCGGATGAAGGCCTTGCAGCCAAGGGTATTGTTTAATGTGGAGAATACGTTGAGCGGTGAAGGGCAACTATTAGTGGATTTAACACTGGAAAGTTTGTCTGATTTTTCACCCGAAAATATCGCTAAAAAAGTTGCGCCTCTGGCACAATTATTAGAGGCCAGAACACAATTAGCCAACCTGCAGACCTACATGGACGGGAAAAGCGATGCAGAAAGTTTGGTGATGCAGTTTCTCAATGATCCTCACTTACTGACGGCGCTCGCTGCCTTGCCTGCGGCTGACGGCAAGCAGACTACCTCAACGCTGGTCGAGGAGTAAGGAATGAAACACACCATCGCTCCTCTCTCAGGGCAAGCCCAACAGGTATCGGCGCAATTGCCAGCACTATTACAAAAAGCCTTCCGTCCGCAAACCTATATTGCTCAACAAGCTGTGGAGTCTGCAGTCAAAACCCTCGCGCAGCAAGCCTTACAGAGCGCGATTATTCTTTCTGAGGATGCATATAAAAATATCGCCGCACTGATTGAAATGATCGATCGGAAAATATCGGATCAGATTAACGGCATTTTGCATCATCCTGAATTCCAACAACTCGAGAGTGCTTGGCGTGGCCTACACTATTTGGTCACCCACACCGAAACCGATGAGCAGCTTAAATTACGGGTACTGGATATTTCTCGCGATGAGCTAAGACGTAACTTGAAACGTTATAAAGGCGCCAATTGGGATCAAAGCCCGATATTTCGCATGATTTATGAAGAGGAATACGGACAACTAGGGGGAGAACCTTACGGCTGCTTGGTGGGAGATTACTACTTCGATCACTCGCCAGAGGAGGTCGATCTGCTTACGTCATTAGCAAAAATAGCCTCCTCAGCACACGTACCGTTCATTGCGGGGGCTGCGCCCTCGGTCATGCAAATGCAAAGCTGGCAGGAACTGGCGAACCCTCGCGATTTAACGAAAATTTTTACCCAGAATCTCGAATATATATCGTGGAATGCCTTACGACAGTCAGAAGATGCCCGCTATATCGGCTTGGCGATGCCACGATTTTTGGCGCGGCTCCCTTATGGTACTCGCACCAATCCCGTCGAGGCGTTTGCGTTCGAAGAGAATACGGCGGGGGCTGATCATAGCCACTATATCTGGGCAAATGCGGCCTACGCCATGGCGGTAAATATTAACCGCTCATTTAAACAGTATGGTTGGTGCACGATGATCCGGGGAGTAGAAAGTGGCGGAGTGGTTGAAGGCCTACCGTGCCATAGTTTTCCGACCGATGATGGCGGGATCGATCTTAAGTGCCCGACTGAAATTGCTATTTCAGATCGACGAGAAGCCGAATTAGCAAAAAATGGTTTTATTCCGCTGGTGCACCGTAAAAATACTGATTATGCCGCCTTTATTGGCGCCCAATCGTTACAAAAACCCGCGGAGTATTACGATGACGATGCCACGGCAAATGCAACCCTATCGGCGCGGCTGCCTTACCTTTTCGCCTGCTCGCGCTTCGCGCATTACTTGAAATGTATTGTACGCGATAAAGTCGGTAGCTTTAAATCTCGAGAAGAGATGGAGAAATGGCTAAATGATTGGGTAATGAATTATGTCGATGGTGATCCCACTAATTCTTCTCAACAAACAAAAGCGAAGCGACCTTTGGCCGCCGCCGAAGTTATCGTCAGCGATATTGATGGTAATCCGGGTTTTTACCAAGCGAAATTCTACTTGCGTCCGCATTTTCAATTGGAAGGCTTAACGGTCTCGCTACGTATGGTGGCTAAGCTGCCTTCGGTCAAAGAGAGCCTTTAATTCTCTACAACAACCCATAACAAGGAGCGTATATGTCTCAGGATATTTTTATTAAATTCGATGGTATTGAAGGGGAGTCTCAAGACGCCCAGCATAAAGGTGAAATTGAGGTGCTAAGCTGGGGTTGGGGCTGCTCACAACACTCGAATATGCACCAGGGTTCAGGAGGTGGCGCAGGTAAAGCAACGGTGGATGATTTTACTTTCGAGCACTATATCGACCGAGCCAGTCCGAATCTTCTAAGCTATTGCTTATCCGGTAAGCATATTAAAAACGTAAAATTTATTATTCGTAAAGCGGGCGGCGACCCACTGGAATATCTGACGATTAGCTTTAGCGATGTCATCATCACGCGTCTCAACAACATTGGCTCCTCTCAGGAAGATATCCGTGCGAGAGAGCAGGTAAGTTTCTCTTTCACTGCTGTTACCGAAGATTATGTGATGCAAAATGCAGAGGGAAGTAAATCGGGAGCCGTGACGGTTAACTATAATGTAAAATCTAACTCACTAAATTAATAAGAATTATAGAAGGAAATAACAGATTTCTTAATACGTCTTGGAATCTGTTATTTCTCTCTCTCCAAATTGACTTTTTATATTCATAGTAATTATGAAGGGGGATGCTTTGCCGTTAATTTATAGGTTTTTATTTTGCCTTATTTTCTTCCTTTCCGGTTGCACGATTAAACCGACAAGTGACTCACAGGTGAATGTCCGTTTTATTGCCGCATCCGATATTAATAAAAATAAAAAAGGGGAGCCTTCGCCGGTACAGATCTTCATTTATCAGGTAAACAATCGCGATAATTTCAGTGCCGAAAATCCGCTAAGTCTCATGTCATCAACATTTTCAAAAACGCATCAGGATTATCGCCGTATTGCCGAGATTATTTTGCAGCCCGGACAACAAAAAACGCTATCGTTACCGATCACCACGGGCCGAAATACCTTGGCTTATGTCGCGGCATTTAGAAATATCGCGACAAATCAGTGGTCGGTTATCCATACCGTAGAAAATCCTGCGCAATTTATATGGCAAAAAGTATTGGGCGGTCGTTCGTTGCAACACACCCTTCGCCTACAGGCTTCCACCCTCACGCTTTCAGAACAAGGAACGTTATGAAAACCAATAAAGTGGTTTGGAGTGAAGGCCTATTTTTAAGGCCACAGCTTTTTCAACAGCAAGAACGCTACTTAGAGCATTTTATCCATCAACGAGCCTCGATATTGACTCCTTATCATTGGGGGTTCTCACAGCTAACCATTGATCGGCAAGCGCTGGAGTATGGCAAATTAGTCATCAACTCTGCACAGGGCATTTTCCCCGACGGCACACCCTTTACCTTCCCTGATGAGTGTTCACCGCCGAAACCGTTAACATTACTGCCGCAACATTGTGGTCAACAATTCTATGTGGCCTTATCCCTGACGGTTCCCAGTCAGGATGAAACCTTATTATCCGCTGAACAGGAAGGCACGTTAGCGCGCTTTATTGCGAAAGAACATCTGGTGCATGACACGAATGCAATTCACCGGGAACCTCGTCATCTGTTACTGGCGCAATTAAGTTTACGATTATTATCAGAATCTGAACTGAATGACACGTGGATGGGATTACCCTGCGCACGGCTTAAACACCTTGAATCCGACGGTCGGGCGATCCTCTGTGACGAAGAGTTTATTCCTCCGGTTATCGATTCCCGGACAAGTACGTCATTAATGAGTGGGATCCAGCAAATCGCCGGACAGCTTAGACATCGAGCTGAAGCGTTAGCTTTACCCTTAACCGAGCAGGGGAATAGCGATTCACTGGCGGTAAGGACGGAGGAGTATCTTCTATTACAACTTTGTAATCGCTACCAATCTATGTTGGACTATTGGCTAAAACGGCCTTTGGTTCATCCGGAGGTCTATTTCTGCGAATTGAATGCCTTACAAGCGGAACTTGCGACCTATTTATGCCAGCAGCGTAGGCCTCCTTCTGAGGGGTTCTCCTACCAACATAAACAGCTAGCGGAGACATTTCGTCCACTGATCGACGATATTAGTCAGCAGCTTAATCTGCTATTGACCAAGGCCGGCGAGTGTTTCGACTTCCAGCGTCAGTCCAACGGTATTTGGGTCACTACCGATCCTGAACTGAGATTAGAGGAATATCACTCGATTATTGTGGCAGTGAACGCTGCCGTTTCCCAGCAGCAGATTACCAAGTATTTCATTCAACAGACCAAAGTCAGCGCGCCACGGCACATTCTCGATTTAGTCCGTTCTCATTTACCCGGCGTCACATTACAACAGCTGGCGGCACCCCCACGCCAATTGGCCCATAGCTCTGGGACCTATTATTTCGAACTCGTAAAAAGCGGCCGTGATTGGCAAAACATCCTCGCCGAACAAGCGGTAGCCCTGCATATTGCCGGACGCTTCACTGCGTTAACGCTACGACTATGGGGGCTACGTGATAGATGACTAAATTATCCGCACTAACGACTGCCTCGCTCAACGAATCCTTCAGTGGAGAAGCTTCGCTCAGTAACATTGATCACGAGCTGAAAGATTTATCATTATCGAAAAAACAATTTGTTGGGGAGAGTATCAGTGAGCGTGTTGCGCAAGCTCGCGCGACACCATACCCATTATTTAGTTTAGCTAAGCCACTCCTCAACGTACTGAGTGATATCCCTTCACAGATCGGACAACTCGAATCCGTGGAAATTCTACGGTCATGGTTAATTTATGAAGTCACGCTCTTCTCACAATTGTGCGAGCAGTTAAATATCCCTTGGCGAAAAATGACAATTACTCGCTATTGCCTTTGTACTGCACTAGATGAGGCTATCCATACTACTGAGTGGGGGATTAATAGTGGGTGGTCACAGCAGAACCTCCTGAATTATTTTGAGGAGGATAACGACGGAGGCAATAAATTCTTTCTACTGGCAGGACGGCTGGCAATGAACCCCAGTGATTATGCTGAGGTATTAAAAGTAATACTGCATATTCTTAATTTAGGTTTCGAAGGACGATACAGTATTCAACAAGAGGGGAAGCAGCACTTAATCCAGATCCGTCAACAGCTTTATACCTTACTGCAACCCTACGTGGCGACTGTGCAAACGCCGGTCTGCACTGACTTCGCACCCTTAGCGCCGCCAGTTAAGAGACCAACCTTTATATCGCTCCGTGGGAGTGCGGTACTCTGTGTGATGCTGACTACAATATTTTACGGAGTCTACAGTTTACATCTCAATTATCGTCTCTACCAATTAAACCATAATGCGTTACAGCTCACCGACCATATCACTCTGCAGCCGTTGCAACGCCCAGTGATGACCTTGCCCCAGCGACTCAAGACGGACATTGAGCAAGGAACATTAACTGTGAGCGATACTGCTCAAGGGTATCTTGTGAAATTGACCGATAGTGCGATGTTCGCTTCGGGGAGTGCCAAACTGCTGTCACATCATTACGCGGTAATAGAGCGCGTCGCGCAAGCAGCTAAGCAACTGGACGCGCGCATCAAAATCGTTGGTCACAGTGACAGTCAGCCGATCCGCAGCCAGAAAAACATCTCTAATCAGCAGCTCTCTCTGCTGCGCGCTGAGGAGGCCGCCCAGATATTTTATCGCGCAGGTTTCACCGCGAATCAGATCCAGCGGGTAGGGGTGGGAGAGCATCAACCGCTTATGGCTAACTCAAGCTTAGCGCAGCGTAATCAAAACAGACGTGTTGAGTTTTTTATCACTTTACAGGGAGATTAAACAATGGAATTGTTGACGCCGATGCTTACTAAAGTCGTCGTTCGACTCACGGTGGCCACTGTGCTGTTATTCGTGTGTGGAATGGTTGCGTTCTATGGTGATTCATGGGGCATAGGCCACTCTTATCCCTTAATCTCACCTTACCATCGTGCGATGGTGATTATAGCCATATTACTGGCTGCGTTGACCTTCCTATACCGTCTGCCCCGCTATTTTTTACTCGCACTGGTCTTGATTAACCTCGTGTGGTTACTGGGGCCGTTGGTGACGTTTGGCGAGCTCTCGCCGTTGGCGCCTCTGCTGCCTCGCGCGTTAATCTGTTTAATCATCGCGGTGCTGACGGTCGGTTATTATAGTTCGGTGTATGCCGTAAAGACTTATGGCGCACTGCCGCAAAAATTCGCTTTACTGCGGTTTTTGCCGCATCTTGCGCCATGCCGTTACCCGGAGATCGTACAATGCATCAAACAGTGGCGAAAAATTCTCCGCAAACGTAATCGTCTGATACCCTGGGGGAAACGACTTTTCTGCCAGACCGCAGCGCAAAGACAAAACGCATGCGTGATGGTCGTTGGCCCCTCACGGAGTGGTAAAACCACTGCTTTACTCAACGCGGAACTGGTATGGGCTTTACCTTACCAACAGCAGGAGGCGCGTCAGCCCTTCGCCGCAACCGACCATCCGCAATTTTGGTTAGCAGATAATGCACTGTGGTGTGATACTCCAGGACGTTTTTTTGACCCTGAACAGTCGACTTCCGAGACGGCCGACGAGTGGCAAGCATTCGTTAAACAGCTTGCGACGTTGGCATCTGAGGCCTCCCTCGAAGCGATTGTCTTTGTTATGGACTGCCCCCGTTTATTGTCATCAACACCCCAACAACTGACGGAATATGCGGCGCTATGCAGAACACATCTTGAGGAATTCCCCCAGTGGCGTGAGGGCAGGTTGCCTCTCTATCTTTTGGTGAGTCAACTCGATCAGTTGGTAGGGTTTCGTGAGTATTTTCATGATATTCCCATGAAAGAGCGATATCAGATATTAGGCGAGACGTTTACGCAGGAAGAGCATGAATCCTCGGCGTGTCTGGAGGCCATTAGTCAGCAGCTGGCCTCAATGGTTGAACGTATCGCACAGCAAGTACTGACTAAACAGCACCAGAGTGAAGATGTCGTAATACGTAAAGGCATCGAACGTTTCCCCGCAAACGTTGAGGCCTTAACGCGTGCGCTAGTCATTTTTATTGAGCCATTAATCGCTTCACGATCTGAGGTGACCGCCGAGTACGTACCTGCCTTGCAGGGCATCTACTTAGGGTGTGGTGATCTGTCTAGTGAGGGACAGTTTAGCCACCCACAGTCGCTGGTCAGGCAGTGGTTAGCAGAAACCTCTCACGCTGAGGCAGAGGGGAAGGTGTCGCCGCCCAACGCGATTTTAGATAACTTACCGCGTTCGTTTCGACACTTTTTTATTAAAACGCTTTTTCAGCATCGGATCATCGATGATTACCGATTGCGGCATGCGTTACACGCTAAACGATTCACCACCCGTTTTCGTCGTGGCGCGATCCTTACGGCGATTTTTGGGGTGGGGACCATTTCTCTTTATAGCCTCACTCAGCGCTACGATAACGATCAGCGTCTGCTTACCGAATCACGCCATGCACTTGATCGTCTTGATGAAGAATTGAGTACGACACAGCCTCCTCTCGACCTAGCGCTAACGCAGTTAAGCCAACTGGTTCCAAGTATTAGGCCATATCCTGCGTTATCGAGCCAATCTGGGCTGGGAATGGCCGAGAAGTGGGCAGAAGTCAATAGCAGGGTTTACCATCAGTGGTTAAAGGACCATTTGTTACCAATGATTCTGAAGGTTACCGTCGACGATCTGTCGGCCCAGCTAGCGAAAAACGATCCGCAAAGGTTATTGACGATACTCAGTGTGTATTTAATGTTATACGGGGAACTGGAACGTGATAATGCCTTATTGGAACGATGGTTTTCCTCGCATGCTGAACTGTTATCGGCGTTTGAACGGCAGGACAGTGCGCCTCTTTTAGTGCGTCGACTCTTTCGTGAGACAAACTGGCAAATCTCTACGCAGTCTGCTGATCATCAGCTTATCGACGCGGCCCGTCAGCGATTATTACAACAGCCGTTACCTATCTACCTTTATAATGATATCATTCAGCAGGTTAGCGATGTCTCCTTACCGCCGGTGGCGCTACCTCAATTGATTACCTCATCGGAACCGTTGCTGTTTATCTCCCAGCCAACATTAAAACCTGCGGCAGGGCTCTACAATTTACAGGGTGTCCAATACTGGGATACCCATGTTGCTATCACTCATTTTCCCAAAGCGCTGGTTCGTGTCGAAAAAATCTTATATGGCAAGCCTCCCATACCGCGTGAATACACGCCACAGCAACGTTGGCAACAAGTATCGCAATTATATTTGCAAGGATACCGTCACTATTGGCAGGATTTTTTACAGGGGTTACAGCTCAACCTCTCTCTTGCTGGCCATGAGTCGGAACCAGGCCAACAGCGGCATCGTATTGAGTATTTATTAAAGGATTTTACTCGCCAAGATTCCCAACTACGGCAGTTGCTGGTTAACGTTGCCCAGCAGACCCAGTTGGCCACAGCACTCGGCGATGCAGCCCATCCTGCCGAGATTATTGAGGAGGAAAGGCAACGTCGACGCGATAACGTCGATAACCATTTTATCGCGTTACACCGTTTTGTGGATGCACCTGATGCGAAGAGTGCCTTTTCGTTAGCGCAGTTAGAAATGGCACTGACCCAGCTTTATATCACCCTCCAAGCCACTGAGATGACGACCGACAATCAATTCAACGCTTTGCTCTCTGAGCAAGCGAAGGTTTCGCAAGGGGGGAGTACGATTTTACGTCATATAGATCAGTTACCGCAGCCATTACCGCGACTGTTTGTCCCGCTACTGTCTGTCGCTCAGCAGCAGGTCGCTCAACACACATGGACAATTAATGCCGAACAGATTAATCAGGAAATTATTCGTTATTGCCGTCAACATTTGATGGGGCGCTATCCTTTTGCTTCATCGGCGGTCGAGGCGGATCCACAGACTGTGGCAGAAATGTTCTCTCCGCAAGGGAAGTTAGCACGGTATTTCACCGAACACTTGGCAGATAAGGTTGACACTCATCATCGACCTTGGCGTTTTATCACCGCTGATAACGCCATCTCTCCACGCTTATTAACACTGTTTGAGCAAGGAAAGCAGATCCAGCAGCAATTATTTCCACACGCTTCGCAATCATCGGGCTTGACGTTGATGTTATCGGTACAGGATATGACGAACGGTATAACACAGCTCATTATTGATAACGATGATCAGCAGTTTCGTTATGTCCATGGGCCGATTCTCCAGCAAAAACTACGATGGCCGGCCATCCATCCCGCGGTTACTTTTCAGATACGAGCGGTCGCGGCGGAAGGAAATTCCCTATGGAGTATTGAGGAGAAAGGCTATTGGGGAATTTTGCGATGGCTAGAACGTAGTCAAAAACAGTTCGATCCCCGCAGTCGGCAAACGATCGTGACATTAGGCAAAGGTGGGGCACAGGCTCGTCTTGCGGTGAACGGGCTAGGGACATCGGTGCCTCATCTCATTAGCCTTTTCCGGCGCATCGATTGCTCGCTAGCAGAGTAGCCGCGCATCGAATCACTCATTCATCAAGGAAGAAAAATGAATAGAATACTGACATTAATTAACCATGCTGAGCAGACACAGCGGCTAGTGATTACCCGGCTATCGGGTAGCGAAGCGCTCTCGTCATTGGGCCATTATTACGTGGAGGCTGAGACAGTAAGCCGAGAAGAGGGCGATGATAACGCCGTAGAGGAGATTAAACTTAAGGCGTTAATTGGGCAATCGGTCAGCGTGTGTATTGCCTTAGAAGCTGAGCGACAACCCAGCTCACCGCAACAGCCCGTTCGGTGGATCAATGGCATAATCGAAAAAGCACGCTACTTAGGCCATGACGCGCAACATGCCCACTACGAACTGATGATCAGGCCTTGGATCTTCCTATTGGGTAAAACGACCGATTTTAAAATTTATCAGCAAAAATCGGTGGTCGACATTTTGCACGATGTGCTTAAAGAGTATGGTCGGCCCTACGAGTGTCGCCTAGCTGAGACCTATCCTACGCTGGATTATCAAGTGCAATATGGCGAAAGCGATTATGATTTTCTACAGCGATTAATGGAAAAGTGGGGGATTTATTGGTTTGTTGAGCATAGTGAAAAGAGCCATACCCTTATTTTCGTCGACAGTCCCCAGGCTCATCAGCCTTTTACACATGATGGTTATCGAACGCTTCCCTACTTAGCGCAATCGCCCGTTTTTCAGGCGCCTTTTATCTCTACTTTTCACTATCAAGAGGCGCTCACTACCGGTCACTGGGTCACCTCCGACTATGATTTTACCGCATCGCGAAAAACGTTATCGGTAAGCGAACAGCAGCCGAGAAATACCTATTTCAACCGTATGGAAATTTACGACTGGCCAGGTGATTTTACCGAAAACGAGGTTGGTGAACGGCTGGCTAAAATCCGGATTGAGTCCTTAGGCGCGCAAGGCCACCGCTGCACAGGGAGTGCTGAGTTACGCGGGATGACCTGCGGGGCACAGTTCACGCTATCAGGTTATCCGTTAGAGCACGCAAATCGCCCTTATTTCATTTTACGTACCGACCTCGAGATCGTGAATAATCGGCAAAGCTCTTCCGAGGTCAGCAGTCAGACGACGTGCCATTTTACGGTTCAGCCGCTGACTAAGCGTTACCGGCATCCTCAAGTCACGCCTAAACCTCGTACCTTCGGCCCTCAGACCGCGATGGTAACCGGTCCAGCAGAAAAAGAGATATGGACTGACCAATTTGGACGCGTCAAGGTACGCTTTCAGTGGGATCGCTACGGTCAGAACAGTGAGGCCGACTCTTGTTGGCTGCGAGTCAGCCAAGCTTGGGCCGGTAATCGTTTTGGCGGTATGTATATTCCGCGAGTCGGCCATGAAGTGATTGTTGACTTTATTCAAGGCGATCCCGATCGGCCATTGATCATCGGTAGCTTGTATAACGATAAATCGACTCCCCCTTGGGCCTTACCCAATAATGGCAGCCAGAGCGGGCTTGTCAGTCGTAGCGTGGGGGGCAGTGAGGCCAATTTTAATGGTAT
Organism: Rosenbergiella metrosideri; assembly: GCF_022602565.1. Lineage (GTDB taxonomy): Bacteria > Pseudomonadota > Gammaproteobacteria > Enterobacterales > Enterobacteriaceae > Rosenbergiella > Rosenbergiella metrosideri. The sequence goes on from NZ_JALBCV010000002.1 coordinate 47,728, forward strand.
CCGTTTCGAAGACCGGTTAGGGCAGGAGCAATATTGGGAACAAGCAGAACGTGATATGAATCGTTTAACGAAGCAAAACGAAGTGCAGGTCATAGGAGCCTCCCAGCAAGTCGAGGTCGGGGAAAACTATCGCTCAAGCGTTGCGGGGACCAGTAATTATGTTATCGGTGCATCCTTGGGGATCTCTGTCGGAGGTGCCCATCATACGAAGGTCGGTGGTCTGATGAGTATGAATGCGGGAGCGGCTATTGGGATAAATGCGGGCGGGGCTATCGGCGTAAATGCTGGGGGAGCGATCGGTATTGCCAGCGGAGGAGCTATGTCAATGGTGACGGGAGGGGCGATGGGGTTAGCCGTCGGAGGTGCGATGGGATTGAGTTCTGGTGGCGATTTAGTGATTTCAGCCAGGCGCATTAGGATCATTGCTGATAGCCAAATCATCTTACAAGCGGGACAAATTGATTTTAACCCAGGTGATGCGGGCCCACGTGGCGGTGGCGGTGGCGGTGGAGTTATCGGGCTACCGGGCATTACTCCCACTGCGGGACTGTTTGCCGGTAAAACGTTACCCATTCCGACCCCGACCATTACCAGTAGCATTATTCCCGACGTATAACCTAATAACAGGGGGTGTTTTATGTTGATGGCTAGAATGGGCGATGTCACATCGCACGGTGGTACGGTACTGAATGGTTTGGCGACGGTTCGTTGCGCGGGGCTGCCCATCGCTTTAGCGGCGACAAGCATCACCAGCTGCTCTCTCCTACATGTCGCGAGTCCTATTACCACTGGCTCGACCACAGTCTTTGCAACCGGCGTCCCGCTCGCTCGGGTTGGGGATATGACTGGGTGTGGTGCGCAGATCGTGAGTGGGGCAGCAAATGTATTTATTAGAAATTGAGCTACTTCGACAGGAACATCTGTTTAGACAGGAAAAGGGATGCCCACCTGAAAATCGAGAGGGTGATTATTATCTTGAGAAACGCCGTGACAATACTCTTTTACAGCAGTTGGCAAAAGAGTTCTGGCTGTATCAAGGCTCGCCCTTTAGCGAAATAGAGGCTAGCTCCACGCCGTGTGATACGAATAATGAGCGTTTATTTCAACAAGAAATTCATGACTCAGCTCAACAACTCGTTACGACATTAGTTCAACGGCCATTATCGATTAAGCAAATTTTACAGCAGCTTGAGCAAGAGTTACCGGAAACGGTGCCGCTCGGTAAGTGTTCGTTGGAGACCAGTATATTAAGGATAGTAGATTATCCCTCGGCTTTTGAAGCGCTAAAGGAAAAGTATCGATAACGGTTAAGGAGACATAAATATGAAAGATAGGTGTTGGGGGACCCCAGTGACCTTACAAAAACTGCTGGATGATTCTCCGCTACAGGAGGAGATTTTTTCACTCGATGCATCAATGATTAAGCGGTTTATCACCGAAGATCTGAGTCAGCTATTAAACACTCAACCTACCGAGATCGCTTCTCAGCTTAACGGCGGATCATTAATCGATAACTCTGTCCTTAATTATGGCTTAGGGATCGTCATTGGCGACGCGATCACCTCGCAGCACTACCATAAAGTAGAGGAGGCGATTAAGCGCGCCATTACGCGATTTGAACCTCGTATAGATCCCCATACATTGATCGTGACAGTACTGCCAATAACGACGCGGACTCAGTCGATCTCTCAACTGAGTTTGAATATTACGGCTGAAATACGCTTTTATCCGCAAAATTTAGCCCTAACCTTAGCGGGAACTTACGATACCGTAACCACGAGGACATGGTTTGAATAACGAACATAATAGATTATATGTATAAGATTATTGCGTTCAAAGAAAACAACAATAAATAAATCCTATTTTCTTAGAGCTTTAGTTCCCCTATTCTGACGAACGAAGAGTAAATACGGTATTTTAGGAAACACTATAATTCAATTCAAACTACCATTTTTACGGATAAATAATGGATGTATTGATTATCAGGGTGGTAGGCGGCGATGCTTACTTCAAGCTGGGGATTATGTCCTTGGTAATTAGCCAATGGGAAAATGGGAACAAAAAAGTAGAAGTTGTTCCTGACGATGCGACAGCCTTTCATCTTAGTTTCGATTTTTATGAAGAGGTTGTTGTGGTCCACGCGACTGACTTAATAGGAGCACCGCATTTATCTGAATCAAAAAAAGGCTGTTGGGGAAATATCTATATTCCCTTTAACTGCCGGCGTGCGACATTAGCGCAGATAGAAAGAAAAATTTCGAAAATATTGGCAATCTCAAGCTGGAAAGTACCCAACAATTTCGATTTGATCCACCTTATCGCTCATAACGATTTCAAACGCTATCAGCAACTCTCGCCCGCTGAGTTTATGATTTTGACCTTAATTGGCCAAGGGATAGATTGTCATTTCATTTCTAAAACAATGAATCGTTCAATAAAAACGGTTCGTACACATTATCGCAGTGCTAGCCGAAAACTGGGCTTTGATAACCAAGCGGATTTTTTTAGATTTGCTAAATATGTTGCCAACAACAGTCAAGGTGCGATTAACACTCTCTGCTTATAAAATAAGGAAGTTAGGATGAATACAGGAAGTTCATCGAATATTAAGGGTAGTGGTTTCACTAAAAAACATCTTTTATGTTGCGCGCTGTTTTTAGTGCCAATAGAAGGGGGAGCTGAAACGCATGAAAAACTAGTCCTCGATAAATCGGGTTATTGGAAAGATATTACTATAAATAACGTTTCTACTCCTAATGGCGGTTTATTAATTAAGAATGATGCAACGGTTAATCTTATTAATGCCGATATAACGGTGGCGCTTATTAGTGGTGTTGGAATCAGAACCGATGTGGGCAAATTTACCGCTGAACATTTGAAAATAAACGTTAAAGACAGCCAAGGCAGGGCTGTAGGGGTTAGTATTGGTCCAACCAGTCAAGTCAATCTCAGCGAGATGACGTTAGTAAACCATGGCAAAGGTGAGGGAATTGTCTTTAATACTGAAGCGGGTACTGAATCTGGATTAAACCTCTCACACAGCACGATCGAAACCACTAACGGCGCAGGAATTCGTTCGATGTTTGGCGTGCTGACACTAAACGACGTTAATATTCTCGCGCGTGGTAATTTCGGCCATGCCATTGATATGAATACTGGCACAAAAGATCTGACTATCCGGGAGGGAAAATTTATTACCGAAGGGGATGAAAGTTACGGAATCTGGATGATTCACGATGGCGGTAAAATGTTTGCAGATGGCGTGGAGTTTTATACGTATGGACTTCGATCACATGGCCTTGTTTTACAGCAATCCATGGCCAATGTTCCTCTTAGCGAAGCTATTCTTAGTCTTACTTCGTTCGAGATATTCGGTGATAGGGCCTATGGTATTTACACTGAAGGTAACCTCTTTGGCGATCATTTAAACTTCAATACTTATGGTAAAAAAAGCCATGGTATCGCGGCGGTTGGGGAAGGAACCGCCGAGGTAACTAATTCAATGGTGGAGACTTACAATGATGACTCTTATGGCGTGGCTCTCATCAACGGTGCAAAGGTAACGGCAGATCAACTTTATATTGCTACAGAAGGTAAATACTCCCATGGTGTTTATAATGACGGTGGGACGATAAAACTCGAGAATAGTTTGATTCACGCTAGCGGCGAAAACGCTGCTGGGGTGATGATGAATGGCGATAAATCTACCAATAACTTCTCTTATTCCGAACTTAGCCAGTTAAACCCTGCCGTAGTCCTTAACAATACGGAGCTATATGGCAACTTAGTTGACAGTGGCAACGCTATTATAAGTATTAACGGTGCATCGTCGGTGAAACTATCTAATAGCCAAATTAATTATAAAAATGGCCAAGCGTTTGCTGCCCTCACCACGACGGACGAAAAACAAAATCGCTTCTCGTCTGCACTTTATATCGATGCAACTGATAGCATCATTTCAGGTAATATTCTCGCAACAGATAACAATAAAATATTTGCCGATCTTAAGGGAGAAAAAGGAGTATTAACTGGCCAAGTATTCAATGTTGAGTCAGTGAACTTACAAAAAGGCCTCTGGAATATTACTGGGAGTAGCCAAACAAAATCCCTCAATAATGACGGTAACATTATTTTTGCATCAGATAACACTGACCATCAGCTGATTATCGATGGCGATTATAGCGGTAACGGATCACTAACCATGTCGGCAAAGCTTTCCGGAGATAACTCGCCAACTAATAAGGTGATTATTAAGGGAGATGTTTTAGCGGGTAGCTCTACGGCGGTGAGTGTCAATAATCTGGGCGGACTTGGAGCCGAAACCATAAAGGGAATTGAGCTTATTTCTGTTGGGGGGACTTCGTATGGTCATTTCACACAGCAGGGAAGAATCGTTGCTGGGGCTTACGAATACCATTTAATGAAACAGGCGGAGAGCTGGTTTTTACGCACAGAATCATCAGAGCCTGAGCCGGAACCCACTCCGGACCCGACACCAACGCCAGACCCGACTCCTACTCCGGACCCAACACCAACGCCAAACCCGACGCCTACTCCGGACCCTACCCCAATGCCAGACCCGATACCCACACCGGATCCGACGCCAACCCCTCGTCCTGTACCGACCTACCGAGTCGAGGCAGGTAGTTATCTGGCCAATTTTATCGCGGGCAATACACTATTTAACACTTCTTTGTTTGAACGAGAGTCCGATCCCTTCGAACATGAACAATCACTTTTCGGACAGAACATGTCGAGTTTATGGCTGCGTCAAGTGGGAGGGCGTAGTAGTTGGTCTGATAGTAGCGGTCAACTCAAGACAAAATCTAATCGTTATGTCGCGCAATTAGGAGGGGCCTTACTGCATATTGAAACGCCGGCAGGGGGACGCTGGAGCACGGGAGTGATGGCAGGTTACGGTTATCATCATAACTCGACGGCTTCAAACCGTGTGGCTTATCGCGCCAAAGGTAACGTAAACGGTTACAGTACCGGCTTGTACTCCACTTGGATAAATGAGGACTCGGGCAAAGGCGGGTATATTGATAGCTGGTTACTCTACAACTGGTTTAATAACTCGGTTAAAGGGGAGCAATTACGTCCGCAATATTACCGCTCTAAAGGCCTTACTGGTAGCGTTGAGGCGGGCTATATTTCCGAGGTATTGAGATTTAATGGTAGCCTGGGCTCGGAATACCGCTGGTACTTTATGCCCTCAGCACAGTTCATCTATCAAGGGGTTAAGCATCGTGATGTTATTGAAGAGAACAACACTCGTGTGAGTAATGTGGGTAAACACAACATTCAAAGTAAATTAGGAATAAGAAGTTGGTTACGAGGCCGTCATCGAATCGACCAACAGACTGAACGTTATTTTCAACCTTTCGCTGAAGTTAACTGGTTACACAATTTAAAACGCCAAGGTGTTCGAATGGATAACACTAAAGTCGAGCTTGCTGGTGCAGAAAACATGGCTGAAATAAAACTTGGGCTAGACGCTAAACTCTCTTCACAAGGCAGTGTTTGGGTGAATACAGCAGTGCAAATTGGTAACCACGGCTATAACGATAATCGTCTAACTTTAGGCGGTAAATGGCACTTTTAAAATAATCTAATACTGCGATGCGAAGGCGGCGATGGACTGCATGGGAAATATTCAGTTAGTGCAGAAAATCTCCGCCTTTTATATTATGCTAAGGCATCAACAATCCTGCTTTCTTATTAGTAGAAAGTCGATGTACTAGCTGGTGGAGCTCGCATGCGATTTAACTATCTTATCGTACCAATCATCACTCTTCTCTGTTCTTGCAGTAGCCACTCGCACCGTACGGACAATCAGACTGCTCCACAAGGGGGGTTTTTATTAAAGCCTGCCACTTTGTCTCAAGGTGACTTAACCGGAGATTTTGCGGGGAATCCGCGCGCAGAACAATTTATCGATATGATGGTTGAAAAGCATAATTTTAACCGTCAGCAGCTCGTCGCCTGGCTGAGCCAAACGCGTCGCTTAGATTACGTGTTGAGACTTATGGATCGTCAAGCGCCAAACTATACCCCTGAACCGGGTCCGAACGGCGCTTGGATTCGTTATCGAAATAAATTTATTACCGACTCGAACGTACAAAATGGTGTTGTTTTTTGGAATCAATATCGCGATGCGCTTTCTCGAGCCGAAGTACAGTATGGCGTTCCAGCAGAAATTATCGTTGGTATTATCGGGGTCGAAACGCGCTGGGGTCGGGTAATGGGGAAAACCCGTATTATTGATGGCCTCGCAACGCTGGCCTTTGATTATCCTCGCCGAGCAACCTATTTTAGTAGTGAATTGGAAACCTTCTTGCTCATGTCGCAACACGAGCAAGACAATCCCTTAACGCTACGCGGATCTTTTGCCGGAGCGATGGGCTACGGCCAATTCATGCCATCAGCCTATAAACAGTTTGCGGTAGATTTTAACGGTGATGGTCATGTAAACCTTTGGGACCCGGTTGATGCCATTGGCAGTGTTGCGCATTATTTCCAACAAAGCGGCTGGAAAACAGGGCAACCTGTGGCAATTGTCGGCTCTGGACAAGCTCCTGGCTTAGAAAACGGTTACTCAACGCGCTATACGGTTAACCAATTAAAAAACAGTGGATTGACACCTCAGCAACCACTTTCTGGTTCACAGAAAGTCAGTCTGTTGCGTTTAGATATGGGTAATAGTTATCAATACTGGTTTGGCTTACCCAACTTCTACGCAATTACACGCTACAATCACAGTACACAGTACGCGATGGCAGTGTGGCAATTAGGCGAATCAGTACGCGCTTCTCGGCAAAATAACCTGTAACAGGGTTAAATAACAGCGTGTCGGAGCGTAATTTATCTGACCGGCACGCTAACACTTCCCCGAAAGCGTTAAACTACCCCCTAGCCCATCAGATGGAGAGAATGATATGAGTGACAGACTAGCCCAATTAAGCCAATTACTCGGGCATCATCTTACGCAATCTCAAGCAATCCTCACCACTGCGGAATCCTGTACAGGGGGAGGCATTGCTAAAGCGCTCACTGATATTAGCGGTTGCTCCGCGTATTTTGAGGGGGGATTCGTCACCTATAGTGAGCAAAGTAAACAGCGCTTTTTAGGGGTGTTACCCGATACTTTATACCAGTTTGGGGTGGTGAGTGAAAATGTGGCGAAAGAGATGGCCGAAGGCGCTTGTCATGCGTTTTCAGCCAACTACGCCATATCGGTCACCGGTTACGCTGGGCCGGGTGGTGGAACGGAGGATATGCCAGTCGGTACAGTCTGTTTTGGGTTTGCCTCACCAGGGCACACCACAACCCATACCTGCCACTTTTCCGGTAACCGAGAGGCTATTCGTCAGCAAGCAGTGGTTTTTGCCTTAACCACCGCACTCGAGACATTTTTCAAAATTAAGCTTGATACTGTATGACTATACAGTATAATTAACCGCGTAAATGCATAAGCATAAAATCCCCTTGCTGGCGAAACCAGTACGATTAGGAGTTGAAATGGCTATCGATGAAAACAAACAAAAAGCACTTGCCGCTGCGTTAGGACAAATTGAGAAGCAGTTTGGTAAAGGCTCTATCATGCGTCTAGGTGAAGACCGGACGATGGATGTTGAAACCATTTCAACGGGATCATTATCCTTAGACATCGCATTGGGGGCCGGTGGCCTACCCATGGGACGTATCGTTGAAATTTATGGACCGGAATCATCGGGTAAAACAACGCTGACTTTACAAGTCATCGCCGCTGCGCAACGTAAAGGCAAAACCTGTGCCTTTATCGATGCTGAACATGCGTTAGACCCGATCTATGCTAAAAAGCTTGGTGTTGATATCGATAATCTGCTGTGTTCTCAGCCCGATACCGGTGAGCAAGCGCTAGAAATTTGTGATGCGCTGGCACGTTCTGGTGCAGTCGATGTCATTATTGTCGACTCCGTTGCGGCACTGACACCAAAAGCTGAAATTGAAGGTGAAATTGGTGATTCGCATATGGGCCTTGCGGCACGTATGATGAGCCAAGCGATGCGTAAGTTAGCGGGTAACTTAAAACAATCGAATACACTCCTTATTTTCATCAACCAAATTCGGATGAAGATCGGTGTTATGTTTGGTAACCCTGAAACGACAACCGGTGGTAACGCATTAAAGTTCTACGCCTCAGTCCGTCTTGATATCCGCCGTATTGGTGCGATCAAAGAGGGGGAAAATGTGGTGGGAAGCGAGACCCGCGTCAAAGTGGTGAAAAATAAAATTGCAGCACCTTTCCGTCAAGCAGAATTCCAAATTATGTATGGCGAAGGGATCAACTTCTATGGTGAGTTGGTCGATTTAGGGGTGAAGCATAAGTTTATTGAAAAAGCGGGTGCTTGGTATAGCTATCAAGGTGATAAGATTGGTCAAGGTAAGGCCAATGCCGGTAACTACCTGCGTGAGAATCCGCAAATTGCTACAGAAATTGAGCAAAAACTGCGTGAAACCTTACTGAATAACCCAAGTCACGAAGGTGAAGCCTCACCAGAGCATGAGATGTCTGGCGAGAATGACGAGCAAGATGAATTTTAATATTGTATCGTGATGTGAGTAACGGGAGTCTGCTTATGCGGCTCCCGTTTTTCGTTATGGGTACTCAATGAAGAGGACAACAAATGGAGACTACCGTCCAGCGCAAAGAGGTCACGTACGCACAGTTATTACAACGCGCAGTATGGATACTCGGACAACGTGACCATGGAACAGAAGAGTTACGGGAAAAGCTGCGTTTAGCGGTTGCAAGGAAGTCGTTACGTGAAACCACCACGCAGTTTTGGGTTGCTGAAGAAACCTTAGAAAGCGTTATGCAGTGGTGCGTGGAACAGGGCTACTTAAATGATGAGCGCTTTTGCCAACAATTTATCCAACAACGTAGCCGCAGGGGCTATGGCCCTCAGCGAATTTGCCAAGATTTGCAACGCAAACAGATTCCTTCATCAATAGCCCAAGATGCGTTGCGCCATACTGACGTAGATTGGCAGCAGTGCGCACAAGAGGTTGCAGAGAAAAAAGCTGGGCGACATTGGCCCACGAGTTATCCGGAAAAAGCGAAGTTACAACGTTATCTTTACAGCAGAGGCTTTCAAAGCGAAGATATCCGTGCTGTTTTTGAAAATATTTCCTCGTGAATAAGATTGAGATTTTACTTCGTAGTGAAGAAAACTTATCTTATTGAGACTTTTAGTTCCCTATCATAAGTCGACTGTGAGCATTCCAGTGACCTAGATGTAACGGAACGTCTGTTAAGCATGATACCAGGACATTTATGAGCAAGAGTACTGCAGAGATTCGTCAGACGTTTCTCGATTTTTTCCAAAGCAAAGGCCACCAAATTGTTGCTAGCAGCTCGCTAGTGCCAAACAATGACCCAACGTTACTCTTTACTAACGCAGGGATGAATCAGTTCAAGGATGTGTTCCTCGGTCAAGATAAACGTGATTATTCACGTGCGACCACCTCACAGCGTTGTGTCCGTGCAGGGGGGAAACATAATGACCTCGAAAACGTTGGTTATACTGCACGCCACCACACCTTCTTTGAAATGCTCGGTAACTTCAGTTTCGGTGACTATTTCAAGCGTGAAGCCATTTCATTTGCCTGGGAACTTCTGACCAGTGCGCAATGGTTTAATTTACCCAAAGAGCGCTTGTGGGTAACTGTTTACGAAACCGACGACGAAGCTTGGAATATCTGGGAAAAAGAGATCGGTGTTCCCGCTGAACGCATTATTCGTATCGGCGATAATAAAGGCAGTGCCTACGCCTCTGACAACTTCTGGCAGATGGGTGATACGGGGCCGTGTGGCCCTTGTAGCGAAATATTCTACGATCATGGCGACCATATCTGGGGCGGACCTCCAGGTTCTGCTGAAGAAGACGGTGACCGCTATATCGAAATCTGGAATATCGTCTTCATGCAGTTTAACCGCCAAGCTGACGGCACAATGCTTCCTCTGCCAAAACCTTCTGTTGATACGGGGATGGGCTTAGAACGTATTTCTGCGGTGCTACAACACGTCAACTCTAACTACGATATTGATTTATTCCAAAAACTTATTGCTTCCGTGGCACAAGTTACTGGAACGCAAGACTTAACTAATAAATCGTTACGCGTTATCGCTGACCATATCCGTTCTTGTGCCTTCTTAATCGCTGACGGTGTCGTGCCTTCTAATGAGAACCGCGGTTATGTCCTTCGTCGAATTATTCGTCGCGCGGTTCGCCACGGCAACATGTTAGGTGCGCAACAGAGTTTCTTCTATAAATTAGTGCAGCCGCTCATCGATGTGATGGGAAGCGCAGGCGATGAACTACGCCAACAACAGCAACATGTTGAAAGCGTATTAAAAGCTGAAGAAGAACAGTTCGCCAAAACTTTAGAGCGTGGTCTAGCACTTCTCGATGAAGAGCTTGCTGCACTGCAAGGCGATACCCTTCAGGGTGAGATCGTATTCCGTCTTTACGACACCTTCGGTTTCCCAGCTGACTTAACGGCGGATGTTTGCCGTGAGCGCGATTTAAAAATTGATGAAGCGGGCTTCGAAGCCGCAATGGAAGCGCAGCGCCAACGCGCACGCCAAGCGAGTGGCTTCAGTGCCGATTACAATGCGCAAATTCGTGTTGAGAAAGAGAGCGAATTTAAGGGGTATGACCAACTGTCGTTCCCAGCAACCGTTAGCGAAATTTTTGTCGACGGACAATCTGTACCAACACTGCTACCTGGGCAATCAGCGGTGGTGATACTCGACAAAACCCCATTCTATGGCGAATCGGGTGGGCAGGTTGGTGATACCGGTATCATCTCGACAGAGCAGGGTGAGTTTACCGTTGAAGATACCCAAAAATACGGAAAGAGCCCAGGCCATTTAGGGCGTCTAACCTCGGGTGAGCTGCAGGTCGGACAACAGGTCAATGCTCAAGTCGATGAGGCTAGACGGGCCAAGATCCGCTTAAACCACTCAGCAACACACCTATTGCACGCAGCCTTGCGTCAAGTGCTTGGGGACCATGTTGCGCAGAAAGGCTCATTGGTTAACGATAAATACCTGCGTTTCGATTTCTCACATACCGAAGCAATGAGCGAGCAGCAACTCCGTCGCGTCACAGAAATTGTTAACCAACAAATCCGCCTTAACCTGCCTGTCACCACTGAGATCATGGATATCGAAGATGCCAAGCAAAAAGGTGCCATGGCCCTATTTGGTGAGAAGTACGACCAGCAGGTTCGCGTATTGACCATGGGCGACTTCTCGGTCGAACTCTGCGGAGGCACTCACGCGCAGCGCACGGGCGATATTGGATTATTTTTGTTGGATTCAGAGTCGGGGACGGCGGCAGGGGTACGTCGTATCGAAGCTTTCACCGGTCAGCGCGCGCTGGATACCGTATTTGCGGCACAGGATCAACTGACGCAAATAGCACAACTGATCAAAGCAAATAGCACTAATCTTAATGACAAGGTTAAAGCGCTAGCCGAACATACTCGTGTGCTTGAAAAACAGGTTCAGCAGCTTAAAGACCAGCAGGCGGCACAGAAAAGTGCTTCTTTGGCTGATCAGGTAAGCGAGATTAATGGCGTAAAAGTGCTTGTCAGTGAGTTACCTTCTCTCGATCCCAAGCTGCTTCGCACCATGGTCGATGATCTGAAAAATCAATTAGGTTCAGCAATTATTGTATTAGGTACAACAAGCGAAGATAAAGTTTCACTTATTGTTGGGGTCACGAAAGATCTGACTGATCGCGTAAAAGCAGGTGAACTTATTGGGCTTATCGCACCGAAAGTCGGTGGCAAAGGGGGCGGTCGACCGGATATGGCGCAAGCAGGTGGTAATTTGCCAGACGCGCTAACCGCAACGCTTGCAGAAGTGCCTGAAATTATTTCTAATAAATTACAATAAGTTAGGTTGATTTCCTTAATGGCCCAACAAACCCTGTTGGGCTTATTATAAAATCATTTAATGAATCTCTTGATAAAGTCAGGTAAGAACTCTGTATTTCGGCTAAACTATTATCAAGCATGAGTTATTACGGATTGAGTGAATTTTATTAATAAAATACGGTCCTAATTACTTAGCGTTAACGATGGATGTGCCGGGTTGCGCAGGGACCCGACTCTTTTAATCTTTCAAGGAGCAAAGAATGCTTATTCTAACTCGTCGAGTTGGTGAAACCCTCATGATCGGTGATGAGGTTACAGTGACGGTACTCGGTGTCAAAGGAAACCAAGTAAGAATTGGTGTTAATGCACCTAAAGAGGTTTCGGTGCACCGTGAAGAGATATACCAACGCATCCAAGCTGAGAAAACTCAGGATTCTGAGTACTAATTTATCTGCACTTACCAGGGGCAGGTTACTAAGCGGCTGTGAAACATAATTATGTTTGCAGCCGTTTTTTTATGCTTTAGAAAAGAAAAACGCCGAGTAAATGTGCTAATTGCTGCGGTTTTGTGCAAACAAACAATCTTCTCGAAAAAGTGTTTGACTTATAAGTCGGGGAAAGTAATATGTGCGCCAACGCAGCAACGAACGGCAACGTAAGTTTCCCTCGGTGCTAAGTTAAGAAGTAAATTGGTGAGGTGGCCGAGAGGCTGAAGGCGCTCCCCTGCTAAGGGAGTATGCGGTCAAAAGCTGCATCGAGGGTTCGAATCCCTCCCTCACCGCCATTTACGCATCCGTAGCTCAGCTGGATAGAGTACTCGGCTACGAACCGAGCGGTCGGAGGTTCGAATCCTCCCGGATGCACCATTC
>NZ_JALBCV010000002.1:60624-169279 GCF_022602565.1 Rosenbergiella metrosideri
CATCCGTAGCTCAGCTGGATAGAGTACTCGGCTACGAACCGAGCGGTCGGAGGTTCGAATCCTCCCGGATGCACCATTCGCTTTTCTTCCCTAAATGCATAATCTTTATTAAATAATTCAATTGTTCTGCGCTAAAATAGCTTTTTACTGTCATAGCATCTAAGGTTTACTCATGTCCGCGACAACTTGCCGACAATCGGCTAGAGTATTGTCTGACTAATGATTGAATTAAAAAGACTTTCACCATGGGAGGTGTCAGTGTTACCTGACGTTACTAACGCGTTACGCTGGCTACAACAACAGCCACAGCTCTTAACCGGGATTGGACGAGGCATTGAGCGGGAATCGCTGCGTGTTCGGGCTGATGGCTCATTATCAGAACAAGGCCATCCTAAAGCGCTTGGATCAGCACTGACCCACGATTGGATAATTACTGATTTTGCCGAATCATTAATGGAATTTGTTACACCTGTCGATCGCGATATCCCTCATCTACTGACCTTTTTGCGTGACTTGCATAGACATGTGGTGAAGAGTATTGGTGACGAGCGATTATGGCCGTTTAGTATTCCAGGCACCATCACTGATACGGAAACTATTGCCTTAGCCAATTACGGCTCCTCAAACCTCGGCAAAATAAAGCACATCTACCGCCAAGGTCTTAAACACCGCTACGGCTCGTTGATGCAGGTCATCTCCGGTATTCATTATAATTTCTCCTTACCCGTTGCTTTCTGGGAAGCGAGAGCGCTTGCCGACAATGACACTCGACCTGTACAAGCAATCGCTTCTGAAGGCTATCTTCGCCTTATTCGTAACTACTACCGTTTCGGCTGGATAATCCCCTACCTGTTTGGCGCTTCACCAGCGGTTTGCGAAAGCTTTTTGGGGGATAATCCTGTATTGAACACCATGGAGAGCGATGGACAAGGGTCTCGTTGGTTCCCTTATGCAACATCGCTACGGCTTAGCGACTTGGGGTATACCAATAAATCGCAAAGCGGATTGGAAATCTCTTTTAACTCTTTAGAGGAGTACGTGGCCGGTCTGAAAAAAGCGATAGCCACGCCTTCAGAATCTTACGAGAAAATGGGATTATTCGATGATCAGCAGCGTCGTATTCAACTGAATACTAATGTCTTACAGATTGAGAACGAACTCTACGCGCCTATCCGTCCTAAACGTGTCATTCGTCGTGGTGAAGCCCCTTCGGATGCATTGAAGCGTGGGGGGATTGAGTATATTGAAGTGCGTTCATTGGATATCAATCCTTTCTCTGCCACCGGCATCAGCGAAGAGCAGGTACGTTTTCTCGATCTATTCCTGATCTGGTGTGCCTTGATTGATTCACCTGAGATGGATCAAGCTCAGCTTAGCTTTGTTAGGGGCAATTGGAACACTGTTATTTTAGAAGGGCGTAAACCAGGCCTCAAACTAAAAGCAGAGTGTGGACAGCAGGACTTCTCGCTGCAAGAGGCTGGATTAGCCCTATTTGATGGATTAGCCTCGATTGCGAAGATTCTGGATCAGGGAACAGAGACGGCTTATCAGACGACTTGCCAGACATTACGTGGCATGATTACCGATCCTGAGACGACTTATTCAGGTAAGATATTAAGTGTTATTAAGCAAGAAGGGTTTATTGGTAGTGGGATAACCTTGGCAGAGAATTACCGTCAAGCATTACTACAGGAACCTTTGGAAATCCTCAACGACGATATTTTTGCCGAAAAGGCCGCTGAGTCGATTATTGAGCAGCAGAATATTGAAGCGAGCGATACGCTCTCATTCGAGGAATATCTTGCTTCTCGCAAGGGATAGGCGATTAGCAGACAAGAAAAAGGCCACTTCATTGTGGCCGAATAACATCTTAGTTGTCAGGATGATGATAACAATTGCGCGTCTTTCATAGATTAAGACGTCGTGTGATGTGAAAAGTTCATCAAATCGAAAATTTTTTTAGCGAGGTGAAATATGCCGTTATTGGATAGCTTTACAGTAGACCACACCCGTATGGCTGCGCCTGCAGTGCGTGTGGCCAAGACCATGAATACCCCACATGGCGATACCATCACCGTATTCGACCTCCGTTTCTGTATTCCTAATAAAGAAGTGATGCCTGAGCGCGGTATCCATACCTTAGAACACCTGTTTGCCGGCTTTATGCGTAACCATTTAAACGGTGACGGTGTAGAAATCATCGATATTTCGCCTATGGGGTGCCGTACAGGCTTCTATATGAGCCTTATCGGTACGCCAGCGGAGCAACGCGTGGCCACGGCATGGAAAGCGGCGATGGAAGACGTATTGAAAGTTCAGGACCAAAAGAAAATTCCTGAGTTGAACGAATACCAATGCGGGACGTACGAAATGCACTCCCTCAGCGAAGCGCAAGATATTGCGCGTCATATTATTTCGCACGATGTACGCGTCAACCAGAATGCAGAGTTGGCACTTCCTGCTGAAACGCTTAAAGAGCTCGAAATTTAGTCCTTCATCGTCATTGAGCGTTTCATAAGCCGCACCGGTAATAACCGAGTTGCGGCTTTTTTTTGATATTCATCACAAATGATAGGATTGATTTAATTGTCTATTGTGGTGAGATTAAAAAGTATGTTTTATAGACAGTGACGTGCAAGGAATGCACAGTTCGTTGGTGTCGAGTACACCTATGAAGCGCAAGGATGCCCGCTGAACGACAATTTACCTGCCTGTATTCTCTTATCCGCCTATTCTGTGGTGTGATGATTATTTATCTGATGAGTTCATGCTCTGTCGCACAATCAGCCGAAGTACGCTGCGCAGAGATAACCTTCAGTCTAAGTCAGCGAGCCTCTTTTGAACGGCAAGCGTTCGATGCTAGGCTGACTTTGCGTAACGCCAGTCCTCTACCACTGACCAACGTTAAGGTAGAATTACGTTTCTTGGATAGCCAGTTGAATCCGGTGCAAGCGTCTAAAGAGAGTGTACCAAGTCAGGCGCGATTTTTTTATCAGTTGCTTGCCCCTAATATCGCCCCCTCTACGGTCGCGGCTCAAGGCGCTGAAACGCAGCACTGGCAAATTATTCCGACTGGCGGGGCAGCAATAGATGTCAGTACCCGTTACTACTTAGCAGCGAAGGTCAGCTATACCCAAAGCGAGCGTAATGAGGCGTTTGACGTCAAGACCGTTGCAATTATCGTAAAACCCCTCCCTGAACTTATCGTCGATTATTTCCTACCTAGCGAGGTCTACAGCGATGATCCTTTCACAAGACCTACCGGCAGTTGTTGAAGATACCGCAGGACGTAGAGACGTTCGTCAATATAATGCCCTCGGAGCGCTGACTCGCTACAGTTATCAGCCAAATGGCGAGCTTACCACCGTCACCACATCACTAGGACGACAGTTGAGCTTCAAACAAGATGCCTTTGGCAACGTGGTGAGTGAAAGTCGTCCTTCGGGCAACCGATATCAGTATCAGTACGAGCTCGCTGGACAGCTTACTGCACAACGGGATGAGCTGGGTAATCGAATCGCCTATCGCTAGGACGCTGCAGGGCAATTGACTGAAAAACCGCTATGGTAAGCCGATATAAGTCCCGCGGTAACACTTAACACAGTTAAGGTTGCTTGGTTAATCGCCGACAACAACGGTACGCCACTGCTATCTGCCGGATAATGATTACAATCCGTTATTAAGCCCGCAACGCTTGGCAAATGCGATGACTTATGCGGTGGGAATTGGCATAACGCATAAAGGGATTAGTTTAGGGGTTAAGGCATGGAAGTTATCCTTTAGTAAAATAAGACTTATAATTAAATCAGCTAAATTACCCTATAAAAATATTACCACCGTCGGGCATGCTTTATCGAAGCATTCAGGACGGTATCCTGAGACCTGGGGTAAAATGCATGGGCCTATTCAACTTTAAGATGCTCAGGGAATGACGCATCTAAGAGATATTATCCGTGCACCGGGATATTTTAAGAGAATTAAAACGCAGAAAGGGGTTTTATTTATAGAGAAAAGACTACCCGATGGGCGTGGGGTCAGGTTGAATATGGATGGCACTTTCAATATTTTTATAGATTAAGGAATGAAGTATGAATTATTATTTTAAGGTGTAGATAAAACCGATCTTTTTCCAATGTTAGAGTTCATTTTATCTAAAACAAAGAGCCATAGTGAGTTTACAACAATGGGCTTCCCTGTTGACGTTTATCATGAGAAAACAGATAAGGAAGCAGTGGAATTCATAACTAGACTTGAAGGTGGGTGCATATTTATAAAGCGATTAACTGATTTGAGAGTTAGCGATACATCAACAATAATTAATCTAGCATTAAGGATGGTTAAATATCAGGATTTATTCGATATTGATATGGTTTTTAATTACTCTGATATTAGTATTGGTTTGTATTGCTCAGAAAATGAGCGTGTTGAGTGGTTAATGTATAATCTTCAGGGCTTCTCCTATAACATATCAAAAAGGTTTAATTTTAATTTATATTGTGTGGGGGGGGAGCCAACTTATGATGAAGAAATGCGTTATTTTACTAATGAAAAAATCGGGCCTATGATGGCTAGATAACATTAAAAAGTACTCCCCTACGCTGGAGGTTTAACGCTTTTAAATTACTGCCGTTATTTCTAATAAATAAGCTTCTCCAGTAAAACCCTAGTTCTTTAGCACAAAATTATTAAAACTCTAGTCTTTATAGCTACTATTTTTTTAATTTTTTTTATTTTGATCAGTAAATCCTGTACTACACTTTTTGAGTGTTCGAAATAATCCCTTTAATAACGAGGACTCTCAAATGGTAACTAAAGCTCAAATCCTAGATCATGCAGAAGTAGTTGATAAGAATGGCGACTTTGTGGGCGTTGTCGACCATTTTGAAAGTGAAGACCAAATCAAGCTGGTTAAAAAAGCACCCAATGCAGACGGCAGCCACCACTTGATCCCGCTAGCATGGGTGACAAGCGTTGACGATAACAAAGTTATCTTGTCTAAAACGCTACAAGAAGTCGAACAAGAGTGGAAAGCAGTCTAAAGATATCTGCTACCCGCCTCGGCGGGTAGCACCCTTTCTAACAGCCAGTCAGCGGCTGATTTCCTAATGCTTGCGCCGCACAAATTAACGCTAAATGACTTAATCCCTGCGGAAGATTTCCTCGCCATTCTCCAGTACGAATATCAAACATCTCATTGAAGGTCTCGACATTGCCTCTGTCACACAGAGTCTTAAGAATCGTTTGCATATTTTGCTCGGCCAGAGCGTTTTCATCTAGCGCAGCGAGCGCCTCGACCATCCAAAATGAGCAGGCGACAAAAGTACTCTCCTCTTTCTCGACATGGCTGTAACGGTAGAGATGCGGTCCACCATGACCGAGCTCATCAATCATGGCGCGATAGGTTGCAAGCATACGCGATTTGTTAATGCGCTGACCGTATCGATAGACCAGGGTTAAGGCTGCATCCAATTCATCATTATCATCAGAATAGAATCGATAAGCCTGACGGGTTTCCGACCAGCAGTGCTGTTCCACCCATTGCGCGATACTGTCGCGCTCTGCTGCCCAGCGATCGCGCCATGTGGGCTCAAGGTGCCCCGCGTCGGCTAATTCCACTGCAGCATCTAAAGCGAGCCAGCACGCCATCTTAGAATGGGTGTAGTGCTGCAGGTCCGGTAGCTCCCACATACCAGAATCCTTTAATCGCCAGCGGTCAGCACATTGGTTGGCTAAACGACATAATAGCCGTGAAGTCTCTAAATCAAGAATATGGCCAGATTGTACGAATAACTGTCCGACCGCTAACATATCCCCATACATACTGAGTTGACGCTGGTCGCGAGCATTATTTCCTTTCCGTACAGGCTGCGAGTCTTGGTACCCTTGTAGCACTAAGTAGGTTTCAGCGGGAACCTCTCCTCCCTCCAAGGTGTAACAGGTAAGCAGTTCCTCACCGTGACGCATAATGGTTTTCGACAGCCAAGAGTAAGCAGCTTGGCAATCTTCCAGCGCACCTAAATAAACGAAAGATTTAATGATTAAGCAGGCATCGCGGATCCAAGCATAACGATAATCATAATTCTTCTCACCGCCGATACCTTCAGGGAGTGATGTCGTGGCGGCGGCGGCAAGCGCACCTGTCGGAGAAAACCAGAGAAACTTCAATGCGAGCGCGGAGCGGATGACATGCTGTGGGTAGCTCCCTTGATAACTCAAGTTTTCTACCCAGTTTTGCCACGCAAGATGACTGGTCTCGATACGCTTATCAATTGCGTCGATTGTCGGAACGGCTAAGGGTTCAGCATAAGAGACTAATAGGGCGCAGAGCGATGAGGAAGAGGGGTGGCTGGTTAACTGTGCGATGACCTGATTATTTTCACATGTCTTGATCTCAACATCATTGCTGCAGCGTAGCATCACCATCAAGTCACCGATATGGAAAATATTGCCTTGTGCGGTAGTGTCGAGCCAAGGTGAGCGAGTCTCCACTTGTGTGCCAAACCGAATGGTGAGTTGAAAATTGATATTGCCCTCTTTACCTTCGATTCTTCTGGCTAATTCATTCCAAGGGAGAGGGCCAGCTAAATTACTATTGATTGATTCGGTAAGTAACGCCCGGCCGGAGGCGGTAATAAACTCAGTTTCTAAAATATTACTGTTTTCGCGATAACGTCGCTGAACGCTATATTCTTCCGTAGGGGTCAGACTAAAGTAGCCACCAATATCGTTATCCAAAATACGGTCGAATAGGGCAGGGGAGTCCATATGCGGAACGCACCACCAGTCGATACCGCCATCGGGTGCAATCAATGCGACTGAACGGCCTTCGCCAATCGCGGCGTAATTACCAAGACCAACAGTGCCTTGTTGACGAACAGGGGAATGGTATTGACTATTCTTCAAGAGTTTCTCCTTGTGACGCGCGAACGAACTAAGTGAAATCTGATTTTCAGTAAGTTAATTAAGCATGGCACAGAAAGTCGTTTTGTCTTGAAAACCGCTGGGGAGTGCTCGATAAATAAAAAACGCGACGGGGCGTCGCGTTATGAGAAGGGAGATTAACTCTGTTTAAGAGGCTTGTTAGGGACCACTCGAACCTGCTTGACCATATTATCTTGCACATCAAGAATATCGATTGCAAAGGTGCCCAGTTTCACTTTAGTGTTCGTCTCTGGAATTTCTTCGAGGAACTCAAGCAGCATACCGTTAATCGTACGCGCACCATCTTCTGGCAGGTCCCAGTTAAAGGCTTTATTGATTTCACGGACATTAGCACTGCCATCAATCAGCACTGATCCATCGTTTTGTGGCATCACTTCTTCGGCTAAAGAAGGAGACATCGAGGTGGTAAAATCCCCTACAATCTCTTCTAATATATCTTCGATAGTCACTAAGCCCTTAATATCGCCGTACTCATCGATGACTAAACCAGTTTTTTTCTTATTTCGTTGGAACTTGACGAGCTGTTGGTTAAGGGCAGTCCCTTCAGGAATAAAATAGATTTCATCTGCCGCCCGCAATAAATTCTCTTTGGTGAACTCACGCTTATCGTTCATGGTACGCCAAGCTTCCCGCACACGTAGCATGCCGACGCAATCCTCAAGGGTATCGCGATAGAGCACTAAACGACCATGAGGTGAGTGAGTCAGCTGACGGCTTAATGTTTTCCAATCGTCGTTGACGTTTATCCCAACGATTTCGTTACGCGGGATCATAATATCGTCTACGGTCACCTTCTCTAGGTCTAACACGGAAAGCAACATATCTTGATTTCGGCGCGACATCAGATTACGCGACTCATACACAATGGTTCTTAGCTCTTCTTTACTCAAAGCCGAGCTCATCGATGTTGCGGTTTTAATCCCGACCAAGCGCATTAAAAAGCGGGTGATAGTATTTAATAACCAAACGATGGGTAACATGACTGTTTGAATCGGGCCGAGTAAAAGGCTACTTGGGTAGGCGACCTTTTCCGGATAGAGTGCGGCGATGGTTTTAGGTAAAACCTCAGCAAAAATTAAGACGACGAAGGTTAATACCCCGGTGGCAATGGCGACACCCGCATTACCGTACAGGCGCATCCCGACGATTGTCGCCAGTGAGGAGGCTAAAATATTGACTAAATTATTACCGATAAGCACTAGGCTTATCAGTAGGTCAGGGCGCTTCAGCAGTTTCTCAACACGTTTTGCTGCACGGTTTCCTTGCTTTGCATGATGCCGTAACTTATAGCGGTTAAGCGTCATCATGCCGGTTTCAGAACCGGCGAACCAAGCAGAAACTAAAACCATAACAACTAAAATAATAATCAACGACGTGGTCGAGACAGAGTCCACTGAAACAATCCTTAATGAGTGAGTAATTGCTGGAGTACGCGGCTACCGAAGTAAGCCATAGTGAGCAGAAAGGCGCCACTACAATTGAACCAGACGATACGACGTCCTCGCCAACCTTTTTGGTAGTGTCCCCAAAGTAAAATGAGATAAATAAACCAGGCTAAGAAAGAAAGGATAGCCTTATCCATGTTCTCAGCACTAAAAAAATTCTGTAAGTAAAAAATACCACTGGCCAAGACTAAGGTCAGTAAGGCGAATCCGACCAGGGTGATATGGAACATTTTACGTTCTAACACCATCAGTGGTGGCATTTCATGATTAAAAGAGAGCTTCTTATTCTTAAGCTGATAATCAATCCAGACCAGTTGCAGGGCATAGAGTGCCGCAATGATCAGCGTTGCATAGGCAAAAAGCGCTAACCCAATGTGCACTAAAATACCTGGAGTCGCTTCCAAATGGGTGAGAAACGCATTCGGTACAAAGGTTGCAAACGCAAGATTGATCAGGGCAAAGGTGTAGACAAAGGGCAGTAAGAGCCAGCCCCGATTACGCGAGGCGACAATGGTCATGACCGCGCAGATGATGAGGCTGATTACTGAGCCGATATTAAGTAGGCTAAAGTTTTGGCTGCTTTCGAGATTGAAGATCCGTTGCTCAATGGCGACTCCGTGGCAAATAAGCGCCACAATCGCAGAAAGCATCGCCATCATCCGCCAGCCATTACTGCGAGTCAGCAGGCTAGGTATGATTAGCGCAAGACTTAGGGAATAGGCGAATAACGCCACTATCGCAAACAAAGACATAGATGATGGATTCGTTTAAATATTGCCAGTAAACGTCCAGTATAACGTTACCTGCTGCCTGCGCCAAACGATCTCAGTACAATTGCAGAGATCTCTGTAACTTCATGCTATGATAGGCACAATATGTCTCACAGGCGGCTTCGCCAGCCTATATCTGAGTAGTGGATAATGTTTGATAACTTAACAGATCGATTGTCGCAAACACTGCGCAATATCAGCGGTCGCGGCAGGCTGACCGAAGAAAATATTAAAGAAACGTTGCGTGAAGTCCGTATGGCTTTACTAGAAGCCGATGTGGCGCTTCCGGTTGTACGCGAGTTTATCGCCCGGGTGAAAGAAAGTGCCGTCGGCCATGACGTAAATAAAAGCCTCACCCCGGGTCAAGAGTTCATCAAAATTGTTCGTGATGAATTAGTCGCGGCGATGGGCGCTGAAAATAATGCCTTGAATCTCGCGGCACAGCCTCCAGCGGTTATCCTAATGGCTGGCCTGCAAGGTGCGGGGAAAACCACCAGTGTCGGTAAGCTTGGTAAATTCCTGCGCGAAAAGCAGAAGAAAAAAGTATTAGTGGTCTCCGCCGACGTATACCGTCCAGCGGCGATTCGCCAGCTTGAAACGTTAGCCGAGCAAGTGAATATCGATTTCTTCCCTTCTGATGTCAGTCAGAAGCCTGTTGATATCGTTAACCAAGCACTGAAAGAAGCGAAGTTAAAATTCTATGATGTGCTAATCGTCGATACCGCAGGGCGTTTGCACGTCGACGAAGCGATGATGGACGAAATTAAAGATGTCCACGCCGCGCTTAACCCAGTCGAAACACTGTTTGTCGTCGATGCCATGACCGGGCAAGATGCGGCGAACACGGCAAAAGCGTTTAACGAAGCACTGCCGCTAACCGGCGTCGTACTAACCAAAGTTGATGGTGATGCGCGCGGTGGTGCGGCACTGTCAATTCGTCATATCACGGGTAAACCAATTAAATTCATGGGTGTCGGTGAAAAGACCGAAGCCCTAGACCCGTTCTATCCAGATCGTATTGCCTCGCGGATTTTAGGCATGGGCGACATGCTTTCTCTTATCGAAGATATTGAAAGCAAAGTTGACCACAAAGAAGCTGAAAAACTGGCGAAGAAGCTTAAGAGTGGCGATGGTTTCGATTTAGATGACTTCCTGCAGCAATTAAAGCAGATGCGTAACATGGGTGGACTGACTAGCCTGATGGGTAAATTGCCAGGTATGGGCCAGCTGCCAGATAACATGAAATCGCAAATGGACGATAAGGTGTTGGTCCGTATGGAAGCCATCATCAATTCCATGACGCGTCAAGAACGTGCTAAGCCTGAGATTATCAAGGGATCTCGTAAACGCCGTATTGCGACAGGCTGTGGGTTACAAGTTCAGGATGTGAATCGTCTGCTTAAGCAATTCGATGATATGCAGCGCATGATGAAGAAAATGAAGAAGGGTGGTATGGCCAAGATGATGCGTGGCATGAAAGGCATGATGCCACCTGGATTCCCTGGGCGTTAAGCCCAAAACGAAAAGACTCGAGCGATTTTACATTATCGGTTGCTTTTTACGCCAAAATAAGTAAAATTTTCGGGCTTTTATATTGCACCTGGGCCCCGTTCCTCGATGGGGCCCAGTTGTTTTATTAACTCAAGAGGATGTTATGGTAACAATTCGTTTAGCACGTCACGGCGCAAAAAAGCGTCCGTTCTACCAAGTGGTTGTCACTGATAGCCGCAATGCACGTAACGGTCGTTTTATCGAGCGTGTTGGTTTCTTCAACCCGGTTGCTTCTGGCCAGGCTGAAGGTCTGCGTCTTGATTTAGATCGCATTGAACACTGGGTTGGTCAGGGTGCAACTCTGTCTGATCGTGTGAATGCACTAGTTAAAGAAGCAAAAAAAGCAGCTTAATCTGTCACGGTGGTGAGCATGACCAAAACTAACTCCGCACAGCCTCCTGCTAACCCACTTATTTTGGGGAAGTTGGGTGCGCCCTACGGGATTCGCGGTTGGCTCAAAGTGTTTTCCTCCACCGAAAATGCTGAAAGTATTTTTGACTATCAACCTTGGTTTATTCAACATGCCGGTAAATGGCAGTTGATCGAACTGGAGAGTTGGCGTCATCACAATCAGGATCTGATCATCAAGGTCAAAGGTATTGATGATCGTGATGCAGCAGCCCAATTGACGAATGCCGAGATATCGGTTAACGCTGCTGACTTGCCTGCGTTGGATAATGGTGATTACTACTGGAAAGACCTAATGGGTTGCAAGGTGGTTAACCTCCAAGGCTACGAGATGGGGAAAGTCATTGATTTGATGGAAACCGGATCGAACGACGTTTTAGTCGTTAAGGCAAACCTGAAAGATGCTTTTGGTGCGAAGGAGCGGTTAATTCCGTTTCTTGATGAACAGGTTATCAGAAAAGTCGATCTCGACACTTCTACCATTGAAGTGGATTGGGATCCTGGTTTTTGATCTCCGGATATCACGGTAACTGAGCGACGAAATATGTGGATTGGTGTTATCACCCTGTTTCCTGAAATGTTTCGAGCGATTACCGAGTACGGGGTAACTGGCCGAGCGGTCAAAAATGGCCTGCTAAACATTCAATGCTGGAGTCCTCGTGATTTCGCGCATGACAAGCATCGCACCGTGGACGATCGTCCTTATGGTGGGGGGCCTGGAATGTTAATGATGGTTCAACCTTTACGGGATGCCATTCATGCAGCACGTGCCGCAGCGGGTGATAACGCGAAAGTGATTTATCTCTCGCCTCAAGGTCGCAAACTCGATCAACAAGGGGTTTGCGAATTAGCGACACAGCACAAATTAATTTTTGTCTGTGGCCGTTATGAAGGGATTGATGAGCGTGTAATCAATGCTGAAGTTGATGAAGAATGGTCAATTGGCGATTACGTGTTAAGTGGTGGGGAGCTCCCCGCTATGACGATGATTGACTCAGTCTCTCGGTTTATTCCTGGAGTCTTGGGCAAACAAGCGTCAGCAGATGAGGATTCTTTCTCTGAAGGTTTACTCGACTGCCCACATTATACCCGCCCTGAGGTGTTAGAAGGTGAAGAGGTCCCAGCAGTATTGCTGTCGGGAAATCACGCTGAGATAAAACGCTGGCGCATGAAACAGTCGCTAGGACGTACTTGGTTGAGAAGACCTGAACTTCTGGAAAACCTGGCTCTGACTGAAGAGCAAGTAAAATTGTTGAATACGTTCCGCAAGGAATATCAACAACAACATGATGATGAGGAAGTCTGACTTCCCTTAATATCAGTTTACCCAGGATAAGAGATACAATTATGAGCAACATTATTAAACAAATTGAACAAGAGCAGATGAAACAGGACGTACCTTCCTTCCGTCCAGGTGACAACGTGGAAGTGAAAGTATGGGTCGTTGAAGGTTCTAAAAAACGTCTGCAGGCATTCGAGGGCGTGGTTATCGCTATCCGTAACCGCGGTCTGCACTCTGCATTCACTGTTCGTAAGATTTCAAACGGCGAAGGTGTTGAGCGTGTTTTCCAAACTCACTCACCTGTTATTGACAGCATTACTGTCAAACGTCGTGGTGCTGTACGTCAAGCTAAACTGTACTACCTGCGTGAGCGTACTGGTAAGTCAGCTCGTATCAAAGAGCGTCTTAACTAAGGTCTCGCTAACGCGACATCGAAAAGTTAATAATGAACAAGGGGTTGGCCAGTGGCCAGCCCCTTTTTTATGGATAAAACATTCTTCTTACCAAAGCATTATCGAGGTCAATATCTTTTTTTAGCATAATCTTCTTAATAAAGGTGATTAAGTAAAACTGAAAACTTTCGCTACACTCCCTCTTCTGTTTAATGGCCTACACAGTTTCA
This sequence comes from Rosenbergiella metrosideri, assembly GCF_022602565.1. GTDB lineage: Bacteria > Pseudomonadota > Gammaproteobacteria > Enterobacterales > Enterobacteriaceae > Rosenbergiella > Rosenbergiella metrosideri. The sequence goes on from NZ_JALBCV010000002.1 coordinate 73,645, forward strand.
GAACCTCAAGGAGATATTATGGGCGATCGTAAAACCCTCAGTACCGCACAGGGCGAGCATGTGCTCCACCCTCAGACGCTAATGACCAGTTATGGCTACGACCCCATGTTGTCGGAGGGAGCCGTCAAACCGCCGATATTTTTATCCTCGACCTTTATCTTTCGTACTGCAGAAGAAGGAAAAGCATTTTTTAACGTCACCAGTGGTCGTACACCTGCACCGGAGGGGCAAAGAGAAGGCCTGGTCTATTCACGCTTCAATCATCCCAATAGTGAGATTGTCGAAGACCGTTTAGCGTTATATGAAGGGGCTGAGCGGGGAGTGCTGTTCTCTTCAGGGATGTCAGCCATCACCACAGTCTTGATGGCGCTGTGTCAACCAGGGGAGACTATTTTAACGTCTCAACCCTTATACGGGGGGACTGAAACGTTATTTAATAAGACGCTATCACGTTTTGGTATTCAACCTTATCCCCTCCAAGACACTAGCGATCTTTCCGTATTACGACAGGATGCTAATCAAGCCACGCAGCGGGGCCCAATTACCGCAATTTTTGTCGAAACGCCCGCCAATCCCACTAATGCTATGACAGATATCAGCTTACTTGCTCAATTAGCCGATGAGCTGGAGCAGCAACAGGGAACTAGACCTTTTATTATCTGTGATAACACATTATTAGGGCCTATTTTCCAGAAACCTTTGACGTTAGGGGCCGATATTACCGTCTATTCATTGACTAAATATGTCGGTGGCCACTCTGATCTCGTGGCAGGGGCCGCACTGGGGAGTCACACGCTCATTACAAAGATTAAACAGATGCGTAGCGCCATTGGGACACAGTTAGATCCCCACACCAGTTGGATGTTAGGGCGTTCTTTAGAAACATTACAGTTACGTATGGAGAAAGCGGCAGATAATGCGCAGCATGTCGCTCGTTATCTTCAGCAGCATGCGAAAATATCAGCCGTTACCTATCCACCTCTTTTCACACCAGGAAGCCAATTAAGCGCGCTTTACGATAAACAGTGTACCGGCGGAGGGTCTACCTTTTCGTTTGAGGTAGGGCAGAATGAAGTTGAAGCTTTTCGTTTCCTTAATGCACTGAAAATATTCAAATTAGCAGTAAGTTTAGGCGGAACGGAGTCACTTATCAGCCATCCTGCGTCAACGACTCACTCAGGGGTAGCCAAAGCTGTTCGTGAAAAATTTTCCATCTTTGATACCACCATCCGTATCTCGATAGGAATAGAGTATGCTGACGATTTGATTGCCGATTTAAGGCAGGCGCTTGAGACGTTATGAGTTGTGCGACCTATCAAATAAGTCATAAAAACTTAACTATTCGTTTGCTAATATTTGATCTGAATCAATTTACATAAAGGGTAAAGGCGTAGAGTAGCGGTGGATTGTTAATCACTTTTACTGAGAGGTACGAGATGAAAGCCGCTATAGTCACTCATGATCATCGAGTCAGTGTTGAAGACAAACATCTAAGGCCCTTAGAGCATGGTGAAGCATTGCTCACTATGGAATGCTGTGGTGTGTGCCATACCGATTTACACGTCAAAAATGGCGATTTTGGCGATAAAACGGGAGTCGTACTTGGTCATGAAGGGATTGGTATTGTGAGCCAACTGGGGCCTGGCGTAACCGCATTAAAGCTCGGCGATCGCGCTAGTGTGGCTTGGTTCTATCAAGGCTGTGGACATTGTGAATACTGTAATTCAGGGAGGGAAACGCTGTGTCGTTCGGTGAAAAATGCCGGATATAGCGTTGACGGTGGAATGGCTGAGCAATGTATTGTCCACGCCGATTATGCGGTCAAAGTGCCAGAAGGGCTGGACTCCGCGGCGGCCAGCAGTATTTCCTGTGCGGGGGTTACCACCTATAAAGGGCTTAAGGTCAGTGATATTCGTCCAGGTGAGTGGGTAGCAATTTTCGGCCTAGGGGGACTGGGCAATCTTGCTTTGCAGTATGCTAAAAACGTGTTTAATGCCAAAGTTATTGCGGTGGATATTAACGAGCAACAATTGGCTTTGGCCTCCTCGTTGGGGGCGGATGTCGTGATTAATTCACGCGATCACGATGCGGCGGCAATAATTCAAGAGAAATGCGGCGGTGCTCATGCCGCACTAGTGACCGCCGTAGCGAAGTCTGCCTTTCAGTCAGCGGTCTTTAGCGTTAGAGCTGGGGCGAAAGTGGTCGCGATTGGCTTACCCCCAGAATCGATGGCGCTCGATATTCCACGTTTAGTCTTAGATGGAATACAAGTTGTCGGCTCATTAGTGGGAACGCGCACCGATTTGGCGGAAGCCTTTCAGTTTGCGGCAGAAGGCAAAGTCACGCCGAAAGTGACACTACGCCCGATTGAAGCGATCAACACAATTTTTGACGAAATGCACGCTGGTAAGATTTCAGGCCGCGTGGTGATCGACTTTAAAAATAATACCTCTTCTCGATGAGGTTGAAGATTCGCTAATCACTTCTATACTGAATGAAACATACTTTGACTAGGAGTGGTTATGACGATTCTGAAAAGTGGTTCAGCGCATTGGGAAGGTCCAATCAAAGAAGGTAAAGGCACAGTTAGCACCGAAAGTGGTGCGCTTAGCGAACAACCTTACGGATTTAATACCCGCTTTGAAGGTAAGACCGGTACCAATCCTGAAGAATTACTCGGCGGTGCCCACGCTGCATGTTTCTCCATGGCACTGTCCCTGATGCTTGGTAATGCAGGGCACACCCCGAAAAGTATTGATACCACGGCGACAGTCTCGCTAGATAAAGCTGGAGAAGGCTTCAAAATTACTAAAGTTGCACTAAAGAGCAACGTGGAGCTACCGGGCATTGATGAAAAAGAGTTCGACAAAATCATCAATCAAGCCAAAGAGGGGTGCCCAGTATCACAGCTGTTCGATGCTGAAATTACTCTCGACTATACGCTTAACGCCTAATACTGTCAGTGACGCTTCGGCGTCACTCTTCTTCTCGACCCTGCAACTTAACCTCCCTCAATCGTGCTACCGTCGCTGTAGTTGATGCCGACGTCTTGGGCCGCTTCACCACTTTACTCGGATCCGCTGAGATATAATCTAATGTCGGTGAACAATAGAAGGGTAGCCAGCCGCCGTAACTGTTTTCCCACTCCCAGTGAACAGGGCAGGGCCATAATAGTCCCTCTTCGAGTAAATAATAAACCCAATGACCCGTAGGTCGACGTGGGCGACGAGCCACAGCTCTCATGTTAGGGGTATCCGTGCGTTGTAACGAATCATCAACCATGATTAATCGGGATGGTCTCGGTGGACTTCGCCACACAGTAACACAACATTTGGTCTTACCTTGTGAACGCGGGCTTCCATTTGTTGACACATTGCGAGAGTTGGGTAAATAGTTTCTGTTACAGGTAAGGCATCGCAAGCATCATTTCCACAAGCGCTCACCAGTAATACAAATCCTATTAGCATGCCTGACTCCTGTGTGGGTTTAGAGAAGGCCCATTGTCATTTAATGAGATTATCTAATTTTCAGTGCCACTATTCTGCCAGAAAAGCGTCAACTGAGTTACACTATCCTTGCCATTACGTTTAAGAAAATAAGGTTAATTATGTCGGAATTACCCCCACGTCCTTCGGATAATGAAAATATCGCTCATCCAGACAAGCATCCTAAACAAGCCGCCCTACAACTGGTAGTCGAATTAGTACGAGCAGGTAAGTTAAGTCCCCTGCAAGGCGATGCCAGTAATATGTTGTCGATTTACGAGCAGTTCAAAAAACACTTTGAACAGGATCGTCATAATTAATCTTCTACTCGGGAGTAGAAGGCGATCTTACCTGCAAGCTCCCGATTGATAGAGTGTTCTATGAGGCTTTTATGAAACGTTTCACGCTATTGCCCTCTATACTATTGTGCTCGCTACTCTCTGCTTGCAGCCATTCCGACCAAGCCGCGCGTCCGCAGTATCTGCCGGATGACGATATGTGTAGCGCCTCTCAATTTCAGAATTATGTCGGAAAGCCGCTGACGGCAGTTGATAATTTACAACTCGAACAACCTGTCAGAGCGATACCTGCTTATGCATCAGTCACAATGGACTTTGTCCTACGTAGAATAAATTTTCTTGCCGATGATAAGGGCATTATCACCCGAGTGTATTGCGGTTGATTCGTTAAGAGTGCAAGCGTTTAATCAACTGAGTGTAGGGGTTAAGTAAAGCTCGGTTATTAAGTATTAACCCCATTCAGTTGCAGATTTTTCTGGTTGGTTCTCGAGATAGAATTCAATCTCTGAGAAAAAGAAGGATGTGCAGATGAAAACATTAATTAAAATTGTATCGGTGCTGGCACTCACCGCAAGCTTAAGCGGCTGCATTTTACCCCCTTGGGGTGGCCCAGGTGGTGGCGGCGGTGGCGGTGGTGGCGGCCCAGGTGGTCCTCATTTTGGCTATAGCCAATCACGTTAATTAACAAATAGTTTCTTCGAACCTTCATAAATTCGGTGTATTCTGTTAAATAATTCTACAGAGTATCTGTGAATTACACTATTGACTCATAAGGAGAAGTAGAATGAAACAGATGTTAATGACGCTTGCCTTAGCAACGACTTTAGTCGCAGGTTATGCTTCAGCAGCTGAAAAAACCGCTCAGCAACAAAAGATGACGGTATGTAATCAGCAGGCGAGCTCACAAAGCTTAAAAGGCGATAGCCGCAAGAGCTTTATGAGTAATTGTTTGAAGAAAGACAGTAAAGCGTCTGGCTTAACTGCCCAGCAGCAAAAAATGAAGACTTGTAATGCTACCGCTAAAGATAAGAAATTAGCCGGTACAGAGCGTAAGTCATTTATGAGTAGCTGCCTGAAGAAATCTTAAAATTTAATCACCCAATATCGGGTATACCGTATTGGGTGATTCTTTCTAACAATACTTGCCTAAGCTGCGCTTCAAGGCCCTGAACCTCTTACTGTTCCTACGCTACTTCTTGCTTAAGGCATCCGACTTTGCGATACACGCTTGCATGGCTTGCATAATCGACGAACGAAAGCCGGTCTCTTCCAGCATGGCCACGGCTTCAATAGTGGTACCGCCGGGTGAGCACACATTATCTTTCAATTCGCCAGGATGTTTACCGCTCTCTAACACCATTTCTGCCGAACCTTTCACTGCTTGTGCAGCAAATTGGTAAGCTTTTGCACGAGGCATGCCCGCTAAGACTGCAGCATCTGCCATGGCTTCAATTAAGATATAAATATACGCAGGGGCTGAACCACTGACACCGACTACTGCATGGATCAGGCTTTCACTGACGACTTCGGCTTTACCGAATTGGCTAAAGAGTGTTACCACCGTATCAGTCTCTTGTTCCGTGACATGACTGTTAGGGGTGATAGAGCTCATGCCTTCTCCCACCAGACAAGGCGTGTTCGGCATGACACGGATAATTTTTTGCGCTTCTGGCAGCGCTGAAGCTAAAGCATCTAACGTCACACCTGCCGCGACCGAAACGATCACTGTTTCTTTACGCAGATCAGCGGAGAGCTTATCAAGTATTGCCAGCAAGGCATTGGGCTTCACGGCAGCAATCAGGTAGTCCGCTTTTTCGGCGAGTTGATTCGCGCTATCCATTGCGGTCACGCCAAATTGGTCGTGAAGATCACTATTCGTTTTAGGTTTACGGTCAAAGACGAGAATATTTTCAGCGGGTATGGCCTTACTTTTGATTAAGCCGCTAATCATTGCGCTGGCCATATTGCCACATCCTAGAAAGCCTATCTTTACGTTTTTCATATCGCTGTTAAACCTTATCTATGACAAATCCACGAGAAGTTATTACTATACACAATTATCTTTCACCATAAGTATAGATGGAGAATAAACATGATATGGGTTGATGCCGATGCCTGCCCGGTGGTCATTAAGGAAGTGCTCTACCGCGCAGCGGAAAGAACCCAGACGATAGTGACGTTCGTCGCGAATCAGTCTTTACGCGTTCCCTCGTCAGACTATCTCCGCACGCTGCGGGTTGCAGCGGGATTTGATGTAGCTGATAACGAAATTGTAAAGCGTGTGGGGCCGGGTGAGTTGGTGATCACCAGTGACATTCCGCTGGCAGCAGAAGTGTTGGAGAAGGGGGGAGAGGCGCTTAATCCGCGTGGCGAACGTTATTCCCGTGAAACAATCAAACAACGCTTAGTGATGCGTGACTTTATGGAAACGCTGCGTTCCAGCGGCATACCCTCTGGTGGGCCCGCAGCGTTGAGTCAAAAAGATCGTCAGCTATTTGCTAACGAACTTGATAAGTGGTTCCGAGCGCGATAAGCCTTAATGTGACGCTTATAGGAAGCTGTCGTCGTCGTCGCCAAAGCTGCTATCACCAAAGAAACTGCTGTTATCGTCGTTCTGTGGTGACTCCCAGGCATTATTGAAATCACTGGTATCTGCTTGTTGATTGAAAGTATCTAGATTCGAATCGTAATTCGGTTGTTCGAGCGGTGGCTCATTGATGATATTGACGATCTCTTCAGGCTGAGAATGGTGGAACATGCTCGTTAGCATATCCGCCATTACCACTCCTCCAGCAACCCCTACTGCGGTTTGTAACGCGCCGCCTAAGAAGCCAGTACCACGCGCCGCAGGCTGTTGCGGGGCACTATTATAACCTTGTTGTGGGGCGGTATTTTGTGCATTGCCACCCCAACCGCTGTTTTGTTGTGGCGCGTTTTGCGGACGGCTGTTCCCACCGCCAAATAGGCCGGAAAGGAAACCACCACTACTTTGTTTAGGCTGCTCAGCGGCCTGACGCTCAAGTTGCGCCACCCGATCATTCAGTTTCTTCAATGCAGCCTCTTGGATAATAATGGCTTGAGCCATGTAATAAGGGGCATCGGGTTGGGACTGTAAATGCTGTTTAATCCGCTGTTCCGCGCCGCTATCACGCGCGCTGGATTGCGTTTCTGCCTGTTGCAGGCGACCAAACAGGTCATCGATGAGTTTTTGTTCTTCAGTTTGCATCAGAAACCTCTCTTTTCTTATAAGCAACAAGATACCTTGGCACTCCTGCGATAGGCTGGAACGCTCTACTTAGCTGATGATATGGGGTTAGTTACTGCAAAGGGAAGGGTTTAGCCGTAAATAAATATGTTTTCTTAGCCTAAGCGGGATAGCCGTCTACTCGTAATCCAGTTATGATGCCTACAGATCACTTACTATGGAGACGTCCGCCAGGCGGCGGTAGAGGATGTTCTGATTATGTCATTTCCGGTATACCTAATCGGTGCCCGAGGCTGTGGAAAAACGACAGTAGGTAAATTACTTGCTCGTCAACTCAGCTATCATTTTTGCGATACAGATCAACAGCTACAACAACAACTCGCCCAAAGTATCGCAGACTATGTCGCACAGCACGGTTGGGACACTTTTCGCCAACAAGAACATCATGCACTGCTTACTGTGACGTCAGAGAATACAGTCGTCGCCACGGGCGGAGGGATTATTCTCCGTGAGGATAATCGTCGACATATGCGTGAGGCCGGAACGGTGATTTGGTTAAGTGTCGAACACCACGTACTGGTTAATCGGCTGACTGCCGATCCCGAAATAGGGCAACGTCCAACCCTGACAGGCAGGCCGATTACAGAAGAGCTTTATGACGTTCTTCAACAACGACTTCCGCTCTATCAGCAGGCGGCTCATCACACGATCGATGCCAATCAACCGCCGGAAAAAGTCGTGATAGATATTTTAACGGCGTTAAGTCGGGACTCATTAACGGCCTAATGTCTCGCACTCCCTGAAGGTCACTCATCACTCACCCTTATTTCTAAAAAGGAAATAGTATGCTTAAAGCGAACGAGTATTTTGAAGGTAAAGTAAGATCGATTGGATTTGCAAATAGCCTTGCCGGCGAAGCCAGCGTGGGGGTTATGGCGACGGGTGAATACACGTTCGGCACAGCAAAAGCCGAAGAGATGACGGTGATCAGTGGGGCATTGAAAGTCTTATTACCGGGTGAAACTGAGTGGCAGTGGTTCGAAGCGGGTACCACCTTTAATATCCCGGCGCACAGCGAATTTCACCTACAGGTTGCGGAGCCTACGGCTTACCTTTGCCGCTATCTGTAATGGGAAACAGGCTGCCGTTTTCAGGCAGCCACCTTGGAACAATTAGTGTTCTGACTCACCACCAAGACTCTCAGTAAGCGAATCGATAAAGGCCGCTAATTCACCGGTCATCAGCACAAAATCTGCATCAAACCGTAAATCGGCTTCTTCACGGCTAATATCATCATTTTGCTCACGAAGGGTATCGCTAAACTTAATTCGTTTGATCGATGCATCGTCATTGAGTAAGCACTGTACGCGCTCTTGCCAATCAATACCCAGTTTAGTAACACGTTTACCCGACTCAATATGGTGCGCGATCTCGTCACAGACTAACTCTTGTTTTTTACAGCGAATCACGCCGCCTTCTTCCAAGGTCGCTTTCAACTCGGCCTCGTCCAGCAGTGTAAACCCAGTACTTGGCGTGCCAGAACGTACCCATTCAGTAAGCGTAATTTCCACGGGGGTTTGAAGCGTTAGCGGAACGACCGGTAAAGAGCCGAGGCTTTTGCGTAATAAGGCCAACACATCTTCGGCTTTTTTAGCACTCCCGCTATCGACGATAACGCGCTGATGTTGCACATCGATCCAAATCCATGTCTGACTATAGCGGCTAAAGGCACGCGGCAGCAGACTATGAATAACTTCATCTTTCAGAGAGTCTTTTTCCGTCTTCTTTAACCGGCGCTGTTGCTCTGTTTCAAGCTTCAATACTTTGGCTTCAAGCGCTTGCTTGATCACGGTCGCCGGTAGCATTTTTTCTTCTTTGCGAGCACAAAGCAGAAGCTGGCCTTGGCTAGCATGAACCAAGGTCTTCCCCTGCGGACCAAGGGGGGATACCCAACCCATAGCCAGTTTATCTTGGCTTCCACAAGGCGTGAATTGGCTGGACGCTAATTGCGTTTCGATCTCTTCAGCAACTAGAGGGATCTCTCGGGTTAATCGGTAGACCATCATATTTTTAAACCATAACATTTGCTTTCCTCTGTTTGCTTTTCGCTGCGCGTATCATACTGAATTTACCAGAGGGTTTCAGCCACTATAGCACGCGGTTACTGACGGATGACTAAGGAAGAAAAGCCTAAGCCATTCACTTTTTTAACGTTTATTTGTACCGGTATACGATCTTTCATTGCCTCCACATGGCTGATCACGCCGATCATCTTCCCCGACGCATTAAGCGTATCCAGCGCATCCAGCGCGGTATCCAAGGTGGCAGCATCAAGCGTACCAAAGCCTTCATCCAAGAAGAGAGAATCGATATGGTTCTTTTCACTCATCAAGTCGGAGAGCGCTAAGGCGAGCGCAAGGCTGACCAAGAAGCTTTCTCCCCCAGAGAGGGTTTTGGTATCACGGCACTCGTCAGCTTGCCACTGATCGACCACTTGTAATTCGAGTAAGTCTCGATCTGTCCGCTGTAAGCGATAGCGACCATGTAAGCGTTCGAGCTGTTGATTTGCGAGCCAAACCAAGTTTTCAAGTGTGAGCCCTTGAGCGAAACGGCGGAATTTGTCACCGCTGGCCGATCCAATCAGATCGTTAAGGTGATCCCAATTGGCCAAATGAGCTTGTCGTTCGGTGATCATCGCGATAAGCGAGGATTGCTGCTGAGTCAGCGTATCGTCTGCTTGAAGCTGCTGAGTCACCTCACCTTGCTGAAATAATACCTGCTGATAGCGCTCCTGTTGCTGGTGGCGTTGTGCAGACAGCGTCTCGCCAGTCTCATGTGCGAGGGGAGGAAGGGTTTGGCTATGCTGTGTCACTGCCTGTTCAGATTGCTGAAGTCGCGTTTTAGCACGGTCAATCTGCTGCGCCGCTTGATCGATTTTATACTGGTAGTCCTTAACAACCGATTCTGGCAGGAGAGCTAACAAGAACTGTTGTTGGTCGCTAAAGCCTGAGGCCTGTAATGCTTCGGCGAACTGTTGCTCAGTGTGTTGATGCTGCGCCACCAGACTCTCAAGCTGCGTGATAATCTGGCGCATCTCGCCATGCGTCTGTTGTTGTTGATCTTTACAACTCTGCCAGAGCTGCCGATGCTGCTGTTCGTCGAGACGATATTGCGCAGCACGCTCTTCAAGAGCTTGGCGTAAAGCACTGACTGACTGCTCACCGACCAAGGCCTGGCGCTCTGCTCGGCATTGCTGAAGAGCAGACTCACCAGCAAGCAACTGTTGCTGACGCTGGTGGATTTCCGTTTCCCGCTGAGTCTGTTCGCGCTGTAAGGATGCCAGTCGTTCTGTCAAAGTATGCAGGGCGGTTTCCCCCGCGAGCCGTTCTTTCTGGCGTGCTTGGTATTCTCGCCAAATCTGTTGGTACTCCGTCAAGGTCTTAGCCAGTTGCGCTATGGGCTGCGGGGATAGTTGATGCTGTGCCAAATGCTGTAAGAGGACCTTTAAAGTCTGTTGTAACGCCTCTTGCGCTATTTGTGCCTGTTGGCTTAGGGTGTCCAGTTGTTGCTGCTCTGACCGAGAGTGCTGGTCGGTTAACGCCGCGGCCTGCTGTTGCTGTTGTAGGACTTGTTGATGTTGATGAACTATTTTCTCTAGTTGAGCACGCTCCGCGTGACGACGCTGCTGCTGTTCCAGCGCCTGTTGGTAACGCTGCTGAAAATCCTGTTGCTGAGTATAAGCCTGTTCCAGTCCCTCACGGTCCTCAAGACTCAGGGAAATACCCTGTTGTGCGGTTTCGTGTTGCCATGTCGAGCGCAGGTCGGTAATACGCGCCTCCGCTTGATCGAGTAGCTGGCGTTGCTGCTGTGCCTCACGCTGGCTATTGTGGCAGTCAGCCTCCAAACGGGTAAGTGCTTGCCTAAGCCTATCGACCGCTTCCCGCTGCTGATCGCGGGCAGTGAAATGATGGGATGTCGGGACAGCCGCCGATCTTTCCGGATGACCCGGGTGGGACGTTGAACCGCACACCGCACAAGGCTCCCCTTGCTGCAAACTTTCACGCAGACGTTGCAAATCGGCGACCTGCTGCTCTAGCACACAGAGTTTTTCTAAGGCATTGAGGTGCGCGGTTTCAGTTTCCAGCTGCTGTGCATGCCGATTCTGCTGCTGTTGCAAGGAGATCAACTGTTGTTCGCTGCAGGTAAGTGCTTGTTGCGCCTGCTCAGCCGCGACTCTCTGCGTTTGCCATTGATCTGAATAGCGTATTAATTGTTGATAGCAGGGGGTTAATTGCCCCTGCTGTTGGTGCCATTGCGTTAGGGCCGCAAAAGCCGATGCTTCCTCTTGTGCTAGAGGATGTTGTAGAAAAGCGGTTAAGGCCGATTCGCTTTCCGTAACCAGACGTTGCGCGTTATCAATCTGTTGCTGTTGGCCTGACCGTGTACGGCTTAGCGAATGCAATGTGCTTTTCCGCTGTTCAAGCTGCTTTACCATGGCCTGATGAGCATTTTCCTCTCGCAACAGCTGCTCGGCTGTGTGCTGCCAGCCCCCCAGTTCCGGTCCCCACTCGCTCAGTGTCGGATAGCGCTGTTGCCAATCTTCAATCACTCGAAGACGTTGCTGCTGAGTGTCTGCTTGTTGGGTTAACAGACTCAACTGCTGGGCTGTTTGCTGATAGGTCTGTTGCAAAGGACGTTGCTGCTGCGCGAGCTCTTGCTGTTGCTGAGTCAACTGTTTAATACGCTCATCAAGGGGAATAATCTGTTCCACCAGCAATTGCTGTTGCTGCTGCTGGTGGATTTGGAATTGCTGTTCCGCTTGAACGGTGTTTTGCCACGCTTGATAGCGGCTCTGTATTTGCTGTTCGGTGTGTTCAACCTGTTGTTGTAAGGTCGATTGCTGAGCGCGTGTCGCCGCTAAACGATGAGTCGACTGCTCTAAGGCTTGCCAAAAGGGTAACAGTTGTACTGCGGGTTGGTAGGCAGCAAGCTGATCCCGTAGCGGGGCAACGTTCTCTGCTTGCTGTTGAGTCGTGACTAACGCCTGCTGACTATCAGTGACCTGTTGAACAAGCTGTTGATGGTAGTGCTGCCAATTCAGTGCATTATGCAGCTGTTCAAGCTGTTGCTGTAAGGCATCACGTTCTTGGGCTAAATCTTTATGTTGTTGAAACAGCGCGTCACGCTGCGAATGGTCAAGCAGCGTAACGCCAGAGAGTTTGGCCTGCAACTGGTCGAGCTCGATCTTATACTGCTTATGTCGCTCGTAGACCTGCTGTGATAGACGCCCATAGATATCAGTACCCGTCAGTTCTTCAAGTAATTCGGCCCGCTCCGACACGGGAGCGTTCAGAAACGCAGCGAACTGCCCCTGCGACAGCATCATTGAACGAGTAAAACGTTGGAAATTTAGACCAGAAAGCGTTTCGATAGTCTTAAGTTTATCCGAAACCTTATCTGCGAAAATTTTGTTATCGGCACAGCGAGCAAGTTCGACTTTCGGCGGCTGTAACTTACCTCGGTGATCGTTTCTTGCGCGGTTCTGGCTCCAGAAGGCTCGCCAAGCCTCCCCTTTAATTTCAAATTCAACCTCGGCCATACAATCACTGGTGCCACGGGTCATCAGCTGATTTTGCGTCGGCGAGATCGCCCCTAAACGTGGCGTCTGATGATAAAGCGCGAGGCATATCGCATCTAATAGTGTGGTTTTTCCTGCGCCAGTTTCTCCGGTGATAGCAAATAAGCCATTGTCGCTAAAGGGGGATAACCTAAAGTCGATAAACCACTCTCCGCGCAGGGAGTTTATATTTTTAAGGCGTAACGTGACTATTTTCATCGCTTATTCTTCTGCCTCATCAAGTTGTGCGGAGACTTCTCGGAACAGTTGCAGCAGGGTGTGAGTCTGGTCATCATTCAAGGGCTCTTGTGCTAATCGCCGCCGAAATACTTCTTCAGGCGTTAATTCGCTTAAGGTCTCTTTAACGTTGCTGGTGAGGGCGAGGGGGGACTGAAGCCGTTTACGTCGCAGTAAGAGAATTTCCACGGCCAGGCCCTCGGTCATTTTTTCTACCCGTTGTTGCAAATCGCTGAGATATTCCTCGTGGTGGATCTCGATATCCAGCCAGATTTTCTGTCCAGGTGTCGGTGGCGCAAGGTCTGCTAGCTGATTAGCTAGCTCACTTAAGTTCCCTTTCAAGCTGCGCATCGGTTGAAAACACGGAATATCGACCGCTTGCCACTGTAATGGCTGGTCGGCACTTAAGGTGATAAGCGTGATACTCTTCGGCGACCCCAGCTCATCAAAGCTTAACGGGATCGGTGAACCGGAATAGCGAATCGACTTATCGCCGCTAACATTTTGTGGGCGATGGATATGCCCTAGCGCGATATAGTCAGCCGGTGGAAAGGCACTAGCAGGAAAAGCTTCTAACGAACCGATATAGATGTCGCGGACAGAATCACTCTTCGTCACGCCTAGCGCGGTAAGGTGCCCGGTTGCAATGATGGGTAGAGTATCGCCCTGATACTGTTGCTGGAGGTGAAGCGCTTGCTGAAAAATATCCTGATAATAGCCAGTGATAGCCTGTAAAAGGTCTTGTTGCTTCTCTCTTGCCGACAGCCCGGCTTGACTCAACTGAATATCTCGCGGGCGCAAATAGGGGATAGCGCAGAGGATTGCTGCAACGTTACCTTGCCTATCTCTTAACGGAAAAATCGGCGAGTCGCCTTGCTCCGTCGGACCAGTAATAATATGGGTATTGAGGCAGGCGACCAGCTCTCTCGATTCATTCAACGTTGCTACCGAATCATGGTTGCCCGCTAGCAGGTAAAGCTGACAGCCAGTCTCTTGTAGCGACACAATGAATTGGTTTAATAGCTCACGGGCATAACTGGCCGGGGTAGCGGTATCAAAAATATCCCCAGCCACGATGATGGCCTCGACCTCTTGCTCAATGACTAACGCCTTCAACCACTGAAAAAAAGCCTGATGCTCCGCCGCACGGCTTCGCGCATAAAAAAACTGGCCTAAGTGCCAATCTGAGGTATGAACTATTTTCATCAGGCTTCACTTCTAAAGTTATAAAGGCAGGAGTATAGCCTTTACCGATGGGGCAAAAAACACCTCGGGGCAAACTTGCAATAGTTAAGGGAAGATGATTAGTTACTACCGTTATTCATAAAACTGTAATAAAAGTGACAGATAATGGCGCCCATGCCTAAGTAAGGGGTTAATTTTGGAGATAAAATGGCCAAGCGGATCTTAGTAGTAGAAGATGAAGCCCCCATTCGTGAAATGATTTGTTTTGTACTCGAACAGAATGGTTATGACGTAATCGAAGCAGAAGACTATGATCGTGCTCTCCGACAATTAATTGAGCCTTGGCCAGATTTGATCTTACTGGATTGGATGCTGCCCGGCGGCAGTGGTATTCAGTATATCCGGCATTTGAAGAAAGAGGCCTTTACCCGCGATATTCCGGTGCTGATGCTGACCGCGAAAGGGGAAGAGGAAGATCGGGTGCGAGGGCTAGACGCCGGGGCCGACGATTATATGCTCAAGCCTTTTTCACCGAAAGAATTGAACGCGAGGATTAAAGCGATCCTTAGACGTATCTCGCCGATGCCAGAAGATGAAGTCATTGATATCCAAGGGCTTGTACTCGATCCCAGCTCGCACCGAGTGATGGCGGGGGAGACTCCGGTAGATATGGGGCCGACAGAATACCGCTTACTGCACTTTTTTATGTCACATCCCGAAAAAGTCTATACTCGTGAACACTTACTGAATCAGGTCTGGGGCACTAACGTTTACGTAGAAGATCGCACCGTGGACGTTCATATTCGACGCTTACGTAAAGCATTAGAACCCTCAGGCTATGAAAAAATGATTCAGACCGTTCGTGGCGCAGGTTACCGTTTCTCAGTACGCTATTAGGGAGCGATACGGTGCTGGATAAATTATCGCTTAAAACACTTCTGCTCGAGTTGTGTCTTGTCCTTATTGTAGCCTCGGTCATCGGATTTTTTTTTCATCAACCGGCCATCGCTATCATTCTTGGGCTCTTGCTACTGATAGGCTGGCACTTCAAACAGCTTCTGCGTCTCTCTCATTGGCTGTGGATCGATCGGAGCATGACACCGCCTTCAGGACGGGGCAGTTGGGAGCCACTCTTTTACGGTTTACTGCTGATGCAACAGCGCAACAAGCGCCGGCGCAGTGAATTACGCTCATTAATTCAACGGTTTCGCAGTGGGGCAGAATCACTGCCCGATGCCTTAGTGATGGTCACGGAAGAGGGAAATATCTTCTGGTGTAACGGTTTATCGCAAGATTTGCTTGGGTTGCGTTGGCCGGAAGATAATGGTCAAAACATTCAAAATCTTCTGCGTTACCCCGAGTTCTCGCGTTATCTGCAGCAACGCCAATTTACTCAACCTTTGGTGCAAGGACTGAATAATGGGCAGCAGATGGAATTTCGGGTGATGCCTTACAGCGATCAACAATGGTTGATCGTTGGTAGGGATGTGAGTCAACTTCATCAGCTCGAAAATATGCGTCGTAATTTTTTTGCCAATGTGAGCCATGAGCTGCGTACACCGCTTACCGTTTTGCAAGGCTATCTCGAGATGCTGGAGGAGGGAGAGATGCCGCCCGCGAGCCAGCAAAAGGCGTTAGCATCGATGCAATCTCAAACGCAGCGTATGGCAGAACTGGTCAAACAACTTCTCACGCTCTCTAAAATCGAAGCAACCCCAGCGTATGAGATGCGACAGCATATCGACGTTCCACGGCTACTGGAGCAAATTTACCTTGATGCGACCGCATTAAGCGATGGCCGACATCAGGTAGTTTGCGAGATTGATCAATGCTTAACGGTGCGAGGAAATGAGGAGCAATTACGCAGCGCACTGTCGAACCTAGTGTTTAATGCGATCAATCACACGCCGAGTGGTACGGCAATTACCCTTAGCTGGCAGCGAATCGCCAGTGGCGCAGAATTTAAGGTGATCGATAATGGACCGGGGATAGCGCCAGAGCATTTATCAAGACTGACGGAGCGCTTCTACCGAGTGGATGGTGCACGTTCACGCCATTCTGGAGGTAGCGGTTTAGGGTTAGCAATTGTTAAACATGCACTCAGTCATCATGGCAGCAAATTGCGCATTGAAAGTCAGCCTCATCATCAGACTGTTTTTAGTTTTCAATTGACTAAATCCTTTATCGTTTCTGAAGCATCGTCATCTGCTGTACCTAAGGGATAAATTCAAGGGGACTGTTGTGCTACGGTCCCTATTGATAAGCAGTAAAAAAATCGTACAGGTTAGGTCCATTTTTAGGCTATTGCGTTAAGCTGGACAAAAAACACTCATATCATTTTCTAAATGTTTCACTCTATACTTAGCATAATTACTGATTTAATCCTCTTTTTTAGAATATCCTCCTGCATTGCGCTTGCTCTGTTGCCTTTGTTTATTATAAAAGATTTACTTATGACCTTGACGGAGCTTGTGGCATAACGCCATCTCACTTTTTAATCCCTCTGGCCCAGGCTTTTAGAAGGGGAAGTGATCGTCAATAAACTATAACTTTTATAAACGACAGGGCGACATAGAGTATTTATGATGAAACGTTTAACAACTAGGGACATTTTTGCGCTGGGGTTTATGACTTTTGCGCTGTTTGTCGGTGCGGGTAACATTATTTTCCCACCGATGGTCGGTATTCAATCCGGCGAACATGTTTGGGTTTCCGCTATTGGTTTCTTAATTACCGCGGTAGGCTTACCCGTTGCAACGGTCATCGCGCTTGCACGCGTCGGCGGTGGTGTGGATAGCTTGAGTACGCCAGTCGGTAAAGCGGCAGGTATAGTGCTAGCGATAGTCTGCTATTTGGCTGTGGGCCCGCTCTTCGCCACGCCGCGTACGGCAACGGTCTCCTTTGAAGTTGGAATTGGCCCTCTGGTGGGTGAAAACTCGTTGGCGTTGGCCATCTACAGCGCAATCTACTTCTGCTTGGTTATCGTGATCTCGCTGTTCCCTGGAAAACTTCTGGATACCGTTGGTCATTTTCTTGCACCGGTTAAAATTGTCGCGCTCGCGATTCTGGGTATTGCCGCATTGATGTGGCCTGCAGGTAATAATCTGCCGGCGACGGAGGTTTATCAGCAAGCAGCATTCTCTAATGGCTTCGTGAATGGTTACCTGACCATGGATACGTTAGGGGCGTTGGTATTCGGTATTGTTATTGTCAATGCTGCGCGTTCGCGTGGTATCGAGAATCCAACATTACTGACTCGTTATACAGTACTCGCCGGATTAATTGCTGGGGTGGGTCTGACACTGGTTTACCTATCTCTGTTCAAACTCGGTTCAGACAGCGGCAGCTTAATTAGCCAATCCGCTAACGGTGCAGCGATTCTTCATGCGTATGTGCAACATACTTTTGGTGCGGGTGGCAGCCTATTCTTAGGTGTACTCATTTTTATCGCCTGTATGGTAACGGCAATTGGTCTAACCTGTGCCTGTGCGGAGTTCTTTGCTCAATACATCCCACTCTCTTATAAGACGTTGGTGGTGCTCCTTGGCGTGTTTGCGATGATTATCTCAAATCTCGGCTTGACGCACCTGATCGCGATTTCTGTGCCAGTGCTTACTGCGATTTACCCACCTTGTATCGTATTGGTACTGTTAAGCTTTACCCTAAATTGGTGGCAAGAAGCGGGGCGAATCATCAAACCTGCGATGGCGGTTAGCTTAGTATTCGGCATCATCGATGGATTAAAGGCCAGTGATTTCAGTTCAGTCGTCCCGGCAAGCTTGCAACATTTGCCTCTCTCTGAACAAAACTTATCGTGGTTACCCCCAGTGTTAGTCGTTATTATTGTGGCGGCTATCATTGATAGAATGAAGGGTAAGACTGTTAGCGTGAAAACCACGCAGTAAAACAGTATTGACGTGAACAACCACGGGCTAAGGCTCGTGGTTTTTATTTGTGGAATCGGAAAATGAAGCAACAAAAAAATACCCTAAAGCGGGGATTGAGTATCCGGCATATCCGTTTTATGGCATTAGGTTCGGCGATTGGAACGGGCTTATTTTACGGATCGGCGGATGCGATTCGTATGGCGGGTCCAAGTGTGCTGTTAGCCTATATTATCGGCGGGTTAGTGGCTTACATTATTATGCGCGCCCTCGGCGAAATGTCGGTTAATAACCCTTCAGCCAGCTCGTTTTCACGTTATGCCAATGATTACTTAGGGACTTGGGCAGGGTATTTGACTGGCTGGACCTACTGTTTTGAGATATTGATCGTCGGTATTGCCGATGTGACAGCGTTCGGTGTCTACATGGGGGTCTGGTTCCCAGAAGTCCCGCATTGGATTTGGGTACTGAGTGTCGTATTTATTATTGGCGCAATCAATATGATGAGCGTCAAAACCTTCGGTGAAGTCGAGTTCTGGTTCTCATTCTTTAAAATTGCCACCATTACGCTAATGATTATCGCTGGCTTCGGTATGATTATCTGGGGTATCGGCAATGGCGGGCAGCCCACCGGTATCTCTAACTTATGGACACATGGCGGATTTTTTGCCCATGGACTAGTCGGTATGTTGCTTTCGTTGCAAATGGTCATGTTCGCGTATGGCGGCATCGAGATTATTGGGATCACCGCTGGAGAAGCCGAAAATCCAGAAAAATCGATTCCGAAAGCGATCAACTCCGTCCCTTGGCGTATTCTTGTGTTCTATGTCGCAACGCTGTTCGTGATTATGGCAATCTATCCTTGGAACCAGGTTGGTACCCAAGGCAGCCCGTTTGTACTCACCTTTCAGCATTTGGGGATTGCTGCTGCCGCCTCTATCCTGAACTTTGTGGTCATTACCGCCTCACTCTCTGCGATTAATAGCGATATTTTTGGGGTGGGTCGTATGCTGCACGGATTGGCTGAGCAGGGGCAAGCGCCCGCCATTTTCCGTAAGGTTTCTTCTCGCGGCGCACCGGCTGTGACGGTAATCGTCATGATGGTGGCACTGTTGATTGCGGTACTGCTTAACTATCTGATGCCGGAAAAAGTCTTCTTGGTAATCGCTTCACTAGCGACCTTTGCGACGGTATGGGTATGGATTATGATCCTGCTATCGCAAATTGCTTCACGGATCAAAATGGGCAAGGAGGCGGCAAAATCACTGAAATTTGCGCTGCCGGGTGGTGTCGTATTG
This sequence comes from Rosenbergiella metrosideri, assembly GCF_022602565.1. Taxonomy (GTDB): domain Bacteria; phylum Pseudomonadota; class Gammaproteobacteria; order Enterobacterales; family Enterobacteriaceae; genus Rosenbergiella; species Rosenbergiella metrosideri. Next base: position 92,855 of record NZ_JALBCV010000002.1, read on the forward strand.
TCGAGTATCGCGGTGATCTTCCTAGTCTTTATCATCGCCTTGATTGGCTATTTCCCTGATACACGCCTGTCATTGTACGCCGGCGCAGTATGGGTGGTATTGCTGTTGTTAGGCTATCCGTTGACCCGTCGTAAGCGATAGACGGTGAAAGTGTCGCTGCCGATGACACGGCAGCGATTTTTTTAGGCAGGAATACGCAGAGATTGACCAGGGTAGATCTTATCTGGATGCGATAGCATCGGCTTATTCGCTTCAAAAATTTTATTGTATTGGTTAGCGTCACCGTAGACTTGCTTAGCAATTCCACTGAGCGTGTCGCCTGACTTAACGGTATAGAACTTGCTCTCGGACGTAGTATCCGTCGTTTTCACGTTATCTTCGACATGACTAACGCCCGCAACGTTGCCGATAGCCACCAAGATTTTCTCTTTCAGTTCTTGGCTAATTCCATCACCGCTGACAGTGGCTTTATCACCCTCTACATTAACTTGTACTTTATCAGCCCCCGGAATCCCCAGTTTTTTTAGGTGATCCTGAATTTTGGTTGCCGCATCGTCATGTGAGGTGACTGAATCCCAAATTTTTTCACCTGCTTCTTTAACAAAATCAAATAAGCCCATTACAAACTCCTGTTTTAGGTCGTGAAAATAGTCAGTATTTCACCGTAAAGCATAGACTATTTCTTTCACAATGAGAGATATCTGGCTGTAGTGAATAAATTTAATGCTAGGCGTTTCTGTCCTCAGGGGTTCGCGCTACACTAGTTGACCCTACTGCCTCAGTTTAGGAGACACCATGTATTGCCCTTTTTGTAACGCTGTCGATACCAAAGTCATTGATTCTCGTTTAGTCAGTGAAGGGTCGTCAGTACGTCGCCGTAGGCAGTGTTTACTCTGTAGTGAACGATTTACCACTTTCGAAATTGCCGAATTGGTGATGCCACGTGTCATTAAAAGCGATGAGGTTAGAGAGCCTTTTGATGAAGAAAAGATGATGCGTGGGTTGCTGAAGGCCTTAGAAAAGCGTCCAGTTAGTGCGGATGCCCTGGACAACGCCGTGCACAGAATTAAAGCGCGATTACGCGCGACCGGAGAACGCGAGCTGCCAAGCAAGGTGGTAGGGAATTACGTGATGGACGAATTGAAATTATTGGATAAAGTCGCTTACATCCGCTTTGCATCAGTTTATCGTAGTTTTGAGGATGTTCGTGAATTCGGTGAGGAAATTGCCAAGCTGGGGAGCGAGTAATGTCAGATCAAGTGTTTATGCAACAGGCTTTAGACCTCGCCAAAAGGGGACGTTTTACCACTAACCCTAATCCAAATGTCGGCTGTGTGATCGTTCAGGATGGCGAAGTGGTCGGTCAAGGCTGGCATAAAAAAGCAGGCGAAGGGCATGCAGAAGTCAATGCACTGCGTGAGGCCGGTGATAAAGCGCGAGGCGCGACAGCCTATGTCACGCTCGAGCCTTGTAGCCATCATGGTCGGACACCGCCTTGTTGTGATGCGCTTATCGCAGCAGGGATCTCACGAGTTATCGTGGCAATGCAAGATCCCAACCCTCAAGTTGCGGGCAGAGGCTTGCACCGATTACGCCAAGCTGGAATCGAGGTCGAGTTCGGCCTATTGGCGGCAGAGGCTGAAGCCTTAAACCGAGGTTTCCTAAAACGGATGCGAACAGGCTTCCCTTGGGTACAACTAAAATTGGCCGCGTCGCTGGATGGGCGCACAGCCATGGCGAATGGTGAAAGTAAGTGGATCACTTCTTCTGCAGCACGACAAGACGTCCAGGAGTTTCGCGCCCAGGCCTCAGCCATCCTCACCACCAGTAAAACTGTGCTCGTCGATAATCCTAGCATGAATGTACGCTGGTCAGAGTTAAGCCCTGCAGCCCAAGCGACTATTGGGGGAGAAGAGCTGTTAGGTCAACCGATTCGTGTGGTGCTGGATCGTCACCGTCAAGTGAACGATGATCAGACCCTGTTCACGGTGACGGAGGCACAGACATGGCGAGTCGTTACTCAGCCGGGGGTAGACTCCTCGTGTTGGACTAAAACCCTAGTCGTTCCTGAGCACCAAGAAAATATCGATTTGGTCGCATTAATGATGGTGTTGGGCAAACAAGAGGTTAACACTGTGTGGGTTGAAGCGGGCGCAAGCTTGGCAGGACAGCTATTGCAAGCAGGTGTCGTTGATGAATTGATCCTGTATATGGCCCCGACCTTAATGGGGACCGATGCTCGGGGGCTTTGTGTGCTACCGGGCCTTGAGCACCTTGCACAAGCCTTACGATTTGAGATACAAGATATTCAACAAGTTGGCCCCGATATTCGTATTATTTTACAGCCAACCTCACTGTCTGCGTAAAAGCCTAAGCAGTTCGTTAAACATTATGCTAGAATTCGCGCCCTGTTGGGCGTCTAACTCTTAACCTGAAGGATATTTATGAAAACTATCGAAGCGCCGGTTGCTACGCCAGAAGCAAATATTGCGATTGTTATCGCTCGTTTCAACAACTTCATTAACGATAGCTTGCTTCAAGGTGCAGTCGATGCGTTAAAACGTATTGGTCAGGTCAAAGACGAAAACATTACCGTGGTGTGGGTACCAGGCGCTTATGAACTGCCACTCGCCGCACGCACCTTAACACAGACTAAAAAATATGACGCTGTCATTGCACTGGGCACCGTAATTCGTGGCGGTACTGCACATTTTGAATTTGTGGCAGGCGAAGCGAGTTCAGGGATTGCGAATGTTGCGATGAATAGTGACATCCCAGTTTCTTTTGGTGTATTGACGACCGAAAATATCGAGCAGGCTATTGAGCGTGCTGGAACTAAAGCGGGTAACAAAGGAGCAGAAGCTGCTTTGACCGCACTCGAAATGATTAACGTATTAAAAGCGATTAACGCCTGATTCTGAGGGGATTTTTGTGAAACCTGCTGCTCGCCGCCGCGCCCGAGAGTGTGCTCTTCAAGCACTTTACTCTTGGCAATTATCGAATAACGACATTGCTGATGTTGAATATCAGTTCCTTGCTGAAAACGACGTCAAAGACGTTGATGTGCTGTACTTTCGGGAGATCCTGACAGGCGTAGCGAACAACAGTGATTATCTTGATAAGCTGATGCAACCTCACCTGAGCCGTCGCCTTGACGAGCTGGGCGAAGTTGAGAAAGCCGCATTACGTATTTCGCTTTACGAACTCAGTAAGCGTGATGACGTGCCTTACAAAGTTGCGATTAACGAAGGGATTGAACTGGCCAAAATATTTGGTGCAGAAGATAGCCATAAGTTCGTAAACGGCGTATTGGACAAGGTTGCTCCACAAATTAGACCTCGCCGTAAATAATGCTATGAGGCCGGATATTCCGGCCTTTTTTTATGGCTCAGCAAGACAAAAAAGGTAAGCGTGATGGCTGGCGGAGAATTTGAGATTATTAGTCGTTATTTTAATCGTAAAACGACTTATAGACGAGATGTAGAAACAGGGATTGGTGATGACTGCGCATTATTAAATCTTGCTCCCAATCAGACATTAGCCATTAGTGTTGACACATTAGTGGAAGGTACTCATTTTTATCACGATATCGCCCCGGACGACCTTGCCTATAAGGCATTGGCTGTCAACTTGAGTGATCTGGCTGCAATGGGCGCAGACCCAGCTTGGTTAACGTTAGCGATCAGCCTCCCAGCGATTGACCACCCATGGCTACAAGCCTTTAGTGATGCCCTATTCGAACAACTCGATTATTATCATATGCAATTAATCGGTGGGGATACCACACGCGGTCCGCTATCCATGACGCTTGGGATCCACGGACTGGTACCTGCCGGAAAAGCATTGAAACGAAGCGGCGCACAACATGGGGATTGGATTTTTGTCACGGGAACCCTAGGCGATAGTGCGGCGGGACTTGCTCTGTTACAAGAGAAGTTATCGACGGCAACCGCTGAACAGCGAAATTATTTATTAAAACGGCACTTGCGCCCAACGCCGCGTATTTTACAAGGCCAAGCGCTGCGCGATTTAGCCTCTTCCGCGATCGATGTGTCAGATGGATTACTCTCAGACCTCGGGCATATTCTGCAAGCCAGCGGCGTTGGAGCGAAGATAGATCAGGATCATCTTCCTCTGTCGGCGACTCTCCAAGAAGTGGTGTCACGGGAAGAGGCGATAGCCTTTGCCTTGAATGGAGGGGAAGACTATGAACTTTGCTTCACAGTGCCTGAAGTGAACCGTGAGGCCATCATAGTAGCCTTGGCGAATTTAGGCGTTGAAGGGCACTGTATTGGTCAAATTTTACCGGCTTCCGAGGGCATTACCCTATTTGATAACGGTAAGAAGCTGCCTTACCAACCGAAGGGGTTTGACCACTTCACTGGATAAAAAAAGCGCCGTTAGGCGCTTTTTCTTTAGGCTGACCACTGCTGGTAGCTGGCGATAATCCCTTGGCTGTCTAAGCCGAGCAATGCTCTGACCTCTTCCTGCGTGCCCTGTGCGATAAATTCGTCGGGCAAGCCTAGATTGAGGACCGGACGCATCAGTCGATGAGCCATCAGAAGTTCATTGACCGCACTGCCTGCACCACCTTTGATTGACCCTTCTTCGAGGGTAATAAAGGTATCATGTGTTTGGGCAAGGGTAAGGACTAATGCTTCATCGAGTGGTTTAACAAAACGCATATCCACTAAGGTTGCACCTAACTGCTCGGCCGCGTATTTGGCTTCTTCAAGCAGTGTTCCAAAGTTTAAGATCGCTATCTGTGACCCTTCACGTACCACATACCCTTTACCCATCGGTAGGGCGACTAATGGGCGCTCTGCTAAGCCGATACCGTTACCGCGAGGATAGCGCACGGCGCTAGGCCCTTGACGGTATTGGTAGCCGGTATAGAGCATTTGACGGCACTCGTCCTCGTTGCTTGGCGTCATGATGACGAGGTCTGGCACACAGCGTAAGAAAGCGATATCAAACGCACCTTGGTGGGTTTGACCATCAGCCCCCACAATCCCACCACGGTCGATGGCGAATAAGACAGGTAACTTCTGAATAGCGACATCATGAATCAGCTGATCATAAGCACGCTGTAAGAATGTTGAGTAAATGGCCACAACGGGATGATAACCACCAATCGCTAACCCTGCCGCGAAGGTTACCGCGTGTTGTTCAGCGATTGCCACATCGAAATATTGCTGTGGAAATTCGCGAGAAAAGCGGACCATACCAGACCCTTCACGCATCGCTGGGGTGACTGCCATCAGTTTAGGATCTTGCGCCGCGACTTCGCATAGCCAGTCACCGAAAACTTTCGAGTAGGTAGGGGCAATGCTAGGTTTGCTAGCCGGTAATACACCGCTTGCGGGATCGAATTTTGGCACAGCATGCCAGCTAATCGGATCCTTTTCCGCCGGCGCATATCCTTTGCCTTTCTGCGTAATAATATGCAGGAATTGCGGGCCTTTCAGCTGGCGCATATTACATAAGGTACTCACCAGCGTCAGGACGTCGTGGCCATCCACCGGACCAATATAGTTAAAGCCGAGTTCTTCGAATAAGGTCCCAGGGGATACCATCCCTTTTAGATGCTCTTCCGTGCGTTTGAGCAGCTCTTTAATCGGTGGGAAATTATCGAAGGCGCGCTTACCGCTCTCACGTAATTTAGAATAAGTTCTTCCGGAGAGAAGTTGTGCGACACGGTTATTCAATGCCCCAACATTCTCGGAGATAGACATGTCGTTATCATTAAGTACAACTAACATATCAGGTTTTATATCACCGGCATGGTTCATGGCCTCGAATGCCATTCCCGCAGTGATGGCACCATCACCGATGATACAGGCGACTTTACGTTCTTTTTGTTCTTTCTGCGCGGCGACGGCCAGACCTAAACCTGCGCTGATAGAGGTTGATGAGTGTCCGACGCTTAATACATCGTGTTCACTTTCCGCGCGCCACGGAAAGGGGTGCAGCCCATCTTTTTGACGAATAGTACCGATGCGATCACGGCGACCTGTCAAAATTTTATGCGGGTAAGCTTGATGGCCGACATCCCAGATTAAGTGGTCGAAGGGGGTATCATAGACATAGTGTAATGCAACGGTAAGTTCAACGACACCAAGGCCAGAGGCAAAGTGCCCACTCGATTGACTCACACTATTGAGCAAATACGCGCGTAATTCTTCGCAGAGTTGTGGCAACTTCTCTTTAGGAAGTTGGCGTAATTGCTGAACGGTCTCAGCCAAGGCCAGAGTGGGATAAAGGGTATTGTCAAAACTCATCAGAGACTCATCATAGAATTTATTTATTACGCTCAACGATATAACTCGCTAACGCCTGTAATTGCTGAGTAGAAAAGCCATGCTGTTCAAGCTGTACCAGCGCATTGATGGCTTCTTGGTAAAGCTCTTGGGCTTTCGCTTTTGCTTGGTCAAGACCTAATAATCCAGGATAGGTACTTTTGCCGTGGGCAACATCCATCCCTTGTTGTTTCCCCGTTACTTGACTGTCGCCGGTAACATCTAAAATATCGTCCTGCACTTGGAAGGCCAGGCCAATCGCTTCCGCGTAACGGTCGAGAATCGGAAGGTATTGACGGCTCTCTTCTCCAGCACTTAAGGCCCCTAGGCGAATTGCAGCACGAATCAGTGCCCCAGTTTTATGGCGGTGGATAGTTTCTAGGGCTGCCAAATCAAGCGTTTTACCTTCTGCCTGTAAATCCAAGGCTTGGCCAAGCACCATACCGGCTGCACCACTGGCTTGGGCTAATTCGCTGACCATTGCAAGCCGCATTTTGTCCGAAACGCCTTGCATAGGGTTATCACTTAAAATCGAAAATGCCTGCGTCAGTAATCCATCGCCCGCTAGGATTGCCGTATCTTCACCAAAGGCAATATGACAGGTTGGCTGTCCTCGACGGAGGCTGTCATCATCCATGGCCGGTAAGTCGTCATGAATAAGAGAATAAGCGTGAATAAACTCGATTGCCGATGCTGGCACATCTAAAACGTCAGGTGAGACACCAAACATTTCACCGGTAGCGTAGACCAGAAACGGACGCATTCTCTTTCCACCTAATAATACGCCATGATGCATGGCTTTATATAAGGGAATAGACTGAAAAGTAAGATTCTCTAAACATTCTTCGAGTACGCGGTCAATACGGGTACGATAATGCGTTAAGGTTGTGGAGAGATCCATGATCACTTTTCCGGTGTGAACGTTGATAATTCAGCCTGCTCGTCTTGGGCAAGCAGAATTTGCACCCGTTGCTCGGCTTGCTGTAGTTGCTGTTGGCCTTGGCGTGCAAGAGTCACCCCTTTTTCGAATTCGTTGAGGGCATCCTCTAGCGGCAATTGACCGCTTTCTAAGCGTTGGACAATAGCTTCCAATTCAGAAAGTGACTGTTCAAAGCTGATCGTCGACGCAGGTTTTTTTGGCATATACAGTACCGGCTTGGTGAGTGAACGATAATTGAGATATATGTTAGCTGACTAGAGAGTTTTCGCAAAACACTCTGTATTGCACGACTAAAACAAGCTAATGCACCCTAATGGTGATATACTACGCGCGCTTAAATCAGAGGGTAACCCTGAAAACCATTTTAACATATAAACGATTAATAATTAACGTTTATTCCCACGTAAGTTAGTGCCATTATGAAGTTTATCGTAAAACTATTTCCAGAAATAACGATCAAAAGCCAATCTGTACGACTGCGCTTTATCAAAATTTTATCCAGCAATATACGAAACGTGCTGAAAAGCGTTGATGAAGATATTGCGGTAGTCCGTTTGTGGGACCACATTACGGTTCGTACGCGAAAGCCGGAGCTTAGCTCGGCGGTGGCAGAAGCACTGACGCGGATTCCGGGAATTCATCACGTGCTCGCTGTCGAAGATCGTAGCTTTACCAGCTTGCACGACATCTTTGAGCAAACCTTGGCTAGGTACCAAACACAACTTGAGGGGAAAACCTTCTGTGTGCGTGCCAAACGCCGTGGTAAACATGAGTTCACTTCACACGAAGTAGAGCGGTATGTTGGCGGAGGATTGAATCAACATATTGCGTCAGCCTCGGTCAAACTAAAAAATCCAGATACGACAGTGCATTTAGAGATCGACCAAGATCGCCTATTATTAATCACTAATCGTTATGAAGGGCTCGGTGGTTTCCCAATAGGGACTCAAGAAGACGTGATCTCATTGATCTCGGGTGGCTTCGACTCAGGTGTATCGAGTTATATGCTGATGCGCCGCGGTAGCCGGGTTCACTATTGCTTCTTTAATCTTGGCGGTGCCGCTCACGAAATCGGTGTACGCCAAGTCGCGCATTATCTTTGGAACACCTTTGGTCGCTCTCACCGCGTACGATTCATCGCTATCGATTTCGAGCCAGTGGTTGGCGAGATTTTAGAAAAAGTTGATGATGGTCAGATGGGTGTTGTACTGAAGCGAATGATGATCCGTGCGGCCTCTCATATTGCTGAGCGTTATGGCGTTCAGGCGTTGGTGACCGGTGAAGCACTTGGCCAAGTTTCAAGCCAAACCCTAACCAATCTTCGTCTTATCGATAACGTCTCTGACACCCTTGTTCTGCGTCCGCTGATCTCCCATGATAAAGAACACATCATCAAAGTGGCTCGTCAAATTGGCACAGAAGATTTTGCGAAAACCATGCCTGAATATTGTGGCGTGATCTCGAAGAGTCCTACTGTGAAAGCGGTCAAGGCGAAGATTGAAGAAGAAGAGAATAATTTCGATTTCACCATCTTAGACCGGGTCGTTGCTGAGGCACGCAATATCGATATTCGTGAAATTGCCGTTGAGACCACCGCTGAAGTGGCAGAAATCGAATCAGTCAGCGAATTTACGGCTCAAGATGCGATTCTGGATATTCGTTCAATCGATGAACAAGAGGATCATCCTCTCGATATCGGTGGTGTAGAAATCAAATCGATACCTTTCTACAAGCTGAGTACGCAATTCGGGGACTTGGACCGTTCACGTACCTGGTTACTCTACTGCCAGCGGGGGGTAATGAGCCGATTACAAGCCTTATACCTGCATGAGCAAGGGTTCACTAACGTTAAAGTGTACCGACCGTAATACTTAAGGCCTCAATGATGAGGCCTTTTTTTTACTCTTGATAATTGTAAATCCCAATCGGGATGGCGAGATCATGAGTAACGGCATGAGCATCTTCCTTCCCCTTCAGCAGTTCAATAATTTTCAGTGCCATATCGGTTGCACATAACGGTCCTTGACCGCTCAATAGATGATAGCGTGGGTCGATCACAACACGCCGTTCTTGCCATTGCGTATGCTGTAATAAAGCCTTCTGTTGCGGCAGGCAGGTTACATTTGCCCCACGGTAACAGTCTACCTTATCGATTAATCCCGGCACCGCATGGCTCATGGCCACAACGTAGCGTTGGCTCGCTATGAATTGAGCGATAGATTCAATCACCAAGTCGCTCTCGACGTAAGTTTCACAACTTTCTCTTCCTCCGAGTAGAAGAAGCATATCGTGGGCGTTATCGACCGCCTGACAGAGGGGAGTATCGGCCTGAAAGGTAAGCCCCTCTGCGCTTTGAAGGGTGAGGGTGCTATCACCCTCGACACTGGCGACGGTAACCTGAATACCGGCGCGCGGCAGTAAACTTAAAAAGGTGGTGATCTCAATGGCATCATTACCATGAGCGAGGCAGAGTAGCACTGAGGGCGTCGCTGACATACTCGGATTCCTTTTGTTTAATCCGTTGATAAAGCGCCGAATGCTGAGGTAAGGTTAACCCGTAGCAGCGCGCACGTTTAAGGAGATAGCCATTGATATAGTCGATTTCAGTTAAGCGCTTTGCGTGGATATCTTGACGCATAGAACTACTGTTTGCGGCGGTGAGGCTAATCACATTGACGACCTGATCGTATAATTGAAGGGTGTCGGTATGGATACCTTCCCGCTTCATCACGGTTGCAAGCTCACTACACAACGCTTTGACCTCGTCTAACACCATCATTAGCTCACCATTCTGGCAGTCATATTTAACCGTTAAAGGATTAATTACCGCATTAACCGCTAATTTCTTCCACCCTGATATTTTTATCTCATCATACCAAGCGACATCTGGCAGAGCTTGGTGGAGAATATCAGCGACATGGCTTACCGACTGCGCTGCCGCGTTTAATGGCCCGATTTGTGTTAATCCCCATGCTTTATGCAATGTCGCTGCCGCGGTACGGTAAGCTGCTTGCGTGGTCACGGCATGACAGAGTGGCTGAGTGATTACAGGCAGATCATCAATGACCCCCAGTCCATTATGCATTAAGACGATAGGGCACGCTGCAGGCAGAAGTGGTAAAAGCGGTGTTAATGCCGATTGCAGTTGCTGGGCCTTCAACGTTACCAGCAATAATTCACATTGTTGCAGAAGGTGAGCATCATTAACGGAGAACCTATGCTGATAGCAGTTTTGTTCAGGGGTGAAGACCTGTATAGCGAGCTGCGGTTGTGGCACTTTGAGCCACCCTTGTACATCATGGCCTGCTCTGAAGAGAGCCGATAGCCATATCTGACCTAAAGCACCACAGCCTAATACTGTTATTCTCATAAAATTCCCTCGCAATCCATTGCCAATTTTTGCTGAACAGTTGTGTCGTCATTACAGATCGGTATTATGCATGTCAACGATTTAAGAGGAGAAGAAAATATGCCATCTTTCGATATAGTTTCAGAAGTTGAAATGCCAGAAGTGAAAAATGCTGTTGAAAATACCAACCGTGAACTATCAACTCGTTTCGATTTTCGCAATGTGACGGCAGAAGTGACATTGAATGAAAAGAATGAAGTGATCTCTGTGAGCAGTGAGTCTGACTTCCAAGTGCGTCAAATTGTCGACATCCTGCGTGAAAAAATGTTGAAGCGTGGCATTGAAGGGGCTGTGCTGGATGTACCAGAAGAGATTACCCACAGCGGTAAGAGCTGGAGCCTAGACATTAAAATGAAAAAAGGGATTGAGTCAGACATTGCCAAGAAAATTGTCAAAGTCATCAAAGATGCCAAGCTGAAAGTACAAACGCAGATTCAGGGTGAATCGTTGCGCGTGACAGGTAAATCACGTGATGATTTACAATCCTCAATGGCAACCGTTAAGGCGGCTAATTTGGGGCAGCCGTTCCAATTTAAAAACTTCCGCGATTAAGATGACTTACCACTTACCTGAGCAAAGGATCAGGTAAGTGGTCGAGAGGGGAGGGGGTTAATTCGCTGCAATCAGCGCTTCGATTTCTTGACGGTTGGTCGTTTTACTGTCGATTTTAATATAAGCCGCCCGCTCTTCAGGAATAATCAAGACGTTACTCACGCCCGGAGCTTCGCGTAAGCGCTGTTCAAGTGACTGAGCGTTATCAGTGCGGTCGATCACCACGCGAAGACTACTGACGTAAGGTGGCTCTTGCATGGTTAAACTGACCAGTAACCACACAATGGCAATCCCTGCACCAAGTAAAAAGACAGCTTGCGCGTCGACATGCTGGAAAACCCATCCGCCTACACTGCCGCCGATAGCAACACCCAAGAATTGACTGGTCGAGTAAATCCCCATTGCCGTCCCTTTATAGCCAGCAGGCGACTCTTTACTGATCAGCGAAGGTAAGATGGCTTCCATCAAGTTGAAGGCGAAAAAGAAAAGCTGAACGCCCACGACCAAAGTCCAGAAGTGAGCACCAGCTTGCCACAATACCAGCTCTGCTATCAGTAATAGCGCCACGCAGCTCACAAACACCAGCTTCATCTTGCGCTTAACTTCAGCAATGATAATAAACGGCACAACGCCTACAAAGGCGATCAGCATGGTTACCAGATAGACTTTCCAATGTTCAGAGGCGGGGAAACCGGCTTGTTCAAACTCACCGGGTAGCGCGACGAAGCTCGACATTAATAAGATATGTAGGAATAAAATACCGGCATTGAGTTTAAGCAGTTTGGGATTTGCAAGTACCTTGCTAAAGCTACCTTTAACCATACCCGACTCACGGTTAAGGACATGCTCGGAGGTAGAAGGGACAACTAATAAAGTGATGATGATCCCGAGGCTAGCGAGTACAGCAATCATCCAGAACAGGGCGTGTAAGCCGAGGAGATGCGTCACTATGGGGCCTATCACCATCGCAATGGCGAAGGTCACCCCAAAACTTACCCCGATAAAGGCCATCGCCTTGGTACGATTTTGCTCTCGCGTCAAATCGGATAACAGCGCCATTACCGCAGCGGCAATAGCACCGGAACCTTGCAAGGCACGCCCTAAAATAATCCCCCAAATTGAGGTCGTCGTTGCCGCAACAATACTGCCCAATACAAATACCAATAAGCCGCCGACAATTAGAGGTTTACGTCCCACGCGGTCAGAGAGTAAGCCAAACGGGATTTGGAAGATTGCTTGTGCGAGACCGTAGATACCAATAGCGAGTCCAATCAATCCCTCTGTCGCGCCCTGTAACGCCATACCATAGGTGGTTAATACAGGTAAGACCATAAACATGCCGAGCATGCGTAAAGAAAATACCGTCCCCAATCCCCAGGTTGCGCGCAACTCGAGTGGGGTCATTTTATTATCGTTCATGACAACCTCTACTTTAATTCTGTTTATAGTCTAAGGAGTTGTGTAGGTTGGGTAAATGAATAGATCTTAAGCTTACGTAACAAAAAGAAAAGGCGCGAAATTCGCGCCTTAGGAGCATAGCGTGGTATTAACGCACGTAGGTCAGTAGCTCTGGTGAGCCAGGGCCCATAAAGTCGACAGACATCATCACGCTTAACGCGGTAATGGCGACAATAGAGAAGACAAACAGCTTACGTGCCCAGACACGGTCATCGTTTTCAGATTTGTAACCCGATAATGCCATGCCCAACCACCACAGGCTAACCGCGGCGGCAACCACTAAATATTTATAACCGGCATAGCCCCCTAAGGAGAGCATTAATGTCGCTACCATAAACGCGATGATATACAGCGTAATGTGGTTTTTAGCGACGGAGATACCTTTCACGACAGGTAACACCGGAATATTTGCCGCTTGATAATCTTTAAAGCGGAAAATCGCTATGGCATAGGAGTGAGGCATTTGCCATAAGCTAAAAATAGCTAAGAGAATCAACGCACCGGCATCGAAATTGCCCGTGACGGCACAATAGCCGATCACGGGAGGTGCGGCGCCCGACAAGCTTCCAATCAGCGTTCCGTAAACAGAATTACGCTTCATATAGAGGCTGTAAACACCGACATAAACCACGAAACCCATGACCGATAGCCACATGGCTAACGGATTAGCACCAAAGTAAAGTACCGCGAATCCAGCAATACCTAACAAGGTGGCGTAGGCCAAGCTCACTTTTGTTGAAATGAGCCCCTTCACCAGAACTCGGTTTTTCGTTCTTTCCATCTTGTGGTCAATATCGCGGTCAATCACGTTGTTATAAACACAACCTGATGCGACGACGAGAGAGACGCCAATCAGCGAGACGAAAAATAAGCGGAAGTCGATGCTGCCTTTAGAAGCCAGCAGAAAACCCCCGATCACAGAAATTAAATTTCCGAAAATAATCCCTGGTTTTGTCACTTGTAGGTATTGCTTAATCATTACGGTTAACTCAGTTAGTGGGGCATCATGTTGTAGTTAAGGTTCCACATGATCCACAGTGAGCCGACCACAACAATCAGAATGATGATTGCTGAGAAGACAATGGCTACTAGGTTCCAACCGCCCTCAGACTTACTGTCGAGGTGGAGGAAATAGACCAGATGGACAATAACCTGAACTACGGCACAGATCACCACTACCGCTAGGGTAGTGGAGTGTGCAGAACTTCCATCCATTACCATCCAGAAAGGAATTCCCGTTAGGATGATAGAGAGGATGAAGCCAATCATGTACGACTTCACGCTACCATGCGATGCGCCATGTTCGGTTGCTGAGTGACTCATTACATGACCCCCATCAGATAGACAATGGTAAACACACAGATCCACACCACATCCAAGAAGTGCCAGAACAAGCTCAGACACATGATACGGGTGCGGTTAGTCGCGGTCAGACCACGTGTTGCGATCTGGAACATCAGGACTAGCATCCAAATCAGACCACAAGTTACGTGAAGTCCGTGGGTACCGACCAAGGTAAAGAACGCAGACAGGAAGCCACTACGCTGAGGACCGAAGCCTTCAGAGATTAGGTGATGGAATTCGTTGATTTCCATACCGATGAATCCTAGACCGCAAAGGAAAGTTAAGACTAACCAAGCATTAACCGTTCCTTTATTACCTTTGTTCATCGCAATTACTGCCATGCCGTAGGTAATAGAACTCAGGAGGAGTAGGGCGGTTTCACCAAGAACATACGGCAGTTCAAAGATGTCACGTCCTGCAGGGCCGCCTGCGGTGCTATTCATCATTACTGCATAGGTTGCAAACAAGGTTGCAAAGATAATGCAGTCGCTCATCAGGTAGATCCAGAAGCCGAAAATCTTATTGGCTCCTGCATCGTGATGCCCATGCTCTCCATGGGCGTCGTGGTGTTTAGATAGAGAAGACATTATTTCACACCTGCTTTGCTAAGTTCTTCAAAGTGTTTGTTCTCAATCTGTTCGATTTCTTTAACGGTAACGTAGTAATCCACGTCTTCGTCAAAGCTCTTGATGATCCAGCTCGCCAAGATTCCAACAAAAGAGACAACCGCCAACCACCAGATGTACCAGATCATTGCGAAACCGAAGATAGTTGCGAAAGCAGCGATAACGACTGCAGCACCACTATTTTTTGGCATATGAATTTCTTCATAATGCGCGGGTTTCTTATAGGCTTCGCCTTTTTGCTTCATTTCCCAGAAAGAGTCACGCTCATTGATTTCTGGAATTACCGCAAAGTTGTAGAACGGAGGTGGAGAAGAGGTTGCCCACTCAAGAGAACGACCACCCCATGGATCCCCAGTCAGGTCACGATTCAGTTCACGGTCACGGATAGAGACGTAGAACATGATCAGCTGGCAAAGGATACCCAGTGCGATCGAGCCTGCACCACAAGCTGCAACAACTAACAGCGGGTGGAATTGTGGATCGATGTTTTGACTTAAACGACGGGTCATCCCCATGAAGCCTAATGCGTACAGCGGCATAAAGGCAACGAAGAAGCCGATGATCCAGAACCAGAAAGAGCGTTTGCCCCATTTCTCGTCAAGCTTGAAGCCAAAGGCTTTCGGGAACCAGTAGGTCACACCCGCCATACAACCGAAGACTACCCCACCGATAATAACGTTATGGAAGTGAGCAATCAGGAATAGGCTGTTGTGTAATACGAAGTCCGCACCCGGAACCGCTAATAGAACACCCGTCATACCGCCGACCGAGAAGGTCACGATAAAGCCGATGGTCCACAGCATAGGCGCAGTCATTTCGATACGACCTTGATACAGGGTAAACAACCAGTTGAAGATCTTAACCCCTGTTGGGATTGCGATAATCATTGTCATGATACCGAAGAAGGCATTGACGTTGGCACCGGATCCCATAGTGAAGAAGTGGTGTAACCAAACGATAAATGACAGTACGGTGATCGCAACCGTTGCCCACACCATTGAGGTGTAACCAAACATGCGTTTTTTAGCGAATGTTGCCGTTACTTCAGAGAAGACACCGAACACAGGAAGCACAAGGATATAAACTTCTGGATGTCCCCAAACCCAAATTAGGTTCACGTACATCATCATGTTACCGCCCATTTCATTAGTAAAGAAATGGAAGCCAAGGTAACGATCCAAGGTCAGCAGTGCTAAGGTCACCGTCAGTACTGGGAACGCAGCGATAATCAGGACGTTAGTACACAGCGCGGTCCAAGTGAAGATTGGCATTTTGAACATAGTCATGCCTGGGGCACGCATTTTCAAAATAGTGACAAAGAAGTTAATCCCGGTCAGTGTTGTACCAATACCTGATAGCTGTAGACTCCAAATCCAGTAGTCAACCCCTACGCCTGGGCTGTATTCAGCACCCGACAGAGGAGGGTAGGCCAGCCAACCGGTTTGCGCGAATTCGCCCACACCCAGAGACAGGTTTACCAAGATGACACCGATAGCCGTAAACCAGAAGCTTAAGTTGTTTAGGAATGGGAAGGCAACGTCGCGAGCACCGATTTGTAACGGGACAGCGATGTTCATCAAACCAACAACGAAAGGCATCGCTACGAAGAAAATCATAATCACGCCGTGCGCGGTAAAGATTTGGTCGTAGTGGTGCGGCGGAAGGAAGCCAGCTTCACCTGCTGAGGCGAGAACCTGTTGGCTCCGCATCATGATGGCATCGGCAAAACCACGGAGCAACATCACGAAAGCCATGATGCAGTACATGATACCGAGTTTTTTGTGGTCAATAGAGGTAAACCACTCTGTCCACAGGTACTTCCACTTACCGTAGTAAGTGATGGTGGCAACGAGTGCCAGACCAATAAGGATAATAGCGGAGATGGTCACCATGACGATTGGTACGTCTAAGGGAACCGCCGCTAATGTTAATTTTCCTAACATGATTATTCCTCTGCTCCGGCTGAAGCGGTGTGATTCATGTCCATACCAGCGTGCGCAGGCATGTTCATTTTTCCGTGGCTAGACATAAACTTGTCGACAACTTGTGTAAACAGTTCAGGGTTAGCATTTGAGAAATATTCTACTGGATTGTTTTCGCTTGGCGCAGCCAACTTCTCAAACTGATCCATGGTAGTCAGTGTATTAGGTGCAGTCTTGACCTTGTCTACCCACTGCTGGAATTCAGCATTAGTGTTGGTGGCAATGGCTTTAAACTTCATACCAGAGAACCCGCGACCACTGTAGTTAGACGAGATACCATCAAAAATCCCTGCTTCGTTGGCAATCAGGTTCAATTGCGTTCTCATTCCAGCCATCGCATAGATTTGGCTTCCCAGGGTAGGGATAAAGAACGAGTTCATCACAGAGTTAGAGGTGATATTAAAATGCACCGGAGTGTTAGCTGGGAAAGCGATCTCATTAACTGTTGCAATACCTTGCTCAGGGTAAATAAACAGCCATTTCCAGTCTAAAGCAACGACATCAATTTCGACAGGTTTTACATCAGAAACGAGAGGTTTGCTAGGTTCTAGAGAGTGAGTAGTTTTCCAAGTCAGCACGCTTAAGAAGAGAATAATCAGGATAGGAACTGTCCAGACTACTGCTTCCACTTTATTAGAGTGTGACCAGTTGGGTGAGTATTTAGCATTTGTATTCGATGCCCGATACTTCCAGGCGAATGCAATTGCCATGAAGACTGCTGGAATAACGACAATCAACATCAAGCCGAAGGCTGTCAGTATTAGTGAACGTTGCTCCAGTGCAATCTGACCTTTAGGATTTAAAAGTGCACTATTACAACCACTCATGAGCAGAGTGGCTGAAATTAATGACAAAATCCCCAAACTATTTTTGTATTTCTTGAGTCTCATTTAACGACCTCAATGACAAAGGGCTGTATTGTCGTTTAAGTGTATCTGTATTTTACGGTAACGTTGGAGTAGTGTAAACCTGCTTGAGGTTCTGTCAGTAAAGTGTAGATGGTTATTTGAGACATTTAACAAATTTTATTCACGCAATGAAATTATCAACACCATCAATTAGTTGGCTTTAATATAACAAAAGCCTATTGATATATGTCGTACCTATTTTCTCGAGCTATAACCACGAACTTTGTGCATCATTTATTTAACATAAAAAACCACATATCGTATCATTAGTTTACATTCTATTATCTCAGTGGTCGGCGGCCTGCGGCGAAACCTTGAATTAATAATTAGTTCGATAAATTGAATTTTTCCTAATAATAATAAAAATAGCATTTTATGCTGCTTTTTCCCTCGAAAGGATATCCAGCATCACTCCCACCACGGTGGCGAAAACCGCGACAATCAGGCCATAACGAATGAGTGGCTGTATGAGGGATAGCTCGGCGACATCGAATAGATAGGCAATCAACATCATCAACAACCCTAGCGTTGCCATCAGTGCTCCCAGTAAAAATCCTCTGGTAGTTAGCGAGTAGGCGAAGGCGTAGTGACGTCGGGGCGCAAAATCAGTCGTATCAGCCAACCTAAGTAGCGACGTTTTCGCAGCACGAAGTAGTAGAAGGCCCGGCAATGACGCGATGACCGTAAAGGCATAAAATCCTGACCAGTGCCAAGACTCAACCAGCCAGCCGGCAATAGGCCCAACATACACGCGGCCCATCGCACTGAGGGCAGAGAGTAGCGCGAATTGTGTGGCAGAAAAACGGCGGTTACAAAGCGACATCAATAATGCGACAGCCGCTGCGGTCCCCATCCCGCCACACAAATTCTCGATGAAAACGGCACTCCCCATTGACCATAAATGGCTAGGAATCACGGTCAGCACCCAATAAGCCAAATTACTGAGTGCTTGCGCAATCCCGAAAATCATCAACGCTCGGTATAAGCTCCACTTTCGCATGAGCGCGCCACCATATAAGGCACCAATGATGGTCGCGACCAGCCCAAGGGATTTATTTACCAACCCAACATCACCTGCACTGAATCCAAGCCCCCTAATCAGAAAAGAGGTACTGAGCGCCCCCGCAAAGGCATCACCTAATTTGTAGAAAATGATCAGGGTAATCATCAGCCAAGTATTACTACGCGTGAAAAAGTCTTTGAGCGGATCGACGACCGCATGGCGTAAGGATAACGGTGGGGCGGCAGATTGTTCCGGCTCCTTGGCAAGCAGCGTTCCGATCAGGCCAAGCAGCATCAGCCCTGCCATCAGGAAATAGGTATTATGCCAACCGAGATAACGGTCAGCCAGCCAGAGCGCCACTCCGCCGGACACCAACATGGCGAGGCGATAACCGAGAACCGTCAAGGCTGCCCCGTTACCGCGTTCTTCTGCAGAGAGTACATCGGTCTTCCATGCATCAAACACAATATCTTGTGACGCAGAACAAAATGCGACAGCGACGGCGAGGATAGCCAGTAACAGTAATCCCGAATTTGGGTTGACGGTACCCATTAAGGCAATTAAGAGGATAAGTAAAAGTTGGCAAACTGCTAACCATCCACGTCGCCGCCCGGTAAACGGCAGTGAGTAACGATCCATCATCGGGGCCCAAAGGAATTTGAAAACGTAGGCTTGGCCAACCATGGAAAAGAAACCAATGGTTTTCAGGTCGATGTTCTCAACCGTCATCCATGCTTGCAGAGTGCCTGACGTTAGCGCTAAGGGAAGCCCTGATGAGAATCCTAAGAGTAACAGGACCCATGTCGTAGGAGATAATGTGATGAATCGTAAAGGTGAGGTCATGATGAATGGCTGCATGTAGAAAACATACAGCCATACTATCAGTTAGTGAGCGTTTTGTTTAATAAACTCGTGGATCGAGGTGTCATCGGCCATATCGCTTATCACATCGGTTAATGCGCTGTTCACAGCGGAAGTGATTTTAGCATTGGTCGCGCTGAATGGCCCTTCAATGCTGTTACTTTGACGATAGGTTTTTACCTGCTTGTTACCATTTTTTGCGGTAGCGATAATAGAGATATCAGCTTGGGTTGTAATGCTGTAACGCACGTTACCCTGAGTCACATCGGCATAAAGCTTATTGACAATGATCTGTAGATCAACGGCTCCAGACGGGCCGACCATGTATCCGCGTGCTGTCATCTGCTTTTCTAACACTTCTTGTAGTAGGAAACGCAGATCTCGTGACGGCGTCAAGGTGACTAATTGACCGTCTCGATTGACTTTTGCCAGTGCTTGGTCGGTACGCTGATCGGCACCATTAATACTGATAGTGACCCCCATCAAACTTGGGTCTTGCTGAGGTAGACGAATTTGGGGAGTTACATCAATGGTGTTGCTTGGCGCTGCGCAACCTGCCAAAAGAAATAAGGCTAGCAACGGGAAACCAAACTTTTTCAAAAGAGCCATGAATTTGCCACTCGATAGTTCATAAAGGAATTAAACCGCTCATGCGGAACCGCCACTAAAATAGCACGTTTTTTTTTCGTAAAAGTAGTATGTAACAAGAAATAAACGCTACAATTTATTTAAGGTCATTGGATGCCTTAATAGCGAGGGACTTATTATGATACGTCAGACGATTGAAGAAAAATTAATTCAGGCTTTTTCACCTTCTCACCTTGATGTGCAGAATGAGAGTTATCGCCATAATGTGCCAGCAGGTGCGGAAAGTCATTTTAAAGTGATTATCGTGTCTGAACAATTCACCGACCAACGCTTTCTCGCGCGCCACCGCTCTATTTACAGCATTTTAGGTGCTGAGCTATCGGGTGGCGTTCATGCTTTGGCGCTACACACTTACACGCCGAAAGAGTGGGCGGGATTACAGGACACAGTATTGTCTTCACCGGACTGCCGTGGCGCAGGAATCATCGCTTAAAAAGAAGACAGTTTGAATAATTATTTTCTGATTTGTCTAAAAATGTAGCTTTAATGAACAAAATTTTCGCAGAATCTCCCCTCGAAACCCTGCCAAATCTCGACTCATATCGTTGATGCCGCTATAATGCGGCGTCTATTTTTCCAGAATGTCTTCGTGACGCTTCTGGTAACAGGGATGTTGTTCAAACCATATCAACATATTCTGTTGTCGAACAGTGAGTCGTCTTGCTGTTCTCTATGAAGCCAATCGAGCACGTGATTTTTTGAGGTAACAAGATGCAAGTTTCAGTTGAAACAACTCAGGGCCTAGGCCGTCGCATTACCATGACTATCCCTGCCGACAACATTGAAGGTGCGGTGAAGAAAGAACTGGTTGATATCGCTAAAAAAGCGCGTATTGATGGTTTCCGTAAAGGCAAAGTGCCAATGACCATCATCGAAAAGCGTTACGGTGCTTCTGCTCGTCAGGATGTTCTGGGCGAACTTATGTCTCGTCATTTTATTGATGCGATCATTAAAGAGAAGATTAATCCAGCGGGCGCACCAAACTACGTTCCAGGTGAATACAAGTTAGGTGAAGATTTTACTTACTCAGTAGAATTCGAAGTTTACCCAGAAGTTGAATTAAAAGGGTTAGAGAACATCGAAATTGAGAAGCCTGTAGTCGATGTCAACGATGAAGACGTTGATGCCATGCTAGACACTCTGCGTAAGCAACAAGCAGATTGGAAAGAAACGGATAAAGCGGCAACCGCTGAAGATCGCGTAACCATCGATTTCTCTGGTTCCGTTGACGGTGAAGAGTTCGAAGGTGGCAAATCTTCTGACTTCGTTCTGGCGATGGGTCAAGGTCGTATGATCCCAGGCTTCGAAGAAGGCGTAGTCGGTCACAAAGCAGGTGAAGAATTTACTATCGATGTTAAATTCCCTGAAGAGTACCACGCTGAAACCCTGAAAGGGAAAGACGCTAAGTTCGATATCGTTCTGAAGAAAGTTGAAGAGCGTGAACTGCCAGAATTAACTGAAGAGTTCGTTAAGCGTTTCGGCGTTGCAGACGGTTCTGTTGATGGCCTGCGTGCAGAAATCAGCAAAAATATGCAACGTGAGCTGAAAGGCGCAGTGCGTAACCGCATTAAGACCCAAGCTATTGACGGTCTACTGGCGCAAAACGAGATTGACGTTCCTGCTGCACTGATTGACGGTGAGATCGACGTATTACGTCGTCAAGCAGCTCAACGCTTTGGTGGTAACGAGCAACAAGCGTTAGAACTGCCACGCGAGCTGTTCGAAGAGCAAGCGAAACGTCGCGTTATGGTTGGATTACTGTTAGGTGAAGTGATCAACACTAACGAGCTGAAAGCTGACGAAGAACGTGTTAATACCATGATCGCTGATATGGCTGCAGCGTACGAAGATCCACAAGAAGTGATCGAGTACTACAGCAAAAATAAAGAGATGATGAACAACATGCGTAACGTTGCGTTAGAAGAGCAGGCTGTTGATTTCATTCTTGAAAAAGCTAAAGTTACTGATAAAGCGACTAAGTTCCAAGAACTGATGAACCAACAAGCTTAAGACGTAATAGTGTAGCTATTGAATTAGGCTCGTGATTTTAAGTCACGGGCCTTTTTTTATCGTACCCCCTTGAAAAGAATTTTCTGAACCGCAGTAATCTACTTCGCGTATTAATCAAAACCTTGTTATGCTTGAATGAATGTAAAATTACACTGCATCAGTGGCTGTTGTTACTAAAGGCGACAAGCGTTGCTCAAGAAATTTACCCAGGAGATGGTTTATGTCATACAGTAATCAACCCGAAATGACGCCAGCCCAAATGGCACTGGTTCCCATGGTTGTCGAGCAAACCTCGCGCGGCGAACGTTCTTACGATATCTATTCACGCTTATTAAAAGAACGCGTTATTTTTATGACCGGTCAGGTTGAAGACCATATGGCAAACCTGATTGTTGCGCAGATGCTGTTTCTTGAAGCAGAAAACCCAGAAAAAGATATCTATCTTTACATCAACTCACCGGGTGGGGTGATTACCGCTGGTATGTCTATCTATGACACCATGCAATTCATCAAACCGGATGTCAGCACTATCTGTATGGGGCAAGCTTGCTCCATGGGCGCGTTCCTGTTAACCGCTGGCGCAGAGGGTAAGCGTTTCTGCCTACCTAACTCCCGTGTGATGATCCACCAACCATTAGGCGGTTATCAGGGGCAAGCAACAGATATCGAAATTCATGCCAAAGAGATCTTAAAGGTCAAACAGCGTATGAATGAACTGATGGCTAAGCATACGGGTAAAACCTTAGAAGAAATCGAGCGTGATACTGAGCGGGATCGTTTCCTCTCTGCAGCAGAAGCCGTAGACTATGGATTGGTCGACTCCATCCTGACTCACCGCAAGTAAAAGCGCTAAGCAAATTGCACACCTAAACGTCGAGTATTATCACAAATGATAATGCTGGCATTGATAACACTGAGAAGAGGCTAACTGATGACTGATAAGCGCAAAGAGGGTTCAGGTAAATTGCTGTACTGCTCTTTCTGCGGCAAGAGCCAGCATGAAGTGCGTAAGCTAATTGCCGGACCGTCAGTGTATATCTGCGACGAATGTGTTGATTTATGTAATGACATTATTCGTGAAGAGATAAAAGAAGTTGCTCCACATCGCGAGCGCAATGCACTGCCTACGCCGCGTGAGATCCGCACGCATCTCGATGATTATGTGATTGGGCAAGAAAAGGCGAAGAAAGTCCTTTCTGTAGCAGTCTATAACCACTATAAGCGCCTACGTAATGGCGATACATCGAACGGTGTTGAATTAGGTAAAAGTAATATTTTACTTATCGGCCCCACCGGAAGTGGTAAAACATTACTTGCTGAAACGTTAGCGCGTTTACTCGATGTGCCGTTCACCATGGCAGATGCCACGACTCTGACAGAAGCGGGTTATGTCGGTGAGGATGTTGAAAACATCATCCAGAAACTACTACAAAAATGTGACTACGATGTTGAGAAAGCGCAACGTGGTATCGTTTATATCGATGAGATCGATAAAATTTCACGTAAGTCAGACAACCCTTCCATCACCCGTGATGTCTCGGGCGAAGGTGTTCAACAAGCCTTACTGAAACTGATCGAAGGGACCGTGGCAGCCGTTCCTCCACAAGGTGGCCGTAAACACCCACAACAAGAGTTTTTGCAAGTTGATACATCAAAAATTCTATTCATCTGTGGGGGCGCTTTTGCTGGATTAGATAAAGTGATCGCTCAGCGTGTAGAAACGGGTTCAGGTATCGGCTTTGGCGCAACGGTAAAAGATCCGTCTAAAAAAGCGGCTGAAGGGGAGCTTTTAGCGCAAGCAGAGCCTGAAGATTTAATTAAATTTGGCTTGATTCCCGAGTTCATCGGCCGTCTTCCAGTGGTAGCGACCCTGAGCGAACTGAGTGAAGAGGCGTTGATTCAAATTTTACGCGAACCTAAAAATGCGTTAACGAAGCAATACCAAGCGTTATTTAGCCTTGAAGGTGCAGAGCTTGAGTTTCGTGACGAAGCACTTGTGGCGATTGCAGAGAAAGCAATGAGCCGTAAGACCGGTGCACGTGGACTCCGTTCTATTGTTGAAGCTGCATTGCTTGAAACCATGTATGAACTGCCTTCAATTGAAGGCGTTGAAAAAGTGGTAATCGACGAGAATGTGATTGCGGGAACCTCTGAACCGATGCTTATTTATGGTAAGCAAGAAGCGCAAGCCTCTGGTGAGTAAATAACCGAGTCGTTAGAGTAATACGCTAATAAAGGGGAAATTAAATTTCCCCTTTATTTTTCTTACGTATAGACCGTTGAATATCATAATATCATCCCCATATGTTAATCATCTAGACGTGGTAAGTCACAGAGTTAGACCTATCACACCCAGCGGAAATTAAACTAAGAGAGAGCTCTATGACTTCTGAGCGTTCCGAACACATTGATATTCCCGTGTTACCTTTACGCGATGTGGTGGTTTATCCGCACATGGTGATACCGTTATTCGTGGGTCGCGAAAAATCTATCCGCTGCTTAGAGTCAGCGATGGATAACGATAAAAAAATTCTGCTGGTGGCGCAGAAAGAAGCGACTACTGACGAGCCGAGTATTGACGATTTATTTACTGTCGGAACGGTGGCTTCGGTCCTACAGATGCTAAAACTGCCTGACGGTACGGTTAAAGTATTAGTCGAAGGGGTACAGCGAGCAACATTGACCTCGCTTGATGATAGCCAAGAGTTTTTCACGGCGCAGATTGAGTATATCGAAAGCCCTGAAATTGATGACAGCGAGCAAGAAGTGCTGATCCGCGCGGCGGTCAGCCAATTCGAAGGCTACATCAAACTTAACAAAAAGATCCCACCGGAAGTGTTGACCTCTTTGAACAATCTTGAGGATGCTGCACGCCTAGCAGATACCATCGCCGCGCATATGCCACTTAAATTGGCAGACAAGCAATCCGTACTGGAAATGTCAGACGTTAATGAACGTCTGGAGTACTTGATGGCAATGATGGAATCAGAAATTGATCTGTTACAGGTCGAAAAACGTATTCGCAATCGTGTTAAGAAGCAGATGGAGAAGAGCCAGCGCGAGTATTATCTGAACGAGCAAATGAAAGCCATTCAGAAAGAACTCGGCGAAATGGACGACGTGCCTGATGAATTCGAAGCATTGAAACGCAAGATCGATGAAGCGAAGATGCCTGCGGAAGCGAAAGAGAAAGCTGAGGCTGAGCTACAAAAGCTGAAAATGATGTCACCGATGTCTGCTGAAGCGACAGTCGTGCGCGGCTATATCGACTGGATGGTTCAAGTTCCTTGGGTGGGGCGTAGCAAAGTTAAGAAAGACCTGCGTAAAGCACAAGAAACGCTTGATAAAGACCACTTCGGTTTAGATCGCGTTAAAGACCGTATTCTTGAATACCTCGCGGTACAAAGCCGTGTGAATAAGATCCGTGGACCTATTCTTTGCTTAGTGGGGCCTCCCGGTGTTGGGAAAACCTCTTTAGGTCAATCTATCGCTAAGGCAACAGGACGTAAGTACGTCCGTATGGCGTTGGGTGGCGTGCGCGATGAAGCGGAAATTCGTGGACATCGCCGGACTTATATTGGTTCTATGCCGGGGAAATTGATTCAAAAGATGGCGAAAGTTGGCGTTCGTAACCCGCTATTTCTACTTGATGAAATCGATAAGATGTCCGCAGATATGCGGGGTGATCCTGCCTCAGCTCTGTTAGAGGTGTTAGATCCTGAGCAAAACAATGCGTTCAACGATCACTATTTAGAAGTGGATTATGATCTGTCTGATGTGATGTTCGTTGCGACGTCTAACTCAATGAACATCCCAGGGCCGCTACTGGACCGGATGGAAGTGATTCGTCTTTCTGGTTATACCGAAGATGAGAAGCTCAATATCGCTAAAGACCACCTGTTACCTAAACAGATGGAACGTAATGCGATTAAATCTGGTGAATTATCGGTCGAAGATAGCGCAATCATGGGCATCATCCGTTTTTACACTCGTGAAGCGGGCGTGCGTAGCTTAGAAAGGGAACTCTCTAAACTCTGCCGTAAAGCCGTTAAAACGCTATTGCTTGATAAGAAGTTGAAACATATCACTATTAATGCTGAAAACCTCAGCGAATATCTTGGTGTGCAACGCTTTGATTATGGCCGTGCAGACGAGAAAAATCGTATCGGCGAAGTGACCGGGCTGGCGTGGACCGAGGTAGGTGGCGACCTGTTGACCATTGAAACCGCGAGTGTTCCAGGTAAAGGTAAACTCTCGTACACCGGTTCTCTGGGCGAAGTGATGCAGGAATCTATTCAGGCGGCGATGACGGTGGTACGTTCTCGTGCAGAATCATTGGGTATTAATAATGATTTCTACGAAAAACGGGACATTCACGTTCACGTTCCTGAAGGCGCGACACCGAAAGATGGCCCAAGCGCAGGGATTGCAATGTGTACGGCTTTAGTCTCAAGCCTTACTGGCAACCCGGTTAAAGCTGAAGTTGCGATGACGGGAGAAATCACTTTACGCGGACAAGTGTTACCTATCGGTGGCTTAAAAGAGAAGTTGTTAGCCGCTCACCGCGGTGGCATAAAAACCGTGTTGATTCCTTTCGAGAATAAGCGCGATTTAGAGGAAATCCCTCAAAATGTTATCGCTGATCTCAGTATCCATCCGGTGAAAAACATTGAAGAAGTTTTAAAATTAGCCCTTGAACGTGCGCCAGAAGGGATTGAAGTAATTACCCCATCGGCATAACATGGCGAACTTGTCGAATACCTATAATTGGGTATTCGACATCATTAAGTTGATTTTTGTGGACCATTCGGAGCATTTACGTTGTTTCGAGCGTCGATGCCTGCTATAACAAGCAGCTCATAAGTGAGAGGGGATACTCTCTGCGACATGAAATAATAAAGGGGATGTTAACGTGAATAAATCACAATTGGTTGATAAAATTGCTGCTGATGCAGATATTTCCAAAGCAGCTGCAGGACGTGTTTTAGACGCATTTATTAGTGCGGTAACCGAATCATTAAAAGCTGGTGATGACGTTGCTCTGGTCGGTTTTGGAACTTTCGCGGTAAAAGAGCGTGCTGAGCGTACTGGCCGCAACCCGCAAACAGGTAAAGAGATTACTATCCCTGCAGGTAAAGTCCCTGGCTTCCGTGCAGGCAAAGGGTTAAAAGACTCTGTTAACTAAGTCTTACTCACCGTGAAACAATTTCTTTCATGGAATGAGGACGCGATAACGCTTCTCATGTAACATAGAGGCACATCAATCGATGTGCCTTTTTTTCTGGTAAGTCATACGGGTTGCCTAAGGCCACATCGGCCAGCGTTAAATTTCTACCACAGTGGAGTGTTGCCAAATCATGATGGACAATTTACGCTCAGCGTCTAACCACGTTGTGCTTAAAATCATACTGGGAATAATCATTATTTCTTTCGTACTGACCGGTGTCAGTAACTATTTGATCGGCGGAAATCATGATTATGCTGCAAAAATTAACGGTGAAACAATAAGTCGAGCTCAATTTGAAAATGCGTATAACAACGAGCGCGCACGCCAGCAACAACAACTGGGTGACCAATATGCACAGTTAGCGGGCAATGAGCAATTTATGCAGCAGCTTCGCCAACAAGCTCTTTCCCAACTTGTGGACCAAACACTTCTACAACAATATGTTCATTCACTCCACCTTGCGGTGACAGATGAACAAATTAAGCAGGCTATTTTTGCCGTCCCGCAATTTCAAACCAATGGACATTTCGATAACGCGCTTTATAACTCTGTGTTAAGCAGCGTGAACTACACGCCAGATAGCTACGCAGCATCTTTACGTAAAAGCCTAGCAAATCAGCAATTAGCCCAAGCAGTGGGTAATACCGATTTCGTGCTTAATAGCGAAGCAAACCGTATTGCCGACCTCGTTTCTCAACAACGTCAAATTCGACAAGCAACTTTAAATATCGCTAGCTTAGCTGCCCAGCAAAAAGTGACGGATGATGAAATTAAGGGTTATTACGACGCACATCAAGACGCATTCAAATTACCTGAGCAATTCAAAGTCAGTTATATCAAACTGGATGCTAAGGCGATGCAAAAGGCGCCGACCGAGCAAGCAATCCAGGAATGGTACGATAGCCATAAAGCGGACTACACTCAGCAGGCTCGCCAGCGCTATAGCGTTATTCAGGTGAAGACTCAGCAACAAGCAGACGATTTACTTAAGCAACTACAGCAAGGCGCTAACTTCGCCGAGATTGCGCGTCAACATTCTGAAGACTCCGTATCCGCCAAGCAGGGTGGGGATTTAGGCTGGATGGAACAGGATTCTGTTCCCGATGAAATTACTTCGGCTAAACTGACGGAGAAAGGGACACTGTCTGGTGTTATCAAAAGTTCTGTAGGCTACCTGATTGTCCGTTTAGATGATGTCCAACCCGAAAAGCAGCAGTCACTTGCTGAGGTCCATCAAACTGTTGCGGATAAAGTGCAACAAGAGACCGCCATTAGTCAGTTCTACGCACTGCAGCAAAAAGTCAATGACGCAGCGAGTAACGATAATGACTCTTTGGCTGCGGCTGAACAAGTTGCGGGGACAAAAGCGGTTGAAACTTCATGGTTTAGCCAACAGTCAGTGCCGGATGTGCTGAATTTTGACCAAGTGAAAGACGTTATCTTCAACGGTAGCTTACTTGGCGAGCAAGGTACTCCTGGCAGTAACTCCAGTATCATCACGGTCGACGGTGATCGCGCATTTGTCGTCCGTATCTCGGCACATGAACCGGCTAAAGTTAAACCTCTGTCTGAAATGTCGGCAGACATTGCTGCTGACATTAAGCATGATAAGGCGGTTGCTGCGGCTAAAGCTCAAGCTGAGTCTATAGTCACCGAATTACGCCAAGGTAAGCAAACACGCTTTGCACAAGCTGGACTGCAGTTTGGGGCAGCACAAACCTTGCAACGTAACCAACAATCTTCTTTATCTGAGACGGTATTTGGGTTAACGCCACCGCAAGGCCAAACGCCTAGCTATGGCTTTACCCAAGATAATAACGGCAATGTCGTCATTATCGCGTTAGATAAAGTGATTACAGGTGAAATGCCGGCTGATCAGAAAGCGCAAATGGTGAAAGGGATTGCGGATAATAATGCCCAATTGGCCTTTACTGCACTGCTTGAGCAACTACGTCAGGAAGCGAAAATTAAGTACGGCGATGCAGTACAACTGCAATAACGCTCACAAATAATCATTGCTGTAATGATAATAAAAAGGCCGCTTATGCGGCCTTTTCCATTTATCAACTCTCTCAATTGGCAAGCTTCTGCCATCGACATAGCCTATAGTTTCATTTAATAGGAGAACATCTATGACCCGACAACAATTTACCCTCTTAATCTTCTTATTCGCTACACTGAGTCCCCTCACGCAAGCTGCCACGCCGAAAAACGGTGATAAAAAAAGCGAAGTAGTACAACAACAGGTCGTTGATAAGGTAAATCTTAATACTGCTGATGCCGCAACCTTGGCCGCTAAGCTTAATGGTGTCGGACTAAAAAAAGCTCAAGCGATTATTGAGTACAGAGAAAAATATGGTTTATTTACGGATGTGAAGCAGCTGATAGAAGTCCCTGGCTTTGGCGAGAGCCTGGTTAGCCGTGTCATCGCAAAATTAACGCTATAGGGAGTGAGGGGTTACCGAGGTAACCCCTGTGGTTAGCTAAGATGATTTTTCGACTTCAATTTCTTCATCGTTTCGTCTGGCGCGTTAAGGTACTGCTCAAGACCTTTAGCCCGCAGGTGACAGGCGGCACACTCTTCGCAGCCTGAACCGGCGATACCGTTATAACAGGTTAGGGTATGGTCTTTGATTAGAGATAACTGCCCCCAATAATCTGCAAGTGCCCAAGTTTCTGCTTTGTTCAGCCACATCAAAGGCGTTTCAAAACGAACGTCTTTAGCCATTCCGAGTACGACTGCCTGATTCAAGGCTTTAACAAATTCGTCACGACAGTCGGGATAGCCTGAAAAATCGGTCTCACAGACACCGGTGATCACTGCTTCTGCTTCAACTTGGTAGGCATAAATCGACGCTAAAGTAAGAAAGAGAATATTTCGGCCGGGAACAAACGTACTGGGGAGTGCTGTGGCATCAGGTTGGTAGCCGGGTACGGGGATATTGTCACGTGTCAGACTACTTATGGCTAATTCATTGAGTAAGGTCACGTCCATCACTTTATGCGCTGCTACACCTAATCGCTGAGTCAGTTGCTTAGCAATGGCGATCTCTTGTTGGTGGCGTTGCCCATAATCAAATGTAATACAGTGCACCTCATCATAGTGCTGGATGGCCTGCACTAAACAGGTGGTTGAGTCTTGACCACCACTAAATACGACAACTGCTTTTTTCATCTTTAGGGTCTCTAAGGAAAATTTTGGCTATTTTACCTCGAGAAGGGGAGTTGCCGCAAAATTAGCAGTATGATAGTGCTGATTTCGGTTCAACGATGGGCATGTTTATGATAGATAAAATTGATCGCAAGCTACTCGCCTTACTCCAAGAAGATTGCAGTCTCTCTTTACAGGCGTTAGCTGATGCAGTAAACCTCACGGCCACGCCTTGTTGGAAGCGTTTAAAAAAGCTAGAAGAAGAGGGAATTATTCGCGCCCAAGTTGCGTTGTTAAATCCAGAAAAGTTAGGGCTTACCCTCACGGCATTCATGTTCCTGAAAACTTTGCATCATAATCGTGAATGGTACATCGATTTTGTTCAACAGATCAAAACGATGCCAGAGGTCTTGGCGTGTCATCGACTCACCGGTGAATATGATTATTTATTACGCGTTCAAGTTAAAGATATGAAATGTTACGACAACTTTTATAAAACGCTGGTCAATAGTATAGACGGTTTAAGCGTCGTGACATCTAGCTTTTCGATGGAAGAAATAAAATATACAACAGCCCTACCGTTATAGGTTTGCACTAAAATGGCGCTAACCCAATGCACTACGCACTAATACAGTGCAATGCTTTATCTGCATGATAACTCACTCATCTTTAATCGTCCCATTCTGAATGCTCGAGAAGATTCACGATGTGGCACGTTTATTGCTTCCTCAAAAGAAATATTGACAGGCTGTCTGGGGAATGTAAATGAAACTAGTAACGGTAGTGATTAAACCTTTCAAACTCGAAGATGTGCGTGAAGCGTTATCATCAATCGGGATTCAAGGTCTAACAGTTACGGAAGTGAAAGGTTTTGGTCGTCAAAAAGGGCATGCAGAGCTCTATCGCGGTGCAGAATATAGCGTCAACTTCCTGCCGAAAGTCAAAATTGATATTGCGATTGCTGAGGACCAATTAGAAGAAGTTATCGAGGTCATTACTAAAGCAGCTTATACCGGTAAAATTGGAGACGGTAAAATCTTCGTCTCTAATCTGGAGCGGGTTATTCGTATTCGCACTGGCGAAATCGATGAGTCGGCACTGTAATTTTATGCAGCGATTGGGGAATAATATGAAAAAAATAGTCTCACTGCTAAGTTTATTTGCTGCGTTAGGGCTGCCGAGTTTAGCCTTTGCCGCACCGGAGCCTACTGCGAGCGGCGCAGATAATGGCTTTATGATGATTTGTACAGCGCTCGTATTGTTTATGACCGTTCCTGGAGTGGCGCTGTTTTACGGTGGTTTAATTCGTGGTAAAAACGTTTTATCGTTGATGACCCAAGTCTCAGTCACCTTTGCCTTAGTCTGTGTGGTATGGGTTGTCTATGGCTACTCCCTGACCTTCGGTGAGGGCAACAACTTTTTTGGCGGTTTCCAATGGACGCTGCTAAAAGGGATTGAATTGAAAGCCGTCATGGGCAGTATTTACCAATATATTCATGTTGCTTATCAAGCCTCCTTTGCGTGCATCACGGTTGCCTTAGTTGTCGGCGCACTTGCTGAACGCGTTCGTTTTTCTGCGGTATTAATCTTTTCACTGCTATGGGTCACGTTCTCTTACTTCCCTATTGCCCACATGGTTTGGGCCAATGGCCTGTTAGCGAAAGATGGTGCTCTGGACTTTGCTGGTGGGACGGTTGTGCATATCAACGCAGCCATCGGCGGCCTAGTCGGAGCGTGGGTGCTGGGTAAACGGAGTGGATTTGGCAAAGAAGCCTTCAAGCCACATAACCTGCCAATGGTTTTCACCGGTACTGCGATTCTCTATATCGGTTGGTTTGGATTTAATGCCGGATCGGCAGCATCAGCCAATGAAATTGCGGCGCTCGCTTTTGTAAATACCATTGTTGCCACGGCGGGTGCGATTTTATCCTGGACGTTCGGCGAATGGGCGATCCGCGGTAAACCTTCACTCCTTGGTGCATGTTCGGGTTTCATCGCCGGATTAGTGGCTATCACCCCAGCTTGTGGCTATGTAGGCGTAGGTGGGGCGCTGGTTATCGGGGTTGTCGGTGGGTTAGCAGGTATCTGGGGCGTGACGGGGTTAAAACGTTTCCTTCGCGTGGACGATCCTTGTGATGTCTTTGGCGTGCACGGCGTCTGTGGTATTGTTGGCTGCCTATTAACAGGTGTCTTTGCATCCTCTTCTTTAGGTGGCGTAGGCTACGCCGAAGGTGTGACGATGGGACATCAAGTGTGGATTCAATTACTCAGTTGTCTTGTCACCATTGTATGGTCTGGCGTTGTCGCGTTCATAAGTTTCAAGATTGCGGATATGACGGTCGGACTCAGAGTAAGCGAAGACTTAGAGCGTGAAGGCCTTGATGTGAATAGTCATGGTGAAAATGCTTACAACCAATAATGCTCACTAAGAAAATCTCAATACAGCCTGGCTCAAGGCCAGGCTATATAATTTAGACCCTATCAAGACGTTGTCGAATAACCCCTTCCTGAGCCGTCGAGGCAATTAGTGTGCCTTGCCTATCGTAAAACGCACCTCGTACGAACCCACGACTGTTTTGTGCTGAAGGGCTTTCAATATCATAGAGCAGCCAATCATTCATGTTGATGGGGCGATGGAACCACATGGAGTGGTCCACCGTAGCCACTTGCATATCTTCTTCTAAAAAACCTTTCCCATGGGGTTGTAAAGCGACAGGAAGAAAATTGAGATCGGCTGCATAACCTAACAGCGCACTGTGGATGAAAGAGTGCTCGTCGAGCTGGCCGTTCGCTTTCAACCATAATTGGCGTTTCCCCGCACTGACATGACCTTTTAAAGGGTTATAAGGTTGAACGGGACGGATCTCTAGCGCACGCTCGGCACTGAAGGCATTTACAAAACGTTCGTTTATGGCGGTCGGTGAGAGTTGGCGAACCAGCTCTTGTTCAGTGGCTAAGGAGAGCGGGGCTGGGGCCTGAGGCATGTCGGTTTGATGCGAGAAGCCTGGCTCATTCGAATGAAATGAGGCTGTCATGGTGAATATGAGTTGTTCATTTTGCGAAGCCACTATGCGTCGCGCGCTTAGGCTTCTTCCATCGCGCAATATCTCAACGTCGTAATGGATTGGTAAAGCACTATCACCTGGACGCAAGAAGTAACTGTGGCAAGAGTGGATGAGTCGATCAGCAAGCGTTGTTTGTTGCGCCGCACTGATGGCTTGAGCAATAACTTGGCCGCCAAATACTTGGCGAAGCCCTAAGTTTTCACAATGACCCACAAAGTGCAGGGCGCCGATTTTCGTGAGGCTTAGTAATTCGGTTAACGCGTTAAGTGCTTGACTCATTGATCTATCCTCATGATGAATCATCTGACTTTATATTAATTAAAATCAAAAAATAGCAGATTTAACAGGCATATTTTCGATTATGTGCCACAATTATTTTGTTACGATAGCTACCCTATTGGCAAAATTAAAACAATATTGTTGTTAGATTGGTTCACAAGGAGAAGACATCAATGAAAACAAAACACGTATTGGGCGGATTACTTATCTCATTAGCAGTCACATCCTGCGCGAGCCATAGCGGTTCACCTGTGCCAATTGCTAACGATCCAACAACTAAAGCGGTCGCACCGTTTTCACTCAGCGGTTCAGTCTTTGTGCCTCAACGTATAGCAATCCCAGCCAATGCTGCACTGACTGTGACCTTATCGGATGCATCAGGCGGTCCAGGACAGACTAAAGTGCTTGCTCAGCAAGTACAGACGCTATCGGGTAAACAATCACCCTTCAATTACGTATTGCCATTACAAGGTGTACAACTTGGCGCTCATAGCCAAGCCTTGTTAACCGCTGCAATCACGCTGAACGGTAAGGTGATCTTTGCCTCTGACCAATTGCAATCGATCACTAGCGTGGCGAGCCAGAAAAAAGACATCAACTTAGTGGCTGTTCCACAAGTTGCACTTCCTGTTGCCGCGCAATAATTTTCACTAATTATCGTTGGTGCGCTACGGCTGCCAACGATATCTCTTCATATTAACACTTCCCGCGTCACTGACCTCAATCCCTTCCTGACGTAAAATATCCCTCTGCAGGATGCCCCTTTGCCCAGATAGGGATATTTTCCCTTGCTGAGAAATAACCCTATGCCAGGGTAACTGAGAGTGTTGAGGGAGATGCTTAAGAATTCTGCCCACTTGTCGGGCGGCACGAGGATGACCTGCTAATAAAGCGACATCGCCATAGCTGCTAACACTCCCGTTGGGGATGGCATCAATCACTAACCAAACGCGTTGTTCGAATGAAGGTTCTTGAGTAGACATAAAGACAATTGATTCCTTGAGTGACTCGGAGTGCTTAATAAAGCAACGGTTGGCGCTATCGAGCTTGCATTTCTAACGCCCATCTACCATAATCTCACTCGCTCTTAGGAGCAACTCAATGGGGACCTTGTTGGTTCTCCCGCAATGTTAACCTGTTAACCCGGTCAGGTCCGGAAGGAAGCAGCCGCAGCAGGTAACACATGTGCCGGGATGTCGCTGGCAAGGGCCCCACCCAATTCGTAGCAACCTTTATTTACTCGCACCCTGGGCATCCTTGCCTCACCTTCCTAAATAAAAATTTTCCCTATCGAACGTATTTCCAGACTGTTGCAGGAACCTTATCGTATAGCTTGTTCATGGTTAACTCAGCGAGACGATGGTCAGCAGCTGAATAGAAAACCACCAACTCATCATCTGATAACTCATATTTATTTTTCTCAATCACTCTTTCTAGCGTTTCAATAGAACGGCAACGTCTAAGACGCATTAAATAGTCATTCTTAGTGAGGGGTAAGGTGTTGGTGTTCATTATTATTGGTTACTCATACTGATTTATTGTTTTATTAAAAATTGTGAAAAAGCGTATCGGACAGTTGTTTCCAATCTTTGATTTCTTTCGGTGTGACGCCATAGTTCCCTAATAATTGGGAAGAATGGTCTAAAAATTGGTCAAGCGCTTCAATCAGAGCCGTATCTTGTGAGTATTTGATCCTGTAATTGATTCCTACGTTAGCGATATGTTCAATAAAGTCGTTCAATAACAGAGATTCGGTAGCGGTAGGGTCATTCACAGAAAATTGATTCGTTTCGTTTAATAACAATTCACATTCGCTGTAGAGCTTTTCACAAAGATATTTTAGTTGCGCAATATCGAAATACTTTGGCGTATATTCATCCATCATTCACCTCTTCATCTTCAGATTGAAAAGTGATCGCTTAGTCGACACCAAATTGAGTCAGTCGTTTAGTTTTCCGTCATTGCAGGATAACGCTCGAACAGGTCCTATCCTTACTGATGATAAGATGATTACTATAATAATAGTAATTAACCCAATAATAGATAGCTTTTAGCTATCAACGATAACAGCTTTATTATAAACCACTTAGCCAAAATCAAAAAGCGTCGGTCGTAAATACCGATTAAAAATGTAAGTATATCATTACATTACAAGAATAATAAAAAAGGGCTGCCAGTGCAGCCCTTTATTGTAAGGGAAGGGGATTACTGCTTCTTCTCTTTTTGTCCACCGAAGCGACGGCGAACGACAACAAAGAAGACAGGAACCAAGAAGATAGCTAAACAGGTAGCTGTCACCATCCCCCCGATAACCCCTGTCCCGACAGCATTCTGTGCACCGGAACCGGCACCAGAGCTAATGGCTAAGGGAAGTACACCCAACATAAAGGCCATTGAGGTCATCAAGATAGGACGCAAACGCATACGTACCGCATCCAGAGTAGCCTCC
This sequence comes from Rosenbergiella metrosideri, assembly GCF_022602565.1. GTDB lineage: Bacteria > Pseudomonadota > Gammaproteobacteria > Enterobacterales > Enterobacteriaceae > Rosenbergiella > Rosenbergiella metrosideri. The sequence continues at coordinate 129,066 of NZ_JALBCV010000002.1, forward strand.
ATTAGCCCTTTACCTTCCTTCATCAAGTCCACGGCGAACTCAACAATCAAGATGGCATTCTTCGCGGATATCCCGACGGTGGTTAACAGTCCAACAACAAAGTAGACGTCGTTACTCATTCCGCGCATCGTTGTGAACGCGAGCGCACCGATAACCCCAAGTGGTACCACTAACATAACTGCGAAAGGTATCGACCAGCTTTCATATAATGCGGCAAGACAGAGGAATACCACGATTAAGGAGATCGCATATAATGCGGGTGCTTGGTTTCCTGACATACGCTCTTGGTATGACATGCCGGTCCACTGGTAACCGACCCCCTGTGGTAGCTTGGAAGCCAATTGTTCCATAAGGTTCATGGCTTCACCGGAGCTTTTACCCGGAGCAGCTTGCCCCAAGATTTCCAATGAAGGCAATCCGTTATAACGCTCCAAACGGGGTGAACCATATTGCCATTTCGCACTGGTAAAGGCTGAGAAAGGCACCATTTCACCGTCACTGTTACGGACGTACCACTTGTTGATATCGCTAGGTAACATACGGGAATTCGCTTCACCCATCACGTAAACTTTTTTCACCCGTCCACGGTCAATAAAGTCGTTAACGTAGTTACCGCCCCAACTCGCACTGAGCGTGGTATTGATATCCGAAATTGATACGCCAAGCGCACGAGCTTTTTCTTGATCAATAATCAGCTTGTACTGCGGTGTATCTTCCAAACCATTCGGACGCATACCCACTAATACATCAGGATGTTGCGCAGCCATACCCAGCAATTGGTTACGGGCTTGCATCAGCTTGTCGTGACCTAAGTTGGCATTATCCACCAGTTCAAAGTCAAAACCTGTTGCGTTACCTAACTCGATAATGGCGGGTAAGTTGAACGGAATGACGATGGCATCTTTGATTTTACCTAAAGCGACCATTGCGCGGCTGGCGATGGCATCGACTTTATCGGCCGCTGCCGTCCGCTCTTCCCAAGGTTTTAAGCTTAAGAAGGCGATACCGGTATTCTGGCCACGTCCAGCAAAACCAAATCCGTTCACGGTAAAGACAGATTTCACTGTGTCTTTCTCATGAGTCAGGAAGTAATCCGTTACCTGATCAAGAACCTTCTCAGTGCGTTGTTGTGTCGCACCTGCGGGGAGCTGCGCTTGAACCACTAATAACCCTTGGTCTTCTTCGGGTAAGAAGGAGGTGGGGAGCTTCATAAACAACCACACCATGCCAGCAAAAATCACCACGTAGATGATCAGGTAGCGACCAGTACGGCGGATAATATGACTGACACTGTTGACATAGTGGTTGGTGCTCTTATCGAACATTCTATTAAACCAACCAAAGAAACCTTTTTCTTTGTGGTCGTTATTATCATGTTTTTTAAGCAAGGTTGCACAAAGGGCAGGGGTCAAGATCATCGCAACCAGTACCGATAGCACCATTGCAGACACAATGGTAATCGAGAACTGACGGTAGATAACCCCGGTAGAGCCACCGAAGAATGCCATTGGAATAAAGACCGCTGACAATACCAGGGCAATACCGACTAGCGCACCTTGGATTTGTTCCATCGAGCGCTTAGTCGCCTCTTTAGGATCCAAACCTTCCTCTTCCATCACCCGCTCGACGTTTTCGACGACTACGATAGCATCATCGACTAAGAGTCCTATCGCGAGGACCAGCCCGAACATGGTGAGGGTATTTATCGAATACCCAAAGGCGCTGATTATTCCAAATGTCCCTAAAAGGACGACCGGCACCGCGATGGTAGGAATAAGCGTGGCGCGGAAGCTTTGCAGGAACATATACATCACTAAGAAAACCAACACGATGGCTTCGAAGAGTGTTTTAACAACTTCAAAAATTGAGATTTTTACGAAGGGAGTCGTATCGTACGGGTAAACTAACTTCATACCATGCGGGAAGAAAGGCTCCATTTCTTTCAAGCGAGCTTTGACCGCATTGGCAGTATCTAATGCATTGGCACCAGTTGCGAGTTTAATCCCTAAACCTGAGGCTGCGTGACCGTTATAGCGGGCAATAACCTCGTAGTTTTCTCCACCCAACTTGATATTTGCTACATCACGAAGGCGGACAGTCGAACCATCTGTATTGGTCTTTAATAGAATTTTCCCAAACTCTTCAGGACTCGTCAGACGAGTCTGCGCGATGATCGATGCGTTTAACTGTTGATCCGCAACCGCCGGTGCTCCCCCTAATTGTCCAGCCGAAACTTGGGCATTTTGGGCAGTAATAGCGGTAATGATATCACCTGGAGTGAGGTTATAATTCACCAGCTTTGCAGGATCCATCCAAATCCGCATCGCATACTGCGCACCGAACAGCTGTGTATCACCAACGCCGGTTGTCCGACTGATGGGATCTTTGATATTAGACGAGATATAGTCGGCAAGATCGTTCATATCCATACTGCCGTCTTCGCTGACAAACCCTGCAACCATCAAGAAGCTACTAGAGGACTTTTGAACGTTAATCCCCTGTTGTTGAACCTCTTGTGGCAGCAATGGCATTGCCAACTGCAGTTTGTTCTGAACCTGAACCTGCGCAATATCCGCATCGGTGCCTGACGCGAAGGTCAGGGTCAACTGCAAGTTACCAGAAGAGTCACTGTTAGAGGACATGTAAAGCAGTCCATCTAAGCCGTTCATATTCTGTTCAATAACCTGAGTCACAGAGTCTTGCAATGTTTTTGCATCCGCTCCTGGGTAGGCTGCACGGATTTGCACCGCTGGGGGGGCAACTTCGGGATACTGCTCGATCGGAAGTTTCATGATCGAGAGCGCCCCGACCATCATAACCACGATGGCGAGTACCCAGGCAAATATGGGGCGATCTATAAAGAACTTAGCCATATGTCAGTGGCTCCTGTTAACGCATAAATTATTCAGACTGCGTCGATGCAGCATCATCTTTCTGGTCGGCGCTGACTTCTTTCGGCGAAACTTTCGCACCTTGAGCGGCACGTTGCACCCCTACAGAAATCACACGGTCGCCCGCTTTAAGGCCAGACGTCACCAGCCACTTATCACCAATTGCTTCTTGAGCGTTGACTTGGCGAACATCAACTTTATCTTCGTCATTGACGACCATGGCAGTTGCTTGACCTGTCGGTGAACGAGCAATGGCTTGTTGGGGCACCAGTAGCGCGTTTTGGTTAACGCCTTCTTCTACCCGCGCACGTACAAACATACCTGGCAGTAAGCTATGATCAGGATTCGGCACGATGGCGCGTAGAGTGATCGATCCCGTAGTTTGATCGACTGTTACGTCAGAAAACTCCAGCGTCCCTTTTTGTTTCAAGGTGGTGCCATCGTTTAAGACGATAGTGACAGGAGCTTTACCTTTACCTTGAGTCAGTTCACCGGACGATAACTGGTTGCGTAAACGCATAAAGTCGTCGCTCGATTGCGTCAGATCGACATAGAGCGGGTCAAGTTGCTGTACGGTGGCAAGGGCGGTGGTTTGACCATTCTGAACCAAAGCACCTTCAGTGACAGCTGTCTTACCAATACGGCCTGAAATCGGTGACGAGACCTTGGTGTAAGCGAGGTTAATGCGCGCATTTTCCACCGCCGCTTGGGCTGAGCGAACCGCTGCATTATTCTGCGCTAAGGTCGCCGCCGCCGTATCGTAGTCTTGTTGGCTAATATATTTTGTGCCTAGCAGAGGTTTATAACGGTTCAGGGTCACTTGTGCGATACGGGCGTTTGCTTGGGCTTTAGCAAGATCCCCTACAGCGCTATTGTAAGTGGCTTGATAAGGTGCGGGATCAATTTGGTAGAGGGATTCACCCGCTTTGATATCGGTTCCCTCTACAAAATTGCGCTTCAAGATGATGCCTGAAACTTGGGGACGGACTTCGGCTACACGATAAGCAGAGGTTCTTCCCGGTAGTTCAGTCGTCATGTTTACAGGAGCGGCTTTCAATGTGACAACACCGACTTCAGGCACAGATTTTTGTGCAGACTGCTGTGACTTATCATCACAGCCCCCCAACACTACTGCTCCTGATAACATCAGAATTGCTGCCAGAGGTGTCAATCCTCTGTTCATTTTCATAATAAAACCTCTACTCGTCCGGTATTAGGGCCCGACAATAAATGGTGTCGAGAAATGTGTGTAAAGATAAAGCGTGTTATAGTACATATATACATGAATGTATGTAAGCAGTAGTGCAACAATTATTCTAACAATAACGTAGAATTTAAAGCTAAATTATTCACTATGGCACGAAAAACCAAAGCTCAAGCGCAAGAAACTAAATCATTACTCATTGAAGCGGCGATCGATTGCTTTGCAAGTCGAGGCGTTTCTGCGACGTCGCTGTCGGAAATCGCCGAACATGCGGGTATGACGCGTGGTGCTATTTACTGGCATTTCAAAAACAAGATAGAACTCTTTAAAGAAATCTGGGTGAACAGCGATCAAGAAATCGACCTTTTACATCTCGAGTTCGCCTCCCTCTATCCTAACGATCCGCTTGGTCAATTAAAGCACTTTTTAATCTCCTTTTTGCAATCTTTAGTCGTAGATGAGCGTCGACGCAAAATTATGGAAATTATTTATCACAAGTGTGAGTTCGTCGGAGAGATGCAATCTATGAACCAACTCGATCAAAAATTAATTTTAGAAGATTACCCAAAGATTGCCGAGAAGCTGTCGCTTTGTATTCAAGCCAATCAGTTGCCGCTGACACTGGATACGCAGCGTTCAGCCGTAGTGTGTAGAGCCTATATTACCGGGGTTATTGAAAACTGGCTATTTTCTCCCGCCAGTTTCGATATGCAGGCGCTAGCTCCCACCTTGGTGCAGACAATGATTGATCTATTGCAATACAGCCCGTCTTTACGGACTGCGTCTCATTGTTGATCGTCAGCGGGTTTTTCTTGAGCTAATTTTTGCTGAAAGTCTCTCTCGACGATTTTCAGCGCGTTCAACACAAGTTGCGTAGGAAGATTATGGTTTTCCAAAAGCATAATCAGATCGATGGCGAGTTGAGTTTCCAGCGGAGCGGACTGTAACGACATAAGCAAATTGCCTGCAATAAAGAAAAGGGGAAGTACATAGCTGCCGATATCGTCCGGCTTACTACGTCACAGTTTTCTTCCAAGAATAGTCTTTTTGTGCCGTTTGACAACGCTCGAGACGTTGTTGAGTGATCTCTAGACGTGAAAGTAATTGTTGTTGTTGTTGAAAACCGGTCGCTGTCGCCACTTGATGCTCAAGATCGGCAACCATTTGCAATAATCTACGCTCATAGCCCGCAAGCTCATCTTGAGGCGTGACGGCCTGGTTTTTATGGGTTGGTAAGGTGTAAATGACTTTCTGAATCGCCTGACATTGCTCAAGTAAATGTTCTAATTGCCATGGGGTAGAAGGCATGTTCAGTGAGTTCAGTTCAAGTGTATTAAGCGTATCGGCACACTCACCGAGATATTCGCCAAGCGTCGAATAATGATTTTTAAAGAGTTTTCGTTCAAAGCCGATAGTTTTTAAGCGAGGGTTGCCTCGCTCCTTAACTTGACTGGTAAGATGTTTTAGCAGTCTCCGCAACTGGTTAATGACGACTTTATGGTTCATAGAGTTGCATTTATCCTTTACTTTGCTTAAATTTGACGGTTTTGATGCGTAGGCGGCAATCTTTACATCGCATTTATCCTGTTATTACAGGGCGCCTCACACTTCACTTGTCACCAGGCACACTATCATGACCACTACAGACCACGCTCAACTCGCACTGATCAAAGACAGTATTTGCAGTGTACCCGACTACCCAAAGCCAGGCATACTCTTTCGCGATGTCACCAGCTTATTGGAGAATCCACAGGCTTATGCCGCCACGATTTCATTGATTGCTGAACGTTACCGTACTGTAGGGATCACGAAAGTCATTGGCACTGAAGCGCGAGGATTTCTCTTTGGCGCACCGGTCGCTCTAGCGTTAGGCGTCGGGTTTGTTCCTGTTCGTAAACCGGGCAAGCTGCCCCGTGCAGTGTGGCAAGAAAGTTATGTCCTTGAGTACGGTACAGACGCCCTAGAAATTCATCAAGATGCGCTGACCGAAAATGACAAAGTCTTAGTGGTCGACGATTTACTGGCCACGGGCGGGACGATTGAAGCAACAGTGAAACTGATTCGTCGTGCTGGGGCTCAAGTAGAAGATGCTGCTTTTGTGATCAATCTTTTTGATCTCGAAGGTGAACACAGATTGAATAAGCTCGGCCTCAACTGCTTTAGTGTTGTTGACTTCCCTGGTCACTAATCCCCCTGGCGCGGGTCCTAAAATAGATGGGCAAGGCGCGATCAGACTGCTAAACTGAGTGCATTACGCAACGGTAAGCGTCGTTATGTGACGGCCGCGCCAAGTCGCGCGGTTGTCGATATTTAACTCCTATCAAGTGATACGATCTCCATGAGTTATCAGGTTCTCGCACGAAAATGGCGACCACAAATTTTTTCTGATGTTGTGGGTCAGGAACATGTATTAACCGCGTTAGCTAACGGTCTAAACCTTGGCAGACTGCATCACGCTTACCTTTTTTCGGGTACTCGCGGTGTGGGGAAAACCAGTATTGCTCGCCTCTTTGCCAAAGGGCTAAATTGCGAAACGGGCATCACGGCCACTCCTTGTGGAAAATGCGATAACTGTGTTGAGATTGAGCAGGGGCGTTTTATCGATTTAATTGAAATTGATGCCGCGTCGCGGACACGTGTAGAAGACACTCGTGAGTTATTAGATAACGTGCAATACGCCCCCGTGCGCGGTCGTTTCAAAGTCTACCTTATTGATGAAGTGCATATGCTCTCTCGGCATAGCTTCAACGCGTTGCTCAAAACGCTTGAAGAGCCGCCTGAGCATGTTAAATTTCTACTCGCCACCACCGATCCACAAAAACTGCCTGTGACTATTCTGTCGCGTTGTCTGCAGTTCCACTTGAAAGCGTTAGACACCGACCAGATTCAGCAGCAACTGTCGCATATCCTGAATAGCGACCAGATTTCTTTTGAGCCGCGTGCGCTGCAATATCTCGCCCGCTCGGCACAAGGTAGCCTACGTGACGCCCTAAGCTTACTTGATCAAGCCATTGCCGCCGGAGATGGACAGGTTACTGATCAAGATGTGATGCAGATGCTGGGTACGCTTGATGATGAACAACCACTCAGATTGGTGGATGCGATAATTAAAGGGAATGGAGAATCTGCTCTCTCGCTGGTGGCTGAAGCCGCGAGTCGCGCGACAGAATGGGATACCTTACTGGCGGAAATACTCAGAATTTTCCATACTATCGCGATGTTACAACTCCTTCCCGATTCATTGAACGACGCTTATCGCCAGCATGAGACCCAACTACGTGAACTCGCGCGTCGGGTCCCACCGGAAGATCTTCAGCTCTATTACCAAATAGTCTTAACCGGTCGTAAAGAGTTACCCCTTGCGCCAGAACCGCGTATGGGAATTGAAATGACGCTGCTGAGAGCCTTAGCTTTTCATCCACTAAAGGTTGAAGCGCCGAAAGTCTCTTCCACACCGCCACAGCAAGCTGCTATGCCGGAAAAACCGGTTGTGGCTGAACGTACCGAGGTGCCCGCGTCAACGCCGACAGTGGGCAATGATGCGACCAGCCAATTATTGCAAGCCAGAACAGCATTAATGCGGCAAGGAGCTTCCCAAGCAAAAAAGAGTGAGCCGGTTGCGTCGAATCCGCGACCGGCACAATCGGCGCTCGAGCGATTAGCGACGCTTACTGAGCGTAAAGCGCCTGCAGCAGGCCAGTCCGCTCGCGCTAAGGTTATTGAGAAAAAAGAAAGCTACCGTTGGACCTCGCAACGTGCTGAAGAGGCGACAGTTCTGCCGGTTGCCACGCCCAAGGCGCTGCGTACAGCATTAGAACACGAGAAAAATCCGGAACTGATGCAGCAATTGATTACTGAAACTTGCCAACGGGATCCCTGGGCCGCGCAAATTGCGAGAATGTCACTGCCCAAACTGGTGCAGCAATTAGCCCTGAATAGCTGGAAACAGCAGGTTGAGCAACAGGTCGTGATCAAGTTACGCAGTCATCAGAAACATTTAAATTCTAGTTCGGCGCAGCAGGTATTAACCAACGCCTTCCAGCAGTTATTGGGAGAAACGGTTGAACTCACGATTGAGTCCGATGATAATCCTGAACACTTAACGCCACTTGAGTGGCGTCAGGTCATTTATGAAGAACGTTTATTACAAGCAAAAGAGGCTGTGATAAATGATTCACATATCCAAACTCTGCGTAAAATGTTTGATGCAGAGCTGGATGAAGAAAGTATACGTCCCGTTTAATACCGCTACAGGTCATCATAGGATGGCTGTGGCCTTAGCAGAGAGAGAGCGATATGTTTGGTAAAGGTGGTCTGGGTAACTTGATGAAACAAGCCCAGCAAATGCAAGACAAAATGTCACAAGTTCAGGAAGAGATCGCTGCGCTAGAAGTGACGGGTGAATCCGGGGCTGGCTTAGTAAAAGTCACCATCAATGGTGCGCATAACTGTCGTCGCGTTGAGATAGATCCTAGCTTATTAGAAGATGATAAAGATATGCTGGAAGACTTAGTGGCCGCGGCATTTAACGATGCAGCTCGTCGTATTGAGGAAACCCAAAAAGAGAAAATGGCTTCTGTCTCTAGCGGGATGCAATTACCTCCTGGCTTTAAGATGCCATTCTAATGCAATCCAGCCCATTACTGGAAACATTGATGGAGTCCCTACGCTGCTTACCGGGCGTAGGGCCTAAATCTGCACAGCGAATGGCGTTTCATCTCCTACAGCGTGATCGCAGTGGTGGTATGCGCCTCGCACAAGCATTAACCATTGCGATGTCGGAAATCGGTCACTGCCAGCAGTGCAGGACCTTCACCGAAAAAGAAATCTGCGCGATCTGTACCAATAGTCGTCGTCAAGAAAACGGGATTATTTGTATTGTAGAGAGTCCTGCCGATATTCAAGCGGTTGAACAGACAGGGCAATTTGCTGGACGCTATTTTGTATTGATGGGGCATCTCTCGCCCTTAGACGGTATTGGTCCTGACGATATCGGCTTAGATATTCTTGAGCAACGGCTACAAACCGAAACGTTAACGGAAGTGATCCTTGCGACCAATCCCACCGTCGAAGGTGAGGCTACCGCAAACTTTATTGCCTCCCTCTGTCGCCAATATGGGGTGGAAGCCACGCGTATCGCGCACGGTGTCCCTGTCGGAGGAGAATTAGAGTTAGTGGATGGTACAACGCTTTCCCACTCGCTTGCAGGTCGTCAAAAGTTTAAATATTAATCACTTGCTGATGTTATTCATGACATCAGCTTGAAAAGCCCAAAACTGTCCCCATCTCCTTAAACAACAATAATTAACCCGTCATTTTGTTGAGGATGAATAAAAAATGAAAGGACAAGAAACCCGTGGCTTCCAGTCAGAAGTGAAACAACTTCTGCACCTGATGATCCATTCTCTCTACTCAAATAAAGAAATTTTCCTCCGTGAACTGATCTCCAACGCGTCAGATGCCGCAGACAAACTGCGTTTTAAAGCACTTTCTGATGCCAACCTCTACCAAGGTGATGGCGATTTACGTGTCCGCCTATCCGTCGATAAAGAAGCCCGTACGCTAACCTTAAGCGACAACGGCATAGGTATGACCCGCGATGAAGTGATTGAGAATCTAGGGACTATCGCAAAATCAGGGACAAAAGCCTTCCTTGAATCAATGGGCTCGGATCAAGTTAAAGATAGCCAGTTAATTGGTCAATTTGGTGTCGGCTTCTACTCTGCGTTTATCGTCGCCGATAAGGTCACCGTTCGCACACGTGCGGCAGGCGCCGAGGCCGATCAAGCGGTTTACTGGGAATCAGCCGGCGAGGGCGAGTATACGCTGGCCGATATTGAAAAAGCCGATCGCGGTACCGAAATTACACTGCATCTCCGTGAAGGCGAAGACGAATTCTTAGATACCTGGCGGGTAAAAAATATCGTTGGAAAATATTCCGACCATATTGCTCTGCCGGTAGAAATCGAAGAAAAAGACGAAGAAGCGGATACCACAACATGGGAAAAAATCAATAAAGCCCAAGCGCTGTGGACCCGCAATAAATCAGAAATCAGCGAAGATGAATATAAAGAATTTTATAAGCATGTCTCGCATGACTTTACCGACCCACTGACCTGGAGTCATAACCGTGTTGAAGGGAAGCAGGAATATACCAGTCTGCTGTACATCCCGGCTCAAGCTCCGTGGGACATGTGGAATCGCGATCATAAGCATGGCCTAAAACTCTACGTCCAACGCGTATTTATTATGGACGACGCCGAGCAGTTTATGCCGACTTACCTCCGTTTTGTACGCGGACTGATCGATTCCAACGATCTACCGCTTAACGTTTCCCGTGAGATCTTACAAGATAGCCGTGTCACGCAAAGCCTGCGTACAGCGCTGACTAAGCGTACGTTGCAAATGCTTGAAAAGCTGGCGAAGGACGATAGCGAGAAATACCTGACGTTCTGGAAAGCATTCGGTATGGCACTGAAAGAAGGTCCTGCTGAAGACCCTGCTAACTTGCCGACGATTGCTAAGTTACTGCGCTTTGCCTCGACCAAAAACGATAGTGCAGAGCAAACGGTTACGCTGGAAGACTACGTCGCGCGTATGGCTGAAGGCCAAGAGAAAATCTACTTTATCACCGCAGACAGCTACGCCGCGGCGAAAAATAGCCCACATTTAGAGCTATTCCGTAAGAAAGGGATTGAGGTATTACTGCTTTCCGATCGTATCGACGAGTGGATGATGTCCTACCTGACTGAATTCGACGGCAAGGTGTTCCAATCGGTCAGTAAAGCGGATGATTCATTAGAAAAGTTGGCAGATGAAGAGACTGACGAACAAAAAGAGAATGAAAAAGCGTTAGAGCCATTCGTTGAGCGCGTAAAAACCCTACTGGGTGATCGCGTTAAAGAAGTGCGCTTAACACACCGTCTTACTGATACGCCTGCAATCGTTGTCACTGGTGCAGATGAAATTAGTACGCAAATGGCAAAACTCTTTGCGGCAGCAGGTCAAGAAGCCCCTGAGGTGAAGTATATCTTCGAGATCAACCCTGAGCACCGTTTAGTCAAACAGGCTGCGCAAACGCAAGACGATGCGCACTTTGCCGACTGGATTGAACTGCTCCTCGACCAAGCGCTGTTCGCTGAGCGTGGAACCTTAGAAGATCCAAACCAATTTATTCGTAGAATGAATCAGTTACTCCTCGCGTAGTCCCCCTCCAAGGCGTCGTGAAAGCGACGCCTTATCTTGTGGTCAATGCAACATAGTGTTATTTTCCCACTTCATAAGTTTAAAGCAATTCGCAAGAGGTATTACGCAATGCGTATTATTTTGCTCGGAGCTCCGGGCGCAGGTAAAGGTACTCAGGCGCAGTTCATCATGGAGAACTACGGCATTCCACAAATTTCAACAGGTGATATGCTGCGTGCAGCAGTAAAAGCAGGGTCTCCACTGGGCCAGCAAGCTAAAGCGCTGATGGACGCTGGTAAGTTAGTGACCGATGAACTGGTTATCGCCTTAGTTAAAGAACGCATTGCCCAAGCAGATTGCCACAAAGGGTTCTTACTGGATGGTTTTCCTCGCACAATTCCGCAAGCGGATGCAATGAAAGAAGCTGATATCGGGATTGATATTGTTTTGGAATTTGCGGTGCCTGATGAGGTTATCATTGGTCGTATCGCAGGGCGCCGTGTCCACGCCCCATCTGGACGTGTCTATCACGTTGCCTATAACCCGCCTAAAGAAGCGGACAAAGATGATGTGACAGGTGAGCCGCTGACTATTCGTAAAGATGATGAAGAAGCAACGGTTCGTAATCGTCTCGTCGAATATCATCAAATGACCGCACCGTTAATTAACTACTATACTCAAGCTGCGGCAAACGGTGAGACGCGCTATGAAAAAATCGACGGTACGCAACCCGTCGCGCAAGTCAGTGCCCAACTTAAGTCATTACTCGGCTAATCATCTATGCCGGACCGTCAGTAACCGTTCGGCATCTCACCACTGTTTGCCTTAACTGATTCGCTTTTTTTAAACCAGGAAAAGTATATGACCGTAGATAAACCGGGCGTGTTATTAGTTAATCTTGGCACGCCTGATGCCCCGACGACTGCCGCGGTAAAGCGTTATTTAAAACAGTTTTTAAGTGATAAACGGGTTGTCGATGTGCCTGATCTGTTTTGGCAACCTATTTTGAGAGGTGCAATTTTACCGTTCCGTTCACCAAGGGTCGCCAAGCTCTATGCTTCGGTCTGGATGGAAGGCGGTTCTCCACTGCTAGTTTTTAGCCAGCAACAACGTGACGCCTTAGCGAAAAAAACGGATATGCCGGTGGCGCTGGGCATGAGTTATGGTAATCCATCATTACAACACGCGGTAGATTCGCTGCTTGATCAGGGCGTAACGCGGCTGATTGTATTACCCCTCTATCCACAGTTTTCGTCGTCGACAGTTTCCGCAGTATGGGATGGTCTGTACAACACGTTTCGTAAACGTCGCACCATGCCAGCGATTAAGTTTATCCGAGACTATGCAACTCACCCTCTCTATATTGAGGCACTGAAAGATTCCGTAGAGCGTAGCTTCGCTGAGCACGGTAAACCTGATCTGTTACTACTGTCATTTCACGGTATCCCTCAACGCTTTGCCGATCAAGGCGATGATTACCCGAAACGCTGTGAACAGACTTACCATGCCTTAGCAGATGCCCTAGGGTTATCGTCGGAACAGATTATGATGACTTATCAATCTCGCTTTGGTCGTGAGCCATGGTTGATGCCTTATACTGATGAAACGATTAAGACGCTACCTGACAGAGGTATTCATCATATTCAAGTGATGTCTCCGGGCTTCTCAGCGGATTGTTTAGAAACGCTTGAAGAGATTAATGAGCAAAACCGGGAATTTTTCATGCATGCGGGCGGCAAGAGTTTCCACTATATTCCCGCACTTAATGCAGACCCTTTGCATATTGATATGATGTTGGACTTGGTGAATCAATTCAAATAATCTCAACCTAACGAGATAACTGAGTAATGAACAGGGGAATTATGCTACTATTCTGTGCCTATTTTCCCCTGATTACTCTGTACTATGAAATTTCCCGGTAAACGCAAATCAAAGCACTATTTCCCTGTTAACGCTCGCGACCCATTATTGATCTCAGTGCCCGTTGAGGTCGACTCGATGGGATGGTTGGTCGGTATCGATCAAACCATGGTGGATATCGAGGCAGAGGTCGATGATGACTTTCTTAGCCGTTATGGCTTAACCGGAGGCTATTCTTTTATTCTTGAGGATGACGTCTCCGAGGCGCTTTACCAAGAACTTCGCCAACGTAATCTTTTATCTCACCAATTTGCTGGCGGGACAGTGGGTAATACTTTGCATAATTACTCCGTGTTGGCAGATGACCGATCGATTCTTCTCGGCGTAATTTGTAATAATATCCATATTGGTGACTATGCTTATCGGTATCTCTGCAACACCTCCAGTCGGATGGATCTTAACCATATGCAAGGGGTAGATGGGGCAATTGGTCGCTGTTACACCTTGATTAATTCGGCAGGGGAACGAACCTTTGCCATAAACCCTGGTGATATTAATCAACTACGGCCTGAAAGTATTCCCGAAGAGGTCATCGCAGGCGCTTCAGCCTTACTGCTTACCTCCTACCTCCTTCGCGCTAAGCCCGGCGAACCAATGCCTGATGCGGCCATGCAGGCTATTGAGTATGCGAAAAAACACCAGGTTCCGGTCGTATTGACCCTGGGTACACGTCATATCATTGCCGACGATCCGCAATTCTGGCGTGACTTTTTACGGGATCATGTTTCCATCTTAGCGATGAATGAAGAAGAGGCGCTAGAGCTGACGGGGGAAAACGATCCGCTGTTAGCCACAGATAAAGCACTTGAATGGGTAGATCTTGTGCTGTGTACGGCAGGACCTGCCGGCTTGTATATGGGCGGCTTTATTGAGGAAGCCTGTAAGCGTAAAACAAATCTGCCACTGCTACCGGGAGCGATTGCTGAATTTAATCAGTATGAATTTAGCCGGGCAATGCGGGCGAGCGATTGCGAACAGCCGCTAAAGGTCTATTCACATATCGCACCCTATATGGGGGGACCTGAAAAGATCATGAATACCAATGGCGCAGGTGACGGGGCACTGGCGGCTTTACTGCATGACCTGTCGGCAAATCTTTATCATCGCCGGAAAGTGCCTAACTCGAATAAACATCAGCACCATTACCTCACCTATTCGTCGTTATCGCAAGTATGTAAGTATGCCAATCGCGTGAGTTATCAAGTGCTCAATCAACATTCACCGCGATTAAGTCGTGGCTTACCGGAGCGTGAAGATAGCCTCGAAGAGGCTTATTGGGATCGCTGAACCATAGCCCCCGCGTGCTAGGGGGCTATAACTAGTTGAGCGGGCAAAAGGCGCTCTGTTGTTGAGGCAGCGTGCGTTGTACCGCTTGTTGGAGTCCATAAGCAATTTCCCTTTCTCCCATCACGATATGATCACAGCCGTGGGCGTGTAGATAGTCGACCTCATCATCATGGTGAGCTCGAGCAAAAATAGCTAGGTCAGGACGTTGCTCACGAGCGGTAGCGGCGATCTCTCCCGACTCATAGCTATTAGGTATAGTGAGCAATAACCATTGCGCGCAGTCGAGCCGCATCAAGGCCATCACTTCGGGTCTCGCGGCATTCCCGTAAATTGTCAAAATACCTTTTTCTCGCATTTCATCAATTCGGCTACGACTATTTTCGACCACCACTACGGTGAGTCCTTCAGCGATGAGTTGTTCATAAAGCAGCCGCCCAACACGGCCGTAGCCCACAATTAAGGCATGGTGACAGAGCGTGAGTGGGACTTGGGGGAGCTCTTCCACTAGTTCTACTTCTTTCTTTTCCTTAGTTTCGTGCTTTTCTCGCTTCATCCAGCGCTCTGCCAGGGTAAAGAGAATTGGATTAAGCATGATGGAGAGAATGGCGGCGGCTAAGACCAGGTTTTGGCCCTCTTTACTCAGCAGATTGAGCGTGATCCCGAGGCCCGCGAGGATAAAAGAGAACTCGCCAATCTGTGCAAGGCTGACAGCGATAGTCATGGCGGTACGGGTAGAGTGCCCTAATACTTTTACTAGCAGCCACGCTGCGAGCGACTTGCCTAGCAGAATAATCACCAGCGCACCAATGATGGCGAACGGGCGCTCCAACAGAATATGCGGGTCGAACAGCATACCGACAGAGACGAAAAACAGTACCGCGAAGGCATCGCGCAAAGGGAGGGTATCATGTGCGGCGCGATGACTGAGTTCTGATTCGTTTAATACCATTCCTGCAAAAAAAGCGCCAAGCGCGAAAGAAACATCAAAAAGCTCTACAGCACCAAAGGCGATACCTAATGCGAGGGCGAGGACAGAAAGAGTGAAGAGTTCACGTGAACCTGTTGCCGCGCTGCGAGACAAGATCCAAGGGATAAGCCGCCGGCCAATGATCATCATTAACAGCATAAAGGCGACAACTTTACCTAAGGTGAGTAATAGGTCCCAAGCGAGGAGGGAAAAATTGGCTTCGCCTTTTTCTAATACACCCGCCATCGCAGGCAGCAGAACTAAGGCTAAAACCATGACTAAATCTTCAACGATTAACCAACCGATGGCGATGCGTCCGCGTTGACTATCTAACAGCTGACGTTCTTCTAACGCCCGTAACAATACCACGGTACTTGCGGTGGATAAGCAGAGGCCAAAGACAAGTCCGCTGATTAAGGGCCAACCAAGCAATGAAGAGAGTCCCATTCCGAGCAAGGTGGCAACAATAATCTGGGCAATGGCCCCTGGAATTGCTATCGATTTTACCGACATCAAATCTTTCAATGAGAAGTGTAAGCCAACGCCAAACATCAGCAAAATAACGCCTAACTCGGCGAGTTCTGGGGCGAGGTTTGTGTCGGCCACAAAGCCGGGAGTGAAGGGGCCAGCTAACACACCTGCTAAAAGATATCCGACTAACGGCGAGATGCGTAGGCGGTTAGCAAGCATTCCTAATAGAAAGGCAAGTACCAATCCGCCTACGAGTGTCGTAATTAAGGGGGTGGTCGAATGCATCCGCCTCTCCATTTTGCAGGGATAATGTCTTACTTTAGCAAAAAAAAGAATTGTGCAGGTGAATCCGTAAGTAAGTATAAGTAAAGGTTACAAAGTATGACTCTTATATGAACTTATCGATCAGTGAGTTAGCGGCTCGTAGCAACCTTACGTTTTAAATAATAATTTACTAGGCTATCCCATACCCAGTTATAAAGATACGTGTAAGGGAGATAAAAAAATAGTAGCCCAATATCCATGGTAAAGGCCTCTTGAAGAGACATATTCATGCACCAAGCCGTCAGGGGTAAGGCCATGCTCAATAAGCCACCTTCGAAACCAATCGCTTGCAGCGAACGCACATAAAAGTTGCGTGGCGCACGGGGCGGATAGACGCGATCGAATAAGCTGTTGAACAGCATATTCCAAGCCATTGCCAGCAAAGCAATGGCGATAACCGTTACGCCAATATGCCCGATAGGGCGTTGTAAAAGGAGGGCAGCACCCGGGATAGTGATGAGTAGCGCGGTAACTTCATACCCCACGGCGTGGAAAACTCTCTCTTTAAGCGATTTGTGACTCATTGTTCCTCCAAGATGATTAGCGCTATATTTTCAACGGCGAGGGTGTATAGTACAAACTAGCTAGTATCGTAAAAAACGATAGGTAAACATGTATTACTCACCAGAATCTCTCGAAGCCTTTGTACAATCTGTGGCAAGCGGATCCTTTTCAGCTGCTGCACGCGCATTAGGTAAAAGTCAGTCGACCATCAGCGTGGCGGTCTCGAGTCTTGAAGATCATCTAGGTTTTGCAGTGTTTGAACGCACCTCAAGGCACTTGATGCTGACGGAGGAGGGACGGCGTGTGTTGGCCCAAGCCAGAGAGATCTTAGCGGCAAACCAACGCCTCGACGATGTGGCTTTGCGTTTGGCTCAAGGCATCGAACCGCGTGTCACCTTGGCGATCTCCGACCACTGGCCTGCAGGCCACCATGATCGATTATTAAGCCAATTTGCGGAAAAGTTTTCGGAAGTTGAGTTTGAATGCCTCATCGCTGAAAACGAAGATGTTATTGAATTATTGAAAAGTGGCCGTGCGCAACTTGGCTTAATCACCAAACAACCCCACCTTCCAACTGAACTGGTTAGTCGAAGCTTAGCGATTTCTGGCCATACCGGTATCTATCTGGCGAAAGACCATCCGCTGTGCCAACAGGCAACGCTGACGCTTGATGATCTAAAAGGTATCCGCCAACTGCAGCTTAACACTTGGAGTCGCGCGGGGATTCAACGCAGCGAAGGACTGGTATGGTCAGCCTCTTCTTACATTCTTTTGCTGGATATGGCGCAACAAGGGTTTGGCTGGGCAAAGTTACCCTGTTGGATGGTGGACTATTTTGGTAACGAGAGTCTAGCTCAACTTCCGTTAGCTGGCTGGCCGCAACAAATTAACTTAGAGGTTATCTGGTCTGTGCGTCACAGCGTTGGCCCAGCCTGCTTATGGATGATTGATCAACTGACGGCCGCTAAGGATTAGTGGTCGCGCGCTATCTCGACAAACTGCGCACCCAGTTGAGTGGCGAGGTCTTGTGGTGAGAGACTGATATCGAGTCCGCGTTTGCCACCGGAAATATAGATTTCGGATTGATGTTCAGCACTGCGATCTATTACTGTCGGTAATCGCTTCTTTTGGCCGAGAGGGCTTATCCCACCGACTTTGTAGCCCGTTGTCCTTTCCGCGATGGTGGGATCAGCCATATCCACTTTTTTACACTTTAGTGCTTTAGCCACTTTCTTTAGGTCAAGTTGTGTCGACACCGGGGTCACGGCTACCGCTAACTGCTTATTATCCCCGTTGATCGCGACCAGTAAGGTTTTGAATACGCTTGAGGCGACCAGACCTAACTTCTCAACGGCCTCTTCACCAAAATGAGTATTAGTAGGATCGTGATCGTAGGAATGCTGTTGATAAGCGATCTGCGCTTTTTCAAGTTGTAAAATGGCAGGGGTCATCGTGACTTTTCCTGTGCAGGTGAAGTAATAAGATCGATCACATTATCGCGACCACTTAAGTGTAGGGCGCCTACCGCCACTAAATATCGTCCTGGTGGCAGAGCGAGTAATTGTCTCGCCCATTGTCTATTACGCTCGGTGATAAAAGTCTGCTGTAGATTATCACCGAAACTGCGCGATAGCGCAGGCAATGGAGAAGGGGAGGAGTGGTTTTTGGATAACCACCAATCAATCATCTTTTGTAGCTGTCGCGCATTACTGCGCCAATGCACCAAGCTATCAAGTAATAAATCTAGGCCTTGATGGGGTAAGTTTGTCAGTAGCTGGAGTTGTTGTTGTGGGCTTTCTAGGGTAATTACCGGTTGATCCGCCTGGTGGGCAAGGTTCAATAGTTGATGGTCCACTCCAAATTCAGGGCGTAGTCCCAGCATATGGGCTTGTTTCTGTTGTAACGTCAGGCCAATTTGCCATGCAGGAAATTGAGCTAGCATTAAGGGATCGAGGTGGCACTCCTGGCAAGCCGCTTCAAACTGTAGCCACTGTTCTGTGGTTAATCGTTGCTGTAGCGTAGGGATCTGTGCTGAAGATTCAATTTCTGGGACTGGGCTTTGTGTAATATCGGCTTCAACAACTAAAGCGTGACAGTCACGCTGTATGTTACGTAGCTCGCTCGGTAGCGGAGCCATCGCAGGCACGCCCATATGAATACTGCCAACAAGAATAAACTCTCGCTCACCTCTTGAACAAGTATACGAGAGCCATTCTTGGTTCGGCCTAAGCCACTGGCGAATTTTTGTTAGAAACGAAGTTTTAGTCATCGAGATGAGCGTGATAGCCTTCGTCACTGATCACATCGATTAACACCTCTGGTGATGCCGTACTGACGACGGTGGCATGGTCAATCGTCACTTGCGCTGAGGTGACATCAGAGCGTTGTTCGAGTATCTTTTTAACTTGTGAGACACAATGATTACAAGATAGACCGCTGAGAGTGAATTGTAATGTTCTAGACATAGTCGCTCCTAATTCAGAGGGTGTAAAGTAGTAGTGTAGTCCTTACCCTTAGGGGGAGGTCAAGCCTTGCGCACGAATCGAGGAGTAAAAGATGAATATTAGCCAAGCCGCACAGCGGACAGGACTCACCAGTAAAGCGATTCGTTTTTACGAAGACAGAGGGCTATTTACCCCACCGCCTCGATCCCTTAATGGCTATCGAGACTATCATGAGCAGCATATCGAGGAATTGACCCTCATTAAGCAAGCGAAAGCCGCAGGATTTTCTTTGGATGAGTGTCGTGAATTCGTCGAACTGTATCGTGACCCGCAGCGCCGAAGCGCAGATATAAAAGCGCGAACCCTAGAGAAAATTGAGCAGTTAACGCGTCAACTGGATGAAATTACCCAAATACGGCAGCGATTAATAAGTCTGGCGGCCAATTGCCCCGGCGATGATAATGCAGAGTGTCCGATAATTGCGGGATGGGCTCAGGGCTGTCATCAAAACAGCCCAGAGTCCTAAGGTCTTAGTAGAGCAGGGAGTAGAGCTGGCGACGGTAACGAGTAGCCAGTGCATCCCCAGTCCCTAAGGCCGCAAGAATTTCTTGGAACGTTTTTCTCACTTGCCCTTCACCACAACTGAGGTCTTTACGCAGCAAGGTGAAGAGTAGCTCCAACGCTTCTTCATGACGACCCACTTGCTGTAATTGGATCGCAAGGTGGTTTGCAACGCTTGCATTGCTCGGATCGGCGGCGAGATCTGCTTGTAACTGTTGGATTTGTGGTGAGTCCGCCGCTTGCTTGAGTAAATCGATCTGCGCCAATAATCCCTGATAACGACTATCTTGATCCTGTAAGGGCACGGCTTTCAGTACGTCTTCGGCTTCTTCACTGCGGTTTAGGTCGAGCAGGGTTTGTGCATAGAGAAAGCCTATTTCACTACTCTTTTCACTCAGTTGCCAAGCATCACGCAGCAGAGGGAGGGCCTCTAGCGGTTTATCTTCGGCCAGCAAGGCTTGCGCCTGTTGGACCTTTAGATCCTCTTCGCGGGGCAACACTTTGGCCAGCAATTCGCGAATAGCCGCTTCAGGTTGTGGCCCTTGGAAACCATCGACGGGTTGACCATTTTGAAAGAGATAGACAGTCGGAATAGCGCGCAGACCAAATTGACTCGCGATATGCTGCTGTTGGTCACAATCAAGGCGGGCGAGGATAAACTGTCCGGCGTACTCATTCGCCAACTTTTCTAATACTGGGTTAAGCTCAAGACAATGCTGACTACGCTCTGACCAGAAGTAAAAAACCACGGGGATCTGAGCCGACTGTTGTAATACCTGTTGAAGGTTACTCTCGTCGATCTCAATAATCGACGCCTGGGGTGACATCATAATATTCCTCATCTATTAACTCTTCGCTTAACGCTAAACATGGGGATCTTTTCGCTCAGCTTCAAGCGGTATTCACGATTTCTTACTGGGATTATTGAGAATACTATCCATCAGCCAGCTTGGTAGCAGGCGCTTTGCGATAGCCATCGCGTAAGTGACAAGGGTGACAGGATAGCGACGGAGAGGGTAACGGCTTTCTAGCGCATGACGTATTTTCGGGAGTAGCGCTTCAGGGGGCAGGGCGAAGCGAGCGGCTATCCCTGGGTTCTCGATAGGATTAGCGTGATCCCCTTGTTGAACGTTAGTCGAAAATGCCGTGGTGATCGGGCCAGGCTCAAGCAAGCTCACCGAAATAGACTCTTTGGAAAGCTCCATTCGTAGCGTATCGGTCCAAGCCTCTAAGGCATATTTACTGGCAGCATAGGCACCGCGCCCAGGGGTGGCAATAAAACCCATTACCGAACTGGTATTAAGAATTCGCGCGTGGCCATTTGCTCGTAGCAGCGGCAACAATCCTAAGGTTAGCTGATGTACGCCAAAGAAATTGGTTGAGAACTGATGTTCCATTTGTTGCCGGCTAATGGTCGTTAAGGGACCATACTGACCGTAACCTGCATTATTGAACAGGGCAAAGAGCTTTCCGCTAGTCAGGGATTTAACGCTCTCGATGGCTTGTTCAACCGAAGTAGGATCATCCATATCGATCAGTATGGCCGTCAACCCTAACGCATTCAATCGGGTCAAATCGTCGGGTTTGCGACAGCCTGCAATCACACGGTATCCACGCTGGTGAAGGTCGAGGGCGCTAATCAGGCCGATGCCACTTGAGCAGCCAGTAATAAGGACATTTTTTTGCACAGGTTAAGGCTCAGAATAGTGAGAATACTTCTACGCTAGCACAGAGAGAGGGCTAAGTGCCAGTCATGCTGGGGGGGATGCCCCAGCAAGGGTAACTATTGGTTTTTCGCCCAGGCGAGCGCGGGGGCATATTCGGCAGGCAGTAAGTGAGAGAGCTGAGATAAGCTTTGCTGCAAGGCGGTCGACTCTGTGCTACAGAGAGTCAAGTGGCCCACTTTTCGGCCGGGTCGCACGGCTTTATCGTACCAGTGTAGATGGATAAGCGGATCGGCTAGCCAACGGTAATCGAGCTCACAACCAATCAGGTTAATCATCACCGAGGTTGATTCAACAACGGGACGCGGTAGCGGTAAACCGCAAAGGGCGCGAAGGTGCAGTGCAAATTGGCTGATTGATGCGCCGTTTTGTGTCCAGTGTCCGCTGTTGTGAACTCGAGGGGCTAACTCGTTGATTAACAAACCCTCGGGTGTGACAAAGCACTCCATTGCCATCACACCGACATAGTTTAATTCCGTCAGAATGGCGGTCAACATGGCTTCTGCTTGCTGTTGATGCGCAGGGCTAGGCTGTGGGTGCGCGACACTGGCAAACAGAATCCCCTGCTGATGCAGATTATGAGTTACGGGGTAAAACACAATTTCTCCGGCGGCATTTCTGGCCCCGACCAGCGAGAGTTCGCCAGAGAAATTTATTGCTTGTTCAACGATGCATTCGCCATAGCATTCATTCGGTAATTCTTCGGTGGTCTGGGAGGTGAGTCGCCATTGCCCCCGACCATCATAGCCACCGGTGCGGCGCTTAATAATCGCCAGCTCACCGTAGGTTGCAAAAATAGTCGGCCATTGCTCCGCAGAACGGAGTAATTGCCACGGGGCGGTGGCAAGACCCAGTTGGTCCAGTAATTGTTTCTGAGGCAATCGGTCGGCTAATTGAGGGAAAATATCCCGATTGATAAACGCGTCATGAGAAGCTAATTGGCGGGTAAGGGGGGTCTCTGGCCAACGTTCGATTTCAGCGGTAATGATACTTTGCTTAATCGGTAGTTCATCAGGATCCGCATCAATTCCTACCGGATGCACCGCTATGCCTAAGGGTTCGCCCGCTTGGCGCAACATCCTACCTAATTGACCATTCCCGAGCACGCAGACTGACTTCATGCATCCTCCCGCGGATCGGGGTGTTGCAGGACGGCATCGGTCTGCTTAACACGCCATTCAGCCAAACGCGAAGCAATCAGCGAGTCATGCAGGGCAAGGATTTGTGCCGCTAATAACGCTGCATTGGCCGCACCTGCTTTGCCGATCGCAAGGGTGCCGACCGGAATTCCCTTAGGCATTTGTACTATAGAGTAAAGGCTGTCAACACCACTTAAAGCTGCGCTTTGCACCGGTACGCCTAGCACTGGGACCAGGGTTTTCGCTGCGAGCATTCCGGGAAGGTGTGCTGCACCGCCCGCGCCCGCGATGATGACATCGAAACCCTGCTGTTGAGCGTTTTCGGCGAAGCTAAAGAGTTTATCGGGGGTACGGTGGGCGGAAACGACTTCCACATGATGGGCAATGCCTAACTCGGTTAATACGTCAGCGGCAGACTGCATCGTAGCCCAGTCACTTTTTGAACCCATGACTATGGCGACTTTAGCGGGGGCAGAACTTAACGACATGAACTCAACTCCTCGTTCCTAAAACGTACACAAGCTTCTCTGACTCGCGATAATTAGGCCGCAAGAATAGCATGTCAATGCTGTTAGGAAAACGGTTGCGTAGTATTATTACCAAGGAAAATGGTTAAGGGTTAAGCCTTGTTCGGTCCATTCGATCATCCACCCTTCATGGTGCCACGCGCCTAGCACGGCTCGTTGAGCTGAGGGCGAAATCTCAGGGACTGGATGGATCGCCGGTTGGTGGGTATGGCCATGCACCAGTAAGGTCGCCTGATGGCGTTGGAGTACTTCAATAACGGCGTGTGGGTTGACGTCCATCACGGTCATGGGTTTATGCTGATTGGCCTGTTGACTGCTTTGTCGCATTTTACGGGCGATCTTAAGACGCAATGCGAGCGGTAGACGTAAGAAAAGCCATTGGACCCAAGGAGTGTGGACCTTCTTACGAAAGGCTAGGTAGCCGACATCATCGGTACAGAGTGTGTCGCCATGCATAATGACCAGGCGTTGACCAAAGCGTTCAAGGACAACCTCTTCAGGAAGTCGTTGCATACCGGCTTGTTGAGCAAAGCGTTTACCCACTAAGAAATCTCGGTTGCCATGAATAAAATAGACTGGGATAGGCAGCGCCGCGAGAGCTTGTGCGATTTGCTGATGGAGTGGGGAGGGGTCATCGTCGCCAATCCACGCTTCAAATAGGTCGCCTAAAATATAGAGTTCGCTACAGGTTAACGCTTGGTTGGCGAGAAAATGCAGAAAACCGGCAGTAATTGCCGGTTCTTCCTGACACAGATGAAGATCTGCGATAAACAGGATTCGTGACATTACTCGGTCACGATCGCTTTTTGAATCACAACATCTTCTTTAGGCACATCTTGGTGCATACCACTGCGGCCCGTTGACACTGCCTTGATTTTTTCAACTACGTCCATGCCTTCAACCACTTCAGCAAAGACACAGTAGCCCCAGCCTTGAACGCTCTCGTCACGGAAGTTCAGGAAGTCGTTATCAGCAACGTTGATAAAGAATTGTGCCGTTGCAGAGTGAGGCGCGGAAGTACGGGCCATCGCTAGCGTACCACGGGTGTTTTTTAGGCCATTGTTAGCTTCATTACGAATTTCTGCTTTGGTATTTTTTTGCTGCATACCAGGTTCAAATCCGCCGCCTTGGATCATAAAACCATTGATCACACGGTGGAAAATAGTGTTGTCGTAAAAACCTTCGCTACAGTAGCTTAAAAAGTTTTTTACTGTCTCTGGTGCTTGCTCATCAAAAGTTTTGATGACGATATCGCCAAAATTCGTTTGGAAGGTGACCATAATGATTTCCTGTCAGGGTTAAAATAACTATTCGCTGGTTTTCACCGGCAGTTTGTACCGCCGGAGGCTCTATTTTATAACATAAATTGATGCATTACGTCAGTATTGTCCAAGAGACGGTGAGAGGGCTTGCATTCATTCGCTTGAGGAATAAAAATACGGCACACTACCCAAAAGAGTCGCGACATATCATTACGGAAGAGTTACATGCTGAAAATTTTTAACACGCTAAGTCGACAAAAAGAAACTTTTACGCCAATTGATGCGGGAAAAGTTGGAATGTATGTCTGTGGCATTACGGTGTATGACCTCTGTCATATTGGGCATGGTCGGACTTTTGTGGCGTTTGATGTAATTTCACGTTATTTGCGTTATAGCGGCTACCAGCTTAATTATGTACGCAACATCACTGACGTTGATGACAAGATTATCAAACGTGCCAATGAGAATAATGAAACGATTGAACAGCTGACTGACCGGATGATTGCGGAGATGCACAAAGATTTCGCCGCACTGAATATTCTGCCGCCCGATAGCGAGCCTCGTGCTACAAAACATATCGGCGACATTATCAGCCTAACCGAAAAACTCTTGGCGCGCGGCCACGCCTATGTGGCAGATAACGGCGATGTGATGTTTGATGTGATGACCAATAAACAGTATGGCATCCTCTCTCGTCAAGATCTGGAGCAGTTACAAGCTGGGGCTCGAGTCGAGGTCGCTGAAGTCAAAAAGAACCCGATGGATTTCGTGCTGTGGAAAATGGCTAAGCCGAACGAACCGGGTTGGGATTCTCCATGGGGCGTTGGGCGTCCAGGTTGGCATATTGAATGTTCTGCGATGAATTGCCAGCAACTGGGTACACACTTTGATATTCATGGCGGAGGGTCTGATCTCATGTTCCCCCATCATGAAAACGAGATCGCGCAATCCACCTGTGCCCACGATGGTCCTTATGTTAATTACTGGATGCACTCTGGCATGGTGATGGTTGACCGAGAAAAGATGTCCAAATCCCTGGGTAACTTCTTCACCGTTCGCGATGTACTGC
Organism: Rosenbergiella metrosideri; assembly: GCF_022602565.1. GTDB lineage: Bacteria > Pseudomonadota > Gammaproteobacteria > Enterobacterales > Enterobacteriaceae > Rosenbergiella > Rosenbergiella metrosideri. The sequence continues at coordinate 154,545 of NZ_JALBCV010000002.1, forward strand.
GCCATTTCGATGCCGAGACAGTGCGTTACTTCCTGATGTCAGGGCATTACCGTAGCCAGTTAAACTATGGTCAGGAGAATCTGGAACAAGCGCGAGCAAGTTTAGAGCGCCTCTATACCGCCTTACGTGGAACGGATCCGCATGCCACATCCATGGCCGATGCAGGCTATGAGCAGCGTTTCCGTGAAGCGATGGATGACGATTTCAACACGCCTGAAGCCTATTCTGTGCTGTTCGATTTAGCGCGGGAAGTGAACCGTTTAAAAAATGAGGATATGGCCCTAGCCCATGCGGCGGCGGCGAAACTCAGGGAATTGGGAAGCGTCCTCGGGATTTTACAACAATCACCTGAAGCCTTTTTACAGCATGGAGCGCAGGATGAAGAGGTTGCGGAGATCGAGGGACTGATTACGATGCGCAATCATGCGCGCCAAACGAAAGACTGGGCTCAAGCTGATATTGCGCGCGATAGATTAAATGCGTTAGGTATCGTTCTCGAAGACGGCCCACAAGGCACGACTTGGCGTCGTAAATAATCGTAGAAGCCATTCAAGAGAAAGTGTACTTGAATGGCTTCTGTTTCATTCCGCACTTCTCCATAGCAACGCATTCGTTATTCCGCCCGTACTTTTCGATCAATGATGTATGCCCATCAATACAAATTGTTATAGATGATGTTAATTTATGTCCTAGACCATTTCGAATATATTAATGATCGGAATGATCTTATACTCAGCAGAGGTTTTATCTCTTATTTCGTTATTTTTCTGTCGGTATACCCTTTAAGGTTATGCTGCTTTTTACAGGATTTTCTATGGATATGAATCAGTCTACCTCTCCCAAATTTAGCTGGAAAGCACTGGGGATAGCACTGCTCTATTTTTGGTTTTTCTCAACGTTTTTGCAGGTTGTGATTGTCGCGAGTGGCTATAGTGGAACAAATGGATTACGGGATTCTCTCTTATTCAGCTCGTTATGGCTGATTCCAATTTTACTTTTTCCTCGATTAACTAGAGTTTTGGCGGGACTTATCGGTGTTGTGCTGTGGACGGCATCCGTTGCAGCGCTTGGCTATTATGTTATCTATGGGCAAGAATTTTCACAAAGCGTTCTTTTCGTCATGTTCGAAACTAATGCTAACGAAGCCAGTGAATACCTAAGCCAATATTTCAGCCTGAAAATGATCGCCGTCGTAGTGGTCTATACCCTTATCGCCCTGTTATTATGGAGTCGTTTACGCCCAGTCTATCTGCCGAAAATTTGGCGCTGGGGAGTAAGCTTTGGTTTGCTTTATGGCCTAATTATCAATCCTATCGTTGTCGATACCGGCATCCATCATAAACCGCTTGATAGCACCTTGAATAACTTAGCCTCACGCATGGAACCGGCCGCGCCGTGGCAGTTTGTGACGGGATACTATCAGTATCGTCAACAGTTAACGGAGATGGACAAGCTACTTAGTAAAAATAACCAGCTGCCTCCATTAGCTAACTTAACAGACAGTTCTGGTCAGGCACCGCGTACATTAGTCCTGGTAATCGGTGAATCCACGCAACGTGGAAGAATGAGCTTGTATGGTTATCCGCGTGAGACCACACCGGGTTTAGACGAATTACATAAGACAGATCCTCGTTTGACTGTCTTTGATAATGTCGTGACTTCTCGTCCTTATACCATTGAAATATTACAACAAGCGCTGACCTTTGCCGATGAACAACATCCTGATCTCTATCTGACTCAGCCGTCATTAATGAATATGATGAAGCAGGCGGGGTATAAGACCTTTTGGATAACCAATCAGCAAACGATGACAGAACGTAATACTATGCTGACGGTATTTTCAAAACAAACCGATCAGCAATATTATATGAATCAGCAACGGACGCAGAGTGCACGGGAATACGACACGAATGTACTGGGTCCTTTCCAAAAAGTACTGAACGATCCGGCACCGAAAAAATTTATTATTATTCATTTGCTCGGTACTCACATTAAATATAAGTTCCGTTATCCAGAGAACGAGGGTGTCTTTGACGGGAATACTCAGCATCTTCCTGCAGGCTTAACGCCGGAACAGGTGGCAACCTATAATGATTATGACAGTGCTCAACACTTCAACGATAAGGTTGTGACACAGATAATTAAAGATTATCGTGCGACCGATCCGAACGGTTTCTTGTTGTACTTTTCTGATCACGGTGAAGAGGTTTACGATACCCCTCCGCACCAGACCCAAGGTCGTAATGAAGAAACCCCGACCCGGCATATGTATACAATTCCTTTCCTCGTGTGGACATCGACGTCTTGGCAAGCTGCGCACCCTCGTGACTTTTCCGCAGATATCCATCGTCAGTACAGCAGCTCACAGCTGATTCACACTTGGTCTGACCTCGCGGGGCTTAGCTATCAAGGTTATGATGCTACGCGTTCTATTGTCAGCCCTGAGTTTGTGAGAGTAACACGTTGGATTGGTAACCCTTATAAAAAGAATGGGCCAAAAGATTACGACGCTTTGCCTTTTGCAGATCAAGTTGGTAACCAATAATCCTCTTCTTCCCCCCCATACGGGGGGGATCTTTCACAAAAAATGCAGTAAGTTCCCCGACGTCTTCGACTTCGCACTTAATGTGTAACTCACATTGTTTCATTTTTTACACTGTCGTTTATAAGATAAATCTGTCTACTATGGTGTTGATTATGAAACTAATTGAATCGCCATTGGCCCTTACTGACGCGTTATTAATCGCTAAAGGCCGCCATCGCGCCTGTTACCAACATCCCGAGCACCCTGAACTCTGTGTAAAGGTCCATCTAGACCCTTATGACGATTTAGAGACGATCAGAGAGGTTCGCTATTTCAAGTGGTTACATAGACGTAAAATCAATTTGAAGGGGATTGCTGACTATCGTGGGAACTCCCCAACGACCTTGGGGATGGGGTATGTTTACGAGTTAGTACGCGACTACGACGGTCAAGTTTCGAAAACCTTAGAATACTATTTAAAAAACTTTGAGCTGACTGAACCGAGGATTAATGCACTGACTTCGGCTTATCAAGAGTTTAAGCAAACCTTTCAACGTCATTATATTTCGATGATGAATTTAAAGGCCTATAACATTGTTTATAAACGTGAAAGTGAACATTATGGCCATTTCTATCTGATTGATAATTTAGGCTCAGCTAATTTACTACCGCTCAGTTATTTTTTTAAATCGATCGCGACGCGTATGCTCCAGAGGAAATTTATACGTTTTGAATCTTTGGTTCAAGAGCGCTATCATTTTTCAATTAATTCATGATGCTTAGGGAGCAAGCTCCCTATCTCTGCACGATTCATCGTGGAGATTAATCGGCCTAATTCATGGCGTGATACTAAAATTGATAATTATTGAGAGATTTCGTTCTTTCAATATATGCTTTTATTAAGTATGTATTTTTATCAGTGTAGAGGGCAAGCTTGCTATTTCATCTAAATAAGCTTAGGCCAAGCAAGCTTGATCGATAAAATTTTGACAATGCCTTTCTGATGCCGCCATAGCGTTTATAAAAAGAGTGTAGGTGTGGAACTGTTCTTTTCGTTTCCAAGCATTCTCTGATAGGAGATGATATTGTTTTTCTTGCTCTTTTTTTATGAGAAAGGTAAATCATGCAATTTTGCACAGCAGCTGACATCTTCTTCTGATAGCAACTCTCTAATGTTTATTCTTTGAAATAATCGCCATCCTTTTTTGCAGCGTAAGTGTTTAAGGAAAAAACCAGGGTGAGTAACAGTAATATATTTTTCATCTCCTGGAATTCTCTAAAAAATGGACTCTTTGCCATTCACCTTTGTCAGAAGAAAGCTTGGCGCTATGAAGTATCAGGTTTATCACTTTATCAATCTCATTTTTTCTAAAAATGAGTATCATTGAGATTGCTAACCGGCCTTGATATTTCATATCAGTTAATACTTCTTTAAGTGGAGGTTTTAATTTGTCCAGGTCGTGCAACAAGGGATTTTATATTGATGATAAAATCTTTGTGAATCATTGCTGTAATGAAGGTGAGTTTTTTCGAAAAGCTGTATTTATTGAATTTCTGTAATCGCTCCAATAATATCTCTATTTTTCTCGACACATTCTTGTGCTGAGCAATGACTTTTTTTTAACTCCTTTTGCTATTTTTTTCTTTCTTTACACTAATATCTTAAGAGGTTAAGTCACTTATCACTTCAAGCTCAGTACGATATTTTAAGTCATAGCCTCTGCCTAGGGTGACCTTAGAACCAAACTTCGAATATTGTGCGGCGTTACCAGGCCAGTGAATTTTTCTAAAATAATACTGGCTGTGGGGGATATTATCTCCCTCAGCCATGTAGGTAAGCATTCCTTTATTTTTTTTTAATCGCAACGGTCTTCCTTAGTAAAAATGATTCATCCTCTCGTTCCATTTTTCGAGTGGAATTTTTTTTACCTATATAGGTTATTTTATCGCGCTACCCTATGGCACATTGGGTTAACGTGATATTGAGGGAATAACTCACATCAAGAATAATATTAGCGTAAATATCGATCGAGCAGACTGACTGAGCCTTGACCAAAATCAATCTTTATTCTGGTGCCTAGCGGCAAGGTGAGCATGGGGTGGGTATGGCAACAATCGAAGCCGTTTACGACTGGCAGTTTTTGATCGCCAAGGACTTCTCTAAGTACATCGATAGGCTGTCGACCGCTGCCTGCTGGATCAAAGCGTTCATGCTTTCCTAAGATAATTGCACTGACTTTATCGAAGATACCGCTGAGCTTGAGGTGGGAGAACGAACGTTCGACGGTAGCAATATTTTTTAGACTATCCTCAATAAACAGAATATCGCCCTGAACAATATCCGGCATCCAAGGTGTGCCAAATATCCCCGATAAGGTATTTAAGTTTCCTCCGATGACACGTCCTTGCACAACGCCACTGCCCATAAATGCGCACTGATTTTTATAAACCGCCTTACCTCGCTCTGCGTCGATATGATCCCAATTTAACCGCTCGTCAGTCCAGTATTCTGGTAGCGCATAGCGATAGGGCAGGCTGGGCTGATTAAGGCAAACCGTATGGAAACTTTGGTAAGTATGCTCCACCAGTGGCGCTAGCTCGCCGAAGGAAGCCACTAGCGCCGGGCCATAAAAAGTGATTAGGCCAGTCTTAGCATAGATGCCCGCCAAGAGGGCGGTGACATCTGAATAGCCGATAATAATTTTGGGATCTTGGCGCAATGCATCGTAGTCAATATAGGGGAGCAGGGCGTTGCTATTATTACCGCCGATGGTAGACATGATACAACGTACGTTGGGATCACGAATAAGCTGATTTAACTCGTCGGCACGATCTTGAATGGTTCCGGAACGATAAAAATCTGCTTGTTCCGTAAGCCTGCCTGCCTGTAACACAAAGCCTTTCTGCTGCAAAAACCGTTTAGCGCGTTTAAAACGCTCCGGCGCGGTTACGGTCACGGGAGAAGAGGGTGAAAAAAAACCGATAGTCTCGCCTAACGATAATCGCGGTGCGAGTAATGGAGAGGGAACAGACACAGTTAACTCCTCGACGCCATCTAATGATTGGTTAACCCTATAGCAGGCCGCGATGGCTGTAAATATCTGATTTTTGGTAAGAGGAGGTTTTCCCGAGGTGGGTAATGATTCGACAATGATCGTGCTACTCTTCAGTTTATTATACACTAGCCTTCAGCATGGATTTTTCACCCTAGGATTTTGTATGTCTTTGAATAAGCTTTTGCATTCACCCTTAGCGGCTGGGGTTTTACTGATAATCACCTCGTTTGCCGCCATTATTCTCTGTAATACAGGCGGCGAAGAGATTTATGCTTCCTTCGTTCACAGCTCGGTTGCCGGCGTACCGGTTGAAAAATTCGTTAACGATGTCTTGATGAGCTTATTCTTTTTGATGGTGGGCCTAGAGATCAAACGCGAGTTTTTAACCGGACAACTCGCCGAATGGTCACAGCGTATCCTGCCGGGGGCTGCGGCAGTGGGCGGTATGATCGTTCCTGCCGCAATTTATTTATTAATTAACCGCGAAAATCATCAAACTTTATCCGGGTGGGCCATCCCATCGGCGACTGATATTGCTTTCTCTTTGGGGATATTATCGTTACTGGGCAGTAAGGTGCCGACCTCCTTAAAAGTCTTCTTAGCTGCACTCGCCATTATTGATGATTTAGGGGCAGTGATCATCATCGCGTTGTTTTATACCGCTGGGATAAATATCGAAATGCTGAGCGGTGCACTTATCACCACTATCGTATTGATAGTGCTTAATCGCCGTGGGGTGATTGCCTTACCCGTCTATTTAGCATTAGGCGTCGTATTATGGTATTTCATCTATCAGTCCGGTATTCATGCAACGGTTGCAGGCGTGATTCTGGCACTTTGTATTCCGCACTCAGGACATAAACTGGGCCAAACGTCACCGCTGCTGAAAGTAGAGCACCGGCTTGCACCTTGGGTGAGTTTCTTAATTATCCCGATTTTTGGTTTCGTTAATGCCGGTGTCAGTTTCGTCCATGCTACCGCTGATCAACTCTTTAGTGCCGTACCATTAGGCATAATGCTTGGCTTATTTATCGGTAAGCAGCTAGGTATTGGGCTTATTTCATTCTTGCTGATCCGTTTGGGTGTTGCACAGTTACCGAAAGGGGCGACAAACCTCCAGTTCTATGGGGTAGCAATACTATGCGGGATTGGTTTTACGATGAGCTTGTTTATTGGCGGCCTTGCCTTCCCGAATGATCCCTTATTACTGGATGAAGTGAAAATCGGGGTATTGGGTGGGTCGTTATTATCGGCACTGGTTGGTGTGGGACTGCTTAGAATGGCTTACCGACGTAAAGAAACGGCTTAACATGCAGGGGGGCTGATAGTGATTGGCCTCTTCTTTCAAGCCTCTAATGCTGTGATTTACACCACAAACCGCAGGCACGACAAAGCAAGATAATATCGTCAGAAGGTGAAATATCCGTCACCATAGCATGCTTTAACGTTGGTATCCCCAACAGCTGTTCAATATTTCGCATCATGGTGTCAGCCATAGGGAAAATAGCACGAATAAATCCGCTGGAAAGTTTACCGTGATGAGAATGTGTGAAATCACTGGTTTTGAACAACGAGTTTAACCTTCTTGCCCCACAGGCTGTGACTTTTGTACTCTTACATAGCTGGCATGTTTGCATCATAGTTACCCCTGCCGATAACCTTAGTTGAATAAAAAATTATTGCCAGATTTATGTAATCTAAATTTGATTGTCAGCACGGATCCTCAAAGGAGGAGGTGCTTACTACCTTTCAAAAGGGAAAGAGGCGCTGTCTAAGGCGACACAAAACCTGTAATAACGGCCTTATATAAGTGCAATTAATACTCGTTTTTCTCACCAGGAGCTGGGACAGACAGTGGTGTAGCTAAGGTTCCCGCGTATGTCAGGACCAACACGGTATCTTGCTTCGGATCGGTGGCAATACCTCGGTGATACTGATTAACCGATTCTGCGAAAGCTTCACCTTGTTTATAGACTTTCTTTTCGCCCGTTTTTTGATCTTCAAGCGTCAATTGGCCTTGTACAACGTATCCGGCATTAGGAGTAACGTGTTTATGCCAAGGTAGTGCATGACCTTTTTCTATATGCAGTTTGATCACGGTGAGTTGCGGAGTACCTTGCGGATAGGATTTATATATTGTTCCGTTCCATGAGTGATCGGATTGAACTAAAACCTGTTTTTCACCTGATTCGACGGGATATTTTTGGCTATCATTCTGCGCAGCATTCACCACCCAAGGCGAGAATAACGATAATACGAGTAGGCTGTTAAGTGACTTTCTCATGTTTAACTCCATGCGGTATACGTAACAATAAAGATAGGCAAATATGAGAAGTAGTCGAGTGAAGTTAATTGACAATTTATCGTTAACGATTTCATTGAAATAGAAATAGGGTCAGCTTCGAATATTCTTCTAAATGTTGAGTGTAAAAATGGGGAAGCAGTTAGAAATGGTTAAATGATGTGTAGAATATGGCTGGCCCAGAGTACCTCACTGGTGATGCACTTCAGGAAATCCCTTTCGCCTTTTATCACGACTTAACTCGTGAACCATTCTGCTCGGGAATTATGTTAATTACCGCTTTGTATCTGCAACTGATAAGCGTATCTTTTAACTAATGTCTTAGTTATGTGGAAGAGTCATGCGGAACGTCAAAAACAAGCAATTTTCCTTAAGTCGTCGAATACGAAGACGTCAGCGGATAATGCATCGCCTATTAACTCGAGACACCGCATCCCTTAAAATTTTACTCTTGTCGGCCATAGTGGGGAGTCTGGTGGGGGGGTTAGGAGTAGGGTTTGCCAAGGCAGTAGATTTTATCACCTTTCATCGAGAGCAATTTTTAGCAGGGAAGAGTGGCGAACCTTGGCTGTGGGTGTTGTTCGCCTTCGGGCTCTCTTTTTTAATGGGCGGAATGGGTTACTTTTTGGTGAAGAAATTTGCTCCAGAAGCTTCGGGTTCTGGAATCCCGGAAATTGAGGGCGCACTTGAAGAATTAAGGCCTGTGCGCTGGTGGCGAGTCTTACCGGTCAAATTTTTTGGCGGTTTGATGACCTTAAGCTCAGGGATGGTGTTAGGCAGAGAAGGGCCGACCATTCAAATGGGCGGTAACCTTGGGCAAATGGTGTTTGATTTCTTTAGGATGAAGGATAAAGAGACGCGCCACAGTTTACTTGCTGTGGGCGCCGCAGCGGGCCTTACCGCAGCGTTTAATGCTCCGTTGGCTGGGATTCTGTTTATTATCGAGGAGATGCGGGCGCAGTTTCGCTACAACTTAATCTCGATCAAAGCCGTCTTTATTGGGGTGATTTGCGCGACGATTATGTATCGACTGTTTAATAGCGATCAGCCAATTCTCGATTTAGGTAAACTCGGGCAAGCCAGTACGGCGAGTTTATGGTTATTTCTTCTACTGGGTCTAGTAGTCGGTGGGATAGGTTACTTATTTAATAAGCTGATCTTTATTATCCAGGACGTGTTTCGCGCACTCTGTGGGCAGCGACTCGTATTAAGCGTTTCGATTGGTGCAGTGATCGCTGGTCTGTGCGGAGTCACCGCGCTTTTTTTTCCCGCCGTGGTGGGAGGTGGACATATGTTGATCCCCCAAGCCGCGCTAGGGTTATTCTCCCTCCAGTCGCTACTGCTGATTTTTGTGCTTAGGATTTTCACCACCATTATTTGCTTCTCGTCTGGTGCACCCGGCGGTATTTTTGCACCCATGTTAGCGTTAGGGACCTTGATAGGCAGCGCTTTCGGCATGGTTGCCCACCATTTTTTTCCATTTTATCACCTACAAATCTCAGTGTTTGCGATTGCAGGAATGGGCGCACTATTAGCGGCCTCAGTCCGTGCCCCGCTTACCGGTATCGTCTTGGTCCTCGAGATGACCGATAATTATCAAATCATTTTAGCGATGATCATTACGTGTTTAGGCGCGACCCTGATGGCGCAGTTGCTAGGCGGCAAACCGCTCTATTCTGCAATTTTAGCCAGGACCTTAGCCAATGCGGAAGCCGTCGCAGAAAAAGTGAGTCACCAATCGGTGAGGTAGAGGCTACAAGCGCTTTTATTTATCTGATCCTATCGATCTGCTGAGAGGGAACTTAGCCGATGAGTGAGGAGCATGTCGCTAGGGGGATCGTTTTAGATAACAAAGCCATTTTTTTTAAAGGCTGCAGTGCGGCCATTTAATGGGGTATCAGTCAGCTCACCTTTGACCTTCTACCCACGATCAATACGACACGAAAAACACCCTTGTTTTGCATTGTGCGCCAGGATGAACGCAACCTTATCATTACCTAACAGTGACAATATCTGTTTTTTTGCCTCGCCTGGCTGTGCAAGGGTGGCTTCGATAAGCGTGTCTCGACTGTTGAATCCCCGCAGCGAGAGTATCCTGTTCTTCATGACTTCGGGCAGGATATTTTGATAAATACCCGCCTCCCATTGACCTTCCCAGATAAAAATAGCATGTGAGCCTTTATAGGGCGATTGGGTATCAAGATAGGTGTAGTTAAACAATAACGAAGTCTCACCGATAGGGATATCGCGTAACGTGATACGGTCTGGGAAGCTTGGGGGAGTCGTCAACGCTAATATTTTTGAGCGTATCTTCATTAAGCTCGTTTAGCATGTTCTCAATATCACGCTTTACGTTCTTATGCTCTTTAGGTGATAGGGTGAATGTTGGTCATTTATTAATAAAGACAGTGGGCTTAATTTTGAGCCACATTATCCCTCCTCAATTTTGAGGCGGGTTCTAAATGTGTGTTAAATGCGTAATTGCACGTTACTTGGATCCCCTTTCGCTTTTTAGTTGATCAGCCATTTGCAGATTACTTGGAGACCTCCAACAAAAAAACCGATTAAATCATCGGCTACTCACTTGAGTGCATGACGATTCATAGCGTCAGGTTTTATCTAAGTCATTTTGAGCGGTTTTGAGTCGGTAAGCCGTAGGATAATTGTTAGGAATTACGCCCCAGAATGGCTCTGAGGGCGTTTGAGCGGTGCGCGTAAGAGGAGCTTATGTTAAATTCAGTCTACTCAATTTATTCAATATCGATTTTAAGGCCGATATTTCTAAAATAAATATTAGACATACTGCTAGGGGGGGGAATATGGCTTTGTACGGGAAATTTGTTTTAAACAATGAGGAATATTCATCTTTAAATTTTCCCAGCATTGGTTCTTTTTTGGCTTTTTCAGGAAATGGGAAGTATCGGAACAAAGGTGGTTGTGGAATGATAGTTAATGTAGGTCCATTACCTGCAGGATTATACTATATCGTTGACCGCCCTTCTGGAAGCTGGTTTAACAGTATGAGGGCTCTTGCTATAGATACATTTAAAAGTACTTTCATGTATCACGTAGATCACTCGGAATGGTTTGCTTTATACCGTTCCGATGGAAAAATTAACGACACAATATTTTTTAATGGTGTGTCTAGAGGTGGTTTTAGACTCCATCCAGGTCAAGTTTCTGATGGGTGTATAACCCTAGCTAGGCAACCAGAATTCAATCGTTTAAGAATCGCATTGTTGCGAACGTCAAAAATTCCAGTTCCAGGCACTAATTTGAAAGCATACGGTACTATAGAGGTTATTACTTATGGCAACACTAGCCCGTAAAATTGGAAAAATTATTTTTTTTCTACTGATTATGGCGGTTATTGGTAGGTTTTTAGGTGATCCGTATGGCTGGGTTAATCATGATTTTGGTTATTGGGTTGTTCAAAAACTATATGGAGGTAATGATGCTGGGGTCGAGAATGTTGAGAACGTTTTTTTCTTCATAAGCTTCATTTTTTTAATAGTTATCACAACTATCCTCTATGCATTAATCATGCGGATTATCCAGCGATTTAGATGAAGTTTACTTAGTAAAATACTCTTTCCCGAATCTTTTAACTTTAAGAGTACTCACGCCTTCTAATGCGCATGATAGCTATTTTATCATGCATATCAGAGCGCCTTATGTTAAATCCATAAGATATTACATATCTTCAAAGTGATTATTAAAAATGGATCTAAATTGTATTGGGTTTTTTATATTAGGGATTGGTGTAAGAGTGCCGCCGGTACCTTTAACGATGATAGAGCCGTAGTTAAATATAAGACCTAATACGCTCTGATGTATCCCTAGGTTTTCAACCTTTTCAAGCCTAAGTTCTACGGTGTTACGCTATATTAATCCGACCTTAGCGATAATCCTTTGGTTTGTTAAAGCCAGTTCTGTTGACCAGACTCTTAAAACTACAGGGATGATAATTAATAATCCTAAACCATAGAATGCCAATAATATTACACCGAGCAAAATGGCGAGAATTGTTGGTATCCATGATACTTGCGCTCGATTGATTATATTTTCATTTTTGGTTAGTGATTGGTTTACATAGCTTGCCATCTACAATTCATCCATTGATTTTAAAATCAGGATGTTACCAATTATTAACAAAACGATAATAAAAACCTAATACCCCCGTGGTGGGTATATAAAAAATTACGGGGAGCGTAGCGACCTTCGTCTAGCTTTTTTCTTGTTTGTCTTACCCTGCAAAAGGTTTGATTGTATGGGCGTAGTGTCAGACTTCTGCAATCTCCATCGTAACTTCTGTTGGAGGTGTCCAAATAATTTGCCAATTCCTGATCAAGTAAAATGCGAAAGGGTGAACAAGTAAATGTAAATACCCATTAAAGGTAAAGCTGCCGCCTGATTTGTCGGTAGGTCTTTCATATGTACTTACGATAGTTTCGTAGGCCATCACCGAAGCTACGGAAATAGCTTCAACTCTCTTTAGGCCGGATTTGAAATCATCGCTGCTCACTCACACTTTATTATAAATATAGAAAAATACGTTAGTTCAGTTGGTTCAGTTGGTTCAATTTGTAATGACGATTGTTTTAATTAGTATTTTTCACAAAAAGTGAACCAACCAAAATGCGTTTTGAACCAACATTGAATATGAGTGAACCAACATTATCACGGCTTATTTTCTGTCTTACATTGTCTTACAGTGGTAAGGTTACTCACTATCTCCCTTTGCTGGCGGTCATTATGAGTAAATCACTGTCCGTTACTTTTCGCGTTCCTGCTAAGCTGGTCGAATCATTTACTAATGCTGTGAGTGAGTCCGGCACTGATAAAACTGCGTGGCTCATTGACGCTATACGCCACAAACTCAGCCAACCAGATAGTAATCCCGATCACCGAATGATTGCCCTAGTAGAGCGCATGGAAACGGCGGCTGCGGCGTTGATTGGTGGTAAGCAAGGTATTCCCCCGCATCCATACAATGAGGCGGCTGTACTTCAAGTGGTGTCAGATACCATAAAGCAGGGGCTTGATAATGGGCGTGTGATTGCTCAAAGGATTAACGAGGCCGGTTATCAGACTAGGGCAGGCAAGGCATGGGATAAGGACATCTACAGCGCGTGGAAGCGACAAAAGGACACCGCTACGAAAATAGCGGCGGTCTTAGGGGGTAATTAGTGAGAATCTTCCCGCATAGCTTTATTTGATCTAATGAACTGCTGGCCTAGTACCTTTACTCGGTCGCCGTTGATGCTTGATTGATAGCGGTCGAGATGAACGCTAAAACTCCCACATAGAAAGGCACTGGCGGTAAGTGGTGCTAGTATGAGTAGTGCGATTGGCTTTGTTTTTAACTTCATGCTGCTTCACCTCGGTCTATCGTAGCGATGACTTGATAAATCCTTGCTTCTTTAAGCGATTCCCTATATTCAAAGAAATTGAATATCTCAGGGTGTGGTGTCATTCGTTTTTGCTCTACAAGGTCAGCCAATGCCTCAATATCTCTCCAGTAAATGCTTATGATGCTCTTGCATAAATTCAATGATCTGAGATATATCTTTCGCTGTAGTCAGATTGCCAATATGCCTTTTTTTGAACCAATTCTAGTGCCTTGGATATTTCCTTACTGTCTGACTTAGCCGTCTTAGTCATTAAGTGTTCGATGCTTGCCCTGTGTAAACAGATTCCGCTGCCGCCCCCGCTATCATTACTGATAGCATTGCTTTTGGTCTGGTGTGAGTCCATCTTCATGCCACAAGCTATGCAGACACGCGGCTGTACAGTCGGTGTATTCCTTGCCATTACTAGATGTAATTACTCTATTTTCGTCAGCAAGCCCGATCTCAATAAAAGATGCCCCCCCATAAATAGGCTAGGAGCGCATGACCCGCCTCATGTATGGATCTAAACCTTTCCCATTTAGGTTGTTGTTGCTGCTCTTTGTTCTCCATTACTTAGCCATGTCCTGCAATGCCTTAGCCATGTGCCGGGCGATAACGTGGATTATTGGGGCGACATTAAGAGGTGATTTGCTGCGTTCTTCGCGCTGAATCGCTTGCAGTGCTTCGATTTGCTCACGACTCAGTAAAACAGGCTTTAGTTATGATTTAGTCATGGTGATTATTCTCTACATTGGTTATTTATACAGCCATTATAATTTTAATTATTGAAATGATTAATATATTTATGCCGATTTATGAAACGATTGTTTAATGGTAAGGATCGAATTAGTAGATCAAGTTAATAAGCCGCTAGGCTGCGGCTTGCGTAGGTTTATGGCTTGATTCTGAATACTTTCCCGTTGGGTTTGGCTATCCCCATGCAGTGCTGTGTGGCGGTGGCCTATCCAAGTTTTAACGGTCGACTTTTAGCTGTTATCCGAAGGGGGGGATTATGCCCCAAAATGATATTGGGGCTTTAGAGTGGATTTATAATGGAAATTATTCTTCAAAAAAATCATAGATAAGATCGTTAAGTATAAACACCATAAAAATTTTTAGTTAAACTTGAAATTATTATAATAATTTATTCTTGATGCATATTTTTTTATGATGCACATATCATATATGCTTCCATAAAACCCCGTATCTTTTTCATAAACATCAGCTTCTGTAATACATTCTGAATCAATCCATAATTCCCATTTTTTTTTCGATGAAAAGAGATCGTTATTAAGAACGGTGAAGTTAGTTACGAATTTTTTTTCACTCTTTATTTTTTTCAATAGGTTTTTAAAACTTTTTTCATATTGCTTTTTTAAAATGGCTGATTCTTCAGAAAAGCATGAATAAGTATCATTAGTCAAGGATTTAGAAGAGCATTTGTCCATAATATCCTCTGC
>NZ_JALBCV010000002.1:169379-196454 GCF_022602565.1 Rosenbergiella metrosideri
TTGACCTGCTTGACCTGCTTGACCTGCTTGACCTGCTTGACCTGCTTGACCTGCTTGACCTGCTTGACCTGCTTGACCTGCTTGACATTCAACAACTATGAAAGAATTTATTATTATAAATAAACATAAAATACGAATCATAATCCTCTCCTGAGGTATTTAATTCTTCCCCGTCCATTTTCGAAGGTAAGTAAATATGGGGAGGATGAAATAAATGCTACTACCTCGTCTATATCATTTCTCTCAAAATATTTTACATCGGAATTTCTTATAGCTCCTTGGTATTTCATATCTACAAAAACATCTCTTATCTTACTGCTAAGTTTATTCCATTCCAATGCCTCACTACTACGATATTTTTTATAAAATCTAACTAAGTCATTTACGTAGTATCATCAGTAGCCTGGTGGCAATTCTGGTTATCATGCTGCCAGAATATTTATTTAGCTCCGTGGGGAACGCGGGGATCTCCTCAACATTGAGGTGAGGGAAGTGCTTTTGCATTGGTGCTTTCAACGCGCCGGATAAATCAGTAACCGGATTATTCTCGGCTCTGCCAGTGATAACAGCATGAGTAAATATCTGCCTACAGGCTTGCCGGGTCTTTTTTAGTTTATCCAGTACGCCACGCTGCTCCATCTTCCGAAGCACTGCCAGCATCTCGGCGGGTTTAATCTCGTTTATCGCTCGCTTACCAATAAAAGGAAATATCTCTTTAGTCAGATACTCCAGAATGTCCTCAGCGTAGCCCTGTGACCAGTTTTCTTTTTTATGGTTGTGCCACTCGATAGCGATAGACTCGAAACTATTCTGGACTGCTAACACTTTAGCAACTTTCTCGGCTTGCTTCTCCTGGCTTGGATCACCACCAGCGGCAATGATTCTCTTTGCATCCTCGCGCTTACTTCTGGCATCGGCCAACGTGACATCAGGATATACCCCCACAGATAATAATTTTTCATTACCCGCTATACGATATTTTAAACGCCAATATTTTGAGTCTGTAGGGTTTACTAACAGGTATTGGCCGCCACCATCAGATAGCTTATAGGGTTTTTCTTGGGCTTTGACTGTATCGACCTAACGGGTATTTAGCTCATTTTGGGGGATCTATTTCATTTAACCTGAGGGTGCCCCCAAATATCCCCCCACTTATAAGTGGATTACAATGGATATTACTGGACGTTGGTAGATAAGGAATTGGCTAAGATACTTGATTTCAGTGGGATGAGTAGATGTTACTGGAGGGGTGTGGATGTTGAAATGGTACGCCCTATAGGATTCGAACCTATGACCTACGGCTTAGAAGGCCGGTGCTCTATCCAACTGAGCTAAGGGCGCCCTGATTTCAGTCACGGATTATACGGCTGAAGGGTCATGAGTCAATCACTTTAGGCGTAGAATCAGTTTATTGCTGAAGCTTTGAGCATAATTCGTAAATCTTAACCTGACAGCTTTGTCTGCTTCTGACAAAATACAAAGATTCCCCCTAATAGCTTAAAAGTGGATTTTATCCGGATGTCAGCGAAAATTATTGATGGTAAAACGATTGCGCAGCAAGTTCGTGCTGAAGTTGCTGCTGGAGTTCAACAACGTCTTTCTTCAGGTAAGCGTGCGCCTGGCCTTGCCGTTATCTTAGTCGGTAGCGATCCTGCTTCCGAGATTTATGTCGGTAGTAAACGTAAAGCCTGTGAGGAAGTTGGGTTTATTTCCCGTTCCTACGATTTACCGGCGACCACCAGTGAGCAAGCGCTACTCGAACTTATTGACCAACTTAACGAAGACCAAGCAATCGACGGTATTTTGGTTCAACTTCCTTTACCTGAAGGTATCGATAACGTAAAAGTTCTGGAACGTATTGCTCCGAGTAAAGATGTCGATGGGTTTCATCCCTACAATGTGGGCAGACTCTGCCAACGTGCGCCTATTCTACGTCCCTGTACGCCACGGGGAATTATCACATTATTAGAACGTAACAATGTCGATACCTTTGGCTTAAATGCGGTTATCGTCGGGGCGTCTAATATTGTTGGGCGTCCTATGGCGTTGGAGCTACTGCTTGCAGGATGCACCACGACAGTCACACACCGTTTTACCAAAGATTTGCGTTCCCATATTGAACGTGCAGACTTACTAGTAGTTGCGGTAGGTAAAGCACACTTCATCCCAGGCGATTGGATTAAACCGGGGGCGATTGTGATTGATGTAGGGATCAACCGTTTAGAAAGTGGAAAAGTGACTGGAGATGTCGACTTTGATGCGGCCTGCGAACGCGCCTCACTGATTACACCGGTACCGGGGGGCGTTGGTCCAATGACCGTTGCGACACTGATTCAAAATACCTTAGAAGCATGTGAAAAATACCACAGTGGGAGCGACCAATAATGCAGCAATTTTCATTAGGAAAACATCCACATGTCGATCTTTGTGACCTGTTAAAACTGGAAGGGCTGACAGAGAGCGGGGCGCAGGCAAAGATCGTGATCGATGCCGGAGAAGTGACCGTAGATGGGAAAATTGAAACCCGTAAACGCTGTAAAATCCATGCACAACAAGTGGTGAGCTTCGCCGGTCAATCAATACAAGTGATTGCGTAATCCCACCATAACTACCGGTTGGACCCCACTTACCGGTAGTTGAATCAGACTGTCCCGATTTCTCTCAGTTATCCGCTGCTATTCCTACTCTGCGCTATCCTAAGTAAACAGTATTGTTATAAGATTGTTTAATAATTTTACTTGGAGACGGATAATTAAATGAAAAAGCTTCTCTCGTCTTTGCTGGTGATTGCCGCCGCGGGCAGCAGTGCTTGGGCAAACGCTGCACCCTTCACCTTAACTTCACCCGACTTCTCATCCGGTAAGCTATTACCTGCCGCCGCGGGGGGGAAACCGGGTAATGATCCTGCGTGCCATGGGCAAAATATCTCCCCTTTATTGACGTGGCAGAATGCGCCAGCGAATACCAAGAGTTTCGCGTTAATCATTCAAGATCCCCAAGGTAAAAACGGTTTGGGAGTGACCCATCTTGTCGCCTACGGGATTCCGGCTACCACACAGCGCTTAGAACGTACTGCATTAAGCAATGGCAAAGGTTTTGTCGGCGGATTGAACAGCAAAGGTAGTGAAGCCTATGTAGGGCCTTGTCCTCCTCCGACTCTCGATTTGCATTACTATACCTTCACATTAATCGCCACCGACCTGCCGACAACTGCATTACCCGCTGGGTTGTTACGAGAAGAGTTATTGCATCGTCTTGAAGGCCATGCGCTGGCGTCGGCGGGCATGGTCGCAGGCTACCAAGCTAAAACCGCCCAATGATTATTAAATGAGACCGTGTTTGTGCTAATCCTCTTAACGCTATTAAGCAGCCTATTATTATTACTCACTCTCGCACCGCTTTCGCATTGTCGCTATTGGTGGGTAAGGGTATGGGATTTCCCGCGGGTGCAGTTGTTAACGATCGCTTTATTACTCGCGTTCGCCGTAAGCTATTATGAGTTTGATGCGCCGCTCTGGGTGAGCTGCTTGCAAGTCATCACTCTGGGCTGCGCGGCCTATCAACTGTTCTGGATTTATCCCTATACGGCGCTAGCCCGCAAACAGGTTGAGGATGCGCAGCCCGACTGGACAGGCACCACGTTAAAAATCATGGTGTCGAATGTGCTGACACCTAACCGTCAAGCAGGCAAGTTGTTGGCGTTAGTGGAACAGGAGAAACCTGACGTATTGGTTGCCGTCGAAACTGACCAGTGGTGGGAAGATCACCTTAAGCCACTCGAACAGGACTACCCTTGGGTGATCCGCTGCCCGCAAGATAATCTCTATGGGATGCATGTCTATTCACGGGTTGAAGTGCAGGATGCGAAAATTCAATTCTTGGTCGATGAAACGATTCCCTCTGCGCATCTTCTGCTCGTTACCGCAGAGGGGCTAGAAGTCAGCCTGCACTGCTTACATCCTATGCCGCCTAGCCCGACAGAGAGCGATGATTCAATCGATCGTGATGCGGAACTGGTGATGGTGGGTAAGAGTGTTGAGCAACGCGATATCCCTGTTATTGTGACCGGGGACATGAATGATGTGGCATGGTCGCGCAGCACACGTCTGTTTCTGAAAGTGAGTGGATTGATCGACCCACGGCGGGGGAGAGGCATGTTTTCGACTTTCCATGCTAGTTACCCTTTTTTACGTTGGCCACTGGATCATGTTTTCCATAGCAAAGCTTTTGTTTTAAAGGATTTAAGACGTCTACCTAATATCGGGTCAGATCATTATCCTTTCTACGTCGAGCTACTTTATCATCCACGACAGGGCGCTCAACAGCAAAAACTAGTCTGTACTCAGGACGATGAAAAACTGGCTAAAGAGGTATTGAGTCAAGTTGGCGGCCATGAACAGCATGTTCACCGTCCAGGTGAATAAAAAAATTTTCCATAACCAGTGATGACGGGAATGGGTTCGGTTCCATAAAAAGCCGTTTTTGGTGGGTGAATATCAACCAATTGTATAAAAAAACGATATTTATCACTTTTTCATCAGATCTTACTGGACAAATGGCTCCGCAATTGGTGTACTAGATACCGACACAGATTTAGTGTCTTTTTTAATGTAAAGGTAATATAGATGTCTAAGATTAAAGGTAACGTTAAGTGGTTTAATGAATCCAAAGGATTCGGTTTCATTACTCCTGAAGATGGCAGCAAAGATGTATTCGTACACTTCTCTGCTATCCAGAGCAATGGCTTCAAAACTCTTGCTGAAGGTCAACGCGTAGAGTTTGAAATTACTGACGGCGCTAAAGGCCCATCTGCTGCTAACGTTATCAGCCTGTAAGTTAACAGCCAGAATTTCAAAAACCCGCCGCTTTGGCGGGTTTTTTTTTGCCTTTACGTTAAGTAGATGTTAATACGCAATCTGTTACAGATCATAATTGTGTTATAATCATCCTCTATCAAGATAGAGAGAGTGTCCTGCTAGGTATTGAGGTTAAAAGAGAGTTATGGAAGGTATTAGCTTAGCCAAGTTGTTAATCATCGGCGCATTAATCGTTTTATTGTTTGGTACTAATAAGTTACGTTCTCTTGGGGGCGACCTAGGCAGTGCGATTAAAGGCTTCAAAAAAGCGATGAAAGATGATGATAGTGCGGCAAAAAATTCGACGGCTGAAGAGGCCACCGCTGACCGCGTCACGCATAAAGAGTAGCCAGTCGATTATTTACAGCATAATGTAAGTAAATATAAAAAAAGCCAGTGCTCTGAAGAGGACTGGCTTTTTTGTTGCTGAAGGCAAATTATTTTATCTCGATCCCCTGAGCCTGCATATCGGCATGGTAAGAAGAGCGTACAAATGGACCACAGGCAGCATGAGTGAAGCCCATTTCCATTGCAGCCTCTTTCATCTCATCAAATTCAGCAGGGCTCACATAGCGCTGTACAGGAAGATGATGGCGGCTAGGTTGCAAATATTGTCCTAACGTCAGCATTGTTACGCCGTGGCGACGCAAGTCGCGCATAACGTCAATAATCTCTTCGTTCGTTTCACCTAGTCCAACCATCAGTCCTGATTTTGTAGGGATATCTGGATGTGCCTGCTTAAACTTCTCTAACAGTGTCAATGACCATTGGTAGTTAGCCCCAGGGCGCACTTGACGGTATAGACGCGGCACATTTTCTAAATTATGGTTGAACACATCCGGTGGTGTGGCTGAGAGGATTTCCAAGGCTTTATCCATCCTGCCACGAAAATCGGGTACCAGTGTTTCAATTTTAATGTTAGGGCTTTTCTCACGAATTGCGGTAATACAGTCGGCAAAATGCTGTGCGCCACCGTCGCGTAAATCATCACGGTCTACTGACGTAATCACTACATAGCGTAGTGCCATATCCGCGATAGTTTGACCAAGCTTGACTGGCTCATTGGTATCAGGCGCGACAGGGCGACCATGGGCAACGTCACAGAAAGGGCAGCGTCGGGTACAGATTGCCCCGAGGATCATAAAGGTAGCCGTACCGTGGTTAAAACATTCTGCAAGGTTAGGGCAGGAGGCTTCTTCACAGACCGAATGCAGGCCATTTTTGCGCATGGCAGCCTTAATACCTTGAATACGACTTGAATCAGCCGGTAGCTTAATTTTCATCCATTCAGGTTTACGCAGTATTTCTTGGCGTTCGGTTACCACGGTCTTCACTGGAATTAATGCCATTTTATCGGCATCGCGATATTTGACACCGCGTTCCATCTGTATTGGTTTGCTCATAAGGTATTCCGCGTCACTGTCAGAAGAATCATGTTCAATACACCATGGATTCAACTTTTCTGATAAATTTGTAAAAGTATATCACTCGGCTGCTGCTTAGACAGCCTTAAGCGCACAAAAGTTACAAAGTTGTAAAATAAAGCGGGTGCTCACGGGGCAGCGGGGTATCGTTTACCACCTGCTGACATTGGACGTGATGAGTAAAGTGTTTTGCCAGAGCCTGAGACACCTGTTCCAAGCTGCGCTGACTGCCTTGGTCTCTCAATTGTGTCATCGTTAAGTCAGCATAACCACAAGGGTTAATGCGTGTAAACGGCGAGAGATCCATATCGACGTTTAATGCTAAGCCGTGGAAAGAGCAGCCATGACGAATACGAAGTCCGAGTGAACAAATTTTCTGACCCGCAACGTATACGCCAGGCGCGTCAGCGCGGGCGTAGGCCTGTAACCCTTCTTCGCCAAGGGTGGCGATGACCGTATTTTCTAATGCGGTGACTAACTCTCTTACCCCGATTTTACGACGGCGGATATCTATCAACACATACATAATTTGTTGACCCGGGCCGTGATAGGTCACTTGGCCTCCCCGATCACTCTGCATGACAGGAATATCGCCCGGCGCTAATAAGTGCTCTGCTTTACCGGCCTGACCTTGCGTAAAGACAGCAGGGTGTTCAACCAACCAGACTTCGTCAGCACTATGCTCAGTACGGCTATCAGTGAAACGGTGCATCGCCTCGGAAATTGTCTGCCACGGTTGCCGACCAAGATGGCGAACAATCAGGGGCGGCAGTTCCGTCACAGAGGTTGGTTGATCGTGACGCATTACATCACCATACGTACAATTTCGATATTACCTAACTCTTCGTACAGGGTTTCAACTTGGTCGATATGGGTTGCGGTAATCGTGATCGAGACCGAATGGTAGTTACCCTTACTGCTTGGCGTGATGGTTGGGGAGTATTCGCCCGGCGCGTGGCGTTGTACCACTTCGATCACTTGATCCACCAATTCAGGTTGTGCCAGGCCCATCACTTTATAGGTAAAAGGGGTAGGGAACTCTAACAGTTCGTTTAATTTGGTTTTCATAGTCACTCCGAATGAAAAAAGACTCCCGCAAGCGCGGGAGTATATATTACTTATTATGTGGGGCCGATGAGCAAGAAATCAAGGCCGCTAGCCGAACCAATGGTGGAACATTAGTTTGATATGATCGACGATTTTACTGAAAAAACCGCCTTCAGGCACAGCGTTAAGTACCATCAATGGACGTTTATCAATGATTTTCCCATCAAGTTGGAAATTGATCGTCCCAACGACCTGATTTTTTTGAAGCGGTGCGTGAAGCTCACCCGAGTTGAGGACATAGCTGGCTTTAAGATCTTTCATACGACCGCGCGGTACCGTGATATAAACATCTTTATTCACACCCAGCTCTGCTTTATCAGTATCACCGAACCATACGGGTTCGGAGGCAAAGTCTTTACCTGCTTTGATCGGAGAGATAGTTTCGAAGAAGCGAAAGCCCCACGTCAGCAATTTTTTACTTTCGGTTTCACGACCTTTGTAGGTGTGGCCACCCATGACTGCCGAAATCAGACGCATTTGACCTTCGGTCGCCGAGGCGACTAAGTTAAATCCTGCAGAATCGGTGTGTCCGGTTTTAATACCATCGACATTCATGCTGGTGTCCCACAGCAAACCATTACGGTTCATCTGGCGGATATTATTGAAGGTAAATTCTTTTTCGTGATAAATCGCGTATTCGTCCGGAACATCTCTAATCAGTGCTTGACCAATCAGCGCCATATCCCGTGCTGAACTGTATTGCCCGTCAGCATCCAATCCGTGAACGGTTTGGAAGTGGGTATTTTTGAGTCCTAAGGACTTCACATAATTGTTCATCAGCCCGACAAAGGTCTCTTGGCTACCGGCAACATAATCCGCCATGGCAACGCAGGCATCATTGCCTGATTGCAGAACAATGCCGCGAGTCAGTTGAGAGACCGGTACGCGGTCACCCGGTTTCAGGAACATGAGCGACGATCCCTTAAATACAGGGTTTCCGGTGGCCCAAGCGTCCTGTCCAACCGTTACCATATCGTCTTGATGAATCTTTCCGGCTTTAACGGCCTGACCAATAACATAACTGGTCATCATTTTAGTGAGACTGGCGGGGTCACGGCGGGCGTCAGCATTTTTTTCAGCAAGCACTTTTCCCGAGTTATAATCCATGACGATATACGCTTCGGCATCAATATTCGGTACGCCTGGGATCATAGTCTGAACGATATTATCGTCCGCCATCGCAGAAGGGCCGACCAGCACTGCCACAAGGGGAAGTAGGGTGAGACGCTTTAACATTTTTGGAGCGAGGGTCTTGTTCATTGTAACGTTCTCATTCAGAGGCAGTCCAAAAGCCCCGCTATAATAGTGCTAACGGGGAACCTTGTGAGTCTTAATTATTATTCGAAGTGATAAATGAATTCACATTATCTTGGGCGAGACGCTGCTGCAGCGCAGTCGCTTCACTGCGGCTGTTGTATCCACCGAGTTGAACGCGATAAACATTACCATGTACAGCTTCGACATGTCCCGCCACACCATAATGTTGGGCTAACTTCATCTGCAGTTCGTTTGCACGTTCAGCGTTGTTCACGGCAGCAACCTGAACGACAAAACCCTTGCCATTACCGTGGCTTACCGCTGAGGATTTGGTGGCTGGTGGATTGACGGCAGGTGTAGTGTGCGGGGTTGACGCCGCTACAGTTGACGCTTTGGTGGCTGTGGCCGCAGGGGATTGTGCAGTGACTGGGGGCTGTTGCTCTTCATCACTCTCTAATACACCACTGCGCAGCGGTTGCGGGGCACCTTGCAGACCGTTGCTATGCACTGGCGCGCCCAGCTCGTCAGTACTCTGTAACTCGCTATTATCCACAGTGCGAACATTAGCATCAGTGGGCGTTGTCGACGTGGTCACAGGGGGGAGTGCGGTACTGCCCGATGAGGCGTCTTCCGAAGTCATCCCGGCGTCAAGATTAGGGCGTGCGGGGAGGTCGTAGCTCTGTTTTGCAACACGTGTACCAATTGTCCCAGGCCCCGATAGGGTGCCATCGGCAGCCACATTGATCACATCAATACGTACCCGACTATTATTCGAGGTATTCAAGCGAGTGGCCGCAGCTGGGGAAAGATCAATAATCCGGCCGGGAATAAAGGGACCACGGTCATTGATACGGACCACGATTTGGCGATTATTCGCGAGGTTTGTGACGCGTACATATGATGGGATTGGCAAGGTAGGATGCGCTGCAGTGAAAGCATCTGAATCGAACGCTTCGCCTGATGCGGTACGGTTGCCTTGGGCATCGTCACCATAGATCGAGGCTAAACCAATTTGGCTAAAGTTCTGTGTGTCCGTAGCAATTTTATAACGAATACCATTGACGCTGTAGTCGTTATTAGCAGTTGCATTGCGAGGCTCGTATTTCGGTTCAATACCGGGTATCTCCACCACCGGTCCATTATAGGCAGGCAGTGGGGGGGCGGTATAATTTTGCTGTGACTGTTCTGACGAACAGGCCGCTAAGATTAATGATGCCAAGCTGATTCCAAGCCATTCCTTTCGCATGTCTGCCTCTTATACGCTTTTAGATAACATTTTTCGATGAGTATGTATTGACATAACAATGCCAAAACCTGCCATGAGGACCACCAGTGCTGAACCACCATAGCTCACTAAGGGTAAGGGAACTCCGACAACTGGAAGAATACCACTCACCATACCAATATTGACGAATACATAGACAAATAAGATTAGCATTAATCCCCCGGCCATCACACGGCCAAAGGTGGTCTGCGCACGGGCCGCAATGATTAAGCCACGAACAATCAACAGAAGATAGAGGGTGAGTAGGCCCAGAACCCCGATAAGCCCTAACTCTTCGGCGAGTACTGCAAAAATAAAGTCAGTATGGCGTTCGGGCAGAAACTCAAGCTGAGATTGGGTACCGTGTAACCAGCCTTTACCACGTAAGCCTCCAGAGCCGATGGCAATTTTAGATTGGATTATATGATAGCCAGCCCCTAAGGGATCACTTTCCGGATTTAACAGCATCATTACCCGATCGCGCTGATAATCATGCATCAAAAAGAACCATAAAATGGGGATAAAAGCCGCGAGTAGGAGTACGGCAATACCGATCAATCGCCAGCTCATTCCCGAAAGGAACAGAACGAATATACCGGAGGCGGCGATCAAGATAGCCGTTCCTAAATCTGGTTGAGCTGCCACTAATAGTGTAGGCACGGCTATCAACACCAGCGCAATACCAGTATTTTTAAGCGAAGGTGGGCAGACATCACGATTGATAAATCGGGCAACCATCAGCGGCACGGCTATTTTCGCAATTTCTGACGGTTGGAAGCGCACAATACCCAGATCCAACCAACGTTGTGCACCTTTACTGATATGGCCAAATGCATCCACGGCTATCAGCAATACCACGCTTAAAATATACAGATAAGGCGCCCAGCTTTCATATACCCGTGGCGGAATTTGAGCTAGCGTTAACATTAAGGCTAGGCCCATACCAATTTGGCCTATTTTACGCTCCATCATCCCTGGATCTTGGCCACTGGCGCTCCAGATAATAAATCCGCTATAGGTGAGCAGCGTGAGAATGATGATCATAAACATGGGATCAACGTGGATGCGAGTCCAGATTGATTGTTTCTGTGGGTGGTCGCTCATGGGCATTACTCGTCACCTTCATAGCCAGAAGGCAGCGGAGCCTCGGGCGATAATTGGGTATTGTTGTCACCTAACATAATATGATCCAAAATTTGGCGCATGATGGTACCAACTGCTGCGCCGGAGCCGCCATTCTCTAAAATCATGGTAATGGCGACCCGTGGGTTGTCATAGGGAGCGAAGGCGGTCATCAATTTATGATCACGCAACCGCTCTGAAATTTTATGTGCATTGTAGGTCTCGTTAGCTTTCAGCCCAAAAACTTGAGCGGTACCCGATTTCGCGGCAATTTTATACGGGGCGCTGACGAAACTCTTATGCGCCGTACCATTAGGACGGTTAGCAACGCCATACATTCCATCTTTAGCAATTTCCCAGTAGCCAGAATGCACATCCCCAATCACCTCAGAAACGGGAGGCTGGTAGGGGTAACGGGTGCCGGCCCGATTTGCTGACAATAATAAATGCGGGACTTTCAGAACCCCATCATTGATCAATGCCATTAATGCCTTATTCATTTGCAACGGCGTAGCTGTCCAATAGCCTTGACCAATGCCCACCGGGATAGTGTCACCCTGATACCAGGGTTTTTTGAAGCGGTTGATCTTCCATTCCCGTGTAGGCATATTCCCCGCGCTCTCTTGGGGCAGATCGATTCCTGTACGTTGGCCATAGCCAAATTTCATCATCCAATCAGATAGCCGATCAATACCTAGATCAAAGGCGACTTGATAGAAAAAAGTGTCTGCAGACTCTTCAAGAGACTTGGTCACATTCAGTCGACCATGCCCCCATTTTTTCCAATCGCGAAAGCGCTTTTCACTACCGGGTAATTGCCACCAACCGGGGTCGAATAAACTGGTGTTTTCGGTTATTACGCCAGCACTTAATGCCGAAACAGCAACGAAAGGCTTTACAGTCGAGGCTGGCGGGTAGGCCGCTTGAATGGCACGGTTGTACAATGGACGGTCGGGATTGGTCAATAATTCTTTATAATCTTTACTTGAAATGCCATCGACAAATAAGTTGGGGTCGTAACTGGGCATGGAGACCATGGCGAGAATTTCGCCATTGCGAGGATCGCTAACCACAACCGCACCACGGCTTCCGGCCAGTAACGTCTCAATATATTGCTGTAATCCTAAGTCTAGGGTTAATGTAATATCTTCACCGGCTTGCGGAGTGACCTCATTAAGTTGCCTGACAACCCGACCACGGTTATTGACCTCAACCTCTTCATACCCAGTATCACCGTGTAGAAGGTCCTCATAATAAGCTTCCACGCCAAGCTTGCCGATATCGTGGCTAGCACTGTAATTGCCCGCCTTCTGCTCACGGTTCAATCGTGCCATATCGCGGTCATTAATTTTTGAAACGTAACCCACAATATGGGTGAGGCTAGGGCCATAGGGGTAATAGCGGCGTTGATATCCTTTGATTTCCACACCGGGGAAACGATATTGGTTGACGGCAAACCGAGCGATTTGCTCGTCGTTTAACTCATTTTTAATGACTACAGGGGCAAAGCGTCGGGCTTGCTTACGCTCTTTTTCGAAGGACACTAACTCTTCGTCGGTCAAGGATAAGACGGGTTGTAACGCTGCGAGTGTCTGTTTCAAGTTACCAACTTTTGCCGGCAAGATTTCAGCTTGGTAGATAGTGCGATTTAACGCGAGTGCGGTGCCATTACGGTCATAAATCATGCCGCGACTGGGGGCAATCGGTACGAGTTTGATACGGTTCTGATTAGATCGTGTGCGGTAATCATCATACTTAACAATCTGTAGATGGCACATGTTGACGATAAGAATCGAGAGTAATAGAAAAACACCCACAAGTGCGATGGCGGCCCGTTTCACAAATAACTTTTGTTCGGCGCTATAATCACGAAAAGCGTAGGCGGTCAATTTCATGCAAGTGTTTTCTACTTATTCAAAGGTCGAGAGTTTATTCGCGATGGTAAGGATGGTTAGTCGTAATACTCCATGCACGATAAAGGCTTTCAGCAACTAATACTCTGACTAATGGATGGGGTAAGGTCAATGGCGAGAGTGACCAACTTTGATCTGCCGCAGCTTTACATGCGGGGGCAAGCCCTTCAGGCCCACCAATCAGTAGGCTGACATCCCGGCCATCTTGCTTCCAACGATCAAGTTGTTGGGCAAGCACGGGTGTTTCCCAAGGAGTACCAGGGATGTCTAAGGTTACAATACGGTTACCTTTTCCCACTACAGCTAACATCGCCTCACCTTCTTTTTCTAGGATCCGCTTAATATCGGCATTCTTACCGCGTTTACCTGCAGGGATTTCGATAATCTCAAAAGGCATATCGCGCGGGAAACGACGTAAATAATCCATAAAGCCGGTTTGCACCCAATCGGGCATTTTAGTGCCTACGGCGATGAGCTGTAATTTCACTCATTAACTCCAGAGTTTCTCAAGCTCATAGAGCTGACGAGCTTCTTCTTCCATGATGTGGACGATGACTTCACCTAAATCGACGACCACCCAATCTCCCGACACTTTACCTTCTGTCCCCATTGGCTGTAAGCCTGCAAGTTTTGCTTCTTGCTTGAGATGGTCTGCGATAGACATAACATGACGCGATGAGGTACCTGTGCAGATCACCATACAATCAGTGATACTGGATTTACCGTGGACATCAATGGAAATTATATTTTGTGCTTTAAGATCGTCAACCTTGTCGACAACGAAAGCTTGGAGTGCTTGGCCTTGCAAAAGCTTCACCTTCAGTAATGATGGTTAAAAAATAAAATCCCTAGTCGCCAAATTGCGTTTGCTAGGGGTTGAGGCTTATTGTAACACGCTGTCAACGGGGGCGATATAAGCCAGTTTCAGCGATATACTCGATGACTGCATCGGGAAGTAAATCTTGACATGAAAGGCCGTGGTGTAAGCGTCGGCGAATATCCGTTGCAGAGATCGTGTACAACGAGGTATCGGCAAGAAATATTCCGCCACAGGGTTTATGCTGTAAGCTGTCCGCGTCAGTCACGTGACGAGTGATCCACGATTGGACTTTATGATCGGCATGCTGGCTGGAATAACCTGGTCGCTGAGCGACGACTAAATGGCAATATTCCAGTATCTCTTGCCATCTTTCCCATTGGTTAATACTGAGTAGCGAATCCTGACCAATAATGAAAGCTAGAGGAGCCTCTGCACCGACTTCTTCACGCAGTAACGTCAGGGTATCGATGGTCCATGATGGGGTATCGCGCTCAAGCTCACGACTATCAATCAAAAAGAGTGGATCATTTTTTATCGCCCGTTTCAGTATTTCTACGCGCTGTGCTGCACTGACTTCTGGCTGAGGCCGATGGGGCGGCACATTGTTAGGAAGTAGGGTGACGTTTTCAAGATCGAGTAGCGAGGCAATTTCACGCGCACAATGTAAATGACCGTTATGGATGGGGTCAAAGGTCCCCCCAAACCACGCAGAGAGCTTAGACATGATAAAGTCCTGTAGGAAACTGAGGTTGACAAATAAGCACGCTGAGCGCGTTTAATGCGGGCCAACACTCGGTAGAGAAATCTTTTTTCACAGCGATCTCTAGTGAGGCTAGATGATGAACGATATGGCGTAGACGTGCGCGATCCAGTCGCTGTAAAGCACCGGTATAAAGTTGACGTCTATTTTGCCAGACGCGGAGTTTGTCCATTGCTGCGCGACGCGCATCCATCGTGATAGCGGAAACTTCAAGTAGGATCATCACCTCTCGCTGCAGCGTTCTCAGCAGGATGATCGGTTCCTGATCTTCTGCCTGCAACTGTTTTAACACGTGCAAGGCACGCTTACTTTTCCCTGCCAGCAATGCATCGATCCAATGATAGGGCGTGAAGACAGCGGCATCATAGACGGCTTCTTCTACTCGCGGCAGAGTTAGTGCACCATCGGGCCATAATAATGACAAACGCTCTAACGCTTGTGATAACGCCAATAAATTTCCTTCGTAATAATAACAAAGGAGACGCAGCGCTGGCTCATCGATCGCTAATGACATAGCGCGACAGCGCTGCTGCACCCAACGAGGCAGTTGTTGATGGTCTGGTGTATGGCAGGTCACCAATAATCCACCGTCAACCAACGCTTTATACCATCCACTGTTTTCTTGAGCTTTGGTAATTTTTGGAGCATGTATGATCAGTAATAAATCGTCATGCATCAACGAAATGAGCTGTGCCAACTGACTGGCTTGGGTAGCGTTTGGACCATTTTCGGCGAGCTGCAAGATAAACACTTGTCGCTGGCTAAAGAGACTCATCGCTTGGCATTCACTAAAGAGTAAGTCCCAATCGGTATGTTGATCGATGGCGTAGGAGTGATGCTCCTCGAAGGCTTGTGCTCGAGCGGCAGCTAAAATTGTGTGCTGACTCTCTTGGTGCAGAAGCGGGTCGCTACCGACCAATAAATAGTAACGACGCAACCCATGGTTGAGTTGCGCCGCAAGTTGTTCTGGGAACACTCTGGTCATTAGTTACCGAGCGCTACACCAGCGTTGCTGCTTTGTTCTGAAGTACTGGTAATCACTTCAGGCAGCCCTAATGCCGCAGGTGGGGCGACAGGCGCAGTACCATTAATTTGCTGTTCAGCAGCATGAACAGCCAGTAACTGACGGACTAACTGTTCAGACGCTCTAACACGCATTTCTTGGCTAATCATGTCTTGTTCTGAGTCTGCGGCAAGCGGGTTGCTGGAGTTATCAAAGTAAGAACGATAAACCTTAGTATGCAGTGGGAAAATACCTTTACCTGGGATGAGGATTTGGCCTGTTACGGTCATCACCAATTGGTACTCCGCACGACTACCGTCTAGGAACACAGAGGCCGTATCACGGTGATTATTCTCGCCCGCTAGGCGTAAAGTTGGCACATTTACACGCTGCGTGGCAGAGTCTTCAACCAATTTTATACCGCTTAACCGTAATTGCTGGCGTACTGCACGCGCGAGTGGACCGTACGGGTCATCGCTCGATAAAATCATCGTTTTCATCTCTTTAGGAATTTTAGTATTCCCACGGGTATGAAAACCACAACCGGCGGTGCTAAGCACCGCGGTTGCCATCATTAAGCAGAGTAGAAAATGTCGCACATTACCTCCGGAGTTACCCAATCACTAGGTTTAACAGCTTGCCAGGGACGAAAATGGCTTTACGAATGGTCGCACCGTCTAAATATTTCGCCACTAAATGGTCTTCGGCAGCAAGGGCTTGAACTTGCTCTTGCGTGGCCTCAGCAGCAACGTTAATTTTGGCGCGTACTTTACCATTAATCTGAATCACCATAACCACACTCTCTTCGACCATAGCTTGCTGATCCGCGACTGGCCATTCTGCTTCATCAATCGTCGTGGTCTGGCCTAAGGCTTCCCATAACACAAAGCAGGCATGTGGGGTAAATGGATAGAGTAGGCGTACCACAGCATTCAAGGCTTCATCCATTAGCGCACGGTCTTGCTCACTCTCTTGCGGCGCACGCGTTAACTTATTCATCAACTCCATCACCGCCGCAATCGCTGTATTGAAGGTTTGGCGACGACCAACGTCATCAGAGACTTTGGCGATGGTTTTATGCACTTCACGACGTAATGACTTTTGCGCATCATTGAGCGCATCAACGTCCAATGGTGCGACAGCACCTTTGCTAGTGTGCTCATGCACTAAACGCCAAACACGCTTAAGGAAGCGGTTAGCGCCTTCAACGCCAGACTCTTGCCATTCCAACGTCATCTCTGCCGGTGAGGCGAACATCATGAACAGACGAACGGTATCCGCACCGTAGCGTTCTACCATTAATTGTGGATCGATACCGTTATTTTTGGACTTGGACATCTTACTCATACCAGCGTAGATCACTTCGCGGCCAGTATTGTCAGTGGCTTTGATAACACGTCCTTTGTCATCGCGCTCGACCGTTACGTCGACAGGGGAAACCCAGTTACGCTCACCGTTTGCGCCGACATAATAATAAGCATCGGCCAGCACCATACCTTGGCAAAGCAGACGTTTCGCTGGCTCATTAGAGTTCACCAAGCCTGCGTCACGTAATAACTTGTGGAAGAAGCGGAAATACATCAAGTGCATGATGGCATGTTCGATTCCACCAATGTATTGGTCCACTGGTAGCCAGTAGTTCGCTGCCGCCGGGTCAAGCATCCCTTGGTCGTAGTGGGTACAGGTATAACGCGCGTAATACCATGACGATTCCATAAAGGTATCAAAGGTATCCGTTTCGCGTAAGGCAGGCTGTCCGTTGACGGTGGTTTTTGCCCACTCAGGATCGGCTTTGATTGGACTTGTGATACCGTCCATGACCACATCTTCAGGCAGCAAGACGGGAAGTTGATCTTCCGGTGTCGGAACGACGGTGCCATCTTCCAGCGTCACCATTGGGATAGGCGCACCCCAGTAACGTTGGCGAGAAACGCCCCAGTCACGCAGACGGTAGTTCACTTTACGCACGCCAACACCTTTCGCGGCAAGCGCATCGGCAATCGCATTAAAGCCCGCAGCATGGTCCAGTCCATCAAACTCACCAGAGTTAACTAACTGGCCTTTGAAGGTCATGGCTTCGCGGCTGACATCAGGAATATTGCCTTCTTCGTCGCAGACTACCGGCTTAATGGTTAATTGATATTTGCTAGCGAATTCCCAGTCACGTTGATCGTGCGCGGGAACGGCCATCACTGCACCCGTACCGTACTCCATGAGGACAAAATTAGCGACCCATAAAGGTAATTTCTCACCGGTCAGCGGATGGATGACATGGAAATCAGTCGCATGACCTTTTTTCTCCATGGTAGCCATCTCGGCCTCAGCAACCTTGGTATTACGACACTCTTCGATAAATGCAGTCAAAGAGGGATCGTGTGCTGCCGCTTCTTGAGCTAATGGGTGCCCCGCCGCAACAGCGACATAGGTTGCCCCCATAAAGGTGTCAGGACGAGTGGTATAGACGGTCAAGGTATCACTGCGACCAGCCACCGCAAAGGTGATTTCCACCCCTTCGGAACGGCCAATCCAGTTACGCTGCATGGTTTTAACCTGTTCAGGCCATCCTTCTAAGGTATCAAGATCGTTGAGCAGCTCTTCTGCATAATCGGTGATTTTGATAAACCATTGTGGGATCTCTTTACGCTCGACTTTGCTGTCGCAGCGCCAGCAGCATCCATCTACTACTTGCTCATTCGCTAAAACGGTTTGGTCATTCGGACACCAGTTAACCGCGGAGGTTTTTTTGTAAACTAAGCCTTTCTCATAAAGTTTGGTGAAGAACCATTGTTCCCAACGGTAATACTCTGGCTGACAGGTCGCTAACTCGCGGCTCCAATCGTAACCAAAGCCCAGTAACTTTAACTGGTTCTTCATGTAATCGATATTTTCATAAGTCCAAGGCGCGGGCGCTGTATTATTTTTCACCGCAGCCCCTTCAGCCGGTAGGCCGAAAGCATCCCAACCAATAGGTTGAAGAACGTTTTTACCTTGGAGACGTTGGTAACGCGCGATCACATCACCAATGGTGTAGTTACGCACGTGCCCCATGTGGAGTCGGCCAGAAGGATAGGGAAGCATCGATAGGCAGTAATATTTTTCTTTACCTTCTTGTTCTGTCACTTTGAAGGTTTCTTTTTCGTCCCAATGGGCTTGAACGTGTGATTCTATCTCTTCCGGGCGGTATTGCTCTTGCATGGCGGCCAGTGATCCTTATTAATAAGCGCGGGGCTTGATACAATGACTTTACTTAGATCCGCATAGCATACCCATAAGGCTGCCGCGCAACAACTGCCAATTCTTGTAAGTCATCATTTGTCGAGGAGAGAGCCTCCGAAGAGGCTCGAATTAGTGGGGCATTTTACGCCGTCTAATGGCGAAGATGGCGCTCAGCAGGCTGATAATCCAAATTGTAATATCACCGGTCAACGCATAAGGTGTCGCTCCACGCGTAGGTGTAATCTCTGCGGTCAGCACATCGGGCTGGAATTGAGGGAGTTGTTTTACCACAGTGCCATCGGCCGCGATTACGGCGGTAATACCATTGTTGGTATCACGTAGCAGTGGTTTACCTAACTCAAGCGCTCTCATCCTTGCCATCTGGAAATGCTGCCAAGGGCCGATGGAGTGGCCAAACCAGGCATCATTAGAAACGGTCAACAGGAAATCAGTCTCTGGGCGTAGGTTATCGCGTACCTGCTGACCCAAGACGATTTCATAGCAGATCGCGGTCGTAAGCTGATATCCCCCAAGATAGAGCGGAGATTGCGAATAGGCGCCTCGACTAAAACCTGACATCGGTAAATCGAAGAATGGGGCTAAGGGCCGTAATAGCGAGGCCAACGGAACGAATTCACCAAATGGAACCAGATGGTTCTTCTGATAGCGGTCTGGGCTGTAGTAGCTATATGGGGACTGATTACCCAAGGTAATGACGGTATTGAAGTCGTGATAGCGGTTATCCGACATTAAGCGTGAATCCACGATACCCGTTGCCAACAAGCTACCTCCTTGGCGCAGTTCATCATCAAGTTGATGAAGAAAGGCTTGTTGATTGGTTTCTAAATCGCTGATAGCCGACTCAGGCCAGATAATCAGTTTTGCATGGCCAATTTGTGGTGCAGTTAAGCGAGTATAAGTCTGTAAGCTACGGGAAAGCTGCTGTGGATCCCATTTCATACTCTGTGCAATATCACCTTGGACTAGGGCAACGGTGGTTTTTCGTTCGGGCTGTTCGTGATACCAATGGAGATAGCGTAGCGGCCAACAAACGAGTAATACGCCTACCGCCGCAATAAGATAACGGATGCGACGTTGTTGGAGTGCGAGGACCAGTGCTCCAGCCATCACCATCAACAGGAAGTTGATGGTTTCAACCCCTGCGATGGGCGCAATGCCTTTAAGTGGGCCATCAATTTGACTATAGCCAAATTGTAACCAAGGGAAACCCGTCAATACCCAGCTGCGTAAAAACTCCGTCACTTGCCACAATGCTGGCGCTGCGAGGAGTAGGCGCGTGCTATTCGCTCTGGGCCAGAAACGGTTTAATACCAAAGCGAAGAGTAACGTAAATAGCGATAGCCAAGCGGCCAGCAGTATCACTAAAAAGACATTGACGGGGCCAGGCATGCCCCCGAAGGTCGCGATACTGACGTAGACCCAGTTGACTCCACTACCAAATAACCCCATTCCCCAGCAATAGCCAATTGCGGCAGCTTGTCCGGTTTTACGGTGGGTAGTCAGCCATTGCAACCCAAATAAGGAAATGAGAGCGGCAGGCCAGAAGTCAAAAGGGGAAAAAGCAAGGGTGCCAACGGCACCCGTAATCAGAGCAAGGAGAAGACGAATCGATTGTCGATCGATAAATTTACTGACTGCCATAAGCTTTAGTCGTCGCTAAGAGTGATAGGGGAGGCATCCTCAGGAATGCGGACATGCACTTGAATGATACGACGACGATCGGCCACGGCGACTTTGAATTGGTAGCCGTCGATCGTGATACTTTCACCGCGAGCAGGAAGGTGTCCGAAGCTTTGCATCACTAGCCCACCAACGGTATCGACTTCTTCATCGCTAAAGTTGGTGCCGAATTGCTGGTTAAAATCGTCGATGGACATTAGGGCCCTGACCGTATAAGTGTGACGATTGAGCTGACGGACATCAGCATCTTCGACATCATCGTATTCATCTTCGATCTCGCCGACGATAAGTTCAAGAATATCTTCAATCGTCACAAGACCCGCAACACCGCCAAATTCATCGATCACGATAGCCATGTGATAGCGTTGCGAGCGGAACTCTTTCAACATGCGGTCAACACGTTTACTCTCCGGGACAACCACCACAGGGCGTAGCACCTTCTCGATGCTAAAGGCTTCGGCATCGCTACGCATAAAGGGCAGTAGATCTTTGGCCATTAATATGCCTTCAACGTGGTCTTTATCCTCGCTGATGACAGGAAAACGAGAGTGCGCGGTATCAACAATGATGTCTAGGCAGCTATCAAGTGTTTGGTCGCGTTTTAGCGTGACCATTTGTGAGCGAGGGATCATGATATCCCGGACCCGTTGTTGCGCAATATCCATTACGCCCTCGATCATGTCACGGGTATCTTCATCAATCAGATCTTTTTGTTCAGAATCTCGGATCAGTTCCAAGAGTTCATCACGGTTTTTTGGTTCACCGTGAAAAAGCTGATTGAGAAGCAATGAGAAAAATCCTTTTTTATTACTAGGGGTATCATTATTTTGAGAATGGTCTTCGCTCATGGCGGTTTTATTTAGATCTCTCGTTGAGTAAACGTTGGTGGTAAGGACAACAACACTTACCACCCCTTACAGCTATCAGGCTTCTTTTTCAGAAATGTACGGATCAGTATAGCCAAGCGCAAGCATTATCTCGGTTTCCAAGGCTTCCATCTCTTCCGCCTCTTCATCGATAATATGGTCGTAGCCCAGCAGATGTAGGCTACCATGGATCACCATATGTGCCCAATGTGCCTCAAGCGTTTTGTGCTGTTCTACCGCTTCTTGTTCAACCACTTGACGGCAGATGATCAAATCGCCTAACAGCGGAAAGTCTTCAATGCCGGGTGGGGCCTCAAAAGGAAAGGATAACACATTTGTTGGTTTATCCTTTCCTCGCCAAGTATGGTTCAATTCATGGCTTTCTGCCTCATCCACTAAGCGAATAGTGACCTCACTCACAGGCTGAAACGGGCTGACTGCGGCAGTCAGCCAGCGATGAAATTGTGCTTCAGTTGGTAAACCTTCTGCTGAGGCACACACATTTTGTAAATCTAAAATAACGTCTTGTTCCATTAGTTTTCCTGGGCAGGGGCTTGTGCTTCACGCTTTCTTTCTTCTACGCGTTCAGCACGGCGTTGCTGATCCGCTTCTTCCCATGCTTCATAGGCGGTGACAATGCGTGCGACGACGGGATGCCGTACGACATCTTCGCTGTGGAAAAAGTTAAAACTCAGTTCTTTGACCTCTGACAGCACTTCGATAGCATGTTTCAAACCAGACTTAGCATTGCGAGGGAGGTCAATCTGAGTAATGTCCCCAGTGATTACCGCTTTAGAATTGAAGCCAATCCGCGTTAAGAACATTTTCATCTGTTCAATTGTGGTGTTTTGGCTCTCATCTAAAATAATAAATGCATCGTTCAGCGTACGTCCGCGCATATAGGCGAGAGGAGCGACTTCGATCACATTACGTTCGATTAACTTCTCGACACGTTCGAAGCCAAGCATTTCGAAGAGTGCATCATACAGAGGACGTAAGTAAGGATCGACTTTTTGGCTGAGATCTCCTGGTAAAAATCCGAGTTTTTCTCCCGCTTCCACCGCTGGGCGGGTAAGCAGAATACGTCGAATCTCTTGCTTTTCTAAGGCATCGACAGCTGCGGCAACCGCCAGATAGGTTTTTCCCGTCCCCGCAGGACCAATACCAAAGGTAATATCGTGACCAAAAATATTGGCAATATACTGGGCTTGGTTCGGCGTGCGCGGTTTAATTACGCCACGTCGTGTCTGGATATTTATTGCTTTGCCGAAGTTGGGGACGCTGTCGGCAGTTTGTTCCAGTACGCCACTCTCTTTAATCGCTAGATGAATATTCTCTGGCAAAATATCTTGGGTTTGACCACGAACCGGTGCGGTATCGACATAGAGATCTTTCAAGATATTTTCTGCTGCCGCGACTATCTGCGCGCGACCGGCGAGTTTGAATTGGTTATCACGACGATTTATCTCGAGTCCTAGACGGCGCTCCAGGTGTTTCAGATTGTCATCAAAAGGCCCACAAAGGCTGAGTAAGCGCTGATTGTCGGCAGGTTCAAGTGTGATTTCACGGGTTTCAATAGTCAAATTTGTCCTCTTTTATCACTTGGGTCGATCGGTTACCGACGGTTGAATAAAGCATAATGATCAGATTATTTACGCTGTGTGCCAGGTATGCAAGTTATCACCCAGATCTTGGGGCGTAATCTGTAAAAACAAGGCGCGCTTCACGGATGGAATCCCCTGCGGCAGCGACCACGCTGTGCAGGTCACAGATTCACCCTACCGATAGAACACCGATTTTTCAATTTCCCCGGTAGGTCGAATAGCCGTATTGGCTTAATAACAGCGGAATATAGAGCTTTTCATTTTCTTGCGAGACGCTAAAAATAACCGGGATTTCGGGGAAGAAATTCGCTTGTTTCTGCTGTGCAAAGTAGTCGCCTGTCTCAGAAGTGACTTTATAGGCCCCTTTAGCCATTGCAGAACCCAGTGGGGAGAGAGATGTGATACGGCCATTATTATCGGTTTTACCGGTCGCTAGTGTCTGCCAATCCTGGTCGGTCTTTTTTTTCTAGGACGACGGTAACCTCCGCAGAGTAATTACCCGTTTGTTGGTTAAGAATATGCACGCTTAACGTTCCCTCAGGGGCAGCCATGGCGGCAGTTAATCTAGCTAAACAGAGTACAGGGGTGAGTGATACAACAACTTTCTTACGGGCCTCGTTGAGTAAGATAGGATTTCCCTATTAGCAGCGTTACGAAACGCTGCGATATGGGGCATAGCTTGCGATTTCGTGACAAACTCATCATTACGTTGTTCCGCCGACGTATCATGAAAAATGTTTAACCGCTTTGAGTCGACGTTTAAATGAGTCAACGCCAGGATAAGCCATTGCGTGACGTAATCTACAGGACAATAACTGATTTAGGGTGTAGTGAGGATCACCGCTTGTGCAGCAATCATGCATTGCTTTGCTGAGTCGTAGGCGAGACTGGGGGAACCATAAAGGGTATAACCGCGGTCTAGCATTTCAGAGACTCTGCGACAGAAACTCGCATCGTCAGGGCCGGTGAGGAGTCGATAACGTGGGAGGGGAGTATCTGGTTCAGTCATCCTAGATCCTTTCTTTGGGTTAGGTTTAAGAAGAAGAGAGTCTTGCAGCAATAGATAGCGGTGTTGTAAAAAAGCCCTGTATGACACAGGGCTTTGTGGAGACGAGCGAGTATCAGGTTCTGTTTTGGACATTAGACCCTGTATTCAAGCGAAGGACTAAGGCTGAAAAATACCCACACCCAGCTCGTTCTCTTTACGAGTACGGGCAATAACCGAGGCTGGACTTTCAACGACCCTCAGTCCCATCTGATCTTCTGTGCGTACTACTTTGCCGCGTAATGAGTTAGGCAAGACATCAGTGACTTCGATATCGACGAACTTACCGACCATGTCTGGCGTCCCTTCAAAATTCACTACACGATTGTTTTCGGTCCGTCCTGATAGTTCCATCACATTTTTACGTGAGGTACCTTCCACTAATACGCGTTGCTCTGTGCCTAACATACGACGGCTCCAAGCCTGGGCTTGCTGATTGATACGATCTTGTAGAATGTAGAGACGCTGTTTTTTCTCTTCATCGCTGACATCGTCGGGCAGATCTGCGGCCGGAGTACCTGGGCGAGCAGAATAGATAAAGCTGAAGCTCATATCGAAATTAACGTCGGCAATCAACTTCATGGTCTGTTCGAAGTCTTCTTGAGTTTCGCCCGGGAAGCCGATAATAAAATCAGAACTAATCTGGATATTAGGACGCGCAGCACGAAGTTTACGAATGATAGCCTTAAATTCTAGGCCAGTATGCGCGCGTTTCATCAACATCAGAATACGATCCGCACCGCTTTGTACTGGCAGGTGTAGGAAGCTGACTAATTCTGGCGTATCGCGATAGACCTCGATGATATCGTCAGTAAATTCGATTGGATGGCTGGTGGTGAAACGGATCCGGTCAATACCATCGATGGCAGCCACTAAACGAAGCAGTTCAGCGAAGGTACAGATTGCACCGTCATAATGTTCACCGCGATAGGCGTTAACATTTTGTCCCAGAAGATTGACTTCACGGACGCCTTGCGCGGCCAATTGGGCAATTTCAAATAGGATATCATCGCAAGGGCGGCTAACTTCTTCCCCCCGGGTATAGGGGACGACACAGAAGGTACAATATTTATTACAGCCTTCCATGATTGAGACAAAGGCAGTAGGGCCTTCCGCACGCGGCTCGGGTAGGCGGTCGAACTTCTCGATTTCTGGGAAGCTGATATCGACAACCGGGCTTTTATTACCGCGTACACTGTTGATCATCTCTGGCAGGCGATGCAGGGTTTGAGGACCAAAAACGATATCAACATAGTGCGCACGCTGACGAATATGATCGCCTTCTTGAGAGGCGACACAGCCGCCAACCCCGATAATCAGTTCAGGATTACGCTCTTTTAAGGCTCTCCAGCGACCAAGTTGGTGGAAAACCTTTTCTTGTGCTTTTTCACGGATAGAACAGGTGTTGAGAAGTAACACATCTGCTTCGTCGGCATTCTCGGTTAAAGAGTAGCCATGAGTGCTATTGAGGAGATCTGCCATTTTAGATGAATCGTATTCGTTCATCTGGCAGCCCCAAGTCTTAATATGTAATTTTTTCGTCATCGAACAGGCCATTGATTTAGTGCAAGGATCGGCTAGCCGCATATTGTAATGCTTTGCTGCTGTTGTGACCAGTATAACGGATAATCTGTTTACTACGAAAATTACGGTACACTATAGAGATTAACTTATTTTCATCAGGCGCAAAGAAAGCGTTTCGTTGTAGAGGATATACTATGCAGACAGAGCATTTTGATGTGGTCATCAACGGGGGAGGCATGGTTGGTGCTGCTTTGGCCTGTGGCTTAAGGCAACAAAATTTTCGCGTAGCGGTGATTGAACGCCGGGAGCCTGAACCCTATGTACCTTCCTCCCTGCCTGATGTGAGAATTTCTGCTATCAGCCGCACCTCTGTCGCGTTATTAGAGGAGATCGGCGCTTGGTCAGAGATTTTGGCAAGGCGCTGCGCCCCATACCGACAACTGGAAACCTGGGAATGGCAAAGCGCGAAAACGGAATTTAGTGCTGCACTCCTTAACTTACCGGAATTGGGTTTTATGGTCGAGAATCAAGTGTTGCAGCGTGTTCTATGGGAGAGGATGCAAGCCTTATCGGTGACGTTATTCAGTCCCGCGACGCTTGATACTATGACCTATCTGCCTGAACAGGAAAAGTGGGCGGTGGTCTTAGATCAAGGTACTGCAATCACCTGTTCATTATTAGTCGGAGCGGATGGCGCACATTCTCAAGTTAGACAAGGCGCAGGTATTGGTATTCGAGGGTGGGATTATCAGCAATCTTGCATGTTGATTTCAGTAGAGTGCGAACAAGAACCTGGGGATACCACGTGGCAACAGTTCACTCCGCACGGTCCTCGGGCCTTTTTACCCCTCTATGATCGCTATGCCTCATTAGTATGGTACGACAGTGCTGCACGCATAGAACAATTGAAAAAAATGACCCCGACACAGTTAGATGAAGCGATTGTCCAGCACTTCCCCGCGTGTGTTGGTAAAGTGAAGACCTTACGCAGTGGTGCTTTCCCCTTAACCCGTCGGCATGCAACAGCCTACGTTAAACCTGGTATCGCGTTAGTCGGCGATGCGGCGCATACGATTAACCCTTTGGCGGGGCAGGGCGTCAATCTCGGTTATCGCGACGTCGATGCGCTTATCGATGTATTGGTCAGCGCGCGTCGAACGACGATGCCTTGGTGGCGGCTTGAGACATTAAAACGTTATCAGCGTAAACGCCATGCTGACAATTTGATCATGCAAACGGGGATGGATATATTCTATTTTACGTTCAGTAATCAGCATGCTCCGTTAGAAATCCTAAGAAATATCGGATTGATGGCGGCGCAACGAGGTGGATGGCTAAAACGAAAAGCGTTGAGTTATGCATTAGGATTGTAGAAACGAATAGACGTCAGCGAGAGTTGGCGTTTTTTGTGGCTGGGATACCTGGATTCGAACCAGGGAATGCCGGTATCAAAAACCGGTGCCTTACCGCTTGGCGATATCCCAATAGAATTTGATAGGGGAGAAGAAAGATGAATGGCTGGGATACCTGGATTCGAACCAGGGAATGCCGGTATCAAAAACCGGTGCCTTACCGCTTGGCGATATCCCAAGA
>NZ_JALBCV010000002.1:196552-236583 GCF_022602565.1 Rosenbergiella metrosideri
ATGGCTGGGATACCTGGATTCGAACCTGGGAATGCCGGTATCAAAAACCGGTGCCTTACCGCTTGGCGATATCCCAATTTCGATAGTCTATAAAACATTGATTGGCTGGGATACCTGGATTCGAACCAGGGAATGCCGGTATCAAAAACCGGTGCCTTACCGCTTGGCGATATCCCAATTAAATATTACAACTATTAGTATGTAAATGGTGCGGAAGGCGAGACTTGAACTCGCACACCTTGCGGCGCCAGAACCTAAATCTGGTGCGTCTACCAATTTCGCCACTTCCGCATTAAAGATGGTGGCTACGACGGGAATCGAACCTGTGACCCCAGCATTATGAGTGCTGTGCTCTAACCAGCTGAGCTACGTAGCCTTTAATCAGTGTTAAATAGTCGATGGCTGGGATACCTGGATTCGAACCAGGGAATGCCGGTATCAAAAACCGGTGCCTTACCGCTTGGCGATATCCCAATTTCGATAGTCTATAAAACATTGATTGGCTGGGATACCTGGATTCGAACCAGGGAATGCCGGTATCAAAAACCGGTGCCTTACCGCTTGGCGATATCCCAACATGCTTCGCTTATTAAGATAGTACAAAATGGTGCGGAAGGCGAGACTTGAACTCGCACACCTTGCGGCGCCAGAACCTAAATCTGGTGCGTCTACCAATTTCGCCACTTCCGCATTAAAGATGGTGGCTACGACGGGAATCGAACCTGTGACCCCAGCATTATGAGTGCTGTGCTCTAACCAGCTGAGCTACGTAGCCATCTTTACTCTTTTTCGCTACCTTTGTCGGCGTTGCGGGGCGCATTATGCTAATTTGCACTGACTCGGTCAACCACTTTTTTAAGCTTTTTATTAAATTACGTTTTATTTGGTTGCAGAATACGCAAGCTGGTGGCAACTTAACCAAAAACCGGAAGTAGTCGGCTGTTTTACCGCATTGCGGTAAAGAGAAGGCGAAAAAAAACCCTCATCAATGAGGGTTTAAACGTACTGAGCAGAGATGGTTAGTAAGCCGATTGGTGAACGCCTACTGCACGTCCTGATGGATCATCCATTGTTTTAAACGCTTCATCCCATTCAACGGCTTTCGCAGAAGAACAGGCAACGGATGGCCCGCCAGGCACACACTCTGCCGCACTCGCTACAGGGAAAAGTGACTCAAAAATTTCACGATACAGATATGCTTCTTTCGACGCAGGAGTGTTATAAGGGAAACGGTAGCTTGCCGTCGCTAATTGCTGATCCGTGACTTGTTGCGCGGCAACCTCTTTTAGAGAATCAATCCAGCTATAGCCGACACCGTCGGAGAATTGCTCTTTCTGGCGCCAAGCAACGCTTTCTGGTAAGTAGCTGCTAAAACATTCACGCAGAATATG
Source organism: Rosenbergiella metrosideri (assembly GCF_022602565.1). Taxonomy (GTDB): domain Bacteria; phylum Pseudomonadota; class Gammaproteobacteria; order Enterobacterales; family Enterobacteriaceae; genus Rosenbergiella; species Rosenbergiella metrosideri. The sequence goes on from NZ_JALBCV010000002.1 coordinate 197,944, forward strand.
TTTCTCCATTTTACCGTTTTGGCCACACATCTTATCTGCTGGGTTGATACGCATTGCCACATCTAAAAACTGTTTATCTAAGAAAGGCACACGAGCTTCGACTCCCCACGCTGACATCGCTTTGTTGGCACGCGCGCAGTCATACATATGCAATGCTGCAAGTTTGCGAACGTTCTCTTCATGGAACTCTTTCGCATTAGGCGCCTTGTGGAAATAGAGGTAACCACCAAAAATCTCGTCAGCTCCTTCGCCGGAAAGTACCATTTTAATTCCCATGGCCTTGATTTTACGGGACATCAAGTACATTGGAGTTGAGGCGCGAATCGTTGTCACATCGTAGGTTTCGATGTGATAAATCACATCTTTAATGGCATCAAGGCCTTCTTGTACGGTGAAGTTGATCTCATGGTGGACGGTACCTAAGGCATCGGCGACTTCTTTCGCTGCTTTAAGATCTGGCGCACCTTTTAATCCTACGGCGAAAGAGTGCAGTTGTGGCCACCATGCATCGCTCTGGTCAGCATCTTCAACGCGCTTAGCCGCAAAGCGCTTAGTAATAGCGGAAATAATTGATGAGTCCAATCCACCAGAGAGTAATACCCCGTAAGGTACGTCAGACATCAGGTGGCTTTTTACCGACTCTTCGAGTGCATCTTTCAGCACAGCTTTGTCGGTGACCGCTTCAGCGACGTTGTCGTATTCCATCCAGTCACGTTGATAATAACGGTGGATCTGATGATCCTCGCTGCTCATGTAGCTTCCAGGAGGGAATTCGTTGATCGTCCGACAGACCGGTACTAGCGCCTTCATTTCTGATGCGACAAACAGGTTACCGTGTTCATCATGGCCGTAATACAACGGGATAATCCCAATATGGTCACGACCAATCAGCCAGCTTTGTTTGACGGTATCGTAAAGGATAAACGCAAACATGCCTTGCAGGTCGTCGAGAAAATCTATCCCTTTCTCTTGGTAGAGAGCCAAGATCACTTCACAGTCAGAGCCTGTTTGGAAAGCGTATTTATCTTGCAACGCACTGCGTAAGCTATGGTGGTTGTAGATCTCACCGTTCACAGCTAAGACATGCGTTCGATCAGCGTTATAAAGGGGTTGGGCACCATTATTTACATCGACAATCGACAGGCGTTCGTGTGCTAAAATAGCGTGGTCGTCAGCGAAAATGCCTGACCAGTCGGGTCCACGATGACGCATTAATCCTGAAAGCTCTAGCGCTTTCTTCCGTAATTCAGTTGTCTCAGTTTGTAAATCCAGTACACCAAAAATCGAACACATATTTCTACTCCTGAACTCATCCAGTGATGATAGCTGTTTTGCGTTTAAGTTATTGATTTGGGCCTTTCCTAGACGCCTTGTATAAGAAAATGCGCTATTTGCTGTATTGAATGCAAGCAGTTTCACAAAAAATCGTAAAATAGATATAGGGCGAGGGGATTTGTTTGTTTTTATCTAATTAATTGGTATTTAAATTAGATTTTATTCATCGTATGGCGTTTTTTTACAATATCTGTAAAAGAGGGCCTTATAAAAGGCCCAATGAAGTTAGTTTAGCTCGGCGAGATCGATACTGGCGACAGATGGGAAGATGAAATCTGGGCGGAAAGGTACGTTTTCAACGTCTTGTTGTTGTGAGACACCTGACAGGACTAGTGCAGTTTTTAAACCGGCTTGGAAGCCTGCCAGAATATCCGTACGTAAATTATCACCAATAATGATAGTCTCTTCGGAGTGGGCGTGGATACGATTCAACGCCGCACGAATGATATACGGACTCGGTTTCCCCACATAGAAAGGAGAACGACCAGAAATTTTTTCGATCCCTGCACAAAGCGCGCCACAGCCAGGTACAAAGCCTTTAGCGTGGGTATCAGGGTTAGTCGCAATAAAGCGCGCACCGTTGGCAACGAAATAGGCCGCCTTGTGCATCATTTCCCAATTATAGGAGCGGGTTTCACCGACGATAACAAAATCAGGATTCACATCGGTAATGGTAAAGCCGGCTTTATACAATTCGTGTACCAGCGCACCTTCACCAATGACATAGGCTTTTTTGCCAGGTTGTTGACTAAGAAAGTCGGCAGTGGCCATGGCGGAGGTATAAAAGAGAGAGGCGGGGACTTCGATACCCGCGGAATGAAAGCGGTTAGTAAGATCTTGAGCGGTTTGGGAAGGATAGTTGGTTAACAACACAACCGGAACATCGTTGTCGAGCAGGCGGTGCAGGAAAGCGCCAGCCCCTTCGACCGCTTTGTTATCGTACATCAGTACGCCATCAATATCACAAATCACATTTTTAAGTGTCATCTCTATCTTCCTAATAATCCGAACTAGCTGGAGATTTTCCTCCCATCATCCAAAAGATGCTGGAGTAGTTTACCGTTTAACATAGCACGCTTTACTAATGCAAAAGCGCCAATCGCTGAACGATTACCGAGTTGCGAGCTCACGACAGGTAAGTTCTCGCCAAAAGCATTAAGCGTCTGGGTATCAATACAGCGTTGTATGATAGGAAAAAGAATAGCATCTGCCGCGGTAATCTCACCGGCGATAATAACTTTTTGCGGATTAAAGAGATTAATCGATGCGGCAATCACCTTGCCGAGAGTGAGTGCCGCGTGTTTGAGCACGTCAGTCGCCAGCGGATCGCCAAGATTGGCCGCGCGGCAGATATCGTGAATGGTACAGGCTTCAGTGGATAGCCCACTTGGTTGCCCCGCCAGCAGCAACTGCTTAACTTTTTTTTCGATAGCGGGATTAGAGACAACTGTTTCTAGGCACCCGAAGTGGCCACACGCACATTGCTCCCCGAGTGGATCAACCTGAATATGGCCGATTTCGACGGCATTACCATTACGCCCCACAAAGATATTTTCGTTAATGATCACTCCAGCACCGGCACCTCGGTGAATTCGTACCAACAGGGAATCTGAACAATCACTGCCTGCGCCAAAGTAGTATTCAGCAAGTGCGAGACTACGGATATCGTGGCCGACAAAGCTGGCTAACTTGAATGTTTTTTGAAGGGCTTCAACTAATGGCCATTGGTCGACCGCGATATGGGGCATATAGCGAACTTTACCGTTTTCCGGGTCAACCAATCCCGGCAAAATAACGGATATCGCAATCAATTCACGGATTACACTCTTATTATCAGCGATAAACTGCTCAATAATGGTGAACAATTGCTGCTGTAATACCTGCTGAGTTTCTGCCTCAAGAGGATAGCTCTGTTCAACTAAGACCATACTGCTGAGATCGAATAAGGCGATGGTTGCATCTTTACGCCCTAATCGAATGGCTACCGTATGGAAGGGGCGCGTTTCGGTAACGATGGAGATTGCCCGTCTTCCTCCGGTGGAGGCTTGTTGTTCCACCTCTTTGATTAAACCACGTTCCAATAATTGGCGGGTAATTTTGGTCACGCTGGCCGGAGCCAGCTGACTTAATTCTGCGACTTGTATACGAGAGATGGGTCCATGCTGATCGATGAGGCCATAGACTGCGGCGCCATTGAGTTGCTTAACCAGATCAACATTACCAATTTGTGCAGCACCGCTATTGGGCATACCAATCATTACCTATGATAAACTGTGTCACCATTGACGATGGTTTCGATCACTTCAAAACCGGATGTGAAAACGACGATGTTGGCAATTTTCCCTGCTTGTAACGAGCCTAAAGTTTGCTCGACCTTAATGGCTCTTGCAGGATAGAGGCTTGCCATTCTCAGTGCCTCATCAAGGGGAACGCCTAAATACTCGACGCTATTTCTTACTGCCTCGATCATCGTGAGAGCGGAGCCGCTCAAGATGCCTTGCTCATCCACACACAGGCCATCTTTGTAATAAATGGTTTTACCTGCGAAGGTGAAATGATCAATTTGAGACCCAGCAGGGGCCGTTGCATCGGTTACCAAAATGGCATGTGTCTGTTTAAGTTTCCGCGCAGCACGTAGACTGGCGAAATGCACATGATGACCATCGGCAATCATACCACAGTAAACAGATGGCGAGTCGAATACCGCACCAATCACCCCTGGCGCTCTACCGGCGGGGAGGGGCATCGCATTATAAAGATGTGTAGCGAAACTAATTCCTGAATCAAATCCGGCCATCGCTTGCTCGTAAGTGGCATTAGAGTGACCGATAGAGACGATTATTCCGGCGGCGACCAGTTGTTTGATCACTGAGTGAGGGACACATTCTGGAGCAAGCGTAATTTTGCTAATCGCCGCGGCATTCTCACACAGGTAATTCACCAATTCTGGGGTCGGTTCACGGATTAGCGCCGCATCATGTGTGCCTTTTTTCTCTTTATTTAACCATGGACCCTCAAGGTGTAAACCTAACGCCTGATGGGAGTGACTCTGCAACCAGCGATGCATAATGTCCACGGCTTGCATCATCATTTCATCGCTACTGGTGATGAGCGTGGGTAAGAAACTGGTACAGCCTGAGGCTTCATTGGTACGTTGCATTTGACGTAACGTGTCGATACTTAATGCACTCAGTTGCTCACTGAACTGCACACCACCACAACCATTTAATTGCAGATCGATAAATCCAGGCGCGATCAGCGCACCGGCGACAGAACGACGTTCAACGGCAGGATCCAGGTCGGCTATTGGGCAGATATCGACGATCATCTCTCCATCGATAACAAGCGCATGGTGATCAAATATTTGTGAGCCGCTATAGATACGACCTTCGGTTAATGCATACATTTTTTCACTCCCACGTGGGTAGTACTCGTTACCCGTTGTGTCTACACATTTTTGATATTATCGGCTTCCATCTCTTGGAAGTAGTCTACAGTCTTAACTTTTAGCTCCATAGTGGCGGCTTTATCGCAAATAATCAAAGATTTAGGATGAAGTTGTAGGCAGCTGATAGTCCACATATGGTTAACATTACCTTCGACAGCCGCCTGCAATGCGAGGGCTTTGGCACTGCCTGTGACCAAAATCATCACTTCTTGCGCATCCAGCAGCGTTCCGACACCAACGGTCAGGGCGTGCTTAGGTACTGCGTTAATGTCATTGTTGAAGAAGCGGGAGTTAGCAAGCCGAGTCTCATGCGTTAACGTCTTTATCCGCGTGCGCGAAGAGAGTGATGAGGCGGGTTCATTGAAAGCAATATGACCATCGTTACCGACTCCGCCCATAAAGAGATGAATTTTACCGTAAGCCTGAATCTTCTCTTCATATCGCTGGCACTCTGCCTCGACGTCCTGTGCATTGCCATTGAGCAAATTAATATTCTCTTTTCGAATATTAATATGATCGAAGAAGTTTTTATGCATAAAACTATGATAACTTTCAGGATGTTCTTGTGGTAATCCAACATATTCATCCATATTGAACGTGACCACGTGCTCAAAGCTTACTTTACCCGCTTGATAGAGGGCAATTAAGGCTTTATAGGTTTGTAAAGGCGTGCCTCCCGTGGGTAATCCTAATACGAAAGGATTCGCCGCGGTGGGATGATAAGCATTGATACGCTTAACAATATGATGAGCAGCCCATTGGCCAACTTGTTCCGCATAAGCGAGTGGAATCAATCGCATACTTACCTCGTTGATGCATTAAAGAAAGACTCGGTAACCGGATAATTTCACACCCTGACAATTGACTGACTTCCGGACGCGAGAAATGATATTTTTAATAATAAAATAAGTGGTCAATAAAGGCTACAAATATCCATTTTAAAACAGTGAATTGTTGATGGGTGTCATAAAAATAGATAGTTTAATTTGCGAAGAAAATTAATTAACTCTTTAATAGGTAATTGATGATTGGCGAAAAAAAGTAGTACGGCGACCCAGTCATTGTCACGATCATAATTTGTACGCAGCTGAGGGGTTCAAGGTGAGTCTATTAAATTATTTACAACGCGTGGGGCGGGCACTGATGGTGCCAGTAGCGACCTTACCCGCCGCAGCAATATTGATGGGGATTGGTTATTGGATTGAGCAAAGTAGCCATCATCCAAATAACGCTATCGCCGCGTTACTCACTACGTCGGGAATGGCCATTCTTGATAACATGCCAGCGTTATTTGCGATAGGTATCGCCTATGGTATGTCTAAGGATAAAGACGGCGCGGCGGCGCTGACCGGTTTTATAGGCTTCTTAGTCGTTACCCAGTTATGCGCCCCCGGTGCTGTCAGTCTGATTCAACAAATTCCCTTGGATCAAGTGCCATTAGCCTTCCAGAAAATTAAAAATCCGTTTATCGGGATTTTAGTCGGGATTTGCTCGGCGGAAGTTTATAACCGTTTTAGCCATGTCGAACTGCCGAAGGCACTCTCATTTTTCAGTGGTCGCCGTTTAGTACCGATTTTGGTCTCGTTCTTGATGATCGTGGTGGCTTTTATTTTGATGTATATCTGGCCGCTAGTGTTTAATGCTCTCGTCGACTTCGGGATCCATATTCAGAAGATGGGGGCACTCGGGGCAGGAATATATGCTTTTTTCAACCGTATCCTGATCGCAGTCGGTCTTCATCATGCGCTGAATGCCGTATTCTGGTTTGATGTAGCAGGAATCAATGATATTCCTAACTTCTTAGGTGGGGCGAAATCTATCGCGCAAGGGACGGGTGTTGTAGGCATCACCGGCCGTTATCAAGCAGGTTTCTTCCCTGTTATGATGTTTGGCTTACCGGGTGCAGCGTTAGCAATCTGGCAGTGTGCACGTCCCGAGAATCGCGCTAAAGTCGGAAGCATTATGCTTGCCGCCGCGTTTGCCGCGTTCTTTACCGGTATTACGGAGCCACTTGAATTCTCCTTTATGTTTGTTGCGCCAGTCTTATTTGTTATCCACGCCATATTAACGGGGATCTCAGTGTTTATCGCGGCGTCGATGCACTGGATATCGGGTTTTGGTTTCAGTGCGGGCTTGGTCGATATGATCTTGTCCTCGCGTAACCCACTTGCCACGCACTGGTATATGTTGATTCCGCAAGGTCTGGCTTTCTTCGTTATCTATTACGTGGTATTTCGTTTCACCATTCTTAAATTCGATCTCAAGACCCCCGGTCGTGAGGCCGATGCAGAAATGGCCGAGATGGAAGGGGTGGACGAGAATATCAGTCAAGATGAGCAAGGGGAGTCACGCAATGAATCGCTTGCCCGTCGTTATATTGCCGCGGTGGGGGGATCGTGCAATTTGACCAATATTGATGCGTGTATTACTCGTTTACGTCTCTCTGTGATCGACACCGATAAAGTGAATGATGCCCTTGCGAAGAAATTAGGGGCTTCTGGCGTCTTGCACCTCAATAAACAGAGCGTACAAATTGTCGTGGGGACACAAGCGGAAGCAATTGCCGATGCGATGAAAGCTGTCAGTAAAAAAGGCCCGATCAGTGCAGTGTTACCCACGCAAACTGTTTCACCTAAGATTGAAGCGGTTGCCGCGCCCGAAATAAAAAATGACACACAGCAGCCAGCACTTGCCACCTTAGTTGCTCCCGTTAGCGGTGAGATTGTCATGCTGGAGCAAGTGCCTGATGCGGCATTCTCCTCCAAAGCCGTTGGGGATGGTGTCGCGATTAATCCAACGGGTGAACTGGTGGTCGCACCCTTAGCTGGCACTATCGTTAAGATCTTCGCCACGCATCATGCGTTCTGCCTCGAATCAGAAGAAGGGATAGAAATTATTGTTCACATGGGGATTGATACGGTAGCCCTAGAAGGCAAAGGGTTTGAGCGGTTAGTTGAAGAAGGCGCTGAAGTAGTGCAAGGCCAACCGATTTTAAGAATGGATCTGGCCTATCTCTCTGAACACGCTCCTTCAATGATTAGCCCGATTGTGGTCAGCAACAGCGATGACTATGCTCAACTTACGCTTAAAGCGGAAAAACAGGTGATAGCCGGACAAACACCATTGTTAGCGATTATTAAATAGCCGCTTAACAGCGACTGAGCAAAAGGCAGGGGATAATCCTGCCTTTTTTATCGCTGTTTATTAACTAACGGTTGTTTATCGGTCTAGCTTTATGGATCATAAGGTATAACTGTTAATACAAAGTACCGTTCACTGTAATTGAGGGATTTAAGATGAGTGAGGCTGAAGCCCGCCCAACCAACTTTATTCGTCAGATCATTGATGAAGATCTGGCGAGTGGTAAACATAACCAGGTTCATACTCGTTTTCCCCCTGAACCCAATGGTTACCTCCATATTGGCCATGCGAAGTCTATTTGCTTAAATTTCGGTATCGCACAAGATTATCAAGGGCAGTGTAATTTACGCTTCGATGATACCAATCCGGTCAAAGAAGACGTGGAATTTATCGAGTCGATCAAGCGCGATGTCGAGTGGTTAGGATTCACTTGGCAGGGTGAGCCGCGCTACTCCTCTGATTACTTCGATCGTCTTTATGGCTACGCGGTAGAACTCATCAATAAAGGATTGGCTTATGTCGATGAGTTAACCCCAGAACAAATTCGTGAATATCGCGGGTCGTTGACTTCACCAGGTAAAAACAGTCCATATCGTGATCGCAGTATCGACGAAAACTTAGCACTGTTCGAAAAAATGCGTGCGGGTGGCTTTGCAGAAGGGACAGCTTGCCTTCGCGCGAAGATCGATATGGCTTCAAACTTTATCGTTATGCGTGATCCCGTGCTGTATCGGATTAAGTTTGCTGAACACCATCAAACCGGTAATAAGTGGTGCATCTACCCGATGTATGACTTTACCCACTGTATTTCGGATGCGATCGAAGGCATCACGCACTCGCTCTGTACGCTGGAATTCCAAGATAACCGTCGTCTCTACGATTGGGTTTTAGATAATATCTCCATCGAAGCACGTCCGCGCCAATACGAATTTTCCCGCCTTAATTTGGAATATGCCGTGATGTCTAAGCGAAAGCTGACGCAACTGGTTTCTGAAAAGGTCGTCGAAGGTTGGGACGATCCCCGTATGTTAACGGTTTCGGGCCTGCGTCGTCGAGGGTATACCGCCGCGTCATTGCGCGAGTTTTGTAAGCGCATCGGTGTGACGAAACAAGATAATATTGTCGAAATGGCATCATTAGAATCTTGTATTCGTGATGACCTAAATGAAAATGCACCACGGGCTATGGCAGTGTTAGATCCGGTTAAAATGGTGATTGATAATCTTCCTGAGGATTTTCAACAAACGTTAACTGTTTCTGAGCATCCTAATCGAACCGATATGGGATCACGTGAAGTCATCTTCAGTCGTGAAATTTGGATCGATCGTGCGGATTTCCGCGAAGAAGCGAACAAACATTATAAGCGTTTGGTACTAGGTAAAGAAGTTCGTCTACGTAATGCTTATGTGGTGAAGGCTGAGCGTATCGAAAAAAATGAGCAAGGTGAAATCACGGCGATTCACTGTACCTGCGATATCGAGACGTTAGGTAAAGATCCCGCAGATGGCCGTAAAGTGAAAGGCGTTATTCATTGGGTTTCAGCGTTGACAGGGTTACCGGCAGAATTTCGATTATATGACCGCTTATTTAGCGTACCGAATCCTGCGGCGGAAGACGATTTCCTCACGGCAATCAATCCAGAATCCTTAACGATTCGTCAGGGATTTGTGGAACAAAGCCTCGCGACCGCCCAAGCGAGTAAACCTTATCAGTTTGAGCGTGAAGGCTATTTCTGTGCTGACAGTAAATACTCAACGTCTGAGAGTTTAGTCTTCAACCGTACGGTTGGATTACGCGACACTTGGCAGAAGACGGCGTAATTCTACTATGCAGTAAGACTCTCGGTTGAGTGTCTTACTGCGATATCCTGCCTTTTCACTCCCCACTCAGTCATTTAATCCTTGTTCTTTTTTTCATTATTTTGCGCTTTTTAATCTTATCTTAATCATCCGCGTGTAAAACAGGGTGTTGAGCTATGGTTTAAGCGTTCATTGCTACAAAGCATTGAGCAGAAATGATTGCACGCCAATAAGCGTTCAGTGGGACGAATGAATAATGATAAAGACTGTATTAGCTGGATTTGAAAAACTATGCCGTTTTAAAGACTATTACTCTGGTATAAAGCCAGAGTCCCTACAGTTTTATCAATTGGGTGAAGGGTATTTAACCCTTTTTTCCCATCTATATCGTCAGACAACCAATAGCCACTATTTGCACAGACCCGCCAGCGATCCTTTCGCCCATTCGCCTTTGCGCTTGAGTGCTCAACGGATCAGTAATAATGCCCAACGGGGAAAGCAAGCGTTAGCTCAGCATCAGTTATCAGAAGTCTTAAGTGCAGTAGGGCAACAGATCATGTTGGCCACGGCAACAATCGCTTCGAGCGATCAAGGGCTTTATTTGGCCGCGACACTCTATAATAAGGCGGAAAGTTTCGACAGATACCGTAGTTTTGTCGAGGACGAACGGTCATTATCCACTGGAATAGATACCTGGTTCGAAAATGCTATCGATCTGACAGCGCTATTGACGGAATGTGAGGTAAAAGCGGCAACTCGAGTTTCAATAAGACAACAGTTTAACGATTATCAACGCTATCGATTAGTGATGAATCGACTATACGTATTGGTAAATCAAGGTTTTTTCCTGCTTAATCGAGCGACTGTCGACATTATGCCTTTTATCACCGCTCTGCATCAAAGCCACCTCAGCGAGCGTTGGAGCCTGACTCAACAACAGAAAATCAATCACTTCGCACAGCAGCAGCAGGATATCCGAGAGGTTATCTTTGTGGAGGGGAATGAAGGGACAGAGCTTTGTTATCATTTGGAGAGTGGTCTACTTATCAAGTCTCCCAACGCGATGAAACCAGATATCAGTCAAGCCGTGCAGAGTTTTGCTCAACAACTCCACTCCACTTCTTCAGCGCATTCTACACGGGAAAGTGTCAGGAAGAAGGCACTGCTTAAAGGGCTGAGCGAACCAGTGACAGCGTTGAAATAAGCGTTAGATATAAAAAAACCCACGTTATCGTGGGTTTTTAAATTCGTTAACTCAACGCTCTTCGTGTAGCGTATCGTCTTTACGACAATCGCCATCGGTACAGTGACCGTAAAGATATAAACTATGGTTAGTTAATTTAATACCAAAGCGCTTGGCAATATCGCGTTGACGAGTCTCAATAAATTCGTCTGAAAACTCAATGACACGACCACAGTCTAAGCAGATCAGATGATCATGATGCTGCTGCTGGGTCAATTCGAAAACTGATTTACCACCTTCGAAATTATGGCGGGTAACGATGCCTGCATCGTCAAATTGGTTTAGTACACGATAAACGGTCGCTAAGCCAATCTCTTCACCCATATCAATAAGCCGCTTATACAAATCTTCCGCACTGACGTGGTGACATTCTGGTTCTTGAAGCACTTCCAAAATTTTTAATCTTGGCAGCGTGACCTTCAGACCAGCTTTTTTCAGTGCAGAGTTGTTATCAGTCATGCAGTATTGTCCTGTTACTTTATTAAAAGGGACATTGAGCAGCCCCTCTTATATTTAAATTCGCCTAATACACTAACACAATCGGTAGAAAAACCCCATCAAGCATTAAGGATTTCTTTTAACTGCATCTCATCAGAAATCTGCTGCACCCAGCGGGTGACACGTTCATTGGTTAATTCAGGTTGGCGGTCTTCATCGATCGCTAAGCCCAAGAAGTGTTTATCATCCGCAAGCCCTTTAGACTCTTCGAAATGATAACCCTCGGTTGGCCAATGTCCAACAATGACCGCGCCTTTAGGCTCAATAATGTCGCGAAGGGTGCCTAAGGCATCACAAAAATATTCTGAATAATCTTCTTGGTCACCACAACCGAATAAGGCAACTAATTTACCCGCAAAATCAATTTCTTCTAGTGTTGGGAAGAAATCGTCCCAATCGCACTGAGCTTCACCGTAATACCAAGTAGGGATACCGAGCAGCAGGATATCATAAGCTTCTAAGTCCTCTTTGGCACATTTTGCAATATCGTGAACATCAGCAACATCTTTTCCGAGCTGCTTCTGGATCATTTTTGAGATATTTTCAGTATTGCCGGTATCACTACCGAAAAAGATGCCTACGATTGCCATGGGGAGCTTTACCTCTTGAATCTGTGTTCTATATAGGGTGAATAATGATAGCGACGATGATAACAGACCTGAAAATCTTGCGGAACTTGTAAAGTCTACAGATTTATCCGTGAGTGCGAATTAACCCCGGCTTAATGCGAGTTGGGAAGCGATCATCGTCTCGATTAATTCACTTCGGCTCATATTATGTTGGTCTGCTAACGTGTTCAGCGCTTCGACAATTTCACTGGGCATTTTCAGTTCAACACGCTGTAAGCCTTTGTCTTTATCCCGTCTTAACTGATTGCGTTTATTAATACGTAACTGCTCATCGCGTGTCAAAGGACTTGTCTTAGGGCGGCCGGGTCGGCGCTCTTCGGCAAACAAGTCTAGGGTTGTTCGATCAGTGTGTTCTTTTGCCATGATGAGAAAATGAGTACCTGCAGAACGTCTTAGGATTAAGCCTTTGCTGCATCATGAAATAGGTCGTTGATGCCTGCTAAAAATGAGCGCGCAATGATACTCTACCGTATCGCACAGCGCCATCGAAAATCGAGGCTTAATGGCTTTTTATCCGCTAATTGATAAAAAACGTTGCACTACGCGTTGGACTGTTTGGGGTTTTTCGGCATGCACCCAATGTCCCGCCCCAGCGATAACATAGGCTTTTGCTTGCGGAAATTGCGCAATCAGTGGTGCTTGATAGCACTCATCAAGATAGGCCGAGTTTTTCCCTCGAATAAAGAGCACGGGGCCATTCCAAGCAGGAAGTGTTTCCCAGCCAGAAATTGTGGCGTAATGATTCCAAAGCGTCGGAATTGCAAAACGCCATTCACCATGATGAAACGATTTTAAAAGAAACTGAACAACATCAGGTTCATCAAGGGTGCGCTCCATAATGCTTTTTGCGGCGGAGCGCTCCGTTACCCTGGCCTGGGTCACAGCATTCATTGCCGCAAACATACTGTCGTGGCGACGGATTGCGTAATTGACCGGAGCAATATCAATAATGATAAGTTGCTTAATGCGTGAGGGGCAGAGGGCTGTCATCGCCATCGCAATTTTTCCGCCCATGGAGTGCCCTATCACAATCACCTCGGTAAGCCGATGGGCGTCGAGGGTGTCAAACATATCCTGTGCCATTGACGCATAATCCATTTGCTCGCTACGCGGTGATAACCCATGGTTGCGTACATCGACCTGCAGCACGGTATGGGTTTGACGAAGTTCCCGCGCTAAGATCCCAAGATTATCTAAACTACCAAATAAGCCATGAATAAGAAGGATTGTAGGGTGTTTGGTGGCAAATTGTGCAGAATGCAGGCGGTTATTTAAAATCATCGTTAAAGATCTTACTGTTAATAGGGTAAGTTAAGGTATCATGAAATTGACCTTTAAGCTTATTTAGCGAATGCTTAAGGCATTATCTGAGTTTTGGCGCAGAACAGTTAAAAGTTGTTGGTCAACGCCAGTTTGAATTTATAATCACATCGACTTAACGCTTATGAATTGTTTATCTCATTCGACTAGCTTGAGTCTCAAATTTTTTTTGCACGGACTACAATGAAAACGATTGAAATAGATGACGACCTTTATCGCTTTATCGCCAGCCACACACAGCATATCGGCGAAAGCGCGTCTGAGATTTTACGCAGAATGTTAAAAGTCACTGACCAAGCAATGCAGGAGGCAGACTCCGCAGCTATTGCTCCTGAGACATTACTAAAGGCAAAAGCGTCAAATGATAAGAAGCCTGCCGATCGTGTTCGTGCCGTGCGTGAACTATTACTTTCCGACGAGTACGCTGAGCAAAAGCGTGCCGTCAATCGGTTTATGTTAATCCTTTCCACACTTTATCAGCTGGATGCCGAGGCATTTTCTCAAGCAACACAATCCATGCAAGGGCGGACACGTCTCTATTTTGCCGGTGATGAATTAACGTTATTACAAAGTGGTAACCACACCAAGCCTAAGCATATTTCTGGCACGCCTTATTGGGTTATCACTAATACTAACACTGGACGTAAGTGCAGTATGGTTGAACATATTATGCAAACTATGAAGTTACCGCAGGAATTGACAGACAAGGTTTGCGGAACGCTCTAATATTATAACTTGTACCGGAGAAGGACTGATGGCAACTCACCCTAGAGCAGGGCAACCCGCTGGGCAAAACGATTTAATCAACGTGGCACAGTTAACGGCACAATATTATGTATTGACGCCGGATCTAGCTAATGCGGAACACGCGGTAAAATTTGGAACCTCTGGGCATCGTGGCAGCGCGGTACGTCAGAGCTTCAACGAAGCCCACATCTTAGCTATCGCCCAAGCTATTGCTGAAGAGCGTCAAAAGCAAGGGATCACCGGTCCTTGCTACGTGGGTAAAGATACCCATGCGTTGTCAGAGCCAGCCATGATTTCGGTACTTGAGGTCCTTCTCGCAAATGGCGTTGAAGTGATTGTTCAGAGTGATAATGGCTACACGCCAACACCCGCTATCTCTAATGCTATCTTAGAGCACAATAAAAAATCGGGTCCTCAGGCGGATGGCATTGTCATCACTCCGTCACATAATCCGCCAGAAGACGGTGGTATTAAATATAATCCACCTAACGGTGGGCCCGCAGATACTAACATTACTAAAGTCGTTGAAGACCGTGCGAATGCTTTAATTCAACAAGGATTAGAAGGTGTTAATCGCCTTTCGGTTACAGAGGTTAAGGCAAGCCCTCTATTAAAACAGATCGATCTGATCCAACCTTATGTGGAAGGCCTTGCAGAAGTTATCGATTTTGCCGCCATCAAGAAAGCCGGTCTGCATTTGGGTGTCGATCCTCTCGGTGGCAGTGGTATTGAATATTGGAAACGTATTGCTGAGCACTACCAGCTGGATATTACCTTAGTCAACGATCACGTTGATCAGACCTTCCGCTTTATGCATCTTGATAAAGATGGCGCGGTACGAATGGACTGCTCTTCTGAGTGCGCGATGGCCGGATTATTAGCGTATCGCGAGCAATTTGATTTAGCGTTTGGTAATGATCCGGATTATGACCGTCATGGTATCGTCACCCCTGCGGGACTGATGAACCCTAACCATTATCTTGCGGTGGCGATTAACTATTTGTTCCAACATCGTCCACAGTGGGGACAAGAGGTTGCCGTAGGGAAAACCTTAGTCTCAAGCGCGATGATTGACCGTGTTGTGAAGAGTATTGGTCGTAAACTTATTGAAGTGCCTGTTGGCTTTAAATGGTTTGTGGACGGACTTTACGAGGGAACGCTTGGCTTCGGCGGTGAAGAGAGTGCCGGCGCATCGTTCTTACGTTTTGATGGTACGCCTTGGTCTACGGATAAAGATGGCATCATCATGTGTTTGCTGGCGGCTGAAATTACCGCAGTGACCGGTAAAAATCCACAGCAACATTACGATGAACTGGCTGAACAATTTGGTTCACCCAGTTATAACCGCCTGCAAGCGGCAGCTAGCTCAGCTCAGAAAAATGCACTTTCCAAGCTTTCTCCGGAAATGGTGAGTGCGGATACCCTGGCTGGAGATCCGATTATTGCTCGACTGACCCGTGCACCGGGTAATGATGCTGCAATCGGTGGTTTAAAAGTGATGACCGAGAATGGTTGGTTTGCGGCGCGTCCTTCTGGAACAGAAGACGCTTATAAGATCTACTGTGAAAGTTTCCTCGGGGCGGAACATCGTCAGCGGATTGAAAAAGAAGCGGTAGAGATCGTCAGCGAAGTGCTGAAAAACGCGTAATAGTAGTCTGATAAATAGGGCGCCTAAATGGCGCCTTTTTCATTTGTTAGCTACACTTCTCGGATGTTGATGACTGCTTAAGGGCAAACCTTTAGCCTGTTGCTTGAAAAGGATGACAATGAATGAAGCTCACACTTGCCAGATTTTACTGGCCTGCCGATGCCATAGTTGATCCCCTTAATTTTCCAGCTGTTTTTCAGAGCGAAGCGGGGCCAGTGAGCATCTCTATCATTGATATCCCTCTGACTCATAAAAGTATCGATGAACTCCTTACACCACCTTTTCATTTGGAAAAATGGTTTCATGGACAAGGATTGTTCTTGGATACGCTTTGTGGGGTAATTATTGATAACTACTATCCCCCGGATCATCCCGATAGTTCCAAAATCGGCAGGGTTTTTAGCTTACTGTCTGAAGAGCTAGATGTCGTACCCGTGATCAATAAAAATGATCTCGCTGATGCAGCACAATGGGAGCACTTTGTGGAGCAGATGAGCGTCTTGCACGAGTTTAATCAGTTACTCGGCGAAGCCCTGTCGACGCACAAAATCATCGAATTTCATACCCGCTACAAAATGCAATTCTTGGCCCACTCACAGCCTGCTTATCGGCAGCTGGGTCCTCTCGTCGCTAATATAAAGCATGAATCCTCTTTATATGAGTTCGCACACCAATATCGTCAGCATTTTATGCGGCTATTGCGCTACCCCGCGACCGTACAGAATCATACCAATGTGGTGATGCACCTACAGGGGTACTTTCGTAAAAAAGTCGACGATGAGGCACGTCAACAACTTACCACGCTTATCCATCAATACCGCTTGGGCGAAATCTCCTTAAGTGAGGTAAAGACCACGCTACGGCGCTTGCAAGCTGTTGCTCCGCATGGGTGGTTAGCGCAGCAACGTTATCTTTACCCTTGGTTTACTGAATACGATCTATAGGTAGAATACTATGTCGCAGCAACATCTAGTTTGGTTTCGTCATGATTTACGTTTAAGGGATAACCCTGCGCTTTCGGCCGCTTGTATGGATAACGAGGCTGAAGTTATTGCGCTGTGGTGTGTCACCCCGGAGCAGTGGAAACGGCATAACGTTTCAGCGCGGCAGCTGAACTATCAATATGATGCTTTGGTGACTCTCCAACAGGATTTGCAGGAGATAGGCATCCCGTTGTTGATTATCAACACCCCCACCTATCAAACGCTTGAAAAAGAGTTCATGCAATTATGTGAAAAGTATAAGATTGATAAGGTATTCTATAACTATCAATACGAAGTGAACGAGCGTAACCGCGATAAGCACATTGAAGCGCTCTGTCACCAACAGGATATCGTGTGCCAAGGGTTTACGGATTCGACGCTCTTCTCCCCGGGATCGGTATTGACGGGCCAAGGGAAGATGTATCATGTATTCACGCCGTTTTCCCGCGCGGTACAGAAAAAGCTGAGTAGCGAAGGGATAGAGTGCAGCGCTTTACCTCATCAACGTAAACATCCGTCACCTGTAAAAACCTCAACGGTACCCGATTTTTCGACCAAAGCCGGCGAATACGATAAGAAAAGATTTCCCGTGGGTCATGATGCCGCGTTAACAAGGCTGCGCGAGTTCTCGAAAAATACCGTTGAAGGCTATGCTGAACAGCGTGATTTGCCTGCCGAAGATGATACAAGTCGTCTATCCGCGGCGTTAGCCATTGGACTCGTCTCGGCGAAGCAGTGTGTGAAACGAATCCTCGCTGACCATCCTCATGCCTTAGAACAGGCGGGTGGGGCGGCGACTTGGTTGAACGAATTGATTTGGCGAGACTTCTATCGTCATCTTTTAGTCGCCGAACCTCAGCTTTGTCGCTATCAACCCTTCCAAACCTGGACCGACCATATTCACTGGCAAAATAATAAAAAGCATTTTACTGCCTGGTGCGAAGGGAAGACCGGCTTTCCCATTGTTGATGCGGGGATGCGTCAGCTTAATCAAACTGGCTGGATGCATAACCGTTTACGAATGGTGTGTGCGAGCTTCTTAGTGAAAGATTTATTGATCGATTGGCGTTGGGGGGAGCGATACTTCTCTGAACAACTTATTGACGGTGACTTAGCAGCCAATAATGGTGGCTGGCAATGGGCGGCCTCTACAGGGACTGATGCAGCGCCGTACTTTAGAATTTTTAACCCCACTCGCCAAGGTGAGCGTTTCGATCCAAAAGGTGCATTTATTCGCCAATGGCTTCCTGAACTCAAGGATGTCCCCGAAAAAAATATTCATGAACCTTGGTTATGGGCAGATAAACAGGATAAGAAGCTTGATTACTCCCGACCAATTGTGGAACATCGGCGGGCTCGGGAAGCGACTCTGCAGGCATTTGAGCAGGCGCGAAAACATCGATAATCGTTAGAGTTAGGACAAGCTATGAAAAACACGCTCTTAGAACAGCATATTGACCGTTACTTAAACAGTTCTCAATTCAAAGACTACGCGCCGAATGGCTTGCAGGTAGAGGGACGTGAGACGGTACAAAAAATTGTGACGGGAGTGACTGCTTGCCAAGCGTTGCTGGACCGAGCGGTGGAAGTCGATGCCGACGCGATTATTGTTCACCATGGCTACTTTTGGAAAAATGAGCCAGTGGTGATTAAAAATATGAAGCGTCAGCGGCTTAAGACGCTGTTGACCAATGATATTAACCTCTATGGATGGCATTTACCCTTAGATGCTCACCCCGAAGTGGGTAATAACGTACAGCTGGCAAAACTCCTGGATATCACGGTAAGCGGAGAAATTGATACGTACCTCCTTGAAGGTCACTTTGAGCAGCCGATCAGTGCCGAGCAACTGTCGCAACGGTTAGCTGAGCGGTTGCAACGTCATCCACTTTATTGTGGGCCTGATAAGAAAGGCATGATCAAGCGGGTTGCCTGGTGTACGGGTGGCGCACCAGATTTTATTGAACAAGCGGCCGATGCCGGCGTCGATGCCTTCATTACGGGCGAGGTTTCAGAAAGAACGACCCATATCGCCCGCGAACGCGGGATTCACTTCTTCAGCGCCGGACACCACGCGACCGAGCGGGGAGGAATACAGGCCTTAGGGGAGTGGTTGACGCGTACACATGGCCTCGATGTCATCTTTTTAGATATTGATAATCCAGTATAAATAACCTGTTCAATAGTGACCCAAAACGAGCCTGTAATCCCTTACCGCCATCTCGAATAACTGATAAGGTAATCTAACGTTTCATAGACCCATCGTGTTCACCACTAGGGAGTGAGCTTTGTCAGAGATGCGTTATTACATGTTCGGTGAAAGCACATTGGTGATTGAATCACGTCCTCCTGTGTCGCTTACGGTTCAACAGCGTATTTGGGGATTGGCTCAGCAGCTTGTTCATGAACCGGGGGTGGCAGAAGTTATTCCCGGAATGAATAACCTGACTATTCGATTACAGGCTATCCCTCCCTCACAACAGGAGGCGGTCTCCCAGCTCGAAGCATGGTGGCATGCCGCGGAATCTTTCATCCCAGCGTCGAGAAATATCGATATACCCGTTATCTACGGTAAAACGGCAGGGCCAGACTTGAGTTCGCTCGCGGAGACGGTAGGCCTAACCCCCAAGCAGGTTGTTGAGGCTCACAGTGCGGAATGCTATACCGTATTTTTTATTGGCTTCCAACCGGGCTTTCCTTATCTCTCTGGATTATCACCGCGCTTAGCCTGCCCACGTCACAAAACACCCCGCCTCTCTGTTCCCGCTGGCAGTGTTGGTATTGCGGGCAGCCAAACCGGTATTTATCCGTTAACCTCGCCGGGAGGATGGCAAATTATTGGCCAGACCTCATCCCTATTATTTGATGAGACTCGCGAAGCCCCATTCTTATTACGCCCCGGCGATACCGTACGTTTTATCCCGCATAAGGATGGACTATGCTGACAGTAGTGAAAGCAGGCTTAGCCAGCTCCCTGCAAGACGGTGGGCGCTTGGGATTTGCGCAATATGGCGTCGGTCGTGGTGGGGCATTGGATCGGCCCGCTATGCAAACAGCCAACATGCTGGTAGGTAATGATAAAAATCAAGCAGTAATCGAGATTACCCAAGGCAACGCGATATTCCGTTTCGAACAATCGTGCTGGTTCGCCCTAACCGGAGCAGACTGCCAGAGCCTGTTGGCAGGGAAGAGTATAGCGACCGGCTGGCGATACTTTGCACAAGCCGGACAGACATTACAGCTGCAATCACCGTTGAGAGGAATGCGTAGTTATCTGGCAGTCAGTGGCGGTTTTGATATTCCTCCTGTGATGGGATCACAAAGTACCGATCTCATGGCAAGGTTTGGGGGCTTCAATGGCTGCTTTCTGCAAAACGGCGATAGCTTACCTTTAGGCCCAGCTTCAAGGCAGTTTGAGCGCTCGGTAGGGGTGAGACAGCTTCTCTGGGGAAACCGAGTGCGAGTCATCCCTGGCCCCGAGTTTACGCAGCTCACTGCGGAATCTCAGCAAGCCCTGTGGCGTACCGGCTGGACATTGACCCCACAAAGTAACCGTATGGGGCATCGACTACAGGGTAGAGTATTAAAATTCTCATATCGGGAAGAGCTATTATCTCACGGTGTTTTGCCGGGAACCCTTCAACTTCCTCCCAGTGGACAGCCTGTAATTTTACTCGCCGATGCGCAAACCACGGGTGGGTATGCGCGAATAGGCCAAGTGATTGAATGCGACCTGTATCATCTGGCGCAATTACGTCCGCGAGAGCCGCTCCATTTCATCTATTGTACCTTGGCGCAAGCGCGTGAAGCGACGCTTGCTCAGCAGCAGGTATTGGATATGATCGAGTGGGGCGTGACTCGACAGTCGTGAGCATTACTGATTGATTTAGGTAAAATTTTTTTACGTTTTTTCAGCGTGAATCGCAAGCAGTCTCAAGCTGGAGGCTGTTTATGTTGCCGCAGATTGACTACACTCATTTAAAGACTTTGCAAAAGCCGCACCAAAAAGGTATCGGTTCCATTCTCAAATTGACAAGGAGTTTCACGTGGCAAAAAACATCAACTTCCTGAGTGACCTGACCGGATCGTTTTCTTCACCTTGCAGCGAAAACCCTACTGTTCGCATGATCGAGGCGGGCTATCAGAAAGAAGGCATGAACGCGCGCTTCATTACCTGCGAAGTCGGGCCAGAGAAGTTAGAGCAATCAATTAAAGGTGCAATTGCCATGGGGTGGAAAGGCTTTAGCTGCTCACTGCCCAACAAGCAAGAAGTGATTCAATATCTCGATGAGTTGGACACCTCCGCGAAAGTGATAGGTGCGGTGAACTGTGTCGTGATCAAAGAGGGCAAGCTCACAGGTTATAACACTGACGGTCAAGGCTTTATCGAAGCACTGAGCGATATCACCTCGGTAAAAGGTAAGCATATTACGCTGCTCGGTGCAGGCGGTGCAGCGCGCGCGATTGCCGTTGAAGCCGCCTTAGCAGGGGCTAAGCACATCACGCTGA
This sequence comes from Rosenbergiella metrosideri, assembly GCF_022602565.1. Classification (GTDB taxonomy): domain Bacteria; phylum Pseudomonadota; class Gammaproteobacteria; order Enterobacterales; family Enterobacteriaceae; genus Rosenbergiella; species Rosenbergiella metrosideri. The sequence goes on from NZ_JALBCV010000002.1 coordinate 219,244, forward strand.
TCAACCGTAATGAAGAGCGCGGCCAAGATTTAGTTAAGCTGATTGAAGAGAATACGGAAGCTAAGGCATCTTTCACTAAATGGACTAAGCAAGTGGCTATTGATAGCCAAACCGAGATTCTGGTTAATGCCACCTCAATCGGTCTGAATGATGCCGATGCCATCCCTGATATCGATCTCGCTTCAATCGAAAAAGCGATGATTGTGGCCGATGTTATTCCTAATCCTCCGGAGACAAAATTACTACGCGAGGCGGCTAAGAAGGGATGCACCACCCTCAATGGGTTGAATATGCTAGTCAATCAAGGGGCACAGAACGTCTACAACTGGTTTGGTAAGAAAGTGGATCGTGCGCCGATGAAGGCGTCATTAGAAGAGATTTTTAACGCGAAGTAAGTAAAAAAGGAGAGCAAGGCTCTCCCTTTTTAGTCATCAAGGCCTAGCGCTTGGATTCAAATTTACGCTCGGTATAACCGGTATAGAGTTGACGTGGACGAGCGATCTTCATTCCCTCTTCGTGCATCTCGATCCAGTGGGAGATCCAGCCGACAGTGCGTGCCATAGCAAAGATTACGGTAAACATCGAGGTAGGAATACCCATCGCTTTTAAGATCAAGCCTGAGTAGAAATCGACATTAGGGTAGAGCTTGCGCTCGATGAAGTAAGGGTCGTTTAATGCAATATGTTCAAGTTGCATAGCCACTTCCAGGAGATCATCTTTCATCCCTAATTCTTCTAACACTTCATGACAGGTTTCACGCATCACCGTGGCACGTGGGTCATAATTTTTATAAACCCGGTGACCGAAGCCCATTAGACGGAACGAGTCATTTTTATCTTTCGCGCGGCGGACAAATTCTGGAATATGCTCAACACTACTGATCTCTTCGAGCATATGTAATGTTGCTTCGTTAGCGCCACCGTGTGCAGGTCCCCACAATGAAGCAATACCCGCTGCGATACAGGCAAATGGGTTGGCGCCGGAAGAACCTGCCGTTCTCACGGTTGACGTTGACGCATTTTGTTCATGATCGGCGTGCAGAATAAGAATACGGTCCATCGCACGTTCTAGTACTGGGTTAATTTTGTACTCTTCGCACGGCGTCGCAAACATCATATGCAGGAAGTTTCCGGCATAAGAGAGGTCATTACGTGGGTAAATGAAGGGCTGACCGATGGAGTATTTGTAACACATCGCCGCGACGGTGGGCATCTTCGATAGGAGCCGGAAAGCGGCAATTTCACGATGACGAGGATTATTAACGTCCATTGAATCATGATAGAAGGCGGCGAGTGCGCCAGTAACGCCACACATAACGGCCATCGGGTGTGAGTCGCGGCGAAAACCGTGGAATAAGCGAGTGATCTGCTCGTGGATCATGGTGTGACGCGTCACTTGCGTTTTAAACTGTTGATACTGTTCTGCTGTCGGGACTTCTCCGTTTAACAGAATGTAGCAAACCTCAAGGTAATCAGATTTCGTGGCTAATTCAGCGATCGGAAATCCGCGATGCAGCAGAATACCTTCTTCACCGTCGATATAGGTGATTTTGGATTCGCAAGACGCTGTAGAAGTGAAGCCAGGGTCAAAAGTATAAACGCCATGAGAACCTAACGCGCGCACATCGACAACATCTTGGCCTAATGTTCCTTTAAGTACATTCAGGTCGACGGCTGACTCATTTGAGTCGAGCGTAAGTGTCACCTTTTTATCTGTCATTTACTGCCTCCAAAAAGAACGATTGGAACGATATCCAAATACTGATTCGCGAATTTGTTAAAATTATGTCATCAATTTATATCAAAATTGAGTCAAGCAGTATAGCGCTCTATCCGCGATGACGTGGTGGAGAATCGTACAGTTAGATGAGTCATCCAAAAGATACCGTTGTTTTAAAATAATTTTAGTCACTATGTCACAGCCTGAAACTTTCGTAAAAAAAATAAATTTTGTGATTTAGGAGAATATTTCATAATCTATAGTTATCAAGTAATCGAAAAACTATAACATTTAGTGATAGATTGCTTTATTGTTTCTAAATGTAAAATAAAGCCATTATCTGCGTCAAATCAGTGGATTAGCGATAAATAAATGTCAGTAACAGTGAGTTAGATCACTGATTTGTTTCAATTTACACAAAGAAATTGTAGAGCAATTGTAATAAGATTGTGATCTCTCTATAATCCCTACTAGGTCTCCGGATTTACCTGTTTCAGGAGGCACCCAGCGTTTTTTTTCGTCTAACACTGGATGTGACTGTTCTGTAAGTGAGCTTCACCAGAAGTTGGCAAGCAGCAGGGCCGGAGGAGACATAATAAAAAAGAGCTGTGTGGGCAAAACCGTGAATAAACAAAGACCTGTCAACTTGGATCTCTCGACGATCCGGTTTCCCGTTACTGCAATAGCATCCATTCTCCACCGTGTATCTGGCGTGATTACGTTTGTTGCGTTGGGAATTTTACTGTGGCTGCTAGGGCTCTCTCTCTCATCTCCAGAAGGTTTTAACCAAGCTGCTGCCATCATGGGAAGTTTCTTCGTGAAATTTATTCTCTGGGCAATCTTAACAGCGCTGGCTTACCACATTGTCGGGGGAATCCGCCATCTACTCGCGGACTTTGGCTTTATGGAAGAAACCTTGGTGGCAGGTAAACGGAGTGCTATGGCCTCCTTTATCATTGCGGCCATACTGTCGATTTTAGCGGGGGTTCTCGTATGGTAAACAATGTTTCCGCACTCGGAAGAAATGGTGTGCATGATTGGTTATTATTGCGCGCCGCCGCGATTCTTATTGCACTCTATGTTGTGTATATCCTGGGCTTTTTTGTTGTCAGTGGCCCGCTAACCTATGATATGTGGCGCGGCTTCTTTGCCATGCCTTTCACCAAGGTATTTACGCTCCTCACCCTTTTATCGATCCTCATTCATGGTTGGATTGGTATGTGGCAGGTACTGACAGATTACGTCAAGAACCTTGCTGTCCGTCTGGTCGTGCAACTGATTATTATTATCGCATTAGCGAGCTATGCGATTTATGGCACATTTGTGGTATGGGGTGCGTAATGAAACTGCCTGTTAGAGAATTCGATGCGATTGTGATTGGTGCGGGTGGCGCGGGAATGCGTGCTGCGCTTCAAATCTCACAGTCTGGTCAAAGTTGTGCGTTATTATCAAAAGTTTTCCCGACACGTTCCCACACGGTTTCCGCGCAAGGGGGTATCACGGTTGCGCTCGGGAATACCCATGAAGATAACTGGGAATGGCATATGTACGACACCGTCAAAGGCTCCGATTATATCGGCGACCAAGACGCGATCGAATATATGTGTAAAACCGGCCCCGAAGCGATTTTAGAATTAGAACATATGGGGCTTCCGTTCTCTCGCTTGGAAGATGGGCGTGTTTATCAACGTCCGTTCGGCGGACAATCGAAGAACTTTGGTGGAGAGCAAGCGGCACGAACGGCCGCCGCCGCCGACCGTACTGGCCATGCCTTACTGCATACCCTGTATCAACAAAATTTAAAAAACCATACCACCATATTTTCTGAGTGGTACGCTTTAGATTTAGTCAAAAATGCCGATGGAGCAGTAGTAGGCTGTACGGCAATTTGTATTGAGACCGGTGAAGTCGTTTATTTCAAAGCACAAGCGACGGTACTGGCAACGGGCGGAGCAGGGCGTATCTATCAATCCACCACCAATGCGCACATTAATACCGGTGATGGGGTGGGCATGGCGTTACGCGCTGGTGTACCGGTACAAGATATGGAAATGTGGCAGTTTCACCCAACCGGCATCGCGGGCGCAGGTGTGCTAGTGACTGAAGGGTGCCGCGGCGAAGGTGGCTATCTGCTTAATAAGCATGGTGAACGTTTCATGGAACGTTACGCGCCTAATGCTAAAGACCTTGCGGGTCGTGATGTGGTCGCGCGTTCAATGATGATTGAAATTCGTGAAGGCCGGGGTTGTGATGGTCCTTGGGGCCCACATCTTAAGCTTAAACTCGATCACTTGGGTAGCGAAGTCTTGGAATCACGCTTACCAGGTATATTAGAGTTGTCTCGCACCTTTGCTCATGTGGATCCGATCAAAGAACCTATTCCGGTCATCCCAACGTGTCACTACATGATGGGCGGGATCCCGACGAAAGTGTCTGGCCAAGCCTTAACCGTCGATGAACAGGGTAACGATGTTGTCGTGCCTGGACTCTTTGCTGTTGGCGAGATTGCTTGTGTATCGGTTCATGGCGCTAACCGCTTAGGCGGTAACTCACTTCTCGACCTGGTGGTATTTGGCCGTGCAGCGGGCTTACATTTACAAGAATCTATCGCCTCGCAGGGGCAACTGCGTGAAGCGACGGAAGAAGAGATTGCGCAAGCGATGAGTCGCTATCAACGTTGGGAAAATAACCGTGAAGGCGAAGACCCAGCTGAGATCCGTAAAGCGCTTCAAACCTGTATGCAACATAACTTCTCGGTATTCCGTGAAGGTGATGCCATGGCTAAAGGCCTAGAAGAGTTAAAATCGATTCGTCAACGTCTGCAAAACGCTCGTCTTGATGACCGTTCACCTGACTTCAATACGCAGCGTATTGAATGTTTGGAGTTGGATAACCTGATGGAAACCGCCTTTGCAACGGCGGTAGCGGCAAACTATCGTACAGAAAGCCGTGGCGCGCACAGCCGTTTCGATTACCCAGAGCGGGACGATGAGAAATGGTTATGTCATAGCCTCTATCTGCCACAGAGCGAGAGTATGACCCGACGTGAGGTGAACATGCAGCCTACGCTGCGCGAAGCGTTCCCTCCTAAAGTGCGTACTTATTAAGAGGCGGAAAGACTTATGAAAATCGAATTTTCAGTATATCGCTATAACCCAGAAGTTGATGACGCTCCGCGTATGCAAGATTATACGCTGGAGGCGGAGGAAGGGCGCGACATGATGTTGTTAGACGCGCTCATTAAACTGAAAGAGCAAGATCCGACTCTCGCGTTTCGTCGTTCTTGCCGCGAAGGGGTTTGCGGCTCTGACGGCATCAACATGAACGGTAAAAATGGGCTGGCTTGCGTCACGCCGGTCTCTGCACTTTCAGGTAAGGGTAAAATTATTATCCGCCCGCTACCAGGATTACCGGTTATTCGTGACTTAGTGGTCGATATGGCGCAGTTCTACACGCAATATGAGAAGATTAAACCATTCTTACTGAACGATAATAAAAATCCACCTGCTCGTGAATTTTTACAATCTCCGGAAGATCGCGCACATCTTGATGGACTGTATGAGTGTATTCTCTGCGCCTGTTGCTCGACCTCCTGCCCGTCGTTCTGGTGGAACCCCGATAAATTTATTGGTCCAGCAGGATTACTCGCAGCTTATCGTTTTCTCATCGACAGCCGTGATACGGAGACTGAGTCGCGGTTGGATCATTTAGACGATGCTTTCAGCGTATTCCGTTGTCATAGCATTATGAACTGTGTCAATGTTTGCCCTAAAGGTCTTAACCCGACCAAGGCGATTGGACACATTAAATCCATGTTACTGAGACGTGGTGCATAGCAGTATCAAGCGGGGAGGGTGGCTCCCCGCAGTGACAAAGGTGCCTTTGGCAATTTGATACCTCCACCCGTCGAATTGCCAAAGGTTCCCTACGGGGGCAGTACTTATTGCACTCGTATCGCTGAACCGATAGAACAGAGCGGTCATCTGTTTGGGTATCTCCGTTTAACGGTGAATTATATTACGAAAAGCATAGCATTGCTTAAGGGATCACTATGCAGAATAGCGCAATGAAATCCTGGCTAGACTCATCCTGGCTGGCCGGCGCGAACCAGTCTTACATCGAGCAGTTGTATGAGGATTACCTCACCGACCCTGACTCGGTGGATAGTGTCTGGCGTGAAAGGTTCGCACAATTCCCCGCGGACGCACTAAGACCTGATCAATATCATTCCACAACGCGAGAATACTTTCGGCGGTTAGCCAAAGATGCCACGCGTTACACCACCTCGGTGAGTGACCCTGAAACCAATTCTAAACAGGTTAAGGTACTGCAGCTCATCAATGCTTTTCGTTTCCGCGGCCATCAAAAAGCGAATCTCGATCCATTAGGGTTGTGGCAGCAAGAAGATGTGCCGGATCTCGATCCTGCCTTTCACGGTTTAAGCGCTAGCGATTTTAACGAGAGCTTTAACGTTGGATCCTTTGCCTCAGGCAAAGAGACAATGAAACTCTCCGAAATTTTCGACGCATTGAAGCAGACTTACTGTGGATCAATCGGCGCAGAATACATGCATATAACCAACACTGAAGAGAAACGTTGGATTCAACAACGTATTGAATCAGTCGCGGGGCAAGCAACCTTTAGTGCAGAAGAAAAGAAAAAATTCTTAAAAGAGCTCACTGCTGCCGAAGGGATGGAAAAGTATTTAGGGGCTAAATTCCCGGGTGCTAAACGTTTCTCCCTTGAAGGTGGGGATGCGCTAATCCCAATGCTTCGTGAGATGATCCGCCATGCCGGGAAACAAGGCACGCAAGAAGTCGTGCTGGGCATGGCTCACCGTGGCCGCCTTAACGTGCTGATTAACGTTCTTGGTAAAAAAACACAAGATCTGTTCGATGAATTCGCGGGTAAACATCATGAGCACTTGGGTGCAGGCGATGTGAAGTACCATATGGGCTTCTCCTCGGATCTGGAGACAGAAGGGGGCCTAGTGCATTTAGCCTTGGCATTTAACCCTTCTCACTTAGAAATTGTTAGCCCAGTTGTCATGGGGTCGGTGCGTGCGCGACTCGACCGCTTGGATGAACCCTCTGCGATCAATAAAGTATTGCCAATTACCATCCATGGCGATGCTGCAGTTATCGGTCAAGGCGTAGTGCAAGAGACACTGAACATGTCTCAAGCACGGGGGTATATGGTCGGCGGTACCGTGCGTATCGTGATCAATAACCAAGTCGGTTTCACCACCTCAAATCCTAAAGATGCCCGCTCCACGCCATATTGTACGGATATCGGCAAGATGGTTCAGACGCCAATCTTCCACGTCAATGCCGATGATCCTGAAGCGGTTGCCTTCGTGACGCGCTTAGCCTTGGACTACCGTAATAACTTCAAGCGTGACGTCTTTATCGATCTGGTCTGTTATCGCCGCCACGGTCATAACGAAGCCGACGAACCCAGTGCAACACAGCCAGTGATGTACAAAAAAATTAAGCAGCATCCGACACCCCGTAAGATTTATGCCGATAAGTTAACCGCCGCGAATGTGGTGAGTGCGGGCGAGGTGACGGAACTGGTTAATCTCTATCGCGATGCGCTGGATGCGGGTGAGTGCGTGGTTGAAGAGTGGCGCCCAATGACGCTGAACTCTTGTACTTGGTCACCTTATTTAAATCACGAGTGGGACGAAGACTATCCTGCGACAGTCGACCAGGCTCGGCTAAAACAAATGGCGGTGAATTTAAGCCAGATCCCGGCTGAAATTGAAGCGCAGTCTCGAGTGAAGAAAATTTATAACGACCGTTATGAAATGGCGGAAGGGAATAAAGCGTTCGACTGGGGCGGTGCAGAGAACTTAGCCTATGCCACCTTGGTGGATGAAGGCATCTCGGTACGCTTATCCGGTGAAGACTCCGGGCGCGGGACCTTCTTCCATCGTCACGCGGTAATTCATAATCAAAGTAATGGCTCTACGTTCACTCCGCTTCACCACGTCCGTAAAGGTCAAGGCGTATTCAAAGTGTGGGATTCAGTATTATCTGAAGAAGCCGTACTGGCCTTCGAATACGGCTATGCGACGGCCGAGCCGCGTACTCTGACGATTTGGGAAGCACAATTTGGTGACTTCGCCAATGGCGCTCAGGTCGTGATCGACCAGTTCATCAGTTCTGGTGAGCAAAAATGGGGACGGATGTGTGGATTGGTGATGTTATTACCTCATGGCTACGAAGGCCAAGGTCCAGAACACTCATCTGCGCGTCTTGAGCGTTACCTCCAGCTCTGTGCTGACCAAAATATGCAGGTCTGTGTGCCGTCAACGCCAGCCCAGGTATACCACATGTTACGCCGTCAGGCTTTACGGGGTATGCGCCGCCCGCTGGTGGTGATGTCGCCGAAATCGCTTCTGCGCCATCCGTTAGCTATTTCGACAATGGATGAACTGGCACAAGGCGAATTTATGCCTGCCATTCCAGAAATTGATTCGTTAGATGCGCAGAAGGTAAAACGCGTCGTACTCTGCTCCGGTAAGGTCTATTACGACTTATTAGAGCAACGTCGTAAAAATGAACAAGATAACGTTGCGATTATTCGTATTGAGCAGCTATACCCGTTCCCGCACAAAGCGGTTCAACAGGCAATCAGTGCCTATAGCCACGTTACAGATTTTGTTTGGTGCCAAGAAGAGCCGTTAAACCAAGGTGCTTGGTACTGTTGCCAACATAACTTCCATGATGTCGTCCCTGCAGGGGCTAAATTACGCTACGCTGGCCGGGCGGCTTCCGCTTCTCCAGCTGTGGGATACATGTCTGTTCACCAAAAGCAGCAGCAAGAATTAGTTAATGATGCGCTGAACGTTGATTGATAAAAAGGAAAGACAATGAGTAGCTTAGAAATTTTCGTTCCCGATTTACCGGAATCTGTTGCCGATGCCACGGTTGCGACCTGGCATAAACAGCCTGGTGACAGCGTCCAGCGCGATGAAGTGCTGGTAGAAATTGAAACCGATAAAGTGATCTTAGAGGTGCCAGCAGCAGCCGACGGTATTTTAGAGGCCATTGTTGAAGCTGAAGGCGCGACAGTCGTTTCTCGTCAATTGCTGGGCCGCCTTAAAGAGGGTAATAGTGCAGGGAAAGAGAGTTCGGCTTTGCCTGCTACGGCTCAGGTCTCTACCCCAGATGCCGCACCGACTGAGGAGAGCAGTGACGAGTCCAACGACTTCTTAACGCCTGCCATTCGCCGTCTTATCGCTGAACATACCTTAGACGCGACACAGATCAAAGGTACCGGAGTCGGTGGACGCATTACGCGTGAAGATGTAGAGAAGCATCTGGCTGCGGCAAAATCAGCGCCGAAAGCAGAAGCCGCTGCGCAATCTGCCCCCGCAGCGATTTCTAATCGTAGTGAGAAACGTGTTCCTATGACACGTTTACGTAAACGTGTCGCAGAGCGTTTATTAGAAGCCAAGAACAGCACGGCGATGTTGACCACCTTTAACGAGGTCAATATGAAACCGATCATGCAAATTCGCAAACAATATGGTGAAGCGTTCGAGAAACGTCATGGCGTTCGTTTAGGTTTCATGTCTTTCTATATCAAAGCGGTAGTTGAAGCCCTTAAGCGCTACCCAGAAGTGAACGCCTCCATCGATGGCGACGACGTGGTATACCACAACTACTTTGACGTCAGCATCGCGGTGTCAACGCCACGTGGCTTAGTCACGCCTGTACTTAAAGACGTTGATGCACTAAGCATGGCGGATATTGAGAAGAAAATTAAAGAACTGGCTATCAAAGGGCGCGATGGCAAGTTGACGGTTGAGGAATTGACCGGCGGTAACTTTACCATCACCAATGGCGGGGTATTTGGGTCGCTGATGTCAACGCCAATCATCAACCCACCACAAAGCGCAATCTTAGGTATGCACGCTATCAAAGATCGTCCTATGGCGGTGAATGGACAAGTTGAAATCCTGCCTATGATGTACCTCGCACTTTCTTATGACCACCGTCTTATCGATGGCCGTGAATCAGTGGGCTACCTCGTAGCGATCAAAGACTTACTTGAAGATCCTGCACGTCTGCTGCTGGATGTCTAATTTACTGTGGCGTGTACTCTGCACGCCTATTTTTTGACCTGAATGGATAATACCCTATGAATTTACATGAATATCAGGCGAAACAGCTCTTTGCACGTTATGGCTTACCTGCGCCGTCTGGTTATGCTTGTACTACGCCTCGCGAAGCTGAAGAAGCAGCCTCTAAGATTGGTAGCGGACCTTGGGTAGTAAAATGCCAAGTTCATGCGGGCGGCCGTGGTAAAGCGGGTGGCGTGAAAGTGGTAAAGAGTAAAGAAGAGATCCGTAGCTTTGCCGAAAGCTGGTTAGGTAAGAATTTAGTGACTTACCAAACTGATGCACAAGGTCAGCCGGTTAACCAAATTCTCGTCGAAGCCGCTACCGATATCGATAAAGAGCTTTATCTGGGCGCAGTCGTTGACCGCAGTACCCGCCGAGTCGTGTTTATGGCCTCAACAGAAGGCGGCGTTGAAATTGAGAAAGTGGCTGAAGAGACACCACACTTAATTCATAAAATGGCGTTGGATCCGTTAACCGGCCCAATGCCTTACCAAGGCCGTGAGCTTGCGTTCAAATTAGGGCTGGAAGGTAAACAAGTCAGCCAATTCGCGAAAATCTTTATGGGTTTAGCGAAGCTATTCTTAGAGCGTGATTTGGCACTCGTTGAAATCAACCCATTAGTGATCACCACTGAAGGCGATCTGATCTGCCTAGACGGCAAACTGGGCGCTGACAGTAACGCAATGTTCCGTCAACCAGAACTGCGTGAAATGCATGACCCAAGCCAAGAAGATTCTCGCGAAGCGCATGCCGCGCAGTGGGAACTTAACTACGTTGCCTTAGAAGGTAATATCGGCTGTATGGTGAACGGTGCGGGCCTAGCGATGGGGACCATGGATATTGTTAAACACCATGGTGGCCAACCGGCTAATTTCCTTGACGTTGGCGGCGGCGCCACTAAAGAGCGCGTGACTGAAGCCTTTAAAATTATTCTTTCAGACGACGCGGTGAAAGCGGTCCTTGTCAATATTTTTGGTGGGATTGTTCGTTGTGACTTGATTGCCGACGGTATTATTGGGGCAGTTGAAGAAGTTGGTGTAAATGTGCCTGTTGTCGTTCGTCTTGAAGGGAACAATGCTGAATTAGGTGCACAACGTTTAGCAGAAAGTGATCTAAATATTATCGCAGCTACCAGTTTGACTGACGCTGCCCAGCAAGTTGTCGCTGCGGCGGAGGGTAAATAATGTCTATTTTGATTGATAAGAATACTAAAGTCATTTGCCAAGGTTTCACCGGTGGCCAGGGTACATTCCACTCAGAACAGGCGATCGCATACGGGACGCAAATGGTTGGCGGTGTCACACCAGGAAAAGGCGGGACGACGCACTTAGATCTGCCTGTATTTAATACCGTACGCGAAGCTGTTGAAGCGACTGGCGCAACGGCGTCAGTCATTTATGTTCCTGCACCCTTCTGTAAAGATAGTATTTTAGAAGCGATTGATGCAGGGATTAAACTGATCATCACCATCACCGAGGGCATCCCTACGCTGGATATGCTCACTATTAAGGTGAAATTGGATCAAGCCGGTGTACGCATGATCGGCCCTAACTGCCCAGGTGTAATTACCCCAGGTGAATGTAAGATTGGCATCATGCCCGGTCATATCCACCAACCTGGTCGTGTCGGAATTGTCTCACGGTCAGGTACCCTGACTTATGAAGCGGTTAAGCAAACTACCGATATTGGCTACGGCCAATCGACCTGTGTCGGTATTGGTGGTGACCCGATTCCGGGTTCAAGCTTTATTGATATCCTCGAGTTATTCGAGAAAGATCCGCAAACTGAAGCTATCGTGATGATCGGTGAAATCGGTGGTAGCGCAGAAGAAGAAGCGGCCGCTTACATTAAAGCCCACGTAACCAAACCTGTCGTAAGCTACATTGCCGGTGTAACAGCGCCTAAAGGTAAGCGTATGGGTCATGCAGGGGCGATCATTGCAGGGGGTAAAGGGACTGCTGATGAGAAATTCGCTGCTTTAGAAGCTGCTGGGGTCAAAACTGTGCGTAGCCTCGCCGATATCGGTGATGCGGTGAAAGCCGTTCTGCCTGCACGCTAAGTTACCTTAATATCAATCAAGCCATCGACCCGTCGGTGGCTTTTTGTATTCAAAATTAAAACATTAATAGTGATCTAATTTAACAAGGAAAAATTTCTAAAAATATACTTATAAGATTTTAGATCGAGATCAATTAACCCTCTGTTAGTTTCTAGAAATAATTAATCACTAAGATTACATTATCTTCCACTATCACCGTCAGCTCTTCTCGAACTCAATATTCTTTGTTGAGGAAGAAGGCTATCTTAATTAAAGAGATAGATTCGGGCACCGGCAGATAAGAAGCAGCCTAATCATAATTCCTCTCATGACTATTAAGCTGAGTTATTAACATTATCTATTTAGATTTCATTGAGTTTATTGAAATAATTTCCAGTAACTGGTGAAAACTAGAGTGAAACAAGGAGTAAGAATGTTTGATATTGTCGAACTCTCTCGCCTACAGTTTGCTTTAACCGCAATGTACCATTTTCTTTTTGTCCCGCTAACGCTGGGTATGGCCTTTCTGCTGGCGATTATGGAAACGGTCTATGTTTTTACCGGTAAGCAAATCTATAAAGATATGACGAAGTTCTGGGGTAAATTGTTTGGGATCAATTTTGCCCTCGGCGTCGCCACTGGACTGACGATGGAATTCCAGTTTGGCACTAACTGGTCTTATTATTCACATTATGTCGGTGATATTTTTGGTGCACCCTTAGCAATTGAAGGATTAATGGCCTTCTTTTTAGAATCGACCTTCGTGGGGTTATTCTTCTTTGGCTGGGATCGCTTAGGGAAAGTGCAGCATTTAGCGGTTACTTGGTTAGTGGCATTGGGCTCCAATTTATCTGCGTTATGGATATTAGTTGCAAATGGCTGGATGCAAAATCCGATTGCATCAGAATTTAATTTCGAAACCATGCGAATGGAAATGGTGAGCTTCTCCGAATTAGTACTCAATCCTGTTGCTCAAGTCAAATTTGTACACACCGTCGCCTCTGGTTATACCACCGGTGCGATTTTCGTTTTAGCGATCAGCGCCTGGTACTTATTGAAAGGGCGCGATGTTGCTTTTGCTAAACGCTCTTTTGCTATTGCAGCAAGTTTTGGTATTGCGGCCGTACTCTCTGTCATCATTCTTGGTGACGAATCTGGGTATGAAATGGGCGATGTGCAAAAAACTAAGTTAGCGGCGATTGAAGCGGAGTGGGACACGCAACCTGCGCCTGCTGCGTTTACCCTATTTGGCATACCAGACCAACAGGCCGAGAAAAACCATTATGCGGTTCAAGTACCCTATTTACTGGGATTGATCGCTACCCGGTCGACCGATAAGCCGGTACTGGGTTTGAAGGACTTATTGGCCGAACACGAAATTCGTATCCGCAATGGGATGAAAGCCTATGCCCTGTTAACCGAGTTACGTAATGGCAATCAAGACTTAGCGGTACGTGAAGCCTTCGAAAGTCATAAAAAGGACTTAGGTTACGGGCTACTCCTCAAGCGCTATACCTCGAATGTCAGTGATGCAACTGAAGCACAGATTCAGCAAGCTACCAAAGATTCTATTCCGAGCGTTGCCCCCCTCTATTTTTCCTTCCGCATCATGGTGCTGTGTGGGGTGCTTATTTTCTTAGTTATTGCAACGTCGTTCATTACCGTAATACGTAATCGGATTGGCAAAAATCGCTTTATTTTGAAGGCAGCAGTGTGCGCACTGCCTCTCCCTTGGATAGCGGTAGAGTCAGGATGGTTTGTTGCGGAGTATGGTCGTCAACCCTGGGCAATCGGTGAGGTACTGCCCACTGCAGTGGCTAACTCGTCGTTAACTGTGGGTGATTTGCTTTTCTCGATGGGATTAGTGCTAGGGCTTTATACCTTATTCATCATTGCTGAGATGTATTTAATGATTAAGTTCGCTCGTTTAGGGCCATCTAGTCTGAAAACGGGTCGTTACCATCATGAACACTCTGCGGATAACGCTTCAGTTTAAATTATCGAGGACGCATTCATGTTTGATTACGAAGTATTACGCTTTGTGTGGTGGCTGCTGATCGGCATCCTCTTTATCGGCTTCGCGGTAACAGATGGTTTCGATATGGGAGTCGGGATGTTAAGCCGATTAATCGGCCGTACTGACACAGAACGCCGCATTATGATTAACAGTATTGCTCCCCACTGGGATGGAAACCAAGTCTGGCTGATCACCGCAGGCGGGGCGCTATTTGCAGCATGGCCAATGGTTTATGCTGCCGCCTTCTCAGGATTTTATGTGGCGATGATCTTAGTACTTGCCTCACTTTTCTTCCGTCCAATCGGCTTCGATTACCGTTCTAAACTGGAAAACCCGAAATGGCGGGGGATGTGGGATTGGGGAATTTTCATTGGGAGTTTTGTCCCGCCGTTAGTGATCGGCGTGGCCTTTGGTAACCTATTACAAGGTGTCCCGTTCCACTTTGATAACGATCTCCGCTTGTTTTACACCGGTAACTTTTTCCAACTGCTGAATCCCTTTGCATTATTGACGGGTGTGGTGAGCCTAACGATGATCCTCACACAAGGGGCGACTTATCTGATGATGCGTACCGATTCAGTGTTGTTAAAAAGAAGCCAACGTTGTAGCCAAATCAGTAGCGCCGTCATGTTTATCTGTTTTGCATTAGCTGGAGTCTGGCTAGCGTATGGTATTGAGGGTTATCAATTAGCCTCTCCGCTCAATCATGCTGCCGAGTCTAACCCTATGAGTAAAGAAGTGGTGACAGGCGTGGGGTTATGGATGGATAATTTTTCAACTACTCCCAGCTTATGGATTTTCCCTCTCGGTGGACTGATTTTCGCGTTGATGACCTTTCTGATGGCCTCGGCGCGGCGGGCAGGGTGGGCGTTCTTTAGCTCATCATTAACCATTGCCTGTGTCATTATGACGGTGGGGGTGGCAATGTTCCCGTTTATCATGCCTTCTAGTACTGTTATCAATAATAGTCTGACCATGTGGGATGCGACATCGAGCCAACTCACCTTGACGACCATGACCTTCGCGGCAATGATTTTTGTGCCGATCGTCTTGGCATATACCATCTGGTGCTATTACAAAATGTTTGGTCGTATCACGCACCAAGATATAGAAAAGAACACTCATTCATTGTATTAAGAGGTCAATCTTATGTGGTATTTCGCTTGGATATTAGGCACCTTACTTGCCTGTTCTTTTGGTGTAATGACAGCGTTAGCGCTGGAAAATAGTGAAAACAAGAACACGCCTGATTCTTAATATCGATGAATTGAATTACTTTGTTAATCTTTAACCTTAACCCTTCTGTAGAGATGCTGGAGGGTTTTTTTATGGTTTTAATCAAATTATTGATAATTAAGTATATTTAAATGTGTTGGGTTGAGGGTTACGGCACCAAAACGTAAAGAAAAATAATTATTTTATCAAGCAGAGTTTGCCCCATTCCCAAGCTCATTGCTCTTGCGTATAGTAGCGGAGTTTAAACCATTATAGGGATGTGGAGTGAGTCAAATGCTGTTTCGTTGGCCAATCAGAGTTTACTATGAAGACACTGATGCCGGAGGCGTGGTGTATCATGCAAGCTATATCGCATTTTATGAACGTGCGAGAACAGAAATGTTACGTGCTAAAGAGATCAATCAGCAATTTCTTCTCGAAAAACAAGTCGGTTTTGTCGTAAGAAAGATGAGTGTTGATTATCGGGCAGCGGCGCGTTTAGACGATATGCTTGAGGTGACGACTGAAATCGTCAAAATGACACGCGCTACCATTACTTTTCTTCAACGTATTGTTAACGCTGAAGGCCAAGTAATTAATGAAGCAGAGGTGTTGATTGCCTGCATTAATTTACACCAGATGAAGCCGATAGCGCTTCCTACGTTTATTGTCGCGGAGTTTACGCAGTGACTGACATGAATATTCTTGATTTGTTCCTAAAGGCAAGCCTTCTGGTCAAATTCATCATGTTGATTCTAATAGCCTTTTCAATTGTTTCTTGGGCTATCATTATTCAACGTACTCGGATTCTCAATGCGGCATCTCGTGAAGTTGTCGAGTTTGAAGAGAAATTTTGGTCTGGTGTTGACCTCTCCAAGTTATATCAAGAAAGCCTCACTCGTCGTGATGAGTTAATGGGCACTGAGCAGATTTTCTACTCGGGCTTTAAAGAATTCGCACGCTTACATAAAATTAATAGTCCAGTTCCTGATGCGGTAGTGGAAGGGGCGACCCGTGCTATGCGTATCTCGACCAACCGTGAACTGGAAACCTTAGAAGCTCATATCCCTTTCTTGGGAACAGTCGGCTCTATCAGTCCTTACATCGGCCTTTTTGGTACCGTTTGGGGAATTATGCATGCATTTATCTCGCTAGGTGCGGTTAAACAAGCAACGTTACAAATGGTTGCCCCGGGTATTGCAGAAGCTCTTATTGCTACCGCTATCGGTCTGTTTGCGGCGATTCCTGCCGTTATGGCTTATAACCGCTTAAACCAGCGCGTGAATAAGCTTGAACAAGGTTACGACAATTTCGCAGAAGAATTTACTGCCATTTTGCACCGTCAGGCTTATAACAGCGAAATGACTAAGTAATCAGGGGTTGACTCATGGCTAGATCGCGCGGTCGCGGACGTCGTGACTTAAAATCAGAAATTAATATCGTTCCGCTTTTGGACGTATTACTCGTTTTATTACTGATATTTATGGCTACGGCACCGATTATTACGCAAAGCGTAGAAGTTGACCTGCCTGATGCAACGGACGCTAAAACAGTGTCGAGCGATGATAACCCTCCGGTTATTGTCGAAGTTGCAGGGGTCGGTCAATATAGCATTGTTGTGGATCATAACCGTATGACACAACTGCCTCCTGAACAGGTCGTTAATGAGGCACAGCGCCAATTAGCGCAAAACCCTAAAACGGTTTTCCTCATTGGTGGGGCGAAGGAAGTACCGTACGACGAAATTATTAAGGCACTGAACCTTCTGCACCAAGCAGGCGTAAAATCAGTGGGCTTGATGACACAACCCATTTAATAGCGAATCATATCGGGAATCGTGAGTGTCGAAGTTAACGGAACAAAACGATAAGTTGAAAAGAGCGGTAATTATCTCTATAGCATTACACATTGTGTTAATCGCTATACTGATTATCAGCTCAATGAATGAACATATCGAAACAAGCTCTGGTGGCGGTGGCGGCAGTGACATTGACGCTGTGATGGTCGATCCGGGCGCTGTCGTCAAACAATATAATGCGTCTAAGCAGAGTCAGCGCGATACTCAGGCTGAACAAGCGAAGCAGGCTGCGGCGCAAGCAAAAGCTCAGGCGGCTGAACAGGCGAAGGAAGCCGCTGAAGAGGCTAAACAAGCGGCTGCTAAAGCGAAAGCCGAGGCGGCAGAGCAAGCCAAACAAGACGCTGCACAAGCGAAAGCCG
>NZ_JALBCV010000002.1:236676-385834 GCF_022602565.1 Rosenbergiella metrosideri
AATCCCGAGGCAGCAGAGCAAGCTAAACAAGCGGCAGCTCAAGCGAAAGCCGAGGCAGCAGAGCAAGCTAAACAAGCGGCAGCTCAAGCGAAAGCCGAGGCAGCAGAGCAAGCTAAACAAGCGGCAGCTCAAGCGAAAGCTGAGGCAGCAGAGCAAGCTAAGCAAGCAGCCGCGCAAGCGAAAGCTGAGGCAGCAGAGCAAGCTAAGCAAGCAGCCGCGCAAGCGAAAGCTGAGGCGAAGGCGAAAGCTGCGCAGGAGGCGAAAGCTCAAGCTGCTGTAGAAGCAAAAGCGGCGCAAGAGGCTAAAGCCAAAGCAGCTGCGGAGGCAAAAGCCAAGACCGCGCAAGAAGCTAAAGCCAAAGCTGCAGCGGACGCGAAAGCGAAAGCAGCAGAAGAAGCTAAAGAAAAAGCTGCAGCAGAGGCGAAAGCGAAAGCTGCCCAAGAAGCTAAAGATAAGGCTACTGCGGAAGCGAAGGCCAAGGCTGATGCTAAAGCTAAAGCTGCAGCAGAAGCAAAAGCCGCTAAAGCAAAAGCGGCGAAAAACGATGCCGCGCTAGATGATCTTTTAGGCGGTTTATCCTCCGGGAAAAACGCACCGAAATCAGCAGCAAGTGGTGGCGCATCGGGACAGGGTAATCAGAAAAAAGCAGGGGTCTCTGGCGCAGCGATCCAAAGTTACCTTGGTCAAGTGCAAAGTGCGATACAAAGCAAGTTTTACGATGCAGACAACTATGTCGGTAAACAGTGCTCAGTACACATAAAATTAGCGCCTGATGGGCTATTAATCTCTGCAACCTCTGCAGGAGGCGATCCTGCGCTTTGCCAAGCTGCACTGACGGCATCGCGTATGGCTCATATTCCGAAACCGCCAAGCCAAGATGTATGGGCGGCGGTGAAAGACGCGACGATTACCTTTAAACCCGGTCAATAAGCTGGCTGTAACACGACCTGTGGCGATAGGGAACACTGGTGGCTCGCACTAGCGGCCATCAGATATTAGGAAACCACTTATCATGAGCGATTGTTCAGGTATGGGAGATAAAATGAAACAGGCATTACGAATAACGTTGAGCTTTTTTCTGTTGGCGTGGGCAGCAATCGCGCAAGCAGAGGTACATATTGAAATTACCCAAGGGGTAAATACTGCGCGTCCTATTGGTGTTGTGCCTTTCCAATGGAGTGGCGGTGGCTCAGCGCCTGAAGATATCGGTGGTATAGTTGCGGCAGATCTGCGTAATAGTGGTAAGTTCAATCCTTTGGATCGTTCACGCCTTCCACAACAACCGACAAGCGCTCAAGAGGTACAACCTGCAGCATGGTCAGCGCTGGGTATTGATGCTGTCGTAGTAGGACAAGTTAAAGGTAATGCCGATGGTAGCTATCAAATTAGTTATCAACTTGTTGATACTGCAGGCGCCCCGGGCACCGTGCTCGCGCAGAATTCGTATAAAGTGACCAAACAGTGGTTACGTTATGCAGCTCACACTGCCAGTGATGAAGTCTTCCAAAAATTAACTGGAATTAAAGGTGCCTTCCGTACGCGTATCGCGTATGTAGTACAGACTAATGGCGGACAGTTCCCTTACGAACTGCGTGTATCTGACTACGACGGCTACAATCAAAATGTTGTACATCGTTCGAGTGAACCATTGATGTCACCGGCTTGGTCGCCAGATGGAAGCAAGGTCGCTTACGTGACATTCGAAAGTGGTCGTTCGGCGTTGGTGGTACAAACACTCTCAAACAGTAGTATCCGTCAAATTGCTTCGTTCCCTCGTCACAATGGCGCACCCGCGTTTTCACCGGATGGGACTAAGCTGGCTTTCGCGTTATCGAAAACAGGTAGCTTAAACCTTTATGTGATGGATTTAGGTTCAGGTCAAATTAGTCAAATTACTAATGGCCGTTATAATAGTACTGAACCGACGTGGTTCCCTGATAGTCAGAATATTGCCTACACCTCTGACCAAGGTGGATTACCTCAAATTTACAAATTAAATATCAACGGTGGTACACCACAGCGTATCACTTGGCAAGGTGGTCAAAATCAAGACGCTGATGTCGCAACCGATGGTAAATCAATGGTGATGGTTAGCACTGCAGGTGGTGCGCAACATATCGCTCGACAAGATCTAGAGACAGGGGCAGTACAAACATTGTCTAGCTCTTATCTGGATGAGACGCCAAGTCTAGCACCTAACGGCACGATGGTGATCTATAGCTCTACTCAGGGTTATGGTTCCGTATTGCAGTTGGTTTCGACCGATGGGCGTTTCAAAGCGCGTCTTCCGACGACTGATGGACAGGTAAAATTCCCTGCCTGGTCGCCGTATATGTGATGCATGTGTAAATATGTATGGCAAACTATAATAGGATTTTCGAAATGCAATTCAATAAAGTGCTGAAAGGTTTACTGCTGGCTCTGCCAGTGTTAGCGGTTGCTGCATGTTCTTCTCACAAGAACAACAATGACCAATCAGGCTCTACCACTGGTGCAGATAGCGCTTACGGTAACGGCATGTCTGGCAATGGCAGCAACGGCAACATGTCTTCAGATGAGCAAGCCCGTCTGCAGATGCAACAACTGCAACAAAACAACATTGTTTACTTTGGTCTGGACAAGTATGACATCCTGCCTGAGTTTGCACAGATGTTAGATCAACACGCTAACTTCTTACGTAGCAACCCTTCTTACAAAGTGACTATCGAAGGTCACGCGGATGAGCGCGGTACGCCAGAATACAACATCGCCCTGGGCGAGCGTCGTGCTAACGCGGTTAAAATGTACCTGCAAGGTAAAGGCGTAGGCGAAGACCAAATGTCTATCGTCTCTTACGGTAAAGAGAAACCAGCAGTCTTAGGTCATGACCAAGCTGCATGGGCGAAAAACCGTCGTGCTGTATTGGTATACTAAGAGAAAACTATGATTAGTAACTTCAGACTTCATACATTGGGTCTGTCGTTACTGATTGGCGTAGCGGCCGTTCCGGCCGCTCATGCCCAGGCGTCAATCAGTAGCGCTGGCTCGGGATCGACCGAAGACCGTGTCACCACCCTCGAACGAATCTCCAACGCACAATCTCAACTTCTCCAGCAACTGCAACAGCAGTTGAACGATACCCAAAGTGATATTGATGCGCTGCGTGGTGAGATCCAACAGAATAGCTATCAACTGAATCAAGTGGTTGAACGGCAAAAGCAACTCTATCAACAAATCGATACCCTAAGCAGTAGTGGGGCGGCCGCCTCAGCTACCTCTTCAGCTTCAAGCGATAATAGTCAACAAGCCTCTACAACCGACCAATCTGCTAGTGACGCTGCAGGACAGGTAGGAACCCAGACTGGCGATATGAATAAAGATTATAATGCGGCTGTCGATTTGGTATTGAAGCAGAACAAGCCTGATGAGGCGATGGCGGCATTACAAGCTTGGGTTAAAAAATATCCGGACTCCACTTACCAACCTAATGCTAATTATTGGTTAGGGCAGCTCTATTATAATAAGGGGCAGAAAGATAACGCCGCTTATTATTTTGCCACGGTAGTGAAAAAATACCCTAAATCTCCAAAATCGGCAGAAGCGTTGTTGAAGATTGGTACCATCATGAAGGATAAAAATCAGCTGGATAAAGCCAAATCTGTTTGGCAGCAAGTGATTCAGCTCTATCCTAATACCCCTTCAGCAAAAGTGGCGCAAAAAGCCTTAGCCGAGTAATGTTAAGATTTTTTCAGCAATTTCTGGCTGAATAGTGTCCGTGTCGCTGTAAAGGTAAGCAACTGATGATTTATTTTGAATTAATGGTTGCGCTGTCTCGGTAAATCAGTAATATATGCCGCCGTTGCCGAGACAAACTTAAACAGTGTTTTTGGCAAGGAAAATCGGGTCGTTAGCTCAGTTGGTAGAGCAGTTGACTTTTAATCAATTGGTCGCAGGTTCGAATCCTGCACGACCCACCACTTAAGTGGGGACTGATTTTCCAGAATGATTTAAGATGGGTCGTTAGCTCAGTTGGTAGAGCAGTTGACTTTTAATCAATTGGTCGCAGGTTCGAATCCTGCACGACCCACCATCTTAATCATCCCTATTCAGGGTCGTTAGCTCAGTTGGTAGAGCAGTTGACTTTTAATCAATTGGTCGCAGGTTCGAATCCTGCACGACCCACCAAATTTTGTAAAAAAGCACCTTATAGGTGCTTTTTTTCGTTCCAACACTCGATGTTAAATCGTACAGGATGAGAACCTGCAGCAGGTTCGAGTCGAACGCAGTGAGACAGCGTTGCCAGTGGCAACGACCCGTAGGGCGAGCGTAGCGAGTCATCCTGCACGACCCACCAAATTTTGTAAAAAAGCACCTTATAGGTGCTTTTTTTTCGTTCCAACACTCGGTGTTAAATCGTACAGGATGAGAACCTGCAGCAGGTTCGAGTCGAACGCAGTGAGACAGCGTTGCCAGTAGCAACGACCTACCAAGTTCCTACTGGAGCCAAGCCTCTAGTCATGACCGCGCCAGAGAATGCTGACGCGGTTTTTTTGTCTCGATAACACTCATCGGTTAAGGATCATGATGATCGGCGGGTAGGTTACCGATGAAAGGAAGTCGACCCTGCAGCGGTGAAACGTTAATCCCTAGATTCATTCCCAGTAAGTTGAATTCAATCCCTTCTTGTTCACCTAGGTTAATCCCTAATAGCCCTAAAAAGGACAGTTGTATCCCTTTACCTGAAGGGGGACGGCCAATTGGGTCGGTTAAGGAACGATAATCCTTGCCTATCGCATTAGCAGGCATATTGAGTTCCAGCTGAGGAACTTGACGTCCTATATGCGCAATGAAGGTATTACTATTAGGCCCAGGCCATGCATGGTAGGTATGTGGATAGGGATAGCTGTGTACTGCAGCGTCCAGACGCGGAATCATGGCTTCCGCGGCCTCTCCCCGGTACTCTACCAAGATATGAGGGCGTGCCCCATACCAATAACCATCAGCAATGGCATAGTCTTTCCGGATCAAATCACTATTGCGCCAGCCAATAACGTCATAACGCGTATAGTGGGTCTCGCCACTGCGCTTATAGACGAGCCAAGTGTGCACGGTAAAATGCCCACGCCATCCATAGGTCTTAGCCGCCAATACGGCTACCAGTGCGCTATCCTTTATCGACGCGGGGTCAGCTAAGAGTTGTGCAGAGTCTCGGCGCGCAGTAGTCCAGCTATCCCCGATAACAGGACGATTAGCGGCCCTGTCAGTGAGATAACTGGCGAGTAAGGCTAATAATGCGATAATAATGTAAGCGAAGAGGCCGCGACGTAGCATAAGAATAGTTACGCTCCTTAAAACGGAAGTAGATAAGATAGAGTGTAGGAAGTCATGATGGAAACACAACTTAACTTGGGAGAGTGGGGAAAATTAAGGAAATAAAAGACAAACGGACCGACTTATTGTATGTTGTTTAGTATACTAAACATGAGGTGCGGCGATGAATTTTTTCAGTATCAATACGTTGTTAGTGCATATTCCTTTAGGTAAGCAGGGCTACGATCTCTCATGGATTGAAGCGGTCGGTACCCTTTGTGGATTACTCTGTATCTGGCTTGCAAGCAAAGAGAAAATCATCAATTATCCCTTTGGTATTGTTAATGTGCTGCTGTTTGCGGTTATCTTTTATCAAATACAGCTTTACTCCAGTCTCCTGCTACAAATTTTCTTCCTACTGGCCAATGTCTACGGTTGGTACGCTTGGACCCGACAAACGTCTTCTCAACAAGTAGAGCTCCAAATACGTTGGCTGGGGACGCGTGCGCGTACAGTGTGGGGGGCAGTTTCTTTGATCTCAATACTCGTCATGACACGCTTTATTGATGCTATTTTTGGGCTATTCGCTCGCCTAACCGTTATGCTTCTCAATCAATTAGGGCTTACGGCTCAGCTTCCGGTGTTACAACCCGATGCCTATCCTTTCTGGGATGCCTGTATGACCATTCTATCGGTTGTGGCGATGATTTTCATGACACGTAAATGGGTGGAAAACTGGATACTGTGGGTGGTGATTAACATCATCAGCGTCGTAATATTCACTCTACAAGGGGTTTACGCTATGTCGATTGAGTATATGATTCTCACGTTTATCGCGATTAATGGTGTGCGTCTCTGGTCGAGAAAAGCCTCGCAGAATGACGGTTCACACACTTCTTAATTCCCTGAGGGAAAAAGTGGCAATAAGGGTTTGCAGTTTGACAGTGGCACGTTAGAGTATCGCTAGGACAACGGCACACTTATCGTGATGGAATAATAATGAGCTATAAAAACGACGATTTACGGATCACAGAAATTAAAGAACTTTTACCGCCAGTGGCACTGCTAGAGAAATTTCCTGCAACAGACCGTGCCGCTGAAACGGTGGCTAAAAGCCGTCAAGCTATTCAGCAGGTCTTGCAGCAACAAGACGATAGATTACTTGTCGTGATTGGACCTTGCTCGATTCATGATACCTATGCCGCGATGGAATACGCTCAACGTCTTGTTGCCTTACGGGATGAACTGAAAGGCGAGTTAGAAATCGTTATGCGTGTCTACTTTGAAAAACCGCGTACCACCGTGGGTTGGAAAGGGTTGATTAACGATCCCTACATGAACGGCAGCTTTGATATCAATGAGGGATTACGATTAGGTCGTAAGCTTCTTCTGGATATCAACGATCTGGGTATGCCGACGGCGGGAGAGTTTCTTGATATGATCACTCCCCAATATTTAGCTGATCTCATGAGCTGGGGAGCGATTGGTGCCCGTACCACTGAGTCGCAGGTACACCGTGAATTGGCGTCTGGTCTCTCTTGTCCTGTGGGCTTTAAAAATGGTACCGACGGCACGATTAAAGTCGCGATTGATGCCATCAATGCAGCCTCCGCTGGCCACTGCTTCTTATCGGTAACCAAATATGGTCACTCGGCGATTGTTGAGACCGCAGGGAATAAAGATTGTCATATTATCCTTCGTGGCGGCAAAACGCCTAACTATAGTGCGGAAGATGTTGCCGCCGTGAAGGCCGGCCTGACTCAAGCAGGTTTACCGCCGCAAGTGATGATCGATTTCAGCCATGCCAATAGCTCCAAGCAGTATCAAAAGCAGATGGAGGTTGCGACGGATGTTGCTGGTCAGATCGCGCAGGGTGATAACGCGATTATGGGTGTGATGATTGAAAGTCACTTAGTGGAAGGTAACCAGAGTTTAGAGAGCGGACAGCCTCTGACCTACGGTCAAAGCGTTACAGATGCTTGTATTGGTTGGCCTGTTACGGAACAAGTATTGAAACAGTTAGCTGAGGCGGTAATCGCACGCCGTCAAGCCTAAAAGAAAGGCCGGATTATCCGGCCTTAGCCAAAAGGTAACTAACATTGTAGTGATGTACATCTGTAGCTCGTTTATTATATAAACAAAATGATTTTGAATAAAAAATATACTATCAGACTTGATGAATAGTCTCCATTCGTAATCCTAATTGCTATCGAACCACAACCGCCTTAACGTTTCTTATAGAAATTTACGCAATCCTAATATAAAATTGGATTCATCTCATTGCTTAGTGGATGAATTAATGTTTTTCGGTCAAAAAACAATCAAAAGTCAGGTCCAATTTAGCTCGCTTGATGACAGCGAAGATTTGAATATTGCTTACGGTGCAGATGATAAATTTATCTTTGGCGCTGGCGTTTCAATCGAGTCTGTTATTATCAATAATAAACATAAGAAATTGCGATTCCATATCTTTACTGACGATATATCACGCGATAACGCAGCCAAATTAGCTAGGATATGCGATAAACATAAAACCGCTATCAATATATACAATGTTGATAGCGGTTTTATCAAGACGCTGCCATCAAACAAGGCGTGGAATCACGCTATATACTTCCGCTTGATGATAGCAGACTACTTTCAGAGTAAGGTGGAAAAAGTTCTCTATCTTGATTCGGACGTTTTTTGTTCGGGTGATATTGGCTACTTGATTGATCTTGACATTAGCGGTTACACCGTTGCTGCAGTGAACGATCCTAGCACTAAACATATCATCAAAACAGATGAGTTATTCTGCACTAATTTTGCTCAAGTAGGATATTTCAACTCAGGTGTGATGCTTATTAATATTAATGAGTGGGGTAAGCAAAGTATTACTGAGAAATCAATGAATATCCTTATCAATGACAGTAAAATGAACGCTCTGACCTATTATGACCAAGATGCTATTAATGTGGCAACTAATGGAAACGTATTATTTATAGATAATATTTTTAATTATATTATCGATCTCAACTATAAATACAAATGTACCGAAAATTTAGCCCATAAAAAAGCTTCATTATTTCATTTTGTTGGTTTAACTAAGCCGTGGCACGAGTGGTCTCAGTTCTACCGTGAATGTGAACCTTTTAACGTAGCTAAATCTTCATCGCCTTGGCATTATGAACCTCTTATCAAGCCAGTCACGAAGTACAACCACAAATATTCCGCAAAGCACTACAGATTTAATGGCCGTATCTTTAGAGCGCTACGCGATTACATCAAGTATAAAGCCCTGAGTTGATAGCATGACAATACGCGAATTTTTTTATGGCATTAGTATGTTACTAATGCCTATTAGCGCTTTCTTAGCTCCTACAGAATGGATAATGGGACGGAACGCTATGTTTCTCGCATTATTTATTCTCGTACTACAGTTTATCTGCAGCAGGGAAAAAGCCCGTCAGCTAGATAGAATCTGGTTATTTATAGCAGTAGTGGTGGCAGGGATAGCTTTCTGCCAGCTTTGGTGGGTAAATCAGTTCGGGGACAGCAGTGCCGGAGAGTTACTTGCTAATACAAGTTATGCCAAAACGTACAAACTTTTGATGCCTTTATCGATTCTAATTTTTGTTACGAGCGTAATTCCAGATAAAGTTATTTCTCGCTTTCGTTTCCTGCTATTGGGGATGATCTGTCTTGCATTTGGGGTAGCTTCCTATGAAGGAATTTATACTTACCTAAGCGAAGATAGCGTTCGTGCTAACATTGGGGGGATATCGACAACAGCGGCATATCTTGAAACAATCCAAGGGTTATTATGCCTTTATGCGATCAATACTCTTGAAGTGCGTTACAAGAAGCGTTTAATGATAGTTGTCAGCGTGATAACTTTCATCATTATCCTTATGACTGGTACACGTAGTGCAACGCTATTGTTTCCTGTGATTTTACTAATCATGGCCTTCAGAAGCATGGCTGTAAAGGATGTTATTAAACTCGTTCTCGTTCTTGTCATACTGTTTACCGTAACACTGATCGCTGCGCATCAGGTCCGAGATAGGTTCATTGAAGCGTATCAGGATCTTAGTCATGAAAATACAAATAATAGTACCTCTATTGGGGCTCGGTTTAGTATGTGGAGGTCAGGATTTTTCACCGCTAGTAACCACCTAGTAGGGCAGAGTGCCGAATCTCGATTACATGACATTACCCGATACATTGATACAAACGAAAAAGCCAACGCTGAAGCGCTGCGTAATGTTCCTTATCATACGCATAACGAGCTAATTGAGATTGCTTCACTACAAGGTATCGCTCCTGCATCGCTCATGCTGATATTATATGCTCTCACTTTCATGGCATTTAGGAAGAAAGGAAGAGTTGACTTGGCAGTCTTTACGTTCACTATGCCGCTCATTATTTTTGGTATTGGTGACGTGTTGATGATTTACCCGAAAGCGATACTCTCTATCTTTCCAACACTATGTCTATACAACATGCTCACTAGAATAAATAGAGAACAAAGAGTCTAAAATAAAGGCCTCGTGTGGAGTTGCTAATAAAACTGGACATTTCTAGTTAGAAAATATGTGAGGCCTGATTACATTAGGCCTTTGCATTAAACTTTAGTCCGCTTGGAATTAAAATACTTTATATACTCGGCTATCACATTATCTAAGTCATGACCTTTGGTTCTCTTACTCTCCATTATACCGTTATTAGCGAGGTCTTTTTGATAAGAAAGATTTCGACTCTCCAATCCTGATCGCTGTGTAATAGCGATTTTTCTGTTTTAGCTCGTCAAAATTATCATCGTCTGAATAAGGAGGCTAATTAGGGGGGCACCCTAAGTATCGCTTTCTGTCAGAGTATAAATTTAGCTTATTATAGCGGTTACCCCTACTGATAAGATTACAGAGGAAGTTAAATTGAGTAAGGGCTTAAATATGACCGAAAAATCAGCCTTCTGTCGATATCATTATCTTTCGATGCTCGGGTTTAGTGCTACAACAAGAAGTAAAAAAACATCCGTAATCTTAAAAAAATTACGGATTCTAATATTATGGCTTGATCGTTTAATTAGCCATCCACTGCTTAACCGTTCGGCACTACCGATTATCCGGCCTTTTTACTTACTTCGCTTTACCTTGGTTAGCGACCGCTGCTGCGCGGGCAGCCACTTCATCGGCATCACCGAGATAGTAGCGTTTCAGTGGTTTGAAGTTCTCATCGAACTCATAGACCAATGGCACGCCAGTTGGGATATTCAGCTCTAAGATCTCATCTTCAGAAAGACCTTCAAGATACTTAACCATTGCACGCAGAGAGTTACCATGCGCGGCGATAATCACTTTCTCACCACTTTTAATGCGCGGCAGGATGGTTTCATTCCAGTAAGGAATCACACGCTCGATGGTGGTTGCTAAGCTTTCAGTCACCGGCAGCTCTTCAGCACTGAGTGAAGCATAGCGTGGGTCATGTCCCGGGAAACGCTCATCAGAACGCTCTAATTCTGGTGGGGTAACGGCAAAGCCACGACGCCATTGTTTAACTTGCTCGTCACCGTATTTTTCTGCAGTTTCTGCTTTGTTCAGACCTTGCAGCGCACCGTAGTGACGCTCATTGAGGCGCCAGCTTTTTTCAACGGGTAGCCAAGCCTGATCAAGCTCATCTAACACAGACCATAGGGTATGAATGGCACGTTTGAGAACAGAAGTGTAAGCGAAGTCAAAAGTAAACCCCTCTTGCTTGAGAAGTTTGCCCGCAGCTTGCGCTTCTCCCCGACCTTTTTCAGAAAGGTCAACGTCATACCAACCGGTGAAGCGGTTTTCTTGGTTCCACTGGCTTTCGCCGTGGCGGACCAGTACAAGCTTAGTTACTGCCATCGTAAAGCTCCTTCAATGATTAATCATTCACTTTAAAATTGTTCTCACCGCAACGACTGTTCGGTCAAGAGACACTACTGCCACTACCATAGCGGAAAAGGGCGCGTCGCGTAAGTCTCTGACCCTTTTTGCGATGACTTTTTAAGCACTGATAAAATGATAGCCAAAACGAATCTGACGAATTTCTCCCGCCGGTAACCAACAGCCCGCCAGTGGCGTATCATTCACCGCGTCAGGACGATAACCCGGTTCTAATGCTACACCCTGATAATTATCATATTTTCCTTGGGGTGCGGGCGTACCTGACAGATAGTTCCCAGTATATAGTTGTAACGCCGGTTCGCTACTGTATAGATTCATCTGTAATCGGCCATCAGCTGCACTTAGCGTCGCGACCGGCTGGTTTATCGTATGGGCATCGATAATGAAAGCGTGATCATAACCGCCGGTCATTTGTTGAAAATTGTCCGCTAAAAAATCTTGTGCGAGAGATTTTGGCGAGCGAAAATCGAAGGCGGTCTCTGCAACAGGCAGGCAGTCTCCGTCGGGGAGTCCATCCGCATCGACGGGTTGGAAAGATGAGCTGTGCAGCGTAAGCCGGTGAGCACGGATATCGCCTTGTGTCCCATCGAGATTGAAGTAGGCATGATTAGTTAACGATAACGGGGTGAGGGCATCGGATTGTGCGCTAAAACAGAAATCTAAGCGATTATCATCACTCAGTGTTAGGGTGAGCTCAATGTCAACATTCCCCGGGAAACCTTGGTCGCTATCGGCAGAGTGTAAGCGATAGACTAAGGTCTTATCGGTATGAACCACCTGCTGCCAGCGTCGATGGCTAAATCCCTCTGGCCCGCCATGTAGTTGATGAGGACCTTGATTACTAGTCAGCTGACAGTCGAGAGCAGTGAGATAGCCTTGGCGAATACGATTTGCGTAACGTCCGACGGTTGCCCCAAGGTAGGCCGATTGTTGTAGATAACGTTCAGGTGAGCCACAGCTTAGGATAGCCTCCCGTAAGTGGCCATCCGCTTGCGGAATTTGCGCACTTATCCACGTTGCTCCCCAGTCCATAAAGCGTACAACCATTCCTTGCGCATTACGCAGTTCGGCAAGATTAAACGGTTGACCGTCGGGCGCGAGGGCAGTTGATGTTAGCATGGGCTAGCTCCTTGTGAAGCATGGCAGAGATAATAGGTCTCTTTGATTCCTGTCGCGGCAAAGTAGTGATCGGCCATGGCCGCTTGGACGGCCTCAACTTTATGAGAGGGCAGGAGTGCCACGACGCAGCCACCGAATCCGCCGCCAGTCATGCGTGCGCCGCCCTCCTCACCAATCGCATCTTGTAATAACGCCACTAAACAGTCGATCTGTGGCACCGTTATCGCGAAGTCATCGCGCATAGAGTTATGGGATTCGGCCATTAACTGCCCCATTCGGGTTAAATCACCTCGGTTCAGTGCTTCTGTTGCTTCTAACGTCCGTTTGTTTTCCGTAAGAATATGGCGGACGCGTTTCGCGACGGTAGGTTTCATTTCTGCTTCACGGGCGTAAAACGTTTCCAAGGTCACCTCGCGTAATGATTGCTGGCCGAAAAAGGCCGCACCTTGCTGGCATTGCTCGCGGCGTAGATTATATTCGCTGCCCACTAAGGTCCGTTTGAAATTGGAGTTCACAATCAATACCGCAATATCATTTGGCATCGATACGGCTTTTGTTTCAAGCGATTGGCAATCGAGTAATAAGGCATGATCAGCCTGACCCATTGCCGAAATCATCTGATCCATTATGCCGCAATTACAGCCTACAAACTGGTTCTCCGCTGCTTGACCGTTGAGTGCGATTTGTACAGGGGTAATCGGCAGTTGCCATAAATGCTTAATCGCGGTTCCGATTGCCACTTCCAAGGAAGCAGAGGAGCTTAATCCAGCACCTTGTGGAACATTACCACTGATCACCATATCCATTCCTTGAAACTGGTCAGTAATCTGTCGTAAATGTTTAACTACGCCACGCAGATAATTTGACCACATCGCAGACGGGTGAAATTCGATTGGCGTATCTAACGAGAACTCGTCCCGTTGATCGTCATAATCTGCGGCAATCACGCGAACGCGATTGTCCTGGCGTTTAGCACAACAGATAACCGTTTTATAATCGATGGCGCAAGGTAAGACGAAGCCCTGGTTATAGTCGGTATGTTCACCGATCAGGTTAACCCGTCCCGGTGCTTGGAAGAAATCGGTTGGTGCATAGCCGAAGTGCTGCTGAAAACGCTGTTCACAGCGCTGTTTAAGTTCAGTGATCATTGTGGAGTCTCTCGAAAGTGGCGGTCACTCACGGATCGTAGGCGTTCCGCAGCTTGTTCAGGGGTAAGGTCGCGCTGGACTTCTGCTAACATTTCGTAGCCGACCATAAATTTACGCACGGTAGCAGAGCGCAGTAGTGGGGGATAAAAGTGAGCATGTAACTGCCAGTGCGCGCAGGCTTCATCGGTGAACGGTGCGCCATGCCATCCCATCGAATAGGGGAAAGCGCAATGGAACAGATTATCGTAGCGGCTGGTTAACTGTTTTAAGGCAAGGGCGAGATCGTCGCGCTGCGCCACAGAGAGTTCGGTTAAACGGGCCACTTTGGCTTTAGGCAATAATAAGGTCTCGAAGGGCCATACCGCCCACCAAGGTACGACGGCGATCCAATGGTCCGTTTCAATCACTAAGCGCTCTTTTTGCTGCAGTTCTTTCTGCGCATAGTCCCATAACAGCGGACGCTGGTGGCGTTGATAATAGTCATGTTGTTGGCGATCTTCGGTAGCGATTTGGTTAGGAATGAAGCTATTTGCCCAAACTTGACCATGAGGATGTGGGTTCGAGCAACCCATTGCCGCCCCTTTGTTTTCGAAAATTTGTACCCACGGGTAAGTCTTTCCCAATTCGGCCAGCTGCGCTTGCCATACCTGTATAACTTGGCTAATTGCTGAAAGCGAAAGCTCTGGCAGCGTTTTACTGTGATCGGGGGAAAAACAGATCACTCGGCTGATCCCGCGAGCACTCTCTAATTGGAATAGTTCGTCCTCACACTCTGCCGAAGAGGGGGTGTCAGGGAGTAATGCTGAGAAATCATTCGTAAAGACGAAAGGTGCATGGTAATCAGGATTAACCTCGCCATTGATACGCCTGTTCCTTGGACACAGGTAGCACTCTGAATCATGTTGCGGCAGCTGTTGAGGGCTTACTGTCTCCTCAGCGCCTTGCCACGGGCGTTTTGCACGATGGGGGGACACCAACACCCACTCACCGGTTAGGGGATTGAACCGGCGATGGGGATGGTCGAGGGGATTAAAGGTTTGCATAGTCATCTCGTCATAATTAAGCCGTAATAACTGAAGCGTAGCATGAATTTAGGTCTATTTTTGTGATCATGCTAATAACTATGGAAACGTTTACACTCAATTCAAAAGGCTTTATGAAGAATAATCGAGCAATTAATATCCTTTTGTGTAAGCGATTACATTCTAGAGTAATAAAGCCCAATTCAACACATACCCTAACATTCTGAACTTAAGTGATTGAAGGTAAGAGAAATGAGGGGAGGTAGCGCAGGTGATTAACACTTTTAGAGGAGCGAGTCACTGCTTAACTTTTATCCTTAATAAGGGTTACATTTTACTTTAAGGTTTTTTGGAAATTGTAGAAAGGCCGCAAGATTGTGGGACAACTGTCCCGACCGGGTTGTCAAAAAGATGATGGTTTCGTCGCTTAATATTGTTGAGCACCCACCGTTTTCACAGTGGGTGAGATCAGGCTAAAGGCTCTCTTGTAAATAGTCATAGCCCCCTTGATCGTTGGCAACGAAGCGTAATCGGTGGGTGATGCACTGCGGAGCATCTTCTGCATGATGAGAGACAAAGAGCAGCTGTGTGGTGCCTTGGTCAATTAGCCTCGATACAAACTGTTTGATCAGCTGACGATTAAGCCCATCCAACCCTTGTAAAGGCTCATCGAGAATCAGTAATTGGGGATGTTTCACTAACGCTCGTACAATCAGCACCAACCGTTGCTGCCCCCAGGATAAGTCATGGAAGGGCAGGTGTGCTTGTTCAGCAGAGATTCCGATCAGCGCGAGCCATTGATCAGCCAATGCCTGATGGCGGTCGCCCGGAACCTGGTAAAGGCCAATGGAATCGAAATAGCCAGAGAGCACAACGGTACGCACTGAGGCGCTAACGCGGTACTCAAGGTGCAAACTGCTGCTGACGTAGCCAATATGTTTCTTAATATCCCACAAGGTCTCACCACTGCCTCGACGAATGCCGAATAATGTCAGATCGTTGCTGTAGCCTTGTGGGTGGTCGCCGGTGACTAAGCTCAGTAACGTCGACTTCCCCGCACCATTGGGACCGGTAATCTGCCAATGCTCACCGGGATTTACTTGCCAAGTGAGGTTATTGATAATTACATTATCATCCCATGAGACACGTCCCGATACTAGACGGATCAACGGTGTAGAAGAGGGCAGCGCTGGCACGGTGGTAGGCGTATCGCGCTCAGGTAGCTTAACGGCTGATAACTGCTCTAGATGGTGAAGTTGTGCGACAACATTATCTGCTAACACTTGCTCACGCGGTGCTAAAGGCTGTAAGTGACCTTCAATCAGTAAGCCGACTCGGTCGACAAATGGCGGGATATCTTCGAAACGATTGATCACGAAAACCAATGTAAGCCCCTGTTGCTGTAACTCCCGCAAAATTTGCTGCAAAGCTGCACGAGAATCGACATCCAGCCCATCGAAAGGCTCATCAAGGATTAACAGATCCGGGGTAGACATTAAAGCTTGGCATAATAAAGTCTTTCGCGTTTCGCCGGTTGATAGCACTTTAAATGGTCGATCAAGCAGTGGCACAATACCGAAACGCTCGGCTAAAGCTTGGCAGCGTGCGGGATCTTGATAAGCTTCCTGAATAACCTCCCGTGTCAGTTTGCCATCACTGTTTTCACCTTCGCTGAAGAGATCGCTATTATTGCGCTGCCACTCTTTATCGATAAATGCCGAAAGCTGCTCGAATGAGAGCCGAGTAGGGGAGGTGAAGTCATTGTCGAGGGTTCCCCTAGCTTTTGGGAGGTCGCCATTTAGCGCCAGCGCCAGTGAAGATTTTCCGCTGCCATTAGTCCCGACTAAGGCGATGCTTTCTCCTTCCGATAAGTGCAACGAGTCTATCTGTAGAGACCAGCGTTCCCCACGATGAAATGTACATTGCGAAATATGCAATATTTTCATATTCTATACCGTTTTATGCATTTACCTTAGTTTTAGCGAGCTGCCGCTGGCTTGTCAATCTTTGCTGAACAGGGTAAAGGCACAAAAAGCGGTATCCACGCTGCTCCAGTGTCGTTAAAATAGAAGTTTTAGACGCCGAAGGGAGAAGACTATGCTGGAACTGCTGAAAAGTTTGCTGATGGCGATCATCATGGTACCTGTACTGATGGCCGTTATTTTGGGGTTAATCTGGGGAATAGGTGAGCTGTTTAACCTTATTTCTGGAACGAAGAACGAAAAGAACTCAGCCTGATGTCACGCCTATGCCTGTCCGGCATAGGCAAAATGTTTACAGAAGTGTCGATTCGATAAATCGTGCGATCGATGGCGCGTCATTACTTCCAATCACTACCTGACAGCGATCTTTAATCTCCTGTTTCGCTTCATGCATCGCAACGCCAATTCCCGCTCTTTCTAACATACTTAAATCGTTATTGTTATCGCCAAAGGCGACCACTTGATCCATTGATAATTGCTGCGCGCTCACCCATTCTGCAAGTCTCTTACCCTTACTATTACCCCGTTTGGCAATATCAATTTGGTCGGTCCATGACCACTCACATACCACCTCTGCAGCAGCCTCCACACGGTCTGCAAAACGATGCAACTGCGTCAAGTCAGCGTGAGCTAATGCAAATTTCCACAAGGGTTCACCGCTCTCCACCACCGATTTGAGGTCATTGACTTGACGAAATACCGGGCGCAGTTCTACTGGGTACTGTTCCGCCCAAGCTTGCATACGGATAACATGTGGGGTGGGTTGCTCGTAATACATTGCGTCACCGGCATACAGTAATCCCTTGATGTCCGCTTGCCGTAAAGCGTCGATAACAATCTCAGTGTCGACAGTAGGAAGCGGATCACTATCAATCACGGCATGCTTTTGGAAATCATAAGAGTAAGTACCATTACAACATATGGCAGGATCCGTTAAGGCGAGGGTCTGATAAATCGGATGAATTGCACTATGGTGGCGACCTGTGACGATCAAAACGTGATAGCCCGCCGCTTTAGCACGGGTGAGAGCCTCAATGGATTCGGTGAGAACCTGTTTTTGACTGGTTAATAGGGTGCCATCTAAATCTAATGCGATAACTCGGTAATCCATAATAACGTCACCTAATTTTAAGATGTATAAAAAAAGTCTACACCCGAAAGGAGCGGAGCAGCAAATCTCGCACAAAATCACTGTTACAATTATAGAATTGGTGCACACTAGATCTAACTAAAGTTAAGGAGAGCGCATGAAACAAGTTATTTATACAGCTAGCCCAGAAAGTGAAGAGATCCA
Source organism: Rosenbergiella metrosideri (assembly GCF_022602565.1). Classification (GTDB taxonomy): domain Bacteria; phylum Pseudomonadota; class Gammaproteobacteria; order Enterobacterales; family Enterobacteriaceae; genus Rosenbergiella; species Rosenbergiella metrosideri. The sequence continues at coordinate 254,443 of NZ_JALBCV010000002.1, forward strand.
TGTATGGCAACTGTCTGAGCAGGGTGATTTGGCGTTATTGCAAACGGTCAACGCGCCTGGGCAACCCCAGCCGTTAGCCATTAACCCTCTGCATAACGTCCTGTACGCAGGGGTGAAGCCTGAATTCCGAGTGGCGGCGTGGAAAATCGACGCAACAGGCACACTGACTTGGTTAGACGAAGCTGCGCTGCCAGGAAGTGCCACGTATCTTGCTACGGATCGTGGGGGAGAGGCGCTGTATGTTGGCTATTACCATGATGGTTTTGTTAGTTATGGTCAGCTCGGGGCCGAAGGTCAACCGACCTCCCCGTCCCAAGTATTGAAAGGGTTAGACGGTTGTCACTCGGCGAATATTAACGTGGCCAATAACCAACTCTACGTCCCCGCATTAAAACAAGATCGTATCTGTGTATATCCGCTTCGTGATGACAAGAGTTTAGATGAAGCCAACGTTTCGCAAATCGAGTCCGCGGCAGGGGCTGGCCCACGCCATATGGCTTTCCATCCCCAAGGAAAATTTGCTTACACCATTAACGAGCTAGACAGCACGGTGATGGTTATCGCATTGGGTCAAGGTAACGATAAGGTGGTGCAGACACTGCCAACTCAACCTGACGATTTCACTGGAACCCCTTGGGCTGCAGATATCCATCTCACACCGGATGGTAAATTCCTCTATACCTGTGATCGGACCAGTAGTTTACTGACTATCTTTGCTGTTTCCGAGCAGGGGGATGCGCTCTCTTTAGTGGGCTTCCACCCAACAGAGACTCAACCCCGTGGTTTTACATTGGATAGAGCAGGGAAATTTTTAATCGCGACCGGTCAGAAATCTCACCATATCGCGGTCTACCGCATTGATCAACAAAGCGGAAAGCTAACCGATTTAGGGCGTTATGCAGCAGGTCAGGGGCCGATGTGGGCGATCGCCCATACCCCAGAATAGCGTGTAAAGTGCCACCGAGGTGGCACTTTTTTTGAAGGTCACCTAATCGAAAGTCAGCCTAATAGGGCAACGCTTCGCTCGCTACAGCCTTCGCGTTACCGATTACTGAAACAGCGAGTCTTGCTCTACGGCTGCGGTAATAGCTGACATTAATTGCGCAAGCTGCTGTTCAGTGATCAGATAGGGAGGCATAAGGTAAATCAGTTTACCAAAAGGCCTTATCCATACACCGGCGTCAACGAAGAAAGCTTGAATGTCCGCCATCGCCACAGTGCGATGACACTCCACCACCCCGATAGCGCCTAATACTCTGACATCTTTAACATTTCGGTGGTCAATTAACGGACCGAGTCCAGCATTAAGCTGCGCTGCGATACTGCTCACCTGTTGTTGCCACGCACCTTCGGCTAGAATTCTTAAACTCTCGGTCGCGACTGCACAGGCGAGGGGGTTTCCCATAAAGGTTGGGCCATGCATAAAACAACCAGCCGGGCTACAACTGATACCCTCTGCGACACGATCAGTCGTCAAAGTCGCCGCGAGCGTCATCGTGCCACCCGTCAGGCCTTTACCAACACAGAGAATGTCTGGAGAAATATTGGCATGTTCACAGGCGAACATCTTCCCTGTTCGTCCGAAGCCAGTAGCAATTTCATCGGCTATCAGAAGTACATCGTACTGATCACACAACTCTCGTATGCGTTTAAGCAGCTGAGGATGATAGAAACGCATCCCCCCGGCACCTTGTACGATTGGCTCCAGAATGACGGCCGCAAGAGTATGATGATGTTCGGCGAAGGCCTCCCTCAGTGCATCCGCTTCACTTTCCTGCCAAGGTTGGTCAAACGTACATTGGGGTACTGGAACGAAGAGATGTTCGGGCAAGTAACCCTGCCATAGGGAATGCATGGAGTTTTCAGGATCACAGACTGACATTGCCGCGTAGGTATCGCCATGATACCCCCCGCGTAACGTTAAAAATTTTTGCTTACTCTGCGACGTTCCACTCCAATATTGCACCGCCATTTTCATTGCGACTTCTACTGCGACCGATCCCGAATCAGCCAAAAAGACTTTCGTTAACCCAGTCGGCACAATGGCCAATAATTCACGGCCAAGCTTCACGGCGGGACGGTGAGTCAAACCGCCGAACATCACGTGCGACATGCTAGCAATTTGGTCGGTCATCGCGCGGTTTAACCGTGGGTGATTATAACCATGAATTGCGGCCCACCATGAAGACATCCCTTCCACCAATTCTTGCCCCGTTTCGAGAGTAATACTGCAGCCTTGAGCCGAAGCAACAGGGTAGCAAGGAAGAGGATCCCGCATTGAGGTATAGGGATGCCAAAGGTGTTGACGATCGAATTCACTATCTTCTGTCGGGAACATAATTGTTGTAAACTGTTTTCTATAAATTTAGTTTACAAGTATAACCACAATAACCGAATGTTTAAAGTTATGGAGCAAGCCATGTCACAACGTTGGACACGTCAGCAAGTTACTGAGCTGTTTGAGATGCCTTTTTTAGAACTGATGTTTAAGGCGCAGCAGATCCACCGTGAAAATTTCGACCCTGCTAAAGTACAAGTCAGTACCTTGCTTTCCATCAAAACGGGGGCGTGCCCTGAAGATTGTAAATATTGCCCGCAAAGTGCGCGCTATAAAACCGGTTTAGAATCTGAAAAATTAATGGAAGTGGAAGAAGTATTAACCTCAGCCCGTAAAGCGAAAGCCGCGGGATCAGGACGTTTTTGTATGGGTGCAGCATGGAAAAATCCGCATGCGCGGGATATGCCTTACCTGAAGAAAATGGTTGAAGGCGTTAAGGCGATGGGCTTAGAGACCTGTATGACGCTTGGTACGCTCTCTCCTGAACAAGCCGACGAGTTAGCCACTGCTGGACTCGATTATTACAACCATAACCTCGATACCTCGCCTGAGTTTTATGGCAACATCATCACCACTCGTAGTTATCAAGAACGTCTCGATACGCTGTCACATGTTCGCGGTGCGGGAATCAAGGTCTGTTCAGGTGGGATTGTCGGACTCGGGGAAACGATTGATGACCGCGCTGGCCTCTTGATGCAGTTAGCAAATCTTCCCACCCCGCCAGAAAGCGTACCCGTCAATATGTTAGTGAAGGTGAAGGGGACGCCACTGGCCGATAACGATGATGTCGATCCTTTCGACTTTATCCGTACCATTGCCGTTGCACGGGTATTAATGCCGAGTTCGTATGTACGTCTTTCAGCGGGTCGTGAACAGATGAGTGAACAAACTCAAGCGATGTGTTTTATGGCGGGGGCGAACTCAATTTTCTATGGCTGCAAATTGTTGACCACTGAAAACCCTGAAGAAGATAGCGATGTTCAACTTTTCCGCAAGCTTGGATTAAAACCGGCGCATGCTCACACGGAGCTAGGGGTGGAGTCTGAGTCTGAAATGCTGCATCAGCAAATTAGCCAAGCGGATACCTCACTCTTCTACAATGCGGCTGTCTAATGTCTTGGCAACAACGCATCGAAGACGCTTTACACCAACGCCAGCAGCAAGGATTGCTGCGGCGAAGGTTAGCGGTCACCGTCTCCCCGCACGCCCGCCTCACTCAGGACGGTCAACACTTCACGCATTTTTCCAGTAACGATTACTTAGGGTTAAGCCATCACCCTGCGGTGATTGATGCATGGTGCAAGGGGGCACAACACTGGGGGACGGGTGCGGGGGCGTCGGGGCACGTCACCGGCTACTCACCTTGCCACCAACAGCTTGAACACACACTAGCCGACTGGCTGGGTTTCCCACGGGCCATTCTCTTTAGCTCAGGCTTCGCGGCGAACCAAGCGTTAATTTTCGCCCTTGCCGAGTCCAGTGACACACTTATCGCCGATAAATTAATGCATGCCTCGTTACAGGAAGCGGCGGCGTTGTCTCCGGCCCGCTACCGCCGTTTCCCTCACAACTCGTTAGACGGCCTTGCGCGGCAATTAGGGGCGACCGATACGGAGAATCGTCTGGTCATCACCGAGGGCGTCTTCAGTATGGATGGCGATCAAGCGCCGTTAGCCGCGATCAGTGAAATGTGCCGCGAACACCAAGCATGGTTAATGGTCGATGATGCGCATGGTATCGGTGTGTTGGGTGACGAAGGGCGGGGCAGTTGCGCCCAGCAGCAGGTCACACCCGACATATTGGTAGTGACCTTCGGTAAAGCGCTTGGGGTGAGCGGTGCGGCCATTCTCTGTTCCGACGCGGTAGCGGCTTACTTGGAACAATCGGCTCGTCATCTCATTTATAGCACAGCATTACCCGCGGCCCAGGCTGCTGCTGTCTTAGCCAGTATCGAAATCGTTCGTCAGCAACCGGAATACCGCAAAAAGCTGAGCCAAAATATCAGCGATTTTCGAACCTTATGTAGGCAGCAGGGAATTCCTCTAACCGATTCATTAACGGCGATCCAGCCAGTGATTATCGGTGATAATCATCGAGCGTTGGCCATCGCCCAAGGCCTGCAATCGGCAGGGCATTGGGTACAAGCGATTCGCCCACCGACGGTCCCAGTGGGAAGCGCACGCTTAAGAATTACGCTGAGTGCTGCACACAGTACTGAGCAGATTACCCGTTTGGTTGAGGCCTTACATCATGTCCTCTAATCCCCCTATCCAGGTCGATAAAAAGGCGCTGGCGCAAGCATTTGGCCGTGCGGCGAAACAGTACGATCAATTTGCTGCGTTTCAACGTATTGTCGGTGAGCAACTCATGGCGCACTGCGACTGGCATAAGCCTGGTTTACTGGTAGATGCTGGAGCAGGTTCAGGCTGGTTTAGTCGTTATTTTCGTGGGCAGGGTCATTGCGTAACGGCTTTTGACCTCTCGAGCGGAATGCTGCAACAGGCCGTTCAACAGCACTCGGCAGATCACTATGTGCGTGGCGACCTTGAAGCGTTTCCTTTCCTTGCGCAAAGTGTTGACTACTTATGGAGTAATCTTGCGCTACAGTGGTGCAGTGATTTCCGACAAACCGTGCAACAGTTGCAACGCTCGCTGACGGCCCAAGGGAAACTCGCCATCTCAACCCTAGCCGCTGGCTCTTTACCGGAAATTGAACAGGTCTGGCAGCAGTTGGGGCGTTCTGCACCGATCAATCGCTGGTCTAGTGCTGAGTCACTGCTCGCCACGGCGGAGTCTCTGGGGCTGACTGCTTGGCAAGCACCTATCATCTGCCATTTTGCGTCTCCTCTCGAGGCTCTCTGGTCGTTAAAAGGTATCGGGGCGTCACACTTGCACGCGGGGCGTCAGGCAGGGCTAGGCGGACGAGCCTTCTTTCACCAATTAGCTGACCACTGGCCGCGAGACGAGCAAGGTTACCGTCTCACCTATCAAATCGTTTTTGGAGTTACCTGATGAGTCACACGTATTTCTTAACCGGAACCGATACAGATGTCGGCAAAACGCTCGTATCGGCCGCACTACTGCAAGCCGCGGCACGCGAGGGCTACACCACTGCAGGATATAAACCGGTTGCATCAGGATCAGAATGGACAACGGAAGGCTTGCGTAATCGTGATGCGTTGATTTTACAGCGCTACAGTAACCTAGACTTACCCTATGCGTCGGTCAACCCACTTACCTTTGAGCAACCGACCTCTCCGCATATCGCGAGCCAGCGCGAAGGCCAACCGATCAGCTTCCCACGGCTTGATGAAGGACTATCGGCCTTACAAGCGCAAGCGAATTGGGTGTTAGTGGAAGGGGCAGGGGGCTGGTTTACCCCGCTTTCTGCACAGCAACACTATGGTCAATGGGTGAGTGCGCAGGGACTACCGGTTATCTTAGTGGTAGGAATGAAGCTAGGCTGTATCAATCACGCCTTATTGACCCAAGCGGCTATTCAGCAAGCGGGACTGACGCTAGCAGGTTGGGTGGCTAATAGCCTGAGTCCTGAGCCACACGAATATGCTGCTTATTGTGGCTACCTGACTGACCAGATTAATGCGCCGTTACTGGGCGAAATCCCGTATTTAAGCGATGCGGAGCAATTGGACAATCTGGGACACTATCTTACATTACCTTCGTCAATGCGTTAGTACTCCACTCCACCGCGCCGCTGAAACGCATTAAATCGGCGGCCGTCCCCGACATGATACTTCGACCATGATGAAGCAGGGTAAAGTTATCGGCGACCCGTTTCACAAAAGGCAAATTCTTGTCCATCAATAACACGCTAATATTATGTTGTTTTGTGAGGGCAGTAATTATCGCAACAAGCTGGTCAGCTTCATGCGCGGTCAAACCTTCCGAAGGTTCATCTAATAAAATTAACTTAGGGTGGCTGATCACTGCCCGGGCTAGCGCCAATTGATATTGTAATCCTTTCGCTAATGTCCCGCTGCGTTGATGGCGTTCGCTGATCAGGGTTGGGAATAGCTGACTGATTATCGAGGGTAAGGTCGCGGGTAAGCGTCTTTGATGGCCCGCCTTCAGCGCAATGAGTAAATTTTCTTCTACACTCAGTTGCGAGAAAATCGGACTTCCTTGTGGAACATAGGTTATGCCTAGTTGCGAACGAAACTGACTAGGAAGCGAAATTAAACTACAAGGCAGCGTATTTTGCGGCTGCCACGTCATTTCGCCACTCATGATGGGGAGAAACCCCAAAATACAATGGAATAAGGTTGTCTTACCTGTGCCTTGTTGCCCGACGATGGCTGAGCAGCTATTTTGGTTCACTTCAAGGTTGATATCCCAGAGCGTATGGTGGTCGTCGTAGGCTTGATTGATCTCTCTCAGCTGAAGCATGGTGTCATCTCCCAATCCATTAGCAAGCTATGTAATAGAGTTGTTAAGCAATAAGCGCGCCAGTTTTTGTAAGGCTGATAGCGAAGGTGAGAGGAGGGGATGAGTCAATTGACGAAAAGGATGAACTTTAGTGGTGCATAACGAATCATAAAATAGCAATTATTTATCTCAACAAGTATTGACTTTCCCTGTTCAGTTAACATTTATGACAATAATTTGCAGCGGAATTGCCGAAGTAAAAAAGTGCCATCATTAAAAAAAATTTTTTTTATTGGTTTGTCATCTTTCTGAAAAATTATACACAGCCCACGGTTACTGGCCTGCCAGCAGTTATCCACCATTCCTGTGGATAACCATGTGTATTACCCTCTGAAAACAGTGGCTAGCCGATGAATGATGCGGGTTGGCATTGGAGTGGTTGTAAACTACACTTATTTTTATATAAATTTAAAATCAATACGTTACGCAAAAGCAATAGCATGAACGGTCGCCGACACGCGAGGCCGCGAACTTAATGACAAATGCTTGACAAAAATAAATTATCCTCGGCCGACGGTGGATAACCTAAAAAAAGATTGACTGACTGACTTTTATTCGACGCCGAGCATTTTTGGCGATAAGTGTACGAGCGGACTGGATGTTTATCCAGTAAAAATCTGTACTTCTTACCGCTAAAGCGTAAAATTACCTCTCATCCTGATACTGACTAACCGGAACCAATGATTATGAGTAAAGTTTTTACCTTACACTCGGAATTTAAGCCTTCTGGTGATCAGCCTGAAGCGATAAAAAAATTAGAAGAAGGGTTGGACGATGGTCTCGCTCATCAAACGTTACTTGGCGTGACCGGTTCAGGGAAAACCTTTACCATCGCTAACGTTATTGCCGATTCAAACCGTCCCACCATGATCATGGCACCGAATAAGACGCTAGCTGCCCAGCTTTATGGAGAGATGAAGGCTTTTTTCCCCGAAAACGCCGTCGAGTATTTCGTGTCTTACTACGATTATTACCAGCCGGAAGCCTATGTACCGAGTTCCGACACCTTTATCGAAAAAGATGCTTCGGTGAATGAACACATTGAGCAAATGCGTCTCTCAGCCACTAAAGCCCTACTCGAGCGCAAGGACGTGATTGTTGTGGCTTCAGTCTCGGCTATCTATGGACTAGGTGACCCTGACGCCTATTTGAAAATGATGCTGCATTTAACGCGAGGCATGATTATTGACCAGCGTAGCATTCTGCGCCGTCTGTCAGAGCTGCAGTACACACGTAACGATCAAGCTTTTCAGCGGGCGACATTCCGTGTTCGCGGAGATGTGATTGATATTTTCCCAGCGGAATCAGACGATTTAGCGTTGCGCGTGGAATTATTTGACGAAGAAGTCGAAAGACTCTCCCTCTTTGACCCGCTAACTGGGCAAATAGAGCAATCTGTTGCACGCTTTACTATCTATCCGAAAACCCACTATGTCACCCCCCGTGAGCGGATACTGCAAGCGATGGAGGAGATTAAAGTCGAGCTGGCTGATCGTAAAAAAGTCCTCTTAGACAATAATAAGCTCCTTGAAGAGCAGCGCATCACACAGCGCACGCAATTCGATCTCGAGATGATGAATGAACTGGGCTACTGTTCAGGTATCGAAAACTACTCGCGCTACCTGTCCGGACGGGGCCCAGGTCAGGCACCGCCAACCTTATTTGACTATCTGCCCGCAGACGGCCTGCTGGTGGTGGACGAGTCCCACGTGACCATCCCACAGATTGGTGGGATGTATAAAGGTGACCGAGCGCGCAAGGAAAACCTAGTTGAGTATGGCTTTCGCTTACCTTCTGCTCTGGATAACCGGCCGATGAAGTTTGAGGAGTTCGAAGCGCTCGCCCCGCAAACGATCTATGTCTCAGCGACCCCAGGCAAATACGAACTGGAAAAATCGGGCGAGGAAGTGATTGATCAAGTGGTGCGTCCAACAGGATTGCTGGATCCAATCTTAGAGATTAGACCGGTGGCGACCCAAGTGGACGACTTATTGTCTGAAATACGCCAACGCGTTGAAATCAATGAGAGGGTGTTAGTCACCGTACTGACTAAGCGTATGGCAGAAGATCTGACCGAATATTTAGAAGAGCATGGTGAGAAGGTCCGCTACCTTCACTCTGACATCGATACGGTTGAACGTATGGAAATTATTCGTGATCTACGCTTAGGGAAGTTCGATGTCTTGGTAGGGATCAACTTACTGCGAGAAGGTCTGGATATGCCAGAAGTCTCGCTGGTGGCGATTCTGGATGCGGATAAAGAAGGCTTCTTGCGCTCCGATCGATCACTGATTCAGACGATTGGACGGGCGGCTCGGAATGTGAGCGGTAAAGCGATTCTTTATGCAGATAAGATTACGCCGTCCATGGCCCGTGCGATTGAGGAAACCGAGCGTCGTCGTGAAAAGCAAGAGGCTTGGAATAAAGAGCACGGTATTACGCCGACCAAATTAAACAAGAAAATTACGGATATTCTTGAAATTGGTGGAGCGTCGGTGTCCGGTAAAAAAGCCAGCCCGTCCAAAGGGGATATCGAGCTAAAAGCAGCGGAAACAGCGGCGGAATATTCGCTGATGACCGCGCCGGAGTTACAAAAGAAGATTTCGGAGTACGAGCGAACTATGCAGAAACATGCGCAAAACCTCGAATTTGAAGAGGCTGCTCGTTTGCGTGATGAGCTTCATCAACTCCGAGATTTATTGCTTATCGCTATGTAGGCAACCGCAGTACGACACGGACAGCGTGCCGTGCTGCAATGTTCTTAATGTAAGGCTTGAAAGGCATCCTCTAGCGCTTGGCGTAGCAGCTGTCTGTCATGGCGATAACCCACATCGCTAGCATCTAATGGGCGCTGGATGCGCAGTCGTTGGGTAATACCACGGCTATCAGCGGTGGGACCCAGAATAACGCCGTCTATCACGCGGCGGCCAATCTCATTTTCAATTAAGGTGAGCTTCTCCGCTACCGAAAGATGCCCTGCAGGACTCAATTCTGTTCCTAGATTATCGATAAATAACATCTTTGCCGGAGTACGGCGCAACGCTTGGCTAATCGCTTTCACTAAAATGACTGGCATAATGCTGGTATAGAAACTGCCAGGGCCCAAAATAATCAGATCAGCATCGAGAACTGCTTCAATCGCTTCTCGGGTAGCTTTTACCGGGGCCGAGAGCGCTAAGCTCGTTGGCCACTCCTTCATTGCATCGATCTCGGTTTCTCCGTGGATCAAGGTCCCGCGAGCGTCCGTGGCGACTAAGTCAACGGGCTGTTCCGACATGGGGATTAAAAAGGCATCGACTTTCAATACATTACGTATGAGATTGATTGCCTCTAACGGCCGAACGCTCAGGCTATCTAGCGCACGTAACATTAAATTCCCTAAGTTATGCCCCGCTAATTCCCCTTGGCCGGAAAAGCGATATTCAAACATCGCTGACGCGACACTTGGTTGGGTAATGAGCTGATTTAAGCAATTACGAGTGTCTCCCCACGCAATGCCGCCCTCTGAGCGTCGGATGCGCCCCGTCGAGCCACCATTATCGGTAGTCGTGACTATTCCGGTAAGACGAGAACCGAGGGAGGAGAGCGAAGACATTACTCGTCCTAAGCCATGGCCGCCACCGATGGCAACGACTCTATCAAGATCTGCTAAGGTACGGTTCATTTGGGGCATCATCCTTAAGGGTCGAGTGTTTACGGCAAATACTAGCGCGTATTATCTGCTGTTCTCCACGTATTGCCCAAGACAAATTTGAAAAATATCAGAGAATTGATCAGCCAAACATGACACTTATACCTATTCAAGCTAGGATAATGTCATCACTTCCCCGGTTTTTCCTTACACGTGAATTGGCGTGAATGGATATTTTGTTGCATCACCTTTAACGAGGTATTTATTTGTTACCCTTGACCGATACCTATCAGCGCAAATTTTATTACTTACGGTTGTCCATTACGGACGTCTGTAACTTTCGCTGTACGTACTGTTTACCTGATGGCTATCGACCGAGTAAGGACCGAGAGGCGTTCTTATCTGTCGAGGAGGTCGCCCGAGTGGCGCAAGCCTTCGGTCAATTGGGAACGACGAAAATACGGTTAACGGGCGGTGAACCCTCAATGCGCCGTGATTTTAGCGATATTATCGCCGCTATTCGTCAGCAACCGGCGATACAACAGATTGCTATGACAACCAATGGCTACCGCTTAGCGAAAGAGGCGGCAAATTGGCGTACGGCGGGACTGACTGCGGTTAACGTCAGCCTAGATAGCTTGGATGCGCGTCAGTTTCATCAAATAACTGGGCAGAATAAATTTACTGAGGTTATGGCTGGAATCGATGCCAGTTTGGCCGCCGGTTTTCCCGTGGTCAAAATCAATGTTGTGTTGATGAAACATCTCACCCAACAGCTCCCCGAATTCCTCGCGTGGATAAAGGATCGTCCATTACAGCTGCGTTTTATTGAGTTGATGGAAACGGGGGAAGGCAACGATTACTTTGCTAAGCACCACCTTTCTGGTGAGCATTTACGCCGCCAATTAGTGGATCAAGGTTGGCAAATCGTCACCCGAGCCGCTGATGCGGGACCTGCCCAAATTTTTATTCATCCTGACTATCTTGGACAGATCGGGTTGATCATGCCTTATGACAAAGGTTTCTGTGATAGCTGTAACCGATTACGGGTCTCAGCTATCGGTCAATTACACCTCTGTTTATTTGGTGAGCAAGGCATCGATCTGCGTGATTTACTGCAGGCTGATGCCCAACAATCGGCGCTACAAGAACGTATTCAGTTGAGCTTGGCTCAGAAGAAACAGACACATTTTCTCCATCAAGGGATGACGGGCATGGCACGCAATCTCTCTTATATTGGTGGTTAAGGCGAGGAGCTGAAATGGATAATCCACAAGGGAACACACCTTCTCTAAATATTGCAGTATTAACGATCTCAAACCATCGTACCAAGGAAAATGATAGCTCTGGCGATTATCTGCAACAGGCGGTGGAACAAGCTGGACATCGCGTGGTTGAGCGTGCTATTTGCCCCGATAATCGCTATGCAATACGCGCCATCGTGTCACAAGCGATTGCGAGTCCGCATATCCAAGCGGTGTTAATCAATGGCGGAACGGGGTTTCATGAACAGAATACAACGCCTGAGGCAATAGTTCCGTTATTCGATAAAGAGATCACGGGGTTTGGTGAGCTGTTTAGGATGTTCTCGTTTGAACAGATTCAGCAGGCGACATTACAATCTCGTGCGGTAGCAGGGCTGGCTAATCAAACAGTCATCTTTGCCTTTCCTGGCTCCACCTCGGCGTGTCAATTGGCATGGGAACAGATTATCGATGCACAGCTTAATATCAACACTACCCCCTGTAATTTCGTGCCACAACTCAAGAAAATCTCCCAATGAATTCATTATCTCACCTTAATCAAGCGGGCGAGGCGAATATGGTGGATGTCAGCGAAAAAGCGGTGACATTACGACAAGCGCGTGCCGAAGCTTATCTCTCACTCAATGCGCATACCCTGCAATTAATTACTGAGGGCAAACATCCTAAAGGGGATGTCTTTGCTGTGGCACGGATCGCCGGGATTCAAGCAGCGAAGAAGACATGGGATCTTATCCCTCTGTGTCACCCGTTAATGCTGACCAAAGTGGAAGTATTGCTAACCCCACTACGCGATCCTTGCCGTATTCATATCCAAACGCTCTGCCGCTTGAGCGGGCAAACAGGCGTGGAGATGGAAGCCTTGACGGCAGCCTCAGTTACGGCGTTGACCTTATACGACATGTGTAAAGCGGTACAGAAAGACATGGTGATTGAGTGTATCCGGCTGGTGGAGAAGCAGGGTGGAAAATCCGGTGACTATCAAGGGAGTTGGCATGATTAAGGTACTTTTTTTTGCACAAACCCGTGAACTGGTAGAGTGCGATAAGCTTATGCTGCCTGCCGAGTTCAACACGGTTGAACAACTCCGTACCGCACTCGTACAACGCGGTAAACGCTGGCAGTTGGCACTGGCGGATGGGCGCTTATTGGTTGCGGTGAACCAAGAAATTTGCGACGTTTCACAGCCTCTACAGTCAGGTGATGAGGTGGCTTTCTTCCCACCCGTCACAGGGGGATAATGATGCCTGCGTTGACCCGTATTGAGGTCACTGCCGCTCCTTTCAATATCGAGGATGAATATCGGCTTGCCGCCAGCCATCATCAAGATGGCGCTCTCGTCTTTTTCGTCGGTAAGGTGCGAGATATGAACCAGGGATACGCGGTGAGTCAGCTTACCTTAGAACACTATCCAGGCATGACCGAGCGGGTGTTAAATGACCTTGCGGATCATGCTAGGGAGCGCTTTGCAGTCAATAACATCACGATTATCCATCGCGTAGGGACGTTTTCGTTGGCAGAAGAGATTGTCTTGGTGATCGTCAGTGCTATCCATCGGCATGCCGCCTTCTTGGCAACAGAATTCATTATGGATTTATTGAAAAGCCAAGCGCCTTTTTGGAAACGTGAGAATACAGCCGAGGGGATAAGGTGGTTATCACCTACCTTACAAGACAGTACCGCTTCAGAAAAATGGAACAATAAGGAATGATCAACGTGACGCGATCGACAGCCCAAAACTTGATACTGTCAGCTATGATGGCCTTGCTGCTGGCGAGTTGTGCGTCAGAAAAACCCAAAGCGCCAGCACGACCAAAAGTTGCCGTAACCACTCAAGTTAAGCAGCTGCTGCCGAGTTCTGTGTCAAACAAAACTGCTTGGTCGGAGGATATCTACCAAGCGTTTTTACATCAACAGATCGATGCTAATGTGTCTAATCTGTGCGCAGTCATTGCTGTGGCGGGCCAAGAGACCAATTTTAATGCTGACGCGCCGGTTAAAGGTTTACCGCAGATTGCTTGGCAGGAGATTTATCGTCGAGCAGGCTCACTGCATATTCCTGAATTTGTAGTACGTACGGCATTAAAAATTCCGTCGACCAATGGTAAAAGCTACACTGAGCGATTAGATACGGTACGCAGCGAACGTGAACTGAGCGATATTTTTGACGATTTAATTGATTCTGTTCCCTTAGGCCAACGGTTATTTGGTCGCTTTAACCCCATCCATACTGGAGGGCCGATGCAGGTAAGTATCGCCTTTGCGGAACAGCATGCAGAGAATTACCCTTACAAGGTAGAGAAAAGTATTCGTAAAGAAGTACTTACCCAGCGCGGTGGGATCTATTTTGGTACACTGCATCTGCTCGGCTACCCCACCCATTATTCGGTGCCTTTATACCGTTTTGCCGACTATAATGCAGGGTGGTATGCCAGTCGTAATGCTGCCTTCCAAGCGGCAGTCTCCTATTTGAGCGGACAAAAATTGGCATTAGATGGCGATTTAATTCAATATCAGAGTGACGCGCCGAGTCATACCGAGTTGGCGATTAGGTCGATTCGCTCTACACTGCAACTGAGCGAATCAGCGATTCACCAACAGTTGTCACAAGGTGAATCACTTGAATTTGAACAAAGCCAATTATGGAAAAAAGTCTTTTCTGCCGCCGATAAAAAGCGAGGGCAGGCTTGGCCACACGAGCGGTTACCAGGGATCACATTAGAAAGCCCTAAAATTTCTCGTAATTTGACTACCGCCTGGTTTGCACAACGCGTAAACCAACGTTATCAACACTGTTTACTTCAAGCTAGGGAGGAGTAATGGAAAATTATCAACGTCCTTCATCATTAGGACACACCTCGTCGGGCAGTCGCGTACAAGCGTATATGACCCAAGTTTATGGTTGGATGACCACTGGCTTATTATTAACGGCGTTTGTAAGCTGGTTTGCCGCAAGAACGCCTGCAGTAATGGAAGCGATCTTCTCCAGCCGAATGACCTTCTTTGGGTTAATCATTGCTCAACTTGCCGTGGTATTCGTACTGTCAGGTATGGTGCATAAAATGAGCGCAGCACTGGCCACTGGCCTGTTTATGCTGTACTCCGTCCTGACTGGGCTGACCATGGCCAGTATTTTTCTTGCCTTCACCTATTCTTCGATTGCCAGTACCTTTGTGGTGACGGCGGCGATGTTTGGTGCGATGACGGTTTATGGTGCGGTAACGAAGCGCGACCTCAGTAAATTGGGAAGCTTACTGTTTATGGCGTTGATCGGCATATTAATCGCTTCGCTGGTTAATTACTGGCTTAAGAGTACCGCATTAATGTGGGCGATTACCTACATCGGTGTAGTGGTATTTGTCGGCTTAACCGCTTACGACACACAAAAACTTCGCCAACTAGGTGAGAACATTGATGCATCGGATAAGGCGAATTTTCGTCGTTACAGTATCGTTGGGGCACTCACCTTATACTTGGATTTCATCAACCTTTTCATGATGTTACTAAGAATTTTTGGTGATAGACGATAACGTAACAGCAGAAGATCGTGAAAAGAGGGGATTATCCCCTCTTTTTTTTGCGTAAAAAAACAGCAGAAATTTCTTAAGTTGAATACACTACAAAAAGAGGTTTTATTTCAACTTACTGTTTTTAATGACCATTTATCAATAAAAACCTCCTACGGATTGTTTTTTGACCAATAAAAAGCCTTTCACTACATTATTCTAAAAATCCTGATTTTTAGGTATTTTTACAGTGTTTCATACTGATTAATTACCGGCTTTAAAACAAAATATGATATTCCTCCTTTTTTGTGGCAGACTGGGGCCGTCTTCTAAAGGAATTATCTGAAGAAATATCGGTCTTATCACAATTGCAGTGCAGAGTAGTGGTCAACCGATTTAATTCGATTACTCTCGGAAGACAATTACTGGCGTTAGAGTGTTTTGCTTTAGTGCGAGTATTACTAGGAGATAACTATGAAATGGTCTAACCGTGTTCAGATTGTCACTGGGCAAACGTGTTTTCATATCGCGATGCACTTAACCATCGTGGCTTCATTAATTTGGGGTTTTAAACACAAGTTGTTAGTTGAAGTCAGTGCCGGATTGGTCGCAAGTTATGTCGTTTTGCTGGTTGCTATGTTGATTACGCAAAATGTCTCGCGCTTACGCGCAGTGGGAGATTATCTAGAAGAAGCCTCTACCACCTACTATTTTGGTGCGGCAATGTTGTCACTCTTCTTATTCTCTCGTGTATTGCACAATCCGCTACTGATTTGTGGATTAGGTGTGGCGATGCTTATTGGGCCCGCACTTTTTTCATTGTTGGCTAAAGGTTCCAGTCAACAAGTCGAAAAAAAACGCAGCTAATACCTCCAAGGCCAGTCATTCGACTGGCCTTTTTAACATCCTCGCAGTCCTGCCTAAAGTCTGATACACTCCCTCCACTTATCGCATTGTAGTTTGCGTTGATCTCTCTCAATTTAGTGACAATCCCCCCCCTGAAAACTGCACCGTGAATAGACGGTCAGGGTGTCTCTGGAGCAATACCCCATGACTTTCGATTCACTCGGTCTACATGCCGAGATTTTGCGTGCTGTTAACGAACAGGGCTACACCACTCCCACGCCAATCCAACAACAAGCGATTCCTATCGTTTTAGCGGGGGATGACTTATTAGCCAGCGCGCAAACGGGTACGGGTAAAACCGCAGGGTTCACCTTGCCACTGTTACACCGTCTTGCCGCAAGTGAGAAGCCTATTAATGGACGCAGACCGGTACGAGCACTCATTTTAACGCCTACGCGCGAACTGGCCGCACAGGTTGGCGAGAATGTTCAAAGCTATAGCCGTTACCTTAAATTACGGTCGCTGGTGGTATTCGGCGGTGTCAGCATTAATCCGCAAATGATGAAATTACGTGGCGGAGTTGACGTACTGGTTGCTACACCTGGTCGATTACTCGATCTCGTGCAGCAGAATGCCGTGCAATTATCAAATATCGAAATTTTAGTGCTGGATGAAGCTGACCGTATGCTAGATATGGGCTTTATCCATGATATCCGTCGTATCTTGGCGAAATTACCGACGCGTCGTCAGAACTTACTGTTCTCTGCGACCTTCTCTGACGAGATCAAAACCCTGGCTGAAAAGTTATTAGACCGTCCAAAATTGGTCGAAGTGGCTCGCCGTAATACTGCTTCCGAACAAGTCTCTCAACAGGTGCATTTTGTTGATAAGAAGCGTAAGCGTGAATTGCTCTCTTATTTAATCGGTAAGGAAAATTGGCAACAGGTATTGGTCTTCACCCGTACCAAACACGGTGCTAACCACCTTGCAGAGCAGCTGAATAAAGATGGGATTACGGCTGCCGCTATCCACGGTAATAAAAGCCAAGGTGCGCGAACGCGTGCGCTTGAGCATTTTAAAACCGGGGAAGTGCGCGTGTTAGTTGCGACCGATATTGCAGCGCGCGGCATCGATATAGAAGAACTACCTCACGTCGTGAACTACGAGCTGCCCAATGTGGCGGAAGATTATGTGCACCGTATTGGCCGTACTGGCCGTGCAGCGGCCAGTGGTTCTGCACTGTCACTCGTTTGTGTAGATGAACATAAGTTATTGCGTGATATCGAAAAGCTCTTGAAAAAAGAGATTCCTCGCCTGGCCATTCCAGGCTATGAGCCGGATCCGTCTATTAAAGCTGAGCCGATTCAAAACGGACGTCAAGGTGGACGAGGTGCTGGACGTGGTGGACGCTCTGAGCATAATGGCTCGCGTGGACAGGGCCGTCCTCAAGGACAAAATAGCTCTCGACCTCGCACGCGTAATGGGGCTTCTGCGTCAACAAAGCCTGCCGCAAAGAAACCGCAGGGCAATCGCTAGTCCGATGCGTGTATTGTTAGCACCGATGGAAGGTGTGCTGGACGCCTTAGTCAGGGAACTCCTGACTAAGGTCAACGACTACGATCTCTGTGTCACGGAGTTTTTAAGAGTCGTTGATCAGTTATTACCCAAGAAATCGTTCTATCGTTTGTGTCCAGAATTAGCGCACCAGAGTCGCACGCCAACAGGGACGCTGGTCAGGATCCAGCTACTGGGTCAGCACCCACAGTGGTTAGCTGAAAATGCGCATCGCGCAGTGGAGCTAGGATCTTGGGGCGTCGATCTGAATTGTGGTTGTCCTTCTAAAACCGTTAATGGTAGTGGTGGCGGGGCGTCATTATTAAAGGACCCAGAACTGATCTACCAAGCAGCGAAAGCAATGCGTCAAGCGGTTCCTTTTACGCTTCCCGTTACCGTAAAAGTCCGTTTAGGTTGGGATTCCATCGACCACAGTGCTGAAATTGCCGATGCGGTAGAGCAGGCTGGGGCAACGGAAATCGTGATTCACGGGCGAACTAAGCAGGATGGTTATCGCGCAGAGACCATTAACTGGTCGGCAATAGCCGCTCTTCGAGAGCGACTGACGATACCTGTGATCGCTAACGGTGAAATTTGGGATTGGGCATCGGCACAAGCGTGTTTGGCGACCACCGGCTGCAGTGACCTGATGGTCGGTCGAGGCGCGCTTCATATCCCAAACCTCAGTAAGATGATCAAATATAATCATCCGGCAATGCCGTGGCCAGAAGTGGTAGCGCTGCTGGAGGACTATTGTCATCTTGAAAAGCAGGGTGATACCGGTATGTATCATGTGGCGCGGATTAAACAATGGCTGGGCTACTTACGAAAATCCTACGCTCAGGCTGATGAGCTCTTCAGTCAAATCCGTCCGATGACGCATTCTACCGCAATTGCCCAAGCCATTAACAAAGAGTTAATAAAATTAACCTAATATCAACCTTGTAACGCAACCTCGACTTATTGATATGCTATGCTGAGGATATTCCTGTTTTTATTTTGGTGTGTATATGCCTCAGCAGAGCGAACCGACGCGCGGTCAACTTAATCAGCGTATCCTGTCGGTAATGATATTTACCTTCTTTTGCTATCTCTCAGTTGGTCTTCCTTTAGCAGTATTGCCAGGTTTTGTGCACCATCAATTAGGCTATTCGCCTTTTATTGCTGGGTTAATTATCAGCCTACAATATTTTTCAACCCTGATCAGTCGCCCACAGAGTGGTAGACTGGCTGACCACTTTGGGCCGAAGAAAGTCGTTATGCTGGGGATGGTACTTTGTGGTCTCAGCGGTGCGATGACGGTAATCGCTGCCTTATCTGCTAGCCACCCAATGAGTAGTCTACTGCTGCTTGCGTTAGGTCGAATCTGCTTAGGGATTGGTGAAAGCTTCAGTAGCACTGGCGCGACATTATGGGGAATGAATTTAGTGGGTTCTGTCCATACTGCACGGGTTATCTCGTGGAATGGCGTTGCGACCTATTTTGCGATGGCTGTTGGTGCACCTTTTGGTGTGATGTTAAACCAATGGTTAGGCATCAGTGGTTTTGCGGGGTTGATTACGCTGATGGGCGTGACAGGTTTTTTGATTGCACGCCACCAAGCCAGTATTACTATTTCGCTGACGGCACCACGTCTGCCTTTTCGCCAAGTATTGGGGTTAGTCAGCCCTTACGGAATGGGGTTAGCGTTAGGCACGCTAGGCTTCGGCGTGATTGCGACCTTTATTACCCTTTATTTCTCCAGTCGTGGGTGGCAGGGCGCAGCCATGACATTAAGCCTTTATAGCTTAGGTTTTGTGTTATCGCGCTTTCTGTTTAGTCATATGATTACGCGTTTCGGGGGGCTGGCCGTCTCTCTCGGCTGTCTCATCACTGAAGCCATTGGATTATTTATGCTCTGGCATGCAGAGAGCGTATTGTGGGCCGATATTGGCGCACTGCTCACCGGTGCAGGTTTTTCGTTGGTCTTTCCCGCATTGGGCGTCGAAGCGGTTCGGCGGGTCAGTGAACAGAGTAAAGGGTCTGCACTGGGCACTTATTCCGCTTTCTTGGATCTCGCGTTGGGATTAACTGGACCGGTGGCGGGTTTGCTGATGAATCATAGCGGGATTCGGTCAATCTATCTGGCTGCTGCCGTCATGGTTTGTTTAGGTGCGTTGCTGGTGGGAACGTTACTGGTCAAGAGCCGCCGACTCATCGAAAGTGGGCAGTAGGCTGTTGTGGCCACACCGCAGGGTGTGGCCGACGAAAAGCTTACTCTTCAACCGGTGGTGGCTGAGTCACTGAATCGCTTGCTCCTTGTGCGGAGAAAGCCGAGTCGGGTGCCTCAGTTGGTTGCGCGTCACTCTGTTCAGCGACAGGCTGTGGCGTATTCGCATGTGCTTCTGCTACACCATTAACTTTTACTGGCATCCCAGAACGATTTTTCAATACTTGGTTCACGACGTCTTGATTAACGCTGGAATCAGAAAGCACTTTACTGACAGATTGCGTCAAGGTAATCGGCACCACGGCATTACTGGTAAATTGTTCTTCGGTGGTTGACAGAGGATTGTGCACCTCTAGGTAGCGTGACCCATCGGCTTCGACGGACGCTTTAACCGGTTGGTTGACGAATTGCACGCGGGTGCCCACTGGGACATGCTCGAACAGCCATTTAATATCGTCACCACGTAGACGTACACAGCCGTGGCTAACACGCAGCCCAATACCGAAATCAGCATTGGTGCCGTGGACGGCGTACATTTTGCCAATATAGAGCGCGTAAAGCCCCATAGGGTTATCTGGACCCGCAGGGAAGATGGTCGGTAGGTTTTTACCCTCATCCGCATATTCGCTGTGCATTTTCGCTGTTGGGGTCCACGTTGGGTTAGGGCGTTTACTTTCGACCTTAGTGACCCAATCAAGTGGCGTATCTTTGCCTAATTGACCGATACCAATAGGCAGAACAACGACGGTGTGACCGCCTTTCGGATAGTAGTAAAGACGCATTTCAGCACTGTTGATAACGATCCCTTCGCGGGGGGCATCAGGCAAAATCAATTGCTGTGGGATGATCAGTTTAGATCCAGCCTTCGGTAGATATACATCAATACCCGGGTTAGCTTCTAAAATATTACTCAGCCCCATCTCATATTGTGCTGCAAAAGCTTCCAGCGGTAATCTGCTGTCACTAGGGATAGAAATTTCGAGGTTCTCACCAGTAATACTACTGTTGGCTGCCGGAAGTGGATATACCACCGCCTGTGCAGTCTGAGAAAAGGCTGCAACAGTCATGGCAGCAGAGATCAACGCGCGGATGCTTTTTTTCATAGAATGTATGGCTTAAACCTGATTAACGGTAGTGTGAACAGGGTAGTAGGCCGAACCAAATTCAGCCTTATGCTTAGTATATGTGCAGACGAGATGAATGAACATCTGCTTTTGTATTTCAGTGAAAGATTCTGATATTTCTGGTGCTCACTGAGCAGAATTTCGGGTTCGTAGCCACTGAATGAGTTTCCAAGCACCCCAAATCACTAATGCCGCTACTGCCACCCAAAACAGGGGTTCAAGGTAATCTTCGATACGATTTAGCCACGGGGTAATAATTTTACCGGCGTAAAATCCTAGGCTTGCAAAGAGTCCCGCCCATATCGCGGCCCCGATTATGTTGAGTAACACGAATAGCCAAGGATGTAATCCACTGGACCCAATGATGATTGGTCCGATAATTCGAAAGCCGTACATAAATCTCGCCCCGATAACAAATAGGGCAGGGTGGCGGTGGATTAATGTATTCGCTTTATCAATTTTACTCTGCTGCTTCTCGAAGCGGCTTAAGAACTTGGTGCCATAGCGCCAACCCAAAAAGAACAGAATCTGGTCGCCGATGATACCACCCAGCATCGCGGCAGCGATCACCCAATAGAGGTGCAGCAACCCTTCGTGCGCGGCAATCCCCCCCAGCAGAACAAAGGTTTCTCCTTCAGCCATACAGCCGATAACCAGTGCGAGATAACCGTAATGTGAAATCAGAGAATGAATATCGATAGACAAAATAAGGTCCTGAAGTAAGTAAATGATCGTTTTATCATCATGTATCCGGCTAGCCGCATACGAAATAGCTCATTGACAGATTTTTTTACAAATACCCGCCTAAATCAGTAAACAGACTTAGTATTTTCTGACTCGATACGCGTATGATGCTGTCGCCAGCTTTTCTCCGGTTTGGAGGTGGGCAGCCTGTAGCCGATACAGAAAATTGACTTTGACCATATTAGACGAAAAATGCCAGTAAAACGCCATCATTGTATCCTAGCTCTCCTGTTATGTTGTTGTTTTTCCCTATCAGCGAAAGCGACTCCGGCTAAGTATAGTGCAAGCCAAGAGAATCGATTAGTGCAACCGCCGATCGCTTCTGGCAGCGCCTTGGTCGTCGACCTAGCCAGCAATAAAGTGATCTTTTCACTTCATCCGGACCGAGTCAGGCCGATTGCCTCAATCACTAAACTGATGACAGTGATGGTTGCTTTGGATGCTAAACAGCCGTTAGATGAGCTGCTGCCCGTGGATATTCATCAAACGTCGGAAATGCGTGGTGTATTTTCGCGAGTCAAAGTGAACAGTCATATTAGCCGCCGCGACATGATGCTGCTGGCATTGATGTCCTCTGAAAACCGTGCGGCGGCAAGCTTAGCGGCGAACTATAAAGGCGGCTATAACGCGTTTATTCAAGCAATGAATGCGAAGGCGCGTGCTTTAGGGATGAGTCATACTCATTATGTTGAACCCACGGGGTTGTCTATCCATAACGTTTCCGATGCCGAAGATTTAGTTAAATTACTTAAAGCGACCCGTGCTTATCCGTTAATAGGGCAATTAAGCACCACGCAGGAAACCACGGCCTCTTTCCAGAATCCGCGTTACAACTTACCTTTCCGTAATACCAATCATCTGGTCTATAACAAAACGTGGCAGATCGCGCTAACGAAAACGGGATATACCGATGAAGCCGGGCACTGTTTAGCGATGCGCACCGTCATTAATGGTCGGCCAGTGGCATTGGTCGTATTGGATGCCTTTGGGAAATATACCCACTTTGCCGACGCTAATCGAATTCGCAGTTGGTTAGAAACAGGAAAGGCGGCTCCCGTTCCGGCCGCAGCCTTAGCCTATAGAGCAGCCGCGAAATAAGCTTTTCAGCCACCTTCTGATAGGCAGATTTTTGACAACTCCCTATACTTATCCATAGCGATAAGTAAGGAATTTAGGAATGTGTATGAGTCGTTTACAAAAAGTTATCTTGACGCTCTGTATGCTCTTTACCTTAGCGGTACCGATGACGTCGGTACTGGCAGAGGACAGTATTGATCAAAATAGTGACGAGGCAGCTTCAAAGGTCAATGCCGCGGTCGAATTGCCGAAGATGCAAATGATCCTCGATAAAATTAAAGGACAAGTTTCGAGTGTCACAGATGAGTCACAACTCGCTCAATTAAATGATATGGCTGTCGAGCTGGGTGAAAATGCTAATACGCTCTCGCAAAACTTGGTACCACAAAGCCAGCAGATTGATGCGCAGTTGGCCGTATTAGGTCCAGCCCCAGAAGCGGGCAGTGGGGTAAAAGAGACCTCTGATGTCACCAGTAAGCGTCGCCAGCTTATGGCGCAAAAATCACGCTTAGATGATCAGATCAAACAAGCCAACGCCTTACAGAACGGTGCATCAGTTTTGTCGTCGCAGATTTTAAACCTCCGACGGGATCGGCTAAAAAACCAAGTCAGTCTTAATACTGGCAGTATTGTAGCCGCTAAATTCTGGCAGCCACTCTACAATAATCCGGTCGATGAACCGAAGATTGTTGGTTTTGCTCACGATCTTAAGCAAAGTGTACAGCTCTCTTTCTCTCCCGGTTACCGTTTAGGGACGGCGCTGTGGTTTATTGCGGCTGTGCTCGTAATGGTTATTGGTCGCCGTTATATGGAAGAGTTCCTCGCTTGGGTCAGTATCAATAAACTCTCTGAAGGGCGGCTACGGCGCAGCTTTCTCGCTTGTGCGATCGCTATAACGACTCTGCTCGCCATCACACTATGCTGTAATTTCTTGGCCTTAGCTTTTGCTCGTCATCCCGATGTCGCCGACGATGTGCGGGATCTGGTGTCGAGCTTAGGTATTCAGAGCCTGTTAGCCGGGCTTATTGCCGGCCTAGGACGTGCCTTCCTTTCCACGCGTCGCCCAAGTTGGCGTTTGCCGGAGATCAATGATGAATTAGCAAAAGCCTTAAAGCCTTTCCCTATTGTCATCGCTACACTAGTCTTTATCTTCCAAGGACTTGAAGCCTTTAACCGAGCGATCGAAACCAGCGTCAATACCACTATCTTCGGTAATGGTCTCACCGCGATTCTGATCGGCTTACTCTGCTTACTGATAGTTGTCCGCACCCGCCGTATCCGCCAACGCTTAGAACGTGATGGGTATGAGGTTGAACGTTCGCGTATCGCTGGCTTAGTCGATATCGCTTTAATCCTCACCGGGATAACGATTCTGATCTGTTTGGTAATTGGATATGTCGGATTGGCGCGATATTTAAGTTACGAAGTCATTTGGGTCGGGATATTACTCAGCACTTTTTACTTCCTCAATGCTTTAGCGATTGATGGATGCCAGGTCTTATTCTCGACCAACAGTGCGCCGGGTAAATTAGTCACCCGTTCTCTAAATCTTAATGGTAAGACGTTACTGCAATTAGGCAGCTTATTCTCTGGCTTGTTAAAATCTGCACTCGTTATTATGCTGATTTTGTTATTGATGAACGGCACTATCTCATCCTCTAGCCCTGGCGAGATCCTGAGCAGGATTATCGATTTCTTTGCTGGACGCGGCCTCGAAAAACTGAATTTAATCCCGTCACACATAGTAATGGCCTTGGTGACCTTGGTTGCTGGTATTTACGTGCTCCGTTCGGTGCGTAACTGGCTGGATAATGATTTTCTTCCCCAGACCAGCATGGACGCAGGAATGCGTGTGTCGCTGGTGACCTTATTCAGTAATATTGGGTTTGTCCTGGTCTTACTGATGACCCTATCGGCGATTGGCGTACAGTGGAACAAATTAGCATGGATAGTCAGTGCCTTATCCGTCGGTATCGGTTTTGGCTTGCAAGAGATCGTTAAAAACTTTATCTCAGGCCTAATTTTACTTACTGAGCGGCCAGTTAAAGTCGGCGACCTCGTGACGATCAGCGGAATTGAAGGAGATATTCGCCGGATAAACGTGCGTGCTACCGAGATCCTCTTAACCGATAAATCGACGGTAATTGTTCCCAATTCACAATTTATCTCGCAAAACGTTCGTAATGCGACCATGGGTAATGCCCAAGGGGTTGTGACCATCCCCTTAACCTTCCCATTAGATATCGACCCGGTACAGGTAAAAGATATTTTACTCGGGGCGTTCAATGACAACGAGAAAATCTTGGATAACCCGGCACCGTCGGTAAGTTTTAAGGATCTCTCTGCGCAAGGGATCCTCTTAAGTGTGACGGGAAATGTGAATTCACAACGGTTAATCTCCGCCACCCGCAGTGAACTTTTGTTTGAGGTATTAGTAAGATTACGCACGGCCAATATCGCGCTATCTTCGCCACAAACGATGATAATTGAACAAAAAGCGCTAGAACAGGCGCAAAGCGTCGAACCGTAGTAAACCTCACCTTGGTACGACGCATCGCGTCGTGCCTTTCATTAAATTATTTTCTCTTTTTTACAGGATTCTGACATTATCATAACTCAATCGTCTTCTCCCTAAGCGCGTGAGTGGTAGGGATTATCCTAAAGAGAGTTGTTAATGAAATCGATGTGTCCTCAGGCTATTGTTTTACCCTTAGCATTTTTCTGCACTTCCCTCTTTGCTGATCCCGCCTCACTTCAGGTACCCAATGAATCTCAGCGTGATCATTTTGTTTCTATGCTATTAAAGAAAATGACCTTAGACGAAAAGATTGGCCAGCTACGATTGATCAGTGTTGGGCCCGATACCCCGAAATCAACCATTAAGCAGATGATTGAAAAAGGACAGGTGGGCGCGATCTTTAATACCGTCACGCGTCCCGATATCCGTGTTATGCAAGACCAAGTCATGCAGCTAAGCCGACTGAAAATTCCCTTATTTTTTGCTTACGATGTCGTGCACGGTCAGCGTACTATCTTCCCCATACCGCTTGGCCTTGCGGCAAGTTGGGACACGCAAGCCGTGGCAACGGTTGGCCGTATCTCCGCTCTGGAAGCGGCGCAGGACGGCTTGAATATGACCTGGGCACCCATGGTGGATGTCAGTCATGAACCTCGCTGGGGCCGAAGTTCAGAAGGCTTTGGTGAAGACACCTATTTAACCTCGATTATGGGTAAAACCATGGTTGAAGCGATGCAAGGGAAGAGCCCTGCCGACCGGAATTCGGTGATGACCAGTGTGAAGCATTTTGCTTTATACGGCGCGGTAGAGGGGGGCAGAGAATACAATAGTGTCGATATGAGCCCTCAGCAGATGTTCCAGCATTACCTGCCCCCTTACCAAACGGCATTGCAAGTGGGCAGCGGCGGGGTAATGGTTTCGCTAAATTCCATTAATGGTATCCCGGCTACGGCCAATCATTGGCTGCTGACCGACCTGCTTCGTCATCAATGGCATTTCAAGGGGATTACCGTCAGTGACCATGGCGCGATTAAAGAATTAATCAATCATGGGGTCGCGAGCGACCCAGCGGATGCCGTGCGTGTGGCGATTAAAGCTGGTATTGATATGAGCATGAGCGACCAATACTACAGCCAATATTTACCAGGATTAGTGAAAAGCGGCGCGGTAAGCGAGGCGGAGGTGGATAATGCCGCACGGCATGTCCTGAATGTGAAATACGATATGGGTCTATTTCGCGATGCGTACAGTCATTTAGGCCCAGCGGGAAGTGATCCGCAAGATACCAATGCCGAAGATCGTTTACACCGTGTGCAAGCACGTGAGGTGGCAGCGCAAAGCTTAGTGCTGCTTAAAAACTGGCAGCAAATTTTACCGCTTAAGAAGCAGGGGACTATAGCCTTAATTGGTCCGTTAGCCGATAGCCAGCGAGATATTATGGGGAGCTGGTCGGCTGCGGGGGTGGCTAAGCAGTCAGTGACGTTATTACAGGGAATGGGTGAGGCCGTGGCGAATAAAGCCACACTGCTTTATGCGAGAGGCTCGAATATTACGGATAACCCTAAGGTACAGGCTTTTCTCAATCTTTATGAGCCTGCGCTAGTGGTCGATAAACGTAGCCCGCAGCAGCTTCGCGAGGAAGCGATCGCTACTGCGAAAAAAGCCGATATTGTGGTCATGGCGGTAGGAGAGTCTCAAGGTATGGCTCACGAGGCCTCGAGTCGTAGTGATATCCGGCTGCCTAAAGCGCAACGTGACCTTATCACGGCGATTAAGGCCACCGGTAAACCGCTGGTACTGGTGTTGATGAATGGTCGTGCATTGGATATAACGCAGCAAGATCAACAAGCCGAGGGAATTTTAGAGACCTGGTTTAGTGGAACCGAAGGCGGGCATGCGATCAGCGATGTATTATTTGGTGATGTGAACCCTTCTGGGAAATTACCAGTGACGTTCCCGCGCTCAGTCGGACAACTGCCGCTCTACTACAACCATCTGCCAACCGGCCGCCCTTACGACTTTACGCATCCGAATAAATATACTTCTCACTACTTTGATATCAATAATAGCCCACTCTACCCTTTTGGATTTGGCTTGAGCTATACCACGTTTTCCTTGTCACCGATAACACTTTCCGCAACTGGCTCGTCGCAGGGGGTCACCACCGCATCGGTTACGGTCACAAATAGGGGGAAACGGGCAGGGGGCACGATCGTGCAGCTTTACTTACACGATCCCGTCGCTTCGATTAGTCGGCCGGTTAAAGAGTTGAAGGCATTTCAAAAGGTGCAGTTACAACCGGGTGAATCGAAAAAAGTGAGATTCACTCTCAGCAAACAGGATTTAGGATTCTGGAATCAACAGATGAAATGGGGGGTTGAGCCGGGAGAATTTGAGGTGTTAATCGGCACTGACTCAGTCCATACCGAAACGAAATCATTCAACTATCCTTAAGTATTCGCTGGATAATTGCGCTGCCTTGTCGTAAGGCAGCTTTTTTTTTAATAAGGGTGCTACACTTAGGCTTCTGGCATGTTTAAATGTGGTGAAAGCATGGAAAATATCGAAGTGATACTGGTGGATGAACATGATAATCCACTGGGAAAAATGGAAAAATTAGCAGCTCACCGTCAGGGGCGTCTTCATCGTGCCGTCACCGTGTATATTTTTAATACCAAGCAGCAACTTATGCTGCAGCAGCGGGCATTCAGTAAATATCATTGTGGTGGACTCTGGAGTAATACATGTTGCGGACACCCTTTTCCGAATGAAAGTACGCAGCAGGCCGCAGAACGACGTCTTGATGAAGAGATGGGGTTGAAGCTATCACTCACTAAGCTGACGCAGACTTATTATAATCTACCGGTAACGGATGGTTTAGTTGAGCATGAATTCGGTCATATTTTTACGGGGTTGACCGATCAACCTCCCGTACTCAATCCGCATGAAGCCGAAAACTATCGTTTTGCTTCACTATCCGAGGTTCAGCAAGAGCTAATCTCGTCGCCGGAACGGTTCACTCCGTGGTTTAAAACGACTTTTCCGATGCTGGTTAAGCAGTTGCAGGCGGGGGATTAATCGTCCCCCAACGCGAGAGGCTATTTACCGATTATAATCGAATACCCCATTAGCGCCACGCCACCAATTCCCCCTAACGCCATCACTATGAAAAGCGTGATAAAAAAAATTTTTTTGATGTTCATTTACTGAGTCTCGAAGATAGTTTGGGGAAATAATACTCCTAACCCGGAGATCATTAAAGCTGTGTGCCTTATCCGGTATCCATAAGATTATACTATGACGTCTGAAAAAGATGTTCAGGTAAAGTCGTTCTTAAAGGAGGTCCTGATGATTATTACTCGTATCACATCACCCATTAATGACGACGATCTTCAGCAGTTAACGGCATTGATGCAAGAAGCGGTCAGCTTGGATGCTAGCATTGGCTATACCAACGCCACCGAGCAAGTTGATGCAATGTATCGCTTCTGGCAGCGTCAGAGTGAGGCGATTGCGCACAATGAGGTATATTTTTATTGTGCCCGAATTGACAACCAAATTGTTGGGGTCATTGGTTTAGAGCCCTGCGCAAAGTATAACGGGACCCATCGCGGTGAGATTTTTAAATTGATCGTCAGCCAGGCATGGCGGCGTCAAGGGTTCGCGAAAAGACTGCTGCAGACGGCCGTCGACAGTGCGACACAACTGGGGCTTAAACTTCTAGTACTCGATACACGTACAGAGGATTTCACGGTTGCCCTTTATCAATCTTTAGGCTGGACGGTGGCAGGAGAAATCCCCTGCTATGCTCAGTCGACGTTAGGCGATTACCAAGCGACCACCGTGATGTTTCGCTACCTGACTGATGAATAAAAAAATTCCCCACAATTACTGACGTTGCATGGATACTGTGTAAAAATACAGGCTGTTTCACTCGATAATGGGTTGTTATGGCACTCACTTCAGCAATAAAAGCGCAAATCAGCGATTGGTATAAAAAACTTCAGCGAAACGTTGATGATTTTATCCCTCGGCTGGCACAGCGTCAGATGATGGCAGAAGTAGCCAAAACCTTGGCCGGTGAATCGGGCCGACATTTAGCCATTGAAGCGCCGACCGGGGTAGGGAAAACCCTTTCTTACCTTATTCCCGGTATTGCCGTCAGTCGTGAAGAGAGTAAAACCCTCGTCGTCAGTACGGCTAATGTTGCGTTACAAGATCAAATTTACGGTAAAGATCTGCCGTTACTCAAACGCTTTATCCCCGATCTCACCTATACCATAGCCTTCGGTCGGCGACGTTATGTCTGCCCGCGTAACCTCTATTTTACGGGGGATAATAGCCAGCCGGACCTGCTTTACCTTTTAGATGACGATTCGCTCAGTAGCCAAGCGCCAGGATCTATCTCGCCGCAGGAACAACAACAATGTGAACAGCTGCAGCAGGGGCTTGATAAGGGCAATTGGGACGGCGTACGTGACCACTACCCAGAGAACATTAACGATCGTTTGTGGGCGCGCTTATCGACGGATAAAGCGCATTGCTTAGCTCACCATTGTCAATGGTATAAAGAGTGTCCCTTCTTTTTGGCACGGCGTGATATTGACAGTGTTGACGTGGTGATCACCAACCATGCTCTGGTGATGGCGGCCTTAGAGAGCGACTCCGTATTACCTCCCGCGAAAGATCTAATGCTGATTATGGATGAAGGACATCATCTTCCCGATGTTGCGCGCGATGCCTTAGAGATCAGCGCGGAGATTACACCGAGCAGTTTAGGCCTCCAACTCGATCTTTTTGCAAAAACTATTGAGCAGATCACTGCGCAATTTACACTGAAATCTCCGCCAGCACTGGCGAAGCCCGAACGATTGGCGGCCCACCGAGACACGATTGATGAGTTAGTCATGGCCTTTACACAGGCTTTATTACCTCTGGTTAAGGCTGAGGTGGAGCAGAGTTATCGGTTTGTAATGGGGGAGTTACCGGACGTACTTAGGGAGCAATGTGAACAGCTGTATAAACTTTATGATGGATTACGTGCGGCAGCCGAGACCCTATTAAATTTCTTGGGCGAACAGACTGGCAAAGCAGATATGGTGCGGATTCACCGCGGTATGCTGCAACTCAATCGTTTTTTTGGCCATTTTGAAGCGCAGTCAAAATTATGGCGCCTAGCGGCATTGCGACAACTGTCTGGGGCGCCAGTGTCGAAATGGGCAACCTTAGAGACAGCGGATGGTAAACCGCAATTATGGTTACATTGCGCGGGCATCCGTGTCAGTACGCAGCTTGAGAATATCCTTTGGTCAAAGGTCCCGCACACTATTTTAACCTCGGCGACGCTGCGTAGCCTCAATACTTTTAATCGTTTTCAGGAACTCTCTGGGTTAAGCGAAAAAGCCACTGATCGTTTTGTGTGCTTAGAGAGTCCTTTCAATCATGCGCAGCAGGGTAAGTTGATCATTCCGCAGATGCAGTATGAGCCTGGATTCCAACACGAAGCATTGCACCTTACTGAAATGGCAGGGATTTTCCGCCAGACGCTGGTGGAATCGAATCATAAAGGGATTTTAGTCCTTTTCTCCAGCATGCGTGCATTGCAGCAATTCGTTACCTTGATGAGCGATAAACGCTTAGCGATGTTAGTACAGGGTGACCAACCGCGTACGCGATTGATCGCACTGCATCGTGAGCGAGTGCTAGCAGGGCAACAAAGTATTCTGATTGGTTTGCAATCTTTTGCGGAAGGGCTTGACTTAAAAGGGGATTTACTGACGGCAGTTCATATTCACAAAATTGCGTTCGCCCCCATTGATAGTCCAGTGATCGTAACAGAGGGTGAGTGGCTCAAGAGTAAACAACGCTATCCTTTCGAAAGTCAGAGTTTACCCACTGCTTCATTCACGTTAATCCAGCAAGTCGGTAGATTAATACGCAGCCATCATTGCCACGGTGAAATTATTATTTATGATCGTCGGTTGATAACACGTCAATATGGAAGCCGGCTCTTGGCCTCGCTGCCCGTCTTTCCAATTGAACAGCCAAAATTTGCACCGAGTGATGCTAGCGTAGTACCTTCAGCGTTAAAGCAGAAAACAGCCCGTCGTCGTACATCGCGTAAGTAGAGAAATCATGGATATTAAACAAGTAATTAAAGAGATTGGTCGTGGCAAACTGCATGCTCGCCATCTTGACGAAGACACTGCGGCGGCACTTTATGGCGCGATATTAAGGGGTGAGGTTGATGACCTCTCTCTCGGGGCGATCTTAATCGCTTTACGGATTAAAGGGGAGGGAGAAGAAGAATTACTGGGTTTCTACCGGGGACTGGAGGCGTTTTTACCACAATGGCCAGCCTTGCCGAATACCTTAATCATCCCGAGTTATAATGGCGCTCGTCGCCAAGCGAATATGACGCCCCTTTTAGCTTTGTTACTGCATAAGTGTGGGGTGAATGTCTTTCTGCACGGTGTCCATAATGACCCGACGCGTATTACAAGCGCAGCGATCCTTGCGGCAATGGGTATCAACCCGGCAGGTGATATTGCTGAAAGTCATCAACAGCTGTTAGAGACGGGTTTCTCGTTTATGACAATCGATACGCTATGCCCCCCTTTAGCGAAGCAGCTCGACTTAAGGTGGCATCTCGGTCTGCGCAATAGCGCCCATACTTTAGCGAAATTTATTTCACCCTTTGTTGCTCAGGCTGGAGTGCGACTGACCAGCGTGTCACATCCGGAATATCTACCTAAAGTGACGCAATTCTTCCGTGATATTCAGGCTAAGGCACTGGTCTCTAACGGGTGTGAGGGCGAAGTCTATCTTAATCCGCAACGACCTTCGGCAATGCACTATGTCAATACTGAGGCGAGCGAAACCTCAGAAATCCTACCGCGTGGCGTTCCTGCACAAACGCCGCTGGCTGCGAACAAACAGATTGAGACCACAATAGCGTGGATGCAGTCAGTATTACATAAACATATCCCGATTCCACTGCCACTCCGCGAGCAAATGATCAGCTGCTTAGCTGTTTGCGGACGTTTTAGTTCACAGCGCGATGCAGATTTATGGCTTACGGAGCAAGGTTACTGATGCACCCTAGGAATCGTTATCAAGGCCATTATGATTTAACGGCACTTTTTAGGTTGGAGCCTAGCCTCAAAACCTGGTCGACCTTGACGCCTACAGGTAAAGAGAGCCTAAACTTCGGCGAGCCGGAAGCCGTTAAGCTGTTAAATAAAGCGCTATTAAAACATTGGTACCAAATAGAGTGGATGTTACCCGATGATCACCTATGTCCACCCATACCGGGTCGAGCCGATTATATCCACCACTTAGCGGATTGTTTGGCTGAAGATTTGCCAACCCCTTATGGTCCCGAGATTTCTGTTTTGGATATTGGTTGTGGCGCGAACTGTATTTATCCCTTAATCGGTAACGCTGAATACGGTTGGCGATTTACGGGCAGTGATTGTCAGCCTGAGTCGATTCGCGCGGCACAACAATTGTTAGCCATGAATACCGGATTGACGCGATCGATTCGCTTAAGAAGGCAAAAAGACTCACAAAAAATTTTCGACGGTATTATACAGCCCAATGAGTTTTATCATGCGACTTTATGTAATCCCCCATTCCATACATCGGCGCAGGCCGCGGCACAAGCTACAGCGAGGAAAAATAATCACTTAGGTTTTGCGACTGAGCAGCTCAATTTTGCCGGGCGTTACCATGAACTATGGTGTCCGGGCGGAGAAGTTGGCTTTATTAGCCAGATGATCGACGAAAGCATAGTGCATAAAAACCAAGTATTGTGGTTTACGACCTTGGTAGCCAAGCAGCAGAGTTTGGGCTCTTTAAGAAAAATATTAAAGCAAAAGTCTGTGCCGGTGGTTAAGGAAATTGAGATGGGGCAGGGAAATAAAAAGAGTCGACTATTTGCTTGGAGTTTTCACACCAAGCGAGAAAGGAAAGCAATGATGAAGCCAGCCTAGGCTGGCTTCGCGAGTTATCACTCAATATTTGCTTCGATAAACCATAAGAATTTATCTAAATCGCGAGAGGCTGCGGTGAAGATATCAGCGGTATCTTCATCGTTGACATCGCTAATCGCCTTACGCACATCGTTCGCGACCAACGCATAACGTTCTGCTAAAGCAACTAAGTGATCTTGCACACTGTGGATGTTCAGTGGGTAGCTTTTTAATGGGGTTTTGTCGTTAACAACTTGTGTGGTACCCAGT
This sequence comes from Rosenbergiella metrosideri, assembly GCF_022602565.1. GTDB lineage: Bacteria > Pseudomonadota > Gammaproteobacteria > Enterobacterales > Enterobacteriaceae > Rosenbergiella > Rosenbergiella metrosideri. Next base: position 287,941 of record NZ_JALBCV010000002.1, read on the forward strand.
GCGACGCCACCCAGCTGCACGGCACGTTCGGCTACGTTGTCTTGGTGCTCAGTGATAACAGTACGGAATCCGTCAAGCATCTCATGAACAGCCATAAAATTAGCACCGCGCATATTCCAGTGCGCTTGCTTAGTAATCAGTGAAAGATCAATTAGTTCAACCACGATTTTGTTTAATACTTGAATCGTTGCGGATTTATCTTCATCCGATACATCATTACGGGTGTAAAGCAGTTCAGTATTATTTGTTTTAACAAGTTTTGCAGTACTCATGAAAAATTCCTTCTTGTTATGAACCTATTGAAATCAACTAAATCCAGTATAGCAGTGCATTAAAAAACTGCAGCAAGGTCTGGCCTATCAGTGAGATAGACTGATTAATTTAACCCTAATGAGAATGATTTTTCTTTTTAATCTTAATGCGTTTGATACGGCCATCCTTAGGTTTCATGGTCAACGCCGACCCTGCTGAAGCAAATACTATCGCCAATAGCCCGGAAAGTTGGGTAAAAGTTAAGTGTTCGTTAAGAAATAAAAATCCTGAGAAGGCAGCAACAGCCGGCTCCATACTCATCAGCGTGCCAAATACCCTCGCAGGTAAACGCGTTAATGCCATCATTTCTAGGGAGTAAGGTATTGCATTCGAAAGTAAAGCAACCAATAGCCCTACAGGGATAATTGACCAATGCCAAATACCAGGTTCTGCCATGACGAGTCCAGTGGGCACAAAGACCAACGAGGCAATGAGTGATCCCACCGCCACCGTTGCCGCACCATGTTCCGCCCCGGCTTTTTGACCAAATATGATGTAGATAGCCCAACAGGCACCTGCCGCCAAGGCAAAAAACGCCCCGAGCGGATCGATATTATTCGCGCCACCGTGGACCGGGAGTAACATCCACAGACCGCTGACGGCGATAATGATCCATAAAAAATCGGTGAGTTTGCGGGAATTGGTGAGTGCAAGCGTTAGCGGCCCCACAAATTCCAACGCGACGCCGATCCCTAGTGGGATAGTCCGCAAGGCCATGTAAAAAAGAAAATTCATCCCACCTAGGGCGAGACCATAGAAAATTAACGGTCGACGTTGTTCCGGAGAAAACGTTAATCGCCAAGGTTTAAACATCCCCCACAACATTATAGTAGAAAGACCTAAACGTAACGCCGCAACACCTGGAGCGCCGACTTCAGAGAATAATGATTTAGCCAAAGAGGCTGCACCTTGTAAGGTAAACATGGCAATGAGTAGCAGGCCGATTGGATAAAATACTGATGCAGCACCTTTTTGCAGAGTGGTCATAGAGAGCTCAAATCTGATAAATGGTAGGGTAGAATTGTATTGAAACGTGAAGAAATAGCTATAGAGATTCAGAATATGCTTAAAGATTTGTTATTTTATAAAAAAAATAAGGTGTTTTTTTTGAGCAATTAAGTCATGTTTATCAGTAAGATAAGTGATTTTGTACACGTTATGTTACATGTTGCTCGGGGTTGGACAACAAAATTCGAGCAGAGTTTCTTACTTTTTTTTGTTATATTTCATCTGTTGTCAGTAAAAATAAAAGTAATTTCACATTGAGGTTATTATGAAAAAAATTGCATGTCTTTCAGCTTTAGCTTGTTTACTCGCCGTTTCTGCAGGTTCTGCAATGGCTAAAAGCACCGTTACTGGTGGTTACGCACAAAGCGATTACCAAGGTGTTTTAAACAAAGCTAACGGTTTCAACTTAAAATATCGTTACGAAGATGAATCTAACCCATTAGGTTGGATCGCATCTTTCACTTACACTGAGAAAGATTCTAACAAAAACGTCAATGACTACCGTAAAGGTCAGTACTACGGCATCACCGCAGGTCCTGCTTACCGTCTAAATGACTGGGCGAGCATCTACGGTGTTGTAGGTATCGGTATCGGTCGCGTACAAAACAACGCTGAAGGTCACGCTGCAACTGGTTACAACAGCAAAAGCAACAGCGATGTCGGCGTAGCTTACGGTGCTGGTCTGCAATTCAACCCGTGGGAAAACGTTGCGCTTGACGTAGGTTACGAGCAAAGCCGTATCCGTAACGTGGACGTTGGTACTTGGATCGCTGGCGTTGGTTACAGCTTCTAATTGTACAACTCCAAAAAAACGACCCTTTGGGGTCGTTTTTTTTTACCTGTAGAAAATGCCTAGTAGGCGTTTCAACAGGTAGAGGCGTAATTGAAAAGGAGAGAGTGTCGCGTAGCCGTATAAAGACGACTGGACAGGCGAGGGGCGAGCACTACTCGATGTCTGAGGGTGTTCTTGGTTACAACGCATAGATCGACCTCCTCAACAATGATGACAGAATAGTCATCGTTAATAATTTATAGCACAGGCTATATTGTTTAGCCAACGCTATGTGAGAAAAGGGTTGAGCTTGATCTCATCTCGTTTAAGATAGTGGCATGGTCGGCGATGTCGACATTGGCCTTTGTAAGGAATTTCGATGAATCACCCTAACACTCGTGTAAAGCCAACAATTGGCCCAATTAAAGATCTAGAAAACCATGTTGAAGGGTTTAAACAGGTTAGAGAAGCGCATCGACGCGAGCTTATCGATGACTACCTCGAGTTAATTTCTGATCTTATTCATGAGTTTGGCGAAGTCCGTCAGGTGGATATGGCTGCACGATTAGGTGTTTCACAACCTACTGTGGCAAAAATGTTGAAACGTTTAGCGGCTGCGGGGCTTATTCAGCAAATACCTTATCGTGGAGTATTCTTAACCCAAGAAGGTGAAAGCCTGGCTCAGCAAAGCCGAGAGCGCCATGCAATAGTTGAAGAATTTTTATTAAGCCTAGGAATCTCGCCAGAAGTCGCGCACTGTGACGCTGAAGGGATCGAACACCATGTTAGCGATGAGACCTTAGCCATTTTCAAAGCGTTTATCGCCAAAAACAAATCTAATCTCTAAAGTAAGCCGTGAGAAATCGGTCTTTTCATTATAAAGAGTAGGGGGTAATTAGTGAGTATGGCTATTATTCCCTCAGCATTTTAACGCTGTTCTTTCGACGTTATTGTTACCAAACCTCAAGACGTATTATTTTTTTTCTGAAAATTATGTTAATTAATCAAAATTCTTTTACACTATAAGAGAAAGTAATGAACACAATTTCAGAATGGAATCAGTACCAGAATTATCTGAAACTGGTTTTTACTTAATAAAGTATATTTCACTGTCAAATTAAAAGCGTTTAATGATTTAACAATTTCAAAAGTAATGAATTTGTAATGAAGGTGTCAGATCTCTTTACCTTGAAATAATATTTATTTTTAAAATTAATATTTTCTAATTTTCTATTTATTTTCTAAACTAATTTCGGTAACCTTGGCATTATTGTGATTTTCAAAGTTTATAGAAAGGGAAAAATAATGAGCGACGTTTTTAAACTACTGAACAATATCCGTACACTTCGTGCGCAAGCTCGCGAAGTTGAGTTAACCGATCTGGAAGAGATTTTAGAAAAATTAACGACTGTCGTGACCGAACGTCGTGAAGAAATTGAAGCTGAAGAAGAATTAAACCGTGAGAAAGCAGAAAAGCTTTCTAAATACCGCGAATTATTAGCGGCCGAAGGTATCGACCCAAGCGAACTATTAGGCGCAGCTGATACCAGTAAAAAACGTGCTAAACGTGCACCTCGCCCTGCTAAGTATGCTTATACTGACGAGAACGGTGAGAAGAAATCTTGGACTGGTCAGGGCCGTACTCCAGCCGCTATCAAAAAAGCGCTGGACGAAGGTAAATCACTGGATAGCTTCTTAATCTAAGCTTCAGTGCTCCTTAAGAACCAGCGCTTGCGCTGGTTTTTTTATTATTTTTCTTTCTGTAATATTCAGAGAATTTTCCCAGATGAGTTATAATCACCTCATCATGTCGTGATTACACAGCGGTAAATTCTGTCAAGTCATACTCCATCATTGCCCAACCCCATTAATTAAAAGGCTTAATCGTGTTAGTAACTAATAACGTAACCATGCAATTTGGTAGTAAACCACTATTTGAAAATATTTCTGTAAAATTTGGCGGAGGTAATCGCTATGGGTTAATTGGCGCAAACGGTAGCGGCAAATCAACCTTTATGAAAATTTTGGGACGTGATTTACAACCAACGGCGGGTAATGTTGCGCAAGATACGAATGAGCGTATTGGTAAGCTACGCCAAGACCAGTTCGCTTTTGAAGCCTTCAGTGTCTTGGATACGGTAATAATGGGCCACGATGAGTTATGGCAAATCAAGCAAGAAAGGGACCGTATTTACGCATTACCGGAAATGAGTGAAGAAGAGGGCTATAAGGTCGCCGATCTCGAAGTCCTGTATGGTGAAATGGATGGTTATAGCGCTGAAGCGCGTGCGGGAGAACTGTTACTGGGTGTTGGAATTGAGGTTGATTTACACTATGGCCCCATGAGCGAAGTCGCTCCTGGCTGGAAGCTGCGTGTATTACTTGCTCAAGCACTCTTTTCTAATCCGGATATTCTGCTATTAGATGAACCGACCAACAACTTGGATATCGATACGATCCGCTGGTTAGAACAAACGTTAAATGAGCGTGATAGTACGATGGTTATTATTTCGCACGACCGTCACTTCCTAAATATGGTCTGCACCCATATGGCCGATTTGGATTACGGTGAAATACGAGTCTATCCAGGTAACTACGATGAATACATGACTGCGGCTACGCAATCTCGTGAGCGCCTACTTTCAGATAATGCTAAGAAGAAAGCACAAATTGCAGAACTGCAATCTTTCGTTAGCCGCTTTAGTGCTAACGCATCGAAATCACGCCAAGCAACCTCGCGCGCGAAACAGATCGATAAAATTAAATTAGATGAAGTAAAAGCATCGAGCCGACAAAATCCCTTTATCCGCTTCGAACAAGATAAAAAACTTTTCCGTAATGCTCTAGAAGTTGAAGCATTAACCAAAGGATTTGATGACGGACCGCTATTTTCTAAACTGAGTCTTCTCCTCGAAGTCGGAGAGAAATTAGCTATTATTGGTGCCAACGGTATCGGTAAAACCACGTTACTTAAAACGTTAGTTGGCGAGGTTACGCCTGAAAGTGGCAGTGTTAAATGGTCTGAAAATGCTTCAATTGGTTATTACGCACAAGACCATGAATACGAATTTGCTAATGACTTAACGGTTTTTGACTGGATGAGCCAATGGATGCAAGCGGGTGATGACGAGCAATCAGTAAGGAGTGTACTGGGGCGTTTACTGTTTAGCCAAGACGATATTAAAAAGCCGGCAAAAGTGCTATCTGGAGGGGAAAAGGGGCGGATGCTATTCGGTAAATTAATGATGCAAAAACCGAATATCTTAATTATGGATGAGCCAACGAACCACTTAGATATGGAATCCATCGAATCTTTAAATATGGCGTTAGAAATGTTCGAAGGGACTCTAATCTTTGTTTCACATGACCGCGAATTTGTCAGCTCCTTAGCCACTCGGGTTCTGGAAATTAAACCCGGTAAAGTCAGCGACTTTACCGGTAATTATGAAGATTATCTCAATTCACAAGGTATTAACTAGTGAACACTGTGCCTAACTCTTATTGAGGATAGGCACAAAGCCTACAGTGTGGATTTCGCTTTACCTTTAACGAGGTAAAGCTGAAATTCATCGCATCGTAAAGCAGGTACCGGCCTTGTGTGGTACTGCCATACTGGGTCAAATGCCTAATCGCTTCCATTGCTTGCAAACTCCCGATAATTCCAGTCAGCGGTGCCATCACGCCATTTTCTACGCAGCTACCGATAGGTTCGCCAAAAAAATGGCTGAGACACTCGTAGCAAGGCTCGTCCTTCTGCCAAGTAAAGCTGATCACACAACCTTCCATTCGGATAGCTGCGCCTGAAATAAGCGGAGTAGAGGTCGCAAAACAATGACGATTTATCTGCTGGCGGCTCGAAAGCTGGTCGGTGCAATCGATAACTATCTGCTGTTCAGCACAGTGGGCGAGCCATTCACTGGATTCATCAAACGCTTGCTGCGCAATATTTACTCGACACTCTGGATTACGCATGGCGAGCTGATGTTGTGCTACCTCAACTTTTGCTTTCCCGCAGTCGGTCTCAGTGAAGAGTATCTGTCTAGGAAGGTTAGAGAGGCTGACGGTATCGGGATCAACCAATGTTAGCTGGCCGATGCCACTTGAGGCTAAATAAGTCGCCACAACGCAGCCCAATCCTCCCATTCCTACAATCATGACTTTTGCTGCGGCGAGCTGTTGCTGCTTATCAATATCAAAATCTTTTAAGGCTATTTGCCGGTCGTAGCGTAATAACGCATTATCAGATAAAGGCATCATGCACCGTTTAAAAATTCGGGGAAGGGTTGAATGGTCACACTCTCTCCCTGTGATAATGAACCCGATTCACGCGGCAAACAGATAAAACAGTTGGCATGAGTAAAGGTACTGAACATATGCGAGCCCTGTTTTTCGTCCGCTGTGACGTGGAGTTCACCGTACTGAGATCTATAATATCCGCGCTGAAATTCGGTTCGGCCCGGCTGCTTAGCGATTGGGGCCGTCAACTTTGCAGTGAAGGAAGTGAAAGGCGCAGCAGTGATCCCTTGTAAGCGGAGGATCATTGGGTAAACCAGCTGACAAAAAGTCACTACAGCTGAAACTGGATTACCGGGTAATCCACAAAATAGGCTTTCGCGTAATCGTCCGAAGGCGAAAGGCTTCCCGGGTTTCATCGCTAACTTCCAGAACGTAATGTCCCCGCATTCCAATAGTACATCCCGGGTATAGTCAGCAGCCCCTACCGATACGCCACCAGTACTGATGACCAAGTCAGCTTGGTGATCCGCGCGGTGGAAAGAATCGGTCAGTGACGGTTTATTATCTGGGATAATGCCTAGGTCGATCACAACACAGCCTAGGCGTTGTAGCATGAGTGAAATCGCAAAGCGGTTAGTGTCGTATATCTGCCCAGCCGCAAGAGGGTTTCCTGGTAAGACCAGCTCATCTCCGGTCGAAAAAATCGCTACGCGCAGAGGGCGGGTGACCTTAACGTTTTGTATACCTAAAGATGCCAGGAGAGGAAGATCTTTCACTTTAAGGCGGACACCTGCCTCAAGTACGACTTGTCCTTGACGAATATCTTCACCCACTCGGCGAATATTTTGCCCAGCTTTTACGGCTGATTTCAGCTGAATACCTTGTGTTGTCCTTGTGGTCTGCTCTTGCATGATAACGGCTTCACAGCCTTCGGGGATCGGTGCTCCTGTCATAATCTGGATAACATAACCGTCGGGCAGGGAACTAGGATAGGGGTTACCTGCGAACGCTTGACCAGCTATCGGTAAAGTTTGATCGGCGTGGAGATCAGACAGCCGTAAAGCATAGCCATCCATCGCTGAGTTATCGAAACTAGGCACATTGAGTGGAGAGATAATTGGCTCGGCCGTCACCCAACCCAAAGCCTCATTAATGTTAAGCGTTTGTGAGGCAATAAGAGGGGAAAGATCACCGAGTAAAAGTGCTTGGGCGTCTTCGACAGAGAGTAGGTCCGCGGTAAAGGGTTCCATCTTAACCTCGTTCAATGGGGGTAATTGACTATAGATTAACACGTTAGCAACGTTTGCCGAGCGGAGGAGCATCTTCTTTTCGCAGTGATAATAGGGCTTACGCTAACGAATCAGCATGGTAACTACGCGTTCATCTGTCTTAGCGTGCCATGATGAGAGACTCAACCTTGAAAAAAAATTGTAAATTTTTTAACACGACTGTAGATACTGACACTCTGTCAGGATATCCTCATTTTCAACGAGTTAATTAGGATTGAGTAAAAATAATGCGCCCATTAAAGATGTCAACCCCGCTTCGCCCAGCGTTACTCGCTGTATTGATCATTGCCCCAAGCATTGCTTTTGCCGAGCCTCAACCTAATGCTCCGCAGGTTGAGGCTAAAGCATGGGTTCTAATGGACTATGATAGCGGCAAAGTCCTCACCGAATCGCATGCCGATGACCGATTAGATCCTGCCAGTTTAACCAAAATGATGACCAGCTATGTGGTAGGTCAAGCATTGAAAAGTGGAAAAATCAAGTCGACGGATAACGTAACCATTGGTCAAGACGCGTGGGCCACGGGAAATCCAAAATTGCGTGGCTCGTCGGTGATGTTCCTGAAACCGGGTTCACAGGTCTCTGTGGCTGATCTCAATCGCGGAGTCGTCATCCAATCAGGAAATGATGCTTGTATCGCGCTTGCTGATTATGTCGCGGGCAGCCAAGATACCTTTATTGGCTTAATGAATAATTATAGTCAAAAGCTCGGCCTTAAGAATACCCACTTCACCACCGTGCATGGACTAGATGAGCCTGGTCAATACAGTACCGCACGTGATATGGCACTGATTGGCCAAGCCTTAATCCGTGATGTACCGGAAGAATACGCACTGAACAAAGAGAAAGAGTTTAGCTTCAATAATATTCGTCAACCTAACCGTAACCGTCTATTGTGGAATTCATCACTGAATGTTGATGGAATTAAAACGGGATACACCTCAGGAGCGGGTAATAATTTAGTGGCTTCTGCGACATCCGGAAATATGCGCCTTATCTCAGTGGTGCTGGGTGCGAATACAGACGCTATCCGTTTTCGTGAGAGCGAAAAATTGTTGAATTGGGGCTTCCAAAACTTCGAAACGTTGTCACCTATCAAAGCGGGGAAACCTTTCATACAGACTAAAGTCTGGTTTGGCGAGACGAAGCAGGCAGCGCTGGGTGTAATGGACAACGCTTCTGTTACCGTTCCTAAAGGTCAGGTGAATGCCTTAAAAGCAGATTACACATTAAACCAAAACCAGCTTTCTGCACCGCTGACTAAAGGGCAGGTGGTCGGCCAAGTGAATTTTCAAATCAACGGGAAAGTTGTCGATCAGAAACCTTTAGTCGTCTTAGACGATGTGAAAGAGGGGGGAATGTTCAGCCGCTTAGTTGACTATGTCTGGCTCCATATCTCTGCCCTGTTTGCTAAATGGTTCTAATGAGTACTGAATAGCGAACATAAAAAAGCCAGGATTATGGAGTCAGTCCATTGCCTGGCTTTTTTGTCTCAAACAATCGTTAATGTTGTGTCCAACCCCAGCGGATAGGTAAGGCAAAGAGTTGGCGATACACTTTATGAGCGAAGCTTAAAAGTGCTTGTCCATAAAATCTCCAACCAAGCTCGGCCGATAAACAGCCAATCATCCCCACCAGCAGTCCGCCGACCATGTCGAGTGGCCAGTGCACACCAAGATAAATACGTGACCATGCGATTAACACGCCAACGGTAAGTAGTGCAATGCCCGACCACGCGCGATGCCAGAATAGGAAGGCTAAACTGAACGTAAAGATAAAGGTACCGTGATCGCTTGGGAAAGAGGTATCTGCAGAGTGATTCAACCACTGATATCCCAAGCCAATCGCGAAGGGGCGAGGATGTGGGAATATTACACCAATGACGAAGGAAAACACGATAGCGTAGAATAAAGCAGTTGCTGTCTTAAGGACCAACTCACGGCGCGAATCTAAGCAATTTTTAGGTGACCAGAGCCATAGACTGACCACGAGTAACGGAATGATACCGATAACATCTTTAGCCAAAATGGTGGCAAAATTAATCAACCAATGGGGAGAATCTGGAGTCGCATTAAGCCATAAAAAAAGTTGAGTATTCAACTGCTCCATAATATCACTATTCTCCTTAAGGGTGGGTAGCATTAATTGTTAACGTTTAATGTTAATATAATTAATGTTTTGCGACTAGGGTGAAAAGTCTTATCTTTTCACCCTTAAGCTGATGATTAGCCGCCTGGCCACAACATCACCACAAGTGTCCCAGCAAGGGTCAGAATAACGTTAGCAATCGCATAGGTCCCTGCATACCCTAACGCGGGAATACTGCTGCGTGCGGTATCGCTAATAATTTCTAGCGCTGGGGCGCAGGTGCGCGCCCCCATCAATGCACCGAACAGCATCGCTCGGTTCATTCGTAACACATAAGCGCCGAAACAGTAACAGACCACCACAGGTAGAAGACTGACGACGACGCCACACAACAGCATGGAAAGCCCGTTCTCACCCAGCCCATGATGTAAGCCACTGCCTGCGCTTAAGCCGACACCGGCCATAAAGACCAGCAATCCAAATTCTTTTACCATGGTCAATGCCCCTTGCGGGATATAACCGAAGGTTGGGTGGTTGGCGCGTAAGAAACCGAGCATAATCCCTGCAAAAAGTAGCCCTGCCGCATTACCAATACCAAAGCCAAAATTACTGAATTGAAATGTCACCATACCGATCATCAATCCAACGATAAAGAAGGAACAAAAGGCCAGTAGGTCGGTCATTTGACTGTGGATAGCGACAAAACCAATACGGTCGGCAATACTCTTTACCCGTCTTGTCTCACCGCTAATCTGTAAGATATCTCCCTTATTTAATAAGATATCGTCATCAATAGGCATTTCGATCTGGTTACGGATGACACGGTTAAGAAAGCATCCATGATCGGTTAAGCGAAGTTTCCCTAGACGCTTATTGACTGCATTATGGTTTTTTACCACGATCTCTTCGGTGACAATTCGCATATCCAGTAGATCACGATCGAACACCTCTTTCCCATGACGGAAACTAGGATCTAAGCGTGCATGCGCATCGGGATATCCCACTAAAGAGATATCATCACCTTCTTGTAACACTGCGTCGCCGTCTGGGCTAGCCAAGATACCGTTACGTCGGATTCGCTCGATATAGCAGCCCGTGTGACGATAAATCCCAAGTTCGCGTAAGTTTTTACCGCCACTCCACTCGACAAGTTCTTTTCCGACACGGTAGGCACGGATAACCGGTAAAAAAACCTTACGCTGGCTATCGGCATCTAAGCCGCGCTCGCGTGCGATTTGCTGTGCGCTGGTGGGAAGATCCTGGTGTTGTAACCGTGGAAGGTAGCGGGCAGCAAAGATCAAACTGACCAGGCCAATTAAATAGGTCAAGGCATAGCCTAGGCTGAGATTATCTTGCAATACGGCGAGTTGTTGGGGGTCACTAATCACTTGCCGGAGTGTGTCTCCGGCCCCGACCAGTACCGGTGTAGAGGTCATCGAGCCTGCCAATATTCCAGCAGAGAGGCCAATATCCCAGTGAAAAAGTTTGCCCAAGCCCAGCACGATCAGTAATGCACTGCCAACCATCACTAGCGCCAGCATTAAATAGTTTTTCCCATCACGGAAAAAAATTGAAAAGAAATTAGGTCCGGCTTCGATACCCACGCAGAAAATAAACAGCATGAAACCCAAGCTCAGCGCATTAGTATTAATAGAGTAATGTTGTTCGCCTAGCAGCAGTGAGACCACCAGTACCCCAATTGAGCTACCGAGCTGGATACTGCCAAGCCGAATTTTTCCTAGGCAAAGACCGAGAGAGAGCACTACAAAAAGAAGCAAGACATCATTGGCGCTGAGCAAATTTGCAACGTTTATATTCACGAGTCAATTTTCATTAATAAGTCGAAGAGTGATTCCATCAGCCAGCGTTGAGCTCAGGCTGTTGGTTCTAAAAAAACAGACTCATTCTAATCGTTCACTTGCCTAACTGCTATGACTGATTGAGAGAAAAAATGATTTAGACAGAGGGATGGCGGGTACTGATACATCAGTACCCGAAGAGATTATTGATATAATCCGAGGTGTTGCTTGGCGTAGGCTTCAAACTCGGTAAAGCCGCCAACGTGGGATTCGTCGATGAATATTTGCGGAACAGTTTCCACCGTCTTCCCTGCGCTTTTCGATAAATCGTCTTTGCTGATCCCCTCAGCGTGAATATCCACATAGCGATAGCTAAAATCGTCACGCTCTTCAGTCAGTTTATCCGCCAACTCTTTGGCACGGACACAATAGGGGCAGGCCGGACGACCAAAAATTACCACAAACATAACAGCTCCTTTGAAGAATGAACGATTTATCATGCCTTGCTGGCTGAAAGATTGGAAGTTGAGAAGAGGGATTATCGTCGATTCCGCACAATTGGTGAGTCGGTAGAGATGTTAGGCGGTTGAATTATAGCTACACTTACGTTTTACCAAATTTTTGGAGTGCGTTATGACACCGACCATCGACCTTCTTCGCCAGCACCGCTCTATTCGCCATTTTAGCGATGCCCCCATCAGCGCAGAACACCGTGAAGCGATCCTGTTAGCAGCTCAATCAGCGTCTACCTCAAGTTTATTACAATGCGCGTCGGTGGTAAGGATAACGGATAAAGATAAACGCCAGCGTTTGGCTGAATTTGCAGGCGACCAATCATGGGTGGTTGAGGCCGCCGAATTTTGGGTACTGTGTGCTGACTTTAACCGACACAAGCAAATCAGTGAACATGCGGAGTTAGGCTATGCCGAACAATTGATTTTGGGGTGTGTCGATACGGCACTGTTAGCCCAAAATGCGATGGTGGCGGCGGAATCACTCGGCTTAGGGGGTGTTTTCATAGGCGGCCTACGAAACCAACCGCAAGCGGTAAGTGAGTTGCTGGATCTGCCTAAATTTGTCTTACCGTTATTTGGACTCTGCCTCGGTTGGCCAACAGATACCCCTGAACTCAAGCCGCGTATGCCGCTCTCAATGCTTGTGCATGAAAATCGCTACCAGCCGATCGAAACTGAAACGCTCGCGGCCTACGACCAACAACTATTAGAGTATTACCAACATCGTAGCAGTGCCAACCGCCATGAAACCTGGAGTGAAATGGTGGAAAGAATGATCACCAAAGAAAGCCGCCCTCATATGCTAGCTTTCCTTCAGCAGCAAGGTTGGATTACCCGCTAAACGCTGTCGCGGGGTGAGAACCATAGGATTTCATTCCGCTTCAATGCTATACTGCCGCGCCTCATTTACTTTCGTCCACAGGTAACTTATGTTTTGCCCTCGCTATGACGCGGGTCAGTGTCGCTCTTGCCAATGGCTCCCCAAAGAATACGTTACGCAATTAGCCGACAAACAGGCGAAGATTGAACAGCTATTAACCGATATACCGGTGACGGAGTGGTACCCCCCTGTACCGTCTGCGCAATCTCGGTTTCGTAACAAGGCTAAAATGGTCGTCAGTGGTTCGGTGGAACGCCCCATTTTGGGTATCGTTAATCCCGAGGGCCAAGGCGTGGACTTGATCGACTGTCCCCTTTATCCGGAGACTTTTGCCCCGGTTTTTCGTCAATTATTACCCTTTATCGCGAAAGCGGGCTTAACCCCTTACCATATCGCTCGGCGCAAAGGCGAACTGAAATACTTACTGTTAACAGAAAGTACGCAGGGTGGAATGATGCTTCGCTTTGTCTTACGGTCGGACAAAAAGTTAGAGCAGCTAAAAAAAGTTCTACCGGAACTCCAGCAATGCTTGCCGCAATTAACCGTGATCTCAGTGAATATTCAGCCGGTTCATATGGCGATTATGGAGGGCGAGCAGGAGATTATATTGAGTGATGCCTCAGCACTAGCGGAGTCATTCAACCGTATTCCTTTATGGATTCGCCCACAAAGCTTCTTCCAAACTAATCCTGAGGTTGCCGCTAAACTCTATTTAACGGCGCGTGAATGGACGCAAGGACTTAAGCTTGACACGTTATGGGATCTGTTTTGTGGGGTAGGGGGCTTTGGACTGCATTGTGCGAGAGCTGAAACCCATTTAACGGGGATTGAAATCTCGGCTGAGGCGATTGCCTGTGCAAAAGATTCTGCCCGTAAACTCGGATTAAAGAATACTGAATTCCGCGCGCTAGATGCCACCCGTTACGCCGTTAACGAGGAGAATGCACCGGATTTACTGCTAGTGAACCCGCCGAGACGGGGAATTGGCCAGGCGCTTTGTGACTTTATCGTCAGTGTTAAGCCTGCGGTGATCTTGTATTCGAGCTGTAATCCAGAGACTCTGGCAAAGGATGTTGCGCGACTACAAGGCTACCGTCTCGAACGCGTTCAGCTATTCGACCTCTTCCCGCATACTGCGCACAGCGAAGTGCTTTCTTTATTGATTCGTGAGCAATAAGTTGCCAGAAGGCAACTTATTCATTAAGCGCGACGCTCAAAGCGTAGGGCATAGGTTTCGATCGCTCTCATCAGTAAGGTCAACAGCCCATTAATACAGAGATAGATAATGCCTGCCGCAACAAAAACGTTGACGTCGTAATTTCCGCCATACAGTTGTTGGCTTAACCCCATCACGTCCATCAGGGTAATGGTATAGGCTAACGACGTGCTCTTAAACACCAATACCACTTCGTTAGAGTAGGAAGAGAGTGCACGTTTAAACGCATAAGGCAGTAACACTTTAAGCGTCTCCCCCCGTGTCATCCCCAAGGCAAAACAGGATTGCCACTGCCCTGCAGGGATAGCCTTTACCGCGCCGTAGAGTAGCTGTGTCGTGTAAGCGGCACTGTTTAACGATAACGCTACCACCGCACAGAACCCAGGTTGAGAGAGAATCGACCATAGCGTGGGATAGTGCTGTAAGGTCGGAAACTGACCTGGACCGTAATAGATTAAAAAGATCTGTACCAGTAACGGTGTCCCTGTAAATAGGGTTAAGTAACAGTGGATCACCGCATTTGTTACGCGATGACGTAATGATAGAAGAATGGTGAGGGTTACGGCGATCAGCAGGGCAATAAGTGCTGCGCTGACAGTAAGACCAAGGCTGACGGGTAAGCCAGCGCTAAGCTTCAGTAAATAGTCGCCCATCATTATTGCTCCAACTCAAAGCGTGTGACACGGCGCTCAGCAAATTTTAAGATTGCCTGACTCAATAAGGTAATAAGTAGATAGATGCCTGCGGCAATCAGGTACCAAGTAAAGGGCTGCTCGGTACGTGTCGCGATACCTTTAGTTTGCAACATTAAATCATTTACACTGATTAAGGAGACCAAAGCTGTATCTTTTAACAGCACTAGCCACTGATTTCCCAATCCCGGCAGGGCGTGACGCCACATTTGTGGCATAACGATAGTGAAAAAGACGGTTGATTTACGCATCCCTAAAGCATAGGCAGATTCTCGCTGTCCTTGAGGTACTGCTCGCAATGCACCGCGCAGGGTTTGCGAGGCATAGGCTGAGTACAATAACGCAAGTGCAATCACCCCACATAAAAATGGACTGACATCGAAGTTTTCGATATGGAGTTGTAAGTGCAAGGTAGTGAAGCCCAACGGCAGTGAAAAGCCATCAGACAGGGTAAGCAATAGCTGCGAGGAACCGTAATAGATCCCTAATACGACTAAGATTTCTGGTAAGCCACGAATTAGCATCACCAGTAAACTGCCGATCCACGCTAACGGTTTACAGGAGAGGGATTCCCAACTGGCGAAAATCATCGCCAGCGTTAAGCCGACGACGAGTGCGCAAAGGGCAAGGCCGACGGTCAAGCCGCCGGCATTGAGAAGATAAGGTAATTCATTCATCAGCGATTATTTCTGAAACCACTTGTCGTAAATTTTTTGGTATTCACCGTCGGCTTTGACTTTGGCTAAACCTTGGTCGAATTGCTGTTGCAGCGCGCTGTTTCCTTGGCGGACTGCAATCGCGACACCCGTACTGAAGTAATCTTTATCGGTGACTTTATTACCGACCGGTGCCAGTGATGGGTTATTTTTCAACGATTCATTGATGACAGCAGTATCACCAAAGACCGCATCGACACGACCATTTTTCAAGTCGAGAATCGCATTTTGATAGCTATCGTATGGAACAGCCTTAATCTCGCTCTGTTTATCTGCAAGGTATTTCTGGTGAGTGGTGCCATTTTGTACGCCGACTTTCTTACCTTTCAACGCTGCTAGGCTAGCCACTTTGCCTTTTTCTGCGACAAATAGCGCAGAGTTAAGATAGTAAGGGGTACTGAATAATACCTGCTTTTGACGCTCAGGCGTAATATCCATTCCCGCCATCGCCGCGTCGATACGACGGAATTTTAAGCTGGGGATTAAACTGTCGAATGATTGATTGCTAAAGCTACAGCTTGCATTAATTTGCTTACAAACTGCCATCGCTAAATCCACATCAAACCCTTGGATTTTGTTATCACTGCCAACAAATTCGAAGGGAGGATAGGAGGCTTCAGTTCCGAAGCGGAGCGTTTCGGCCGCGAATGCTGAGGCTGACAGGCTGGTGAGGAGTGCAGCGATAAGAATTTTTTTCATGGTAACCCTGTCCTTAATGTGAAAGATAGTTCGCAAATTCGCGTGTTTGAGGATGCGTAAAACGATCAGCGTTTCCTTGCTCAACAATACGTCCATTTTCCATATAGACAATATGAGATGCCGTTTTTTTTGCGACCTCAACTTCGTGTGTCACGATAACTTGGGTGATATTGGTCGCCGAGAGTTCATTAATAATCTTTACCACTTGACCGGTGATCTCAGGATCGAGGGCCGCGGTAGGTTCATCGAACAGTAACACCTGAGGTTCCATCATTAACGCTCGCGCAATCGCGACCCGTTGTTGTTGTCCACCCGAAAGATGCAGGGGATAGCGCTGAGCGTAGTCCGCCAAGCGTAAGCGCTCTAAATATTTCTTGGCGCGGGCTTGGGCCTCGCTACGACTTAAGCCTAAGACTTTACAAGGCGCCTGAATAAGGTTTTGTTCAACGGTGAGGTGCGGCCATAAATTATACTGCTGGAAAACCATCCCAACATCTTGACGTAACGTTCGAATCGCCGCAGCGGAGGGGCGTTGCGTGAAATTGAACTGTTGCTGAGCAATGGATAGCAGGCCTGAACGCGGAATTTCTAATAAGTTTAATACACGCAGCAATGAGCTCTTTCCTGCACCGCTCGGGCCGAGCAGCACAAGCGTCTCCCCTTGAGCACAGTTCAAAGTAATATCGTACAGGGCTTGTTGACCACCGTAGAAACAATTTACGCCTTCTAAATGAATGCTCATGCGATAAATCTGACTTTTATAAGAGTGTATTTGCCGAGATAGTAATTCATTGTGCATAAATATGCAATTATGATGCAGACTTTTTCTCGCATCATCCTTACCTTGTTTGGTCAATCGCGGGAACAGAGGTAAAGTAAAGCATTACTGGCTAAAGGGGTAAAAAATGAAAAAGGGATTTCTCATTATACTGGCACTGTTATCGGGGTGTCAGGCAACAACGCCTACTTCACCGACTGTGCCGCAGGCAATTAACACTACCTACGTCGCGCGCAGTTATCAACCAAGAATTAACGCTATTGTGATCCATTATACTGTGGCAGATGAGCAGCGGGCTTTAACGCTGCTCACGGGTAAGCAAGTCAGTAGCCATTATCTGATTGCGCAGTATCCGAAAGATCATCAGACGTCGCCAGAAATTTATCAGCTGGTGCCTGAAGATCAGGCTGCATGGCATGCCGGGATCAGCGCGTGGCGGGGGACCTATAACCTTAATAAAACGTCGATAGGCATCGAGTTAGTGAACCGAGGTTATAGCCTACCCTCTGGTCAGCATCACGGTCACTGTGAAAGTTATCCGCCGCAGCAGATTGCCGTGCTAAATAAATTGGTCAGAGAGATAGCTGACCGCTATAAGATAGAGCCGGCGAATATCATTGGACATAGCGATATCGCCCCATTAAGAAAAGTGGATCCAGGACCTTGCTTTCCGTGGCAGCAGCTGGCTCAACAGGGGGTAGGTGCGTGGCCGGATCAGAAGCGAGTCAATAAGTTATTGGCGGAACGGGCACCCGATACACCGGTCGACAATGCGCTTCTGCTTCCCTTACTGAAACAATATGGCTATGTGTTCAGCGCTCATGCTACGCCGCAGGAACAGCGACAAGTTATTCGCGCATTTCAGATGCATTTTCAGCCAGAGAATAGCAGTGGTCAGGGTGATCAATTAACCCTTGCAAGGTTGCAGGCCCTTCTGCTGCAGTATCCTTGGCACCATTAATCATTAGATAATTGTCGCGGCGAGCTTGGCAGAGCAGTTTGGTCTGAGCCTTGCTTGAAAGATGAATAATCATGCAGACGGAACTGTTTGCTCGTACCTTTTGATCACCGTTACTTAGCGATAGTGACGACGATTACAGAATTGGAATAAGCAGCCCCTTATCAGGGGCTGGCTGAGGTATAGGTTAGCGGAGCAGATTGGTTTTTGCTAAATCGATAATCTCACTGCCTTGGCCATTAATGATCGCCTTCAGCATATACAGGCTGAAACCTTTAGCTTGTTCAAGTTTTATCTGCGGCGGCATCGCTAACTCATCTTTCGCTGTCGTCACATCGATCAGCACTGGACCCGGATGGTCAAACGCCTGTTGTAAGACATCGCTTAATTCTGAGGCCCTCTGTACGCTGAAGCTCTCGATATTACACGCTTTAGCGATGGCGGCAAAATCAGGGTTGTCCAATTCGGTACCATTGGTCAGATAGCCCCCGGCTTTCATTTCCATCGCCACAAACCCCAGCACACTGTTATTGAATATCACTAGTTTGACCGGTAACTGGTGCTGAGCAATGGTCAATAAATCCCCCATCAACATTGCAAAGCCACCGTCACCACACATCGCGACGACTTGACGCGATTCATCGACAGATTGTGCGCCCATCGCTTGAGGCATTGCGTTCGCCATCGAACCATGGTTAAACGACCCTAGTAAACGTCTTTTACCATTCATGGTGAGATAACGCGCCGCCCAAACGGTTGGCGTGCCAACATCACAGGTAAAAATCGTGTCGTCAGTGGCGAGTCGATCGATTTGTTGGGCGAGATACTGCGGATGAATAGGGCGATCATCGTTCGCTACGGCTAAATCATCTAACTGTTGGCGACTTTTACGATAATGCTTAACGGATTTCTCCAGGTGAGCGGGATCATGAGAAGCGCTAAGTAAGGGTAGCAACGCCTTAACAGTCGCTTTGATATCGCCAATGAGCGGAAAGTTAACATGACAGTGCGAACCGATACTCGATGGGTTGATATCGATTTGAATAATCTTTGCCGACTCAGGATAGAATGCGCGGTAAGGGAACTGTGTCCCTAGTAATACGAGGGTATCCGCCTCAAGCATGGCGTGATAGCCAGAGGAGAACCCGATTAGTCCAGTCATCCCAACATCATAGGGATTGTCATATTCGATATGTTCTTTACCACGCAGTGCGTGCACGATCGGTGCTTGAAGTTTTTCAGCTAAGGCAACAACGTCATCATGCGCCCCTGCACAGCCGCTGCCGCACATCAGCGTAATATTGTGAGCGCTATCTAATACGTTAGCCAATTGTTCCAGTTCCGATGCCACCGGTTTGACCTCAGGCAGTGACGGCGGATACCACTCAAGGTTATCTGGCACTTCAATGCTTTGTAAGGCAATATCGCCAGGTAGGACGATCACCGCGACGCCGCGTTTCACAATCGCCGTACGTAGGGCTATCGCCAAAATTTGCGGGAACTGTTCAGGATTACTCACGAGTTCGCAATAGTGACTGCACTCTTTAAACAGTTCTTGCGGGTGGGTTTCCTGAAAGTAGTTACTGCCAATTTCGCTGGAAGGAATATGCGCGGCGATGGCAAGGACTGGTTGATGGTTCCGATGGCAATCGAATAGGCCGTTAATTAAGTGTAGGTTACCTGGCCCACAGGACCCCGCGCAGACCGCTAATTCATTGGTGACTTGTGCTTCAGCCCCTGCCGCGAAAGCCGCAGCCTCTTCATGTCGCGTTGACATCCAAGTGATTGCTGACTGTTTATTCAGACTATCGCTAATCCCATTTAGCGAATCACCGGTGACGCCCCATATATGTTTGACGCCTACCTCTGTTAAGGTCTCGACCAGTAATGCCGCGACTGTCTTTTCCATGAACTACTCCCTTTGGATAAACGTATTATGGGGTAATTGTAGTTCAACTTTCGCCACTGTTTGCTCAGAAGGGATAAACCTAGAGTGCGGTCCAGCAAATAAAAGTCAGGGAATGGGTTGTCACAAGGTTTTTTTTAGATGTATTGTGCCAAAAGGGCTAGACTAAGATAGGGTCGGTTCTGCTAAATACTAGGGTTCATGATAAACTGACAGTAAAATTTGTGCTTTTCATTCAAGTATTGCTGGGTAATTATGGCTAACACGCATCATGGTTTTGACTTCGAACAACTTTTAGACAGTAATCTCGACGAGGCGCTTCAACCGCCATCTATGTATAAAGTTGTGTTATTGAATGACGATTACACCCCTATGGAGTTTGTCATCGAGGTTTTACAAAAATTTTTCTCACTCGATATTGAGCGTGCAACGCAACTGATGCTTACAGTGCATTATGAAGGGAAAGCGATTTGTGGTGAATTTACTGCCGAAGTGGCTGAAACCAAAGTCATGCAAGTGAATCGTTACGCGAAGGAAAATGAGCATCCGTTGCTATGTATGCTGGAAAAAAGCTAATCAGCCCATATATCTAGGCTGAGACCTAAGCGTTAACCGATCGGAGGTGCCTAATGCTCAATCAGGAACTGGAACTCAGTTTAAATATGGCTTTCGCCAGAGCGCGTGAGCACCATCACGAATTTATGACCGTCGAGCATCTGCTACTCGCGTTAATCAGCAATCCCGCTGCACGCGAAGCGCTAGAGGCATGCTCGGTCGATCTCGCTGCGTTGCGTGCAGAACTGGAAACGTTTATTCAAAAAACAACGCCAGTGCTTCCCGAAGCGGATGAAGAGCGAGAAACACAACCCACATTAAGCTTCCAACGTGTTCTACAACGTGCGGTCTTCCATGTCCAATCGTCTGGACGCAGCGAAGTGACCGGCGCTAACGTGCTGGTGGCGATTTTTAGTGAACAAGAATCACAAGCGGCCTACTTACTGAGAAAATATGAAGTGAGTCGTCTAGATATCGTTAATTATCTCTCCCATGGCACGCGCAAAGATGACAGTGCTGAAGATAAGTCGTCCGAAAACAGTGCATCTTCCGACGACGCTACAAGCGGTTCTAGTGAAGAACGCATTGACAGCTTCACGACAAATCTTAATCAGCTCGCTCGCGTGGGCGGTATTGACCCGCTCATCGGACGTGAGAAAGAGTTAGAGAGAACCGTTCAAGTCTTCTGCCGTCGTCGTAAAAATAATCCGTTACTGGTGGGTGAGTCAGGTGTTGGAAAAACGGCTATCGCCGAAGGCCTTGCGTGGCGTATCGAGCAAGGCGATGTGCCAGATGTAATGAAAGAGTGTGTGATCTATTCGCTTGATATCGGTTCACTGCTTGCAGGAACAAAGTATCGTGGTGATTTCGAAAAGCGCTTTAAAGCGTTGCTAAAACAGCTTGAACAAGATCAGAACAGCATTCTTTTCATTGATGAGATACACACCATCATCGGGGCAGGGGCTGCCTCCGGTGGGCAAGTCGACGCCGCTAATTTAATCAAGCCACTGCTTTCTAGTGGTAAAATTCGCGTAATGGGTTCTACTACTTATCAAGAATACAGCTCTATTTTTGAAAAGGATCGGGCTTTAGCGCGCCGATTCCAAAAAATTGATATTGTCGAGCCGACAATGGATGAGACTGTAAAAATTCTGACCGGCCTCAAACCGAAATACGAGAAGCATCATGATGTGCGCTACACAGCCAAAGCTATCCGCGCTGCGGTAGAGTTAGCCGTCAAATATATCAACGATCGTCATCTCCCTGACAAGGCGATAGATGTGATTGATGAAGCCGGTGCCCGGGCGCGTTTATTACCGAATAGTAAACGTAAAAAAACCATCAATATCCAAGACATTGAGACCGTTGTTGCACGTATTGCGCGGATCCCAGAAAAAAGCGTATCCGCCACTGACCGCGACACGCTACGCAGTCTTGATGACCGCTTAAAAATGCTGGTATTTGGTCAAGATAAAGCGATTAATGCGTTATCGGAAGCGATCAAAATGAGTCGGGCAGGTCTAGGCAATGAGCACAAACCTGTCGGGTCGTTCTTATTCGCCGGGCCTACTGGTGTGGGGAAAACTGAGGTGACGGCTCAGTTGGCCAAAGCGTTAGGTATTGAGTTACTGCGGTTTGATATGTCGGAATATATGGAACGCCATACGGTCAGCCGTTTGATTGGTGCGCCACCAGGCTATGTGGGTTATGAACAAGGTGGATTATTAACGGACGCGGTCATCAAACATCCTCACGCTGTAGTGTTACTGGATGAAATTGAGAAAGCGCATCCAGATGTATTTAATTTACTGCTTCAAGTAATGGATAACGGCACCTTGACCGATAATAACGGCCGTAAGGCGGACTTCCGTAATGTGATCTTAGTGATGACCACCAATGCGGGCGTGCGTGAGACTGAACGTAAAACTATCGGCTTAATTCAGCAAGATAATAGTACTGATGCTCTGGAAGAGATTAAGAAAATCTTTACTCCAGAATTCCGTAACCGTCTTGATAACATCATCTGGTTTGAGCATCTGTCCACAACTGTTATTCATCAGGTGGTGGATAAATTTATCGTTGAGCTGCAAGCTCAGCTCGATCCTAAGGGTGTGTCACTTGAAGTGAGTGATGAAGCTCGCGAATGGTTAGCAGAGAAAGGCTACGATAAAGCGATGGGGGCCCGTCCAATGGCTAGAGCCGTACAAGAAAACTTGAAGAAACCGTTAGCCAATGAGTTACTGTTTGGTTCATTGGTCGAAGGGGGATCGGTGTCAGTAGGATTAGATCGTCAGAAAGATCAGCTGACTTACCATTTTGAAAGTGCGGCGAAGCAGAAAGCAGAAGGGACCGTTCACTAGAAAATAAAAAGGCCGGAAAATCCGGCCTTTTTTATGGCAGTCATTAAACGAAAGATTAACGACTACGGAAGACAATGCGACCTTTCGTTAAATCGTAGGGTGTCAGTTCAACGGTGACTTTATCACCGGTAAGAATACGAATGTAGTTTTTACGCATTTTACCTGAGATATGAGCAGTAACAACGTGCCCATTTTCGAGTTCTACACGGAACATGGTGTTGGGTAACGTATCTAGTACGGTGCCCTGCATTTCAATATTGTCTTCTTTGGCCATCGAATCCTCTGAATGGACTAACTAAATGTTTACTCGACAGAATAATGCCGAAGTCTTATACCTGTGTAAAGAAAAGGCGACCAATTAGGTCTGTGCTTGGCATCAAGCGAGCGATCTTTACGTGAATTTGGGTGTTATGTCGCTTGAGGAACAAGTGAGAGTAGGGCCATCTTCGCCATCTACTGACGCGTTATTCCGCAAAGAAAGCGTGGGGTAAAAAGAAAATAGGGTGTTAACTAAACCGCCACCAGCATAACAAGCGCCAGTATTATACTACCTTTTTATCAAAAAAGCCTGTTAAAGATTCACCCTGATTTAAAATAACCGCTTTTTCACCCAGCATTCTAATGGAATAATTCGTTTCTGTAGGTCAGCTAATTGGGTCAGAAAATGTTGGCGGGGAATTTCTTTTGCGCCCAAGGAATGCGTATGTGGATTAAGTATTTGACAATCGATCACCTCACCGCCGTATGCTGAAAAATGCCGACAGAGTTGCAGCAATGCCAATTTTGATGCGTTGGGCTGGCGACTGAACATCGACTCTCCGCAAAACATCCCACCCAATGCCATCCCGTAGAGCCCGCCAACCAGTTCATGGCCGCACCACACTTCCAATGAATGGGCTTGGCCGATTGCGGCGAGATCACACCATGCCGCGATGACGTCTTCAGTGATCCACGTCCCCTCAACATGTGTACTGGCACAGCCTTCTATCACCGCGCGGAAGTTATGATTAAGCGTGACGTGATAAGGGCAGCGGCGTAAAAAGCGTTGCATACTGCGACTGAGATGAAAACCCTCAACCGGTAGCACGGCACGCGGATCGGGGCTCCACCACAAAATAGGGTCCTGCTCAGAGAACCAAGGGAAAATACCCTGCTTATAGGCTGAGAGTAACCGTTCTGGTCGCAGATCACCACCGTAAGCGAGAAGCCCTTGCGGCGAGGTTAGGGCGCTATCGGTAGACGGAAATTGCGTGTCAGGCCGACCATCTAAGCAAGGAAGATAGATCGCACTCATCGTCCATTATGGTCTTGCTGGCGTTGGCGAAAAGCGTAATAGCGGGTCTTATCCGCCATCAGCTGTTGATGCGTTCCTGCTTCAATAATATGGCCTTGCTCCATCACACAGATTTTATCGACAGCTTCAATACCGGTCAGGCGATGTGTAACTATCAGCACAGTTTTCTCAGCGGTCACCCTAAGAAGAAGTTGCATAATCAGATGTTCGGTCTGGGCATCCAACCCTTCAAGAGGTTCGTCTAATAGCCAAATCGGCGCGTTATGTAATAGTGCACGGGCTATCGCTAAGCGACGACGTTCGCCACCGGAAAGCGGGCGGCCACCTTCCCCTAACCAGCTATCCAATCCTGCACCGTCAAGAAGCGTTGTTAAGCCGACAACCTCGAGGCTTTCAATGAGTTGTGCATCGTTAGCGAGCGGTTGAGCGAGTGTTAAGTTTTCACGTAATGTCTGATTGAAGATAGCCACTCGCTGGCTAACGACCGTGATGGTGGAACGAAGCTGGGGTTCTGAAAAAGCCGTTAAAGGCTGATTATTAATAAGGATCTTACCGGCCAACGGGTCCCAAGCACGAGTAAGTAATTGTAATAATGTTGTTTTCCCGCATCCGGTACTTCCGAGTAGTGCCACTTTCTGTTTCGCGGCAAGCGTCAACGTTAAGTGCTCTAATACCTTAGGCCCGTTAGGGCTGTAAGCAAAATCGACGGCTTCAATAGACAGTTCAGCAGCACGATCATCGATGGCGACCGACTGAGTGGGAAAGGTAACCACTGGTTGTTGCGTTAACAACTGGTTCAAGCGCTCGGCAGCAATCGATACTTCAGAGAGGTGGAGAAAAGCCGTTGCCACCGGACCAAGCGCTTCAAATGCAGCCAGTACACAGAAAACCAATAATGCATTATCGGCGGTCGCAATTTGCGCGATCTGATGGCGAGACATAATGATAAAGACTGCGACAATGGTTAAGCCGGTCAGCAAGATGATAATACTTTGTGCCAAGGCATTGAGATTTTGCTGCCTCGCTTGCGTTGCCAACCATTTTTTCTCTGTCTGTCCGAGCTCCTGACGCCAATCCTGTCGTGGTGGGTATAATAAGAGTTCAGACATCGCGCTGAGATGAGTAGTCAGTTGTTGCCGATAAGCACTACTCAAGCTAGCAATTTGTTCACCCGCCGGTTTTCCCACCCGGTAGAACAGGGGAGGGAACAGCAGGATAACTATAATCATCACACCCGCTACCATCAGCGCGGCTTGGTGGTTGATATAACTTAAGCCTACTCCGACGACAAGTGTTACCAGTAGAGCCCCGACCATCGGTGAGAGAACCCGTAAATATAAATGGTCTAGCGTCTCAACATCGCCGACAAAACGGTTCAGTAAATCGCCCTGACGGAATTGAGGGGTCCCTGCTGGCGCGAGCGGATAAATTTTACTGAAGATGGTAACGCGCAGATGTTTTAATACTTTGAAGGTGGCGTCATGACTGACTAAGCGCTCAAGATAACGGGCAACCGTGCGAAGGATTGCCGCCCCTCGAACCCCTGCGGCGGGTAACATATAGTTAAAAGTATAAATACCGGCGCTCCCGGCCATTGCGGAAGCGGCGAGAAACCAGCCAGATAGACTCAACAGCCCAACACTCGCGAGCAAAGTGAGGGTGGCTAATAATACGCCTAATACTAGCTGCCAACGATGCCTACGCCACAGCGTTAAAAAAGGGAATAATGCTTTCATTATTCAATCTCCCCTGAGCGATGGCTTAACAATGTTTGGAACAGCCCCTGTTCGGCGGCAAGCGAACGAAAATCGCCCATCTGGACAATTTTCCCTGTTTCCATAACGATAATCGTTGGCCAATCGGTCAATTGGTCGAGTTGATGCGTGACCATGACGGTCAGTTGTTGGTGACTCGCCTGTTGCAAACAGTGCATGATCCGCTGCTCATGATGGCGGTCCAAACTGGCGGTAGGTTCGTCGAGCAGTAAGAGTTGCGCCTGCTTCGCCAGCGCACGGGCGACTGCGATGCGTTGTGCTTGGCCAACAGATAAATTCTGACTCTCTTCGCCAACTTGCGTGGCGAGACCTTGCGGCAAGCGATCAAGAAACTCATTGATGCCGGTTTGTGCCACTAACGTATTCAGTGTTTGTTCGCTAAGTTCACCTTGAGGTGAAATATTTTCTGCGATAGAGCAAGGGAATAGCCGAGGATGCTGTCCTACCCAACTCACCGATTTCAGCCAGTCTTCGCGTGACACCCTATTAAGTTCATGGCCATTGACCAGTAACGACCCTTGATAAGGCAGAAACCCTAGCAGCGCATTAAGTAGTGTACTTTTACCCGACCCGCTCGGTCCTACTAACGCCACGCGTTGATCGGCATTAAAGCAAAAATTGAGGGGACCGACTAATTGTTTACCATCGATTGAGGTGATGACCCAATCGCGGGCCTCAATAGTGAGAGCTTGGGAGCGATCGAGAGTCAGGTCTTCACGCTGAGCAGTAGGGTGCAAAAGGTCCGTCTCCGTAAGGAAACTTTCTATCTCATCGGCAGCCCCAGCGGCTTGGGCTTTGGCATGATAAAAACTGCCTAAATCACGCAGAGGTTGGAAAAATTCCGGAGCTAAAATTAACGCGATAAAGCCAGCGAATAGGGTCACTGCGCCCTGATAGTTGCCAAAGTGAAACACACCGAGGTATGAAAAGCCGAAATACACGGCGACGATCGCGATGGAGACTGATGCGAAAAACTCGAGAACGGCTGAAGAGAGGAAGGCGATACGCAGGACTTCCATTGTTCGTAAGCGGAACTGCTCTGTACTGTCTGCGATTGCCTGCTCTTCCGCGTGGCGTCGATTAAAGAGACGCAAGGTATCAAGGCCGCGCAGGCGATCGAGAAAATCGCCACTCAGGCGCGCAAGCGCCGCAAAGTTACGGCGGTTAGCATCGGCGGCTCCCATCCCGACCATTGCCATAAACAGTGGGATTAACGGGGCCGTCAGGAATAGAATGGTCGCCGCTGCCCAGTTAATGGGAAACAGGGTGATCAGAATAAGCAGTGGAATTACCGCAGCCAAGGTCATTTGCGGCAGATATCGCGCGTAATAGTCGTGCATTTTCTCAATTTGTTCATGCAGCAAAGTGGTCCAGCTGCCGACAGGCCGAGAAGCGATCCAAACCGGTCCTAACTCTTCTAAGCGGTTTAATACAAGTTGGCGGATCGCGAGCCGTAACGCCTCGCCCGCTTTGACGCCGACTTTTTCGCGGCTATAGTGCAGCACTGAGCGTAGCGCAAAACAACCGACGAGCAGGGCTAACCAGTGGTAAAGATGCGGAAGGGGTTGATGATCGATTAAGGCGCGTTGCAGAAGTTCTGCTAAACAATAAGCCTGCAAAAGTATCGTCAGTGCACTGCAGGTGCCCAAAATGACCGAGAGTTTAAGCCAACGTTTAGCATGGAGACGCTGCGCTTTGAGCCAGAGGGTAAGCTGTTTTTGTCTTGATTTATCCACGGAAGAGTCTTTGACCTGTTGGAATTGAACATCGACTATATGAAATTCCTAACAACTCTAGCATGCAGGAGATAAAAAAGGCGACAGATAACCTGTCGCCGGGATTAATCTAGATCATACAATTAACAAATTAGTTATTTTTGCTAACTAATCCATCTAAATAGCGCTCAGCATCGAGGGCTGCCATACAGCCGGTCCCTGCTGAGGTGATTGCTTGACGATAGTTATGATCCATCACATCCCCTGCAGCGAACACGCCAGGAATGCTGGTTTGTGTTGCGTTACCGGCTAGACCTGATTGCACCACGATATAGCCATCTTGAAGAGTCAGTTGCTCTGCGAAAATCGCCGTATTCGGCTTATGGCCTATCGCGATAAACACACCTGCCACCGCTAACTCATCAATGCTACCATCGTGCGTCGACTTCAGTTTTACGCCGGTTACTCCCATCTCGTTACCGACCACTTCGTCTAAGGTTCGGTCGGTATGCAAAATGATGTTTCCGCTGCTCACTTTATCCATCAGTCGGTCAATCAGTATCTTCTCTGCCCGGAAATTATCCCGGCGGTGAATGAGGTGAACCTCTGCAGCGATATTTGATAGATAGAGCGCTTCTTCGACGGCAGTATTCCCGCCACCCACTACCGCAACTTTTTGCTTACGATAGAAGAAACCATCACAGGTCGCACAGGCTGAAACACCACGCCCTTTAAATGCTTCTTCAGATGGCAAGCCGATATAACGTGCCGAAGCACCTGTCGCGATGATAAGCGCATCAGCGGTGTACTCTTCGCTGTCGCCGAAAAGACGGAACGGGCGCTGTTGTAAATCGACACGGTTGATATGATCGAGAACAATTTCGGTATTGAATTTAACGGCATGTTCATGCATGCGGTCCATGAGGAGAGGACCAGTCAGATCGTTGGCATCCCCCGGCCAGTTTTCAACTTCCGTCGTCGTGGTCAGTTGTCCGCCTTTTTCTACCCCAGTTATCAGAACAGGGTTAAGGTTGGCACGTGCAGCATAGACCGCAGCGGTATAGCCCGCAGGACCTGATCCTAGAATTAAGAGTTTGCTGTGTTTGGCCATTTTTATTCCTCAGTGTTAAATCATAATTTTATTGATTGTAGGGAAACTTCTTCCTGAAAAAAAGCATCTGCTAGTGTTGTTCTCTATTACTGCAATAGGTAAGCGGTATCTCAGCGGAAAATTCTGATGTAATTGGGGGCAAAACCCGCTAAAACCGGTTTTTTTTTCTAGAATAATCATACCTCACGGATAAAAATAAAAAAAATACCGAATGTTGTACTGAAAAAAGATGTTTTGCTTTGACAATCCGCTATTGTTTTGCGAAAACAGGGGAAGCCGTTAATCGCTTCAGCATAACGGTAATAAGCTACGACACAACATAAGCGGGTCAAACAATCCCCGGGCACAGGGGCGGGCTTTGCATTGAAGCTCGGAATAAAAGAGATAATCAAAAATGGTAGATAACAAAAAGCGTCCTAGTAAGGACCTCGATCGTATCGATCGCAATATACTTAATGAATTACAGAAGGATGGGCGAATTTCTAACGTAGAACTGTCAAAGCGAGTCGGCTTATCGCCTACACCTTGCTTAGAACGCGTTCGTCGTCTGGAGCGTCAAGGTTTCATCTTGGGATATACCGCGCTATTGAACCCGCATTATCTAGATGCTTCGCTACTCGTCTTTGTTGAGATAACTCTGAATCGTGGTGCACCCGATGTCTTCGAACAGTTCAATGCCGCCGTGCAGAAGTTAGAAGAAACCCAAGAGTGTCATTTAGTCTCTGGCGATTTTGATTATCTCCTTAAAACCCGCGTCCCTGATATGTCTGCCTACCGTAAACTGCTTGGCGAAACACTGTTAAGATTACCTGGCGTAAACGACACCAGAACCTACGTTGTTATGGAAGAAGTTAAGCAAAGTAATCGTTTAGTGATCAAAACTCGTTAAATCTGACAGGTGCAAAGGCTGAATTTTTTCGGTACACTCCTGTAAATGCATACAGGAACAGCGTATTAGACGTTGTTCCTTCCTCCCTAGACAGGCACCTGGAGAGTACTCTTGAGCCAGGAATACATTGAAGATAAAGATATTGCTTTAACCCCTATGAGTAGCGGACGTCGTTTACTGGAAGCACTGTTGATTCTGGTTGCGCTGTTTGCCGTCTATTTGATGATCTCATTAGTGAGTTTTAACCCTTCTGATCCAAGTTGGTCGCAAACGGCTTGGCACGAACCTATCCATAATTTGGGTGGTGGAATCGGTGCCTGGCTGGCGGATACTTTGCTCTTCATCTTCGGGATGATGGCTTATGCTATCCCTGTCGTTATCCTCGGGTTATGTTGGATTGCGCATCGCTACCGCTTTAAAGAGCAGCATTACATCGACTTTTTCGCGATTGGTTTACGCCTGATTGGTGTCTTAAGCCTCGTGGTGACGACCTGTGGTCTAGCCTCGCTCAACGCCGATGATATCTGGTACTTTGCCTCGGGTGGCGTTATCGGGAGTCTGGTAAGCAGTGCTATGTCGCAGTATTTTGCGCCAGCCCTAGGCACGCTGATTCTGCTCTTCATCTGGGCCGCGGGTATCACTCTTTATACTGGCTGGTCTTGGCTAACGATTGCCGAGAAAATCGGTAATACGGTAATGCGTATCATGACCTTTGCTAGCCATCGTCGCGAAGAAGAGTACTGGGAAGAAGAAGAAGAGGTCGAGCAGCCTGCTGTCGGAACCCCTGAATCTGCGCAGACTCCAGTCCCAAAAGCCAACCGCAGTGTGTTCCGCCGCTTTGCCAATAAACACGCTTCTACTGCGCCGGCTGCCGATCATGACGACCCATTACTGGCTCCTCGTCCGCAGGCCCCAACAACTGTTAAGCAGGAAGAGTATGATCCGCTATTGGATTATGACCCATTATTGGATTACCAACCGAATACAGTATCTCCTGCGGCTAAGCCTGACCCTTCAGCAAGCCAGCCGGTGGCGTTTACGCCAGCGGCCATTGACCAGTCTGCCAAGGTAGAAGACGTCGCGGTACAACCCGCCGCGGAGATGGCACAGCCGACAATGCCAGTCACCCCAGATAAATCAGGGGTTGACACTGCAGTCCCTCCGGCGCAGATGTCAGAGCATACGGTTTCTGTCCCAGAACCCTTATCTCAACCGGTATACCACTTTGAGATCCCAGCAGAAAACCGCGAGTATCAATCTCGCTCACAGCACACCACGCAGGCTGAGGCCGTCACGCCAACGGTCACGCCGCAGGCCAGTTACCCTGAGCGAGCGCCAACGCCACCTTCTTCAACGTCGGCGAGTCCTGTCACGTCTGATGCAGCGGCCACTGCCACAGCGGCAGCGAGCGCCAAACCTTTATCGCCCTTTGCCGCAGCAGCGAGCATGGGCAAATTAACGAAACCTGTTTTATCCGGTCAGAAACTTAAAGAGTCGGGAAATAATGCTCAGGTTAAGCAGGGGATAGGCCCAGAGTTACCTCGTCCTAATCCTGTACGCATCCCTACGCGCCGCGAATTGGCTTCTTATGGCATTAAACTGCCCTCGCAACGACAAGCTGAAGAGGAACTTCGTCAACGCGAAACCGCAGCCCATCAGAAAGAAAGTATTGATGATGAGCAAGCCCAGCATAACGCTGAACTTGCCGCACAATTTTCGGCACAGCAAAAGCAACGCTATACAGAGGTTGTGACTACCGACATTACTGAGCCAGATCCTGAAGCGCAGGCAGAGCAAGAAGAGCTGGCTCGTCAGTTCCATGCGGCGCAACAACAGCGTTACGATCAACCTAATACCGTTGATACGGGACATAAATCACCGCTTGTCGACCTAGCCGATTTCAGTTTCTCGCCGATGGAAGAGTTAGTCACGGAGTCACCAAGTGAGCCGCTGTTTACTATTACGCCTTCCGAGCCGACAGTTCCCGCTCAGCCTGAATCGGCGGCGGTTTATAATGATGCGGTTGAGCCAACGCCGACAGTGGAAACCCACGAGGAAGTTGAAAGCCAAAATACAGCAAAAGATAGCTTATTCCACCCATTCTTGGTGAGACATGAGCAGCCTTTAGTCAAACCGACCACACCGCTGCCGACACTGGATTTATTGACCGCTCCGCCGGCTGAAGAAGAGCCCGTCGATATGTTCGCATTAGAACAAACAGGGCAGCTAGTGGAAGCGCGGCTTGCGGATTTCCGTATTAAAGCCGACGTTGTGGGTATTTCGCCAGGACCGGTGATTACGCGGTTTGAACTAGACCTTGCACCAGGAGTAAAAGCCGCACGTATTTCTAACCTTTCCCGTGACCTCGCACGTTCGCTTTCCGCTATCGCAGTACGAGTGGTCGAAGTTATTCCGGGAAAACCTTATGTTGGCCTTGAACTACCCAACCAGCATCGTCAAACCGTTTATCTTCGCGAAGTACTCGATTGCCCAGCATTCCGAGACAATCCATCGCCATTATGTGTGGTACTCGGTAAAGACATCTCGGGTGATCCGGTGGTGGCTGATCTGGGTAAAATGCCGCACTTATTGGTCGCCGGTACGACCGGTTCGGGTAAATCTGTCGGTGTTAACGCAATGATCCTCAGTATCTTGTATAAAGCTACGCCAGACGAAGTGCGCTTTATCATGATCGACCCGAAAATGTTGGAATTATCGGTCTACGAAGGGATCCCGCATCTATTAACCGAAGTAGTGACCGATATGAAAGATGCTGCCAACGCTTTGCGCTGGAGCGTGATGGAGATGGAGCGTCGCTATAAATTAATGTCGGCGCTGGGTGTTCGTAACCTAGCGGGCTACAACGAGAAAATTGAACAAGCGGAAGCCATGGGACGACCTATCCCTGATCCATTCTGGAAACCGGGTGACAGTATGGATACTCAACCGCCAGTACTGGAGAAACTGCCTTATATCGTCGTGATGGTCGACGAATTTGCCGACCTAATGATGGCTGTGGGTAAAAAAGTTGAAGAGCTAATTGCCCGTCTCGCTCAAAAAGCACGTGCGGCCGGTATACACTTGGTTCTGGCGACACAGCGGCCATCGGTGGATGTCATCACTGGTTTGATTAAGGCCAACATCCCGACACGTATCGCCTTTACGGTATCGAGCAAAATCGATTCCCGGACTATCCTTGATCAAGGTGGTGCTGAGTCCTTGCTTGGAATGGGGGATATGCTTTATATGCCGCCAAACTCATCAATGCCAGTGAGGGTACATGGTGCCTTCGTCCGTGACCAAGAAGTGCATGCCGTGGTTCAAGATTGGAAAGCGCGTGGTCGTCCGCAATATATCGACAGTATCACTGCGGGGGATGAGAGTGAAAACGGTGCTGGGGGAGTTGACGGTAATGGCGAGGATCTCGATCCGCTGTTTGACCAAGCGGTAGCCTTTGTGGTGGAAAAACGTCGTGCCTCAATCTCAGGCGTTCAGCGTCAATTCCGTATTGGTTATAACCGGGCGGCGCGGATTATCGAGCAGATGGAAGCGCAGGGGATTGTCTCCGAGCCAGGCAATAACGGTAACCGAGAGGTCCTCTCACCCCCTCCTCACGAGATGTAATCGCGCACTCGTGTGAAGAAATAGGCCAGAGTTAACTCTGGCCTATTGTTTATGCAAAGAGTGCCCCCATATCAACTTTACACCTATTCTGCTATTCGATCGGCTATGTAGTGGCTACAGTTATTCAACCTCGAGCAAGAATTTACAAGGAATTATCAATGATGAAAAAGATGATCGTTGCCACAGGATTAATCGCGGGTCTACTTTCTGCACAGGCTTTTGCCGATGATGCTGCGGCGCTGCAATCACGCCTTAATAAAGTGAATAGCTTCCATGCAAGCTTTACCCAAACAGTTACCGATGGTTCGGGGGCAAACGTGCAACAGGGACAAGGCGAATTATGGGTGAAGCGTCCCAGTCTTTTTAACTGGCATATGACAGCACCCGATGAAAGCACTATCATTTCCGATGGTAAAACACTCTGGTTTTATAATCCTTTCGTTGAGCAGGTCAGCGCAACCTGGCTAAAAAACGCGACCAGCAACACACCGTTTATGCTTATTGCCCGTAACCAACGTTCCGATTGGAAAAACTATAATGTGACTCAGCAGGGCGACCACTTTGCATTAACGCCTAAAAATGGTGGCGGCAATCTGAAACAATTCAGTATCGATGTCACGTCAGAAGGGACAATCAATCAGTTCAGTGCGATCGAACAAGATGGTCAACGCAGTAACTACCAATTGAAAAGCCAAAAAAATGGCGCTATCGATGCTGCTAAATTCCAGTTCACGCCACCGAAAGGTGTGACGGTGGACGATCAACGTCAATAAATAAGTAAGGTTTACCGTGAGTAATTTATCGTTAGATTTTGCGCCTGCTGAATTTCAACCTCTGGCGGCACGAATGCGTCCCACCACGCTTGACGACTATGTGGGACAGCAGCATATCCTTGCTCCCGGTAAACCCTTAGCAAAAGCTATCAAAGCAGGTCAGCTGCATTCGATGATCCTCTGGGGCCCGCCCGGTACAGGGAAGACCACGCTGGCGGAGATTATGGCGTTTTACGCGCAGGCGCAGGTTTCGCGGGTTTCAGCGGTGACTTCTGGTATCAAGGAAATCCGTGAGGCGATCGAACTCGCCCGTATTAATCGCCAATCTGGCCAGCGTACCATTCTCTTTGTCGACGAGGTCCACCGCTTTAACAAAAGCCAACAGGATGCGTTTCTCCCGCATATTGAAGATGGCACCATCACCTTTATTGGCGCGACCACGGAGAATCCCTCGTTCGAATTAAATTCGGCATTGTTGTCGCGCGCGCGGGTTTATTTACTGAAATCGCTGACGCTTGCAGAAGTTGAAGCCATTCTCGACCAAGCGATGGCAGATTCTGAACGTGGCTTGGCGGGACAAAACCTTTATTTGCCTGATACCACCCGAAAGATGATAGCAGAGCTGGTCAATGGTGATGCGCGTCGCGCACTGAATACCTTAGAGATGATGGCAGATATGGCCGAAGAATCATCGCAAGGCCAGCGACTGCTCACGCCGGAACTCCTCACGGAGATTGCCGGCGAGCGCAGTGCGCGGTTTGATAATAAGGGCGACCGTTTCTATGATCTTATTTCTGCCGTGCATAAGTCCGTGCGCGGATCGTCACCGGACGCAGCGCTCTATTGGTATGCCCGCATCATCACGGCGGGGGGTGACCCGCTTTATGTGGCTCGCCGCCTGTTAGCGATCGCGTCTGAGGATGTCGGTAATGCCGATCCACGTGGGATGCAAGTGGCCATAGCGGCCTGGGATTGTTATACCCGTGTTGGACCCGCCGAAGGGGAAAGGGCAATCGCTCAAGCGCTGGTTTATCTGGCCTGTGCGCCGAAAAGTAATGCCGTCTATAACGCCTTTAATCAAGCGATGCACGATGCTCGTCATTCGCCAGACTACGACGTGCCTGACCATCTCCGTAATGCGCCCACGGCGTTAATGAAAGAGATGGGGCTAAAAAAAGAGTATCGTTACGCTCACGATGAACCCCACGCCTATGCGGCCGGTGAGAACTATTTTCCGCCAGAAATGGCAGACAAACGGTACTATCAGCCTACCTCCCGGGGATTAGAAGCGAAAATTGCTGAAAAACTCGCCTGGCTTACTGAACAGGATCATAATAGTCCGACAAAACGCTACCGCAGCAATTAACATTCCGGTAATCTGATACTTATCGTCGTCGTTTACCACGACAAGTTTTTTCCACTTACATATAACAGGATTAGCATGCTCGATCCCAATCTGTTGCGTAATGAGCCAGACGCAGTTGCAGAAAAACTGGCACGCCGAGGATTCACTTTAGATGTCGAAACGCTACGTGCGCTCGAAGAACGTCGTAAAGTGCTACAAGTTGAAACGGAAACGTTGCAAGCCGAGCGTAATGCGCGATCGAAATCGATCGGTCAAGCAAAAGCACGTGGGGAAGATATCGAGCCATTGCGTCAAGAAGTGAACAGATTGGGTGAGAAGCTGGATCAGGCTAAAGCCGATCTGGACACGCTACTCAACGACATTCGTCAACTCGCATTGACCCTACCGAATA
Organism: Rosenbergiella metrosideri; assembly: GCF_022602565.1. Taxonomy (GTDB): domain Bacteria; phylum Pseudomonadota; class Gammaproteobacteria; order Enterobacterales; family Enterobacteriaceae; genus Rosenbergiella; species Rosenbergiella metrosideri. The sequence goes on from NZ_JALBCV010000002.1 coordinate 323,658, forward strand.
TCCCAGATGATGTTGTTCCAGACGGTAAAGATGACACTGAAAATCTAGAAGTATTACGCTGGGGCACGCCTAAGCAATACGATTTCAGCGTTAAAGATCACGTCGACCTGGGGGAACTCAGTGGGGGTATCGATTTCGCGTCTGCAGTGAAATTAACTGGTTCACGCTTTGTGGTGCTGAAGGGACAGATTGCGAAAATGCATCGTGCGTTGGCGCAATTTATGCTGGATCTTCACACTGAACAACATGACTATACTGAACTCTATGTTCCTTACCTTGTTAACCACGACTCGTTGTTTGGTACCGGGCAATTGCCTAAATTTGGCAACGATCTCTTCCACACCCGTCCATTGGATGAAGAAGCTGGCAATAGCCAATATGCGCTTATCCCCACGGCTGAAGTGCCGGTAACGAATCTAGTTCGTGACGAGATCATCGACGAAGATGCTTTACCGCTTAAATATACTGCTCATACGCCATGCTTCCGTTCAGAAGCCGGTTCTTATGGCCGCGACACTCGCGGATTAATTCGTATGCACCAGTTTGATAAAGTCGAAATGGTCCAAGTCGTTGCACCTGAACAGTCAATGGATGCATTAGAGTCGTTAACGGGTCATGCTGAGAAAGTATTACAGCTATTAGAGCTTCCTTATCGTAAAGTACTACTCTGTACCGGCGATATTGGCTTTAGCGCCTGTAAGACCTATGATTTAGAAGTATGGTTACCGGCTCAAGAAACTTACCGTGAAATCTCTTCTTGCTCAAACATGGGTGACTTCCAAGCGCGTCGTATGCAAGCCCGTTGTCGTTCGAAGAGCGACCGTAAAACGCGCTTAGTCCATACCTTAAATGGTTCTGGCTTAGCGGTAGGACGTACATTGGTTGCGGTGTTGGAAAACTATCAACTTGCAGATGGTCGAATCCAAGTCCCAGAGGTATTAAAACCTTATATGAAGGGGCTTGAATTTATCGGCTAACGCGCCGCTGTATAAGAAGCTCCACCCGTCAAGGTGGAGCTTTTTTTATGCCGAAACAAAAAGTGCCTTCGACACTTTCCCTCAATTGACTTTGCCGTAATCCCTGCCATTATTCGCTCACTTTTATTCTTCTGAGTTATTCCAACCATCATGTCGGCGCTATCACGTCCAGTTATTCTGCTATTAAGTGGCTTGCTACTTTTAACGGTGTGTATTGCTGTGCTCAATACACAGATCCCGCTTTGGCTCTCCCATGAGTCATGGTCAACCTTGCAAATCGGATTAATCAGCTCAGCTTTTTTCACCGGTAATCTCACCGGGACCCTTTTTGCGGGTAAATTGATCAATCGTTTGGGGTTCAACCGTAGCTACTACCTAGCCACTGCGGTTTTCGCGATAGCGACATTAGTCCTCGTCTTTAGTCACGCTTTCGAGAGCTGGGCATTTTGGCGTTTTATCGCCGGTAATGGTTGTGCCTTACTCTGGGTGATAGTAGAGAGCGCATTACTCTGCTCTGGTACGCTATCCAACCGCGGACGTCTGCTTGCCGCGTATATGATTGTCTATTATCTCGGGACGGTACTAGGGCAGCTCTTTATCAGTGCAATGCCACTCTCGGTTACCGATCTGGTTCCAGCGTTAGTTACCCTGATGATGCTCGCGATTCTTCCGTTGTTATTTGTCGCGGTGACCGCAGGCGAAGCGGAAGAGGCACTGGAGACACCAAAACAACCGGGTGTAATGAAGATGTTTTTCCGCCGTCAATCTCGTTTGGGGATCAATGGTTGCATTATTTCTGGTGTGGTGTTGGGATCACTTTATGGGCTAATGCCACTCTATCTTTCCCATAAGGGCATGAGCGACAGTAATGTTGGCTACTGGATGGCGCTATTAATCAGCGCTGGGATTATCGCGCAGTGGCCATTAGGGAAATTAGCTGACCGTTACGGACGGTTATTGGTCTTGCGTGTACAAGTATTTGTGGTGATTATGGCGGCAATTGCTATGTTGATGAATGCCTCCTTGGTCGCTGGATTATTTATTCTTGGCAGTGCAGGATTTACCCTATACCCGGTGGCGATGGCGTGGGCTTGTGAAAAGGTGAGTAAGAGTGAGCTTATTCCGATGAATCAGGCATTACTGCTGAGTTATACCGCGGGGAGCCTAGCGGGCCCGGCAATCACTTCATTACTGATGGAGACGTGGTCAGATAACATCTTGTTTGTGATGATTGCCATCGTCTCATTCGTCTATCTGATGATGCTGCTGCGTAAAACCGATCAACAAGCGACGCCCATCGCTCACGCATAAAAAAGGCCTCATTCGAGGCCTTATTCATTTCAGCGAGTTAGCCTTGCGCATGTTGGCGTTTGGCGGCTTGTAACTTTTCGTAAGCCGCTAACAACGATTGATGTCCAGGGAACGCCGTCAATGCCGCATCGACGGCTTGTAATCCATAAAACGGCGCTTCACCGCTTACGGCGGCTGAGGCGGCCTCAACCGTTTCTGCACCATACATTTTGTTGAAGGCATTAAGGTAGTCGACAGCATGGCGATCTTCTTCCAAGGCCAGCAGTAACAGGGTCTGTAGGCAACGATAGTAATTCGCACGTTCAGCACTGAATACCGAACCATTGAATTCGATCGTCCATTCCGCCCAGGTGAGTGCTTGGTCAATATCACCGCCAGCTAAAGCTAGCATCGATTTTAATTCGCCTACCCGTAGCGTAGACCACCCGTTATCTTTACCGGTAGCAATCCCTAACAACTCACGTACGCGAGTAAAGTCATCTAGACCGTGGTCGTCCAGTGTAGAAATAAGTTCTAAGTACTCTTCCGGTTCCCATTCAGAGCCAGGTAATGACAGGATGATTTGGCGTAAATCGGCGCCCATATTATTGTTGGCTAACAACAGGTCTTCGGCAGGGTAGATATCTGACATACCTGGCACGATGATACGGCAGGCATAGACACCCAAGTGCTCGTAGTCGGCGATATACACTTCTTGCTGTGCCTGTTGGAAAATCGTCATTAACGTCGAGAATTCTTGCTCGGTCGAGCCCGAGAACGACCAATCAACAAACGGATAATCGGCACCATCTTTAAACATATCCCAAGAAATTAAGCCACTTGAATCGATAAAGTGGGTTTCGAGGTTGGTGTGTTCTGCCACTTCTTCATCATCGAAGGTGGGGGGGGTAAAGACATCGAGATCTTTTAAGCCTCGGCCTTGTAGCAGCTCGGTCACGGTACGTTCTAAGGCGACACCAAAATCGGGATGTGCACCAAAGGAGGCGAAGCAGGTGCCATTGCTCGGATTGAAGAGTACGACACAGATCACCGGGTATTGACCGCCTAATGACGCATCGTAAGAAAGGATTGGAAAGCCTTCCGCCTCGAGACGGGCAATCGCTTCGGTTACGCTAGGATAGCGTGCTAGCACGTCAGCCGGAATTTCAGGCAGGCTGATCGATTCGGCGATGATTTTATTCTTCACATAGCGCTCAAAGACTTCAGACAATCCTTGGACGCGTGCCTCATTGGCGGTGTTACCGGCAGACATGCCATTAGAGACATAAAGATTGCCAATAATGTTCATAGGAATATAAACGGTCTGTAGATCAGATTGGCGAGTAAAAGGAAGGGCACAAATACCGCGCTCATGATTGCCGGATTGTAGATCAATCAAGTCCGAACCACTGAGTTCATTTTCAGGATCGTAAAATTTACGCAAGCGAGTATCAAGGATACCGTCCGGTAACGAATCATCACTGCTTAACGGGAACCATTTTTCATCCGGATAGTGGACAAAGGGTCCGTTCGCCACTTCATCACCGAGCCAGAAGTCGGCAAAGAAATAGTTGGTGGATAAACGCTCGAAATATTCGCCTAGCGCGGACGCCAATGCTGCTTTCTTGGTTGCGCCTTTACCATTAGTAAAGCATAACGCGCAATCTTTATCACGGACGTGAACCGACCAGACATTAGGAACAGGGTTAAGCCATGAAGCTTCTTCGATAGTAAAGCCAAGCTGCTGAAGTTTATCTTGAAAACGACTGATAGAATCTTCAAGGGCGGCATCTTTGCCGGGAATAAAGGTTTGCGTCATAGTGGCGCTCTCTGGTTAATCTAGAAATGATAGCGGCTATCATACGTTTTTTCGCTGCGAGCGGCTATCGTTGTGCGGGCTTTTCCAGCAATCTTTGTCGTTGGAGAGATTATCTATTGCAGCAATAATCTGGCAGTGATAAAACCGAAGGCTCAGCACAATTTCTTTGACAGAATAATAAAGGGTGAAGGTCAATGACGCAGGTGTTTAATTTTAGTTCCGGTCCCGCTATGTTACCGAAAGCAGTGTTAGAACAAGTTCAAACAGAACTGCTCGATTGGCAGGGGCTGGGAACCTCAGTAATGGAAATCAGCCACCGCAGTAAAGAATTTATTGCTGTTGCCGAGACGGCAGAACAAGATCTTCGTGACTTACTTTCCATTCCTACCAACTATAAAGTTTTATTTTGTCAGGGCGGAGCGCGGGCACAATTTGCGGCTATCCCCGCTAATTTGTTAGGTTCAGCCCAACAGGCAGATTATATCGATGGGGGCTACTGGGCTCACAGTGCGATTAACGAAGCCAAGAAATTCTGTACCCCAAATGTTATCGATATCAAAACCACGGAAAAGGGTAAAGTCGCCTTACTGCCAATGAATCAATGGCAGTTATCGGATCAATCGGCCTATGTACACTACTGCCCGAATGAAACTATCGACGGTACCGCAATCGACGAAGAACCTGATTTTGGCGATCGTGTGGTGGTTGCTGACCTCTCATCGACCATTCTTTCTCGTCCTCTCGATATCAGCCGCTATGGCGTTATCTATGCAGGCGCTCAAAAAAATATCGGCCCAGCAGGCTTAACCCTCGTCATTGTTCGTGAAGATCTGTTAGATAAGACCCTTCAGCAGTTCCCGTCGGTTTTAGACTTTAAAACCTTAGCGGACAACGATTCGATGTTTAATACCCCGCCAACTTTTGCTTGGTATTTATCGGGTCTGGTTTTCAAATGGCTTAAAGCACAGGGCGGTATTGAGGCGATGGCCAAGCAAAACCAAGCTAAGGCTGACTTGCTCTATGGCACCATTGATCGCAGCGATTTCTATCGTAACAATGTTATTGCGCGTAACCGTTCTAAAATGAACGTTCCTTTCCAACTGGCTGATGCGACGCTTGATAAATTGTTCTTAGACGAGTCCCTAGCCGCGGGCTTGCATGCGCTAAAAGGACACCGTGCTGTCGGCGGAATGCGCGCATCGATTTATAATGCAATGCCGCTAGAAGGCGTTCAAGCGTTGACGAGCTTTATGCAAGATTTCGCACAGCGTCACGGTTAATTTTCACCATCACACTTTCTTCGCACTAGCGAGGAAAGTGGTTATATGAGTATCTTAATGCAATCTTTGACTTTACAACCTATCTCCCACGTTAGCGGGACAGTAAACCTTCCGGGTTCCAAGAGCGTCTCCAATCGTGCACTGCTGCTAGCTGCGATGGCACAGGGTACAACACGGTTAACTAACTTACTAGACAGTGACGATATCCGTCATATGCTCACGGCATTAACCGCACTGGGGGTAAAATATCAGCTCTCAGACGATCGAACCGTCTGTACCCTGACGGGCATCGGCGGTCCACTACAAAGTCGTGAACCACTGGAACTGTTTTTAGGCAATGCGGGTACTGCTATTCGTCCTCTGGCGGCAGCGCTTTCTCTCGCAGAAAACGACATAGTGTTAACCGGTGAACCAAGAATGAAAGAGCGACCTATCGGTCATTTAGTCGATGCCCTGCGGGAAGGCGGCGCGACGATCTCTTATCTCGAAAATGAACACTACCCACCTATCCGCCTGCAGGGCTGTTTCAAGGGCGGTAACCTTAGTGTTGATGGATCGGTATCCAGCCAGTTTCTGACCTCACTCCTTATGGCGGCCCCGTTAACGCAAGGTGAAACGGTGATTACTATTAAGGGTGAGTTGGTCTCCAAACCCTATATTGATATTACGCTCGATTTAATGGCTTCATTCGGTGTAACCGTCGAGAACCAAAATTACCAACGCTTTATCGTACAAGGCCAACAACAGTACCAAGCGCCGGGTGAAATCTTGGTAGAGGGTGATGCCTCTTCGGCGTCCTATTTCTTAGCAGCTGCCGCAATTCGTGGTGGAACGGTTAAAGTTACCGGCATTGGCCGTAACAGTGTGCAGGGTGATGTGAAGTTCGCCGAGGTGCTCGAGAAAATGGGCGCAACCGTCGAATGGGGTGATGACTTTATTGCTTGCACCGGCGCGCCCCTTAAGGCGGTGACAATGGATATGAACCATATCCCGGATGCAGCCATGACAATTGCTACCGCCGCACTCTTTGCGCAAGGTACCACCACTATGACCAATATCTATAACTGGCGGGTGAAAGAGACGGACCGTTTGTTTGCGATGGCGACAGAATTGCGTAAAGTCGGAGCAGAAGTCATTGAAGGGGAGGATTACATTACTATCACCCCGCCAAGTCAGTTACACCATGCTGAAATTGAGACCTATAACGACCACCGCATGGCAATGTGCTTCTCCTTGGTGGCACTCTCCGATACGCCAGTCACGATTCTCGACCCAGGTTGTACGGCGAAGACATTCCCTGATTATTTTGACCGACTCAAGTCGATCAGCCAGTTCTGATAATTATTCAAGCGAGCATTTAAGCTCGCTTTTTTTTTGCTTACAGGTGATGAGGTTAATGATGCAACGTAAAATGCTCTCTATGTCAATCATGGCGCTACTAGGCCTAGGTACGCTGACGATGGCCGACGCGGCGGTTGTGCCAGCGGGGACGACACTCGCAGACCAGCAACAGATTACACGGGGGAATGGTTCGGATCCTGCGACGCTCGATCCGCAACTGGCTGAGAGCAACGAAGCGTTTAATATTATTCTTGATAGCTTTGCGGGCGTTGTGGCTCTAGACAGCGAAGGGAAGGTGCATCCAGAGCTAGCAGAGAGGTGGGACAATCAAGATAATAAAGTATGGACCTTCCATCTGCGCCCAGGGCTTACATGGTCTAATGGTCAACCGATTACCGCTGATGATCTGGTCTATAGCTGGCAGAGACTAGCGGATCCGAAAACGGCTTCACCTTATCAATCTTATATTAGTGCCGTACATCTGCTGAATGCTGATGCGGTGATAAGTGGTAAGCTTCCTCCTTCTGCATTAGGCGTGAAAGCAATCGACCCGCAGACTTTCCAAGTCACACTTTCTCAGCCTGTTTCGTGGTTTCTACAAGCAGCAGCCTCACCGAGTTTTTTCCCGGTAAATAAAAAGGTCGTTGCTCAATTCGATGATCAATGGACTCAACCCGCCAACATTGTGGTCAGTGGTGCGTTTAAACCGAATAAGTGGGTGATAAATGAACGCTTCGTCTCCGTCCGAAATCCACATTACTGGAATAACAAGACGACTGTTATTAATCAAGTCACTTATCTGCCTATCGCGGAGCCTTCTGCGACCTTGAATCGCTATCAAAGTGGTGAAATTGATATAACCGACACTATTCCAACCGTTAATTTTGCACAGATCAAAAAAACGATCCCCGAGCAAATCAAACAAACGCCTCTGCTCGGCGTCTATGAATATTGGTTCAATATGAATAAGCCGCCATTTAACGACCCGCGGGTGCGTATGGCGCTTAATTTATCCGTCGACAAATCGATCATCACGGATAAAATTTTAGGAATGGGGCAAAAACCGGCGTGGACGCTGATGCCTTTACAGATTGGCGGAGAGACCTATCAACCTACCGACATTGCAAAATGGACGCCTGCTCAGCGTATTGCTCAAGCGAAGAAATTATTAGCAGAAGCGGGATTTAGCGCCGAGAAGCCGTTAAAAGCAGAGTTGCTTTATAATACCTCCCAAGATCATTTAAAGATTGCGATTGCCTTAAGCTCAATGTGGAAAAAGAATTTGGGCGCGCAAATCACGATGCGTAATCAAGAGTGGAAAACGCTGATCCAGACTCAACATAGCGGCGATTTTCAACTGATTCGTCAATCTTGGCTCGCGGATTATGACGCGCCACCGACATTTTTGAATAATTTTATGACCGGTAATACGCAGAACGATGGCAAATACACGAACGCTGATTATGATAAGCTCGTTAATGCGGCGGCGGCAGAAATTAATCCCGCTAAAGCCAAGGCAGATTATCAACAAGCGTTAGATATTTTAAGTCACGATGTGCCAGCCGTGCCGTTGTATTATTATGTTCAAAATATACTGGTAAAACCTTGGGTAGGCGGAGTGTCGGTGAGTCGTTTAGGTTTCTATAAAACGCAAGACATGTATATTCGTAAGCATTAATAAAAAAGGCCATGGGAGAATAACGCCATGGCCTTACTATTATTTACTACTTCTTATCTTCGCCAACATAGCGTTCTTTTGCATCTTCTGCATCTTGACGAGTACTATGTTGGCTAATCAGAGTGTCAGGGTAGGGGTGATCCGCTCTTAATTCGTAGTGGCCCACTTTGTCTTCACCTTGACCATCAGATACCTCAATAACCCATGCTTTACGGGGATACGGGGGATGACCTGCCATGACTCGCCTCCTAGATAGCTTGTCTCTATGATTATCGTTTGTTTTTCACATCCTTAAGTGTAGACAAGCTTATGCGTTGTGCAAGTCACCCTACTGTCAGAGGGTACTGTTTAGCTGATCAATCAGGTATACTGGCGGGATTCATTGCCAAGCAGTAAGGAGTTAGGAATGACAAGCATTCCCGTCATTACCATCGATGGTCCAAGCGGTGCAGGTAAAGGCACACTGAGTAAAGCCTTGGCTGAAAAGTTATCCTGGCATCTGCTCGATTCAGGTGCGATCTACCGCGTCTTAGCCTTAGCCGCACTCCATCACCAAGTTGATATTACCCAAGAAGACGCTCTCGTCCCTCTGGCAGCGCATCTCGACGTTAAATTTGTGGTCGAACAGCATCGTAGCCAAGTAATTCTGGAAGGCGAAGAGGTGACCGCCGCGATCCGTACGCAAGAGGTGAGCAATACAGCGTCTAAGGTTGCGGCGTTCCCTCGCGTCAGAGAGGCTCTGCTGCGCAGACAGCGGAATTTCCGTGAATTACCTGGGTTAATTGCAGACGGGCGCGACATGGGAACCGTGGTCTTCCCTGACGCACCAGTGAAAATTTTCTTGGATGCCAGTGCTGAAGAGCGAGCGGAACGCCGCCGTCAGCAGTTGCAGCAAGCAGGCGTAGATGTTAACTTTGAGCGCCTTTTAGCCGAGACGGTTGAGCGTGACGATCGCGACCGAAATCGTGCCGTTGCACCCTTGGTTCCTGCCATTGATGCATTAGTGATTGATTCCACAGGAATTGATATCGAAAATGTGACCGCAATGGCCCTTGAATATATTCAAAAAAAAATTGCCTAACTTCGGCGCATAATTGTGCTAAAATAAAAAGATTGCTGTAGCTTCATTCCATGGATGGTGTGAAGAATGTTAAACAACCCCATTAGACATGAAGTCCAATGGACGTTAAATTGAAGAATCCTAAGATTATCAATATGACTGAATCTTTTGCTCAACTCTTTGAAGAGTCCCTGAAAGAAATCGAAACCCGTCCGGGTTCCATCGTTCGTGGCGTAGTTGTCTCTATCGACAAAGACGTCGTTCTAGTTGATGCGGGCCTGAAATCTGAATCTGCAATTCCTGCAGAGCAATTCAAAAACGCAGCTGGCGAACTGGAAATCCAGGTAGGCGACGAAGTTGATGTTGCGCTGGACGCAGTAGAAGACGGCTTCGGTGAAACCCTGCTGTCCCGTGAGAAAGCTAAGCGTCACGAAGCTTGGATCACGCTGGAAAAAGCTTACGAAGATGCTGAAACTGTTACCGGTGTTATCAACGGCAAAGTCAAGGGCGGCTTCACTGTTGAGCTAAACGGTATTCGTGCGTTCTTACCAGGTTCACTGGTTGACGTTCGTCCGGTTCGCGACACTCTGCACCTTGAAGGCAAAGAGTTAGAATTTAAAGTCATCAAACTGGATCAGAAGCGTAACAACGTCGTGGTTTCTCGCCGCGCGGTGATCGAGTCTGAGAACAGTGCAGAACGTGATCAATTGCTGGAAAACCTGCAAGAAGGCATGGAAGTTAAAGGTATCGTTAAGAACCTGACTGACTACGGTGCATTCGTTGATCTGGGCGGTGTTGACGGCCTGCTGCACATCACTGATATGGCTTGGAAACGCGTTAAGCACCCAAGCGAGATCGTGAATGTTGGTGACGAAATCAATGTTAAAGTCCTGAAGTTCGACCGTGAGCGTACTCGCGTATCATTAGGTCTGAAACAACTGGGCGAAGATCCATGGGTTGCTATCGCTAAGCGTTACCCAGAAAGCACCAAGCTGACGGGTCGTGTAACTAACCTGACTGATTACGGCTGCTTCGTAGAAATCGAAGAAGGCGTTGAAGGTCTGGTACACGTTTCTGAAATGGATTGGACCAACAAAAACATCCACCCATCTAAAGTTGTAAACGTAGGTGATGTGGTTGAAGTTATGGTTCTGGACATTGACGAAGAGCGTCGTCGTATCTCCCTGGGTCTGAAGCAATGTAAATCTAACCCATGGCAGCACTTCGCAGAAACTCACAACAAAGGCGATCGCGTCGAAGGTAAAATCAAGTCAATCACTGACTTTGGTATCTTCATCGGTCTTGACGGCGGAATCGATGGTCTGGTTCACCTGTCTGACATTTCTTGGAACGCAACTGGCGAAGAAGCCGTTCGTGAATACAAGAAAGGCGACGAAATTGCTGCAGTAGTTCTGCAAGTTGATGCTGAGCGCGAGCGTATCTCTTTAGGCGTGAAACAACTGGCTGAAGATCCATTCAACAACTACGTTGCGCTGAACAAGAAAGGCGTTATCGTTAACGGTAAAGTGACTGCAGTCGACGCTAAAGGCGCAACTGTTGAACTAGCTGACGGTGTTGAAGGTTACTTACGTGCGTCAGAAGCTTCACGTGACCGCGTTGAAGATGCAACTCTGGTTCTGAATGTTGGTGATGACGTTGAAGCGAAATTCACCGGTGTTGACCGTAAAAACCGTGTTGTAACACTGTCTGTACGTGCTAAAGACGAAGCTGATGAGAAAGATGCTGTTGCTGCTGTGAACAACAAGCAACAAGATGAAGGCAACTTCTCTAACGCAATGGCTGAAGCATTTAAAGCAGCTAAAGGCGAGTAATTGCCGACAGGGGGATGGTGACATCCCCCCAACTAGCCAAGGGTGTTCGCACTCTTGGCTTTTTTTAAAACTGTCTTTCTTTACAGGATATTTCCGGAGGATTAATGACTAAATCTGAACTGATTGAACGCCTCGCAGCCCAGCAGACACAAATCCCTGCAAAAGCTGTTGAAGATGCTGTTAAAGAGATGCTGGAATATATGGCTTCTACCCTCGCGCAGGGAGACCGTATCGAGATTCGTGGTTTTGGTAGCTTCTCTTTACACTACCGTGCCCCACGTGTCGGCCGAAACCCTAAAACTGGTGAGAAAGTGGAGTTGGAAGGTAAGTACGTGCCACACTTTAAACCGGGTAAAGAGCTTCGCGATAGAGCTAATCTTCCAAGCTAAAAAGCAGTTTTAAAAAGACGGTATCGTAAGATATCGTTTTTGTTTTAAGCCTACCTCACACTTTTATCTACTTCCTTACGCCTGTCATTAAACACCTCTCTAAGCCCTTCACAATAATGCCTGTAAGCGATTTCGGTTCAATTTTATCGCGGTAATCTGCCAGTTTTACGCAGGGATCTCATGCAAATACTGGTTTATGCACGACTACTTATAGCGGCTTGCCTGCCACTGCTGTTTATGGCCGAGTTACTGGACACATCCGTGATACTAGGGGGGGTGGCAGTCGGAGTGCTATTAAGTCGATCTCGTCGGTTGTATTGGCACTGTTTGGGAATCAGCCTACTCTTTTTTGTTTATGGCCAATGGGTAGCGCAGGCCATGGTGACAAAAATTACGGCATACGCCGACCGGCCACTGATCGCCGATGTAGAGATCGCTGAACATCATAGGTTGACGGGAAGAGTGAAAATTAACCTATTGAATATCGACGGGCAATGGCAGTTTCCTACCTCTGCCGCATGGATTAGCCAAGCGCTCGATAGCGAAATGTGCGTCGGTCAGCGTTGGCGAATGACTTTAGTATTACGGCCAGTGCACAGCTTACTCAACGAAGGCGGCTACGACAGCCAGCGCAATGCATTGGCTAAAGAGACACCTTTTACCGGTAAAGTGCTCAATCAGCAGTTGATGCGTCGCGATTGCTCCCTACGCCATAATCTTGAAACACTTTTCCTACAACAGAGTGCAGGATCACCTTGGCAGGGGATTTCGCGTGCCTTGGTCTTCGGCTTACGCGACCATATTCCGGCTGAGGTTAATCGACTTTTTCGCGAAACAGGTATCGGCCATTTAATGGCGATATCTGGTATGCACATTGGATTACTCTTCTTCTTCACCCGTCGAGGGTTAATGCTGCTTCTGACACTGTTACCGTTACGCCTCATGCATAATCGGCTGGCAGAAAGCGGCGGATGGCTTGCCAGCGCCCTCTATTGTCATCTTTCCGGGGCGCAGCCCTCGGCAATGCGTGCCATGCTAGCGTTAACATGTTGGTTGCTGGCTAAAGGGTGTTCAGTTAATCTTTCTAGTTTTCATATCCTTACGCTCTGTGTAGCCGGCTTGCTAGCGATTAACCCCATCATCATTTTATCCGATAGCCTGTGGCTGTCGGCGTTGGCGGTATTAGCACTATTACTTTGGTATCAATGGTTTCCTCTACCCCCAGCCTATCGCCACCGTAAACGGTACGCCCTAATACGACTGCTCCATTTACAGTTGGGGCTGATGCTACTGCTATTACCGGTACAGGTCTTCTTTTTTCATGGGGCCAGTTATCGTGCACTGACTGCCAACCTCGTCGCGATCCCTTTGGTAAGCTTAGGGATATTACCACTCTCTTTTTTATTTCTGATTCCACTCCCATCCCTGCTGATTGAAGGATTAGGTAGAATACAGGATGGCCTGTACGCAATATTGTTTCATCTATTAACGCCGCAAAGCGAAGGGTGGCATTATCTTTCTGACGGGCGCTTTATCGCTATTGCGGTGTGGGGCGGTCTGACCCTTTGGCGTCTTAAAGGCTGGCGACAGTATCCCTTGAGTGTGAGCGCGATTATATTAAGTATTGCCAGCACGCGTTTATCATCGCCTGAGATACTGTGGCGGGTGGATATGCTGGATGTGGGGCATGGCTTAGCGGTGGTTATCAGTCAGCAAGGCGAAGGAATTATTTATGATACCGGAAATCGTTGGCAGATGGGTGATGCCGGTGAGAGGGTTATCATTCCATGGCTGATCGACCAACAGATTACCCCGATCGCGGCATTGATTAGCCACCGTCATAGCGACCACTCAGGAGGGCTCGCTAGCGTCGAAAAAGTGTGGCCAACGCTTAAGGTCAGAACAACGTACCCTTACCCCGGACGACTCACCTGTCAACGCGGGGATAGCTGGCAGTGGCGGCGCTTAACCTTGCGGGTGCTCTGGCCCGAGAGTGCGCTAACTGCCGGTCAAAATAACGATTCCTGCGTCGTATCGGTGAGTGATGGTCAGTATCATCTGTTATTAACAGGTGATATCGAGAAAAAAGCAGAGCAGCAATTAGTCGCGGCAGAGAAGGGCGGGGAAGCTGTGACCTGGTTACAGGTCCCGCATCATGGCAGCCGTACCTCTTCCAGCCCGTTATTCATCAGAACGTTTTCGCCACAGGTCGCGATAGCCTCGGTAGCGAGGTATAATGCTTGGCGTCTACCGGCTAAAGCGGTCGTCCAACGTTATCATCATCAAGGGGTAAAATGGTTGGACACGGCGCAGTCTGGGCAACTCTCAATACGTGTGAAACGCGACGGGGTTGAGATTTTACAATTTCGTGATCAAATTTCACCTCGATGGTACCATCAATGGTTTGGTGTAAAACCCGATTACGGGTAAACTACCCGTCGATGTTAAAAACCGTGAAGAAATAATGCACTTAGACAAAGATCTCTCAACGTGGCAGACGTTTCGTCGTCTCTGGCCAATGATAGCCCCCCATAAAGCAGGATTATTTATTGCTGCGATTGCCCTAATTATTAATGCGGCAGGGGACACTTTGATGTTATCGCTACTTAAACCTCTGCTTGATGACGGGTTTGGGAAAGCGGACAAGTCAGTATTACTGTGGATGCCCCTAGCGGTTATCGGCCTGATGTTGATCCGCGGCGTCACCAGCTATGCCTCCAGCTATTGTATCTCCTGGGTTTCGGGCAACGTGGTGATGCGTATGCGCCGCAGTTTATTTGCGCATATGATGAGCATGCCGGTCTCGTTTTTTGATCAGCAATCTACGGGAACCCTGCTTTCCAGAATAACCTACGACTCTGAACAAGTTGCTTCGTCATCGTCCAGTGCGCTTGTCACCGTGGTGAGAGAGGGGGCCTCGATCATCGGCTTGTTCATCATGATGTTTTATTATAGCTGGCAACTTTCACTCATTTTGATATTGCTTGCGCCGATTGTCTCCTTCACCATCCGCTTGGTCTCTAAACGTTTTCGTAATATCAGTAAGACCATGCAAAATACCATGGGTGAAGTCACGACCAGTGCTGAACAGATGCTTAAGGGTCATAAAGAAGTCTTGATTTTTGGTGGACAAGAGATTGAGACACAACGCTTTGCGGTCGTCAGTAATCGGATGCGTCAACAAGGGATGAAGTTAGTCAGTGCTTCGTCCATTTCTGACCCGATTATTCAATTGATTGCTTCCTTAGCCCTGGCCTTCATTCTTTATGCTGCAAGCTTCCCGGCCGTAATGGAGACCTTAACGGCAGGGACAATCACCGTCGTGTTCTCTTCGATGATTGCCTTAATGCGCCCGCTGAAATCCTTAACTAACGTTAATGCACAGTTCCAACGTGGGATGGCAGCCTGTCAAACGCTCTTCAGTATTCTCGATGCTGAACAGGAAGTGGATAACGGGCAACGTACGACTGTACGCGTTCAAGGGAATATTGAATTCCGTAACGTCACTTTTACGTATCCCGGACGTGAAACGCCAGCGCTTAAAAATATTAATTTAACGCTACCAGCGGGCAAAACGATTGCTTTGGTCGGGCGATCAGGATCGGGGAAATCGACTTTAGCCAGTCTCCTGACGCGCTTTTATGACATTCAATCCGGTCAGATTCTATTGGATGGTCACGAAATTACCGACTATAAATTGCAAGCACTCCGCAACCAAGTCGCCTTAGTGTCACAGAATGTACACCTTTTCAACGATACTATTGCCAACAATATTGCCTATGCACGTGCCGACCAATATAGCCGCGAAGATATCGAAAATGTGGCGAAGATGGCACATGCTATGGACTTTATCTCCCGCATGGATAACGGCTTGGATACTGTGATAGGTGAGAACGGGGTACTGCTCTCTGGTGGCCAACGCCAGCGTATTGCCATTGCCCGTGCACTATTACGCGATTGCCCTATCTTAATCTTGGATGAAGCGACTTCAGCCTTGGATACGGAATCGGAGCGCGCTATCCAATCAGCACTGGACGAATTGCAGCGTAATCGTACCTCTCTGGTGATTGCACACCGCTTATCAACCATTGAGAAGGCCGATATGATCGTCGTGGTTGAAGACGGTCAGATTATTGAGCGCGGCACGCATCAAGAACTCCTTGAGCAAGCTGGGGCTTACGCGCAGCTGCATCGTATTCAGTTCGGACAATGATTGAGCGCTTATGGAGCGGTAAATCGGCTGGTTGGCGGCTACTCTTGCCGCTATCTTGGCTTTATGGCCTTATCACTGCCGGTATTCGTTTAGCGTATCGATGCGGGCTTAAGAAAAGCTGGAAAGCACCGGTTCCCGTTGTTGTGGTCGGTAATCTTACGGCTGGGGGGAATGGCAAAACCCCTGTTGTGATCTGGTTAGTCGAGCAACTTCAACAACGCGGTCTTAAGCCCGCGGTCGTTTCTCGCGGATATGGCGGTAAAGCACCGCATTATCCTTTAGTGCTCAATGCACAGACACCTGCTGATCAAGCGGGTGATGAGCCCGTGCTGATTCATCAACGCACCGGGGCGCCTGTGGCAGTCGCACCAAAACGGAGTGAGGCGATTCAAGCTTTACTGCAGGCTGACACAGAAATTTCGGTCATCATTACCGATGATGGGTTACAGCATTACGCTTTACAACGCGATATTGAAATCGTGGTGATAGACGGTGAACGACGTTTTGGAAATGGTTGGTGGCTTCCTGCAGGGCCGATGCGTGAAAGAGCTTCACGCTTAATCAGGGTTGACGCTGTCATCACTAACGGTGGCGAAGCGCAAGCGCGGGAAATTCCGATGCGTTTAGTGCCGCGTCAGTGGATTAATCTGGCTACCGGTCATACACTTCCCTTAACCGCGTTTGTCGATAAACCCTCAGTGGCCTTTGCCGGGATTGGCTATCCGCCGCGTTTTTTTTCGACATTACACGCTCAAGGGATTTACCCGCAGAAAGAGGTCGCCTTTGACGACCATCAGGCTTATCGTTTAGAGGATATTGCGGGGTTAGCAACTCGTGAACAGGCACTGCTGATGACGGAAAAGGATGCGGTAAAATGTCGATCCTTTGCAGTAGAGAGCTGGTGGTATCTCCCTGTGGAAGCGCAACTACCACAACCCGACGCAGACGTATTACTGAACAAAATATTGGCATTGCTGCCGACTGCTGATCAAGGAAAAACGCCTTAGCAGTTTATTAGATTTTTCAATTTGGAGGTCATATGGATCATCGTTTAGCGGGCATTGTCGCCTGCCCAGTGTGTCACGGTAAGCTCGACTACCATCCTCAAGAACAAGAGTTAATCTGTAAACCTGATGGCTTAGCGTTTCCTATCCAAGACGGGATCCCCGTATTGTTAGAAAATGAAGCCCGTAGCTTGACTGCGGATGAGAGCTAATAATGAGCTTTGTGGTAATCATCCCGGCACGTTATGCCTCGTCACGACTCCCAGGTAAGCCTTTAGCAGATATTCATGGTCAACCGATGATTGTGCATGTCTTAAACCAAGCTCGTGCTGCAGGGGCAGATCGCGTCATTGTTGCCACGGATCATGCCGAGGTGGCGGCCGCGGTCGATGCTGCGGGTGGAGAAGTGTGCATGACCCGCGCCGACCATCAATCGGGGACGGAACGTTTAGCGGAAGTGATCGAAAAATACCGATTCGATGATTCGACGATCATCGTAAACGTCCAAGGCGATGAGCCGTTAATTCCTCCGGTGATTATCAAGCAGGTCGCGACCAATTTAGCGCAAGCTGACTGTGGTATGGCGACGTTATCTGCGCCCATTACCGACGCTCATGAAGCATTTAATCCCAATGCGGTCAAAGTCGTCACCGATAAACAGGGGTATGCCTTGTACTTTTCGAGAGCCACGATCCCTTGGGACCGTGAACGTTTTGCGCAGTCTCAGGCAATCATTGGTGATCAGTTTCAGCGCCACCTCGGTATTTACGCCTACCGTGCAGGATTTATTCGCCAATACATCACTTGGGCGCCTTGCCCGCTTGAGCAATGCGAGTTACTTGAACAGCTACGCGTGCTGTGGAACGGTGAAAAAATCCACGTTGCGACGGCCGAAGCGATTCCCGCTGTCGGGGTGGATACAGCAGAAGATCTCGCAAGAGTCCGAGAAGTTCTCGCTTAAAACCTGGGTTAGCCCAAGGGCTAACCTTGCGTTATCCATTGCCAACCTCGACCTAACCCCTCATACCAAGCGCGTTCACTGTGGCTTAACCAATAAGGTGAGGGGATGGCACGTTCCCAGCCGTTAAGCGGCGAGTGGATAGCTAACTGATTGGCAGGGGCCGGAATAGGTGATAGCTGCTGCTCGGCAAAAAAGTGTAAGGCTCTAGGCAGATGATTGGCCGAGGTCACCAAAATAAAGGGCTTATCACCGAGTAATTGTTTGACGGCGATAGCCTCTTGATGCGTATCACGTGGTGACTCTAGCGCTATCATGTTATCTCTGGGCACGCCGAGCGTCTCAGCGACTTCTTCAGCCACACTCGCGCTACTGCGCGGGTTATGCCCTGCGGCGGCTCCGGTAAAAATGAGTTTCGCTGACGGATTCATGCGCCACTGCCTGACCCCTTCTGTGACCCTTGGCAAACTGTTCCCCAATAGGTTAGAACTGGGCGCCCACTGTGGGTTATAAGTGTAACCGCCACCAAGCACAACAATCGCGGCCACCGGTGGGGGGTGATTAAGGGTTGGATAGTGGTTCTCAATCGGCGTCAACAAGCGATCCGCGATCGGCTGCAGACTGAGTAACAGCAGGGCTAACCAACCCGTGGTCAGGCAAACTTTGGCTAAGCGTTGGCGCTGGGTAAACCAGAGTAAAAAAAGGCCAACGCCTAATAACGCTAATAAAAAAGGCAGTGGCAGTAGTAAACCACCGATTATTTTTTTTAATATAAATAGCATAGTTAACCCCGAATCGAACGAAAAAACAGCACCCAACACAGGATTCTGCAGCCAATAGCTCCATTCCCATCAGAGCTATGACAAAATAGCATATTTCCTCTGTCGTTTATGCGGAGTATCAGTATGATGGATCGAAATTTCGATGATTTGGCAGAACGTTTTGCTCAAAACATCTATGGCACCCTTAAGGGGCGTATACGACAGATTATTCTTTGGGAAGAGTTAGATCAGCTATTAGCGACTTTCCCCAATGAGCCGTTATCTATTCTTGATGCAGGCGGAGGGATCGGACAAATTTCTTCTGGCTTGGCACAGCGTGGCCATCAGATAACGTTATGCGATGTTTCTGAACAGATGTTAATCCGTGCCAAGCAGCATGCGCAAGAGCAAGGTGTTGCGTCGCAGATGACGTTTATCCAAACCAGTGCGCAACACGTCGGCACGCAACTGGAAAAACCTGTCGATATCGTTCTCTTCCATGCAGTACTGGAATGGGTGGCTGAGCCTGAAAAAACGCTCGCTGCGTTATTCGACACCCTATCTCCCGGTGGCGTGTTATCATTGATGTTTTACAACCTTCATGGCTTGACGCTGCAAAATTTAACTTTAGGAAATTTCGGTTATTTGAAGGCTCACATGAAGAAGCGAAAGAAAAAGACCCTTTCGCCCGATTACCCGCGCGATCCTGCAGAGGTCGACCAATGGTTAACGAACGTTGGTTTTGACATCGAGAGTAAAGCGGGGATCCGAGTATTTAGTGACTTCATACGCGATTTGCCTCCTTCAGCAAACGGTGAAGAGGGGATTATTGAAATGGAACGGCGTTACAGTCGTCAGGAACCTTTTATGAGTTTAGGGCGTTATATTCACGTCACGGCACGTAAGCCCGCAATAAAGGATGAGCTATGAGTGATTTTACCCAGACCATACCTGAGCTAGTGTCGTGGGCCCGCAAAAGTGATTTTGCAATCTCTCTTCCCGTCGAGCGATTAGCTTTTCTGCTCGCCATCGCCACGCTGAATGGCGAACGTATTGAGGGCGAGCTGACGGAGTCTGAGTTATTAGATGCGTTTAAGCATGTCAGTAATGTATTCGAACAAAGCCCAGAAACGGTTGAGCTGCGGGGAAATAATGCCATTAACGATATGGTTAAACAGCGCATTCTTAACCGATTCACCTCTGAGCAAACTGAAGGCTATGCTATCTACCGTTTAACACCATTAGCCATCGGCATCACTGACTATTATGTGCGGCAAAAAGAGTTCTCAACTCTGCGCTTATCGATGCAATTATCAATTGTGGGTAATGAACTTAAGCGCGCAGCAGACGATGCACATCAGGATGGCGACCAATTCCATTGGCACCGCAACGTATTCGCGCCGCTAAAGTATTCGGTCGCTGAAATTTTCGATAGTATCGATTTAACACAGCGCCAAATGGATGAGCAGCAACAGCAAATTAAACAAGAGATTGCTGACTTATTGAATAAAGATTGGCGAGCCGCTATCTCAAGTTGTGAGATCTTGCTGTCAGAAACGTCGGGAACCTTACGTGAACTGCAAGATACGTTGGAAGCGGCAGGCGATAAACTGCAAACTCATCTATTGGTTATTCAAGAATCTATCTATGGTATCCCTGACCTTGCCTATATCGATAAACTGATTTTCGAACTGCAAAATAAATTAGACCGAATTATCAGTTGGGGCCAACAAGCCATCGATTTATGGATAGGATATGACCGCCATGTGCATAAGTTTATTCGGACGGCGATAGACTTAGATAAGAATCGTGTGTTTGCCCAACGTTTACGGCAATCGGTTCAACACTATTTTGATGCCCCTTGGGCGCTCACCTATAGCAGTGCAGAACGGTTATACGACACGCGTGATGACGAAATGACCCTACGCAACGATGATGTGATGGGTGAGCTGCCACCCGAGCTGGAATTCGAAGAGTTTAATGAAATTCGCGAGCAATTAGCCGCCATGATTGAACACGCTCTTCAGGCTTACCGTCGTGAAGGTAAGCCGCTTAATCTCGCCGATGTGATGAAAGGTTATCTCGCACAATACCCTCGGGCACGCCATTTCGACCTCGCACGCATTGTGGTTGACCAAGCGGTGCAACTGGGGGTTTCTGAAGCCGATTTAGCAGGATTACCCGCTGAATGGCACACTATTAATGAATATGGCGCTAAGGTGCAGGCACATGTCATCGACAAATATTGAACAAGTGATGCCAGTTAAATTGGCACAAGCTCTTGCTAACCCATTATTTCCAGCCTTAGACAGCCAATTACGTGCAGGTCGCCATATCAGTCTGGAAGATCTCGACCACCATGCTTTATTGATGGATTTTGAGCACGAACTCGCCGAATTTTACGGTCGTTACCACGTAGAACTTATCCGCGCACCCGAAGGTTTCTTCTATCTGCGTCCACGTTCAACGACGCTTATCGCGCGTTCGGTGCTATCAGAATTGGATATGATGGTCGGAAAAATACTCTGCTACCTCTATCTCAGCCCAGAACGCTTGGCTAATGAAGGGATTTTCACCTTCCAAGAGCTGTATGACGAACTAGTAAGTTTAGCCGATGAGAGTAAATTGCTGCGCTATGTTAACCAGCGGTCCACCGGGTCGGATGTCGACAGGGCGAAGCTACTCGACAAAGTACGTTCTTCCTTAAACCGTCTACGCCGTCTGGGCATGGTATGGTTTATGGCAAATGATAGCAGTAAATTCAGAATTAAAGAGTCAGTCTTTCGTTTTGGTGCAGAAGTGCGCAGTGGCGATGACCCTCGTGAAGCGCAACTTCGCTTAATACGCGATGGCGAAGCGGTTGAAATTGACCGCGGCTCAGGGCTGACAGATGAAGATAAAGAGCGTGCCGACGATGACGCGGCCGAAGGGCAACAAGAAGGTGATGACGCATGATTGAACGTGGAAAATTTCGTTCGCTTACCCTAATAAACTGGAACGGTTTTTTTGCCCGAACGTTTGACTTAGATGAATTAGTCACGACGCTATCAGGGGGGAACGGTGCGGGTAAATCGACGACCATGGCGGCCTTTATTACCGCGTTAATCCCCGATTTGACTCTATTACACTTTCGTAATACTACTGAAGCGGGTGCAACCACCGGGTCTCGAGATAAAGGGTTACACGGTAAACTGCGTCCAGGTGTTTGTTATGCTGCTTTAGACGTCGTTAACTCCCGTGGACAGCGCTCGCTGGTTGGTGTGCGTCTCCAGCAAGTGGCGGGTCGCGATAAAAAAGTCGATATTAAACCTTTCAGTATTCACGATATTCCAGAAGATACCTTACCGACGGATCTCTTAACCGAGGTCTTAAACAGTCGTCAGGCTAAAGTACGTCCGCTGAGCGAAGTGAAAGAGCGGATGGATGCGCAACAGGTCATGACCTTTAAAGCGTACAGTTCGGTGACCGATTATCACAGCATGATGTTTGACCACGGTATCGTTCCCCGTCGTCTGCGCAGCCAAAGTGATCGCAGTAAATTCTATCGCCTAATTGAAGCCTCTTTATACGGCGGGATCTCCAGCACCATCACCCGTTCACTGCGCGATTATTTATTACCTGAAAACGGTGGTGTGCGTAAGGCTTTCCAAGATATGGAAGGGGCTTTACGCGAAAATAGAATGACGCTTGAAGCGATTCGAGTCACCCAAGCTGACCGCAGTCTGTTTAAGCACCTGATTACCGAAGCCACGCAATATGTTGCTTCGGACTATATGCGCCATGCCAATGATCGCCGGATTAACTTGGATAGCGCCATTGCGCTACGTCAAGAGTTGCTGACGGGCCGCCATCAGTTGAAGACTGAACAATTCCGACATGTGGAGATGGCTCGCGAGCTCTCCGAGCACGTTGGGGCAGAAGGGGAGTTGGAGAGCGAATATCAAGCTGCCAGTGACCACCTCACCATTGTTCAGAATGCGGTACGTCAGCAAGAAAAAATCGAACGTTACGAAAACGAGATCGAAGAGCTTTCGTACCGTTTAGAAGAGCAGCAAGAAGTGGTGGCTGAAGCGCAAGAGATCAATGAAGCGCACCTAGAGAACGTTGAAGCTTCTGAAATCGAAGTGGATGAGCTTAAAAGCCAGCTCGCCAATTTCCAGCAGGCATTGGATGTTCAACAAACGCGCGCTATTCAATATCAACAAGCGGTAAATGCGCTACAGCGTGCAAAGGATCTCTGTCACCTCGACGATTTATCTGCCGAAAGCGCCGCCGAGTGGCAGGCACGTTTCCAAGCCCGCGAAGAAGAAGCCACCAATTTACTGTTGAACTTAGAACAGAAGCTTAGCGTTGCGCAGGCAGCACATAGCCAGTTCAACCAAGCGTTAGAACTAGTGCAACAAATCAGTGGCCCGGTCAATCGTGCTGAAGCATGGCAAGTTGGACGTGAAGCGCTACGTGAAGCGCAACAACAACGCCATATTGCGGATCAACTCCCTGCATTACGTTTACGCTTGTCTGAATTAGAACAGCGTCTTCGCGAACAGCATGACGCAGAGCGTCTGCTAGCCGAATTTTGTAAACGTCAAGGCCAGCAATATGAAGCCGATGCGCTTGAAGACTTACATCGGGAATATGAAGCGCGTATCGAACAATTAAGCTCCGGCGTTGATGAAGCCAGCGAGCAGCGTTTATTACATCGCCAATCATTGGATCAAATTCGCGAAAAGATCAGCGTACTGACTCACCGCGCGCCTCATTGGTTAGCGGCACAAGAGATCCTGACACAATTAAGCGAGCAGACGGGCCAAGTCTTTACGCAAAGCAGTCAGGTAACAGAATATATGCAGTACCTGCTGGAACGTGAGCGGGAAACCACTGTTGAACGTGATGAAGTTGCCAGTCGTCGTCGTCAAGTCGAACAACAAATTGAGCGCTTGAGCCAGCCGGGCGGCTCAGAAGATAGTCGCTTAAATCATTTAGCTGAAAAGTTTGGCGGCGTTTTGTTATCCGAAATTTATGATGACGTCACTCTCGATGATGCGCCTTACTTCTCAGCGCTTTATGGGCCTTCTCGCCATGCGATTGTTGTTCCTGAGCTGGCTCCGGTCCAAGCGCTGTTGGCTGATCTCGACGATTGCCCTGAAGACCTCTACTTAATTGAAGGGGATCCCCAATCATTCGATGATAGTGTGTTCAGTGTCGAAGAACTGAACCAAGCAGTGGTGGTCAAGATTGCTGATCGTCAGTGGCGTTATTCGCGTTTCCCGAAGGTCCCTCTCTTTGGCCGTGCCGCCCGTGAAAATCAACTGGAACTGCTCTCGCAGGAGCGTGATAGTTTAAGCGAAAAATATGCCACCCTGTCGTTTGATGTCCAAAAGTCACAGCGTCTGCACCAATCCTTCAGTCGTTTCATCGGCAGCCATCTGGCGATTGCCTTTGAACAGGATCCCGAAGCACAAATCCGCCAACTCTCTTCGCGCCGTACCGATATCGAACGGGCAATGGCTCAACACGAAGCGAATACTCAACAGCAACGCCAACAATTCGAGATGGCTCGTGAAGGGGTGGCATTACTTAACCGTCTTTTACCTCGCGTCAATTTGCTGTTAGACGAAACTTTAGCAGATCGTTGTGAAGAGTTGCGTGAGCAGGTTGAGGAATCGCAGGAAGCGGCACGCTTCTTACATCAGTTCGGACAGAAGCTTGCCAAGCTCGAGCCGATGATCAGTGTATTGCAAAGCGATCCAGAACAGCATCAACAGTTACAGGATGATTACCGTACGGCGCAGCAACAGCAGCGCGATTACCGTCAGCAAGCCTTTGCTCTTACCGAAGTGGTTCAGCGCCGTGCGCACTTTAATTATTCTGAAGCAGAGGGAATGGTTGATGGTAATAGCGATCTCACCCAAAAATTGCGCCAGCAGTTAGCGCAGGCTGAGGGTGAGCGTACCGAACTCCGCGACCGTTTACGTCAGCATCAGCAGCAATTGACACAAAGTAGTCAGTTATTGGCCTCATTAAAAAGTTCATATGATGCGAAGCGCGATATGCTGTCGGAGTTACAGCAAGAGATGCAAGCCTTGGGGGCAAAAGCCGATCCCCATGCTGAGTTACAAGCTAAAGAATTGCGTGACTCGCTTTACCATCAGTTAAGCCATAACCGTGCCCGCCGCCATCAATTGGAAAAACAATTGACCTTCTGTGAAGCGGAAATGGAGTCCTTACAGAAACGTCTCCGTAAAGTCGAACGGGATTACAGCCAAAGCCGTAACCAAGTGGTCACCGCAAAAGCGGGGTGGTGCACCGTCTTGCGTTTAGTGAAAGAGAATGGCTTGGAAAGACGTTTACATCGTCGTGAGTTGGCTTATTTAGGCGGTGATGAACTCCGTTCTATGTCGGATAAAGCACTGGGGGCGTTGCGTTTAGCGGTCGCCGATAACGAACATCTTCGTGACGTGTTACGTCTGTCAGAAGAGCCACGTTATCCGGAGCGTAAGATTCGCTTCTTTATTGCCGTCTACCAGCATCTTCGTGAGCGGATCCGTCAAGACATTATCCGCACCGATGATCCGATCGAAGCTATCGAACAGATGGAAATCGAGCTTAATCGCTTAACGGAAGAGTTAACCTCTCGTGAGCAAACGCTAGCGATCAGTTCTCGTAGTGCCGCGAATATTATTCGTAAGACAATTCAGCGAGAGCAGACCCGTATACGCCAATTAAACCAAGGCTTACAAGCGGTCAAATTCGGTCAGGTTAATAGCGTACGCTTGAACGTAAATGTGCGCGAGGCCCACTCGACGCTTCTGGAGACCTTGGCACAAGATCATGAGCAGCATCAAGACTTGTTCAACAGTCAACGACTGACCTTTTCTGAAGCGTTAGCCAAACTGTACCAACGTCTCAATCCGCATATCGACTTAGGCAGCCGTACTCCGCAAGTGATCGGTGAAGAGCTGCTGGATTATCGTAACTACTTGGAGATGGAAGTCGAAGTTAACCGTGGCTCTGACGGTTGGTTACGTGCAGAAAGCGGGGCGCTGTCGACGGGTGAAGCGATCGGTACCGGGATGTCGATATTGGTCATGGTTGTCCAAAGCTGGGAGGATGAATCGCGTCGTCTCAGAGGGAAAGATATTTCTCCCTGCCGCTTATTGTTCTTGGACGAAGCCGCACGACTGGATGCGCGTTCGATCGCCACGTTATTTGAGCTGTGTGAGCGACTTGAGATGCAATTAGTGATTGCGGCACCAGAAAATATTAGCCCAGAAAAAGGCACGACTTATAAATTAATGCGTAAAGTCGTTAACGAGATCGAACATGTGCATGTGGTTGGATTAAAAGGTTTTTCACCTGAAGTCACCCCCGCGCAGGAGACCGTTGCATCGAACGCTGATGATAACTAGATAAGCCACAATTATCATTTGCTCGGATTAAACGACATTTGTTTATAACAAATGTCGTTTTTTCGTTTACACTCAAAGGAAGAAAATAATAAAAAACATTGAACTTTTTGGTGCGTGTCTAAACAAGGTAAGGAGTCAGGGATGTTTCTAAAGTGTTTTCAACTTAAACCGGTAGTGCTAGTCGGCGGTATGTCGTTAGCGATCGGTAGTTCAATGGTAGCGCAAGCCGCCCCTGAACAGGCGAGCTCACCTATTACTCATACTAATACTCCTAGCCAGCGTATTGCGTCGATTTATCAAGCGTTACCTTCCGGTGTTTCCCCTTATTATGGCAGCTTATTAACTTCCCTCTATCGTCAGCATCATCAGCAACCATTATGGACGGATGAAGCGGCGATCCACAGTTTTGAGCAGCAACTTTCTGAGGTGGCGTTGTCAGGCGTTCAACCTCAGTTTGCACGCTGGCTCTCGGTATTAAGCCGCAGCGATTTATCCGGTGATGCGCGCGATGTCGTGTTATCCGATGCCTTATTGGGGTATTTACAATTTGTGAATGCCGCGCCCGCCCAAGGGGAGTCATGGTTCTATGGTCCAAATGGTTTCCGCCTGACAGCACCAAGTTCAGCACTTGTAGGGCGTTGGCTGCAAGCCGTTAGCCATGGTACGACGCAGCACTTTATTGAGGGGTTAATGCCTCAGCACCCTCAATATCGTCCGATGCAAAAAGCACTGGTGGTTTTATTAGCGGATAATAAGCCTTGGCCGAAGGTCGATTTAACGCATACTATTCGCCCAGGTGATAGCGATCCGGCCGTTCCGCAATTGCGGCAGTTACTTGTTCGCGCCGGATGGCTCAGTGAAGCGCAAGCACAATCCTCCATTCCTGCTACGCCGCAACCTGATCAATCGCAATCGACACAACCGCAAACTGTCGCAGCGCCAAGTCAGCAAAGAATGTTATCGCCAACGCCTGCTTCAACAAATGCCGCACCGGCAAGCTCAGGGCCAGCGGAAGATATCTATTCTGATGCAATGGTTTCAGCTGTGAAACGATTCCAGCATTGGCAAGGATTAACCGATGACGGGATTATTGGTTATAAAACGCGTGAGTGGCTCAATATTACTCCGCATCAACGTGCGACACTGCTTGCATTGAATATGCAGCGCCTGCGGTTGTTACCTGATGATATGCATAATGGCATCATGGTTAACATCGCGAACTACTCCCTAAATTATTACGTTGATGGCAAGACTATCCTCTCTTCACGCGTTATTGTGGGTCGCCCAGAAAGGAAAACGCCATTAATGCGCAGTGCATTAAACAGCGTGGTGCTTAACCCAACGTGGACAGTACCTAACACGCTAATTCGAGAAGATTTAGTGCCGAAACTGCGTAGGGACCCAAGTTACTTGGCCAAGCATAATTTCACGCTTTATTCGGGGTGGGGGGCTGACGCGACAATGGTAAACCCGTCAAGTGTTAACTGGCAAACCGTATCAGCTTCTGCTTTCCCTTATCGCGTCATGCAAGCGCCGGGACCCCAAAACTCCTTGGGGCGCTATAAGTTCAATATGCCGAGTTCTGATGCGATTTACCTTCATGACACGCCAAATCATGGATTATTCCAGCAAGATATTCGAGCCATTAGCTCTGGTTGTGTGCGGGTTAATAAAGCGTCGCAATTGGCTGGCTTACTTCTGAAAGATGTCGGTTGGGATCAAAGCCGTATTTCCGCGACACTTGATAGCCGGACGACACGACCTATTGCTATTCGTCATCGTATCCCCGTCAACCTGTATTACTTAACGGCGTGGGTGAGTGAGGATGGACAGGCACAATTCCGTACTGACATCTATAATTATGACCAATTAGCGCGTTCAGGCTGGAACGCAATCAACAACGCTGAGAAGTTTCTATTATAGATTTATCGTTCAGCTGGTGGATAAGCCAGCTGAAGATCTTTCTAATTGTAATTAAATTGATCGTTCTCATGTCTGCGTCTTGACGAAGGGCAACACTCTGGGTATGGTTCCTCTGTTGTTTTTTTGTCCTTTCTTCTCGCGGATGTCATGCCCATGGAAAAAATTGATTCACATCGTCGTAAACTGCTTTTACTTGGTTCAGCTGCAGCAGGCATCTCTTGCCTACCTCATTTCGCACATGCCTCTTTATCGACCTCGCGACCTAGAATTTTGACGTTAAATAACATCAATACGGGTGAGAGCTTAAAAGCAGAGTTCTTCAATGGTAAAACGTATAATCCGAGTGAACTTGCAAGGCTCAATCATTTTTTCCGTGATTACCGAGCAGAGAAAATTCATGCCATAGACCCACACCTCTTTGACCATATCTACCGCCTTCAAGTGATGTTGGAAACCCGTAAGCCTATTCAATTAGTTTCAGGCTTCCGTAGCATTGCCACGAACAATCAGTTGCGTGGTAGAAGTGCTCACAGCGGTGTTGCCAAACACAGCTATCATACCTTAGGCCAAGCAATGGATTTCCACATCGAAGGTGTTGCACTCAGCAACGTGCGCAAAGCTGCATTAAAAATGAATGCCGGCGGAGTGGGCTATTATCCTAAGAGTAACTTCGTGCATATCGATACCGGCCCCGTTCGTCATTGGTCCTGAGATGAGTCATTCCATGAGCGCTATAGCGATTACGCAGATCCCAGTCACGGCTTTCGCACAAAATTGTAGCCTAGTCGTCTGTACTCAAACTGGCAGTGCGGCGCTTATAGACCCAGGCGGTGACGCAGAGAAGATTACGGCACTGTTGCACCAACAGGGCATTGAGATCGATAAAATTTTACTGACGCATGGTCATTTAGATCATGTGGGGGCGGCAAAGTTATTGGCGCAACAGTTTAATGTCCCGTTAATTGGTCCTCATCGTGATGATTTTTTTCTCTTTGAGAGTTTACCTCAGCAAAGCGCAATGTTTGGTTTCCCACATTGCGAGGTGTTTTATCCCGATCAATGGTTAGCGGAAGGCGAGTCGGTCAGCGTTGGCGCGCTAGATTTCAGTGTCCTCCATTGCCCAGGTCACACGCCTGGACATATCGTGTTTTACCAGGCAGAGCAACACTTGCTGATTTCGGGTGATGTGATATTCAAAGGTGGGGTGGGGCGCAGTGATTTTCCCCGAGGTAATGGACAACAATTGATTGAGTCAATTGAACAGAAGTTACTGCCGTTAGGAGATGACGTGACATTTATCCCAGGTCATGGTCCCCGCTCAACCCTTGGACACGAACGCCTCACTAATCCTTTTTTACGCTGATAAAAAAAGCCCGGTAATGACCGGGCATCTATTTTTATCGCGTTACGCTAATAATTGATTCGCAGAGACGTGACATATTTTCCGGTGTCATCCCGGCAATATTGATCCGACCTGATGCAACCGCGTAGATCGCAAACTCTTCCCGTAACCGTAATACTTGTTCTTTAGTTAGCCCGCTGTAAGAAAACATCCCATTTTGTTTATTAATAAATGAGAAGTCTTGGGTCGCCCCTTTTTCTTGTAACGTTTGTACGAACAGTTGACGCATACGCTGAATACGCTGGCGGACTTCTAAAAGCTCTTGCTCCCAAATCGCTCTCAGACTGTCATCATTTAAAATCGTTGCTACGACGGCGGCACCGTGTGACGGCGGATTGGAGTAATTTGCACGGATCACGGCTTTAACTTGGCTAAATGCATCACTACCAGCTTGAGCTGTAGTGCTTTTCAGCGTAAAAGCACCGGTACGTTCATTATATAAACCGAAGTTTTTAGAGAAAGAGCTACAAACAATAAACTCTTGGTGAGATTGCGCAAATAAACGTAGGCCTTGCGCATCTTCATCCAAACCTTGTCCGAGACCTTGATAGGCAAAATCGAATAGCGGAAGCAAGGCTTTACGCAGCAGCAGTTCAGAAAGCTGCTGCCACTGTTCTAAGGTGGGGTCGATACCCGTTGGATTATGGCAACATCCATGAAGGAGTACGACATCCCCCGCTTCCGCAGACTCTAATGAGTCGAGCATTGCCGAGAAATCGAGACTATGGGTCTCTGGCTGATAGTAGTGATAAGTCGCGACCTCTAAGCCACTCGCAGCAAAAATATTATGGTGGTTTGGCCAACTTGGATTACTGACCCAAACTCGCTTAGCGGTGGTGTGTTGAGCAAGGAAATCTGCGGCAACACGTAAAGCTCCTGTGCCACCCGGCGTTTGCGCCGTGAAGAGGCATTGTGTAGCGAGAATAGGATTGCCCGTACCGAAAAGTAAGCGTTGGCTTGCCTGGGCATAAGCGCTGTTACCTTCAATACTGAGATAATTTTTACTTGTTTCAGTTTCGACTAACTGCTGTTCAGCCTTTTTGACACTGACCATCACAGGGGTGTGACCGGTCTCATCTTTATAGACCCCTATACCTAAATTAATCTTGTTAGGGCGAAGATCGTTCTTATATAAATCCGCTAGCCCTAAAATAGGATCAGCCGGCGCAGCAGGAATTGATTCAAACATAGTCATATCCGAATTGAAGTGTGGTAAGCGTTAGGGTAGCGGGATGTCGACGCCCGTACAACGACTAATAAAAAATTTTCGGTGGGAAATGGCATGAAAAGTGGCTACCCATTAGGTAGCCACAGCTAAGACTTAGAATTGGTACACCAGACCCGTTGCAATGGTGTTATCGTTGTTAATACCGAGCTTGTTATTTTTGCTTAGTTGATTAATTCGGTAATCAACATAGGTCGACATGTTTTTGTTGAAGTAGTAGCTCGCGCCAACATCGATATATTTTACGAGGTCAACATCCCCGATCCCTTCAACATCTTTTGCTTTTTGCTGGATAAAGGCTAAGGATGGGCGTAAACCGAAGTCGAATTGATACTGCGCAACGGCTTCGAAGTTCTGTGTTTTATTCGCAAAACCAGATTTAGATACCCCATTAATATCGCTACTAATACGGGTGGCATTTTGCCCTTCAGCATAAGTGACGGCAACATACACAGGGGCATTATCATATTTCAGGCCTACCCCCCACACGCTGGCGGTATCGCCACTGCCGTAATCCATATTACGTTGCTTTGTGGTACGGTTTTGTTGTTGGTAAGCACCGGTGATCGCAAAGCTGTAAGGCAGCGCATAACTGGTCGATACGCCCCAGCCATCGCCATTAGAACGTTGTGCATCATCGCGTTCGTTTTTACCTTGATATTGTAGGGCGATATTTAGTCCTTCAACTAATCCGAAGAAATTAGCGTTACGATAAGTCGCAACGCCGGTGGTACGGCCTGTCATCGAATCAGAGTAACTAAAGTTACCCCCAAATTCTGGCAGCATATCGGTGTAACTTAACACGTCATACGCAGCAGCATAGTTCCGACCGTAATCGAAGGAACCATACTGATTAAAACGCAGGCCAGCGAAGCCTAAGCGGGTTTTGTTACCGTCCTGCGCATCGCTACCTTCGCTATTATTAGCTTGGATATTATATTCCCATTGACCGTATCCGGTCATATTCTCATTGATCTGCGTTTCACCTTTGAATCCAAAACGCACATATGAGAAATCCCCATCATTACTGTTATCATTCGAGAAGTAATGTAATCCAACTGCCCTGCCATATAAATCTAACTTGTTACCGTCTTTGTTGTAAATTTCTGCAGCCTGAGCTGAAGAGATAGCCAAAAGACTTGGAACCAGTAGAGAAAGAACTTTGCGCTTCATCATTAATACCCTCATTGGCATTATTGTTAATTATTTTTATGTTCTAGAGATTAAAAGCCCATTGCGGGCCCGTATTGAATAGCATTTTTAGCGCTATTTACAACTGTATTGAAACGAAATAAAGATGGAAATCACATTTATAGCCGTATCAAAAAGTAACATAATGTGACTTGGCACTTTTTGCAATGATCTCTGTCAACGGGCAAAAAAAAATCCGCCGAAGCGGATTTCTATAAGTGAGGCTTATGTTAGAAGTTTGCACTGCGTGGGGTACGCGGGAAAGCGATAACATCCCGTACATTCTGAACACCCGTAACGTAGGAGACAAGACGTTCAAAACCTAAGCCAAAGCCTGAGTGTGGCACGGTGCCGTAGCGACGGAGATCGCGGTACCACCAGTAATCCTCTTTATTCAGGCCCATTTCAGCTAGACGTTGGTCTAACACATCTAAGCGTTCTTCACGTTCAGAACCACCGATAATCTCACCAATACCTGGAGCGAGAACATCCATCGCGGCAACTGTTTTGCCATCATCATTTAAGCGCATATAGAAGGCTTTAATGTCCTTCGGATAGTTTTTCACGACAACTGGGGCAGCAAAATGTTTTTCAGCTAAGTAGCGTTCGTGTTCCGAGGAGAGATCGATTCCCCATTCGACTGGGTTTTCGAAGGTTTGGCCAGAGTTAAGCAGAATATCGATCGCATCGGTATAATCAATTTGAGCAAAATCGCTGCTAACAAATTTTTCTAAACGGCTAATCGCTTCTTTATCTACGCGCTCTGCAAAGAAGGCAAGGTCGTCAGCGCGCTCGGTTAACACTGCGTTAAAGCAATATTTCAACATCGCTTCGGCTAATGCTGCGGCATCATCTAAGTGTGCAAACGCAACTTCGGGTTCAACCATCCAAAATTCGGCTAGGTGACGGCTAGTGTTGGAGTTTTCTGCACGGAACGTCGGGCCAAAGGTATAGATTTTGGATAATGCGCTAGCATATGTCTCACCGTTGAGCTGTCCCGATACGGTAAGGAATGCTTCTTTACCAAAGAAGTCTTGGCTATAGTCAACTTTACCTTGATCGTTGCGAGGCAGATTTTCCATATCGAGTGTTGAGACACGGAACAGTTCGCCAGCCCCTTCGGTATCCGATGCCGTTATTAACGGCGTCGAGACCCAAAAATAGCCTTGCTCATTAAAGAAACGGTGAATGGCTTGAGCTAGAGTATTACGTACGCGTGCGACTGCACCAATTAAATTGGTGCGCGGACGTAAGTGGGCAACTTCACGAAGATATTCGATGCTGTGACGTTTAGCCGCCATTGGATAGCTATCAGGATCTTCGACCCAACCCACAACCTTCACTGACGTCGCTTGAATTTCGAAAGATTGACCTTGGCCTGGAGACGCGACTACCTTGCCGGTGACTTCGACGGAGCAGCCAGTCGTCAGGTGCAAAACTTCATCTTGATAATTATTAAGCGAATTATTTACAACCGCCTGAACAGGATTAAAGCAGGAGCCATCGTAAATGGCGATAAAGGAAATACCAGCTTTGGAATCTCTACGGGTACGCACCCAGCCACGCACTGTAACCTCTGACTCTACAGCTACATGACCGTCTAGCACGTCCACGACAGGCACTATGCTCATAATTATCTCTCTGTTAGATGGAATCACTATTGAATGAGGTAGGATATGTTACTCAGGCAGGGTAAGTAAACAAGCAAAATAGATAGAAAAAAAAGGATTAGGCCAGATTATCTCTGGCCTAGGGTTAGCCTGTACAATTTATCTTCGGTAAGTCGAACGCTTTTTCTAGCGCTTTGACAAAAGAAACGTCTTGGCAGATGGTTTTGCCAGGGCTATCCGATAATTTTGCCACGGGTTTGCCATCGCAACTGGTGAGCTTAATCACAATATTTAGTGGGCTTACACCAGGCAAATCGCAAGTCAGGCGTGTACCAACACCGAAAATAATGTTAATGCGGGGATCGAAATGACGGTAGAGTTCAAGTGCCTTATCCAAGGTTAAACTGTCGGAGAAAACCAGAGTCTTCTCGCGAGGGTCAATCCCCAAAGAGAGGTAGTGCTTAATAATTTTCTCACCCCATGCAATGGGATCGCCCGAATCGTGACGAACTCCTTGATAGCGATTGGCAAAGTTAAAGCCGAAATCACGTAAAAACGCATCCGTGGCAATACAGTCAGTCAGCGCGATGCCGAGCATATCATTATACTCTTCCAACCAGGCTTGCAGTGCGGCGCGTTGACTGTGTGCTAACTCTGAGCTGATCTGTTGGTGTGCTTGAAACCACTCGTGTGCTTGGGTACCAACAGGCGCTAACTGGTGACGACGGGCAATATCGTAATTACTGGTGCCGACCAGCCAAGGAACTTCCCTAACCAGTTCCGCCACCACAGATTCTTGCACAGACTGAGAGAAACGTCGCCTTGTGCCAAAGTCCATTAATTTGAAACGCGACATATCAAGGTCAGCTGAGTCAGCTTTGAACTTGGCTAATTTTGTATTAAGCAGCGCTAACGCATCGGCAGCGGTAACATTAGGGGAACGGTCACGATGCACAATTTCAGAGATCAAGGCCAGTAGTGGCACTTCCCAAAGAATAACTTCGATCCAAGGCCCTGTAATGGTCAGCACTAATTGACCCTGCTGATTACTCACTGCAACCTGTTGGGGATCAAAGCGAAAAGTCTTGAGCCAATTTAAGTAATCGATGGTGAAGAAGGGCAGGGAAGCTAAGTAACGATACTCTTCATCCGTTAAGGCAAGTTGCTGCATTAAATTAATTTGCGAGACAATTTCCTCAGCATAAACGCCGAGTAACCCATCACCTCGACAGCGGAACTCAGCGGTGACGGATAAATGTCGATAGCGATGAAACACCGCTTGCTGCATATGCAATTTATAGGCATCTGTATCAAGCAGCGTGGTCAATATCGGAGAAGCATGTGGTTTCATAGTGCTTATCGGCATCCTTTGGACGTTATCACTCTGCAGACCGGCAGAAAAAGTCGTTATATCAGGCAATAGTATAACCCGTCGCCCTAAAAAGTGAATTGGATCACACCATAGATTATTCGCGAAATCGAGAATAAATTGTGCTAAATGTTAAAATTATGTTCTTAGAAGAGCACGACTTGCTGTCAAGGACTGGAATCTGGTATAGAGAGCACCTAGACTTTGAGTTAACACTCTATTATTGACATGGACATGGCATGACACAGCAACCGCAAGTTAAATATCGCAAAGATTACACCGCGCCGGATTTTACCATTACCGATATCGATTTAACGTTTCACCTAGATGAAAAGACCACTAAGGTTGTCGCGGTAAGCCAAGTCAAACGTTGTGATGCGTCTGCAAAAGATTTGCTGCTACAGGGAGAAGGGTTAGTCCTCGTCAGTGTAAAAATTAATGGCGACCTGTGGCAGGACCATGCTATCGAATCCGGTAACTTACGACTGCGTAACGTTCCCGAGCATTTTACGCTAGAGATTGAAAACGAGATCCATCCTGATCAAAATAGTGCATTAGAAGGCCTTTATAAATCAGGTGAAGCACTCTGTACACAGTGCGAGGCCGAAGGCTTCCACCATATTACGTGGTATTTAGATCGCCCAGATGTGTTGGCGCGTTTTAGCACCACGATTTACGCCGATAAACAACGTTATCCTTATTTACTCTCCAACGGTAACCGTATTGATGCGGGTGAGCTGGATAATGGTCAGCATTGGATTACTTGGCAAGATCCCTTCCCAAAACCTTGTTACCTTTTCGCGCTAGTCGCAGGTGATTTCGATGTATTGCGCGATACTTTTACCACAAAATCTGGTCGTGATGTTGCATTAGAAATCTTCGTCGACCAAGGTAATCTCGACCGTGCAGACTGGGCGATGACCTCGCTAAAACAGAGCATGAAGTGGGATGAGCAGCGTTTCAATTTAGAATACGACCTCGATATTTTTATGATCGTTGCCGTCGATTTCTTCAATATGGGCGCAATGGAGAACAAAGGTCTTAATATTTTCAACTCGAAATATGTTCTCGCGAAACCAGAAACCGCGACCGATAAGGATTACCTCGGAATCGAAGCGGTGATCGGTCATGAATATTTCCATAACTGGAGTGGAAACCGTGTCACCTGCCGCGATTGGTTCCAGCTCAGTCTAAAAGAAGGGCTTACGGTTTTCCGCGACCAGGAGTTTAGTTCTGATCTGGGGTCTCGCGCGGTTAACCGTATTGATAATGTTCGCGTGATGCGCGGCGCACAGTTTGCTGAGGATGCCAGCCCGATGGCGCACCCGATCCGTCCTGAGAAAGTGATGGAGATGAACAATTTCTATACCTTGACGGTTTACGAGAAAGGGTCGGAAGTCATCCGTATGATCCATACTCTGCTAGGAGAAGAAAAATTCCAAGCCGGTATCGCGCTCTACTTCCAACGCCATGATGGCAGTGCTGCGACGTGCGAAGATTTTGTTAAGGCAATGGAAGATGCTTCTGGGATTGATTTGACACAGTTCCGTCAATGGTACCGTCAGTCAGGGACGCCAGTTCTGACCGTCGAAGACGATTACGATCCGAATAGCGAAACCTACACCTTAACTGTGACTCAAGAAACACCAGCAACGGCGGACCAAGCCGAGAAAAAACCGCTGCATATTCCTTTAGCGATAGAGTTATATGATAACGAAGGGCAGGTCATTCCGCTGCAGTACAAGGGTGAAGCGATCAATCCCGTGCTAAACGTCACAGAAGCAACGCAAATTTTCGTTTTCGATAAGGTCTGGTTCCAACCCACGCCGGCGCTACTCTGCGAGTTTTCTGCCCCTGTAAAATTACATTATCAGTGGAGTGATGCGCAACTGACGTTCTTGATGCAACATGCGCGAAATGCCTTTACTCGCTGGGACGCGGCACAGAGCTTATTAGCTATCTATCTGAAATTAAACGTTTCACGTTTCGCTCAACAACAACCGTTGTCAGTTCCTCGCCATGTGGTTGATGCGTTCCGCGCAGTACTGGTAGATGACTCTATCGATGCGGCCTTAAAAGCGCAGATCTTTACCTTGCCTTCTGAGAACGAGATCGCCGAGTGGTTTGAGATTATCCATCCTACCGCAATTGCGGCAGTGAGAGCTTCGCTGTTACAACTCTTAGCGACAGCGTTAGTGAAGGAGCTAAAGGTTGCTTACCAGGACAACTTATGCGCAGAGTATCGTGTTGAAGAGCAGGACATTGGTAAACGTGCCCTGAAAAATATTGCGCTCTCTTACCTCGTCTTTGCCGATGCCACATTGGGCGAGGAGTTAGCGGTCAAACAATACCAATCGGCCAATAATATGACCGATGCATTAGCCGCGATAAGCAGTGCGGTTGCGGCGCAACTTCCTGCAGCAGAACAATTGCTGACGCAATGGGACGAACGTTGGTATCAAGACGGCTTAGTGATGGATAAATGGTTTATATTACAAGCCACGCGCCCAGGAGACCATGTGGTTGAGAACGTCCGTCAGCTATTAACGCATCGCTCGTTTACCATGAAAAACCCTAACCGCGTGCGTTCGTTAATTGGCGC
This sequence comes from Rosenbergiella metrosideri, assembly GCF_022602565.1. Taxonomy (GTDB): domain Bacteria; phylum Pseudomonadota; class Gammaproteobacteria; order Enterobacterales; family Enterobacteriaceae; genus Rosenbergiella; species Rosenbergiella metrosideri. The sequence goes on from NZ_JALBCV010000002.1 coordinate 360,991, forward strand.
TTTCTGTTCCGCAAACCCAGCGGCTTTCCATGCTGAGGACGGTTCAGGCTATCAATTCTTAGTGGAAATGCTGACGGATCTCAATCACCGTAACCCACAGATTGCGGCAAGAATGATTGAACCGTTAATCCGCTTGAAACGCTACGATACAAACCGTCAGCAACTGATGCGAGTGGCCTTAGAGCAACTCTTGTCCTTGGATAATCTTTCTCGGGATCTTTACGAGAAGATCACCAAAGCATTAGCTGCTTAGTCACCTCCTATAAAGCTCTAGGTGCAAGGCCTAGAGCTTATTTCTTCTCCCCATGCGAGTTAAATTTACTTTCATCCCAAAAATGCTACCATCCCCCCCTGACTGAAGTCCGTCGCTATCACTATTGTCAGCCTTTGGAGGGGAAATGTTGTATCCATTAATTCGTTCTGCGCTATTCCAGTTTGATGCCGAAAAAATCCATGAACAGACGATTCATGCGTTAAAAAAAGTTAGCGGAACGCCCTTTGAAGCGCTGATTACTCAACGCTTAGCCAATAAGCCGGTCGAATCGATGGGTATTACTTTCCCAAACCCAGTGGGGTTAGCCGCAGGGCTGGATAAAAATGGCGAATGTATTGATGCGTTCGCCGCAATGGGTTTTGGCTTTATTGAAATCGGTACGGTAACGCCTCGTGCTCAAGCTGGAAACGACAAACCTCGGTTATTTCGCCTAGAACAGGCGGAGGGGATTATCAACCGGATGGGATTCAATAATCATGGTGTCGATCAACTGGTTGAAAACGTAAAGGCCTCTCGCTATCGAGGTATTTTGGGTATTAATATCGGGAAAAACAAAGATACACCGGTTGAACAAGGTAGCGATGATTATTTATTCTGTATGGAAAAAGTCTACGCTCACGCCAGTTATATTACCGTCAATATCTCCTCGCCAAACACCCCCGGTTTACGATCCTTACAATACGGTGAAGCACTGGATGAATTATTGGCGGCGATCAAAACTAAACAACATGATCTCCAACAGCGGCATTTAAAATATGTCCCCGTTGTTGTAAAGATCGCGCCGGATCTTTCTATTGAAGAATTAATTCAAGTTGCCGACAGCTTGGTCCGACATAATATTGATGGGGTCATTGCCACCAACACCACCTTGGATCGCTCTTTGGTTACCGGCTTACCTTATGCAAGTGAAGCGGGTGGATTGAGTGGGCGCCCAGTGCAATTAAAGTCGACCGAAATTATTAGACAACTGCATCATGAGCTGAAGGGTGCCTTACCTATAATAGGGGTGGGCGGCATTGATTCATTAATGGCGGCAAAGGAAAAATGTGCTGCGGGTGCGACATTATTACAAGTTTATTCTGGTTTTATTTACCATGGGCCAAAATTAATAAAAAATATTGTGATGGGTATTTAATCAATAATCGACTCGCACAGATAAAGTGGTTTATTTTTTGTGCGATGTCGTTTATATTTCATTCAGATCTGGTAATGAGTAATATTTTTTTAATAAATTTTTTATTAAAGCTTAAGACTATTTAGGGGTAATTTATGAATTTAAAACCCGATGATTGCTGGCAGTGGCATTACGATTCGGAACAAGATTCCGTTATGTTAGATTTTAATGATGGGTCAAGCTTCACTTCTCAATTCTCATCTAAGATGCTCATTCCTGACGCTTTTTCCTCACATCCCTTCTGCGTAGAAGATGCAACACTTTTCGAACAATTTGCTGAAAGCTGCCATCAAACGGCGTTAGACGAGGCACAATCTCGACAACTGATTATTAATGGCTTAATTGCGTACCGATTCCTGAAACCGCAAATGCCAAAAAGTTGGCACTTCGTCTCACGTCGACAAACCCTTCAGCCTGAAGTCGGTGAAATGGTTCTCACTGAGCTCACCAGCAACAATCAACAAGCGCTCCTAATGGTTGTGGAAACCAATCAACAAGCTTCCTTATGTGTGGTCGCCCAGCCTGAGTTATTATTAAACAGTGGTAAATCGCTCTATCTTGGTGACGCGATTAAGATTATGAATGACCGTCTAGCTGCTTGGCAGCCAGAACAGGCATTAGTGTTAGAAAAAGTCGGTTAATTAAGCTCAAGCTTTAACGGGCCTGCTTCAGGGACACAACAACAGCTTAATAAGGTTGAGTCGGACAGCGCGCGGCTATTTAACGCTTTAACTGATCCCGATAATTTGGTGAGCCGACAACTGCCACAACTGCCCATTCGGCATGAGTAGGGAATAGAGTGTCCTTGTAGTTCTAACTGTTCCAGTAAAATCTGTTGGTTATTGCCCGTAAAGCGCTTCCCCGCAAACTCAATCTCTACCGCTTTTTCTGTTGGCGCAGCGCAGGGCGCGACGTAGGGCGTTTTTTCGACGACTTTCTCATTATATAAACGTGGTGGTTTAGTCTGTAGCACGGAAAAGTCATCACCGACTCGGATTATCCCGCTATTACGGGCGATTAAATTAAGCCCAAAATCGATATCTCCACTGCCATCTGCGGCCTCACGAAACTGAATTAAGGTGCGCATGGGTTCACCCTGCGGGTGCTTACGGGCATTACGACTGTTAACCGTAGTCAGAATACAGCGGCTGCAGGGCTTGGCTACGTCAAAAATAACATCCCCAATCCGTATTACCGCCCAATGATCTTCTTGCCATGGCTCGGCCCCGGATACCACAAGGTTTGCTCTAAATTGTTCAATGGTGACCCCAGCGGGACAACGATTTTGCAGGTCGTGTAATGACCCTTCATTCACCAATAGGAAAGGGTAACCGTCAGCGAAAGAGAGGGGATGTTCAGGCCGTTTCTTGATCTTGCGTTGAGGAATTTCGCCAATCCAGCGTAATTGTACTGGATGCGGAAAATAGTGACTGAGCCACTGATTGATCGCATCGGGCGCAATTTTTGCCGTAAAGTGATTTCCCCACACTTCGGTTGGATAATCGCGTTCTGAAAAATCGTCAAGTTTAATCCAAGCATGTTGCTGGTCGGGGGCTTGAAGGTAGAGGCCTTGTTGCGTCAAAGTGGGGGTGAACAGTAACATCTCAGGATACTTACGTGCCGTAATGAAGGTACCATCTTCTAATGTCACCATAAAATGACGGTCCCAAGTTAAGCCGGTTTCCTGCACTAACGCATGGGAAAGTTGAGTCCCTTGCATCGACTTTATGGGGTAAGTAAACAGTTTGGCGAGGCTAATCATTAAAAGGCGTCTCTTTCATCGCTAACAATGACAGTAACTTTATGACATAGCGTTGTGATTCGCTATACTAGTCACAAATTTACCGATTTAAAGAACATTATTATGAATTCTCTTTTTGCCAGCACCGGTCGTGGACTGGAAGAACTTTTAAAAACAGAACTTGAGAGCTTTGGGGCTCAAGATATACGACTGGTACCGGGAGGTGTTCACTACAGTGGTAACGATGAGGTGATGTACCGGAGCCTACTCTGCAGCCGTATCGCCTCGCGCATCATGTTACCGCTGGGAGAATTCAACGTTTTCAGTGACCTTGATCTCTATGTGGGGGCACAATCCATTGCTTGGGATGAGATTTTCGAGCCAGAGTCCTCATTCGTGATCAATTTCCAAGGGACTAACGACGAAATCCGTAACAGTCAATTTGGTGCGCTCCGGATCAAAGATGCTATCGTCGACAGCTTTACCCGTAAAAATCTTCCTCGTCCTAATGTTGACCGAGATTATCCGCATATCCGTATTAATGCATGGTTACATCGCGACAAAGTCAGCATCTCCTTAGATCTCAGTGGTGATGCCTTGCATCAACGTAATTATCGTCATGCCACGGGTCAAGCGCCGCTTAAAGAAACATTAGCTGCCGCGATCATTATGCGTTCGGGCTGGAAACCGGGGACACCGATGGTCGATCCGATGTGTGGATCGGGGACGCTATTAATTGAAGCGGCGATGATAGCGGCCGATCGTGCACCAGGGTTGTTACGCGATCACTGGGGCTTCTATGCTTGGAAAAAGTTTAACGAAAGCGAGTGGGACAAGATTGTGGCTGAGGCGCAACAGCGCGCGAACTTAGGCATGCAAAGTAAGCAAATCCGTTTCTTTGGTTACGATAAAGACGGTCAAGTTTTAGAGCGGGCACAAACCAACGCACGTCGTGCGGGCGTTGCGCCCTTTATTAGCTTCAAACGTCAAGACGCGATCCAACTTAAGAACCCGCAGCCTGAAGCGGAAGTTGGCACGGTGATCAGTAACCCCCCTTACGGCGAACGTCTTGAGAACGAGCCTGCATTGATTGCTTTACATAGCCAATTAGGCCGAATTCTTAAAGCACAGTTTGGCGGTTGGAATCTGTCGCTCTTTAGCGGATCGCCAGAGCTGCTCGATTGCTTACAATTACGTGCAGACCGTCAATTTAAAGCGAAAAACGGTCCGTTAGATTGCGTTCAGAAAAATTATAAACTGCGTGCCTCCGTAGAGGGACAGGTCGTCGGGGAGTTAGCACCGGACTTTGCCAACCGCCTGCGTAAAAATATTAAGAAGTTGGATAAATGGGCGAAGCAGGATGGGATAGAGTGTTATCGTATCTACGATGCTGATCTGCCTGACTATAATATCGCGATCGACCGCTATGCTGACTGTGTCGTGGTTCAAGAGTATGCGCCACCGAAAACGGTCGAGCCGCATAAAGCACGTCAACGTTTGTTCGACGTAATTAGCGTGACGTTGCAGGTGCTAGAGTTACCAGCGAATAAATTAGTGCTTAAAACTCGTGAACGCCAAAAAGGCACGCAGCAATATCAGAAATTAGCGACAAAAAATGACTTCTTCGAGGTAAGCGAGTTTAACGCACGCTTTTGGGTTAATTTGACGGACTACCTCGATACTGGCCTGTTTATTGACCACCGTCTGGCGCGTAAAATGCTGGGGGAAATGAGTCGTAATAAAGATTTCCTTAACCTTTTCGCCTATACCGGTACCGCCAGTGTTCATGCTGCCTTAGGTGGAGCGAAATCGACCACTACAGTCGATATGTCTCGGACTTACTTAGAGTGGGCGGAGCGTAATTTCCAATTAAACGATATTTCAGGACAATCGCACCGCTTGATTCAAGCCGATTGTCTAAGCTGGATTAGAGAGTCACGAGAAACCTTTGACGTGATCTTTATTGATCCGCCAACGTTCTCCAACTCTAAGCGGATGGAAGAGAGCTTTGACGTACAGCGCGATCACCTATCGTTGCTGACCGATCTCCAGTATCTGTTACGGACCGGTGGCACTATTATGTTCTCGAACAATAAACGTGGATTCCGTATGGACCATGAGGGCCTAGCCGCTATCGGTTTACAAGCGCGGGATATTACCGCTAAAACACAATCTCAAGATTTCTCTCGCAATAAACATATCCACAATTGCTGGTTAGTTACGCGTGTAGGTCAGGAATAATAACAATGTCATTAATAAGTATTCATGGGGCTTGGTTGTCCTATAGCGACGCGCCATTACTGGATAACGCTGAATTACATATCGAAGAGAACGAGCGTGTCTGTCTCGTTGGCCGAAATGGTGCGGGAAAATCGACCCTGATGAAAATCATTAATCAGGAAGTTCCCCTCGATGATGGCCGTATTGTTTACGAGCAAGATTTGGTTATTGCTCGCTTACAGCAAGACCCGCCGCGGAATATTGCTGGCTCGGTCTATGATTTTGTTGCCGAAGGGGTCGCTGAACAAGCGCAGCATCTTAAAGCTTACCACGCGATTTCGCATACCGTAATGCAAGACCCAAGCGAGAAAAATCTTAACGAGATGGCTCGCCTGCAGGCGGTGCTCGACCATCAGAATCTCTGGCAACTTGAAAGTCGGATCAACGATGTATTATTAAAAATTGGTCTTGATGCAGACACTGAGCTCTCTTCATTGTCTGGTGGGTGGCTACGTAAAGCGGCACTTGGCCGTGCACTGGTATCAAATCCTAAGGTTTTGATGCTAGATGAGCCAACCAACCACCTAGATATTGAAACTATTCACTGGTTAGAGAATTTCCTTAAGAGCTTTAACGGCAGTATCATCTTTATCTCGCACGACCGTTCCTTTATCCGCAATATGGCGACGCGTATCGTCGACCTCGATCGCGGTAAATTAGTCTCATGGCCGGGTGATTACGATCAATATCTGCTGGGTAAAGAGGAGGCATTGCGGGTTGAAGAGCTGCAAAATGCAGAGTTTGATCGCAAGTTAGCGCAAGAAGAGGTGTGGATCCGTCAAGGAATCAAAGCGCGTAGGACCCGTAACGAAGGTCGGGTGAGGGCGCTTAAGGCACTACGTCGCGAGCGTTCTGAGCGCCGAGAAGTGATGGGTAAGGCTAACATGCAGGTCGGTGAAGCAAGCCGTTCCGGTAAGATTGTTTTCGAGCTGGAAGACGTCGTTTACCATGCTGGCGGTAAAACGCTGGTGGATCAGTTCTCTGTGCAGGTCCAGCGCGGCGATAAAATCGCCCTGATCGGTTCTAACGGCTGTGGTAAGACCACCTTGCTACGTTTAATGCTTGGCCAACTTAAGGCCGAACAAGGTCGTGTGCATATTGGGACGAAATTGGAAGTGGCTTACTTCGACCAGCACCGTGCCGAATTAGACCCAGATCGTACCGTTATGGATAACCTGGCCGAAGGTAAGCAAGAAGTACTGGTTAACGGTAAGCCTCGCCATGTACTCGGCTACCTACAGGACTTCTTATTCCACCCTAAACGTGCGATGACACCAGTAAGGGCGCTGTCAGGCGGTGAAAGAAATCGTTTACTATTGGCTAAATTGTTCCTTAAACCAAGCAATCTGTTAATTCTCGATGAACCGACTAACGACTTAGATGTAGAAACGTTGGAGCTTCTCGAAGAACTCATCGATGGATACCAAGGTTCAGTGTTACTGGTTAGCCATGACCGTCAATTCGTTGATAACACCGTGACGGAATGTTGGATCTTCGAGGGCGAAGGAGAAATTGGTCGCTATGTTGGGGGCTATCATGATGCACAGCATCAACGCAGCACGTCGCGGGGTTCTCAGCGTAAGTCTCGCCCAGCGCCGGTAGTGGAGACCCCTGCTGTTGAGGGGAACAAATCATCCGTCGCTAAAAAAGCCTCGGCGAAACTAAGCTATAATCTAACGCGTGAACTTGAACAACTTCCGCAGAAGATGGAAAACTTAGAGGCTGAGATCGCGCAATTACAGAGCACGATGGCGGATGCCAGCTTCTTTAGCCGTCCCCATGATGAGACTCAGCCGATTATTGATAAATTGGCAGCGTTAGAAGACGAGTTCAATATTGCCTTCGAGCGCTGGGAATATTTGGAAAATCTGAAAAATGGTGAATAACGCATTGGTGCAGTATGAGTAACCCTTGCCAACAGGATCAGACTCACCGCTGGGTACTATGTCCCCACTGTGATATGACCACTAAGCTACCCGGCCTTGCGCCGGGTACGCGGGCAACCTGTATGCGCTGTGAAAGCACCTTGGCAACCGCATGGCATGAACCCCTGCGTCGGCCAATGGTTTACGCATTCTCAGCCTTAGTCATGTTAGCGTTGGCTAATCTTTTCCCCTTTATTAGCATCAGCGTATTGGGGATGACTAACCAAATCACGCTGCTACAAATCCCGCAAGCGATGGTTGATGATAGATATCGTTTCCTTGCAACAATATTCCTGTTGTTTGTGCAGATTATTCCGGCAATGTGCCTTGCCAGTATATTAATTCTTACCTTAAACCGACATTTACCCCATCAACTCACCATACCCCTTGCCAAAGGCCTGTTCTACATGAAGAACTGGGGCATGGCAGAGATCTTTATGGCGGGGGTGTTAGTCAGTTTTGTCAAATTAATGGCCTACGGTAAAATCGGGCTAGAGCTGGGATTCTGGCCATGGTGCCTGTTTTGTATCGCCCAATTGCGGACATTTCAGTGTTTAGAGCGTCATGTCATTTGGCAGCGTATTAGTCCACTACCGCCTTTACCCACTGAACCGACCGCGGGCATTAGCGGCATAAACCAAAATTTACGTAGTTGCCCCTGTTGTACTGCGATAGTGGCAGCCGATGAACCCTATTGCCCTCGTTGTCATCAACGTGGCCATGCGCGTAAACCACGAAGTTTGCAGTGGACGCTCTCGTTACTCCTGACCTCAATCATTCTATATATCCCCGCGAATGTCTTGCCGATCATGGTGACCGATGCCTTAGGCAGCGCTTCGGGATCCAATATTCTGGCGGGGGTTATATTCTTATGGAATGAGGGGTCGTGGCCAATCGCGATGATCATTTTCATTGCCAGTATCCTCGTACCCAGCATGAAAATTCTTGCTATTGGATGGCTGAGTTGGAATGCGGGCGGCTATGGAGCGCGAGACAACCACCGCATGCAAATCATCTATGAAATTGTTGAGGTAGTCGGCCGTTGGTCAATGGTTGACGTCTTTGTTATTGCTGTACTCTCAGCGTTGGTCCGCATGGGTGGATTAATGAACGTCTATCCGGCTGAGGGTGCGTTACTATTTTGCTTAGTCGTTATTTTAACGATGTTCTCAGCACAAGCTTTCGATCCTCGCTTGCTATGGGATCGAGAAAGTATCAAAAAGAGTGAGGAAGAGTCCATTGAGTAATCATCATTTTGGTGAAGCCAAGATCAAACAAATCAAACGCTGGTCACCGGTTTGGATAGTACCCATCATCACCATCCTGATAGGATCATGGATTATTTATTACCATTTCTCGCATCAAGGGCCAGAAGTGGTGCTTGTGACCAGTAATGCTGAGGGGATCGTCCCTGGAAAAACGGCGATTAAAAGCCGTAGCGTCGATATAGGGATGGTCGAAAGTGCCAAACTTAGCGATGACTTACAACACGTCGAGATCCGTGCCCGACTCAATACCGGTATGGAAAAAATGTTGCACCAAGATAGTGTTTTCTGGGCGGTTAAGCCACAGATTGGCCGTGAAGGGGTGACTGGCCTCGGTACTTTGCTGTCTGGCTCCTATATAGAACTTCAGGCAGGCAGTAAAGGTGAAGAGCCCGCACAATATAACTTGTTAGATTCACCCCCTCTGGCTTCACCCGATGCTAAAGGCATCCATATCAACTTGAACAGTGAGCAAGCGGGTCAACTTAATGCAGGAGATCCCGTACTCTTTAGGGGCTTCCGAGTGGGATCGGTGGAACTTAGTCGTTTCGATGCCGATGAACGTCAAATGGAATACCAACTCTTTATCCAAGCGCCTTACGACCGTCTGGTGACCAGTAATGTTCGATTCTGGAAGGATAGCGGTATTGCCGTAGATATGTCAGCGTCTGGTATGCGTGTTGAAATGGGTTCATTAACGACGTTATTTACAGGTGGGGTTAGTTTCGATGTACCAGAAGGATGGAGCGTCGGAACGAAGGTGCCTAATGATACACATTACCATTTGTTCAATGATCAGCACAGTATTAGTGAATCGCTGTATACCCAACATTCTGATTACCTCTTATTCTTTAATGAATCGATACGTGGTCTACAAGAAGGTGCGCCAGTCGAATTTAGAGGGATACGCTTAGGGACGGTCGCTCAAGTACCGTTTATCATTCCCAATATGCTGAAAAAGTTAAACGGCGATTACCGGATACCTGTATTAATCAAGATCGAGCCGGAACGTTTTTCTAAAAAACTGGGAGACGATTTTAATTTACAACAACGTCTGTCCGATGGCTTACAGCACGGGTTACGTGCCAGTTTGAAAACCGCTAACCTGATCACTGGGGCTTTATACGTTGACCTTGATTTCAATAACGATGCGGGCGCTTACAAAGGACCTACCCGTTTCGATCACTACAACATTATTCCAACAGTCAATGGCGGTATCACTCAAATGCAGCAAAAAGTGATGGAGATACTGGACAAATTAGAGAAGTTACCCCTAAATCCTTTACTGAATGAAGCAACGGGGACATTGAAAGAAAGTCAAAAAACGCTGCAACAATTGCAAACGACTTTGGATCATGTTAACAAAATCACGAGTAGTCCGGCGATGAAAACCTTACCGGACGATGTGCAACAGACGTTGCGTCAACTCAGTCAAAGCTTGAAGGGATTACAGCCAGGTTCTCCGGCTTACACGAAGTTGCAGGGAAATCTTCAACACCTGGACCAAGTGTTAGTGGAATTACAGCCAGTCCTTCGTACCCTTAATACAAAGAGTAACGCCTTGGTATTTGAAGCAACGCCGGGTAAAGATCCACAACCTAAAAAGGCTAAAGAGTGAAAAGACTTTTAATGACGCTGCTGGCTGTCTGTTTGACAGCTTGCAGTAGTAGCGAATCAACCAAATATTATCAATTGACTACTCCGCAAGGCGGCACATCAGTAGCGACCTCGTCGTCTGCCTTCGGACAGCAGCCGAAACACCTCTGGGTGCAATCTATCAATGTGCCTGACGCGTTAGCCAGTACAGGAATTGCTTTTCAAACTTCTGACGTGGAATACCGCTTAGCTGAGCAAAATCTGTGGGCTAGCCCTCTTGATCAGCAATTGCAACAGACGTTAGTGACTAACTTAAGTACTTTACTGCCGAATTGGTTAGTCACCAATAGTACGTTGAAGGGGGATGACGACTCATTGGCCGTGACAGTTACCGCATTCCAAGGTCGCTGGGATGGGCATGTACTGGTGAAAGGTTACTGGATCTATCAGCATCAAGATGAAGCGATACGTCGTACATTTGAGCAAAGTGTCCCACTTAAGGATGATGGTTATCCTGCCTTGGTACAAGCGCTCTCGCAAGCATGGTATCAGGAAGCCCAACAGGTAGCGTCACAGATTAGTCCTTAAGTATTGTGAGTCACCGAATAGTTTGACTTAGCTCAAAACTTGCAGAGCTGTTCAAAAAATACTCGTTGATCTCATTATGAGAGAGGGGTACAAAGGAGGAGGTGATAAATTTATCACCGATTCTTTTAACCAACTATCTTTATGAGGGTAAACGGATATGAAGAGACAAAAACGCGATCGTTTGGAACGAGCTTACTCACTGGGATACAAAACGGGAAAAAGCGGACGATCGAAAGAACTCTGTCCCTATCAAACGTTAGACTCAAGGTCACATTGGTTAGGAGGTTGGCGTAAGGCTATTGAAGAACGTTCAGCTTTCGCATAAAACAGACATAAAAAAAGCAGATTTCACCAAATCTGCTTTTTTTTGTGCGGCTAACTTTAGAAAGATTCGGTATCTTTGAATAGGCCGACTTTTAGGTCTGAGGCGGTATAGATTAATTTACCATCTACAAATACTTCTCCATCAGCAACACCCATCACTAATTTACGGTTGATAACGCGTTTGAAGTGAATTTTGTAAGTGACCTTCTTCGCTGTTGGCAGAACTTGTCCAGTGAATTTTACTTCGCCTACGCCTAGCGCGCGGCCTTTACCTTCTGCGCCTAACCAGCCCAAATAAAATCCGACTAACTGCCACATTGCGTCTAAGCCTAAGCATCCTGGCATAACAGGATCGTTGACGAAGTGACATTTAAAAAACCAAAGTTCTGGATTGATGTCGAGTTCAGCTTCGACGAAGCCTTTATCAAAGTGACCGCCATTCTCCGACATGAGAATGACACGGTCCATCATTAACATATTGTCAGCAGGGAGAGGGGGTCCATTTTCACCAAACAATTTCCCTTGTCCTGACGCGATGAGGTCATCTTTGCTGTAGGATTCGCGTTTATCTACCATAATTACATTTAGCCCTTTTCAATTGAAGCTCGAAGAATAGCGTACACTTGTACGCTGAGCAAGAGTTGTTAATCACGCTTCAGCCAGTTTAGCCATCGCGAAGAAGAAAAAAATCCACCTTCTGCTTTTACCGGCTGTTGAGCTTCATCGATCCGTTGTTGGATGATGCCTAAAAGAGATTCGTCATCATTCTCAGTCACCCAGGGTAAGGACATTAACAGTTCGAGTGCTTGATCAACGGTGCTAACAGGCCACAGGTGAAACTGCTGATGTTTGACGGCCTCAATGACCTCATCAGACAATGAAAGGTGGCAACAATTCCGTTCGGGTAAAATAACACCTTGTTTACCGGTCAGACCCTGCTGTGAACATAGTGAGAAGAAGCCTTCAATTTTTTCATTCAAACCCCCGACAGGCTGGACATTGCCAAATTGATCGACAGACCCTGTCACGGCAAAAGATTGTTGCAGGGGTTTAAGAGAGAGTGCGCTAATCAGTACTGCCAGTTCAGCGAGGGAAGCACTGTCGCCATCGACCTCAGCATAGGATTGTTCAAAAACCATTGATGCAGTGAAAGGCAGCTGTTGTTCTAGCTCTAATTCGGCCATTAACCAGGCCTCGATAATCATCATCCCTTTAGCATGAATATTACCAGACAACTCAGCCTTACGTTCGACATCATTAATCTCGCCATCACCATAATGTACTAGGCAACTGATGCGCGCAGGTTCACCCCATGGCCGTGGGTGGCCCGGCAGGTCGAGGACGGATAGACCATTAATCTGTCCAATTCTTTCACCGTCTGTTTCCAATAAGCTGTGTGGGGCGGCGAGATCACGTTGTAAGGTTTCGGGTAAATAACTTTCACGCCATTCTTGCTGTGCAAGTGCCTCGCAGAGGCTACTTTCTGTCAGGGTTTGCCCCGCAGCATAGGCGGCACCAAGTTGCTTATGTAGCCATGTTGTATTAATTGGGAACCGCTGCTGCTCATTAGTGTAGCGTGAAGCTTCGCGTGTTAAGCGCAGCAAAAAACCTACGTCTGGCTTTGGAAGTGTCAAAGCGCGTGCTTGTGAGGCAACCCAACTCGCCCAATCTATAAACTGCTGATCAGTGGTAATTTCGGCAGTGTCTTCTATTTCGGTATAGATCGCATTGGCGTGTAATACTGGCTCATTCTCACTGAATTCAGCCAAACTTTCTCGGCTCCCGACTAATACTAATTTTACCGACAGGGGGTAGTCCGGAATATGAATAGGAACAGGGCGACGAGGATCTGGTGAAAACCAGGCTATCCGGTGTTCACTTATGAAATTTTTCAACCGCAACCACATTAAGGGTTGCGAAAGGAGACAGTGCACAGAAAGAATTAATGTTCCACCATTCGCTTTATGCAATAGGCCTAATTCCGGCGTCCAACTACCTTGCTGTTCAGTGAGGTAACCAAATAATTGATCTGATTCAATCCAATCAGCATAATAAACTGCAGAGTGAGTCTCGTGGCAGGCTAATTTCTCTAAATGGAATTGGTTTGCAGCGGGCGAATGATAGGCCCACTGGTCAACAGTTTTAACTGGCAATCTCTGCTCGATAATTTGAGCGAGCGCTTTCACATTAGTGGGATGCTCCTCAAGCTTAATCAACAGTAATGGCTGAACAGGGTTAAGGTCAAGTTGATCGATAGCGTTGAGCAACCGTGGCTGCAACGATTCAACGCCAGACGCACTGGATGACAAGCCCTGAGAAAAAAGCGGAGCTAAATACTGGGCGTCGGGAATAAGTTCTTGCCATGAAAGTGTTGAGCTAGTCAAAGTAATCTTATTTTGCCTTGGACATAAAACAGCAATTATACCGTAGTTCGGCAGTAGACACCATGTAACCAAGACGCGACGAATGCGGGGTTAAATTTGTCTGCAGAAAAGCCTAAAGCTGGTATTCTAGTATTAAGTGATTAATTTTAAGGAACCTGATGAAATATTTACAGTTAGAGAATCTCGAGTCAGGCTGGAAATGGAAATATCTCTTAAAAAAACACCGAGAAGGGGAATTGATCACGCGTCATATTGAGCAATCGGCGGCAGACGAGGCAGTAAAATTGCTGATAGGGTATGAGCATCAACCTGAAAATATCTTGCGGTGGATTAACGAGCATATGAACACTGAACTGTCTGTGAGGATGAGCCAGACGATTCGGGCAAGGCGTAAGCGTCACTTTAATGCTGAACAACAACATACTCGAAAAAAATCTATCGATTTAGAATATTTAGTATGGCAGCGTTTAGCGGGCTTGGCTCAACGACGAAGCAGTACGCTCTCCGATACAATTGTACAGCTGATCGAAGATGCAGAACGAAAAGAGAAATATGCTTCTCAGATGAGTTCCCTGAAAGAAGATTTAGCCTCAATTTTAGGGACAAAAAAAGGATAAAAAAAACCCCGCCTAAGCGGGGTTTTTTACCATGTTATCTTAGCCTTGTGGCTGAGAAACAACATCTTTAACGCCTTTAACTTCGATTTCTACGCGACGGTCTGGACCTAAGCAGTCGATCAGAGCAGCACGTTTCTTAACGTTGTCACAGGTGTTACCGGTTACTGGGTTAGATTCACCCATACCGCGTGCAGAGATCTTGTTAGAAGGGATACCTTTAGATACTAAGTAATCCACAACTGATTGAGCACGTTTCTCAGACAGGTTTTGGTTGTATCTGTCAGATCCGATACGGTCAGTGAAGCCCAGAACAACAACAGAACCATCTTTAGGATCTAAGTTGCTTAACTGTGAGTACAGTTGGTCAAGAGCTGATTGACCAGACGTTTTCAGCGTAGCTTTGTTGAAGTTGAACAGCACGTCTGATTTCAGAGTAAAGTGCTTAGTTTCAACAACTGGAGCTGGTGCTGGAGCTGGAGCAGGTGCTGGAGCAGCATCATCTTGACCGAAACGGTAAGATAAGCCCAGGCTCAGCATGCCGTTGTCAGGACGTGCGCCAGTGGTGTTACGGTCACCGATGTTGTTAACCCATTGGTACTCTAAACGAGTTGCCCAGTTTTTGTTCAGTGCGTACTCTAAACCAGCTGCAGCTAATGGAGATACACCAGTGTCGATGTTGTGATGACCTTGGTAATCTTTAGCGTCTACACGCCATAACATCCCACCTAAACGAGAGTAGATGTCTAAGTCATCAGTGATTGGGTAGCTGAGTTTAGCAGCAAGTTGAACACCTTGACCAATGAATGCGCCGTGGTTTTGACCAGTATATTTCATACGGCCTAACCAGTCATAACCCATTTCGAAACCTAAGTATGGGTTTGCTTGATAACCAACGAATGCACCAGCACCCAGTTGGTTGTCACGCGCTTCGTTAGTCACTTGGTAGTGGTTACCAGAGAAACCGGTGTCGTGGTATTGAGACCAACCTAATTTACCACCAACGTACCAAGTGTCGTCTTTTGGTGCAGCTTGAGCAACAGTAGTTGCTAAACCTGCTAGTGCCACTGCAATTGCGATAGCTGTTTTTTTCATTTTGCGCCTCGTTATCATCCAAAATTGGCAATGAGCATAAAATTTGCTCTTGGTTGCAATTCTTCGCTGGGTCTTTTTCGCTCGTTTTATACTCAGCTAAAACTGGAGGTTTTTGAGCACCCTAGCGAGCTAAAGTCTACAACGTGTTTAAAAACTTACAAGTAAGATATAACGATGTACAGTAAAAAACAGCATTTTATACACATTTAGTTACATTTGAAACTGAACTTCATACACGATAAAAAACTGAATAAGCCTTGGAAACGTTGCCCTGCCTGAAAGTGGTAAATAATTAGACATAAATAAATTCTGATAAATATTTTCTTCAGATAAATCTCAATAAAGCTAAAGAAATGCAAAAGTGGGAATTTTTTGGTGACTCATCTGTCTGGCCGAACGGTTATGTGGTGAGTTTTTGTGCAAAATAAAGACGACGGTATCCGTTTCTTTGGCTAAAAAATCGAGACTATTTTGCTGTTCCACTGATAGCGTACTGTCTAACCATACAGTGATAACGCTATAATTACCGGATTTTAGGGCTTGAGTCATGGAATCCATCTTTTGTTTATCGTCAAGCATAGGGATTTGTACTGATTTGCTCAATGAAATACCGGAATGCGCTAACCAAGAACGGTCTAGCTTATTTTCAGGAGTTAACCACAACATCCATTTTGCCTGTTGCCCAAGCTGCTTTATTGCTGGTAATAGCAATAAATTGAGTAGAGCGGGTGAAGCATTATCGTAGCAAATTTGATTAATACCGCCGATTGACGTGGTGACTTCAGGGATTGCATGTATTTGCTTTGAGAAATTATTAACAGAATGGGGTGTGATCATGGTTAGCTCCTATTCACTGTATGAATATACAGTAATTCTACTTGAGCTAAAGATCAATCATTTCTTGCATCCAAAAATAGATTTGGAATACGTCACGAGCATTTTATATTTATTAATTGAACAACTAATTTAAATTATTTAAGGTGAATAAATGATAAGGACATTTATATCAATAGGTTAGCTTGTTCGTGATCGGGAGGATCGAAATGAACAGTTCTCAACAGTGTATTGCGCAGTATCAAAAAAAAGTTATCCACTTCGGGACCATCGTTGCTAAAACCCAGTTTGGAGGCTATTCACTGTCATTAGGTGATGTGGTGTTTGCGCTTGTTAAGCAGGGTACCCTTTACTTACGTGGAAGTGAGGCGATGTCCCACTATCTCGTTAATCACCCACTTACTCCCTTTGTTTTCTGTAAACGAGGCAGTGCCATCTCACTCAATTACTTTAAGGTTGACGAAATGTTGTGGCAGGACGAGGTGAGTCTTTTGAAATTATCTCGAGAGGCATGGCGAGACGCAAAAAATTGTCGGTCCTATAAGCAGGCGCACCGTCGACTAAAGGATCTGCCTAATCTAGGGATACGTTTTGAAACGTTATTACGTGAAGTCGGTATTCATACCGAAGAGCAATTGCGGCAAATAGGTGTTGAGCAATCTTGGACATTGATGCATGAACGTAATAAACATTTAGGCCTGCCTACACTGTTCTATTTGCAAGGGGCCCTTATGGGGCTACACCATGCTGTGCTACCCCTCTCTGTTCGCGAAGAGTTAACGGCTTGGCATAAAGAGTTCACCAGCCGTTGTACGAATAAAACAACTAACAACCTTAGGTTATTAAGAGCGGCAATTTGATCTTATTCATCTCACTTAAAGTATGGATAATTAATGAAACTTGTTGAATGATGAGCGCTTTTTGAGGTTCATCATCAATCTCGACCGATTCAGCCAGTAAAGTTAACGTCTTGAGTGATTGCTCGACCTCGTTGTGATCGAACTGCTGATAGCCTTCCACACAAGCAATCAGCCCATAAAGAAGATTAAGGAGTTGAGCATTATGCGTATGTTGTCGATGTGAGCCCAATGCCGCGATATAGCTCAATAGACTGTGGTTGGTACAGAGGACCGAGAAAGAAGCTTCTTTAGCTTCCGCAGAAGACCAGGCTTTGTTTTCTGTTAAGGCGATGACAGAAGCTAACTCGGCATCGGCGTTATGGGCCTCCCGACGCGCGATACGATAGGACACTCGATTATCTTTACCCTCTTGGTATTGCTGGGTTACAGCCTTTAAATAGCGCACGTTTGCCTTATAGGCTTTGTTAATCACCGTTGAAAACTGTCGGTAATGCCAATCGGGGAAGATAAAGGTTACCGCAAGCCAAGCTAATCCGCAGCCAATCAGTGTATCGATAATACGGGGTAGGGCAACGTTGAAACCTTCACCCAAAAGGTTAAAGCAAAATAGGACCATCAATGTGATAAACAAGGTGGCCTGGGCGTACTGGACTTGCCTGAACAGGAAGAACAATACGCCAAAAAGTACAATAGCGACTAACTGTCCTGGTAAAGAGGGGATAAGCCAAAGTAGGGGGAGTCCAATCAATATTCCTGCTAAGGTTCCAATAACCCTCAATGCTAAGCGTCGCTTGGTGGCAGAATAGTTCGGTTGACAGACAAAGAGTGAGGTAAGCAGTATCCAATAACCGCGTTCTAAACTTATCGATTGTATAAATAGGTAACCTAAGCAGAGAACTAGACTTACGCGAACAGCATGTCTAAATAGAGGCGACTTTGGTGAGAGGTGGCTTTTAAACCGTGATTTGATATCTTGCCAGCCCTGAATACCTTCAAAAGAAAGCTCGGTATCGATCTTTTGCCAATCAGTGTTCGATAGCTGATCTGAAGCGACAGAAGCCAATTGTTGATCGACTGCGCGTAAATTTTTTAGTAGCCAACGTAACCGTTCACAGCTCTCCTTTTCTGCAACAAGGGAGACTCGTTCCAATGCAACGTCTGCATTGGTGAGTGCGCGCTCAAAATAACGACTGTGTTGGTAGTCTTGCTTGGTTTGAAGACTTTCTGCTATCTCTCGGCAAGCCATTGCTTGATATCGGAGTAAACGCTCGCAGCGGAACATTAATTCGTTAAAGTGCCAATTATCTTGCAAGCGGAGATGGTCGATATGCGATGAATTTGCCCGTTCATGGATCTCTTGCGCGACAAAGTAATAAAGCAATGCCCTTCGGCTAGTGCTACTTGCCCGATCACCGCGTAGGCGACTCTGGATAGCTGTTTTCACAATGTTGAGTTGCTGAACCAACTGGCTATTCGCCATCGACAATTTATAGACAGGGCGTTCGCCATGGGCTATACCATCCGGGTCAAACAGTGCGGCTTTGGCTTCTAAATATTTTGCGAGAGAGCTATAAGTTTTAATTAATTGTGCTTCAACCGGACGGGCGGGAAAGAGAAGATGGTTAATGAGTGTGAAAAGGTAATACACCACAGCGCCCGCTAAAAGGAACAGGGGTTGAATATACCATTTGGGGAAAAGTCCAATCCCTAACAGCGTATAGATGGCAATTAAAATGGCACCAAAGGCAATCGTAGCGTAGCGTTGACCCAAGGCACCCAGCATGATGAATATCCAGCTCGAAAGCCCTAATCCCAAGACAAAGAGTAGGGTGTGGGGAAACAAGAGTTCAACACTAATGGTGGCGATAGCAAAACAGACGAGCGTGATCACAATATTTTTAAGCCGGCCCGTTAACCGATCGTCAATATCAGTTAACGCGGCGGCGACTATCCCTAAAATCAAAGGGATAGTCCAAATCACCGTATGATGACGCCATGCAAAAAGCGCGACACAGCTCATCGCAGAAAAAATTCGGACGGGCTCTTGCCACAAACGGTTCAGAATATAGTTTTGCCAGTGTTTATGAAGCACACTCCGACTGGCCATGATCAGTTACCGTATTGCAGGCGTGCAGCATTTTCACGCGCGATTTGGGCTTCCTCAACGCTAACCACTCTGCGCCCTACCGGCCATAATGCGATAACGGCGATTTTAAAATGTGCTATCCCAGTCGGGATGCCAATCAGGGTTAAGCACTGCGCAATGCCAATTGATATATGGGAAAGACAGAGCCACCAACCGAACAGGATGAGCCACACAACATTCAATAATGTCCCACCTGAATTCATCAGCTTACTTTTATTTTCCGGTCTGAGTAAGTCGACGTGAATAGCCTCATTACCAAAGGGAATGAATGAAAGCTTAGTAATCTCCCAGCATGAGCGGGTGAGAGGTAGCGTAAAAATAAAGACGATAGTCAATAAAGTGACCAACAGCCACGAAAAGCTCGTAATGAAACCGCCTAGGAAGAAATTTAAAATATTTAGCACACTTCGCATGCAATGATTATCCCTTTTTAACAATATATCGAGGTAGATTTAGCTGGAGGCCCAGCCTGTTGGCAGTTAAAATCGAAAACCGAGATAGTGTAAAACAATGGCCAGGTGCATGGAACTAAAAGCAACGTCAATCGGAAAGAAGCTCGCACAACACCCCTATCATCGGGTGCGAATGCTTGCTGCAGGTGTTGAAGTTTCTGGTGATCATCATGAATATATCATTCCTTTTAATCAATTGATTGGCGTGCGCTGCAAGCGCGGGATGGTGTGGGGAGAGCTAGAGTTTCAATTAGCGGATGATAAGGTTGTGCGGCTACATGGCACTGAATGGTCTGAAACGCAGCAATTTTGGCAATATCTAATGAAGTCATGGCAATCTTGGACACAGCAAATGGTGGTGATCAGTGACCAAGTGCTCTCTGACCTGCAGCAGTTTATTCTCGATACCGTGCAAAAAGATCGTTGGCTTACTCAAGATGCGTTGCATGGGTTGCAAACCCATATTGAGGAAGCACTGACCGCTCTGCCGTTACCTAGCGAACGTCTGCAAGCATTTGCTGACAGTTACGCGCGTTGGCAATTTTGCCATGCATGGCTTACCGCGCCCGAATCACAGCGACAACTACGTAATCGTCAATGGATGACCCAACTTGAGTCGCGATACGCTGAGTTCTTTGCGACCGTTGAAAGCTCACCTTTGAATGCCTCTCAGCGCCAAGCTGTGATGAATGATGAAAAATCAGTGCTCGTTTTGGCGGGTGCCGGGAGTGGTAAAACCTCGGTATTAGTCGCAAAAACGGCTTGGCTACTAATGCGTAAACAGGCGCAAGCAGAACAGATTCTCATCCTAGCCTTTGGGCGAAAAGCCGCTGAAGAACTTAACCAGCGGATAACGTTACGTACTGGCGAATCAGCGGTGACCGCGAAAACATTTCATGGATTAGCCTTGGCGATAATCCAGCAAGTGACAAATAAAACGCCCATCATCACTGAACTAGAAAATAATACTGCTGAGCGGCATAAGTTATTACTGGAGCAGTGGGTTGAACAGTGCAGCCAGAAAAAAGCCGCGGCCAACCAATGGCGACAGTGCCTAGAAGATGATCTCGGCTGGACATTAACTGAAAATGCTTTTTGGCAGCAGCCCGATATTCAGAAAAAGATCCCCCTTATACTCGATAAGTGGTTGGGACTCGTTAGAATGCACGGCGGTACTCAAGCTCAAATGATTGAGCAAGTAAAAGAAGAAGATCGTCCGCTTTTCTCAAAGCGTATTAAATTGATAGCACCGATCGTCAAAGCGTGGAAAGCGGCGTTAAAAGCGGAGGGAGCTGTAGATTTTTCGAGCTTAATCGAACAAGCCTGCGGCCTAATTGAGAAAGGGCGCTTTATCAGCCCCTGGAAATATCTATTAATTGATGAATTTCAGGATATTTCCCCGCAGCGAGCCAGATTAATTAAATTACTTCGCCAGCAGAATAAACATAGCCATCTTTATGTGGTGGGTGATGATTGGCAAGCCATCTATCGCTTCGCTGGTGCACAGCTCGATTTAACCACTAAATTTTCTCACTACTTCGGTGAAGGCGCTGTGTGTCATCTGGACACGACTTATCGTTTCGATCAGCGGCAAAGCGATATAGCGGCACGATTTATTCAACAGAATCCTGCACAGATCAGTAAATCCATTACCAGTACGCGTCAAGGAGATAAGAAATCGGTCACGTTACTGGTGGAAACGCAACTCGAGGCGTTGTTGGATAAGCTCAGTGGTTTTGTCACGCAGCAAGAGACTATCTTAGTACTAGGTCGGTATCACTACCTTAGACCTAAGACGCTCGATAAAGCGGCGACCCGTTGGCCAAATCTCACTATCGACTTTATGACTATTCATGCCAGCAAAGGACGTGAAGCGGATTATGTCATTCTCTGTGGGCTCAATACGGGAAAAGAAGGGTTCCCAGCGGAATCACAAGAGACCATTATCGAGCGAGGGCTCCTTGTCGAACAAGAATCTTACCCTTATGCAGAAGAGCGCAGACTAGCTTACGTTGCCATGACTAGGGCAAAACAGAGGCTATGGTTGCTGTTTGATCCGAAGCATGCCTCTCCCTTCGTTGAAGAATTAAAACAGTCCGGTGTAGCTGTTGCGAAAAAACCTTAAGCCCCGATGGGGCTTAATGACGAAGCAGGGAAGAGGTAATTTTTGAGCGAACGCGCTCCGCGATATCGTCCAGTTCAGGATTATCGAGATGCTCGTTAGAAATTTCACCTGTTAATTGCGATTCAGCTACATAGGTCTGGACCGTCTCGCCGCCTTCATCTTCCATCACCACATAATACCAAGGGAGTACTAACAGCCCTTCATGGATGATAAGACTGGTCGGTGTCGGCGTTTGTAACGCATAGGCCGGGTCCATATCGACAATCACCCCCAAAGCGCCCGTCAATTGATGACGGACTTGCTGACCCATTCCAAATTTACACTTGATCATAATCATCTCCAGTCCTGTATTGGAAGGAGATCTGGGGGCGATAAATCATTTTTCAAGTCAGTAGACTTGGCAAACAAAGCCTTTTAAGTACAATCCTTCCGGATAGGCGCTACTTACCGGATGGTCAGCGGCTTGGCGGAACTGCTCAATAAATTGCGCAGTTTTCCCTGCATCGACGGCGGCATCGGCAACAACTTTTTGAAACAGCTCAGTCGTCATCAAGCCTGAACATGAGAAGGTCAATAGGAAACCGCCTGGACGCAATAGCTGCATGGCAAGCATATTGATGTCTTTATAGCCGCGACAAGCGCCCATCAGTTGATTTTTATTTTCAACAAACTTAGGGGGGTCCATCACGATAACGTCGAAACGCTGGCCTTCATCGCGATAACGGCGTAATAACTTAAACACGTCATCTCGTAGGAACTCAGCTTTCGATAAATCGAGTTGGTTAAGCTCGATATTTTGACGCGCAATATCGAGGGCTTCTTGCGACGTATCGACGCTCGTGACTTTCTTACATCCGCCGATTAAAGCAGAGACGGCAAATCCCCCAGTATAGGAGAAGCAGTTTAAGACCTCGGCATCTTGTGCATAACGACGTAAGCCAAAGCGGCTGTCACGTTGATCGAGGTAATAACCGGTTTTATGGCCTTTTTGGATATCAACCAACAGCTTCATACCATGCTCGGTAATGGGTAACAGGGCAGGTGGCGTATCGCCCGAAATAACCCCCTGAACTTGCTCTAGGCCCTCTTTTTTCCTGACGGCAACGTCGGAGCGTTCATATAAATGGCAATCGGGGAAAAGTTGCTGTAGCGCCGTCGTCAAGGCCGGGCGTTGGTATTCAGCGCCTGCTGACAATAGTTGTAGCACGAGAAATTGACCGAATTTATCAATAGTAATCCCTGGTAAGCCATCGGACTCTCCGGCGATTAAGCGGTAGCTGTCCAGATCATCTTTTGCAGCAAGCCAAGTGCGTAATTTTAGGGCTTGTTCCAACTTACGAGCGAAAAAAGCAATATCGATAGATTCCGCTGGATCGAAGCTCCATACTCGTGCACGAATTTGGGAGGAAGGCGAGAACGCGGCTTTGGCTAACCAGCGGCCATTGGCATCGCAGACATCAACCGTTTCACCCGATGTGGCTTTGCCTTCCATTTTATTAATTGCCCCGGAAAAAATCCAAGGGTGCTTACGAAGCAGTGATTTTTCGCGTCCTTTTGCAAGGATAATTCGTGCAGTCATAGTCGTCTTTACGTTAAAAGTCATATAAGGGTGTGCGGTCAATAAGCACGTTTAGTGGTCTAACGAAGGAGTGTGTTACAAGCACTTAGCGGGCTTAGGCAGTCCCGCGATTTTGGTTGCTTGTTTTGCCGGTCCATCGGGAAAAAGGCGAAATAAATAACGGCTATTCCCTCTCTCTTCGCCAAACTTCTTCGCCATCGCTTTCACCAGCATTCGAATGGCTGGTGAGGTATTGAATTCAGTATAGAAATCTCTGACGAACAGAATCACTTGCCAATGTTCTGGCGTTAGCGTGATCTGTTCCTGCGCGGCGATGACCTCCGCCAATGCCTCACTCCAGTCACTGCTCGTCTTGAGGTAACCTTGGTCATCTGTTTCTATTTCTTTATTGTCGAAAATCATCATTAACATCTCATGAAACCCTAAACAGAATGGTATCAAGGTTTTTACCCAAAAAAATAGCCTTTATTTCTAAAGGCTACATTCTTGTCTGCGATTAGTTGGATTAGTCGTTGCGAGAAGCAAACCCCAGCAGGTTGAGTAAGCTCAAAAAGATATTGTAAATCGAGACATATAAGCTGACGGTGGCGCGAATATAATTGGTTTCACCACCCTGCACGATATTACTGGTCTCCCACAGAATAGCAGCGGAAGAAAACAGAATAAACAGGACACTAATCGTCATTTGTAGAGCAGGGAGTTGCAGAAAAAGATTGGCGATGACGGCGACCAACAGTACTACAAAACCAGTCATTAACATACCGTTTAAAAATGACATATCACGACGGGTCGTCAGCACATAGGCTGAACAGCAGAAAAAGACCAGGGCGGTGCCGGCTAACGCGAAAGCAATAGTCTCGCCCATACCGTTACTTAAATACCGACTCAGGATAGGTCCTAAGCAATAGCCTAGAAATCCGGTAAAGGCGAAGGTGGCCAAAATACCGATGGGCCGATCAGCGAGACGATGAGTCAGAAACATTAAGCCGTAAAACCCTATCAAGGTCAGAAGGAAGCCGGGGGCCGGTAGGCTGAAAACAATACTGGCGGTGGCGGTCATGGCAGAGAAGGCGAGGGTTAATCCCAATAAGAAGTAAGTATTTCGTAAAACCTTATGTAAGAGTAATTGGCTTTGGCTGCGAGCAGTAATAATTTTTTCCATGATGATCTCTTTTATTATTTTTTCCTCGCACAAATTAATCTACACGCCGCGAGGATTGAAGGGGGTTTACCCATCTTTACCTCGCCTCTAAGCGGGTTAAAGCGTTTTTTTGCCTGTTTTATCGTCATAAAAATGGTTTTTGTTTGTTTTTCAAGCGAACGATGCATTTCACTATTTACAATGTTTAGGGGAGTGTTTATAGTGCGCCTCATTGCGGAGGGGTGGCCGAGCGGCTGAAGGCAGCGGTCTTGAAAACCGCCGATGGGCAACCATCCGAGAGTTCGAATCTCTCCTCCTCCGCCACTTACTTCGGTAAGGGCATAATAGTATTGTGTCGTAGTAAAAAAATTTGCGGAGGGGTGGCCGAGCGGCTGAAGGCAGCGGTCTTGAAAACCGCCGATGGGCAACCATCCGAGAGTTCGAATC
>NZ_JALBCV010000002.1:385933-392047 GCF_022602565.1 Rosenbergiella metrosideri
CTCTCCTCCTCCGCCACTATTTAAGAAACCAGCCATAGGCTGGTTTTTTGCATTTCTGCTGTAGCCTATATTCTTCTCTACCTTGCTCTGCCCGCTAATCACTGATACTGATGGAATATGTCAGATCCACGTTAGTCCCCTTTTCTAAAGGGTGCTCCAAAATGTTGTCTTTACTGTAAAAGGAGAGTCTGTGAAATCGCCTGTTGCGTTGAAGGTATCTCGGCAAGAAGCCACGTTAATCCTAATCACTATGTTATGGGGTGCGACATTTCTTATCGTCCATCACGCCATGCAAACCGCCAGCCCCTTCTTTTTTGTGGGCGTGCGTTTTGCTGTTGCCGCACTACTGTTATCAGTGTTTTTTTGGCGAAGCCTAGCGGGTATTACGGTAAAAGACCTGCAAGCCGGGGCGCTGATTGGCTTATGCATCGCGATAGGCTATAGCTTCCAAACGTGGGGTATGCAGACCATTTCCAGTAGCCAATCGGCCTTTATGACCGCGATGTATGTTCCTTTGGTTCCTTTATTACAATGGGCCTTTCTCAAGCAGCCCCCACGGCTGATGTCTTGGTGTGGCATTATCTTAGCGTTCGTTGGCTTATTGTTATTGTCCGGTAATACCGGAGAGAGCAACCAAGGATTGGGAATCGGTGAGTACGTGACATTGCTCAGCACCTTAGCCATCGCTGGGGAGATTATTTTGATCAGTGGTTATGCGGGGCAAGTCGATACCAAACGGGTCACCATCATCCAGTTAGCTGCCGCCTCGTTATTCTCGTTTTTGTTTATGGTGCCCGCGGGAGAAACGGTGAGTCATTTCTCACCAACGGTAATTCTTAGCGCAGCGGGATTAGGCTTGATGAGTGCCATTATCCAATTAACCATGAATTGGGCGCAACAAAGCATCTCGCCGACGAGAGCAACGGTAATTTATGCGGGTGAACCGGTATGGGCCGGTATTGTGGGGCGAATTGCGGGCGAAATTTTACCGAGTATAGCCTTACTGGGCGGGGTATTAATTGTGGCTGGGGTACTGGTCAGTGAGTTGAAAATTAAACGTCGATCTCAGTAAACCTGATTAAAAAAGACGGGCTGTTTAGCCCGTCTCGTGATGTCTTACGACTGAATCGATTTACGTTTGGAAAACCAACCAATGGCTAGCAATACAAACCACAGCGGTGTAACACTTAACGCTTGACGTGTATCAGACTGCAAGGTTAATAACACGATGATAAAAGCGAAAAAGGCGAGTACCACCCAGCACATGACCACGCCACCGGGCATTTTAAACGACGAACGCTGATGCTTCTCTGGGAACTTTTTGCGATAGGCAAGATAAGAGCAGAGAATAATCGACCAAACGAACATGAAGAGGATGGCGGAAACAGTTGTGACCAGTGTGAAAACAGTCATTACATTCGGGATAAGATAGATTAACGCCACGCCTAAAAATAGACATAAACACGAGAACAATAATCCATTCACCGGTACCGAACGTTTAGATAATTTGCCAAACATTTTCGATGCCACGCCCTGCTCTGATAAACCGAACAGCATACGACTGGTTGAAAAAATACCACTGTTGGCGGAAGAGGCTGCCGAAGTGAGCACCACAAAGTTGACAATGCCTGCGGCCGCTGGCAGACCAATTAATACGAACATCGCAACAAAGGGACTGCGCGCGGGGTCAATTTCATTCCATGGCGTTACAGCCATGATCACACAGAGCGCTAATACGTAAAACATAATGATGCGCAGTGGGATGGAGTTGATAGCCTTAGGCAATACTTTTGCCGGGTTATGAGTTTCCGCGGCGGCTGTCCCCACCAATTCGATCCCCACAAAGGCAAAGACCGCAATTTGGAAACCGGCGAAGAAGCCAGACAGTCCCTTAGGAAACATGCCGCCGTGAGACCAAATGTTGCTGAGTGACGCATAGGTGCCATTAGGCAGCGCATAATGCGATGCAATAAGCACAATACCGACCACAATTAGACTGACGATGGCGACGATTTTAATAATCGCGAACCAGAACTCCATCTCACCGAATAATTTAACGGTGGCAATGTTAAGTACCAGGAAGGTGGCAACGCAAAGTATAGCGCTGAGCCACACCGAGAACTCTGGAAACCAAAATTGGAAGTAGGCGCTGATGGCCACAATATCCGCGACACCGGTTACCACCCAACAGAACCAGTAAGTCCAGCCGGTAAAGTAGCCGGCCCATGGACCGAGGAGATCCGCTGCGAAATCGCTAAACGATTTATATTCTAAGTTAGCGAGTAATAATTCACCCATTGCGCGCATAACAAAAAAGAGCATAAAGCCGATTAACATATAAACGAAAATGATCGATGGACCCGCAAGGCTAATCGTTTTGCCTGACCCCATAAACAAGCCGGTTCCAATGGCCCCGCCAATGGCAATTAATTGAATATGCCGATTGTGTAAACTGCGCTTAAGTGAACCCTCACCCGTATTGGGGTGCTGGGGATCGGAGAGATTCGTCATGAAAAAATTCCTGTGATGATGATGGTCAATCGTTGTTGTTATTTTTAGAACGTACTAAGGGTTTGTAACATACTCTACTTCGTTTTGAGAATAGGGGGGTCGGGGATTTGGTTCATATCAAGCTAAATAAATGAAGAGCGGTGAAAATACCTCCTGAAACAGGAGGTCATAGTCGATTAGGCCAGGTAAGCCGTTTTGATTTGTTGCAGGGTTGCAGAGAACTGAGCCTTATCTTCGCCATCTTCTAAGGTCGAAAGTTGGCGTTCCATACGAAGAATTGCTTTACCTGCATCAACCTGCCCCATGGACTTGAGCATACAAGCCAATAACATTTTCATACAGGTGACTTCTTTCGACAAATTTTCAACATCTTGAGCAGTTGTGATTGCTTGGCTCATTATGTTTTCTCCAATAGATGAAATAAATTGGGCAGAGTGTACCACAATAACTTTATTTCTATATAGCAGCGAGCCTAGCTGATAGTGGTTATCTGCGCCATAATAAGCAAGAGTGCGGCAAGGTAGAGGCAACATCCAGCCATAACAGATAAATAGTAGACTTAGGACGGCGGCGTGACTGAACGATTTGATGCAAAAGAATTTTTAAAACATGTAACGCACCAACCTGGCGTATACCGAATGTACGATGCTAAAGAGCAGGTGATTTACGTTGGTAAAGCGAAAGACCTCAGAAAACGACTGAGCAGCTACTTTCGTCAAAATGTTGGCAGTCGTAAAACAGAAGCTTTAGTGGCGAATATCGCCCAGATTGATGTCACCGTAACCCATACCGAAACCGAAGCGCTATTGCTTGAGCATAACTATATCAAGCTTTATCAACCTCGCTACAACGTATTACTACGTGATGATAAATCCTATCCCTTTATCTTCCTAAGTGGTGACAAACACCCTCGTTTGGCGATGCACCGTGGCGCAAAACATGCGAAGGGGGATTATTACGGCCCTTTTCCTAATGGTTATGCAGTTAAAGAAACGTTAATTTTATTACAGAAAATATTTCCTATACGTCAATGTGAAAACAGTGTGTACCGTAACCGTACACGCCCTTGTTTACAGTATCAGATAGGGCGTTGCCTAGGCCCCTGCGTAGAAGGCTTGGTCAGCGAGGAAGAATATGCGCTGCAGACTGACTATGTGCGTCTGTTCCTCTCTGGGAGAGATGATCAGGTTCTACGTCAGTTAGTCTCAAGAATGGAGCAAGCGAGCCAGAACTTAAGATTCGAAGAGGCGGGAAGATTACGGGATCAAATTCAAGCGGTGCGCCGTGTTACCGAGAAACAGTTTGTCTCGAATCAAGGGGACGATCTGGATGCTATCAGCGTGGCCTACGATGCTGGATTAGCCTGCGTGCATGTACTTTTTATCCGTCAAGGCAAAGTCTTAGGTAGCCGCAGCTATTTCCCTAAGGTACCTGCCGATACCGAGCTTACCGAAGTTGTCCAAACCTTCGTCGGTCAATTTTATCTGCAGGGCAGTGAGTCTCGGTCGTTACCGACGCAAATTCTTGTCGATTTTCCGTTACCGGAAAAAGAGGTGCTTAGTGAATCGTTAACGGAATTAGCGGGCCGGAAGATCCAACTACAGACTCAACCCCGGGGCGATCGGGCTCGTTACCTGAAACTTGCACGGACCAATGCCACCTCGGCATTGGTGGCAAAACGGTCGCAATACTCAACCCTCTCTCAACGTTATAAGGCACTGACAGAGTACCTTCAGCTGCCGACACTCCAACGCATGGAGTGTTTCGATATCAGCCACACGATGGGCGAACAAACCATCGCTTCCTGTGTGGTCTTCGATCCACAAGGACCGGTACGCGCCGAGTACAGACGGTTCAATATTGAAGGGATTACGCCGGGCGATGACTACGCGGCTATGCGCCAAGTGTTACGCCGTCGTTATGGCAAGCCTTTAGAACCCGAGAAAATTCCTGACCTGATTATTATTGACGGCGGAAAAGGGCAGTTAGCCCAGGCGATTGAGGTATTTGCTGAACTCGATGTCCCATGGGATAAGACCAAACCTTTACTACTCGGAGTAGCAAAAGGTAGCGATCGTAAAGCAGGTCTTGAAACCTTATTTAAATTACCGGTCGGCGAAGGAATGTCCCTACCTGCGGATGACCCAGCGCTACACCTTATCCAACATATACGCGATGAGTCACATAATCATGCAATTGCCGGACACCGTAAAAAACGCGCTAAGGTTAAATCGACGAGTTCGTTGGAAGATATAGAAGGTATCGGACCAAAACGCCGCCAGCAGCTGTTGAAATATATGGGCGGGTTACAGCCGCTTAAAAACGCCTCAATCGAAGAAATAGCCAGCGTTCCAGGTATTTCTCCGAGTTTGGCTGAAAAAATATTCTATTCACTCAAACACTAGCATTGAAACAGGGTGCACAATGTAGGAACATAAGGCTTCGCTCTCACTGCTAGGCCTTTGTTGCATATGCAATTTACAATACCGACGTATCTCACGTTTTTTCGCGTGATCTTGATCCCATTCTTTGTGCTTGCGTTTTATCTTCCTTTTAGTTGGGGGCCAACAGCGACTGCGCTTCTCTTTGTTATTGCTGCTGTAACAGATTGGTTCGATGGTTTTCTTGCTCGCCGCTTAAAACAAACAACTGCCTTTGGCGCATTTCTCGATCCGGTAGCCGATAAAGTTTTGGTAGCAATAGCCCTTGTTCTGGTGACTGAGCATTTTCATAGCTGGTGGATCACCTTACCCGCAGCTACCATGATCGCCCGCGAGATTATCATCTCAGCTTTACGCGAGTGGATGGCGGAAATTGGTAAACGTAGTAGTGTAGCGGTGTCGTGGATTGGTAAATTTAAAACCAGCGCACAGATGTTTGCATTGCTTGCACTGCTCTGGCGGCCAAGCGAGGCCTTCACTATCGTTGGGATCATTGCATTATATGTTGCAGCCATCCTTACGTTCTGGTCGATGTTTCAGTATTTGAAAGCTTCCAGCAACGATCTAATGAATTCTTAAGCAGTTTTTGTTTATCAATACATCATTATGACGTTTTTTCAGTCGGTCGAGACTGAAATAGCAAAAAAAGTGGATGTGGCTATTGCCAACCCCAAGAAGACAGTCCATAATAGCCACCATTCCGAACAGGGATATGAATTAACGCTTTGAAAAACAAGAAGTTAATTTGAGTTGAAGCAGTTTACTTGCAAAAGCAAGTATTAGAATTATGGCGCGTTGGCAGAGTGGCTATGCAGCGGATTGCAAATCCGTGTACCTCGGTTCGACTCCGGGACGCGCCTCCAAATTCTGCCCAGGTGGTGAAATCGGTAGACACAAGGGATTTAAAATCCCTCGGCTGTAAGGCTGTGCGGGTTCAAGTCCCGCCCTGGGCACCATCGATAGTAATTATAAGCACTGTGTGCAATGTCGAATTACCGCTTAAGCGGATGTCAGTATTAAGCTACCCTGATAGGGTAGCTGAGTAGTAAATATCATTATCCTGTTAGATGGTGATAAATAGAATTTGCCCAGGTGGTGAAATCGGTAGACACAAGGGATTTAAAATCCCTCGGCTGTAAGGCTGTGCGGGTTCAAGTCCCGC
>NZ_JALBCV010000002.1:392146-441530 GCF_022602565.1 Rosenbergiella metrosideri
CCCTGGGCACCACCGATTCTAATGTATAAAAATGAGCACTCTGTGCAAATTTGCTTAACCGCCGAAAGGCGGTTTTTCTTTTGTTGCCGAAAAACGTCCCCTCCAGTCTCCTTCTGTTCCTACCTAATTGCGTTGAGAGAGTTGATGAATCAGACCTTTTAATAGAATGAGATAAGAGACACTCCTTCCTATTGTTCGAGATACTGAATCAATGACTACTCATTCCCACCATAAACTGTGAGCAATTTGAGTTATTCGATGCCGCTTGAATTTGTTTTTCATCCAATTGGAACGCATCGCCCGCAGCGGTATTTAATAAAAGTTTCTGTGAAGCTTGTCCAAGAGACCGCACCTGGTCTTGTGCCAACAACTGATTATCAACGGCTGTATTGATCACACTACAGGTCGCGTTAATCACGTTATATTTTCCCACTGTCGCAGTGTTAACTAACCAGCCGACAATCCCTCCTACAACCATCCACACGCATGCCGAGATAAATTTTTTTGAAGACATGGATAATCCCTTACTGAATAATAATTAACCGAACATAGAGTAAATGAAACCGAGAATAAGTATAAGACTTAGCAAGGTGATTAGTATTGAAATTTTCAATCTATATTTACTGATGGCAAGAGGATACTGAAGACAAGGTAAAATTATCGCGTAAAAGCTTAGCGGGCCGTTGCTGGCGATCGTAATTGGAAAGACTAAGGGAGCTACCCTCAGCCTTTGAAGAAAACTTTATTCGTCACTCACCCGCTTAGGAATCTCCATGGGTAAATGCCCCGTTATATCTCTACCAGAAGGGCGCTGGAAAATACCGAGTTGAAAAAATCCCGCAGTTGCGTACATAAATTCAAATATTTGGGATTGCGTCTCTTCATATTCATTCCAAAACACATTGGAGGTAAAACAGTAGATCTCAATCGGTAGCCCCTCAGCGGTAGGACTGAGTTGGCGAACCACCACATACATATCGTTACAGATATCTTCTCGCTGCCGCAAATAACTCAATATATAGCCACGATAAAGCCCTAAATTGGTTATACCTTGATTAGAGGAAAGGGCAAGATTTTGCCGAATATAGTCGGCGATTTTATCGCTGATCATTGAACCCTGTTCGTCAAGACGCTCGGCTAAGGCAAGGGTTGCAAACGCTATACTCGATTGATCAATGAAGAAGCTGCGCTTAATGCGTCGACCACCGGAAGTGAACATCGGTTGCCAGTTAGTGTAAGTCTCAGTAATAAAGTTTTTAGTAGGGACTTGTGATAGCGTGTTATCCCAATTACGAATGGTGATGGTGTGCAAGGCGATATCGGTCACCTCACCACTAATATTGGCGACGGGCATCTCTATCCAATCACCCAGTTGGATGACATGAGAAGAGGAGACCTGGATGTTCGCAACAAGCGAAATAAGTGTATGTTGAAACACCAGCATCAGTACCGCAGCAATAGCACCTAAACTCGAAATAATGATGCCCGGAGATTTATTCGATAAGGTTGCAATCACCAGAATGGTAGCAATCGACGACACGACTATTTTACCGATCTGTACATACCCTTTAATCGATCCAGCCTTAGAACCATGCTTGCGGGCATAAACATCTTTAGTGGTATCCAACAATTCATTGATCAGCATCGTGATATTGACGATAAAGAGCACCCCACAAATGGTCCTTATCGCTTCGACCAAGCCTTCTGACAACCCAGGAATGAGTTGAGAAAGGAAATAGACGGTAACCACCGGAATAATATTCGCCAGCCTACGGGTGATGCGTAAGTCTTTTTTCTGAGTATCGCGCTGACTGTTGGTATGCAAAATAAATTTTCGCACAATGCTAAGTAAGAAGAATTTACAGATCACAGAGGAGACAAACCCTGCGAGTAGCATCAATGTTACGGCGAGTAGAGAGTAGGTCACTGGGGTGTTAAGTACCCAGTGCCACAGAGTCAAAAGATCTTGCATGAAAACACTCAGTAGTTGTCGACGTTAAGGAGGGCGATCATCAAATTTTTTTTAGTTTTTTTCTAGCCTAAAAATGGGTTTGACCACTATTAAAGTGAAAAAACCCAGGTTTACCAAAAATATTACTCAATGAAGCTTTCGTTAAGGTATTCCTATGCATGACTATTAAGGTTAAAACGCTTACTATGCAAAGAATTCGCTAACTTTTCGTCGCAGAAAGGGTAAACACTTACTAAACGGGCTCTAGTTTTCGGAGTAGTGAGGTGGGAGAAAATATTTTTATGAAACTACGTTGATATTTATAATATTAATTATCGAAAATCTGTTTTCTTGATTTTTACTTTGATTATTCGTGCGTATGGACTTATTTGCAATACTTTTCTTTTGTAAAAAAAACAATTTTTTACCCTCAATATTGCTGTCCTAACCCTCTTATTTGTTAATAATTAGTTTTTTTGTTATTAGAAAAACCCTTACTAAACAGTCATTAATATAATTGATTTTGATGTAGATCAAATAAACATATTAATTTTTTTTATCTTTACAAAGCAATCGATAAAAAGTATTGGCTATAGCTGAATAATTTTTCTTCTGATAAGATTATTACTATATACGCAGCCTCATTATGAGGTTGGCGAGCAACATTTTTCTAGATCAGTGAATAAATAAAATGTGAATTCTTTCCAATAAAGAAAATATGCAGTTTTATTTTTTATTTTATTGAAATAATAAACGTTAAATAAGCGGTATCTATTTTCGTTCAGGCAATAAACAGTTCATCTGTATACCCGTGTTGATAGCGGGTAAACAATTCTTATGTCAGTCATTCGCCTATTGAGATTAACCAGACCGCATTACTTTGAGAGTAAATAATGAAGAAAGTAAAAATAGGCTTGATGGCGATGATGATGTTGTCTGTTGGCCAAACATTCAGTTGCGCAGCCCAAACCCCACTTGGTTGGGCGGCCCCCATGACGACGACCACCTTAAAGGATGCCATTATGTTCGCTTTTCAGCGGGATCCTTCGGTGGGGCAACAAGCTGCTCAGGTGGGGATTGGCCAAGCGCAAATTGATCAGGCTCGCAGTGCATGGATGCCGCAGCTCTCATTAAGTGGCAGTGCAGGCCATAGTCAGACGACAGATTCCAGTGGTTCCTTAAGCAACTCTACGACATGGGGAATGAGTTTGACTCAACTTGTCTATGATTTTGGCAAAACCAATAATGCGATTAACCAAAGTGAGGCTCAGCGTAACAGCTATCGTTATCAACTGATGGCGACGCTCTCTTCCGTTGCAGAAAAAACGGCGCTAGATTACGTCGAAGTGCAGCGCTATAGCGCTCTAGTACAGGCAGCTCAGCAAAATATCGTGGCGCTACAAAGTGTTTCGCGTATGGCCCAGTTGCGTGCGCAGGCGGGGTTAAGTTCGACATCGGACGAGCTGCAAACGCGGACGCGGGTAGCCGGTATGCAAGCGACTCTGCAACAGTATCAAGCCACCTTAATGAGTGCGCGGGCAAAGCTTGCGGTATTAACGGGGATGAACGCCTCAGACTACGCACCTATACCTACGACGCTTGCGATTAAAGATACGTCACTTAACGATATCGATTATTCGTTAATCCCCTCTGTACTGGCTGCGAAAGAGATGGAGTCGTCTGCGCAATACGGTATTCAAAAAGTTCGGGCGCAATATTGGCCTACGATTAGCGTGCGCGGGGGACGCACCCGATATCAATCCAGTAATCGATCTTACTGGGATAATCAAATTCAGCTCAACGTTGATGCGCCAATTTATCAAGGCGGTGCCGTGTCAGCTCAAGTTAAGCAGGCCCAAGGCGCGAAAGAAGTGGCGGCAACGCAAGTGGACCAAGCACGCTTTGACGTATTACAAAAAGCCTCCGTTGCCTTAGCTGATTGGTTAGGCGCACAGGCCCGAATCGATGTGAATAAACAACAAGTCCTTAATGCCGATCAAACCCGTGAAGTTTATAAAAATGAATATACCTTAAATAAAAGAAGTATTAATGATCTGCTGAGTGTTGAGCAAGATGTCTGGCAAGCTACCTCTTCGCAGATTAATTCTCAATATGATGCATGGACCGCAGCGATTAATTATGCAACTTCACTTGATAACTTATTACCGTTATTAGGGATCGAAAAAAATACACGAGCGACACTGCCCGACCTTAATTAAATTAAACACAACAGCAATTTACCCATCGCTATGGGCTTTTAGGGCAATAGAAATGACTTGCTCAGGGTTGCTACATAGTTTTTTTATACCAGGAGAATAATGTGAAAACATTTGATATCGATGTTATCGCGCGGAAAACGGCAGAAAAATCCGTTTTACACGCACAAGGTAATATGGCTTTACCCCTGAAGGCACCAAGCGTTGTAGAGATTCACGGGCAAGCACAGGATGTAGTGAAATATATTCGTCAGGGTAAAGATCTCCTGATTTATATGAAAGATGGCAGCGTCATTCGCTGTAATGGTTATTTTGTTGAAGATGCGCAATCTCATGCCCATTCGGAATTAGTCTTCAACGATAATAATCAACTCACGCATATTAGTTTTGAAGATGTGGCAGAAGGTGCGGATTTGAGTGCGACGCCATTAGTGGCACACAGCACGCCGATTGACACTATTGAGCCATTTATGGCCCAGGAAGGGGTATTAAGCGATCTTCCTTGGGGATGGATTGCCGGTGCAGCGGTTGGGGGCGGCGCACTCGGTGCGTTACTGTCTAGCGGCGGCGGGCACTCTAAAACTAAAGTTATTGATAATACGCAACCCGTTGAAAAGGCCACACCGACATTTACGGTCACAGATAATCAAGGCGATAAACAAGGCTTAGTGACGGCGCAAAGCACCATCGATGACAATACCCCTACCTTTAGCGGCACGGGAGAGCCGGGTGCCACCATCCAAATTAAAGATGGAGAAGGTAACACCATTGCCAGCACGATGGTTGACAGCAAAGGGACTTGGACCGTCAACCTTCCGACGCAGACAGATGGCGCACACAGCTGGTCGGTGACACAAATTGACGGTTCAGCCTCGACCTCTGCTGGATCGATCGACGTCACCATCGTGACCGCTAAAGCTCAGCTAGTGGTTAATACCATAGCGGGTGATAACCAACTCAATGCCGATGAGCATCAAGCCGATGTCACGATCTCTGGATTAAGCCAACAGCTGGCCGAAGGGACACCCGTAACGGTTTCGATTAACGGTAAAAATTACACGGCAAGCGTTGACTCATCAGGCCAGTGGAGTGTCGTCATGCCAGCTGATGATGCGAAAGCTCTTACCGAAGGGAATTGGACTGTAACGGTCACCGCAACGGATAGCACGGGTAATCAGATCACCCAAACGCAAAATATCACGGTAGATACGCAAGCACCGACCCTAACACTGGATACCGTTGCTGGCGATCAAGTCGTTAACGCTGCGGAGCACCAAGCGGCATTGACGCTAGCGGGGACATCGAATGCTGCCAGCGGGTCAAGCGTAACCCTAACCTTTGGCGCCCAAACCTACCAAGCGACCGTTGACGATCAAGGTAAATGGCAGGTCTCTGTGCCAGCCGAAACGGTCAAAAGCCTAAAGGATGGCGATTACAGCTATACCGCCTCCATCACTGACTTAGCGGGCAATACCGCGACAGCGAGCAGCCATTTTATCGTTGATACGGCTTCGCCAGTGATCACAATTGATACCTTTGCCGGGGATGATGTCGTCAATAGCGACGAACAACAGACCGCACAACTGCTTACCGGTAAAGCGACGGGCGTGGCGGCGGGAGATCTCGTCAAGGTGACTATTGGTGATACCGTCCTGAATGGCGTGGTCGCCGCCGACGGGACTTGGAGTGTCGGCGTCCCTGCAGCAATTTTTGCCTCCCTCGCACAGGGACAACACTCTGCCACCGTATCGATCACAGATGCCGCAGGAAATACCGGGACGGCCACGCATGATTTCACGCTAAGTGGTGCGGCACCCACCTTATCGATTGAGGCAATCAGCCAAGATAATGTCATCAATGCCAATGAAGCCCTTCAGCCCTTAGCCTTGAGTGGTAAGAGTAATTTAGCGGATGGCACAGTCGTTACCGTTACCCTCAACCATATCGACTATCAGGCTACCGTGGCGCAGGGGGGATGGAAAATTACCGTGCCTGCGACAGATGTGATGCATCTCGATAATACTCTGTATACCGTCACCGTGACAGGTACAGACAGCGCGGGTAATCCAGGAAGCGCGCAAACCACGGTATTGGTTGATACCCATCTGCCGCAAGTTACCATTGATGCCTTTGCGACCGATAACCTTGTCAATCATGAGGAAATTGCTGTCGATCAGACACTCAGCGGTCGGGTTGTCGGCGCTGCGGCAGGGGATAGCATTACGGTCACTCTTGGCGGCAACACCTACACCACCACAGTTGAAAAAGACTTAACGTGGCATACCGCTATTCCTGCAGCCGATATGGCAGCATTGGGTGACGGAAAAATTGCTATCGATGTATCGGTAACAAATGCCCACGGAAACACCGGCGAAAACTCACTAGGTATTGATATCAATGCTCAACGTCCAGGGCTGCGTATCGATACAGTCTCTGGTGATGACGTGATCAATGCACTTGAACAGCAGCAAGATCTTACTGTCACCGGCAACAGTGAACATTTGGATGCTGGCACGATTATTAGCGTGACGGTTAATCAAATCGTTTACCGTGCAGTGGTGGAGAATCAAGGGCACTGGCAAATTGGTATTCCGGCGGCGGATATGGCTAATTGGCCTGCTGGCGCGTTAACGATTACCGCAACGGCAAGCGACGCCTACGGTAACAATGCGGCAATCACCCATCCTATCACGGTTAATAATGATCAGGTTGCGCTCACCATTGATACGGTATCGAGCGACGACATGATCAACGCGGCTGAGCAACAGCAAGCGTTAGTCCTTTCGGGTAAAACACAACACGTTGAAGCCGGACAGAGTGTCATCATTAAGTTTGCTGGGCAGTTATTTACTGCAAATGTTGAAAAAGAGGGTTCTTGGCATGTCACGGTGCCAGCGTCAGCAATGAGTGGGTTAACCGAGGGGCACACCGATATTTCGGCGACTGTCACCAATCAGAGTGGCAATAGTTCAGAAAGTTCTCGCACTATCACAGTGGATACCCAGCCTCCGTCCATCACTATTGATATGGTCACAGCAGATAACCTGCTTAACGCAAGCGAAGCGAAACAGCCGTTACTGCTTACCGGAGCATCGACTGCTGAAGCGGGTCAGACCGTCACCGTCTCGCTGGGTGGTAAAGAGTATACGACAACAGTTGATAAACAAGGGCATTGGCAGGTTAGCGTCCCGGCTGACGATCTTGCTGCGCTTCCCCAAGGCCAGAATGCCGTTACGGCCACCGTCGCAGATATCTCTGGCAACCCTTCTAGTGCTTCCCATGATTTTGCTGTGGATACGGTTGTGCCAGTGGTCACTATCAATACTTTGGCAGGCGATGATGTCATCAATGCGGCTGAACACCACCAAGCACAAATTCTTAGCGGGTCGGCGACCGGCGCGGCAGCCGGCGATACGGTTACAATCACCTTAAATGGCCAAACCTACACCGCAATCCTTGATGCGCAAGGACAATGGAGTACGGGTATTCCAAGTTCAGCGATCGCAGCGCTACAAGAAGGCAAAACCGAAATCAGTGTGACCGTCACCGATAAGGCGGGTAACACTGGTACCGCGACCCACGATGTCACAGTTGATACCCAAGACCCTGTACTGGTCTTTGCGACAATTGCCACTGACGCTGTAGTGAATGCCGATGAGCACCAATCGCCGTTAACACTTTCTGGTCAGAGCAGTGATCTGGCAGAAGGGACAACGGTGACGGTCACCTTGGCAGGGAAGTCCTATACAACAACCACTGACAATCAGGGTAAGTGGTCAGTGACCTTGACCGCCCAAGAGACCAACGCCTTACCCGAAGGGCAACTTTCAGTCTCTGCGAGCGCAACCAATGGTGTCGGCAACACTGTCACAACCTCGACCACCCTGACTGTCGATACACACTTACCGACAGTCAGCATTAATACCACTGCGGGCGATGATGTTATCAACGCCAGTGAGCTCGCCGCCGGACAAACACTTAGTGGCCAAGTAAGCGGTGCAGTCGCGGGCGACACCGTTACCGTACTGCTCGGAGGAAATCGTTACACCGCAACCGTGGCAAAAGATCTTACCTGGAGCATCAAGGTGTCCAGTGACGATCTCACGGCAATGGGTAACGGTCCATTGACGGTCGACGCTTCAGTCACCAATCAACATGGCAATACCGGTCATGCGCAACACGCAATAAGTATTGATGCCAATCTACCGGGGCTGCGTGTCAACACTGTCGCCGGTGACGATATTATTAACACGATTGAGCACGGCCAAAATCTTCTGGTCACGGGGTCAAGCCAAGGCCTTACCGAGAACAGTACGTTAACCGTAACCATTAATGGTAAGACCTATAGCGCTAACGTGATGGCGGATGGCAGTTGGAGTGCAGCGGTCCCAAGCAGCGATGTCAGCACCTGGCCGGCCGGCAGTCTACAAATTGCAGTTAGCGGTGAAAGCAGCGCGGGTAACCCGGTTAATATCCTACATCCTGTCACCGTTGATCTTGCCGACGTTGCAATCAGTATCAACACCGTCAGTCGTGACGATATGCTGAATGCCGCGGAGAAAGGTAAAGACTTGGCCCTGAGTGGAAGTACGCATGATGCTGCCGTAGGCAGTGACGTAACGATTACCTTTGCTGGGCATCAGTACAGCACAACCGTGGACAGTGAGGGTAAATGGGCGATAACCGTTCCTGCGGCGAATATGGTCGACCTGGCTGACGGGACTCAGTATGTGGATGTCAGTATCACAACCCCAGCGGGGAATAGCGCGCAGGCTGGCCGTGAAATTCAAGTGGATACCGTACCACCTAGCTTAACGATTGATAATCTGACGCAAGATAACGTCCTTAACGCACAAGAGTCGGCTAACGACCAGCTGATTAGCGGCAGCAGTACGGCGCAGGCTGGCCAAGAAGTCACGGTGAGTCTACAGGGTAAAGAGTATAAGGCGACCGTTGACGCGCAGGGCCATTGGCAGGTCAAAGTGCCTGCTACCGATCTGCAAGCATTAAGTGAAGGCGACACCACCCTTAGCGTGACCGTTGCCGATAAAGCAGGCAATACCACGCAAGCTGAACATAGCTTTACCGTCGACGCTCAAGCACCGGTGGTGACCATTGATAAAGTGGCTGGCGACGATATCATTAATATTGATGAACATAGCCAGGCACAAATCATTAGTGGTAGTGCCACAGGCGGCGCGGCAGGCAATACTGTTACCGTGACAATTGGCGGAAAAACCTACACCACGGTTTTAGATGAGGCTGGAAAGTGGAGTATTGGTGTTCCTGCCGCCGTCGTGTCGGGTCTTCAAGACGGTGATGTGACTATCGCCGTCACAGTCACCGATAGCGTGGGGAATGTGGGCAAAGCGAGCCACGATATTACGGTCGACACAGGATTACCATCCATTACCATTAATTCTGTGACCAGTGATAACGTCATTAATGCTGCAGAAAAAGGGCAAGACCTCACGCTCTCGGGCAGTACCCGCCATATTGAACCGGGGAATACTGTAGTCATCGCCTTTGCAGGTAAAAGCTATTCGGTGGTGGTGGATGCCAAAGGCAACTGGACCCTACACGTCCCTTCTTCAGCGCTGGCTGATCTTAAAGAAGGCAGTGCGCAAGTTCAGGTTTCCGTCCATAACGACAGTGGTAACAGTGTGCAGGCAAGCCATGACTATATCGTCGATAGTGCAACGCCAATGTTACAGCTTGATCCGATTAGCACCAATAACCTCCTAAACGCTCAAGAGGCACAACAGCCGCTGACGTTAACGGGAACGACTTCGGCGCAAACGGGGCAGACGGTCAATATCACGTTCAACAGTAAACAGTACAGTGCAACCGTTGAGGCTGACGGGTCTTGGTCGGTATCCGTACCACAAGAAGATGTTGCGGCCCTACAAGACGGGCAATACAAGGTTTCAGCTAGCGTCGTCGATATCGCTGGAAACAGCTCAACCTCGGCGATCGACCTGCTTATCGACGTGACTGCGCCAGTAACCACTATTGCCACCGTTGCTGGCGACGATATCGTCAACGCTACCGAGCATGGTCAAGCCCTGATCATTCAAGGTAAGGCCAGTGGTACAGAAACGGGTGATACCGTTGTGGTAACGCTGAACGGTAAAACCTATAACCTGGTGGTTGATGCACAAGGTCAATGGAGTCTCGGCATTCCGGCAACCGATGTTTCAGCTATGAGCGAAGGCGATTATCAGGTTACGGCAACGGTTACTGATAAAGCGGGCAATAGCCACAGCACCACCCACGATATTCATGTTGAGTTAACCGCACCGGTACTGAGCATCAACACCATTGCTGGCGATGACATCATCAACAGCACGGAAAAAGGCCAAGATATTACTGTTACCGGTCAAGCCACTGGATTGGCCTCGGGCGCAACCGTCACCGTTAACCTGAACGGCCTTCAATACACTGCGACCGTGGATGATAAAGGTCAATGGAGCACGGTGATCCCAGCCGCCGATGCCGCCAACCTAGGGGAGGCGAATTACGTCGTCACCGCTTCAGCAGTGAATGATGCCGGAAATAGTGGCAGTACTTCTCATGCCCTCTCGGTTGGTACTCAGACGCCACTGGTTATCATTAACACTGTCGCAGGCGATGATGTGATCAACGCCAGTGAGTTAGCGGCAGGGCAAACCTTAAGCGGTAAAGTCAGTGGCGCGGCCGCGGGCGATACCGTGACGGTTCATCTGGGTGGCAACACCTACACCGCCACCGTGGCTAACGATCTGACCTGGAGTGTTAAGGTATCCAGTGACGATCTCACGGCGATGGGTAACGGTGCCTTGACTGTCGAGGCTTCGGTCACTAATAAAACTGGCAATACCGGCCATGCAGAGCATGCCATCAGTATTGATGCCAACTTACCGGGATTACGCGTTGATACCGTGGCGGGCGATGACATCATCAACACCATTGAGCACAACCAAAATCTGATCATTACTGGTTCGAGCCAAGGGATTGCCGCAAACAGTGCCTTAACTGTCACCATTAACGGTAAGACCTACAACGCCACAGTGCTGGCGGATGGCTCGTGGAGCGCGGCAGTGCCGAGTAGCGATGTCAGCACTTGGGCAGCAGGTCGCGTACAAATTGCGGTCAGTGGAGAGAGCAGTGCCGGTAACCCAGTGGCTATCTTGCATCCGGTCACCGTCGATCTGGCAGAGGTGGCGATCAGCATCGATACCGTAAGCAGTGACGATAGGCTGAATGCCGCAGAAAAAGGCCAAGATCTGGCACTCAGTGGCAGCACGCACGATGTAGCAGAAGGCAGCACCGTGACCGTAAAATTTGCCGGACACCAATACAGCACCACTGTCGGCAGCGACGGTAGCTGGACGTTGACAGTTCCTGCCGCGGATATGTCTGGGCTTTACGATGGCCAGCGCAACGTTGAGGTCAGCGTCTCCACGCCAAATGGTAACAGTGCGCAAGCGGGCCGCGAGATCCTGGTCGATACCGTGGCACCAAGCCTGACGATCGATAACCTTACGCAAGATAACGTTCTGAATGCCAAAGAGGCGGGCAGTGACCAGCTGATCAGCGGCAGCAGCACGGCGCAAGCAGGTCAAACCGTGACGGTGACCCTAAACGGTGAGAAGTACCAGACCACTGTTGATGCACAAGGCCACTGGCAGGTTGAGATCCCAGCGGCCGATCTGCAGGCGCTAAACAATGGACAAATCACTGTCAACGCAAGCGTTGCAGACAAAGCGGGCAATAGCATCGAGGCGACACACAACGTTCAAGTGGATCTGCAAGCGCCAGTGATCACGGTTGATCGCGTGGCAGGGGATGATGTCATCAACGTCACCGAGCACGGCCAAGCGCAAGTTATCACCGGCAGGGCGACCGGTGGCGAAGCGGGCAACCGCGTGGTAGTGACCATTGCTGGCAATACCTATAACACGGTGCTGGATGCGTCGGGTCACTGGAGTGTCGGTGTGCCTGCTTCGGTGATCGCCGGACTGCAAGACGGTAACGTGACGATTGCAGTCACCGTAACCGACAGTGCGGGTAATGTGGGCAGTGCCAGCCACGACATTAAGGTGGACACAGGGCTACCTACCTTATCGATTAACACCATTGCTGGCGATGACATCATCAACAGCACGGAAAAAGGCCAAGATCTCACGATCACCGGTCAAGCGACGGGACTGGCTTCGGGCATTAAGGTCACGGTGAACCTTAACGGCCATCAATACACTGCAACAGTGGATGACAAAGGCAATTGGAGTACGGTAGCGCCTGCCGCTGATGTGGCGAATCTGGGTGAGGCGATCTACTCGGTAAGTGCTTCGGCGACTAATGATGTCGGTAATAATGTTAGTACTGTTCATGCTATTACGGTCGATACCACGGCCCCGGTTATCAGTATAAACACTGTTGCCGGCGATGATGTGCTCAATGCGGCAGAGCAACAACAGCCTCTGGTCTTAGGGGGCAGTACCACGGCGCAAGCGGGCCAGACGGTGACTGTCAGCTTAGGAAGCCACCACTACACCACTACGGTGAAAGCTGATGGATCTTGGCAGGTATCTGTCGCGAGTGATGACCTAAAAGGCCTCGCTCAAGGGACCAACAGTATCAGCGTATCGGTAACGGATCGTGCTGGGAATGAGGGACATACTGCTCATGACCTCACCGTGGAT
Organism: Rosenbergiella metrosideri; assembly: GCF_022602565.1. Lineage (GTDB taxonomy): Bacteria > Pseudomonadota > Gammaproteobacteria > Enterobacterales > Enterobacteriaceae > Rosenbergiella > Rosenbergiella metrosideri. Next base: position 404,998 of record NZ_JALBCV010000002.1, read on the forward strand.
ACTCAAGCACCAACGATCACTATCGATACCGTGGCTGGCGATGACATTATCAACAGCGATGAGCAGAAAGTGGGGCAAACGCTCAGCGGCAGTACATCGGCGGAAGTGGGGCAGTCAGTAACCGTGACCTTTAATGGCCATAGTTATACCACTACGGTCGATAAAGACGGTAAGTGGTCCGTGGCAGTTTCGGCGCAAGACCTTGTTGGACTCCGTGATGGGGACTACACCGTTACGGCCTCGGTGACCGATAAAGCGGGCAACCCAGGTCAAGCAACCCATGCCGTAACGCTTAATGGTGACGTCCCGACGATAACCATTAATACCTTTGCGGCAGATGATGTGGTGAATGCAGCGGAACATAGCCAACCATTAGTCGTCAGTGGTACCACCACCGCACCAGCTGGCCAACAGGTCTCGATTACGTTAAATGGTAAGACTTACACCGCTGTCGTCGATAATAAAGGAAATTGGCAAGCCACGGTCAGTAGTAAGGATGTCACTGCGCTCGAGGATGGTGAAACTTATGCAATTCAAGCGCAGGTCACCAACAGCATCGGTAACAGTGGATCGGCGGCTCACAGCATAAACGTTGATATTTCCGCCCCAAGTATGGGAATTACTATTGATGCATTGAAAGATGATACTGGGCTGAGTGCTACGGATTTCATCACCAACGATGCAAAAGTGGTGCTAAACGGTAAGTTAACGGCTGCCTTAGCCGGTGATGAACATGCCGAAATCAGTCTGGATGGCGGTACAACCTGGCAAACCCTCACTGTCACTGGCACTCACTGGACCTTTAGTGATGGACGTACCTTAGCTGACGGGTCTTGGGATTACCAAGTTCGAGTCATCGATGATGCAGGGAATGTCGGCGCGACCGCTGAACAAAAAGTCATAGTTGATACCACAGCACCTGATGCAGCCACGATCACTATTGATGGGATTCTTCGGGATACTGGCCTGTCGGATCATGATTTTATCACCAGTGATACTCGGCTGTCCGTCACGGGCACCTTGGGCGCAGCGCTGGGTAAAGATGATCATGCACAAGTCAGCATTGATGGCGGGAAAACCTGGGTAGATGTCAGTGTAAGCGATAAAACGTGGACCTATGTCGATAGCCGGACCCTGACCGATGGTCAATATAATTACCAAGTTAGGGTCATTGATGAGGCAGGTAATATCAGTGCGACCGCCAGCCAAGTGGTCATTGTCGATACGCAAGTTCCAGATAGCGCGAAAACGATCTCAATCGATAGTATCGATCAAGATACCGGTCTGAACAGTAACGACTTTATTACCAGCGACACGTCACTCACGGTCAAAGGGTCACTCGGTGCCTCACTCTCGGCAAATGAGTATGCGCAGATTAGCCTTGACGACGGTAAGACGTGGCAGAATGTCAATGTGATCGGCACGCAATGGAACTTTACTGATAGCCGTACCTTAGCAGATGGCAACTACACCTATTGGGTGCGGGTGGTTGATGCGGCAGGCAATGTCGGGGCCTTTACCCATCAACAGGTGACAATTGATACGATTGCGCCAGATGTGGCAGAGAAAGTCACGGTTGATGACATTACTGTCGACAGCGGTTTTGATGCGCATGATTTTTTAACCAATCAAACCTCGTACACCTTAGAAGGTTCATTAGGTAAAGCCTTAAATACTAACGAATATGTCCAAGTCAGTGTCGATGGCGGTAACACGTGGACCGATGCGGTAGTAGAGGGTACCACTTGGCACTATCAAGAAAGTCGTACGCTGTCAGATGACGTCTATAACTACCAAATTCGGGTCATTGACGAAGCGGGTAATATCGGGGCCACCACCTCGCAAAAAGTCACGGTCGATACCAAAGCCCCTGACTATGGTATTACCATTGATGGTATTAGCGAGGATACTGGACAGTCTGTAAGCGACTTTATCACCCTTGACCAAACACTGACCTTGAAAGGGTCGTTGGGCAGTGCATTGGCGAGTGATGAGCGAGTACAGATTAGCCTTGATGGCGGGCAAACGTGGGTGGATGCCACTGTCACCGATAAGCAGTGGACCTATAGTGACAGCCGTACCCTTACAGATGGCGACTATCAGTATCAAGTCCGCATTATTGACCAAGCAGGTAATGTGGGATCGGTCGCACATCAGACCGTTACGGTGGATACGACTGCACCAGCCAGCCATGGCAGTATTGTCAGCTACACGGACGATCAAGGTGAACGTCAAGGTAACTTCGGTGCGAAAGTGGCAACGGATGATACAGCACCTGTTATCAATGGCACCCTGACTCAAGCAGTTGCTAAAGGTGATATTGTGCAGATCTTCCGTGATGGTGTGCTGCTGGGGCTCGCCACGATGACTGATGCGACGCATTGGACATACCAAGACAGCGGTCTGGCCGATGGCAAACACAGTTATTTTGTGCGCGTTATGGACCTTGCGGGTAACTATACCGACTCCGATGCCTTCAATATGAAGGTCGATACGACAATCCCGACAACGGTTGCGACCATTGATACGGTGACGACTTCGGATACGACACCCATTATTAAAGGCACTGTCTCGGCGAGCCTTGAGAAGGGTGAATATATTCAAGTCACGGTTGACGGAAAAACCTATACCTCTGAAAACGATGGCGCCGTGGTGGTCGATTATGCCCACAACACTTGGTACCTTCAGGTGCCTGATAGCGCTGCATTGGCGGTTAACAGTTACGACGTGACGGCGCAAATCAAAAGTAGTGCGGGTAACGGTAACACCACAGGCCTTGCCCATGGCAGCCTAGTGGTCAACACCGAAAGCGTGAACACCGATTGGGCAACGACTGCGGGTGCGGCCCATAACTCCACCATGCTGATTGGTACCAATAGCCAAGGGTTATGGACGATCGGTACGAATAGCCAAATGTTCAATGGTAACGACGTCTCAAGCTATGACGCGAATAAGTTAATCGATAAGCGCGCATCGCTGGTCAGTATGACAGGGGCTGACGTTGATCGTAGCGGTGTACAAACCCTTTACGGCACCGAAACAACCTATAGCGGGAGTACACAGATTACCTGGAGCTTTGATGGCACTGATTACAATGCCAAGCAACTCGCCATGGGAACAACAATCTGGTACGGCGGCGTTATGGCTTATGACCGGACAGGAGATGGTTACCTCGACTTAGCCTATGGCGATGCGGGGATGGATTCATTGACTTATCTGAACAACAACAAAGGAGTGTTAACGCCAGATGGGACCGGTGGAGAAAGCTCCTTTTACGGGCAGTTTGATTCCGGCCGTGAAATTTCAGGGGTTGACCTGAATAACGACGGCACCGTGGATATCGTTCAGCACACTAACCGCGGGGGCGCTTACACCTTAACGGTTATTAATAACAAGGGTGATGGTAGCCTCGCGGTTGGACAGGATGTGACCGGCGTTTTTGTGGGTAACGGAGCGAACAGTAACAATGCCGCGTCCATGACCTGGGCGGATTTTAACGGCGACGGTTACATGGATCTGTATATTGCGAGCGGATATAAAAGCAACCCGGGTCTTATCTATTACAACGACGGGAAAGGTAAACTTGCTACCACCGGCACGGCGATTGAATCAACGGGTGCTACGCAAGGTTATCTCTCCACAGCCGTCGATTGGAACGGTGATGGCCAAATGGATGTGGTGAAATTCAGCACGTTCGGTGGGGCACAAACGGCAACGCTATTTACCAATAACAATCACGGAGCCATTTTCACGGCGAGTAATTTGGCCAGTAAGCTGGTGAATGTGACGGGGATTGCGGCAATGGATTATGACTGGAATGGCACACAAGACCTGCTGGTTTCGCAGCAAAACGGTAAAGTGGTATTAATCCAGAACAATAACCAGATTGCTGATGGCACAGCCATGCATTTACGCATCGTAGACAGTGAAGGGATCAATGTTTTTTATGGAAATACCGTTAATCTATACAACTCCGCTGGTAAGTTAGTGGCCTCACAAATTATTAATGCGCAATCAGGCATTGGTGTGAACGACACTTCAGCATTAGTAAGTTTCTATGGCTTAAATCCTAATGATACGTATTCGGCTCAATTAGTAAAAATTACTAATGGGAGGTCGGACAATGTGACCTGGGATAACCTCGCAGCGGGTAATGGAAAAGAGAGCTACTCCTTAACGGCTGATGCCGCAACAGGCGGTCACAGCGGTACCTTAAGCGGGACAGGTTATAACGATACCTTTGTGGCAGAAGAGGGGTCTTATACCTATAACGGCGGCGGTGGCTGGACGACCCGTTCTGACCATGATAGCTGGAGCAGTACCGGAGGGGTCGATGTGGTGGATTATCGTAATGCCACTGCGGGAGTCAAAGTCGACCTCAGCATTTCCTCGGCTCAGGATACCGGCTTCAATACATCACGTTTAGTCAATATTGAGGGGATCAACGGCTCCGATTTCAATGATGTTATTACCGGAAATAAAGGGGATAACCAATTCGAAGGCCGTGGCGGTAACGACACCTTTAATATTGGCAATGGCGGTCACGATACGATGTTGTATAAGTTGATCAATAGCGCTGATGCAACAGGTGGAAATGGGAGTGACGTCGTGAATGGCTTCACTGTCGGCAGTTGGGAAGCCACAGCGGATACTGACCGTATCGACTTAAGGGAGCTATTGAGCGGTTCCGGCTATAAAGGGGATGGTTCAGCCAGTTATGTTGACGGCGTGGCAACGATTGGTGCAAGTGCCGGTAATATTACCGATTACTTACATGTTGTTCACAATGGCAGCAATACCGAGATCCAGATCGACAGAGATGGAACCGGCAGTCAGTTTGATGCCACAACGGTAGTCACTCTGAATGGGGTGCAGACTGACTTAGCGACCTTACTGGCGAATCACCAGCTGTTAGTGGTGTAGCAGCCTCTCCCCATGGGGTAGCCCATGGGGACTCTTTTCATTGATTACCGTCCTCGGCGGGGTCGTCTTCAACCGACGAATCCCCCGCCGGCGAGGACTTCTATTGAGTTGTTTGAGTAGGTATTTGTTATGAAAACGCATCCTTACTATGAGCCTTGGTTGCAGGCGATGTTGAGTGTTGCAAAATTTTATCGTCTGGATTTCTCTCAAGAACATGTCCGGATGACCATTAATCATGAAAGCCAATCCCCGGAACAATGGGTATTGGAAGATATGGCGAAACAATTGGGTCTTAGTCTGCGCACTGTGGCGGCGGATCCGCATCTTCTTGACCCGTATCGTTTGCCCTTAGTGGTGGAACTGACCGAACAGCAGATTGCCGTCATCACCAAAATGGATGATAGCGGTTCGCTTAGCCTTCAATTTAGCGGTGAACAAGGCTTAGAGACCAGGCTAACGCGGGAAGAACTCGCCGCACGCCTGCAACGTATCATTGTATTACGACCGGTAGAATCGGTGCGTGATGCGCGCGTTGATGACTATATCCAACCCTATCAAAAAAATTGGTTCTGGCAGCTCGCTCTTAAAGATTGGCGGCGCTACAGCGATATCATGATCGTTGCCCTAGTCGCCAACGTGTTGGCGTTGTCAGGTATGATTTTTTCAATGCAAATCTACGATCGTGTTGTCCCTGCACAATCTGTGCCAACGCTTTGGGTACTCTTCAGTGGCGTCATGATTGCCATTTTATTTGAGTTTACGATGCGCATGTTACGTGTGCATATTTCGGATGTGATCGGTAAGCGTGCCGATTTACGTATTTCCGAACGAGTATTCGCCCATGCGTTGCGGATCAAGAATGGTAAGCGTTCCCGCTCAACAGGGTCCTTTATCTCACAAATCCGAGAGCTAGAGTCGGTGCGTGAGCTTATTACCTCGACCACCATCTCGGCCTTTTCCGACTTACCTTTCTTCTTATTTTTTGTGGCGATCTTATGGATGATCGGCGGGCCGCTCGTGTTCGTCGTGTTATTAGCCGTGCCACTGTTAGTGATTCCGGGATTATTGATCCAGATTCCCCTCGCTAAATTATCGGCAGAAGGGATGCGTGAGTCGGCGATTCGTAACGCGACGTTAGTTGAAGCGGTACAGGGCATTGAAGACATTAAACTGATGCGCGCGGAGCAGCGTTTTCAGAATCAGTGGAACAACACTAACGATGTAGCCGCAACGGTTGGTATGAAACAACGCTGGCTGACCGGCTTATTGATGACTTGGACCCAAGAAGTCCAATCGATCGTCTATGCCGTGGTACTGCTTGTGGGTTGCTACTTAGTCATGAGTGGGGATATGACCACCGGCGCCCTGGTGGGAACTTCCATTCTTGCCTCACGGACTATTGCACCGCTGTCACAAATTTCTGGCGTACTGTCACGTTGGCAATCAGCGAAAGTCGCTCGTAAAGGGCTGGATGAGTTAATGCAACGACCGATCGATGACCCTTTAGCCAGTAAACGTGTTCATAAAGCTCATCTTCAAGGTCATTATCAGCTGAAGAACGTCAGTTTCTACTATGACGAGGAAGAGAAAACAGAAGTCTTAAGTCTTGCGCAATTGACGATCAAACCCGGCGAGAAAATCGCCTTATTAGGACGCAATGGCTCTGGTAAAAGTACCTTATTGCAGTTACTTGCTGCCATGCAAGAACCCCAAGCGGGCAGTATCTTGTTAGACGATATCGCACTAGCCCACCTCGACCCTGCTGATTTACGGCGTGATATGCAATTACTGACCCAGCACGCACGGCTATTTTTCGGTTCGATCCGCGACAACATTACGCTGGGGAATCCGTTAGCCAGCGATGAAGAGATCCACCATGCGCTAACCTTGAGTGGAGCCCTCGACTTTGTGCGCAACCAAAAGCTAGGCTTAAATGCGCTGGTCAATGAAGGGGGCTTTGGTATGTCGGGCGGACAGCGCCAGGCATTATTATTGTCGCGTGCAATATTAACCTCGCCCTCCATTTTATTATTAGACGAACCGACCGCTTCCTTAGACGAGATGAGCGAACAACATTTTATTCATGCGTTACGCCAGTGGCTCAATCCTAGCAAAACACTCGTGATTGCCACCCACCGCCTAGCAGCCCTTGAACTGGTTGATCGGATTATCATTCTTGATAACGGCAAAATTATCAAAGATGGTCCGCGCGACGCTATTTTACAGCAGAGTGGATTGTCACGCCCTGGGGCAACGCGTCGAGTGACCTTACGTAATACGCCGACCACTGAAGAGGCCAACGCATGAGTGAAATTAATCAATACAACAGTCGCTTACGGGAACCAAAATTACCGCGTTCAACGCTGGTTGCGTGGAGCCTGTTTGCCTTGCTCTGCGTGTTTATTACTTGGGCGAGTTTTTTCCACTTGGATGAAGTGACAACCGGTAATGGTAAAGTCGTGCCTTCCTCACATGAACAAGTGATTCAATCGTTGGAAGGGGGCATCGTCCATAATTTATTTGTGAAAGAGGGCGATATTGTTGAAGAAGGTCAACCCCTTGCCCAGTTGGACCGGACTAAAACGCAGTACAGTGTGATGGAGAGCGAGTCGAGATTGAATGCCGCGCTGGCAACGGCGGCGCGGTTGAATGCCGAAGTGAATGGTACGCCTTTAACCTTTCCTCCAGAGATTATGAATGACAGTGGATTGATTAAACAGGAAACCGCGTTGTATGAGTCACGACGCGCCAGTTTAGCAAAAGGGCTAGCGGGATTACGCGAAGGGGTGGTGTTAGTGCAACGAGAACTGACCATGACACAGCCTTTAGTGAAATTGGGGGCGGCCAGCAATGTGGAAGTGTTACGCTTACAGCGGCAGAAAAACGATCTGGAAAGTAAGATTACCGAGATGCAAAACCAGTATTACGTGAAGGCCCGTGAAGAGTTAGCGAAAGCGAATGAAGAAATTGAAGCGCAACGCTCCGTTACTCGTGGTCGGGAGGATTCACTGACTCGTCTTACCTTCAATGCTCCCGTACGTGGCATTGTAAAAGATATTGATGTGACCACGGTGGGCGGCGTTATTCCCCCTAATGGTAAGTTAATGACCTTGGTGCCGCTCGATGATCAAATGGTTATTGAGGCAAAAATCGCGCCCCGCGACGTGGCATTTATCCATCCCGGTCAGAAGGCGATGGTAAAGATTACTGCTTATGATTACTCCATTTTTGGCGGATTACCGGGCGAGGTTACTATGATATCGCCCGATACCATTCAAGATGAGGTGAAACGCGATATTTTTTACTATCGAGTCTATATCCGCACCAACAGTAATCATTTGGAAAACCGCGATCATAAGCAGTTCCCCATCTTTCCCGGCATGATTGCAACGGTTGATATCAAAACCGGCCATAAAACGGTATTGCAATATCTCATTAAGCCGTTAAATAAAGCGAAAGAAGCGTTACGCGAACGTTAATCGTTGATAGACCAGGCGGGTTAGCCCCGTCTGGTCAGATTCTTGCTAACTTCACTGATCTTCTTTCGTCACACCCTGATCAAAAAAACATCAATTTCGGATAATTAACGTTGCTCATGGACGCTATTTGTTATATTTTGACGTAAAATTTCACTATTCTTAACGAATTCTTAATATCTCAGAGTCAAGTATGTCATCAAGGATGAAGCCCCTTTCTTATACTATCCAAGTGATAACGGCCGGTTTGACAGCTTTCACCGCATTAGCCTACGCCGCCCCCTTTATCGACCAGCAACAACAGCATATCCAGACGCAGCAATCGGCCAAAGACGCCCAACTGACGCCTGCGACGCCCGATATCTCACTCGATAAATCGTTACCGAAAAATATCGAAGGTCCTTTTGTTCAGGAAAGCCCGTGCTTCCCGATTAAAAAAGTGCATTTGACTGGAACCGATCCCTTACCTTGGTGGTTTCGAGTGCAGGCGATCGCCGATCAGGGGGTGGGGCACTGTCTTGGTGTGCAAGGGATCAATCAGTTAATGGGGCGTATACAAAACCGGTTGATTACACACGGATGGGTAACCTCTCGCGTGCTGGTTCCCGCTCAAGACCTCAGTCAGGGAGAATTAACGCTGTCGGTCGTCGCTGGAAAGTTGGGGCAAGTGCGTTATGCGGCAGGCTCTGATCAGCGTGCAACCTTGGCAACGTCAGTCCCCGGCTCCTCTGGAAAATTATTGGACCTGCGTGATATCGAACAAGGACTTGAAAATCAACAACGCCTGCCCACCGTTGAAGATACGATGGAAATTGTCCCGGGTGAAAAAGAGGGTGAGAGTGACGTCGTCATCACTCGTCGACAGGCGAAAATATGGCGGGTCAATCTTTGGGCCGACGACTCGGGAACCAAAAGTACAGGTCGTACGCAAGTCGGTGGGATGTTAGCCGTGGATAATCCCTTTTCACTCAGTGATTTACTCTATGTTTCCGCCAGCCATGACATTGGATTTAAAGGACATAAACAGAGTAAAAATATCAACGGCCATTACTCTGTTCCTCTCGGCTACTGGTTGCTTGAAGTAACAGGTGGCGAATATGACTACGTTCAGAATGTGGCGGGATATAACGGTGATATCCGCTACTCTGGAAAAAGTAAAAATCTTAATGTTGGGGTAAGTCGCGTCATTCAGCGCAACGCCAGCGGTAAAACCACACTGCGCAGTAGCTTGCTGATCCGTGAGTTACAAAACTATATCGATCGAAGCGAAATTGAGGTGCAACGCCGACGAACCAGTGCGTGGCAGTTAGGTCTTGACCATCGGCATTATTTTGGCCCCGTTACGCTTAATGGCAGTGTGAATTACCAACATGGTACCCGTTGGTTCGGAGCGTTACCCGCCTATGAAGAGCAATATGAAGCCGGTTATCGCGCGACGGCGAAAAGTAAAATATTCACTTGGAACCTTGGACTGGACTGGCCTTTTCAGCTGGCTGACCAGAACTTCCGTTATCAACTCACCTATCTTCGCCAACAGAGTTCGACGCCATTAACCTCTCCCGATCAGTTAGCGATTGGTAACCGTTGGACAGTTCGAGGCTTTAACGGTGAACGAACGCTCAGTGCCAGTCACGGCTGGTATGTACAAAATACGGTTGCATGGCAGACGCCGCTGCCGAGTCAAGAACTCTATCTTGGCGCGGACTATGGCGAAGTCGGGGGGCGCAGTGACGGCTCTACGCTGATTGGCCGACATTTAGCGGGCAGTGTAGTCGGGGTAAGAGGATCCTTGTCAAGTATGGGATTGGGATATGACCTCTTTGCAGGGACGCCATTAGCTAAACCCAAGGGGTTTAAGACTGACAAGGTGACCTTTGGATTTAGCGTCAATTGGCAGTATTAATACAGGGATGAAAAATGAATAAGCACTGTTACCGGATTATCTTTAACCGTTGTCTACAACGACTGGTGGTCGTGTCGGAGTTGGCACGACGTGCAGGGGGGCCGTCGACCTGCAGTCAACCTGTACAACCTTCGATGCTCGCGACACTCCGACCCCTTACCTTTGCGCTGATCATCGCGGGGAGCGCCATCAGCCCCTTTGCGCACGCCGCGGGTATTGTTGCTGATCCGAATGCACCCCGGGGGCAGCAACCCACGGTACAACGAACCGGTAACGGTTTACCTCAAGTCGATATCCGCGCCCCAAACAGCCAAGGGCTGTCTCACAATACTTATCGTCAATTTGACGTTGATCAACGTGGCGCGATTTTAAACAATAGTCAACATGCGACACCGACTCAGTTAGCGGGGCAAATTGCCGGCAACCCGTGGCTGGCGAAAGGCTCCGCCAAAGTGATCCTTAATGAAGTCAACAGTGCGAACCCTAGTCAGTTGCGTGGGTTTATTGAGGTGGCGGGACGTAAAGCCGATGTGATCATTGCTAACCCAGCGGGGATAAGCTGCAGTGGTTGCGGTGTGATCAACGCAGGGCGTAATACGTTAGCGGCTGGGCGTGTTCGATTAGAAAATGGCCAAATCTCGGGTTATGACGTTGATCGTGGGCGCATTACCATCAGTGGTGCAGGGATGAACGGCACAGGTCAAGATTATACTCGGCTGATTGCGCGTGCGGTCGAGGTCAATGGTCGCGTGCAAGCGGGTGATCTTAAAGTCACTACCGGACATAACCAAACCGATGCCGACGGCAACGTCGTAAAGGTTAAAAACGATGATCCCGCTGGACGCCCCACCTTTGCCATCGATACCGCCGCCTTAGCGGGAATGTATGCCAACCGTATTACGTTGGTGGGCACTGAGCAAGGGGTCGGGGTGCGTAACCGTGGCGAGATCGGCGCGGCACAAGGCCATTTCACGTTGGATGCCAGCGGTAAATTAACCAATACAGGGGTTGTGCAAGCTCAGCAAAACGTTGCTCTACACACGGCAGGGATGGATAACACGGGACAAATCGCTGCCGCAGGCAATATTACCGCTGCCAGCCAGGGGGACATTAACAATGCTGGGCAAATTCGCGCGCAAGGTGATCTGCAACTCTCAGCAAGCGGGAAATTAGTCAGTCAGTCCAGTTCGACCTTAGTGGCCGGGCATAATGCGACACTGCAAGCGAATACCATCACTAACCAGCATGGCAGCGCCTTAGGGGCAGGTATTGATGCACAAGGTCAAGCGACGGCCACGGGCCAGCTTACTCTTGCCGCGACCCAACAATTACAGAGCCACGGCACCCACCTCAGCCATGATCACATTAGCCTGACGGGTAAAGAGGTTGACCTCAGCGATAGTCAAACCCAAGCGAATCAGGTGAAGGTGACGGCTCAGGAAGGCGATTTACACCTTGACCGCGCACAGCTTGCTGCGCAGCAGGTGACCCTGAGCACCCCAGGAAAGCTAACCAACCGGCAGGGTAAATTGATTGCCCAGGCAGTCGATTTGACCGCCACAAAAGGAGTGGATAACCATGGGGGCGCCATTATTTCACAAGGCCCTCAGGCGTTGAGGCTCGATAGCGAACAGATCGACAACACGCAAGGCACTCTTGCCAGCGCCAGCGACCTTAGCCTAACCAGTCAAGATCTCAATAACAGAGGGGGCTTGGTACAAGCCGCGGACGGACTGTCGATTACGACTCAGGGCGGAACCCTCACTAACGCCGACACCCAAGCCGATAGCTTGGGCTTGAGAGCGGGTGGAACGCTTGCGATACAGGCACAAACCATCGATAACCGTAGCGGATTGATGGCGGGCAAAACAATTACCGCCACAGGCGAGCAGTGGGATAATCGTCTAGGCGAGGTGATTAGCGATCAAGCGTTAACCCTTAACGCCTCGCAACTCGCTAATCAGCAGGGCTTACTCAGCGCACAAAACGGATCGCTTAAGGTACACACAACCGGGGAGCTGAACAATCAACACGGCACGTTGCAGAGTCAAGCTGCGCTGACGCTGACGGCCGATTCACTGGATAATGATCAAGGAAAGATTGTGGCCGCGCAATCTGGCGTCACGGTTCACACTCAGGGAGCGCTCACCAACCATGCTGGGAGTATTTCGGCCCGTGATCAGGTTAGCCTAGACAGTGCCGCGCTGACTAACCAGCAGGGAAGAATCACCGCCGTTGAGGGACCGCTGACCCTCAGCACCGCCGGTGTCGTCGATAACCGTCAGGGGGTGCTGCAAACGGGCGGCGCGTTCGCCGTTACGGCAGAGCAACTGAATAACCAAGCGGGGACGTTACACTCGACGCAAGGCCAAGGGGCGTTACATCTTAGCGAGAGCTTGGATAACCAACAAGGTCTGATCAGCGCAGCCAAAGACTTACAAATTGAGAGTGGTCAGCTGAACAATCAACAGGGGGTGCTGATCGCTAAAACTCTCGACCTGCAGACAGCAGCCTTAACCAATCAGGCGGGGCTGATCCAAGGCAGTGATCGCCTCGCCATTACTACGCAGGGTCAAACGCTTAACAATCGCGAGACGGATAGCGCGAGTCTTGGCCTACGCTCCGCGGGGGAGCTTATCCTCAACAGTGGTGAGCTAGACAATGCGAAAGGTGTGATTGCGGGGCGTGACCTCGCAATTACGGCACAAAGTCTTGATAACCAGCTAGGCAGCCTGCTTGCCAGCGAGACAAACCAGTTAACGCTACAAAGCTTACAGAATGGTCAAGGGTCAATACAGTCGGGGGGAAATACCTCGGTGGATCTGGGGCAAGGTGAATTTGCCAATCAGCAAGGCCAACTGCTTGCTGGCGGTAGCATTACCCTGCAAGCGGGGGTGCTCAATAATCAGTCCGGGCAACTACAAGGTGGACAAGGTCTGTCACTGAGTGGCACACAACTCAACAACCAAGGCGGTAAAGTGCTATCGGGTGCTGATCTGTCGACCTTGGTTGCCCAAGCGATTAACGATCAGGGAACGCTCTATGCGGCGGGTAATGCACAGATCACCGCCAGCGAATCGATCCGTAATCAGCACGGGCTAATGAAGGCGGGAGAACAGCTCAGGCTGTCCACTCAGCAGCTGGATAATCAGCTCACACGTGATGAAGGGCAGGGGATTGAAGCCCAAACTCTCGCTATCACCGCGGCGAATCTGGATAACCGGCAAGGCAGCTTACGCGCAGGCGAGTCACTGCATGCGCAGGTGAGCGATACCTTGGCTAACCAACAGGGACTGCTCTCCTCGCAGGGGCAATTAACGATCGGCATACCAGGCAGTGGCGTGAGTTTGAATAATGACCAAGGCGATATTGTCGCCAATGGTGATGCCGCGCTAACGCTTGGCCAGTTCACTCAGGTTGGTCGGGTGACCTCGGGTAATAACCTGAGTATAGAGGTCGGCAGCGATTTTCAACAAGACGGCCAACTGGCGGCTGGAAACGATCTGCAGCTGAATACCGCGGGCCACCAACTCAATAATAGCGGTAGCTTGACGGCAGGCCAGCATCTGACCTTGACCAGTGATCGGCTCACTAACCAGCAGACGGGTGAGATCAACTCAGGCAGCACCACAATCACTAGTCATTACCTAGAAAATCAAGGCTTAATCGACGGTGGGCAAGTGTTGCTGCACGCCGATGAACTTCACAATCGTGGTACGGGAAGAATTTACGGTGATCAATTGGTCATTGATGCCCCGCTATTGACTAATGAGAGTCTGGAGAATAAAGCGGCAACCATCGCCGGACGGGAAAGTCTGCTTATCGCCACCGATCACCTCACTAACCAAGATAATAGCCTGATCTACAGTAACGGCGATCTACAGATAGGCGGTGCCTTGGCTGCCGATGGCACGCTTATTGGTCAGGCAACACAGGTTGATAATCTCAGTGCGACCATTGAGGCGATGGGCCGTCTGGGGATCGCTGCGCAGCACATTGAGAACCGTGACACGCACTTAACAGTCAGTGATGACCTACAAACGGTATCGAGCCTAAATGACCTGGTCGAGATTGAGTTTTGTACCGGACGTAAATGGACAGATGCTTGCGGTCGTACCGATGGCGTGCATTATCGGTTCGATGCCACCATCGATAAATCCAAATCTCGCGACTATAAAGTGGTATTTAACTTTGATGCGCAAGGGCGTAGTTATGCGCTGGATGCGCAAGGTAACCGCGTCAAATTTACCATCGATGGCAAAGAGGATTATCTCTATGTCTATCAGGATGCTGCCAACGGCATTATCTACTTCCACCAGCCGGGTGTGACGGATGCCGGACGGCGATTTAATGTTTTCAATTTCGACCAGGTCACCAAAGCCCAAACGGTCAGCAATCAACAGAGCGCCATACTGCGTAGTGGTGGCGATCTCGTCTTAAACGGTGACTTGCATAACAAAGATAGCCAGGTGGTGGCGGGCCAAGCGTTAGTCATTAACGGCGCGGTGAATAACGAGGAAACCGAGGTCAAGCAGACTCTCGAACAACAAGGTGAACGACTGGCGGGCGGGCGACGTAAAAAGCATAAGCAGACGCGCTATGAAGGCCCCGAAGTCTATCAACCGCCGGTCAGTGAGTTAACGCTACCGCTGCATCTCACTGCCCAGCTTCAAGGCCAGGGTGTCGGTGAGGGGCAAACTATTGCCACACAGGTTGCGCCCCCCACAGCGACCGCCGGGGCATCTGATTTGTTGGCCAATGTCGCCTTAGCAAAACAAGACCATCAAGCTTTAGTGACCGACGTGCCCCTCCCCGCACCCGTCGATGCCTCGACACAACTGGGGGAGACGGCCTCTGCAGGCAATTGGGTTATTCGCACCACGCATGCGCCGGTTAACATTCCTACTACCAGCCTCTATCAGCTTCATCCCGGTACCGACAGTCAGTATCTGGTCGAAACCGACCCGCAATTTACGCGGGGTAAATCCACGGTAAGTAGCAGTGATATCTATCAAGACCAGCTTATCAAGCGATTAGGCGATGGCTATTATGAGCAATCCTTGGTGCGCGATCAGATCGTACAAGCGACCGGACAACGGTTCTTAACCGGTTATAGCAATGATGAAGCGCAATATCGTGCGCTGCTCACCAGTGGCAAAGCCTTTAGTGAGAAATTTGGCATCGCTCCGGGGACAGCATTGAGTGCAGAACAGATGGCTCAGATGACTAGCGATATGGTGCTAATGGTTAATGAGCGTATCACGTTATCCGATGGCACCACCCAACTGGTGGCGGTACCCAAGCTCTATGCTCGAGTTGATAAAAATCAGTTGAGTGGTAACGGAGCATTGTTAGCAGGTAACGCCGTTCAGATCACGACCGCGCAGGATCTGCTCAATAGCGGCACTATCGCTGGCCGCGGGCTGACCGCGATTTCAGCAAGCAACCTCCTTAATCTGGGTGATATCAGTGGCAATACCACTCAGTTATTGGCGAGTCACAATATTGTCAACCGGGGCGGCCAATTACTGGGCGGTGATCAACTCACCTTACAGGCAGGGCATGACATCCTCAGTCAAACCGAAAGCTTCCAACGGGGGAGTGAAGCATGGACTGGACGCCAAGCGGGGATAGCGGTAACTGGCCAACAGGGCCAATTAACGCTGCAAGCCGGGCATGATATCCAGCTAACTGCTAGCGTCTTAAGTAATCAGGGCAACGAGAGCACGACGCGGGTGATCGCCGGTCACGACCTGAATCTTGATACGGTAAAACAAAGTCACGCAACGGACTATACTCGCGGTAAAAAAGATTATGACCGTAGTCTAGAGACCCATGACCAAGGCTCCGTCATTAATGCTGGTGGCAGCTTAACGATGCAAGCCGGGAACGATATGACCTTACGCGCTGCAGAAGTGACAGCAGGGGGCGATGCGACACTGACGGCGGGTCACGATTTGACGTTACTCAGTGGTCAGGATAGCTGGGATCAGTCGACCTATATGAAAACCAAAAAACGTCACGGTTTATCGAAAACGACGACTGAGGTAGCCACCAGTACCCATCAGATCAACGCAGTAAGCAGTTCAGTGTCCGGCGATCAGGTGACGCTGCTCGCAGGGCACGACCTGCGTTCAGAAGCCGGTAATATAGTGGGGGATAATGCCGTTAAGCTACTGGCGGGTAATGATGTGGTGATCACCACAGCCGAGGAGTCTGATCACTCAACCAGTATGACTAAGAAGAAGAAATCAGGGTTAAGTGGTACCGGTGGGATCGGCTTCACTGTCGGTACCTCATCGCAAAAAACGGATCAAGACGACCGCAGTAATGTACAAAAAGGCAGCGTGATCGGCAGCACTCAAGGTAACGTTACGGTGACGGCCGGTAATCAGGTGACCCTGCATGGCAGCGATCTGTTGGCTGGCCAAGATATGGCGATAAGTGGCAAGCGTATCGATATCAGCGCGGCAGAAAATAGCCATACCGCCCTCACCAAAACCGAACAGAAGTCGAGTGGATTAACCCTAGCGCTGAGCGGCGTGGTGGGGAGCGCTTTAAACACGGCCACTCAGCAGGCCCATTCGGCGGCTAAGGAAGACAGTGGCCGGTTGGCGGCGTTAAAAGCGACCCAATCGGTATTAACCGGTTACAGTGCTAAACAAGCCAGTGATCTCAATAATCTAAAGCAAACGCCGCAAGACGCCATGGGGGTTAACCTCTCTTACGGTAATCAAAGCGCCCACTCTGAGCAGAGCGTCGCGCAGCAGACGCACTCGGGTAGCCAGCTCACCGCTGGGCGCGACCTAAGCTTGCAGGCCACCCAAGGGGATATCGATATTGCGGGCAGTCAGCTTAAAGCTGGACGTGATACGACACTGAGTGCCGCGCAGGATATCCTACTGCACTCCAGCCAAGACAGTGAAACCCTGAGCGGTAAAAATAGCAGCCACGGCGGGTCGTTAGGGGTAGGGATTGGTGCGAGCGGCAATAGCGCTGGCCTCAGCATTTCTGCCAGCGTCAATGCCAGCAAAGGCAAGGAGAACGGCAGTTCCCTGACCCACCAAGAGACAACACTCGACAGCGGCGGTGCAGTGACCTTACTTAGCGGTCGCGATACCACGCTAACCGGTGCACAGGTGAATGGTGAACGGATTGCAGCAGAGGTTGGGCGTAATTTAACGCTGACCTCTGAGCAAGACAGTAACCGCTATGACTCTAAGCAAAAAAGCGCCAGTGCGGGCGGCAGCTTTACCTTCGGCACCATGACGCCATCAGGCAGCCTAAATCTTAGCCAAGATAAAATGCACAGTAGCTATGACAGTGTGCAAGAACAGACTGGGCTGTTTGCGGGCAAAGGTGGCTTTGATGTCAAGGTGGGTGAGCATACCCAGCTTAATGGTGCAGTGATTGGCTCGACCGCCAGTGCTGAGCATAACCGCTTAGAGACCGGCACCCTCGGTTTTAGTGATATCGAAAACCAAGCAGCCTATAAGGTCGAACACCAGAGCGTAGGCGCCAGTACTGGCGGCGGTATGGCGAACTTTATCGGTAATCTTGCTAATGGTTTAGCCGTTACGGGCAACAAGGAAAAAAGCGATAGCTCAACCACCCATGCTGCGGTAAGTGATGGCACGATAATCATCAACGACACGGCCAAGCAGCAACAGAATGTTGATGACCTGAGCCGCGATGTGGCCCATGCCAACCAGACGCTTAGTCCGATATTCGATAAGGAAAAAGAGCAGCAACGGATGCAGACGCTGCAGTTAATCGGTGAAATAGGCAATCAAGCCGCCGATATCGCGCGTACGCAAGGGGATATCGCAGGGTTTACCGCCTCTAAAGCTAAGCATCCGACCTATACCGATGACCAACTGCGTGAGACAGCCGAGTTCAAAAAAGCGAGCCAGCCATTTGGAACAGGCGGTGACATACAGCGGGCTATTACTGCCTCAACCGCCGCAATACAAGGATTGGCGGGAGGCGATATCGCTAAGGCCTTAGCGGGGGCGAGCGCCCCTTATTTAGCCGAGGTTATCCATCGCCAAACGATCTCTGCCGACGGCGAGGTGAATAAAACGGCTAACCTGATGGCGCATGCGGTGGTGAATGCGGCATTATCGCTGGCGAAGGGTGAAAATGCGTTAGCGGGAGCCAGTAGTGCGGTGACTGCTGAGGCGGTAGGGATGATTTCAGAGGCGTATTATGATAAAAAGCCTACCGAGCTCAAAGAAGATGAAAAGCAAACCGTAAGTGCACTGGCCAGTTTAGCCGCAGGATTAGCGGGTGGACTGGTGGGCGGTGATACGGCAAGTGCAGTATCAGGAATGCAAACCGGGAAGGTGACGGTTGAGAATAACTGGCTGAGTGTTGAAGAAGCGGACAGAAAGAAGCAACTGGAAACGAAGCGCGATTACCTGAAGCAGGAACTCACGCCGACAGAAGCGAAAGAATTGGCCGAAATTAATCGGACGGATAAAGCGCGTGATGCAGCGATAAAAGCAGTCTGTACTGATGGTAATAAAGGTGGATCGGCCTGTGGTACGTTGATTGGCTCCGCGCAGGATGCACTTAATAAATATGGTGAAGATTTCAATTTCAGGTTGATGTATAAAGATCTGTACCCGCAGGATGCAAAGGATCTTGAAAATATTCTTCAGGGAGTAGATGCAGGTAGCATCAGCCGTGACCAAGCAATAGCAGCGATAGCGAACTCTACCAAACGTAGCTGGAATGACGTCGCCAAAGATTATGATGCCGCAATGCAGACGCAGGCAATTGCGGTCGCACTAGCAGGAATGAAGGGGATGGAGATATTACAGCCGGTTAAGGTGGTTAAACCGTCTGTACCAAATGAAGTTTTACCCAAAGGTTACAATATCGATCCAAAGAAATTCGATTATTTCTTCGGAAAAGTTACAACTGGTAATCCTCATAATATTGAAAGATCGGCCCAGAATTTAAATGATCTAAATACACTGGGAATAAATAATGGACAGGCATTAACAAGTTTGTTCAATAAAGCAGCAAGTGATGGTGTAATAATTTCCCAGAAATCGAATAAATTTGGTACTACTGTTGTTAAAAGCATTCCTGTTTCAGATAAAGGAGCTATTCAAGTTGGTTTCTTTTATCCTGAAGGTAATATGTCAGCAACACCAAAGGTTACAACATTAATCCCTAAAATTGCGAGTAATAAAAAATGATAAAAATTATCTCCCTAACAAAAGATGACTTTTACCATAAAAATATACCCTCTATTTTTCATGATATCGAATATGCTCATCACTATTACTGTGTGAGTTGTGATGAAGTGGTGGTTTTTAAATTTTCTATGCAAAGTGAAATAAAACCTACTGTTATAAAGTTAGGCAATATAATAATTATTGGATTCGATCAGGTTGTAGCTTTTTTTTGCCTCACAAATAATGAATTAATTAAGAGTGTAGAACTATCATCTTTCTTTTATAATTTTGAGTTTGATGAAAAATATTTATTTATAGTATGCGAGGTTGAAGTTATTGTTTTTATGAAAGAGACTCTTGATGAATATAAGCACATTGATTTTGTTGAGTATATTGACCATGTCGAATTGGGTCAGGAGAAAATTTCGGTCTATTTAATGGATGGTTCAATTGAAGATATTTCAATTTAGAAATTAAAATCCCGCCCCTGTCGGCGTAATGCCAGTCAGTTAAGCAACTGACTGGCTTTTTTCTTGCGCTTTTGGATACTTACGAGGTCTTTCCTTCACCACTCTCGGAAAGGCTCTTTCTCTACTTAGCGGCAGCTTCACCAACTGTCCTATAGCCTCCAAATTATGCAATAATTCAGGGATACCACCCGGTGATGCCCCTTGAAGTGTCATTAATGTCCTCATTACCAGACTGCATGAGTCTGAGAAACTTAGCTGGTTAGGCCAGTAACCTTTTAGGCTTTTCGCCATTATAATCATCTGATAACGAACAAGATTATAGGCCAATAACACTCCCCATAACTTCTACTCAACAAGTTCTGGCTTTTTACTTCTTAGCGTTAACCCACTGAGTAACATCGTCTGTTTAATTTCACGATAACCCAGTTCAATTTCCCGTCGGTGGCCGTAAAGATCGACCATTTCTTACTCCCGGATAACGTAAGGCATCTGTCATTGAGGTCATCATATGGTGGACTTTACCTTTGCGGGTAAACATTAGAAGGCGCTCAATCATATCCTCTCCCAACGCTGACCATTTTTTTCGGGCCTGAGGACTGTTTTTCATCCTTATCAGATGATCACCTTTGCCACGTTTTTTCATCACTTCGTACTGCACTCCTTTTCTCAATGGGATCATCCAGTGGCGGCTTTATCCAGCCTGATGCCAAGCATTCAATAGAACGAGTGAATAATAACCTTTATCGAGTAAAGTCAGAGTATTATCGCCTGTTTACTCGATTAACTTTTCTGCCAACGTATATTCGCTTTCTTTCATCGTACCGAAGGTAGCAGCAGTAAGAAGATGACTGGTCAGCTCCATCTGACAGACCATTTTTACCTGCGGATAAAGCCCCGGTTTTCCTGCATAAGTCTGGCGTGGGAACGCTGTATCGTTTTCTGGCGTATCTTGTGTCTGCCATATAACACCGCCCACCGCGAGTAATATCAGGCCATACCAGTGTGGATAAGTGACAGAGTTGTGCCACATCTGTGCTGTTTGAGTAAATACGAGGCGTACGGCATCACTTCCCAGACGCTGACGTGCTTGGATAACCGCGCTTGGGGCAATTACCGGGGAGTATAATATTCAGACGATTAACGATTTGGTGAAGAGGTTCTTCGCGTTCGAGTGCCATGCCAATAATGCACCAGACCATCATTTCCAGCGGGAGAACGTAGTGTGACGGAGCCGGATTCGGCCAAACAGAGTGAGACGAGTTCGGGATCGAGTAAATCCCCCAGCGAAGTCAGGGGGATTGCGGGTAGAGTCGTAACGGGAAACAAGGTCAAGAGCCTGAGCAATGCGCATAAAAAAAACCAGAAACGAGGGGCGTTTCTGGATTCTTACACAATCACTGGATCGTTCAAGTGATCCTTAACTGATCGGTATTACCAGTGCGGGCGGCAGCTTTACCTTCGGCACCATGACGCCATCAGGCAGCCTAAATCTTAGCCAAGATAAAATGCACAGTACCTATGACAGTGTGCAAGAACAGACTGGGCTGTTTGCGGGCAAAGGTGGCTTTGATGTCAAGGTGGGTGAACATACCCAGCTTAATGGTGCGGTGATTGGCTCGACCGCCAGTCCCGAGCATAACCGCTTAGAGACTGGCACCCTCGGTTTTAGTGATATCGAAAACCAAGCAGCCTATAAGGTCGAACACCAGAGTGTGGGCGCCAGTACTGGCGGCGGTATGGCGAACTTTATCGGTAATCTTGCGAATGGTTTAGCCGTTACGGGCAACAAGGAAAAAAGCGATAGCTCAACCCCCCATGCTGCGGTGAGTGATGGCACGATAATCATCAACGACACGGCCAAGCAGCAACAGAATGTCGATGACCTTAGCCGCGATGTGGCCCATGCGAATCAGACGCTTAGCCCGATATTCGATAAGGAAAAAGAGCAGCAACGGATGCAGACGCTGCAGTTAATCGGTGAAATAGGCAATCAAGCCGCCGATATCGCGCGTACGCAAGGGGATATCGCAGGGTTTACCGCCGCTAAAGCTGAGCACCCCACCTATACCGATGACCAACTGCGTGAGACAGCCGAGTTTAAACAAGCGAGCCAGCCATTTGGAACAGGCAGCGCAATACAACAGGCCATTACTGCCTCAACCGCCGCAATACAAGGATTGGCGGGAGGGGATATCGCTAAGGCCTTAGCAGGGGCGAGCGCCCCTTATTTAGCCGAGGTTATCCATCGCCAAACGACCTCTGCCGACGGAGAGGTCAATATCCCCGCCAACCTGATGGCGCATGCGGTAGTGAATGCGGCGTTATCCCTGGCTAAGGGTGAAAATGCTTTAGCGGGAGCCAGTAGTGCGGTGACCGCCGAGGCGGTGGGGCTGATTTCGCAGGCCTATTATGGTAAAAAAGCATCTGAGCTGGATGAGTCACAGAAACAAACCATTAGTGCCTTAGCCAGTTTAGCCGCAGGATTAGCAGGTGGACTGGTGGGTGGCGATACGGCAAGTGCAGTATCAGGGATGCAGACCGGGAAGGTGACGGTTGAGAATAATTATCTGAGTGATAAGGATATCACTACCTTCACCGAAAAGTACGCGAAGGCGAAGACGGATGCTGAGAGAGAACAGTTACGCTCTGACCTGAAAAAACTTGACGCGGAGCAACAGAAACAGGCTCTATCTACCGGAATATCTGTTGCAGATCAGAAATCAGAGCTTGCGAAATTGAAGCAACTCGCAGCTTCTTCTGATTGCGTAGGTCAATGTCGGGAGCTGGCAAATTACTCAATATCGCAGCTTGAGCCAGTCGCGAATAATACACAACTTCATAAGGATAACCTGACCAAAGCAGTGCTGGCTTCAACAATTTTAGCTCTAACGTTAGATCAACCCGCGAAAAGTGGAGAGAAAACGCCAGCAGCAGGGGCGAGTAGTGCAAGTAAACCAGCCTCTGCTATTGATGATATTGTTAATGGTACAGGTGGTGCTGTAGGGATCGGTAATACAACTGCTGAAGAAACGGCGATAAAAAATGCTGACAAGGTCAATATTAACTCGTCACTAAAAGTAGGTGAGACAAAAGTTGTTAATAACATTAGTGTTACGAGGGTAGGCCGCTGGATGTCATCTGATGAACTTGCTCAAATGCAAAGTTCAGGGAAAGTTGTGCAAGGTGGTGGTGGGCAAACATTTATATCTACGAACGGCGTAAATGATTTCAAAGGAGCTGCTCCAAAAGGTTCTGTATATGTAGAATTTGATGTGCCAAGTAGTAGCTTGATTCAAGGTGGTAAAGATGGCTGGTACAAAATGTTAGGAAGTGATGCTAAACCATCGCAGAAATATCAATTGGATAAGCAAGGTGGCTCATTAACACCTGATGTTAATAATATTAATGTTCTTGATAAGAAATAAAGGAGTTAAATTATGGACATGAGTTATTTTAAAGATAACATTGCCCCTAAGTTAAGTGATTATAAATTAACTTACAGTTCATATCCTGAGGGGGATTTTGGTAGTTTAGAAAGAGTTGTAATTGAAGGGGATAGCAAAGTTTCGGGTATTGATATCTGGTCAAAGGGATGGTTAGATATTGATATTTATGATCTGAAATTGGATAAACAAGTAATGACTATTCTTTTGGAACCAGTCGAAACTGAAAAGAAAAAAAACTCAATCAATCTATTTTTGGATATAATGTTAAATGAATAGAAAAATAGAAATAATTCATGGGGATATAACAAAAATCCCCGTTGATATAATTGTAAATGCTGCAAATAGCTCTTTGCTAGGTGGAAGCGGTGTCGATGGTGCGATTCATCGTATGGGCGGAAAAGAAATTTTAAATGCGTGCCAAAAAATTCGTGCTAAACAAGGTGGCTGTAAAGTTGGTGAAGCCGTTATTACTACAGCAGGTAACTTACCTGCTAAATATGTCATTCATACTGTAGGGCCCCGCTGGAATGGTGGTAATAACCATGAAACTGATAATCTAAAAAATTGTTATTTAAATAGTTTTATTGTTGCAAATAATAATGGAGCTACTAGCATTTCCTTTCCTAACATAAGTACAGGTATTTATAATTTCCCTAAAAATCAAGCGGCTTCGATTGCATTGGAAACAATCACAGATAGTTTGTATTTGTATCATAATATTCAAAAGGTTAATATCGTATGCTTTGAGATTGAGAATTATTTGATTTATAAAGAACTCATAGAGTCATTATGAATGGATGAAATAAATATTTTTAATAAAATTAGTTGTTGTTGTTGTTGTTGTTGTTGTTGTTGTTGTTGTTGTTGTTGTTGTTGTTGTTGTTGTTGTTGTTGTTGTTGTTGAGAATAATTATCTGAATTCAAACGAGGTGATTAAGCTCAATAAGGAGCTTGAGAATGCAGATAAAAATGGCACCGATAAGCTCGAAATTTATAAAAAATTCGCTGAAATAAGCAAAAAGAATCGCGAAGAGGCCGTTGCAAAAAGCTGTTCAGGTGATCCATTTTGTGCAAGTGGAGTTTTAGCCGAAGCTGAAGCGGGAACAGATGTAGCGACCAGTTTAAGGCGATTGCCGATCTTTTCAAGTTTGAATAGTGACGATTTATCGCAGTTAGACAGATTTGTACTGGCAGAAAATGAAGAAAGCGCGAGAAAGATTTATCAGTCATTGCCGGAATATGTCAAGGTTGCGCTCTATACCAAGGAAGCGGGCGAAACGATAGGCTTCGGTGCTGCTGTCGGCGGAAAAGGTTTGTCGGCGCTGGGTGTTATTGGGAAGGGCTCGAAACAGTCTTATCAGCCCAACCAAGGGGCTGTGGGGAATATGGGAGAATTCTTTCGGCAGCCAGGTTTTGGTAGCCAAATGAAAGAGACTGCTCAGAAAACAAGTCAGGTCTTTCAAGGGCAAAATGTTTTCAAAGCGAAAAAACCTGTCGGAGATTATATTGCAAAAGGTGATAAGTACTATCTTGATGGGATGCACAAAAACCACATTGAAGTTTTTGATAGTACAGGAACAAAAGTTAAAGCCGTTCTTAATCTTGATGGTTCTTTTAATGATGCAAAAACTAAAGCAGCTAAAGCTGAAGGTAGAAGGTTGCCAAAATGATAGATATTAATAAGTTGGATAAATTTAAAGATATTTATTTAGATTTATTAAAACATAAATTAGGGAAAGGTCTTGATGAGGATGAACTATATTTAGCTGAGGACTATTCGATTGTAGAAAGTCTAGAAAGGAATATGAGAAACATTAACTCAACAATAGAGTTATTTTTTAAGGCAAATGAAAATAAAGATGAACTAGCTATGCAAGCAGCATTGTTACGTATATCAACATTCTTATCGGGAATATCTGGCGTTTTTGAACAAACAAAAGAAGACATTGATCGTTACGCCAAAATTCCTAGTCTGGATGATTTTCCTGAGAACTATAGAATACCAAAAGATTATTATTATCCCTGTAAATGAAAATTAATCTCAATCTCAACCCTTGGGGTTGGGACTTTCATTTTAAGTCTCAGCTTAGAGATGCTTTAGATAGCATCATATCACCTCACTGGGCTTTGGCTTCGATACTGCTGCCGACTTATCGGTAACCAAGCAGCTGATATCGAGCGAACGCAAGGGAAGATAGCAGGACTTAATCCTCCATGGGGGTTAACCTCTCTTATGGTAATCAAAGCGCCCACTCCGAGCAGAGCGTCGCGCAGCAGACGCACTCGGGTAGCCAGCTCACCGCTGGGCGCGACCTAAGCTTGCAGGCCACCCAAGGGGATATCGATATTGCGGGCAGTCAGCTTAAAGCTGGACGTGATACGACATTGAGTGCCGCGCAGGATATCCTACTGCACTCCAGCCAAGACAGTGAAACCCTGAGCGGTAAAAATAGCAGCCACGGCGGGTCGTTAGGGGTAGGGATTGGTGCGAGCGGCAATAGCGCTGGCATCAGCATTTCTGCCAGCGTCAATGCCAGCAAAGGCAAGGAGAACGGCAGTTCCCTGACCCACCAAGAGACAACACTCGACAGCGGCGGTGCAGTGACCTTACATAGCGGTCGCGATACCACGCTAACCGGTGCACAGGTGAATGGCGAACGGATTGCAGCAGAGGTTGGGCGTAACTTAACGCTGACCTCTGAGCAAGACAGCAACCGCTACGACTCCAAGCAAAAAAGCGCCAGTGCGGGCGGCAGCTTTACCTTCGGCACCATGACGCCATCAGGCAGCCTAAATCTTAGCCAAGATAAAATGCACAGTAGCTATGACAGTGTGCAAGAACAGACTGGGCTGTTTGCGGGCAAAGGTGGCTTTGATGTCAAGGTGGGTGAGCATACCCAGCTTAATGGTGCAGTGATTGGCTCGACCGCCAGTGCTGAGCATAACCGCTTAGAGACCGGCACCCTCGGTTTTAGTGATATCGAAAACCAAGCAGCCTATAAGGTCGAACATCAGAGCGTAGGCGCCAGTACTGGCGGCGGTATGGCGAACTTTATCGGTAATCTAGCGAATGGTTTAGCCGTTACGGGCAACAAGGAAAAAAGCGATAGCTCAACCACCCATGCTGCGGTGAGTGATGGCACGATAATCATCAACGACACAGCCAAGCAGCAACAGAATGTTGATGACCTGAGCCGCGATGTGGCCCATGCGAATCAGACGCTTAGCCCGATATTCGATAAAGAAAAAGAGCAGCAACGGATGCAGACGCTACAGTTAATCGGTGAAATAGGCAATCAAGCCGCCGATATCGCGCGTACGCAAGGGGATATCGCAGGGTTTACCGCCGCTAAAGCTGAGCATCCCACCTATACCGATGACCAACTGCGTGAGACAGCCGAGTTCAAAAAAGCGAGCCAGCCATTTGGAACAGGCGGTGACATACAGCGGGCTATTACCGCCTCAACCGCCGCAATACAAGGATTGGCGGGGGGCGATATCGCTAAGGCCTTAGCAGGGGCGAGCGCCCCTTATTTAGCCGAGGTTATCCATCGCCAAACGATCTCTGCCGACGGCGAGGTGAATAAAACGGCTAACCTGATGGCGCATGCGGTGGTGAATGCGGCATTATCGCTGGCGAAGGGTGAAAATGCGTTAGCGGGAGCCAGTAGTGCGGTGACCGCCGAGGCGGTGGGGCTGATTTCGCAGGCCTATTATGATAAAAAGCCTTATGAGCTAGATGAGTCACAGAAACAAACCATTAGTGCCTTAGCCAGTTTAGCCGCAGGATTAGCAGGTGGACTGGTGGGTGGCGATACGGCAAGTGCAGTATCAGGGATGCAGACCGGGAAGGTGACGGTTGAGAATAATGCGCTGGCTAATGTTTTGGCTGCGGCGGAAGCGAATAAGAAAGGGACAATAGAGAACTATCTTAAGGCGCAAAAAGCAGTCTGTGAAGGGAATCAGGCAGCTTGTACGCAGATGGTCAAGGATGTTGCTGGAACGGGGCTGGATTTTGTTCCGATCGTTGGCGATATTAAAGGTTTTGTAGAAGCTCAGACAGCGATAGACTATTTAGCCGCGGCGATAGGTATCATTCCCGGTGCAGGTGATGTAGCAGGTAAAGCGATTAAAGCTGCTGAAACAGCGCTGAAGAAAGGGGATGTTGCTGAAGCGTCTAAGTTAATCAATAAGGCCAGTGATGAAATTCAGGCTGTTAAACCGCTAGATGTTGGTTCATATAAAGAACTTAAAGCACGTGAAGTGGTCGGCGATGGGCTGGAGCATGATCATATTCCATCATTTGCTGCTCTAAAAAAATCCAAAGAAATAGAGCTAGGACGTCCGCTTACTGATGCAGAAACAAAGAATCTTTATCAAAATGCTACAGCAGTTGAAGTTCCAAAAGAGGTTCATCAGGCAGGCCCTACTTACGGCGGAAAGAATAC
Source organism: Rosenbergiella metrosideri (assembly GCF_022602565.1). Lineage (GTDB taxonomy): Bacteria > Pseudomonadota > Gammaproteobacteria > Enterobacterales > Enterobacteriaceae > Rosenbergiella > Rosenbergiella metrosideri. The sequence goes on from NZ_JALBCV010000002.1 coordinate 432,852, forward strand.
ATCATCGCAAGTGGAGAAAGACGCAATTAATCTTTGTGGTGCAGAATGTCGTGATACCGATTCATTGAAGAAGAACATGTTGGAACGAGGATATGATCCTAAACAGGTCGATGATGCAATACAGAAAATCAAAGAAAGAAACCGTCAGATAGGGGTAACTAAATAGTGTTTGGTTGGATTAAATTAATTGAATCTCTTGGCAAAGATGAGAAATCAAACGAATTTTTAGAACTTAATAATGCTATTGGAGAAGTTCCTCTTATTACAGAAGATCCTGAGGAATATAACGATCCAATAGCTCATACAAAGTACTATAAATATCTGCAATCGGGATTGGAAATCGGATTTCGAAAAGGAATAGTAAATCATATCCATTTTTACTTTGATGAATATGAAGGTTATGCACCTTTTCAAGGGAAATTATTGTCTGAGATATGCTCAGGTTGGGATGAAAAATCAATATTGAAAACATTAGGCAAACCTTCTGCCAATGGTGGAGGAAAATCAGATATGCTTCTGGGTTATTTAAACCGCTGGGTTAAATATGACAAAGAAGGATATGCCTTACATCTGCAATTTGACCAAAGTGATGTTTTATGCAGAGCTAGTCTTATCTATATTAATTAATAGATTATCCCGGCCATCAAGCCGGGATTTTTTTACTGACTAATCACTCCTTATACAGCCGTATAATCAGCCCGCCCTGCTCACAACTCACTTCAACCTTCCTGCCTGTCTCAAATCCCAGCTCTCCATCAAGTGATCTTTAAGAATAATCGATGGTGAAGGCTGATGTTTAAACATATCCCACGGTATAGCGTCTTGATTTGGTTGTAGGTGTGCCTGTCTTTTACTTGTTGCTAATGGTTTAGCCGTTGCGGGCAACAAGGAAAAAAGCGATAGCTCAACCACCCATGCTGCGGTGAGTGATGGCACGATAATCATCAACGACACGGCCAAGCAGCAACAGAATGTCGATGACCTTAGCCGCGATGTGGCCCATGCGAATCAGACGCTTAGCCCGATATTCGATAAAGAAAAAGAGCAGCAACGGATGCAGACGCTGCAGTTAATCGGTGAAATAGGCAATCAAGCCGCCGATATCGCGCGTACGCAAGGGGATATCGCAGGGTTTACCGCCGCTAAAGCTGAGCATCCCACCTATACCGATGACCAACTGCGTGAGACAGCCGAGTTTAAACAAGCGAGCCAGCCATTTGGAACAGGCGGTGACATACAGCGGGCTATTACCGCCTCAACCGCCGCAATACAAGGATTGGCAGGGGGGGATATCGCTAAGGCCTTAGCAGGGGCGAGCGCCCCTTATTTAGCCGAGGTTATCCATCGCCAAACGATCTCTGCCGACGGCGAGGTGAATAAAACGGCTAACCTGATGGCGCATGCGGTGGTGAATGCGGCATTATCCCTGGCGAAGGGTGAAAATGCGTTAGCGGGAGCCAGTAGTGCGGTGACCGCCGAGGCGGTGGGGCTGATTTCGCAGGCCTATTATGATAAAAAGCCTTATGAGCTAGATGAGTCACAGAAACAAACCATCAGTGCATTAGCCAGTTTAGCCGCAGGATTAGCGGGGGGATTGGTGGGTGGCGATACGGCAAGTGCAGTATCAGGGATGCAGACCGGGAAGGTGACGGTTGAGAATAACCTGATGGGCGGCACTGAGGACGGTCAGGAGAAGTTCGTAAGGGAGCATGGCAAGAATATTGCCTCCTGTGCGGATAATCCGGGTTCAGCGTCCTGTCAGAAAGGTCTGGCGATGCAGGATGTGTTGATGGTTGCGCTTCCAGCAGGGCTGGGTGGCGGGATATTAGCTGCGGCCACGCCGGAAATAGCTGCGTCAGCCAAAGCCGCGATACAAGCCTGTGCGGGCAATGTGGTGCTTTGCCTTAACAACGCTGGCATTCAGGTGTCGGAAGCCATAGTGCCTGGAGGAGTCGGTGCAGGTGGCGCAGTTGGGATAGGTAAGACAGCGGCTGAAGCCACGGCAGCGAAAGCTGAGGTTGTGGCGGCTAATGCGGCGAAGAATACATCATCATGGAAAGCTGGCGAATATCTTGATGATTTCAAAGTGTCTTCTACACCATTAGAACTCGTCAAAGAGCAGGCAGGAAAAGGACCACAAACTGCATATATCAGAATGGATCATATCCTGAATGGAGAGGTTAAAACCCTCAAAGATGGCACCAAAGTTGGGTCTGGGGGGCACTATATTAGAGATCCTAATATTAAGGTCGAAAAGATTACTGGTGCACCTGACGTTAACGGTGTTTCAACAGGATATATTTCTGTAAGAGATCCGGCGACAGGCCAATGGGTAAATAAGAAAGCACAGACGACGTTTTTTCCTGAACACTGGTCAAAACGTCAAACTTCTCAGGAGATTGAGAGTGCGTTCAAAGGTTCTACACCGGATCCTTTGGATAGAAACAAATGGCAGGGTATATCTTCTTCTGGAATAAAAATAGAAGGTTACTATGGAAAACCCGATGGCAATGGGGCAACCGCATGGCCTGTATATCATGGGAAGAAATAAGATGTATAGTCGAAAAATCTATTTAAGGTGGAGTGATTTTCATAAGCAGTTTGTCGCTACCTCATTGGGAATTGATGAGGATATCCGTCATACACCTAATCAAGGATACGGCGTAAGTGAAATCGCGGGATGGTTATCATCGGATTTGCCCGATGGTTTAGACTCTGTTGATATTTGGATAAAAAATTTAACTGATCTGGCTTCTGGAAAAAGTACTGATGGTAATTTTGGACTAGGCAATGCTCATTGTGTCATGGTGACTCAAGGTAGGGTTTTTATTGGCTGTGAATATGTGGAAGAACAACAGGTTCTTTTAACCATTGAGCAGACATTATATGTACTAGAGCAGTATCGTTCCTTTTTGGAAGGTTCCTATACAAAAGAGTATCCACCGGAAGCAATAGACGTGGAATATTTGTCCGAAGGTAAAGATGCGGTCACACAATATGAATCATTAGAAGGCGCGTATTGTTTACCTTATTAACAAGCGAATCCCGGCCACCAAGCCGGGATTTTTTACCTACCGTTTATTCCTCAACTAGCCGTGTAATCAACTCCTCCTGCTCATATTTTACTCACACCTTCTTACCGGTCTAAAATTCTAGCTCTTCATCAAGTGGCGCGCAGCGTAATCGAGGGTGAAGGCCGATGTTTACGTACTGCCGAATATATCCCACGGTATAGCGTCTTGATTTGGTTGTAGGTGGTAGGTGTGCCTGTTTCTTACTTGTTGCTAATGGTTTAGCCGTTACGGGCAACAAGGAAAAAAGCGATAGCTCAACCACCCATGCCGCAGTGAGTGATGGCACGATAATTATCAACGACACGGCCAAGCAGCAACAGAATGTCGATGACCTGAGCCGCGATGTGGCCCATGCGAATCAGACGCTTAGCCCGATATTCGATAAAGAAAAAGAGCAGCAACGGATGCAGACGCTGCAGTTAATCGGTGAAATAGGCAATCAAGCCGCCGATATTGCGCGTACGCAAGGGGATATCGCAGGGTTTACCGCCGCTAAAGCTGAGCATCCCACCTATACCGATGACCAACTGCGTGAGACAGCCGAGTTCAAAAAAGCGAGCCAGCCATTTGGAACAGGCGGTGACATACAGCGGGCTATTACCGCCTCAACCGCCGCAATACAAGGATTGGCGGGGGGCGATATCGCTAAGGCCTTAGCGGGGGCGAGCGCCCCTTATTTAGCCGAGGTTATCCATCGCCAAACGATCTCTGCCGACGGCGAGGTCAATATCCCCGCCAACCTGATGGCGCATGCGGTAGTGAATGCGGCGTTATCGCTGGCGAAGGGTGAAAATGCTTTAGCGGGAGCCAGTAGTGCGGTGACCGCCGAGGCGGTGGGGCTGATTTCGCAGGCCTATTATGATAAAAAGCCTTATGAGCTAGATGAGTCACAGAAACAAACCATTAGTGCCTTAGCCAGTTTAGCCGCAGGATTAGCGGGTGGACTGGTAGGTGGCGATACGGCAAGTGCAGTGTCAGGAATGCAGACCGGGAAGGTGACGGTTGAGAATAACTGGCTGAGTGTAGATGAAGCCGAGCGTAAGAAAGCACTGGAGCAGAAACGCGATATTCTTAAACAACCGTTGACACCCACAGAAGAGAAAGAGCTGGCCGGAATAAAACAGACGGATAAAGACCGCGACCAGGCCATTAAAGATGCGTGTACGCAGGGCAATAAAGGCAGCGTGGCCTGTGGGGGGCTGGTTAACGAGGCGCAGTCTGCATTAGTGAAGTATGGCGACAATGTAACTTACTCGCTGATTTACAAGGATTTGTATCCGCAGGATGAGGCAAACATTGAAAGTATCCTGAAAGGATTAGATCCTGACAGTATAACCCGTGATGTCGTCATTAAAGGTATCGTTGATGCCAACGGCGGTAAGCTGAGCTGGTCGGATGTTGAAACCCGCTATGATGCCATGACGATATCAGTTGAAATCGTCCGGGCGCTGGTAGGTGGAAAAGGGAAAGCGCCTGACAGGCTGGGGATGGCTGGAAAAGTGCCGCATATGCCTAATGCCGGTGCTGTGGGAAATATGGGCGAATTCTTCAAGCAGTCTGGTTTTGGTAGCCAAATGAAAGAGACGGCTCAGAAAACGAGTAAAATTTATCAGGGTCAAACGGTTTATAAGTCTTCTGGTAATATCAACGAAAATATTCGTAAAGGCGATCAGTTTTATCTGGATGGAGCGCACAAAAATCATTTAGAGGTTTTTGATCAAAGAGGGAATTTTATTCATGTTTTGAATTTAGATGGAACAATTAATTCTGTTAAGACCGCTAAAGCAGCAGCGGAAGGTAGGAGGTTACCAAAATGAACAAATCTCAAATTTTTAACGAAATCAAAGATATTTATCTTCGAGTTATGCCTGCGGCAATCTCAGGAAGTGAAGATTTGATGGTTGACTATGATATTGATTTGGATAAATTATTTTTATCTGACACTGAAAAATTATTTGCTGCTACGGAATTTTTAGATAAAGCGAAGAAATCTGATGATAAAGCGGCAGTGCAAGCCGCTTTGGTGTACATAAGAGTCTATTCGATGAGGCTCTCTGTTTTTTTTGAAAATATTAAGGATGATACTGATCTGCTTTTGAAAAATATTGACTGGTCAGATATTCCTGAGGATTATCAGGTGCCTGAGCACTACAACTTTCAGCATGAATGAATCAAATCCCAACCCTCAGGTTGGGATTTTTCTTTGTAGCTACAGCTTCAAGCGGCTTTAGTTCCCACCATATTCCCTTGCCATTCAGCACGTTCATCAGACGCTTAGCCCGATATTCGATAAGGAAAAAGAGCAGCAACGGATGCAGACGCTGCAGTTAATCGGTGAAATAGGCAATCAAGCCGCCGATATCGCGCGTACGCAAGGGGATATCGCAGGATTTACCGCCGCTAAAGCTGAGCATCCCACCTATACCGATGACCAACTGCGTGAGACAGCCGAGTCTAAAAAAGCGAGCCAGCCATTTGGAACAGGCGGTGACATACAGCGGGCCATTACCGCCTCAACCGCGGCAATACAAGGGTTGGCGGGGGGAGATATCGCTAAGGCGTTAGCGGGGGCGAGTGCCCCTTATTTAGCCGAGGTTATCCATCGCCAAACGATCTCTGCCGACGGCGAGGTGAATAAAACGGCTAACCTGATGGCGCATGCGGTAGTGAATGCTGCGTTATCCTTAGCGAAAGGTGAGAATGCTTTAGCGGGAGCCAGTAGTGCGGTGACCGCCGAGGCGGTGGGGCTGATTTCGCAGGCCTATTATGATAAAAATCCTTCTGAGCTAGATGAGTCACAGAAACAAACCATTAGTGCCTTAGCCAGTTTAGCCGCAGGATTAGCAGGTGGACTGGTGGGTGGCGATACGGCAAGTGTAGTATCAGGGATGCAGACCGGGAAGGTGACGGTTGAGAATAATTATCTAAGCCAGAAACAGCAGGTACAGAAGAAAGAAGAGCTGGCAGAATGTCAGAGTGTGGCCTGTAAAGCACAGACGCAGGCAAAATGGACAGCGATTGATCTAGGGCAGGATGGTAGCTTTGCAGCGGGTATGGTGGCAGGGGTCCCTGCAGGACTGTACGACACGATAGACAGCATCGTGAAAACGGCCAGCAATCCGCAGGAAACCTATGATGCCCTGAAATCGCTGTTTAACAGCGGAGATGTGCTCGGTAACGTATCGGATGCGGTGAAACAGTCCTATATCAGTCGGATTGACCGGATGGAGTCGGAGTACCAGAAAGCCGGAGCCAGTGGGTCGTTCAATGCGGGTGTTGAAGGTGGCAAACTGGTCACCGATATAGCCAGTCTACTAGCTGGCGGTGCCGGAGTAGTAAAAGGTGGCGTGCTTCTAACGGAAAAGGTTGTTGCGAAGGTGGCCGGAAAGGCTGAGTCAGTATCTATAAAAGCAGGTAAATCCCCTACTTATGTAGAAGAGCCACCTTTCAATCCTTCTGGTACAGGTAGCGCAGCTCAACCTTGGTCGACTAAGGGGCGTATAAAATATGTAGAACTTCCAACGCAAGGTAAAATTCGCTTTGTCCCTGATAGCAATTATTCGCCCAGTAATCCATTACCACGGGGACCTAATAACGGCTACCTTGATAAGTTCGGTAATGAATGGGTGAAAGGTCCTTCGCGTACAGCCGGGCAGGCTTTTGAATGGGATGTACAACTTTCACCAAAGGGCAAAGCTCAACTTGGCTGGGCAACAAGAGATGGTTCGCATTTAAATATATCTCTTGATGGGCGAATAACACATAAATAACTAAGGTAAGTCTTTATGGAAAATAAGGTTTGTTTTTATCAAGAAGTAGAAATATCCCCTGACTGCAAAGAAAAAAATAAGAAATATGCAGGTAAAAAAGGCGGAGTTATGGGAGTAAGTGAAGAGGATGGGATACTTTATGGGTACTCAATAAAACTCTACGACGAAGAATATCTTTTGTCTTTTGATAAAAATGAAATCATCCCAACGGGTAAACAGCTTACACAGGATGATTTTTATTAACCTTTATGCAAAACAAATCCCAGCCAGTCGGCTGGGATTTTTACATTGAGATCATCCAGCATTCCGCTTTTTCTCTTTCGTCATCACCTCAATCATCACCAACAGCTCCCGCTATTTACGGGCTGAAAGCTTAATTAAGTCTCAGCTTAGAGATGCTTTAGATAGCGTCATATCACCTCACTGGGCTTTGGCTTCGATACTGCTGCCGACTTATCGGTAACCAAGCAGCTGATATCGAGCGAACGCTAGGGAAGATAGCAGGACTTAATCCTCCATGGGGGTTAACCTCTCTTACGGTAATCAAAGCGCCCACTCTGAGCAGAGCGTCGCGCAGCAGACGCATGCGGGCAGCCAACTCACCGCCGGGCGCGACCTAAGCTTACAGGCCACCCAAGGGGATATCGATATTGCGGGCAGTCAGCTTAAAGCTGGACGTGATACGACACTGAGTGCCGCACAGGATATCCTACTGCACTCCAGCCAAGACAGTGAAACCCTGAGCGGTAAAAATAGCAGCCACGGCGGGTCGTTAGGGGTAGGGATTGGTGCGAGCGGCAATAGCGCTGGCCTCAGCATTTCTGCCAGCGTCAATGCCAGCAAAGGCAAGGAGAACGGCAGTTCCCTGACCCACCAAGAGACAACACTCGACAGCGGCGGTGCAGTGACCTTACATAGCGGTCGCGATACCACGCTAACCGGTGCACAGGTGAATGGCGAACGGATTGCAGCAGAGGTTGGGCGTAACTTAACGCTGACCTCTGAGCAAGACAGCAACCGCTACGACTCCAAGCAAAAAAGCGCCAGTGCGGGCGGCAGCTTTACCTTCGGCACCATGACGCCATCAGGCAGCCTAAATCTTAGCCAAGATAAAATGCACAGTAGCTATGACAGTGTGCAAGAACAGACTGGGCTGTTTGCAGGCAAAGGTGGCTTTGATGTCAAGGTGGGTGAACATACCCAGCTTAATGGTGCAGTAATTGGCTCGACCGCCAGTGCTGAGCATAACCGCTTAGAGACTGGCACCCTCGGTTTTAGTGATATCGAAAACCAAGCAGCCTATAAGGTCGAACACCAGAGTGTGGGCGCCAGTACTGGCGGCGGTATGGCGAACTTTATCGGTAATCTAGCGAATGGTTTAGCCGTTGTGGGCAACAAGGAAAAAAGCGATAGCTCCACCACCCATGCTGCAGTGAGTGATGGCACGATAATTATCAACGACACGGCCAAGCAGCAACAGAATGTTTATGACCTGAGCCGCGATGTGGCCCATGCCAACCAGACGCTTAGCCCGATATTCGATAAGGAAAAAGAGCAGCAACGGATGCAGACGCTGCAGTTAATCGGTGAAATAGGCAATCAAGCCGCCGATATCGCGCTCACGCAAGGGGAGATAGCAGGACTCAAGGCACAGTCCGATCCGGCCGCCTTAGACGCGGCACGTGCGGAGTTGGTGAGTAAGGGTAACGCCGATCCGACGTCAGAGCAGATAGCCGAAAAAGCTTATCAAAGTGCGAAAGCCAGCCATTTGGAACAGGCGGTGACATACAGCGGGCTATTACCGCCTCAACCGCCGCAATACAAGGATTGGCGGG
>NZ_JALBCV010000030.1 GCF_022602565.1 Rosenbergiella metrosideri
TGTGATAGACCAATGGAAAGGATGTTAACTGACGATGGTGTATTCAGGGCAAGGAACATGGGAAATCATGTTCTCTCGCATAGTCGTCAGTAAAGCGTGAACCAGCCAATTTTGCCCGTTTTTTAGTGGGTAAAAGCTGGAGTCACCGCTTAGGTGCAAGTTCTTGCTCCTTCCTCCATGTATGCTGTGCTGTCTAACAACTTAATCTATAGTACGTCCGTAATGAAACGTTTGGTTTTGGTCTCATTATTTTTCTTTAGTGGTTTTGCTAGCGCTATTAGTCCTCTTGAGATCCAGAAGTATTCTGCACAGCAAGAATTATTAAGTGCTGTTCAACGTGTTGATTCTATAGATGGGGATAGTGACCGTTGGATGGAACACTTCAGCAAAATGTCTAGTTTAGTAGAGGATGCTGCTGGCAAGTCTCTTCATAATGGTGATAGTTGTGGTCAATTTGAATCAAAGCTTAAGCAAGTGCCTGATACATCTAAAGATGATAATCCAGTCCTTGAGCGAGCTATGAAGACACTTAACCAGAAGTGGATTTCATATGGTGTTAGTTATTGTAAGTGGCTTGCCGATACCAATTAAGTATCGTAATTAGTACCATTGTAATTAATCCCCTTTGACAGTTTATAAACTATTGCAGGGGATTTGTCTTATGGGTGATCGGGAACAACATTTAAGCCACTTTTAAAGCGTCATTTAATTCCTGTAATTCTTCTTTAAAGCTTGTCAGAGCTGATTCCGCAGTTATAACGGCTTCCTCGAATGGTCGAGTTTTTAATTTAAATTCTTCAGCGATTTTTTTCTCGATATTCTTCTCAACTTGCTCATCTGTAAGTTCGTCTGTCTGCCAGATCATGGTAATCGAGTGAACGTGAGGGATCAGATTTTTAAGAACCCAGCCTTTAGAGACTCCTAGGGTGAAGTTTTTCTCAATCTGTGAGATTGGGGATAGTTGTGATTGATACCCTGAAACTTCTGAAGGTGAATTTCTTAACTGTTGTCTACGGAAATCAAAAAATGATTTTTTAGATGCTGACTCAGATTTGATATCAGACTTTGCCTTTTCGAGCTGCTGCTTAAGATGGTTAAGCTGTTCTAATTTTTGGTTCATTCGGTTACCTGTAATTTTTAAGAAACTGTTTAGTGATCTCTCTACATGGGGGATTGCTATCAGCCTCATCCCCTTATGTGTTAAGGGTGATCTGTTAAGATTTATTAGAGAGATTTTTAGAAGTGTTTTAAGAGATCTTTTTAGTAGATATTAAGAAGCCCGTTCCTACTCAGCAAAAAACTTTTTTAAGCGTTAAAGGTCTCGACTTTTCGTCACGGTATCTACGAATTCATGCGCTGTTATCAGATCTGCGGTTTAAGTTGCAACTAGCTTTTCTACGAAGCTTTCGGTGTTCTTGTAGAAAAACATTTCTCAGGCTGTTAAGCCTAATTACCAACGTGATTGGTCTATTTGTAGGGATAATCTGTTTCGGCTCCGGGCGTCAGAGCAGCTCTTCATGAATAGATCGAGGTCGTATTACTACTACCTGATAACTCAATGATTATATATTTTTTGAGATTTGTCAAAGCCGTTAACATCTAGTTACATTTGTAATTCATTTAAATAATTGTTTGTAAAGGGTTTATTTTTTTATAATTTTTATGGTGTCTATGTTTATGTGCTTGGTGTTTACAAAGATCGACTTATCTTTTGCTGCAAAAGTTTAAAATATCGTTAGATGATAGCGATTGAAACGCTCTGTAACGTTCTGTGTGAGGTTTTAATTTAAATGCTTGTTTTAATCACCATGTGAATTTAAGTCTCTTATAATTGATTACATAGCGTTTTAGATGGTGTTATTGTTTGTGTTTCTGGATCTCTTTCTTGATCCTTTGAACTGTTGACTTACCAACATTAAATTTCTCTGCTACTTTTGCGATTGATCCACCAACATTTAAAGCTTCAATAATCCCGTCACGATTCACGTTCTTACCGTATCCTCTGGGTCTAGGGTTAATAGCTCTCGCTTCTGCCCTACGCTCGCTTATCAAGGCTCTTTCTGCTTCTGCCACTGCTGCGATGACTGTTAGCATGAGTTTCCCCATTGCTGAATTTGTATCTGCAATGATTTTTTCTTTGTGAAGGTGTACTGCTATTCCCTTTTCGTTTAGGTCACCAATGAGGGCCAGTGTGTCTATGGTTGAACGTGATAAACGATCAAGACTATGAACGTGTAGCGTGTCGCCTTCTCTGAGATAAGCGAGGCACTCTTTTAACCCTTCCCTGTTGGTGTCCTTACCTGAAACCGAATCAGTGAAGACCTTGTCTAGTGTGACTCCTGATAGTTGCCTCTCTGTTGATTGCTGAACGCTTGAAACTCGTACATATCCAATGTTGCTCATATGGGTAACCTTATTCATTTGTCACATGACTTTGTCAAATGAGTTTATTCTATTCATTTGAGCCATTTCAAGTCATTTGAATATAGTTTTATAGGGGTTATTGGTGTATTCAAAAAGTATACTAAATGAATAAGTTGGTTTTCTTGGTGGGTAATTTTAAGTAAGTCATTGATTTTATTGCTGTTTTTATCTGTTGTGCACTTTTTTTTGATTATGAAAGAGACGTGTGAAGCATTTACGAGGTTTATTAGTTGTGAGTGTTGGTATTGCTAGGCTTTCTGGTGGGTGTAGGGTGATTGTTGAGATGTTTTGGTTTCTGTAGATGGGGATTATTTTGTTTGTTTTTTGAACAAAATAGAGGGTGGGGGATGATGCCTTTTTTTCTTAATCATTATAGTAGCCCACGCTTTTTCATCTTTCTTTTTGTATCTGCAACAATGTCCCTTGTAAATGTTTTCCCAGTTGGAGTGGTAATGCCTTCGCTTATTAGGATTGAGGATATTTTTAGGTCTACATTTCTAATGTTTCCCAGCTCTTGAACTAGCTCAATTATTCTTCGTTTCCCTTTGTCGAGTTTTTCACTACTTTCGGGTTTGTCATACAGTGTATTACAAGGCTTTGGGGTATCTATTTCGTCTGTGGTTTCACTTCTAGATAAAGACACTATTGTATTGTTATCATTTTGAATATTAACTATTTCAAGCCTTTCAATTGCTCTTTCCAATCTAGTTATAACACTATCCTTCAACAGCTCCCGCTCTAGAGACTGTATGACAATGTCTGACAGGTTTGAGTTGGTTTCCTTCATTCGCCATATGACGTTTTCATACAGATCATCGCTGATTCTCACAGAAATCGTTTTAGTCACTTTATGTTGTCCTACGTTGTCATACGGAATGATATTAAGACTACCTTGTTTGTATGGTTATGTCATTCATTATGTAAGATGATAAGTTGATTTTATCAAATTTAAATTTGATCTAATCAAGTTTTTTTCTAATAATGAATTAATACTCTTTTTTTTACATATCAAATATATTAAGATAACTTTTTATTTATCTACATTATTTAGGTATTTTATTCTCCCTCTGTTTTTCTCATACATCATTATCCCTTTTGTTTTTTTTATCATATTTATGACGTCTTCTTTTTTATTTTTCTCGAAATACTTTACCAAATCCTTGTTCATTAACCCTTGATAAAGGATATCTACAAAAACATCCCTTATCCTAGGATCTAGTCGATTCCATTCAATAGATTCAATTCCTTTATATTTTTTGTAAAAATAAATTGCATGTTGAACGTATTTTTCATATGTTTTTTGAAAAAGTTTAACTTGTTGCACTTCAGTTATTTCGCCTATTTTACTTTTATTATTTTTAACGAAATTGGCCGCCACACACCCTTGTAACATGGCCCCATTTGATATTTCCTTTGCTTGGTCTTGAGGTATTCCTGATAATATCAGGTCAGATAAAATTTCAGATTTATAACGCCTCCCCATATCATAGCCTCTTCCGATAGTTACACCCGATATATTTGTATTGCATTTATTATAATTTCCCGGAAAGTGTATTACTCTTGAGTAGCCTATAGAACCCTTTTTATCATTACCTTCTGATAGGAAGGTTAGTAATCCTGACATCGGCTTTATCATGAAATATTATCTCCTTTTTAATAGAAGGATTTATGGTATATTGTTTTTTTTATTTTTTAAATGTTTTTAATGGTGCTTTTATGAGAATTTTATTACTTTTTTTTGTTTTTTATTGCTCGCAATGTTTGGCTTATGAATACGACTTATGTAGAAATGGTATGTTTCCTACTTACAATGGTAGTTATAACATCGGGATAATTAATAAAAATACTAAAAGTTATGATGATGAGTGTATTGATGGGGGCGTAAATTGCGCTCCCAATGGAGTCCTTTTAAAAGGAGACGAGGTTTTAATATCACATTCCATGAAAGGTTTCCTGTGTTATTGGAAAGATGATGATAATGTTAATTTTGTTAGGGAAGGTGACGTAACAATAAAGAGGAATGTAGAGAGGGAAATAAATGTAAAGAATATCGTAGGCGTTTGGGAGTTTGGGGATAGTACAGTGAATATTACCAATAAAAAAAACGGGGAATACCATATAAGTGGTCAATCTTACTGGTATGGAGGGCATGGTAACTTACACTATGGGGAGTTGGATTCTGATGTAAAAATTATTAACGGTATTATGCGTTGGGATGGCCCTGATCTTTGCACTGGTAAAATAAAATTACTAGGGAATAAAATTATTGTTCATGATAATAACCAATGTGGTGGTGCTAATGTTTCTTTCGATGGTGTTTATCAAAAGTTAGATTAATGTTGTTGATGAGATGGTTAGCCACATGAACCGAGGCGATAACATGAACTACAACCGAGGCGATAACATGAACTACCCCCTATGGGTGCCAAGAAAGGTACATAGATTTGTAATACATATATTTTCTACTTGATAGGGTGTTGTGATTTAAGGCATTATTAAAAGCAGAAAGGCACCCCGCCAAGAGTGCCTATCAATTTGAAGTAAGAAGAGACCAATCAACTTACTTCGAGGTAATGAGCCGTATCAGGGGCTGATCACCATATTTCAAGATTAAGTTTACCTACCAGTATCTAATACTGCAAGTCTAATCAAGATAATTCCCCTGATAACTCGTTACCGCTAGGCTAAGGCTTTAGTGGGATTTCCCATACACGCTGATTTGGATTAAAGATGTAGTGGATCAGAAAGTGTGCCTGTGTCGCTGGGATCAAGGGGGAAGAATACTCACCAGCAACCAACCGCTTAGCGTCCTAAAACAAGTTTAATCACACAGGGTAAGGGAATGAAAAAACCACGCCCAGCCAGTAGGCAAAAGTGGGAATGTGATAGACCAATGGAAAGGATGTTAACTGACGATGGTGTATTCAGGGCAAGGAACATGGGAAATCATGTTCTCTC
>NZ_JALBCV010000031.1 GCF_022602565.1 Rosenbergiella metrosideri
TACATTGAGCCAGTAAAGAAATATTTCTTATCTAGTGAAGAACTAAAAAAGAAATATCTTGGATACTAGCGAGCTGTAACTTGATTTGATTTACGATGACCTGCGAAAAATAGGCCGACATCTTGCAGGCATACTGAACCTGACTCACTGCTTGTATCTCGCAGCGTCAGAGTGCCGTTAAGAGCTTTACTGACTCGACCTGAGCAACCAGTCATAATCGACTCGATACGTTGCTCTAATCGGCTCTCAGCGGCTAATTGTTCACGTTCTAACTTGCGGCGATCAATACGGCGCAGCTTACAGCGTTTCTTTGCGTTCATGATTACCTCCGTAATTGGCTTTGGTGATGTTGTGGCATGAATCGAACATGCTTCCACAGGTGCGCTGCCTGTCACGGTACGCGCAGCAATCCGCTACATGACTAGTATTTTCACAGTTGCCTATCCGCTAGCTCGCCTTGAGCTTCACAACATCCCAGAGCCAACTATCTCTCCGGTGTACACCTCTCGGCATACCAACCTTATTGTTAAAGAAGCAGCCTGACTTCATGTCTGGCGCGGTACGCAATCCGTTTACCGCATCGACGTTTCGTTTCGATGTGCTTATTTAAAACTATGGTTGTTATTATGTCAACAACAAAGGTTGTTTATTTTAGTTGTTTTTTGTTTTGTTGGTTTTATTTGGTTGTTTTTGAATGGGTTTGAGACGAAAAAAATCCGCACGGTGGCGGACTTTAATGATTTAGAGCATTTAAAGTATGACTGAATACCAAAACACACGCCCTATAACTTCTATTTCTTGGCTAGGTACTTCCTGATCCATAAACTCATCTTTATTGAAACTGCGGATGCTTATCTGATTGTTTGGCATTTTATAGAGCTGCTTAATTCTTTTTAGGCCGCCATGATTGATGGCATAAAGCTTGCCGTCGATTACTTTTTTGTTGTTCGTGTCGACTGCGACCGTCGTTCCGTCAGGAATAACTGGCTCCATACTATTACCCGTAGCGGGGAAGCATAGGACTCCCGAACCATCGGTGTTCGCCCCAACTCTTCGTAGTGTTGATTTAGAGAATCTGAGCATAAATCCATTATGATCATCAGATCCGTAAGTGCCGTCACCACAAGCAAATTCAATATCTTTTAGAAAATGCACTTCAACCTCATCATCATCCAGAGGTGTATTACTATCCCAGGGTGAAACCTTTCCCCACTTACTCTCATCGGGTATAGACTCTCCACCCTTGTCCTCTCCAGTAGCTAGCCAAATTGAAGGAACACCGAGGGCCGCAGCAATCTGGCTCGTATAGGATGATGAGATGGCAATACCTTTCTCAAGCTTCTGAATAGCAGCCTGTGACACGCCGACCATCTCGCCCAAAGCCTTCTGAGACAATCCTTTATTTTTCCGCGACTCGCGCAGACGTTCAGCAAAAGTAGTTTTCATATTATGAACCTACAACGTAGGTTGTTTAAATTCAAACGAATATAGTTGTTGCAAATAAAACAACTAAAGTTTTATAATGACAACCATAATCACAATGGAGGTTGTTATGAACAACGTAATTAAAACCGCCATTGACCATGTGGGCTCCCAGAAAAAACTTGGTGATGCCTGTGGGGTTACTCAACAAGCGGTAGGTAAGTGGTTGAACGGAAAAGCAAAGGTTTCACCTGACAAGGTTCCTTTGATTGTTAAAGCCACTAAAGGTCTGGTTAAAGGTTATGAGCTTCGCCCAGATATGCCCCACTTGTTCAGAAAGCCACGGTCAGCGGCATAAGTAATTAGTAGTTCTGCTCTTTAACAAATCGCGCCCCTGCCGAAATGTGGGGAACCAATTCTAAGCATTCAGCTATTAGCTGATAGCTCAAATAAACACATGGAGATATTACCCAATGGAATCTGAAAAATACCGCAAAAAGGCTATGCGGATTGAATCACAACTACTCGGCAAGCTGGCTGTAATGGGGCAGACGAAGTTCGCCAAATTGATGGGGCTTACTGACACGAAAGTATGTCGCATGAAAGAGGGCTTCTTTGCTCAAGCAGCACTGGCATTAGCCATTCTGGAATACGGAGTGGACGACCACGAGATAGTGGAACTTGCGAAGAGATTTGCTGCGGTTCTGACAAATAAAAAAGCCACTGCGGAAACAGTGACTTCTTCACAAATGCTAATCGAGTTTTGAGAACTACCGATTTGCTAAGTAATCAACTTAACGAGGTAATTATGACAATAAACACTGATCATGTAAACAGTAAAGGGGGCTTCTATGGCTGAACCCGCTTTATCGAATATATCCCCAATAAGACCTGATTTGCAGGTCGTGGAGCAGCGCGTGGCAGATACAGACGATGGTTATACTCGTCTGGCAAACGAACTGTATGAAGAGCTGATAGGAGCTGACCTTACTAAAAATCAGGCCAAGGTTGCACATGCTGTTTGCCGGAAGACATACGGCTTCAACAAGAAGACGGATCGCATTGCTGATAGCCAATTAAGTGAGCTTACTAACCTTCCAAGACAGAAGGTGAATAAGGCTAAAAATGAATTGCTAGCTATGAAAGTATTAATGATGGATGGCAATAAAATTGGCCCTAATAAGAACCTGAATGAGTGGCAAATAACAGGTTGTCACCATAACAGTGTCAGTGTCACCAAAACGATGACAAAAAGTGTCACCAAAACAGTGACAGCGTTGTCACCAAAACAGGGACACACAAAAGACACTATTACAAAAGACAAGAAAGACAATATAAATAAACCCCCTATAGTCCCCCAGAAATCTAAATCATTCGACCCTCTTGAGTGCAGTCTCCCGGACTGGATTTCAAAAGAGCTTTGGGAATCTTGGATAGCTTTCAGAAACGACCTCAAGAAACCGATTAAGTCTCAGCAATCAGTTACCCAGATTATCAACCTACTGACAAGGTGCCGTGACATGGGGGTACCGCCTGAGCAGATAATCAATAACAGCATTGCTAATGGCTGGCAGGGATTATTTGAGCCTAAAGGGGCGGTACCAGTTAAGCCTGTGGCTAGACCAAAGCCAACGGCCGATAACTTCGCCGCGAAAGACTATGGAACCACTGAGACACCGACATGGGCATAGGGGCCAACATGAACTACGAAGAGCAAATCCAGCAGCTTCAGCGGAATATTCATATCCTGAGTGCGCCACCTGAAGAAATACCGAATACCGTTGTCGAGGTATGCACGGCAGTATGTGACAAACACGGTAAGTTTGACCAACGGACCCGCAAGGCAACTGGAGGAATTAAAATCCCCACAAGACCTTCTGAGTGTCCTGGTTGCTTGCAAGACAAAATAACTAATCTCCATGCCGAGCAGGAGAAGATGGCAGCTCGGAAAAAGGAATCAGAGATTAACCGTCTGATAGACAATCTCAACCTGCCTGAGCGATTCAAAGAATCAACGCTGGACAACTACTCCCCATCGAATGCCGAAGCGGAGCGTTGCCTGAAAGTCTGTAAAGCCTACACATCAAAGTGGCCAGAAAGACTGAAGCAGGGCGGGGGGCTGATTATGTGCGGTAAGCCGGGAACTGGTAAGAATCACCTTGCTCTGGCAATTTCAAAACACGTTATCTTTGAGCATCAGGACTCAGCTCTTTTCACAACAGCACTACGTATCGCTCGCAAGTTTAAATCTACTTGGAGTAAATCAGCCGATATGACTGAACAGGACGTAATTTCAGCTTACACGGACCCTGATTTACTAATCATCGACGAGGTAGGTGTCCAGTTCGGCAGCGAGTCAGAGAAGTTAATCCTGTTCGAAATTATCAATACCCGCTACGAAAAAATGAAGCCGACAATCCTGATTAGCAATCTGCCGAAAGACGAACTATCAGACTTTATCGGTGAGCGCGTCATTGACCGGATGAATGATGGCGGCGGCTGTACCCTGGCCTTCACATGGGATAGTTACCGGGGCCGCAATGCCTAAGCGAAGCAAACTAACCCAGCAAGAAGTCGATTATATCCTCAGAGTGTCTGGCAAGGTCCCGCTCGCATACATGGCTAAGCACCTTGGATGCTCTATCTGGACAGTCTGCAATCACGCAAATAAACATGGCATATCAACCCGAGTGCCTAAATCAATCATGACCAAACACTGGCCCGAGTTCTGTCCTGAACGCTGGCTAAACTAACCTCAAGGAATCCCCAATGAAACCATTTAAGAATGCGGTTATCTACCGACTGACCCGTGACGCCATTAATCTGGAAACCATGCAGGAACAGCTTGAAAGCTGCGCGTTTAAACCGTGCGGATCGCAAGACAAAATCTCTATGGGCTGGGTACCTCCGATGGGTAGCGGGTTCGGTAGCCTGATTCACATCGCCAACGGTCAGGCATTGATCACCGCACAGACCGAAGAGAAAATCTTGCCATCTAACGTTATCAAAAAGCACCTCGATGCGAAAATTGAGAAGCTGGAAACCGAGCAGCAACGTAAGCTGAAGAACACGGAGAAAGATTCACTGAAGGATGAGGTAATTCACACGCTACTCCCTCGCGCCTTTAGTCGTGAATCTCTGGTGAGAATCTGGATTAATCCAGCTAAGTCACTGGTGGTCGTAGATGCTGTAAGTACCAAGCGCGCCGAGGATGCTCTGGCATTGCTGCGTAAAAGTATCGGCTCTCTACCTGTCGTACCTCTCTCCATGCAGACACCGCCAGAAGTCACAATGACTGAGTGGGTTCGTTCTGGTTCGGTTGGTAACGGATTCACTTTACTTGACGAGGTTGAACTTAAAGCCACCTTAGAGACTGGCGGTACCGTTCGTTGCAAGAAGCAAGACCTTGTTAGCGATGAGGTATCAACCCACATCGAAGCGGGTAAGCGCGTGACCAGTGTTGGCCTTGATTGGCAGGAGCGCATCCAGTTTTCTCTCACTGACCAGTCGCGACTCAAGCGCATTAAATTCACCGACACACTACTTGAGCAGAATGATGATATTTCCCGCGAAGAACCCGAGGCGCGGTTTGATGCTGACTTTGTGCTGCTTACTGGCGAACTGGATTTGCTGATTGATAGCCTCGCCGATGCTCTCGGTGGTGAATCAAAGTTCTAACCCCCACACCGCTTAAAGCGGTTTTTTTATGTCAGTAGGAGAGGGATATGACACCAAATATTAATTACAAATACTCAGTTTTCCGT
>NZ_JALBCV010000032.1 GCF_022602565.1 Rosenbergiella metrosideri
AAAAAGCGGAACTGAAAAAACTGACTAAACGACTCAAAGGTGAGGTGTAGCATGAGTATTTTTAACGAACTGAAAGCATCCCTTGAAGAAGCCGTCGCTATCAAGAACGGAACAGTCGCGCCGTCACGTGTTACTCGCTATGACGTGGCGGATGTGAAAGCTATCCGTGAAAAACTGAACGTCTCACAAGCGGAAATGGCAAGAGCATTGGGTACTAGTCTCGACACCATCAAAAGCTGGGAGCAGAAACGGCGTAACCCGACCGGACTGGCTGCAAAGGTACTGGCGACAATACAGGACGACCCTAAATTCTTTAAGGTACTGGCAGCACACTAAAAATTTAGTGGGAAAGTGACGGGTAAACTCGACAGAAACTGTCATTTGCGTGTAACTTTAACGGCATTAGAAAAGACAACGCCCCGAATTCATACCTCAACTTGGCGGAAGGGAATATGAAATCAGGGCGTAGGCATAAAACCTAAAAAGGATATTAGCACATGAGACGTGCAACACAACAGCCCGCCATAAGCACTGGGCACATTGAGTAACGTAGCACTTAAACTTTTTAACGACAGATTACCCCACAAACCGTACTTCACGGACGAACTGCAATGTGGTTTACGCATCGCAGGCAAAGAGCGGGCAATCCTCGCCAAATATATCCAATTTAATCAACCCCACGCTCAATTTTGGCTCTGCTTTGACGTAGACAGGCCGGGCGCTGCTATTGATTGGAGCGACTGTAACGCTCCCGCGCCCACACTCACCATCATGAACAAGGCCAATGGCCACGCTCATCTACTTTACGCACTCAAAACAGCGGTACGCACGGCACCAGATGGAAAAATTAAACCGCTCAAGTACGCTGCGGCGGTTGAGAGTGCGTTACGTGAAAAATTAGGCGCTGACGTGGGGTATTCGGGACTGATCTGCAAAAATCCAAACCATGACAGCTGGCAAATAGCTGTCTGGCAGCCAGAACTTTACACCCTCGATTGGCTTGCTGATTCACTTGATCTTAAATCAGCAAATGATAAGGACATTTTGCCAGATTACGGCTTAGGCCGTAACTGCACGCTATTCGATAAAACGAGAAAGTGGGCTTACCGCGCTATCCGTCAGGGATGGCCGGAGTACGAACAGTGGCTGCAAGCCTGTTACGAACGGGCGAGTGCCCATAACTCAATGTTTACATCCCCACTTGATGGGAATGAAGTTATGTGTATTGCTAAAAGTATAGCTAAATGGACGAATTCTAGATTCACTATAGAGAATTTTAATGAATATATAATGAGAACGCACTCATCTAATCTTCAGTCTATCCGTGGTTCAGTTGGTGGTAAATTAAGTCATGGAGGTGGTAGAAAGGTCAGTTATAATAGTGAGAATCAAAGGAAGCCATGGTTGTTACAAGGGGTAAGTAGGTCTAGTTATTACAGGAATAAAAAAAATGGTACCTAAAATAATCCATCAATGCCATACGAATGGATGGTTGGGTTTATGTGATGAGGAACTAGAAGCAATTTCAATAAATAAGGAAAGGAACCCTTATTGGGAACATCGATTTTATTCAATTGAAGAAATGAGAATTTTTGTCGGTAAGCATTATGGAAAAAGAATTGTTAATGCTTTTAATAGTATAAACCCATCTTATGGCGCAGCGATTGCTGATTATTTTAGATATCTTGTTATGTATCAAGTTGGAGGTGTTTATCTTGATGTTAAAAGCATTGCGTTAAAACCCTTGGATGAAATTATTTCACATGATGACTATTTTGTTGTTTTCGGTTGGCAAAATAACCCTAGAGGATTTTATGAGCATTATGGTAAACATGATTTCATTAAAAGTGGGTTTGAATATCAGCAGTGGAATATTGTTTCCGGGAAAAAAAATGGTTTTTTATGGGATGTAATATTACTTGTTACTGATAACATAGAAAAATACTCACATACTAGAGATGGTGTTGGCTGGTTAGGTGTTCTTAAAACAACAGGACCTATACCGTATACTAACGCTATATTAGATTCTAAATCAGATTCGAAATTTAGGTTCGCAGGTAATAATGAAGCAAATGGTTTTTTATATAGAAATGATGAGAAATATAAAAAAAGAGTTCTCATTAGTCATTACTCTTCAAATTCACAGCCTATTATCCTGCCTTCTACTTGCCCCCCTTAAAAAGAACACATAGTGAACGATTTTCATACACTCAATGTCATTTGAGACTAAAACAAGCCTATATCAGATAACAGCCCCTTTCTGGGGCTTTTCTATTTTCCCACCACCTGATAGTTTAAGTAGATAAATATAATCATAAGCCAGTACACACGGAGTCCCCTCTAAAGAGGGTTCACCGTGACTGGTTCAGGGGGCTCGCCGCCCCCCGAAACCCCGGGCATCCACTGCGAAACTTTCGCATTTGGCGTGCGAATATTTCTCAGCGGAGTTGGTATGGAAAAGCGCACCAAAGAAATTAAAATCAGGCTCACTGACGATGAGCATCAGCGACTACTTGAGCGGAGTGAGAGAACGCATCTTGCCGAGTGGCTACGTGAACTGGGATTAGGTGAACGGACACCCTCAAAGCGTCGTAAGTTACCGGATGTTGATCCGCAGTTATTCCGACAGATAGCCGGTACGGGTAATAATCTTAACCAGATAGCTCGTAAACTTAATCAAATGGAAAGTCTGGGAGCAGAGGACACCATTCGGTTACTGAGCTTACTCACGAGTATCTATCGTCAACTCACCGAGATACTGGAAAAACACCGTGATCGTTAAATTCAACTCTCGTGGCGCGGGAGCCGGCAGTGGTCCCGTGGATTATCTTCTCGGTAAAGAGCGTAACCGTGAACAGGCCAAAGCCTTACGCGGTGATCCCGAACGGGTAAAAACTCTGATAGACACCTGCGACTTTGCCCGAACCTACACCTCTGGCGTCCTCTCCTTTCAAGAAAAAGATCTCCCTGATGCCGATAAACAGCAGTTGATGGACGAACTCGAGCAAACGCTACTCCCTGGGCTCGATAAAGATCAATACAGCATCCTCTGGGTTGAGCATCAAGACAAAGGGCGGTTAGAGCTTAACTTTGTTATCCCGAACATCGAATTACACAGCGGTAAACGTCTACAACCCTACTATGACCGCGCCGACCGCCCTCGCGTCAATGCATGGCAAACTCTGACCAATGACCGACTTGGATTAAGCGACCCGAATGACCCGGAACGCCGGCGCGAACTTACCCCGGGTAGAGATCTCCCGAAGAATAGCCAAAAAACAGCGGAGTCCATCACTGCAGGCCTTTCTCACCTTGCCATGCAAGGTCTACTACGTAACCGCCAAGACGTGATCAACACGCTAGAAGCTGCCGGCATGACCATTGCCCGGGAAACCAAATCTAGCATCAGCATCGCCTCACCGGATGGCGGTAAAAACCTCAGACTCAAAGGAGCGTTCTATGAGCGGGATTTCCGATTTAGCGAAAGCCTTCGAGGAGAACTCGAAGCAGCAAGCGCAACATACCGAGACGCACGTGAAAGCCGAATTTCAGAAGCTGAACGCTGCTATCAGCGCGGAACTGAACTCAAGCGTGAAGAGTATCAACAGCGCTATCCAAGACGTGACCCAACAACACCAACAGCGCCTGAAAACCCTCTATCAGCCGGTAATGAAACGGTTGTGGATTGGCCTGTCATTCATAGCCTTGATTTGCGCCGGTCTGATCGGCGCAACGTACTGGTATCTGAACCAACAACTGGACGAGATACAGGCCAACGAGCAGAGTCTGGCAGTACTGAACTCCAAAACTGGCAAGGGAATAGTGGTAATGCCGGGAACGGGGGAAGAGAAAGGCACTTACTACATCCAATTACCGAAGAGCGCCAGCAACGTAGAGACCTATCAGTCGAGAAGTTCTCATTTGCTAGTGAAATATCAAGCCAAATAACCCCAGAGAGCTTACCAGAGCCTCTCAGTGACGATTTAACCTACTTAGGCAAAGAATCCCATGACCGAGATAGAAAAACTCTTGTTGAGCGCATTAGAGAGCTTACAGCACGACTCAAAGACACAGCAGCAAGCCTTACTCGACAGTTTCAGGAGTTTACAGGCCATGTACGAGAAAACACGGCAAGAGAATCAAGCCTTAGCCAATCACTGCACGAAGCTGAACCGGCAAGTCGAGGGCTTGAGGAAGCAAGTCGAGGACTTGAGCAACACGGTCAATCGCTTAGCCAGACTGTAGCCGCCAAAGAACGAATCCAGAACCAGTCTCAGAGTCGCGGCATGAGCATGTGAATTTGGATGAAAATATAAATCCAATGGGGTACTATGTAACCCATAAAGGGAGAGTTACATGAGTCACGCTATCGAATTTATTGAGACATCGCTCTTCACTCGGCAAATTCAAACTATTGCCACGGATGATGAGCTTAAAGACTTACAGAGCGAACTTATCGAATCACCGGATAAAGGTGACTTAATGCCAGGAACGGGCGGGCTGAGAAAAATCAGAATGGCGACCGGCAACCAGGGGAAAAGTGGCAGCGCCAGAGTGGTCTATTTTCTGGCGACAGAGGAAGTTATTTATCTGGTCATGGCGTACCCGAAAAGTGCGAAAGAAAGCCTAACCGAGGCTGAAAAAGCGGAACTGAAAAAACTGACTAAACGACTCAAAGGTGAGGTGTAGCATGAGTATTTTTAACGAACTGAAAGC
>NZ_JALBCV010000033.1 GCF_022602565.1 Rosenbergiella metrosideri
TTTTCGCTTAGCTTTGTTATCGTTGACAGGACATCGATAGTATTACGTCCCAATCGGTCTATAGCCGTTATGACGAGGACATCTCCTTCACGTACATAATCTAGTAAGGATTTTAATCCCAATCGCTTGGTGGACTCTACAGAGCCACTGACGGCATCATCTGTAAACCATTTCCTGACACTATAACCACGACCAGTGATTTGCTGTTTTTGATTATCTACTGTTTGTTCTTTTGTCGATACACGAGCATAACCAATAACATTGTTCATAATTTCATGTCCCATAAGTATGTCTCATAATTATAGAGTTTCAAAATTTAAAAACAAACCTTTTGAGACTATCTTTTTATGGTTTTTCTGAGCTTATTACTCAGTACCAAAAGGAGATGGTTTTGAGACTATTTAAATGTAAATACGATCTAAATTTTAGAGGTGACGAAAACAAGCCAAAAGTGACGCAAGGAAAGATGTTGTTTGAATTTGTATCAATTATTGCTGTATACATCCTACTAGGAATAAACAAAAAATAGTCATTAAAAATACTGTATATGTATACAGTTTTATTTTTGATTGTTTAGTGAGGTATGCAATGGCTAATCAGGTATCCAATTTACTCAATTTATCGCAAGCATCTGAGGCTGCTGGTGTAACCAGAAAGACTCTATACTCCCATATAGATAAGGGTCTTATCAGCGTTACAAATAAAAATGGTAAACGTTTTATAGATGTATCGGAGCTGATTCGTCACTATGGAAATGTATCCCTTCCTGTATCTAAAGTAAACGATGTTACACAGTCACAAAATAAACAAGATAATGATGTATATCTTGCTATACAGAATATGCAAAAGCAGATCGAATCACTCCAGAAGCTGGTCGCTGATCAATCCGACAGTATGGCTCTGCTTTTAGAAGATAAATTAGCTAGAAAATCACTCGAAGAAGAGCTGGTAGAGTTGAAGAAAGGTAATGAAGAAATTAGTACTGAAAACAAATCTATCAGAGACGAATTGAGTGCAGTGAAATCCGAGCTCGAAAAGGAAAAGAAAAAGAGTTTTCTAAAGCGGTTTTTTGGAGTTAAGTCGTAAATTATTATTCTAATAATTTAGAAATGTATGTCGCGCAAATAATCAATTTGACCGAAATCTCATCATACGCATTCATGACGAAAAAAAAGTGGAAATTGTTGACAGAGCGTTCTTCCTTTTGCCATGCGGTTTTGTAAAAAAACAAGAGATATTTGGTGTTTTTTTGTGCTTGTATCCTTGGTTTTAACATTTAATATAACAAGCTGAAGCTCAGTGAATACGCTGCTTGTAGCTATTTCTGAGGGGAAGTGAAAGTCACTACGGTGGTGAGAGACCATAGCGACTTTCTAAATTAGAAACCTAACTAGTTCCTAACAGTACATCTTGTTTTGACGATTCGATTGTACGGATTAGCGAAAACTAGTGCAATGAGATCGAACGCTATGATTGATAAAATTAAAGTTCGTAATTGGGTACTTGACGTAGTAGCAAAGGTATTTAAGATATTGATTATAAAGGAAATTGTTAAGTTTTTAGTCAATTTCTTACATTAAGAATATATGCTACATAAGCCCCAAATTTTCAAAGAGTTGGGGCTTTTTTGTATCTAAATTTTGATATAGAAGAGTCATAAAAAATTTATCAAATAGTAGTGATTTTGAGTTAAAGCGTGGTCGCTAGAAACTTTATACTTGATAGAGGATTAGGATTTAGGGCATTATTGAAAGCAGAAAGGGACACCGCCAAGTGTCCCTCTCAATTTGAAACAAGAAGACTACCAATCAACTTGTTTCTGGTAATGAGCCAGTCAGGGGCTGATCACCTTATTCAAGACTAAGTTTACCTACCAGTATCTAATACTGCAAGTCTAATCAAGATAATTCCCCCCTGATGATTCGTTACCGCTAGGCTATGGCTTTAGTGGGATTTCCCATACACGCTGATTTGGATTAAAGATGATAGTGGATCAGAATGTGTGCCTGTGTCGCTGGGATCAAGGGGAAGAATACTCACCAGCAACCTACCGCTTAGCACCGTAAAACAAGTTTAATCACATAGGGTAAGGGAATGAGAAAACCACGCCCAGCCAGTAGGCAAAAGTGGGAATGTGATAGACCAATGGAAAGGGTGTTAACTGACGAGGGTGTATTCAGGGCAAGGAGTACGAGAAATCGTATTCTCTCGCATAGTCGTCAGTAAAGCGTGAACCAGTCAAGTTTACCCGTATTTTATTGGGTAAATACTGGAGTCACCGCTTAGGTGTAGATCTCTTTCTGGCTCTCTTTCTGGCTCTATTCCTACTCACTATTCTTCAGTTGCTTCCTTTCATACTTTAAGCTTTATAATAACATGGTTAATTTATCTAACGTTTAATTAGGGTATAACTTGAAAAAGAGTAAACTATTTTCTGGGATTATTAGTGTATTGATAATTATTACCATCTCTGTGTTATTGCTTAAATGGTTCCACCGCTCTAGTGATAATGATCTTGAACTTATAAAGCTTAAAGTTTGTACTGATGGTACTAGCGGTGTTTGTTCGAAATCTTCTGTTGTTGATCATCCTGCCCAGGACTGGTATATCTTACATCTTCCATTAGTAACTAATGTATTTAGAGAAAGTTGGAGTGTCTACCATAATTCACATAGAACTAAGGATGACAAAGGTCAGTATCTATCTATTCCTGATTATTCTTCATTTAAATCGTTAATGGATATAAGTATTTTTGATTCTGAACCAGTTAAGCAACTTAAGATGTACTGTGCCACATCTGTCACTCAATCAAGCAGGTATGATCGTGGTTGCAAGAAACTAATTAATATTAAATCTCTAGACGGTATCAAATACCAAGCTAATTTTTATAATAACGATGCTGAAATGCGTAGGATTGTTGTTCAGCCATCAGAAGATGGTAAAAGCTACATTGCTTCATTCCAAGATGTTAGCGTCTTTGAAAAAGAATAATTATTAATTATACAGGAGGGTGATTATCCCTCTTGTTCATAAAAAATATTTTACTTCCATTTTTTATAGCAGGTCTATTTTAATAATGTTCCATTATCGCACAGCTTTACTATTAACTTTATTATTCTCTAGCTCATCTATGGCAGCTAGCTTTGATTGCTCTAAAGCATCAACTGACGTTGAGCATATGATTTGTGATAACCCTACGCTTTCTTCTTTTGATGAAGATATGGCGAAAGCCTACAAATCGGCTCTTGCTAGAAATCCTGATGACGTTGTTGTCATTAAGAAACTACAGCATGATTGGATTAAGATGAGGGATAGTATCAAGGATGAGGGAGAGCTTAGTGTTGCATATCAGTTTCAAATACTAGGTATGAATAATCTTGCTCCTGCTGATGAAGTTAACAAAGATTCTGATTCATCTGCTAACGAAGAACAAAATGGTGATAGTTCATCTAATGACGAACAAGCTTCTTCTAAAAAGAATGATAAAGAAGATAATAGTAAAAAGCACATTCCAGCTTTGGAAGATTACCTAAAGCCATATGTTAATATTAATGGTGATTATGTCAGCACAACTGAACTTGTTGATGGTAACCCTAATTTATTTGTTTGTGCTAGCACAGTAGCTAATGACGTTGTTAACATGAACAAGCAAAAAGCTATTAAGAATAACCAAGTAGATTTATTCTTCCAAGTTAAGGATAGAATCCATACTGCTAGTACGAATGCAACATATGATATGTTCATTCATGATTTATCAAAATCTAATATTTGTCAGTTCTTACCAGCAGGTGGACTATAAATCTTAGATTTACACACCAAGGTGTGCATCCTTGCCAAGGCAAGGATGTATCATTTTAAGAATAGAAATCTTTTAGAAAAGATTATTTTTTAATAAAAATCTTTTAAAATTATGTGCCAATATTGATGTTTTTATTTATTGGTCGACAGCTTTGCTGTCTCCAGTCAGAGACAATTATCAATATAATTAAGATAGATAAAAGATAATATAAAGATATATATCATCCTCGGCAGAAGGTAGATCTTTATTATACCGTGATTTATTTTTTTGTCAAGCCAGGTGCATTTTGGTCAATATTCAGACTTCATCTTCATTCTATAAAAAGTGGCTTTACTGATCCCGAGCGTTTCCATTATTTCTTTTGGTGAAAGACCTTCTGCTAATAATCTTTCCAAGTCTGTAATCTCTGCCTTTATAGGCCTACCACAATGCACACCAGATGACTGTGCTCTTTGAATTCCAGCTTTTCTTCTTTCATCAATCAAGTCTTTCTCTAGTTGTGCTAAAGAAGCCATTATACCTATTACAGCCATTCCCGTAGGTGTTGATAGATCAACACCTTCTCGTAGAGAAATAACCTTCACACCTTTTTCGCTTAGCTTTGTTATCGTTGACAGGACATCGATAGTATTACGTCCCAATCGGTCTATAGCCGTTATGACGAG
>NZ_JALBCV010000034.1 GCF_022602565.1 Rosenbergiella metrosideri
CCCCATGCGAGAGTAGGGAACTGCCAGGCATCCAATAAGTCGAAAAGGCCATCCTCACGGATGGCCTTTTTGCGTTACAAAAACGCCAAGTTCTTATCGCGTTTATTGAAAAAAATCCCACTAAATCAGGTAAACTAGTCAGTGATTATCCTATCAAGGTGAAGCCATGACTTGTTCGCAGACCTCTTTAAAATCCTTAAATACTTTTGGCCTTTCTGTGAGTGCTGAACGTATTGTCTATGCACACAATACAGAAACTCTTATTGAAAGCTGGCAAGCCAATCAAGATAAACCGTGGCTGCTGATTGGAGGAGGTAGCAATATGCTGTTCCTCGATGACTTCGACGGTACGGTTGTTGTCAATCAGCTAAAGGGAATGAGTATTGAGCAAAACCAAGAAGAGTGGCTTATTCACTGTGCGGCGGGTGAGAATTGGCATGAGTTTGTGGCATTAACTGTGAAAGAAGGGATGGCGGGGCTAGAAAATTTAGCCCTGATCCCTGGAACAGTAGGATCAGCACCCATACAGAATATAGGCGCTTACGGTGTCGAATTAAAAGATGTTTGCGCATACGTAGATATTCTCGATCTTAATCGAAATAAGACGATGAGATTAACTAACAAAGAGTGCCTATTCGGTTATCGAGAAAGTATTTTCAAGCACCAGTATCAGCAAGGGTATGTCATTACTGCAGTAGGCTTTAGCTTAACAAAGCATTGGCAGCCTAACCTATCCTATGGACCTCTTAACTCAACAGAGACACCTCTGCTAACACCACAAGCAATATTTGATAAAGTGTGCGAGATACGTCGCAGTAAGTTACCTGACCCAGCCAAAATAGGTAACGCAGGTAGCTTTTTTAAAAACCCTATCGTCTCGACTCAAGATGCTGAGGCGATTAAACGTCACTATCCGAATGCTCCCTTCTATCCACAATGTGGTAACTTAGTGAAGGTTGCAGCAGGTTGGTTAATTGACCAGGCTGGACTCAAAGGATATACAGCTGATCATGCAGGGGTACATCCTCAACAAGCATTAGTCTTAATTAATTTGGGTGATGCACAGCCTGAAGATCTGGTCAGCATGGCAAAACATGTTCGTGACACTGTATTTAATAAATTCGCTATTTGGTTAGAGCCAGAGGTACGTTTTATCGGTCGTCAGGGCGAAGTTAACGCAGTGGAAACCTTATCATGAAAGATTACAGCGTAACATTGAAGATCATGGCTATTTTAGCCGATGGAGAATTCCATTCCGGTGAACAGTTGGGTCAAGAACTTGGTATGAGTCGAGCGGCGATCAATCAGCATTTGAAAATTCTCGAAACGTGGGGCGTTAGTACTTATCGGGTGACGGGCAAGGGATATTGCTTATCAGAACCAATCAATCTTCTTGATGAGAACGTTATTTCTCAACAGTATCACACAGAAAATGTTGAGGTTATCCCTGTTATTGATTCCACCAACCAATATTTACTCGATAATATCGATAGGCTAACGACTGGCGATGTTTGCCTTGCTGAATATCAACAAGCTGGTCGAGGTAGGCGCGGTGGGAAATGGTTCTCGCCTTTTGGGGCTAATCTCTATTTATCAATGTACTGGCGTTTAGAGCAAGGACCTGCAGCCGCGATGGGGTTAAGCCTAGTCGTGGGGATAGTCATAGCGGAGACATTAGTGCAGTTCGGTTGTCATGACGTTAAAGTGAAATGGCCAAATGACCTATATATCAACAATAGAAAACTCGCAGGCATTTTAGTCGAAATGACGGGAAAAACTGGCGATGTTGCACACATTGTTATCGGTGCAGGAATAAATATAGCGATGAAGCCAGATACTACTTCGTCGATAGACCAAAGTTGGACAAGCCTCTACCAAGAGGGTGTTATTACCGATAGAAATGCACTATCCGCCGCAATTATTACCAATCTACGTGTTGCTTTGCGGACCTTCGAAACACAAGGCATGGTTCCTTTTCTCCCCCGTTGGCATGCTTTAGATAATTTCCTCAATAAACCGGTAAAACTCATCATAGGGGATAGGGAAATTCACGGTATTGAACGAGGGATAAATGAATTTGGTGCACTCCTGCTTGAACATGAAGATGAGATTAAAGCGTGGGTTGGCGGCGAGATTTCGTTGAGAGCCGCCAACTGAGTTGTTAAGCGTTATTTACGTAAGCTCACTGTACTCACAGCATGTTTATGGCTCTTTGATAAGATAAGGTTCGCCCGCTCTCGAGTGGGTAAAATATTCTCACGAAGGTTAAGCCCATTGATTTCATCCCAGAGCGTTGAGGCAATGCCCTTTGCCTCTTCAATGGTCAGCTGCGAGTAATGGTGGAAATAAGAGTTGGGATCGCTGAAAGCGCCTGCTCTGAATCGTAGGAAACGATTTATATACCACTGTTTAAGCAAATCTTCCGCTGCATCGACATAAATCGAAAAATCAACAAAATCGCTAACAAAGACACGATGGGGATCATGGGAATAATCCATTCCGCTTTGTAAGACATTTAATCCCTCAAGGATAACGATATCCGGCGCCTCAACGACCTTTTGTTCTTCAGGGATGATGTCATACGTCAAATGAGAATAAACCGGAACAGTAAGCTTCTCCTTGCCTGCCTTGATATCCGCAACGAAATTTACCAAGCGATGCATGTCGTATGATTGAGGAAAACCTTTCTTCTTCATCAGTCCGCGCTCTTTTAAGAGTGCATTAGGATGAAGAAAACCGTCTGTAGTGATCAATTCGACTTTTCGGTGTTCAGGCCAGCGACTCAGTAAAGCTTGCAGCACACGAGCAGTCGTGCTTTTCCCCACCGCTACGCTACCGGCAATGCTAATGATATAAGGTATTTTTTTGCGGTCCGTACCGAGGAATTTCTTAACCACATTCTGGTGGTTGAGGTTTGAGCTGATGTAAAAATTCAGTAAACGTGAGAGGGGGAGGTATATCTCAGCCACTTCACTTAGGGATAGATCTTCGTTAATCCCCTTTAATTGTTCTATATCTTGCTCATTAAGGACTAAAGGTGTCGACTCACGTAACGCTGCCCAATGTTGGCGGTCAAAATGCAAATAAGCTGAAGTCAAAGGTGACGAATCGATTGTAATCATAGTTATACGTCTGACATCCGTAACTCATTACGGCAAAAAATTCCGGAAAATGAGTTAACTAAGGGAGTTAAAAGAATTATATCTCTGGAGGTTATCACCAGTAGTGAGCAGCACAAAGCAAAAAGATGTTAATGCAATGATGTATTTATATTTTTGGTATGTTAAATGAGACAAAAAGGTATAAATTGATCGATCTATTCAGGCATAGATAAAAAAAAATCACGCGCTTTTCTATACCTTTGAATCATTCCAATAGATGAATCACTACTATTTTCTAATCACATAAAACACTATTTTTGATTAATTATTGGGCTAAAAACCATTAAAATCGCTTATTTTGAATAAAGAGTGAGCGAACGAAAAAAAAACTTAATTTTTTAGTTGCATGATTTTCTAACTCCCCATAGAATGCGCCTCAACTTGATGCCGACTTAGCTCAGTAGGTAGAGCAACTGACTTGTAATCAGTAGGTCACCAGTTCGATTCCGGTAGTCGGCACCAATCAAGTTAAGGTGGGGTTCCCGAGCGGCCAAAGGGAGCAGACTGTAAATCTGCCGTCACAGACTTCGAAGGTTCGAATCCTTCTC
>NZ_JALBCV010000035.1 GCF_022602565.1 Rosenbergiella metrosideri
AATATGTTTATTATGAAGAGTTCAATTTTCGATGAATACTGTAGCTGGGTTTTCCCTATAATTCTAGAATTGCATAGTAGAATAGATACAACTCCATATGACGCATATCAAAAAAGAGTAATAGGTTTTCTAGCAGAAAGACTTTTTAACGTGTGGATAGAGTATAATAAAAATAGGTTTAGAATTAAATATCTAAACGTTCTTAACACAGAAGGTGAGAATTTAGTCAAGAAAGGGTATGGTCTTATAAAAAGGATGATGATCAAGTGAAAAGAATTGTACTTATTACAGATAACGCTTTTACGTATTCAGGAAGAGAAAAAATTTGTGCAATGATGTCACGTATATATTCAAAAAATAATGAAGTTACAGTTATTTCATTAAAAGGTACAGGAGATTCTTTCTACAAATTCGACGCTATGGATTTTATTAGTCTACAAAATGAAAAAAAACCGTTCTTGAAAATCTTTTCTATACTGAAAAAAAAAGATTATGATTATGTATTTATAGTATCCATGGGAAAGTTAAGTACAATATTCTCGATTTTCATCAAATATTTGAGAACTAAAACGGAAAGTATATTTATAAGTTGTGAGCATGTATCACTAAAATCGCTCGGAATGTTTAAAAGAAAACTTAAGATCAGAGCATTAAAAAAATATGACAAGGTTGTGGTTCTAACAAATGAAGATAAAAAAAATCTAAAAGGTTTAAATGTTAATGCAATTAAAATTGTGAACCCAATATATTATAAATCTCTAGTAAAAGGGAAATTCAATAAAAAAGTGATAGCAGTTGGGAGGCTTGAAAGTCAGAAAAATTTCTTAGAGTTGATCGAGATATGGAATACATTTATTAAAAAAAACCCAGGGTGGAGTCTAGATATTGCAGGGGAAGGAGAACAGAGGGATATAATACAGGACAGAATTGAGAATTATAAATTAGAAAATAGTGTAACTCTACTTGGTAAGGTAGATAATATAGAATATTTTTATAAACGTTCTGATTTTTGCGTAATGACATCTCATTATGAAGGTTTGCCTCTCAGTTTGTTAGAAGCTAAAGCACATTCCT
Source organism: Rosenbergiella metrosideri (assembly GCF_022602565.1). Classification (GTDB taxonomy): domain Bacteria; phylum Pseudomonadota; class Gammaproteobacteria; order Enterobacterales; family Enterobacteriaceae; genus Rosenbergiella; species Rosenbergiella metrosideri. The sequence continues at coordinate 1,075 of NZ_JALBCV010000035.1, forward strand.
TACCATGTGTTTCTTACGATTGCCCTACTGGACCTTCCGACATTATTAATGATGGTATAGATGGTTTTTTAATAAAGCTAGGAGATAAAACAAGTTTTGTTGAAAAAATGAATTTACTATCTAATGACCAGAAATTATTTAATAAATTTAGTGAGAATACTAAGTTTACAGCAAAAAAATTTGAGTTTTCAGCAATAGAAAGTTTGTGGCTAAAACTAATTCACTGAAATATTGTTGAGAAAAAGGTATAGTGAATATGTATCCATTTTATATCCTGAGTTTTGTCTTATTTCTTTTCGGCTCGGTTGAGGTTCTATTTGATAAACGGGACTTCCGTAGCAAATTTATTGTGAACTTTTTATTTGTGTCTTCTGTGGTAGCTATTATTATATTCGCAGGAGCTAGAGGGGTAGGGACAGGATATGATGATTTACAATACCGGTATGCATTCAATGAAATAGCGGAAAAATCAGTTACTCTAGGACTATCGCAAATATTAAGCTTGTTCAGATATGAACCCATTACAACGCTATTGATGTATATAACTAGTCTTTTTAGTAAATCTGCAGATGTTTTATTGATGACCTATGCAACAATATCAATTATGATAACTTCGTTGACTTATAAAAAAGTTTCTCCATATATACTAATATCTCTTTGTATATTTTCTGCACATTTACTTATCAACAAAGATATGAATCAAATCAGATTCGGTATTGCAAGTGCTTTATATGTATACTCATTAACCTTTTTATCAGAGAAAAAAATTAAGTTATTTATTGTAATTTATCTATTATCAGTACTATCGCATCAAACAGCAACTGCGGGTTTATTAGTGGTTTTTTCTCAAATATATAAGCGTAAATATTTACCATTTTACATAGTAGTATTATCTGTTTTATTGGGTCTAATAGGTAGCAAGTTTTTTTTAGGAAAGTTTGAAAATTTCATTCCTCAAACAGCACTAGCTTATGAAGGCAGCGAATACGATACGGAATTACCTATTTTTAGCATTTCTAATTTTAAAAATATAGTATTTGTATATATCTATTGTAAATATTTAATTAATAATGACTCGCTGAAAATAAAATGGGAGATACGCTACATTCTCGTTTTTGCTTTTAGCATTGGAGCTGGTATTAGGATTTTCTTCAATGACTTTTCAATCATTGGCGGAAGAGTAGGAAATTTATTTTTACAAATAGAGCCTATATTAATTTCGATGCTTATATTTGAGTTTAAGAAGTATAAAGTATTAATGCTAACACTTTGTCTGATGATCGTAATCTACTACCTCCTGTATAATACAATTATAAACCCTCAATCTATTCATGGGTATGTATTAGATAATACTTTCAATATTTTTTAATTTATAGGTAACACTATGAGTAAAGTTATTTTTATTACATGGGATTTCATTCATCCGAGCAATAATGGCTATAAGAAATCAGTTAATGGGAGGATTGAAGAAAGTAAAATTGATAATGATGAAGTCATGGTTATACAAGTGAGAAATGATGGAGCTTTAGATAAGAACAGAATAAAAGAGTATTCTGATGGAATTATTAAGAACGTAAACATTGAAGTTCCTAAACTAAAAGGTTTAAATATAGTAAAAAGTATTTTTTCAATAAAAACTAGAGAGGAAATACTTTATGGGACATACGAGATAGGAAGTGTTATAAATCGATTGATCACTGAATTTAACCCTGATTACATTCAAGTAGAAGGATACTGGGCATTAGGTATCCTACCCAAATCGATTAATAAACCGGTTAGATTAGTTGTCCATGATGTAATGAAAAATCTCTACTTGAGTGATATTAAATCAAATAGCTCGTATTTCCAAAAAATTAATAGCCTCAATAAGCTGTTGAGGACTTTTGCTTTTGAGTCTAAAAATATAAAGGAGTATAATATTTCAGAAGTTATTTATTTAACTAATGACGATAAGAAGTGGTACTTAAAAAAATTAAACCATATTAAAATTCAC
>NZ_JALBCV010000036.1 GCF_022602565.1 Rosenbergiella metrosideri
ATCTCGAACACCACCATCAGAACCCGCTCCGAGCTATCTGCATTGTATTCCTCATGATGAAAGGCGGTGAGTGATGAAACTATCGGAACTAGGAAAAACAATCAGGAAATTTCGGATAGACGCCGGAGTTAATCAGCGACAAATGGCTGAAGAATTAGGTGTCACTAACTCATATCTATCCATGATTGAAAAGGGCGATAAAGATGCAAGCCAACGATTCACTGGAAAGATGGAGTCCTATTTTGAATCAAAGGGTATCCATGTAGGTAGCTCTCTTAATGAGGCGTATATGAAGTCAATCAAGGTGTTAAAGATAGACCTTCAAGGAAAGTCGCCGGAGGTCATTAAAATGCTTTTTACCATAATTAACGAAGCTGAAATGTATGTAACATCCAAGTGGGAAGAGTGCGCGATACCATTGAAGAAAGGAGAGTAATGAACATCCCAAAGACGGACTCCGGTTACACTCCACTAACTTCGAATCAGTAAAAAATCACCTCTCAGAATTACTCAAGGACGGGAAAACCTACCGCCTTAATCTCTGTTTTTGGCGCGAGCGTCGTAGCCTTCCGCAAAACTCATTAAGTCATATGTGGTACGAGGAAATCAGCCAATACCTCGTTAGCCGCGGGCGAACCTTTGCGTCCCCGGAGTGGGTCAAGGATGCGATGAAGCATAGCTATCTGGGTTATGAGGAAATCGAACGAGTAGACGTTGTAACCGGAGAGAAAAAAGTCGTTCAGGAGCTAAAGCACACGTCGAAGTTAAAGACTGGCGATATGCATCACTACCTGAGCAAAGTGGAATCATGGGCGCAGAGTATCGGGTGCTTACTTACCATTCCCGACAACTGCGAGTACCGAGAACTACAGAGGAAGCAGGAAGAATGAAATCCAGAAAATACCATCCCTATACGGGTGATGAAATAAAGAAAATTAAGGAGATGGCTGGAAAATTCACTTGTGCCGAAATGGCAAAGGAGATTGGCAGGAGCAACAGTTCTGTTGCCGCTTTTTGTAGCGATAACAAGATTTCCACCAAGATTATCAGAGATGAACTGAACGAAATCGATATGTCGATTATTGGGTGCTTGAGCTACGACACTTTCACCAAGGGCTCTAGATGTAAATGCGATTCTGGACTAAAGGATGGCGTATTCAAAAATGCAATAGCCAAGCTGATAAGAATAGGGAAGGTTGAGTATTCGACTGTAAGCGAGAGGCGTCAGGCGGTTCGATTTTATCGGCTATTACCCGAGGTTAAATTTGGTGTATCAAATCGACTGCAAGATTTCTACCAGTATATGAGAGGTTCCCATGCAGCGCGTTAAAGAAATGACTATCGGCGAAGTAATCCTTTCAAAGATGGAGCCTGGGGGCTGGTACTCGATGCGAGAGATTATCGAAATCACCAATATTGAAAGCGCAAGATTAAGGCCCGCGGCTAGCCGCATGGTTACCGGTGATATTCTCGAAAGGATGGCTGACCCCGATAACGCGCGCAACTACCTATACCGCAAAATCGAGAAGGAGAGCGAACTATCTTTCGGTGTATCTCGCAGACTTTCCGATTTCAATAACCACTGGCGAGGTGCTCATGCGGTATAGATCACCCACCAATATAGTTATGCAGAACCTCATTTACGACGTCCCGAAACCCCGCAGAAAACGCCAACGAATCCCCGAAGCCAGTGAAGTAAAGACATTCGATTATGTCTATACGCTACTCAAATCAAAGTGGGATAGGACTAGGCCAAGGAGAAGAAAGTGACAGATAAATCCAATACCCCGATCGAACATAAAGAAGACCGGTTGAAAATAATAAATAGCCATCTTTACATGAAGGATGGTGAGGTTAG
>NZ_JALBCV010000037.1 GCF_022602565.1 Rosenbergiella metrosideri
AATACCCCGATCGAACATAAAGAAGACCGGTTGAAAATAATAAATAGCCATCTTTACATGAAGGATGGTGAGGTTAGATATAAGAACGATTCATCAAAGTATTCCGCAATTAAGAGAAAGGCTGGCGATAAAGTTCATGTTTCTTTTAATAATAATGGCTATCAGCAAGTCTGTTTTGGTGGTGTACAGATGTTCCTTCACTCAATTGTTTTTTCCCTGACTCATGGAAGATTACCAAATGGAGAGATAGATCATATCAATGGTAATAGGGGAGATAATTCGCCAGCAAACCTTAGGGAATGTACTAGGTCGCAAAATAATAGGAACTTAAAAACTAACAAGAAAAACACATCTGGTTTCAAGAATGTCAGTTGGGTTTCTCAGAAATCTAAGTGGCACGTCTCTTTGCGAACAGATCAAGGAAGAATAAGTTTCGGTCTGTATGAGGATTTAGAATTTGCTGGGCTTGTTGCGCAATCGGCAAGAGAGAAGTTCCACCTTAATTTTGCGAGATCATTATGAGTTATCCGAACACTAAAACCCCCCTTGAAAATCGTGACACATGGCAAACCCCGCGCGATTTATTCCAAGCTCTTAACGCGGAGTTTCACTTCCAGTTAGATGCTGCGGCAAGCGATCGGAATGCGCTATGCAAGCGCTTCATCACTGCCGAAGAGAATACGCTTGAGGCTGATTGGTCAAGTTACGTCACTAGCGGCTATGCGTGGCTAAATCCGCCATACAGCGACCCATCACCATTCATCGAGAAGACCGCAAGAGAGAAGGAATTAAATCACGTTGGGTGCGTAATGTTGCTGCCAGCAGATACGTCGGTAGGCTGGTTTAAATCGGCGATCGGAAGTGCTAGCGAGGTTCGGTTCATTACAGGTGGGCGGTTATCTTTCGTCTCATCGCTGACGGGCAAGCCAGTGAACGGGAATAACAAAGGTTCGATGCTGATAATTTGGCATCCATGGCCTACAAATCACTGTCAATTTTCAACTGTCGATCGGAATCAATTACTTGCCTACGGTAAGCGATTAATGGAGCGCGCCGCATGAAAGAAACTGAATGCACAGCATGCGGATTCCCCTCAGAAGATGACAGGTGGTGTGAGGCTTGTGACGAAGTGTATATAGCGACCGATTATAATAATTACGACCTGGAGCGAGATGATGGCTTTAAAGAGAGACAAGTTTGACGACATATTCTCGAAGCTAGTTCGAGAGCGTGTCGGGTGGGAGTGCGATTACTGCGGTAGAAACTTCCAACACGAACCAGTAAAACTTCACTGTTCACACTTCAAATCACGCCGACACAAATCCACTCGATACCATCCTTACAACGCCTTCGCTCATTGCATAGGTTGCCACAGAAAGCTAGAAGAGGACCCTTACGAATTTACGACTCACGCTGAGATAGTTTACGGCGAGATGACTATTGAACGTGTAGCACGTCTAGCAAGCTCTGTGCTGAAGATAAAGGACTGGCAGAAGGATGAGTTATACAAGCACCTAAAAAGCGAGCACAAGCGATTACAGGAGCTTAGAAACAATGGTGTAACAGGAAGGATAGAGTTCACTACACCCGACTGGTATCAGGAAGGAATAACAATGCGAATGGGGGAGTCATGACTTGGCTAACCAAATTCCTTAACCACTTCTCACCCGTAACCCCAACAGTCCAGTACAAAA
>NZ_JALBCV010000038.1 GCF_022602565.1 Rosenbergiella metrosideri
TGATTAACTATTAGCTTATTATGAATAAGATTAATGTTCTGTATCTTATTTGATAAAGATTTTATAAAAGACTCTGTATTAATACTACTTTTCTTATCAATTAGTAGGTAAAAATAGTGATTATCTAAGGAAAGTCTTTCCAGAATCCTCATTATCAAATTAGGATGAGAATGGCAAATCATTAAAAAAGCATGTTTTTTCATTATTTTCTTATTAATCTCTTTAATCGCCTGAAAAAGTCGAATTCGATAACTCTTCCGCCTGCAGAACTACATTTAGCTGCAATATATTTTTCATTTATGATGGTTTTTATTTTTCTAATTTTTATCTGAATATCATCACAATCATTATTGTACCATCCATTACGTATATTTTTGGGGAACATCCATTCGTTAATATGCTCCTGTAGATTTGGAGAGATATTTTCCCACTTTAGGCTTTGATCTGAATTGCTATAATTCACTGATTGACTTAGTAATTTCTCTTCAATAGAAATTTTTTTATCCAAAATTTCAAATAATTTAAATGAAACCATAAATAGGTATGTACTAACCCATACGTTAGATTTATTTCCTAAAATATCAAAGTTTTGATCGAATGTTAACACGTGGCCAGAAAGAATCGGTTTTGGTGTCAATTTATTGAGTTTATAATTATATTTAAAGGTAAGAGCAGCTGATAATTTCTCAAATTTACCCCATGGATTGTGATGACAAAATGTATCATTAGCAAAAATAATAGAGTCTTTCTCTTGCAATTTATCACTAATAGTTTCAGCACCTGAATCCCAGCCACTAAAGTCCCAGTTTATATTATTTCCCATGACCCATATTTCATCTTCGTAACCAACTTTGAATAATTTTTGGTTATTAGTGACAATTATTATTTTATTATCCATTGAAATACTATTTAAAAAATTTTTGAATTCGGATATTGCTCTAAGATAATATTTTGGATAATAAACTAAAATTATTCCATAAATCATAAGATTCTCTCATTTTTTTTGTGTAGTTTATTTTTCAAAAATGAATATAATGTTTTCAAATATTCCTCCGCTGAATCATCTTTACTTGTGATCATGTGCTCACTTTCAAATATTCCATTAGAACTTTTTTTAGTAGCTACAACTGGTATTCCTTGTTCGATAGCCTCTAATACTTTAATTTTAATACCTGTTCCAGTAATTATAGGTGAGATTATACATATACACTCACTATATAAAACTGATAATTTATCTGTGGATACCTCACCTAGAAAATGCAAACGTTCATCAGTTCTTATTTTAGACTTTTTATCAACATCAGCAGTACCAGTAATTAGAAAATCAATATCTATTCCAAGGTTTGATAGAACATTTTCGGAAAACCATTTGATAGCTAAAAAATTCTGCGAAAAATTAATACTACCAGGATATAGACAAAATGGTTTAACGTAATTCACATTTCTTTTGATTGTCGGTATATATAATCTATTAGACGC
>NZ_JALBCV010000039.1 GCF_022602565.1 Rosenbergiella metrosideri
AGCCATATCGATGATTTTCTGGTGTGTACCGGGCTGGGATGCGGTATAGGTGAAAGTGCGTTGCCATGTCTTACGACACTGTTTGCAGAGATAACGCTGATGGCCAGCAGTACTTTTGCCGTTACAGACAACGCCTTTAGTCACGGAACAAGAGGGACAGCACACGGAGATGAAGCCACAGAAGCACCTAAAAAACACCATCATATACTAAATCAATAAATTGGAGTAATTACCTGTACAGAGCTTTTATAGTAAGAACCTATATATGAAGCTAAGGGATATTTAAGAATTTCTTAGCTCTATTCAATGCAGCTTTTCTTGCTGCTATACCATTTTCATAACCATTAACCTTATGACTTATCTTCATAAATAAATCATCGTCTGCATCTTTATTTAAACCATTGTTCTTCCAGAAAACATATGCTGTTCTTACCGCAATATCTAAGTCCAGAGCAACTAATTTTGGTTTTGATTCAATATCTACACCTATTTCCTTACCAATTTTTCTATAATTGTATCTTCCTGTTAGATGTAGCAAGCCTCGGCCAATATAATTAGGGCCATCCCCTGGGTGCGTATTACCAAGAACCTTCCCTACTCGAGTTCCAAAATCATATTCTTTTCCACCTTTAGCTGGTCTTTCAGTCATATCTGAAAAATCAAATGTTTCACAACATGCTTGAGCAAGAAAGTGAGCTATTCTCAGTGGAGTATTGATTTCATATACTTTAAACCATTGATTCATAGGTTTTACCAAAGAATGAATATTTGATATTTGACGTTCATTCCTAGCCTGATATTTTATAGCTCTAAAGTGAAGGCAGGTAGCATTAAGTAAATCGGCTGTAACAATCTTAATCACCCACATTAATTTTATATTGGATGCGTATCATATCAAACATTGTTATTAAAATCTAAAAGTAAGATGAATCTTATAAAAATCAGAATCAATAGCAATCATTACATCATCCCACGATGACACTAACTAGACGAAAATCGTTACCATTACCTAGTATCAAGCACACATAACCAACTTCATTACCCCCCTGAGAGTTACTTTAATTATGAATTATTATACAATCAACTAGCTGATTTCAAGTGGATCTATCAAGGAAAAATTTGAAATGAATTAGAGAAAAAAACAACATAAGGAGAAGATGGAAATGAATAAAAATCACGCTATGTATATAATTTATATGATGTTATCAATTCTTCCGGCAAAAGCATTTGCAGATAATGATTCATGCCAAAAAGAAAATATTATTTTCTATTCTTACAATATGAATCATACAAAAGTGGTAGAACTGTGCAAAAAAAGAGGTGTATATGAATACTCTTTCGGAAGAGTTGGAAAACCTGAAATAAAAATAATAAATAAATATAATAATATTAATTTAGAGGGTGGGATGTTTGGTGGATTTGAAGTAAAAAGTGGTGA
>NZ_JALBCV010000003.1:0-1173 GCF_022602565.1 Rosenbergiella metrosideri
CCGGCTGTTGTGGTGACTAAAGGGGGTCGCGCATCCTGAGCGGCATATAAGAGCAGGAACCAATTCTTGATGGCTGAATATTCGGGCATCGTAAATCAGTTTCAGTTAGTGCGAGGTAAGTATGAAGATATACACAGCATACTTTCATCCCAACGGGTTTTTCGTTAGCGCCGATTCAGACCAAGACTTTTGGGCCTTATTGAGTAAAAGCCTTGGTTGGGGAAAGTTTGTGAGAATAAGGGATTCTGAACAATTTAAAACAGGTTGTGGAGGGCTGTTTGAATTGCGTGAACTGCGTTCGGCAAATGAGAAACCCCCATATCCAATAATTTCAGGTTCAAATGTTTTATGGCATCTTCAGGAAGCTTGCGAAGTGTTGAAATCAGTGTCGCCTTCTCTTCTTCAGGGGCGTTAGACGAAGAGATAATAGACTCAAGTTTGTTGATGGTGTCACTATGAAGCCTAACATTTACGACATTTAGTATCGCGCCAAGACCACCATCGTTCCTGATGAAATCAATACCTTTGTTAGTTATTTTCATTAACTCTGGCGTTATTTCATATCCATGTGAGTATCGGTCTATTTTGCAGGCTAATAGTCCATGCTCAGCAAGGTACCTGAGATTGGCAACGTAATTAGCCATACCCCCGAAAGAGTTTTCAAAGTTATCACTTTCAGTATTGCTAATACCCTCTGGTGATGATTCATAAAGAGCTAGCAATAAATCACGCTGAACATTCCTATCAAACTTATCCATTGATGAACCTCAACACTGTAGGGGTGTTTAGATATTACACGAATCTCGCTGTAGGGGTATAGCAGATACGGGAGCCTGACCCGTCAAAAACAGGTTTAATGAATAACTAGCTACTCACTCCCTACCCTTACCAGACAAGGGTTAAGACAGAAAGTGAATAGCTTATTGAATAGATACAAGTCGCCTAGAGCGGCTTTTTTATTGCCTAAATTCAGGAGCAAATCAATGGATGCAGTACAGCTGAATAAGATTTTAGAAGCACATAAAGTATGGGTTGCGAGCGGATTCGGTTCTGGATCGAAAGCCAACCTGCGCGGTGCCGACCTGAGCAGTGCCAACCTGCGTAATGCCGACCTGCACGGTGCCGACCTGAGCAGTGCCAACCTGAGCGATGCCAACCTGCGCGGTGCCAACC
>NZ_JALBCV010000003.1:1272-251962 GCF_022602565.1 Rosenbergiella metrosideri
CTGCACGGTGCCAACCTGCGCGGTGCCGACCTGAGCAGTGCCAACCTGAGCGATGCCAACCTGCGCGGTGCCAACCTGAGCGATGCCAACCTGCGCGGTGCCAACCTGCACGGTGCCAACCTGCGCGGTGCCGACCTGAGCAGTGCCAACCTGAGCGATGCCAACCTGCGCGGTGCCAACCTGTACGGTGCCGACCTGAGCGATGCCAACCTGCCAGATCACACATATGTAATCATGGGAATGGATTACGCGGTAACGATTACATGCGGGGAGTATCTACGAGCAGGGTGCCAGAATCATAGCATTGATGACTGGCGAAAATTCAGCAAGCGGGAAATTGTGAAAATGGACGGTAGAAAAGCTCTGAAATTCTACCCTCGCCTGCTGGATGTTATTGATTTTTATCTTGGCAAGGGTGATAGGCCGGAATGGCTTAATGAGCCGGATACTGACAATAAAGATGTAGATTAACGAGGGTGAAATATGACAACACCATATATGCCATCTTGCTTTCGAAACCTGCCAAAGAAAAGAGTCAAGCCACGCAATCAGGCCATCAGGGACGGAAAGATAGAGGTAATCAACGAGGCTATTGTGATGATTCGGGACGAGTTACGGCAGAGCAAATTGCATGGCCTGAATATTTATTACGAACGAGCATATCTTGCAGCGATAACCAAGCTGGAAGTTCTGCGCGATGAGATTAAGTGAACTGTCCGGAAATTCAGGATGGTTGGTAAATTTTAATGGGAGTAAATCATGATTAAACGCGATGGCACTGGCTTCCCATGCCGACATAAGAAATCACTGGCACCGTATATTGCTTACTACAACCCTGTAGAGGCGCGATTCGAGTTCGAGCCACTCGGTAACACTCGCAACATTAAGAAAGGCTTCGTAGGTCATTACATGGAGTTTCCTGAGTACATGGAGCCAACGGGGACTATGCAATGACAGATAACCATCGGTTCTACATGATTCTCACGGCGGGATTGATAGCGTTCTGGTCAACGGTTATTGGGATGCTTACTTGGGGTGTGATTAGTTACTTTAACGGGGGTTGGTGATGGAGTGGATTAAGTGTAGTGAGCAGATGCCAGATTCACGAGTTGATGTCATTGGCATCCATATTGAGGGTTATCCGATTATCGTCCAATTTGATGGTGATGTTGAGTTTTATTGTGGTGAGGATTCAAGGGGTCGAGGTTGGTGGCTAAGAGAATCAATGTACGAGCCATTGCTTAGTTATACCCACTGGATGCCATTACCTACCCCACCTACCGGGTGACCCCCTATAGCTCATTTAAGAGTGGGCTATGTGGGTAATACTGCCCTAAAAGATTTAAGCACCTACGGGTGCTTTTTTTCGCCCTCATATCAGCGCCTATTCAATGAGTGGGCGGTTATATGACAAACATTCAGGAGAGTGAATATGGAAAGCACTGAATTACAGCTTTATAGCCTGCCCGAGTCATCAACTGACCTTGAGGCGGCGTTTATTAGTGAGGATTACACCGACCGGCTGATTGAAGAAGTTCGCAGTAAAGCTAAATCAGTCGTGGGTGACCTAAACACAGCTAAGGGGAGAAAGGCATATATCAGCATGGCGGCTACCGTCCGCAGCTCAAAGGTAGCTATTGATGATGCTGGCAAGGCATTAGTCGCGGAAATGAAAAAGCGCCCTGCATTGGTTGATGCTAGCCGTCGGAAGATTCGTGAAGCACTGGACGAATTGGCTATCGAGATTCGTCAGCCAGTTACCGATTGGGAAGCTGAGCAGGAACGAATTAAAGCCGAAGACAAGTTCAACGCTGACCATGCCGAAGCTCTGGAGATGAACGCAGCCTTTGATAAGGCACTCGCTGAGCGTATCGAATCAGACCACGAAATCGCCCTGCTCATGAACGACAAGATTGACCGTGACCGAGCAGAATCAGCCCGCATCGCTGAGCAGCAACGCATTGAGTATGAGCAGCGTATCGCCCGTGAAGCTGAGGAACGTGCTAAGCGTGAGGCAGAAGAAAAGGCACAGCGTGAGCGTGAAGAATCAGCCCGCCGCGAAGCTGAGCTAAAGGCCAAGGCTGAGCAAGCTGAGCGTGACCGCATCGCTGAGAAAGAACGTGCAGAGCGTCAGGCCAAAGAATCTAAAGAGCGCGCTGAGCGTGAAGCCAAAGAGCAGCAAGAACGCAGTGAACGACTAGCCCGTGAAGCCAAGGAAAATGCCGAGCGTGAGAAGCAGGAAGCTATCGAAGCAGAACGCCGTAAAGCACGAGAGGCTGAGCAAAAACGTCTAGCAGAAGAACAGCGCCTTAAGGATGAAAACGAGCGACGTCAGGCTGACGAAAATCACCGTAAGCGCATCGGAACCGATGTAGTAAACGCTCTAATTAATGTTGTTGGCCTCAATCGAGAACAAGCAATCAGCACCTTAACAGCTATTAAAGATGGCTCAGTACCACACACCAAAATCAATTATTAATCATATCGGAGTATCGCCAATGAAAACGTTCATCGGCGGCGTCATTGGCGCTGCTACCAACCTATTTAATCGATTTAAACAATTCACTACCACTCAATTAGACCGCATTCAGCAGTTCGTTAACGATGCGGCCAGACCGGAGGCTTATGCGTGACATACATCATCCAAAATTCTGAACTGGTCATAGCGTTTAACGGCTCGGTTCATATCTACCCAAATGACGATGCAGGATTTTCGGCAATGGTTACTGACTTCTGGAGGTCAAAGTGAACACTCAGGACGTGAGAGAGATAAAGCAGATTATCGCAGACCTCAGGTCAGGCTCTAATCGTGAAGCAAACGAAATCATCAAGCAGCGTACCGACAGCGTTATTGAACCTATCAAATCAAACCCAATCACTCAGCTTTTAACTGAGTTAGGCGCTACAGACTACACAGAGCAAGCCGTAGGGTTTCTATTCGACCACGATATGCAGGCACAAGAAGACGGCATGGACTGTCTTTATAAGATGGTTGAATCACGAGTTATCGCTGAGTACGCATTAGAGATTCATGACCATCGCAAGGATTACCGGGGGGCTGCGTAATGGAGCCCGGTATTTACCACAGCCTTTCAAATGCCGATTACCACGCTGACCCAGCAATAGGCTCTACTTCGGTAAAGCAAATTAGTGTTAGCCCGGCAAACCTCTACTTTAATCCATTCAAAGGAGGTAAGTCGGCGCACATAGGGAGCGCCATTCACGCAGCAATACTTGAGCCAGATGTATTTAAGCGTGATTTCTACCAGCTTGCCGATGGGCTGGATAGACGCTCACCTGATTACAAATCAGCAGTAAAGGATTACGGCGCCGATTTCATTCTGGTAGGTAGCGAAGTCGAAACGGTAAATAAGATGGTCGAGTCAGCGCGCATGAATCCTGACTTTATAGATTATATGCGCTCACCTGGACATTCAGAGGTATCGATGTTTGCCAAGTGTGACGTGACCGGGTTAGACCTAAAGTGCCGTTTCGATAGGCTATCGGAGTTATATCCTTACCCCTTAGACGTGAAAAGTTGCCAAGACGCCACGGAACGGCGATTTAGTCAGGACTTCGGGAAGTGGCATTACCATATCCAAGCAGCCTTTTATCTTCACGTTTTGAGGCTTACCACTGGCAGAGAATTAAATCAGTTCTGCTTCTTCGCACTACAGAATAAAGCACCTTATCAAAACTGCATGTACTTCATCGGTGAAGACTCTCTCGAACAGGGAAGAAAGCAGATGTTTGAGTCTCTCGAAAAACTAGCCGAGTGCATGGAAAACGAATCAGCCAGATATGAGGGAATAGTTCTCCCATCATCTGAAATAAACATCCCTTCCTATCTCTTCGACGAAGAGTATGACGACGAGGTACTTATCTAATGGACTTATCACAAACAATTATTCCTCGCTCTGACCAGCTTAACTTTGAGGACGTCCAGAGCAGCAACATTACAGCAGTAATTAAATCTGTTCGAGCTGGAAATAAAGAGCAGCCAGTATTTATCGATTTGGAAGGGTATGACGGGCGCCCCTACAAACCCTCTAAGTCAATGCGTCGAGTTCTAATTGGCGGTTGGGGTAATGATGGTCATACGTGGGTAGGTAAATCTTTAACACTTGCTGGCGATGCTTCAGTGCGGTTTGGTGGGGTTGCCGTTGGCGGGATTAAGGTGAAGGCCATGAGCGATGTAGAGGACAATTTCTCGCTAATGCTCACCGTGTCTAGGGGGAAACGTGTTGAGCACAGAGTTGAAAAGCTTGTGGTTCAAAAAACGTGCCCTTTAAGTTGGTTTTCCGAGGAGGCGATCAAGGCTCCATTGAAGCGCCTTGAAGCAATTTATCCAAAAGTAAGAGAAAAACTGAAGGATGATAGCGAATCACTAGCCAAGTTAGACAAAGTATATCAAACCAGAAAATCAGAATTAGAGGGCGTTAACAATGGCTAGTCGTGGGGTTAACAAGGTAATACTCGTCGGAAACTTGGGACAAGATCCTGAAATTCGGTATCTGCCAAATGGTGGGGCTGTCACCAATATCACTCTGGCCACTTCGGAAAGTTGGCGTGATAAGCAGTCAGGCGAGCAGAAGGAAATCACAGAATGGCATCGAGTAGTTCTGTTTGGAAAGTTGGCAGAAGTTGCCGGGGAATATCTGCGTAAAGGTTCACAGGTTTACATCGAAGGCCAGTTAAGAACTCGCAAATGGAAAGACCAGTCAGGCCAAGACCGCTACACCACGGAAGTTGTAGTGAATGTCGGCGGTACTATGCAGATGCTAGGTGGTAAGCAGGAAGGCCAGAAATCAAATAGCAATCAGCAACAAGGACAGCCGCAACAGCCTCAGAACTCAATACCGCCTCATAGCAATGACCTACCAATGGACTTTGACGACGACATCCCATTCTAGCAACCCCATCGCCAAGGAAGGCTAACTTATAGTGGAGAGCAAAGTGGATAAGCAAATTAAAGAGCGCGGCATCATCTTCAACGGTGAAATGGTTAGAGCCATTCTTGATGGGCGTAAAGCGCAGACAAGAAGAATTATAAGCCCTCAACCAGAACTTACAGAGCGGTCTGGGTTTTCTTGGAAAGGCGCGCTTTTTGGTGCAGGCAGTGACGACAGAGAAACTAATCGTAATTTTGCTCACTGTAGATGCCCTTTAGGTAAGGTAGGTGATCGCCTATGGGTAAGAGAAACCTGCTATGCAACTAGATCTACCCCTCATGGAATCAGAGCAGTTGCCTATCCGGCAGACAATGAGATCAAAATTATTGAATACGCTGACCAACACATAGAAAAGTGGGGAACCCTATTTCACTATCGTAATGGTGATGGTCAGAAAGTGCCATCAATCCATATGCCCCGATGGGCTTCCCGTATAACGCTTGAGATTACTGATATTCGGGTAGAGCGCAATGGTGAACAGTGGGAATGGATAGTCGATTTTAAGCGAGTGGAGGCAGCATGTTAACTGTTAAAAAAAATGACGTTCTTTCACTAACCATAACTGGTGCTGAGAGGCTAGACCCGATTCGGGTAATGATTGAAAACTACGAGCCCGGAAAGGGAAGGATTACAGTCACTTGTTACGTTCAGGCATGGACAGGTGCTTGGTTTGCTATGGGTGGTGATACGGTTCAAGAATTTATTCAACGAGTCAGCAATGATTACCTTATCGGCTATTTTGATAGGTCGCTAGAAAGCACCATTGATGACGATAATGAAGAAAATATTAATTTCGTCCAGAAAGAAATAATCAAACTCCGTAGGTCTAATGAGATAAATAGCACTGAGGCTCGTGATATGTGGGATGAATCTATCGGCTCAGGAGACGTGAAGGAGAAGGTCTGCAATTACCAACTAGCGAATTGCCTATTGAACCTATTTGGCGATGACCCATTCTATGCTGGCTGGCCTACCATTCCGAACCCTAAATATCAATACCTATCAAGAATAATTGATGCAGTTCGCGCGGGGCTTAAAGAACTTGAATTGGAGGCAGCATGATTGCATTAACACAAGAGAAGCGTGAAGAGTTGGCTAACTACGCCAGAGCGCGGCTAGCATCTCATGTAGTATACGGTGGCTGTAGTGATGAAGAAGATATATTCAAGATAGCCCTAGCATCACTAACGGCAGAGACATTCCTATATGCTGTAGATAGTGATGTCGAGGATAAAATCTATACGGTTTTGTGCAGTGAGCATGAAGTTGGGTCTTACCCACTTTACACCGCCCCGCCAGTGCCGGAGATTAAGCTGCCAGATGATAATTCATGTGAAGATGGATTAAAGAAGCATGGCTTAAGAACAAAATCAGAAGGTATTAGCCAGCTTTCTGATGGGTTTAGGTGTGGATTTTCATGGTATGAGAACGAAATCAAACGCCTAAACGGATTGGGGGAGTGATGGTTACTTTATCGATATTACATTTTTCAATTGTCTGCGGATTGTTAGGGGCTGGATTCATCTGTGCCCTAATTCTTCTTATGTTGGCTATTGGAGGGCATATCAGGACATGAAAGATATTCAGCCTAAGCATGATCTTGTGTGTGGTGAAGTAAGAAGGAGTTCCAGTGCGTGAAGTTATTCGCGGTGATACCGAGCCAGTGCATATTGTGGTCGACAGTGCAGCCATTGATAAGCACCGATTAAAGTACGGAACTGGCAACAAGTATCACCATGTCGTGTACTCAGTCGGGTATCGTGACCGACATTATCAAATCGAAGTGGTAACAAGAAAGACAACCATATCCGCAACGGTAATCACCGGATGCAGGAACCTATCAAGAGTTCACCACGAACAATAAATCAACCCACCCTATTCCCGCATCGATAATCGGCGGCATCGTCATGTCTGCGGGAAGGTAAAGGAGAAATTATGGCGTTTATGAAAATAAATCAATACGCGAAAAAGATAAGCGTCTCCCCTCACACCATAAGGAAGAAGCCCGAAGCTTACTTCATGTTTCGGGTTGGTAATTCTTGGCGTGCGGACAATGATTCAATTAACAACTTTAAGTTATCTCAGCGTGGTGGTAATAATGCCATCAGGCTGGCTATTGCGGAAAAGAAAGAGGAATCGCAATGCCGATATATAGAAGAGGTAAAACGTACTGGATCGACATATCAGCGCCAGATGGCAGCAGAGTTAGAAAATCTGCTAAAACCCAAGAGAAAAATAAGGCCCAGCAACTACACGACAAGTTAAAGCATGAGCTTTGGCAGGTTTCTCACCTGGAGAAGAAGCCAGAGAGATACTTTGATGAACTCATGGTACTGGCCCTGCGTGATGCTGACGGGCAGTCTGGTTATGAGAATAAGCAGATTTACGCCCGTTACTTTATTAACTATTTCTCTGGCAAAGAGTTGTCGAAAATTTCAGGAGAGCGCATTACTGATGCAATTCCCACTCACTGCTACAGGACACGAAAGCCGCTATCTAACGCAACGAAGAACCGTTACCGCTCATTCGTAATGCGGGCTTTCTCTTTGGCTTATAAGAATGGATGGATTGATAAAGTCCCGTATGTCCCTTTGCTGAGAGAGCCAAAGGTAAGGGTTAGATGGATTGAGAAGCATCAAGCTAGAGTGCTTATTGATAACCTGAGTCATGATTGGATGAAGGCTGTCTGTTCATTCGCTTTAATGACCGGTGCGAGGATGAGTGAAATACTCACAATGAGGTGGGAGAGTGTAAATCTAGTTGGCAGGGTAGCAGTCGTTACAGCGGACAACGCGAAGTCTGGTAGGGCTAGAGCGCTCCCGCTGAACGATGAAACTATCGACTTGCTAAATAATCTTCCGCGCATTGGAGATTTTCCGTTTACGACTAACGGTGATTTTACCCCATCGATTAACCGTAACGACTTTGCCAACGCATTAAAGAAGTCAGGTATTGAAGATTTCCGCTTCCATGACCTGAGACACACTTGGGCAAGTTGGCACGTACAGAATGGAACACCGCTAATGGCACTGAAAGAAATGGGTGGTTGGGAGAAGTTGGAAATGGTAAATAAATATGCTCACTTATCTGGCGAACATTTGAGCAAATTTAGCGGCATTGTCACATTTTTGGCACAGTCCGAAAATAACAAGCTATCACAGCCAAAAATATCACTCGTAAGTTAATGATTTAAATGGCTTTAATTCTAGCTTGTAATTTCCTAGCAAAGAAACACATCAGAGAAACAGTCTGATTAGATGCAACGAGTTACACACCAGAAATCGACGGGACGTGAGTCCATTCGTCCGTGTTAATCTTTGCAATGTTGTGCCGGTTTAGTCCTTGTTCAAGACTAAATTTCGACACAGTTAATTTCCGCGCTAGGATGCTACCATAAAGTTGATGATTTCCCTATCCCGCCGCCTACTGCCAATCCCCCTTGAGCGTTGCGTTCAGTCGTTTTTTATTTATCCCGCTCACATGACTGAACGACTCACGGCAAAAATTCCGCCTATCCAGCAATTTCTTTTATCTTCATCTTATTACGCTGAATTAAAGATAAATAATACTTCACTGAATTATTTATCACTCTCCCTCATAATGAGTTCAAATCAACGTACTTACGCCACAAATCCTTATTAAATATAGGGTTTTCCTACATCGTCAAAACTATTACAAATTGAAGAAAATAATCATTTCCTACAGTAAAACTAATGATTATGATTAGCCTTCTCATTTACACGCATTGCCATTAATTGTTGTCTTCTCTGCCATCAACTAACAATAAAGGCACACAGCATCTAAATCTTTTCGATTTATAGGGATAACTATGTCTGCTTCTTGCAGAAGGCCAGCCTGTTTTATTGCACACCACATACCACCGATGAATAGGGTATTCACACTGTCGCTACTAGCGCTCTCTATCCATTCACTTATTGTATCTCCTGAAGCACAGGCTGCCGACACAACCGGTTCAGCCACCAATGCGTCACAACAAGACGTGGTGGTCTACGGCGCAACTACCGACAACACTGACGACCAGAGTAAACAGGACTATCAGGTTAAAACCACGCGAGCCGGAACAAAATTACTGCTGACACCACGCGATGTCCCACAATCGTTAAGCGTGATCACCCAGCAGCGCATGCAGGATCAACAACTTCAAACGATTAACGATGTGTTGAACAATACAACAGGGATCACTAGCGAACAGGATGACAGTGAAAGGGCCTATTACTATTCCCGCGGTTTTAAGATCACTAACTTCACCTTTGACGGTATTCCCACCGCGATGGGGGATTCATGGAACTACGGCGATACCGCGTCAGATACCGCAATTTACGATCGGATTGAAGTCGTCCGCGGGGCAACGGGGCTGATGACCGGGGCGGGTAGCCCTGCTGCCTCGGTGAATATGGTGCGCAAGCATGCTGACAGTAAGACGGCTACCGGTAATTTACAAGCCAGTTATGGCAGTTGGCAGAAGCAACGGTATGTCGCTGATCTTTCCACTCCCCTTAACCAATCCGGTTCGCTACGTGGCCGAGTGATTGCCGGTTATCAGAACCAAGATAGCTGGCTGGATCGCTACACCAAAAACACCAAATTCCTCTATGCAGCAATTGATGCGGACTTAAGTGAACGCACCACGCTTTCTCTCGCCTACGACTATCAAGATGCCGATACCAGTAACCCGACTTGGGGAGGAAATCCGGTCTTCTACAGTAACGGAACACTGACGCACTATCGACGAGGCCTCAATTCCGCCGCCGACTGGACCTATTATCACACCACTGTGCGTAAACTCTATGCCGACCTAGAACATCATTTCGACAACGGTTGGATCGCCCACTTAAACGGTACCCACGCTGAAAACACCTTCAGCGATAAACTGCTGTATGTTGGCTATCTCAGTATGCCCGATAGAGATACTGGTGGAGGGGCTGACGGCTTTGGCAGTAAAGATCGTGGGAAACGTGAGCTGACCTCTGTGGATGGCTATGCAAGTGGCCCCTTTACACTGTTGGGTCGTCAACACCAACTGATGATCGGGGTAAATTACAGTCGCCAGCATAATGCTACCTATAGCAGTAACGGAACAACTAGTGAAGATGGCAGCGAGATTACCAGCAGTGATATTGGTCTCTTTACTAATCATTGGAACGGCGATATCGCCCAACCGACTTGGGGGGATTGGTATCAAAACGCTGATGACATCATTCGTCAAAAGTCTGCCTATACTGCTGCACGCTTTTCACTTGCCGATCCTTTAGCCTTAATAGTCGGAGCGCGTTATACCCAATATCGTAACGATGGTTCGAGCGGCGATATGGAAAAAAACAATCTGACGCCATATGCCGGTATTATTTATGACCTCAATGATACCTGGTCAGCCTATGCCAGCTATACCTCTATCTTCCAGCCGCAAACCTATCGCGATAGTACCGGCCATTATTTATCACCGATTACCGGTAAAAGTTACGAAACGGGACTAAAATCAGCGTGGGATGATGGACGACTCACCGCGACTTTCGCTATTTTCCGTATCGAACAAAATAATGTGGGTCAGGAACAAGATGGCGTCTATGTCAATAATAGCAGCGAGCAAGCCTATGTTGCGACCAAAGGCGCTCGCAGTAAGGGGGCGGAGTTTGAGTTAAACGGTGCCATCACCGATAACCTACAAATGACCTTCGGCGCAACCCGCTATGTCGCGACGGACTCTACCGGACGCTACAATAGTAATCAGCCGCAAACCGTCTTCAAACTCTTTAGCCGCTATCAGCTCCCTACTCTGCCCGAGCTGACGGTTGGCGGCGGGATTACTTGGCAAAACCGAGTGTTCTGGGACGTTGCCGCCCCTGATGGCAGCACCCAACGGGTATATCAAAGCAGCTATCCTTTAGCGAGCCTGTTTACGCGTTACCAGATCAACAAGCAGGTTGCGGTACAAGCTAATATTAACAACCTCTTCGATCGTACTTATTACACTTATAGGAACAATGATGTCTACGGTGAGCCCCGTAACGTCTCAATCAGCTTATCCTATCAGTTTTAATTACTCAGGCTAACGTCCTGCCCGTCAGGACGTTTATCTCTACCGGTTTGAAGTTAATCAAGGAGTTTAGTATGAGAGGAAGCTTTCCCTCACTTAAAGCATTGTACTCGGCACTCTTAATGACCACCCTGACGGCACCGACAGCCTTCGCCCAACAAGCACCATCCGTAGCCTCCTCACCTGTAGAGCGGCAACTGGGTGATGGCTTATATGAATTGGCCCTGATTCCCGGACAAAATAAGCTCTATGTTGCGAGTGCACAAAGTTTTAAAGACGTTAATGGTGGCGTGATCTATCGTTTGGATCCCACCACTCTCGCCATCACCGGTGAAACGCATACGGACCTTAAAAATTTTGGTATGGCTATTGATGACAAGGGCCAGTTCTTCTACACCACCAACTCGCTTGATGGAGGGGTCTCTAAAGTTGACGCCCTGACCGGAAAGGTTATCGAACGCCTCTTTTTTAAAGGTAAAGACAAAGATGGCGATCCTATTGGTGCGCGGGAAATCCTCTTCCACAACAACCAACTCTATATAGGTCGTGTTACCGATCCCGGTTATATCTCGATTGTCGATGCCCAAACCATGACCTTGAAAGGGAAAATAGACAATGTCGGCAAATGGGTAACAGGGATAATCTATTCCCCATCAACTCAACGTATTTATGCGGCAAGTGGTAGTGGCGAAATAGCGGTTATCAATCCTACGAATAATAAAATTGAACATCGCTGGAAACCTGATGATGGACAGAAGTACCTGTTCCTCAATATGGCGGAAGATCCTACTACGGGACGTTTATTCGTCACCGATAATTCCGAAGGCAAGACGACTTTAGTCTTTGATGAACATTCTGGAAAAGTGATTAAGCGACTCCCAGGTGATGCCTTAGGGATAAAGTTTAATGTAAAACGCCACGAGGTTTATATTAGCCAGCGTGAATCGAAAAAGGTTATACAACTGGATGCCACCAGCCTAACGCCAAAACACGTTTGGTCATTCGGCGGTCATCCCAACAGCCTGCTGGTGTCACCTGACGGTAATTCGTTGTATGTCACCATCAAACAGGACTTTAACGAAGATAACACCACCAAAGGTCCAGATAGCGTGGCGAAAATTTCGCTGAATTAACCGGGGGCTTAAGGCCTTTCCTATCCTGCCTTAAAACCTTACACCTAAAAAAGGGGCTTAAATTAGCCCCTTTTTAATTATAGGGGTGCTTCCTTAGTCGTCCATCACCTCATTGACCGCTTGCGGGTTTTGGGTAATAAACATCGCATCACCGTAACTAAAGAAACGATATTGCTGTTCCACCGCTTGCTGATAGGCGTGCATCGTGTTTTTATAGCCGGCAAAGGCAGAGACCAGCATAATCAGCGTCGATTCAGGCAGGTGAAAATTGGTAATTAACGCATCGATAACTTGATACTGATAGCCCGGGTAGATAAAGATCTGCGTATCATCGAAGAAAGGCGCGATAAGCGCGTTCTCCGCCGCCTTGGCCGCACTTTCTAAAGAACGTACCGAGGTCGTCCCCACCGCAACCACTTTATTCCCTCGTGCTTTACAGGCCAATACGGCATCCACCACCTCTTGCGGGACTTCAGCGTATTCAGCATGCATAATATGATCTTCGATGCTCTCAACCCGCACTGGTTGAAAGGTCCCCGCCCCCACATGTAAGGTGACAAAAGCCGTTTCGATCCCTTTTTGACGTAATGCGTCCAATAAAGGCTGGTCGAAGTGCAGCCCTGCTGTCGGAGCGGCGACGGCACCTGGTTTCGCACTATAAACCGTTTGGTAAAGCTCGCGGTCAGCCTCTTCATCGGGACGATCGATATAGGGCGGCAACGGCATATGGCCGATATGGTTGAGGATATCTAACACCTCGCGATCATCATGAAACTCAATTTCAAACAGCGTATCGTGACGAGCGACCATGGTGGCCCGTACAGCTAAAGCGTCACCCAATAGCAGTTCCGCGCCCGGCTTCGGTGCTTTCGAAGCACGAACGTGGGCTAAGACCCGCTTATCGTCAAGCATCCGCTCCACCAGCATCTCAAGCTTACCGCCACTGGCTTTTTGACCATAGACCCGAGCGGGGATCACCCGAGTATTATTAAATACCAGCAAATCACCGGGTTGTAACTTATCCAGAACATCGGTGAAGACGCCATGCTGTAACTCTCCCGAGGGCCCGTCTAACGATAGCAGTCGGCAAGCGCTCCGCTCAGGTTGTGGATAATGGGCAATTAACGACTCAGGTAAAGCAAAGTTAAAATCAGCAACGCGCATGGTGACTTATTCCGATAAAAATTTAGGCGCACAGTGTAACGGAAAAGGGGGCATTACAGAACCTTTGGCTTTTAGGGCAACTCAGGTAATAATGGCAGCATGAATTTTCTCGCTCATCTCCACCTCGCCCAGCTCGCCAGCAGCTCCCTCACCGGTAATTTACTGGCGGACTTTGTCCGTGGCGATCCCGCTGGCCGCTGGTCGGATAGTATTGTGGCTGGGATCCAAATGCACCGTCGGCTGGACAGTCTTTCTGATCACTTGCCAGAGGTCCGTGAAGCGAAACAACGCTTTACGCCGGAAACTCGCCGCGTCGCCCCCATCGCATTGGATGTGATTTGGGATCATTTTTTAGCCCGCGACTGGTCAGCCTTCCATCCTCAGCAAAGCTTAGCCGAATTCTGTGCCGTGGCTGAACAGACCATTGCTCGCGATTTGGCTCAGACGCCTGATAATTTCCAACATCTTAATCGTCTTATCTGGCAGCAACGTTGGCTAGAACGCTATGCCGAGCTGGAGAATCTGGAGAACGTTTTTCGGCAAATGGCGCAGCGCCGACCGCGCCTCGTAATGTTGGCTAACTGTTATCAAGATTTCATAACCCACTATCGCGAATTGGAAGCCTTGTTTTACCGTTTTTATCCCCGATTAATGGCACAGGCAACAGAAAAACAGCTTTAAAGTCCCCCGCCACTTCTTGGGTTCTGATACACTGCCTTCGCGCAACAGACGCAGGATCGGCTCATCTTGAGCCTGTGTCCTAAAACGATTTTATTCATTAACACTTGGAGTATGTATGGTACTTGTGACTCGTTCAGCCCCTGATTTTACCGCTGCGGCAGTTTTAGGTAACGGTGAGATTGTTGAGAATTTTAACTTCCATAAGCACATTGCCGGTAAACCTGCCGTACTCTTTTTCTGGCCAATGGACTTCACTTTCGTTTGCCCTTCAGAGCTGATTGCATTCGATAAGCGTTACGCTGAATTCAAGCAACGCGGTGTGGAAGTCGTTGGCGTTTCTTTCGACTCAGAGTTCGTGCACAACGCATGGCGTAACACGCCAATCGAAAACGGCGGTATTGGTAAAGTGCAATACGCGATGGTTGCCGATATCAAGCGTGAGATTCAACAAGCTTACGGTATCGAACACCCAGAAGCTGGTGTTGCCCTACGTGGTTCATTCTTAATCGACAAAGACGGTGTGGTTCGTCATCAAGTCGTGAACGATCTGCCACTTGGCCGTAACGTTGATGAAATGCTGCGTATGGTTGACGCGCTGCAATTCCACGAAGAGCATGGC
Source organism: Rosenbergiella metrosideri (assembly GCF_022602565.1). GTDB lineage: Bacteria > Pseudomonadota > Gammaproteobacteria > Enterobacterales > Enterobacteriaceae > Rosenbergiella > Rosenbergiella metrosideri. The sequence goes on from NZ_JALBCV010000003.1 coordinate 15,877, forward strand.
GAAGTCTGCCCTGCACAGTGGGAAAAAGGTAAAGAAGGCATGGGTGCATCACCAGAAGGTGTTGCGAAGTACCTGTCTCAAAACGCGGCGAAGTTATAATCGCCTTGCCCCCTAAGACGTTAGGGGGCACTCACTTCGTGTAAGGAATTGTCGCGCCGTAAACTATCTCTTTGCAGCCCTTTTGCTAGCGTTGCCCTTTCTAGGATGATTATGCAACTTCCACTACAACATTGGCTTCAGACCCTAGGTCTTACTCAGTACACCGATATTATCGCAACGCTACTCATGCTTACCGCGATGATTTTCATCTCTCTGATTATTCACCTTTTACTTCATAAACTGCTGTTACCGATACTGAAAAAACAGTCAGAAAAGAGCCAACACCTTTGGCCAAAATCGTTATTTAAACATCGCTTATTTAATCGTGCGACCTGGCTATTACAGGGCGTGCTGTTTCAGACATTCCTGCATATCCTATTTGACCCACAGAGTATGCTATTCGTCGCGCTGACCACTCTCTGCCAACTGTGGGTGATGCTCTTCAGCTTACTGATCGCCTTCTCACTGCTCGATGTTATTCAAGCGGTGACGGCCAAAAGTGAATTTGCCAAACAGATCCCGCTGCGGGGCATCTTCCAAAGTATTAAATTAATTATGGCGATTTTAATCGCTATCTTGATGATTTCGCTATTATTAGGAAAGTCGCCCGGCACCTTGCTAACAGGCTTGGGCGCTATGACCGCCGTACTGATGTTGGTCTTTCGCGATCCCATTCTTGGCTTGGTCGCCGGAATCCAGCTGTCCGCTAACGATATGCTGAAGATTGGCGATTGGCTGGATATGCCAAAATACGGTGCGGATGGTGCAGTCATCGATATCAATTTAACCACGGTTAAAGTGCATAATTGGGATAAAACTATCGTTACTATTCCCGCTTATGCCTTAATTTCCGACTCCTTTAAAAACTGGCGAGGGATGTCAGAATCGGGGGGCAGACGTATAAAGCGTAGCGTCAATATTGATACCACCAGCATTCACTTCTTATCGGAGACCGAGATCGACCGACTTGGACAAGCCCATTTACTCAGCCCCTATTTAGTAAATAAGCAGCAAGAGATCAGTCAATGGAACACCCAGCGCGATAATCAAAATGCGTCGTTACTCAATCATCGTGCATTGACCAATATCGGCACCTTTCGTATTTGGCTGGAAAATTGGTTGAAGACGCACCCACAGATACGACAAGATATGACGCTTATGGTGCGGCAGCTAGCGCCCACCGAGAACGGTCAACCTATTGAGATTTATGCTTTCACCAATACAGTTGTCTGGGCAGAGTATGAAGCGATCCAAAGCGATATTTTCGACTATCTCTACGCGGCACTGCCTGCCTTTGAATTACGCGTCCATCAAACCCCAACCGGTACCGATATAAGGGCACTTATGCCAGGCCGGACCGATCTACAACGCAATAGTTAAGATGAGGGGGCCTGCAGGCCCCCTGATATTATGCTTGTTCTTTAACGCGCAACAGCAACAGTAGAGAGATAACCATGAGTACGGTTGCTAAAACATAAATCGCCTGATGTCCCAGCAGATCACTCAAAAGCCCTTGGCAGAGCCCAGCGAAGATCATCCCCGTCGAAACAGAATTGGTAAACAAGGTGGTCGCCGCCCCCGCTTTCCCTGGCATCAAATCTTGGAACCACAGCATCACCAATCCTGCCACAATCCCAATAAAGACAGCATTCAGCAGCTGGATCACTAATACCCCTGTTTGATGGTGACATATCAGCATGGCGGGATAGAACAGTAGGCCACATACCGCCGCGACGATCACCAAGGGCCGTTTACCGACCCGTTTGGCCAAATAGCCAGCCAGCAGCATCACTGGGATCTCTAACCCTGCGGCGGTCCCCATCAACACCCCTGCAAAACTTTCGGGCATACCCAAGCTGTGGCTGATATAAAGCGGCATATCAATGATATACATCAGATTACAGACCCACATCAGCACCGAGGCCGCAAACAGGAATCGCACATCCGTCCGTTTCAAGCCACTGGCTGCACTTTTCGCTAAATCCTCTGCCGGATAAAGCCTAGGTACGCTAGGTAGGGTCGTTTTAATTAATATCAACGACAACAGAAATAGCGCCGCGGCGACAAGATAGAGGGTAATAAACCCATAGTTTAGTGCCAGCGCGAAGGAGATCGGCGGGCCAATCACCCAGGCTAACGACATTTGCGCCCGCATCACCGAGCTAAACATCACTACCTCGCGGCCAGTGCGATCGGCATATTCTCGGGCCAGGGCAAAGAGTTGCGGCATGACGACGCTGGTTAATGCTGAAAGGATCAGTCCTAAAGTAATCAGCACCACATATTGACGCACAAAAGCAAACATCAGCGCATTGGCGATGGCCATCGCGCAGCAAAACATCAATAAGCGCCGACGGTCCCCTTTGCGGTCTGAGCGTTTGGCTAATATAAAGCTGATAATAATACCCGTCACGGCATTGATGGTGAAAAATAACCCCACCATAAACGGTTTAGCCGCTAACTCTTGGCTGAGATAAAGACTGAGGGTAGGTGCCTGTAACGCTCCAGCGATGCTGACAAAAAAGGTCACCAGCATAAACATCATAAAAACGGGGTTTCCCCCTTTCGGGGCGGGCGGGGTAAAAGATTGCATAAATGGCCTATAAGACTAACGCCCTACCTGCGGTAAGGCATGGGTCAACATGAGGCATTTATCATAGCATTTACAGAATGATCGAGGTATCCGCAAAACGCCTTTCCGTTTGCGACTGACGCCATTGGCGAGGACTGGTACCGAACCAGCGTTTAAACGCCCGCGAAAAGGCGCTCACTTCCGAATAGCCAAGTAACAATGCCATATCCGTCACCGATATATGTGGCTGTTGCAGAAAACTCATCGCCATCTCCCCGCGCACTTTATCCACCAATCCGGTAAAACTGACGCCCTCTTGACGTAACCGCCGCTGCAGTGACCAAGGCGTCATCGCAACCTGTTCAGCAATCTGTTCAAGTTCCGGCTCACCCTGCCCTATCGCGAGCTGGACCTGAACCCGAATCTGATCGATTAAGGGCTGAGTCGAGACATGGCCATTTAATTGGCGAATGGCATCTTGAGTCACCGTCAATAACATCGGATCGCTATCAGGCATACAGCGTAGACCATCGCTTTTCGGGATCACCATGCAGTTAGTCGGTTGGTCAAACCAGATCGGGGCATCGAAAACTTTACAATGTTCATGCCATGCCGCGGGCCGCGGGTGTTCGAAATGGATCTCTCTCGGTGCCCAGTGACTGCCCAGCGCATGACGAATCAAGTTTAAGAACATACAAAGGGTTAACTCGGCATCTTGTCGACGTTGAAGGATTGCGCCGTGACGCACTTGATAATGCAGTTGCCAGCTATCACCCTTATCCACTAATTGAATCAGAGTATCGTGTTGGTGATAGGGGAAAGCACGCACAACATTACGTAACGCTTGTTCTAAGGTGGCTGAGCAGATGCCGATATAGCCGATCAATCCTAAGGATTGCGGCTTAAATTGTTTACCATAATAAAGGCCGAAGTTATCGATGCCAGAATGTTTAGCTGCAACTTCCATAACACGACAGTAATTGACTAAACTTAAGCTCATGGTTGGGTTTCCCAGTAATTCTGGGTCGATCCCACTCAGGCCAAACACCCGATCAATATCCCCGCCTTGATGCGTAATAAATTGGCTCAGTCCACTCGCGGCTGCCGCTAATACGCCATGATGAGCGGCTTGCTGAGAGGAAGTGAATAATGATTGCATGGTGATGACCTCATGGATAATCGCAACGATATACGTTCTAGTGCAAACTTTATACCAAGAGTAAATTTTGCAACATAACATAGACTTGTCATCACCATAACGAGAAGACGTGCGCTTTTTTGCACCTCAGTAGTGCGCAGTTTGACCGATGGGTCGCTGCTTCCCCTCCAAATAGGTGCGACATAATCCTAGCGTCTGTGCCGACCAACCTTGCGCCACACTTTTCGCCATCTCGGTCTCGCAATGCGAGCCTAACCATGCGGTCAATTGAATACGCCGTTGGATTAATAAGGCAGGTAATATCGCGAAGTCATCGTCGCTAAAATGGTGAATACGCTGGTACCCCTCGATCCAGCCATCGAGCCACAACGGTGCAGAGGGATGATGTTCGACGAAACTGATCGCCGCCGCCAGATCATGTAAATACCAGCCGAATCCACAATCATCAAAATCAATTACCCGCGTCTCACCACGTTCCAACAATAAGTTGGTGAGACGCAGATCGGCATGGATTAATCCAAAACGATCGCTATGTTGGCCATAACGGCTTAGTTTCGCGCTCACATCGGCGATCACTGTTTCAATAAGATCATGATCACGAGTCGACAGATCTCTGATATCACGCCAATCTCCCCAATGACTGCTGCGGCCTACCATTGAATCGTGGTCCCAACGCAAACGCTGAAAATCGTCCGGGCGCTGCCACTGACGGCTATGTTGGTGTAACCGCGCCGTAATCTCGCCCAACTGTTTGAAAGCATCCGGAGACACCTCACTGGTCGGCATCTCGCCCTCAATCCAGTGAAAAACTACGACATGGCGCTGTTCATCCGGCGATAAGACATAAGTTTGAATACGTTCACCTTGCCCATCTCGCAGGGCTTCTGGTACTTGGATCCCTTCCGCACGCAGGGCATCTAACCATAATAGCTCGCTTTCGATAGCCGCTTTCTGATGGTAATTCCCCCGATGCAAACGCAACGCATAACGTTTTCCTTGAGCCATCACCGAAAAAGTCGCGTTTTCTGAACGGCATAATAATTTGATTTCCGCGTTCTGTAGCGGAGGATAGGCTTGCACGACATGGTTCGCAATATGCAGTAATACCGCTTGGTCGAGGGCATCGTATTGTTTCACACTCATCATCTTCTCCTACACAGCGTTAGAACCTAATGTAAGAAGTAGCATCCACCAGAGTGACCTCCGTGAGCTTGACGATAAAACAGGGAAAGTTGACTCGAGAGTACAGGTGTTACTTTTTACGCAATGAATTAACGCTGGGTGACAACAAACTGTCTTTTCCGGTCAAGTTTCTCACCGTTAAGCACTGCATTATCTTCCGAAACGCAGCATCAACCTGCAAGAACGTCTTCAATCATGCTAATGGGGTTAACTATGACGACATCATTAAAACCAACACTGGGGGCACTCCATTTATGGGGGATTGCCGTAGGGCTGGTGATCTCAGGTGAGTATTTCGGCTGGAGTTATGGATGGGGTGTGGCAGGAACGCTCGGCTTCCTAGTCACAACATTAATTATCGCGGTGATGTATACCTGCTTTATCTTTAGTTTTACCGAACTGACGACAGCGATTCCACAAGCGGGTGGCCCTTTTGCTTACAGCCGTGCCGCGTTTGGCGACACAGGTGGCTTGATTGCCGGTCTCGCGACACTGATCGAATTCGTCTTTGCCCCCCCTGCCATCGCGATGGCAATTGGTGCTTACCTCAATGTGCAATATCCAACCCTCAATCCTAAATATGCCGCATTGGGCGCTTATGTCGTCTTTATGGGACTGAATATTCTTGGTGTAAAATTAGCCGCGATGTTTGAACTCATCGTTACGCTATTAGCCGTGTTTGAATTGCTGGTCTTTATGGGCGTTGTCTCCCCAGGGTTTAGCATGAGTCATTTCGTCGCCCATGGCTGGTCGGGACAAGAGCATTTCTCGATGGCCGCTCTACCCGGTATCTTCGCGGCGATCCCCTTCGCGATATGGTTTTTCTTGGCGATTGAGGGCGCAGCGATGGCCGCAGAAGAGGCTAAAAATCCTAAAAAGACCATCCCTATTGCCTACGTGACCGGTATTTTAACCCTTGTGTTCCTAGCCATCAGTGTCATGTTGTTTGCGGGTGGTGCAGGCGACTGGCGTGCCCTATCTGGGATTAATGACCCACTCCCGCAAGCGATGAAAATGATTGTCGGCGAACACTCCCGCTGGATGCATATGCTGGTATGGATTGGACTATTCGGCCTGATCGCCAGCTTCCATGGCATTATTCTTGGCTACTCTCGCCAATTCTTTGCCCTCTCTCGTGGCGGCTATTTACCTGCTTCACTGTGTAAGCTCAGTCGCTTTCAAACCCCGCATCGCGCCATTATCGCCGGAGGGATTATCGGGATGATTGTGGTCTGTAACGATGGCATGATGCTACAAGGTATGAGTCTAACGGCCGCCATGATTACCATGGCAGTATTCGGGGCTAACGTAATGTATATCATGAGTATGTTAAGCCTATTCCGTTTGCGAAAAACTGCCCCAACGCTTGAACGCAGCTACCGTGCGCCGGGCTACCCCGTAATCCCGGGGATTGCATTAGTCCTCTCAATCATCTGTTTTATCACTATGCTCTGGTTCAATCCGGTTATTGGTGGCCTGTTTATGGGAATTATGGTTCTCGGTTACCTCTATTTCTTGACAACTAAGGCGAGACGCCAAACCAGCCCATCGATCAATCTCAACATGATAGAAAGCGAATAATCCCAAGATAGGGCTGCGTCCCTATCTGTGACCTCTTACTGATGACTGCAGTGCAAGGAGTAGATAATGACCACTCGTTCCACCATTATGGATACTAACAGCTTTCGCGCTGAACATGCTGAGGCATTACGCCCTGAAATCCGTCAACTCACAGATAAACGCGATAGGATCCTTGGTGAATCCTACCGCCTGTTTTACCGTAATCCGGTCCATCTGGTAAAAGGGAAAGGACAATATTTATGGGATGCAGAGGGTAGAAAATATTTAGATGTCTACAATAATGTTGCCAGTATAGGCCACTGCCATCCTGCGGTAGTCGAGGCGGTGAGCCAGCAAATGCAGCAGCTTAATACTCATACCCGCTACCTACACGAGAATATTTTAAACTATACCGAATCCATCTTAGCGACCACCCCGGCAGAGATCGATCGTGCGATGTATATGTGTACTGGCTCGGAAGCCAACGATCTGGCCATCCGCGTTGCTAAATCCTTTAGTGGCGGTTCCGGGATCATCGTCACCCAAGAGGCATATCACGGTACCAGTGAGTTAACCTCGGGTGCCTCTCCCGCGCTGGGCAGTGGCCAAGCACTCGCACCGACCACTCGCGTGGTGCCTGCGCCCGATTTTTATCGTTTAACACCGAACGATCCGGGCCTGTGGTTTGCCAATGAGATCCAAAAACAGATCGATGACATGAAACAGAACGGCATCAAGTTTGCGGGCTTCCTTGCCGATTCAATCTTCTCGTCGGATGGGGTATTACCGAATCCTCCGGGCTTTCTTAAAGCGGCGATTGATGTCGTTCATCAGAATGGCGGTATTTTCATTGCCGATGAAGTCCAACCGGGATTTGCTCGCACAGGGGAAACCTTCTGGGGATTTGCGCGTCACGGCGTCGTGCCGGACATTATCACCACGGGTAAACCGATGGGGAACGGGATCCCTGTCTCGGCACTCTTTGCGAAGAGTGATGTACTTGCTTCGTTTAGTGATCATATCCCTTACTTCAATACCTTTGGCGGTAACCCTGTCTCAATGGCGGCCGCACAAGCCGTATTAAAGGTGATTCAAGAAGAGAACTTACAAGAGCATAGCCGCGTGATGGGCGCTCGACTACTTGAAGAGCTACGCGCTCTACAACAAAAGTATCGCTGTGTCGGCGATGTGCGTGGCGCAGGACTCTTTATTGGCTTCGAGTTGGTGACCGATCCAGAAACTAAGCAACCGAATAAGGCGTTAGCCCTAGACTTAATCGAGCGTCTGCGGGATCAAGGGATCCTCACATCCGTTGCCGGTCCTTACGGTAACGTACTGAAACTGCGCCCGCCTCTGGCTTTCCAAGCCGCCGATATCGACTGGTTAGTGGGCGGTCTCGATCGCGCACTAGAACAGCTCTGTCCTTAATCGCTCTTCCGCGCGCAGTCAATTCTGGCTGCGCGTCCTTTCATGATCTTTGCTTTCCTCTGACTCAATAATTGCCTAGAATGCTCAGACTCAACGGGGTGCAGTCACCAACTGCTGAGAGACACCCGTAGAACCTGATCCGGTTAATACCGGCGGAGGGATTTGAGCGAACCTTTCTCAGATCCTTTGCGCCAACGAGCAATATTTTTCTAGGAGCGCAAAGTGTTTCCAACTAAAAAATTTTTTTCAGGGTTAGTATTGGCTCTTACCGCACTGCCCGCCTTGGCGGCTAAGCCTGTATTGACGGTTTATACTTATGACTCTTTCGCGTCAAAGTGGGGGCCAGGTCCAGCCATTAAGGCCGCCTTCGAGAAACAGTGTGGCTGTACTTTGCATTATGTCACCCTAGAAGATGGTATTTCGCTGCTTAATCGCCTCCGAATGGAAGGCCCGCGCAGTAAAGCGGATGTGGTGTTGGGACTGGATAACAATCTGTTAGAAAGCGCGACCAAAACCGGCCTCTTTGCCCCCGCCAATATCGATACGCAAAAGCTTAAGGTTCCCAATGGCTGGACCGACAAGACTTTTATCCCCTACGATTACGGCTACTTTGCTTTCGTTTATAACAAAAAACGTTTACCCCACCCGCCGAAAAGTCTGCATGAGCTAGTCGAAAGCCCTGAGAAGTGGCGCGTGATCTATGAAGATCCCCGCACCAGTACTCCAGGACTGGGGCTTTTATTATGGATGAACCATGTATTTGGCGATAAAACCGCCCAAGCCTGGCAGCAGCTGGCGAAAAAGACGGTAACGATTCCTCGCGGCTGGAGTGAAGCGTATGGGCTGTTTTTAAAAGGTGAAGCTGACTTGGTGCTAAGCTATACCACTTCACCGGCTTATCACATTATGGAGGAGCACAATAATGACTACGCCGCCGCGAACTTCTCAGAAGGCCACTATTTACAGGTAGAAGTTGCGGGCCAGTTAGCGAAAAGCCCACAACCGGCGATCGCCCATCAATTTATGCAGTTTATGCTGTCTAATGATTTCCAAAAAACCTTGGCAACGGGTAACTGGATGTACCCGGCAACGCATCAGCCGCTACCAGCCGCGATCGAGCAGCTTCCGGTACCACATCAAGCCCTACAATATAGTGCGTCACAAGTGGCCGACTCCCGCGCATCGTGGGTCGAGTCGTGGCAGATGGCTGTTTCGCGCTAATGAATTGTTGGCGTCTACCCGGCAGCATTGCGGCATTCGCTATTCTGGTCTGTCTTAGCGCAGCGCTTATCGCGCTGCTGTTTGCCGCCCCCTTGCCCTCATTGACGGGACTACTGGAAGACGCCTACCTCCATCATTTGATCGCGTTTTCGTTTAAACAGGCCTCGCTCTCGGCCCTTATCGCCGTCGGTTTGGCGATCCCCATTGCCCGAGCATTACTGCGGCGACATTTTCCCGGTAAGGTTTTGCTGTTACGCCTTGCCAGCATGACCTTAATTCTGCCGGTATTGGTCGCGGTATTCGGTTTAATGACTATTTACGGCCGTGAAGGCTGGCTTGCCATGCTGTGCCATCGACTCGGCATCGATTATACCTTTAGCCCCTATGGACTGAGTGGGATTCTACTGGCCCACGTCTTTTTCAATTTACCGCTCGCCACTCGCCTGTTATTACAAGCCTTACAGCAGATCCCTAATGAGCAGCGACAGCTGGCCGATCAATTAGCCGTCCAAGGATGGAATCTGTTTAAATTTCTTGAGTGGCCTTGGTTAAAACGGCAACTTTTCCCGGCTTTTGTGCTGATCTTTATGCTCTGTTTCACCAGCTTCGCCATTGTCTTGACCTTAGGCGGAGGTCCTCAAGCAACCACTTTGGAACTGGCAATTTATCAAGCATTAAACTTCGATTATGACCCGGGTCGCGCTGCGCTACTCGCCATTATTCAATTGTGCTGCTGCGGTGGGCTATTATTATGCAGCCATTGGTTGACCCCGCTTCGCGCCCATGAGGTCACTCTACGCCAGACTTGGCAGCATAAAGTGGAAGGTCTAGGGGCCGCTATTACCGACGCGGTAGTGTTACTGGTTCTGGTTCTATTTCTGATCCCGCCCCTTATCGCGGTCATCACGGCCGGCATCGGTCCGCAGACGCTTACAGCCTTAACCGACCCAGCACTATGGCAAGCCCTCGCGCTTTCACTCAAGATTGCTATCGTCGCTGGCGTGCTCAGTGTCAGTATTACCCTGATGATATTGTGGACGTCACGGGAATACCGTCGACGGCAGCAGCATGGCTGGGCCAGCTGTCTTGAAGCCAGTGCAATGCTTATTTTAGGCGTACCAAGCATTGTTCTCGCGACAGGGGCTTTTCTGATCCTCAATCAAACCATCGGACTTGATCGTTCACCCGCCTATCTGGTCATTATCGTCAATACTTTGATGGCATTACCCTATGCTAGTAAGTTACTCGAGAGCCCGATGCGTGACTTGGCGAATCAATATAGCCGTCTGTGTCTCTCACTGAATTTAACGGGATGGCAACGGTTACGTCATATTGAGTTGCCAACACTGCGACAGCCGCTGCTACAAGCCTTTGCGTTCGCCTCATTAATGTCGATGGGCGATTTCGGTGTGATTGCCTTGTTCGGTAGCCAAGATTTTCAAACGCTACCCTATTACCTGTATCAGCAGATGGGCGCTTACCGAACGCAACAGGCGGCGGTGACTGCACTACTCTTATTGCTGTTATGCTTCCTGATTTTTATCCTTATTGAAACCTTGGCGGACCGTGATGCTCACCGTAAATCAACTAAGTTGTGATTACCCACAACAGCCTCTAAGTTTTACCTTATCCGTTTCGGCGGGGGAACGGGTGGTGATATTGGGCCCTAGCGGTGCGGGCAAAAGCACACTACTCAATCTCATTGCCGGTTTCATCACTGCCAGCCAAGGAGAGGTATGGATTGCTGATCAGAACGTGACGACCTTGGTGCCAGCCAAACGACCGCTGTCGATACTGTTTCAGGAAAATAATCTTTTTACCCACCTGACCGTTAGACAGAATCTCGCCCTCGGGTTATCCCCTGCCATGCGTCTATCTGCCGTCCAGAAAGAGAAGCTTTTAGCATTAGCTGATCGTACCGGCCTATTACCCCTGATGGATCGGTTACCTTCGCAGCTTTCCGGTGGGCAACGACAACGTGTTGCGTTGACCCGCTGTCTATTACGCGAACAGCCTTTACTGCTACTGGATGAACCTTTTTCGGCCTTAGACCCTGCCCTTCGCCAAGAAATGTTAGTCCTTACTCAGGCGCTATGTCAGGAGAATCAATTAACTCTCGTGATGGTCTCGCACCAACTCGCGGACGCACGTTTTCTTGCCGATCGCTGTATTGTGATTGACCAAGGAGAGGTCGCCTGGAGTGGGAGCTGGCAGCAACTGGAAAAAGGCGACAGTGAAGCCGCCAGAATGTTAGGGGTATCGCCTGCTAATGGCTAATAAATACTTTCCACAATAAGTGACCAAACATTGGCATCATTGGATGTTGAAGCAATAGACATAAGGCAATGACAGTAATCCCCACCGTGATTGGTGCAAGATAACGTAGGCGTGCGGCCGTTAACCAGCCCTTAGCGACCTCGTCTTTAGCCGGACGTAACCAGCGCCAAGTAAGCCAAACACTGACCCAAACCAGCACTGCCACCCCGGCTAAGTACCATTTGAATAGACTATCTTGTGCGCCAGCAGGCACATCAATCGCCACCCCCGCAAGAATACCTGGTAGCAAGTAGATGGGTGGCCATAAGATGCATCCCACAAGATTGGGGGGTAAGAATTTTTTCGCTGGGAGCTCTAGCATGCCGGCAATCAACGGGATAAGCGGACGCGTAGGCCCGACAAAGCGGCCAATTAAGATGGTCGCGACGCTATGATTATGTAATGCGTGTTCGGTCTTGTTGAGCAGGGCTTGATGTTTCTGTAAATACTTCCAGCGATGTAACGGACCTTGGAATTTCCAACCGATATAAAACGATAGCCAGTCCCCCACCAAGCATCCAATAAAACCTGCTGCCCATGCTGGATAGAGGCTGATGTGCCCGCTACCAATGAGTGCACCGAGCGAAGCCATCATAACGGTTCCAGGTAGTATTAAGCCAACTAGGGCTAAGGACTCCAAAAAGGTCACAACCGCAACAACGCCTATCGCCCAGCCGACCGATTGCTCTAATAAATGTTGGATCCAAGCTTCCATTAACTTTCCTCGTAATTCTCGAGCTCGGATTGTTGCGGTCTGTACCGACCACGTCAAGTGAAGTTACCGATATTAAAACACTCCGAAACAAAATCGCTGACGCCTTAGCGAACCCTGTTCCACTTTTACGCTTCACTCTGGCTCGATAGGGTTGACGCACGCCGTCGGTAAATGGTTTAACCCCTCTTTTTCTAGAGTAAACGACTTAAATCGACGATGCTTATCAAGCTTAACCAGATAAATGGAATCATAATCAAACGGCGAAATGGATGGGATCTGTACGTTTTCCCCTCCTGTACTCGCCACCAGTTCTTTTACCGCGTCAACTAAGTGATCGTGCTCCCAGGCAATATAAGTTACTTGATGGTTATCGCTCGCTAACAAGCGACTGACTAAGGCATGCGTATCGCGCGCATGAAATTGTAAACCTATGCTCTCAGAGGTCTGAATAGCGAGCGGCATCAGTGTCGCAACGGCACGAATTGAACTGCCCTCTTTCTCTTCAATGGGTGCCGAGGCGTACAGTCCGTCCGGTTTACCATAGCGAGGGACGAGTACCGCGGGTAAACGCAATGCACGGTTTAATCCTTGGCACGAGAGCTGGCCACTAAAATTCATCTGTTTTTCTGCATGACGGAAGAAAACAAAGGTCCGCTCTGCATGGCAGTTCGCGGCCACCACCAGTAGTAAAAGAAAAAAGACATTACGCAAAATTCAATCCTCCAGCCAGAAATGATATTGAATGACTATAACCGATTGCCATGTCATGACAGTCACCGCTTACCGGGATGTTTAATATTGATTGAGGAAGTGGCGCCTATTTCTAAGCTATGTTACGAGGATTCTATCAGAACGTATTTTGTCATGCCCGCAAGTGATGGGGAAACCATTAGGGGATTGATCATGAAGGTAAGACAGTACGACGTCGCCGTGCGAACAATAAATCGTCACGCTGGCCATGGCAGTATCTTAAAGGCTTACTATCTCACTTACTCAACCAATTAGAGCCATTCCCCAAAATTCCAGCTCTCTATTGCAATACTCTTAGTTTCTATTCACGTTAGTCAGCGTATCAACTTCCGACAATAACCAGCGCTCGAAACATTCTAAAGCCGTTTCGTTAATCCCTGTTTCCTTAGGTTTAATTAAGCTGAATTTTTTACTCAGCTTGGTTGAGCTTGGCCAAGGAGAAATAATCGAACCGTTATTGAGTTCATTCTCGACATACATCCTAGGAACCAATGCGACACCTTGTCCAGCGATGACAGCAGAAATAGCCATTTCATGAAGGTCATACCTTCTCCCTTTCATCAGATTATCTAGACGAATTCCACTCTCTTGGGAATATTGAAACCATGCATCGTGGTTCTGTCGTCTGTGAATAAGCTGTAGTTCGTTTAACGGTTGGTCGATACAATCATTTTTTAACAGTGCAGGATGACAAATAGGAAGTAAAATTTCCTGAAATAAAAATTGTACACGCATACCTGCCCACGCAGAGTGTTCATAATGAATGACCGCATCAAAACCACTTCCAGAAAGAATAAACGGATCTGCTCGCGCCGCTAAATTTAGCGTTATATCTGGATATAACTGATTGAATTTATTAAGTCGAGGAATAAGCCAGCGGCTTGAAAAAGTGGGTAAAACCGCTATATCAAAACTTCGACTTTCCTCAGGCATGCCCATTATGGACTGAGCATCTCTTTCCATCCGATACAGGGATTCGCTCACATGATGCGCATAATTAATGCCTAAAGGATTAAGCTTTACTCTACTCCCCATACGGTCAAATAACTTGCAGTTAAGTAGGGCTTCAAGACGTGCGATCTGACGACTAATTGCACCTTCTGTTAACGATAACTCTTCTGCCGCCTTGGAGAAATTACCGTGTCTAGCAGCAGCATCAAAGGCTCTCAGAGATGTTGTGCTAGGTAATTTTCTGCGCATAGTTCTGTTTTCCCATTTGGTCTTTGTAACTCGCCTACCGTGACTTAATGTCATTAAGTCATGAAATTTAATCGTTTTAAAGCACGTTGATAAATTTATATCATGATGAAAATCATTATTTAACACTGCTTTTATTAAAAATATAAACGAGGGTAAGCCTGTGCTCTATATCGTGGAATGTTCATATAATGATTCAGAAAGTGAAGATGAATGGAATTTTTTCTACAGCCAACAAAAACTCCCGGCATTAATATCTGTTGCTGGCTTCAAGACATCTCAACGATTTCGCGCTATCAAAGAAGGTTATCCTACCTATCTGGCCATTCATACCATTGACAATGCAAAGGTTTTAAACAGCGAAGATTACCATCTTAAAGGCGGTGGAAACTTCTCTCGCTGGCAAAAAAATATTAATGACTGGCATCGTAACCTTTATGAGACGGAGGGTGATGCTCCAACAGTTTCAGCTGATAAACGATTAATGATAAGTACAAAAAAGATAGACTTTTCAATGTTAGGAACGAGATTAAGCGAGACGGAATTGTACGCAGTAGGATTAGAAAAATACCCTGAATATCGTATTATTTATAGCGTTCCCGAAGAAATAGCCCAACTGTTCATAGAGATAGCATCGGTAAGTATCTATGAGCCTATGACACAACAACTGCAGAGCCTGATAATCTAGCACGCTTATTATACATAATGCTTTAAGGGTAAATAACATTGCGAGAGTTATCTTATTTAACTGTTTAAATATCGAAAGATAACGACTATCGTGAGAAAGTTAAATTCAAAATCGTATAATTCCCTCACCTCGTACCCTTTACTCGTTTAAATATTAGTTAAATCAAATTCCCATCACTGATTCCGAGGCATTAATGAGAAATTATTTTCCATTTTATCAAATTGGCCATTTTAAAATAACGGCAATTAATGACGGAGATATGACGTCAAGCATAGATTTACTTTCAGGTATTGACCGTAATGATGCAGAAATTATCCAACATCATTCTGGAATCGATGAGCCTGATGATATTCATATAAATTGCTATCTCATTCAAGGTAATGGCAGAGTTATTTTAGTCGATACGGGTATAGGTCAAGGTAATAGTATGGCAGGGAAACTTAAAGAAAATCTTGCATCGATTGGTATCAGCCCAAACGATATCGATACTATTCTATTGACTCATTGCCATCCCGATCATATTGGAGGTCTACTTGACGCTGAAAATAGACGCGTTTTTAACGTTGCAGACATAGTCCTTCATCCTCTTGAAGCACAGCACTGGCTAGATGATGAAAAATTCACTTTGGCGGATGAGAGAGGGAGGCGTAATTTTAGGTTAGTTCGCCAGACATTAGAGGCTTATGCTGGAAAAGTCTCTTTCTTTAACGATGAGAACATTGCTGAGGCTATTATGCCGGTCTGGTTACCTGGCCATACTCCAGGCCATACCGGATTTCTTATCGAATCTGGTTGTACATCGTTATTAATATGGGGAGATATCGTCCATTACCCTCACATTCAACTCGCTCAACCAACGGTATCCATTCTTTTTGATAATGACCCTGTTCAAGCAAAAGAAACAAGAATGAAGATATTGGAGCATGCTGTGAAGGAAAAAGTGATTATTGCCGGTATGCACTTAGGGCAGAGAGGTTTTTCCTTTATTCACAAAGAGGACAATGGTTACTGCATCGCCTATATAAATTAATTGATAAATTTATAAGGTCGTTTTCAGGACTAAGCATTCCATACAGGTTCTCAGCGTTCAATTATTCTATCTAACGTTAAGGTGACAGTTTTAGCGGCCAGAGTTTTATTTTAGGCGGCCTCTCTGGCATCGCTTCTACAGCTATCACTTTTATCCTTTTAATAACGGATGGTATGAGTAAATAGGGTAACTTTGGCGAGTATTTTTACACTGAGAATAGAGGTGTCACTGTCAATTTTGAGTTTTTCTACGGTATGACATGATCCAGAGAAAACGGTTATGCCCGGTGGGATGATAGGCGTGACAGCCCCCTCTCGCAGAGTGATAGCAGGACAATGGACAACAGAGCCGTTCATAAGAACACCTCGAAAACTGAATTTACGCTTACTTGATAATTGGAGATATCACCTATTCTCCCATCCCCACCGAAACCTCCCCCACTAAAAGCCCTGTAGTCCTTTTCCAGCTAGCTTATACTGTCTACTGAATGCGTAATCATGAGGAAGCGATATGGAGACTGTTTCGGCCGGTTTTATCTTAACCCGTCATTGGCGCGATACCCCCCGGGGTGTTGAAGTCTCCTTTTGGCTAGCGACCGATCAAGGTCCTCGCTCTGTCTCGGTGCCTTTGCAGCGGGCAACCGCTTTTTTCCCAACCGAATATCGTAATCAAGTAGAAACCCTACTGGCTGACCAGCGAGGCATTACCCTACACGATTCAGCACTGAAAGATTTCTCTCACCGCCCTCAAACGACGCTTTACCTAAATCAGCAACGGTCACTCAAAGCCATTACTCAGCAGTTCGCGCAGGCAGCTATCCCGCTTTATGAGGCGGATATTCGTCCTACGGACCGCTATATGATGGAGCGCTTTATCACCGCGCCCGTTTGGATAGGTCATAGTACCGCCGCTGAGCCGACCCGGCTAAAACCTCATCCCGACTACCGACCAACCCTAAAATGGGTATCGCTGGATATCGAAACCAACGAGCGCGGGGAGCTTTACTGTATTGGCTTAGAAGGTTGCGGACAGCGGCAAGTCTATATGCTCGGGCCACCTACCCCAAGCGAAGAACAGCCGGACTTTACCCTAACCTATGTCTCCCACCCACCGGAGCTGATCCATGCTCTCAACCAGTGGATGGCCATGCATGATCCGGATGTACTGATCGGCTGGAATGTTATTCAATTCGATCTGCGCATCTTGCACCGTGAGGCTGAACGATTTGGTCTACCTCTCAAGTTAGGCCGTGGTGGTGGCTTACTCGTTTGGCAAGAGCACGGCTTCAAACCCGGGGTATTCAGCGCACAGGCTGCCGGGCGCTGGATAATCGATGGCATCGAGGCGTTAAAATCAGCGTTCTGGGACTTCCCATCTTTTAGCCTTGAAAATGTCTCCCAACACTTATTGGGGGAAGGTAAAGATAGCGCGACACCACACGATAGAATGGACGAGATCAATCAGCGCTTCCGCCAAGACAAAGTGGCGCTTGCCCGCTATAACTTGAAAGATTGTGAATTGGTGACGCGTATTTTTCAAAAAACCGAACTAATGGCCTTTTTACTGGAACGCGCCAGTACCAACGGTCTGCCTGCCGATCGCCACGGCGGCTCGATCGCCGCGTTCACCCATCTCTACTTGCCCCGTATGCACCGCTTAGGATTTGTAGCCCCTAATCTCGGTGATATTGCACCGCAACAGAGTCCAGGGGGATTTGTGATGGACTCACAGCCCGGTCTCTACCGTTCAGTGATTGTGCTAGATTATAAAAGTCTGTATCCCTCGATCATCCGAACTTTTCTGATCGATCCAGTAGGCTTAATCGTCGGCTTGGCCGATCCTGGTCCTTCCGTGCCAGGCTACCTCTCAGCACAGTTTTCACGGACAGTGCATTGTTTACCGGCGATTGTCGAACAGATCTGGCAGGGGCGTGAAAAAGCCAAGCGCGAGAAAAATGCCCCGCTATCCCAAGCACTGAAAATTATTATGAATGCTTTTTACGGAGTACTTGGTACGCCCTCTTGCCGTTTTTTCGATCCGCGTCTTGCCTCGTCAATTACTCTGCGGGGACATGATATCATGCAACAGACTCGGCAACTGATCGAACAACAAGGCTACACCGTTATTTATGGGGATACTGACTCCACCTTTATCTCACTCGGTGAGCACTGCGATCCACAGCAAGCTGACGCGATTGGTCAGCGGCTCGTCGCTGTAATCAACCAATGGTGGCAACAGACCTTGCAGCAGCAACTCGGGATAGAGAGTGCCTTAGAGATCGAGTACGAGCGCCATTTTAGTCGTTTTTTAATGCCCACCATCCGCGGTGCCGAGCAAGGCAGTAAGAAACGCTATGCAGGCTTAGTGGCCGATCACGGCGAGGAACGTTTAGTTTTTAAAGGGTTAGAGACAGTTCGTACCGATTGGACACCCCTTGCTCAACAGTTCCAACAGACACTGTATGGCCTTATTTTTCGCGATCAACCTTGGGAAGAGTACGTGCAACACACCGTGCAACAACTTTTAGCGGGTAAGTTAGACGATCAGCTGGTCTATAAAAAACGCTTACGTCGTCCACTGGCCGACTACGAAAAGAATATCCCTCCACATGTGCGTGCCGCCCGTCTGGCCGAACAGGCCGCCCTCGCACAAGGACAAAAATCGAACTTCCGACGCGGTAGTGCAATTCGTTATGTCATCACGCTCGCTGGCCCAGAGCCGCTCACGGCAATGACCGCACCTCTCGACTATACTCATTACTTAACTAAGCAATTGCAGCCGGTCGCAGAAGGTATTCTCGGATTTGTCGGCGGCAATTTTGAAAATGTCATGACTGGGCAACTTGGACTATTTTGATAGGTGACGAATCCTCCGCCTTCCAGTACCATAGCGCCCTTCAAAATAACCAGGCCTTCTTCCACCACCAGGGTGGTGAACCGTGTTTGGCCCGTTATCCGTGAATGAATACATCCCTATAATTAAGAGAATCGAGCAAAATTTATGCCTTTTACACTTGGTCAGCGCTGGATTAGTGATACAGAAAGTGAACTTGGACTGGGAACCGTCGTGGCAATCGATGCGCGCATGGTGACCTTACTTTTCCCAGCCACCGGCGAAAACCGACTTTATGCCCGCAATGATTCTCCCATCACTCGCGTTATGTTTAACCCGGGCGATACCATCACCAGCCACGAGGGTTGGCAATTGGTGGTTGACCAGGTACGTGATGAAAACGGCCTAATGGCCTATATCGGCACGCGCAGCGACACTCAGGAAACCGACGTGGTGTTACGCGAAGTCATGTTAGACAGTAAACTGATCTTTAGTAAGCCACAGGACCGTCTGTTTGCTGGACAATTGGACCGGATGGATCGCTTCGCGCTACGTTACCGCGCAAGAAAGTACCAAAGCGAACAATACCGTTTACCGACCAGTGGCATGCGCGGGATGCGCACTAACTTAATTCCCCACCAGCTACATATCGCGCAAGATGTCGGACGCCGCCACGCGCCACGTGTACTGCTTGCTGATGAAGTCGGACTAGGCAAAACCATTGAAGCCGGTATGATCATCCAACAGCAATTGCTGGCTGGCCGTGCTGAGCGCGTATTGATCATCGTTCCCGAAACACTGCAACATCAGTGGCTGGTCGAGATGCTGCGCCGCTTTACCCTCCATTTCTCGCTGTTTGACGATGAGCGGTATAACGAAGCACGTTTTGATAGCGCTAACCCTTTCTTCACCGAACAATTGGTGATCTGCTCACTGGATTTTGTGTGCAAAAATAAACAGCGCCTAGAAGATATGCTAGAAGCCGACTGGGACTTAATGGTAGTCGACGAGGCACATCACCTCGCTTGGAGCGAAGGCAAGCCCGGTCGTGAATATCAAGTCATTGAAAAACTGGCCGACGTCGTGCCCGGTGTTCTGCTGTTGACCGCTACGCCAGAACAGTTAGGTATGCAAAGTCACTTTGCTCGCCTACGCCTACTTGATGCGGATCGCTTCCACGATTTCGATGCCTTCGTTGAAGAGCAGCGTCACTTCCAACCCGTTGCCGAAGCCGTCGCCAGCTTATTGGCCGAAGAGTCACTAGCCGAGTCACAAATCGCCCTGATCAATGGGCTGATCAAAGAGCAAGATATTCGCCCGCTGATCCTACAAGCGAACAGTGACAGCGACGAACGCTTGGTGGCCCGCCAGCAGCTAGTTAAGATGTTAACCGACCGTCACGGCACGAGCCGCGTTCTTTTCCGTAATACCCGCCAAGGGGTACAAGGATTCCCTAAACGCGCGTTGCATGCTGTGCGTTTACCGCTGCCAAGCCAATACCAAACCGCCATAAAAGTGTCTGGCATTATGTCGGCACGTAAGAGTAAAGATGAGCGGGCGCGTGACTTACTTTACCCCGAGCAGATCTACCAAGAATTCGAAGGGGATAACGGCACCTGGTGGGCGTTTGATCCTCGAGTAGAGTGGTTAATTAATTATCTACTGGAACACCGTAAAGAGAAAGTCCTCGTTATCTGTGCAAAAGCAGCAACTGCGCTTCAGCTAGAGCAAGTACTGCGTGAGCGTGAAGGGATCCGTGCGGCCGTCTTCCACGAAGGATTGTCGATTATCGAACGAGATAAAGCCGCAGCGTTCTTTGCTTCGCAAGAAGAAGGTGCACAGGTACTGCTCTGTTCAGAGATTGGCTCCGAAGGGCGTAACTTCCAATTTGCCAGCCGAATGGTAATGTTTGATCTGCCGTTCAACCCTGATCTTTTAGAGCAACGTATTGGTCGTCTGGACCGTATTGGACAACTCCACGATATCGAGATTATGGTGCCATGGCTGGAAAATACCGCACAAGCCGTATTATTACGCTGGTTCCATGAAGGGTTAGACGCCTTCGAAAGTACTTGCCCGACCGGCCGAACCCTTTACGATAGCGTGCATGACCAGCTATTAGAGTTCTTAGTTGCGCCGGAAAAAGATGAAGGGTTAGAGACCTTTATCGAGCAATGCCGTGCACAACATGACGACCTGAAATCACAGCTGGAATCGGGGCGAGACCGTTTATTAGAGCTACATTCCCATGGCGGCGAGAAAGCGGAACGCCTTGCTGATGAGATTGCCGCACAAGATAACGATACCGCGTTGGTTAACTTTGCCTTGAATCTGTTCGATATTGTCGGCATTAACCAAGAAGACCGAAGCGATAACTTAATTGTGCTCATGCCTTCCGATCATATGCTAGTCCCAGATTTCCCTGGGTTACCGGAAGACGGCTGTACGATTACCTTTAACCGTAACCAAGCGTTATCGCGTGAAGACACTCAGTTCATCACCTGGGAACATCCACTTATTCGAAATGGTCTGGATCTCATCCTATCGGGTGATACCGGAAGCTGTGCGCTCTCATTATTGAAAAATAAAGCGTTACCGGTGGGAACCCTACTGCTGGAATTGATCTACGTGGTGGAAGCACAAGCGCCTAAACAACTCCAACTGACTCGCTTCCTGCCGCCTACCCCACTACGCCTCTTGGTCGATACCAAAGGTAACAACCTAGCGGATAAGGTCGAGTTCGAAAGCTTTAACCGCCAATTGAATGCGGTCAATCGTCACACCGGCAGCAAGCTGGTGAATGCCGTGCAACAAGAGGTGCACCAAATTCTGACGACCGGCGAGCAATTGGTCAGCGCGAGTGCGCAAGCCGTTATTACCGAGGCTCAGCAGTCGGCGGAGAAACAGTTAACAGCAGAACTGGAACGTTTGGAAGCGCTGAAAAGCGTTAACCCTAACATTCGAGAAGATGAACTCGATGCACTGCGCGATAATCGTCAAGAAGTCCTCGACAGCTTATCGCAAGCGAACTGGCGTTTAGATGCTTTACGCTTGATCGTCGTGACCCATCAGTAATAATCGTGAGGGGGGCACCCCCCTCTAGGATAGAAAATGGAAGCTTACCATCCCCCCCTAGAACCTTGGCTGCATATCCTTTATCAGGATGAGCACATTATCGTGGTCAATAAACCGAGTGGTTTACTGTCCGTCCCGGGGCGTCTACCGGAACATAACGACAGTATTATGACGCGTATCCAGCGTGACTTTCCCGGCGCCGAGTCCGTCCATCGCCTCGATATGTCCACTAGCGGCGTGATGGTGGTTGCCTTGACTAAAGCTGCTGAGCGCGAATTAAAGCGCCAATTCCGTGAGCGAGAGCCGTCTAAAACCTATATCGCTCAGGTATGGGGGCAACTCGTCCCGGATGAAGGGTTAGTCGATTTACCCTTAATTTGCGATTGGCCGAATCGTCCTAAACAGAAGGTCTGTTTCGAGACCGGCAAAGCGGCACAAACAGAGTGGGAAGTTCTCGCGCGCGATGACGTAAGCTGTCGTGTCCAGCTAAAGCCGATCACTGGCCGTTCTCACCAGCTACGCGTACATATGCTTGCGATGGGACATCCCATCTTGGGAGATTACTTTTATGCTTCGCCGGAAGCGAAAGCATTAGCTTCGCGATTACTGCTCCACGCAGAGCGTCTCACCATTACGCACCCTGTATTTGGAAACAGTATGACCTTTAAACAACCTGCAGAGTTTTAGGCTCTGCAGGTTATTCTGCGCGTCAGGGACTAGAAACCTTTCTGGCTACGGATGAGCTCATACGCCGATTGAATTTTTTGCGCTTTTTCTTTAGCAAGCGTCATCATCTCTGGGGGTAACCCTTTAGCCACTAACTTATCCGGATGATGTTCGCTCATTAATTTGCGATAGGCGCGTTTGATGGCTAAGGCATCATCTTCTGGGGAAACACCTAATACCGAGCAAGCGTCCTGCAGAGTCGGCCCTTGAGGCGCTTGGCGAAAGCCCCCTTGCTGTTGCGAGTAGCCTTGTTGGCCAAAATGGCTTCCACCGGCCATCATGCGGATAAACAGCTCAAACTGCTGACGAGAAATGCCCAGCTCTTCCGCGATAATATATAAGACTTGCTGCTCATTCGGATGGAGCTCACCATCAGCTAAAGCTGCCTGAATCTGGATTTCCAGAAAAATCTTAATTAAATCAACCCGTCCCACGCACGCTTGTCTAAATTCGCGTAATTTTTGGCGTAACGGAAAATCGGTTTCTTTGCCCTCACGAAAGGCTTGCTGCGCCAGTTGGCGTGAGGCACCTTGCAGCTGCATACGGTCCATAATGGTTGAAGCCAACTGGATATCCGCCTCCGTGACGCGGCCTTTGGATTTGGTTAAGTGTCCCATCACTTGGAAGGTCGTGATGAAAAAGAGATTCTGTCTAGAGTGAGCAGCGCCGTTAAAATTTCCAGCAAAATTGGACATTACCGTGTCGACAAGATGCCCGAGGAGTAAGCCACCGACGATGCCCCAAAACCCTACCCCTGAAAAGAGTCCTAATAAAAAACCAATTACTTTGCCTCGGTAGCGCATAAACTCCTCAATTCGTCATGCTAATGTTTTCATTTTCGATTATCATACCCGTCATTTACTAAACCGCCTATCGCTAAACCAGCTTAATCTCGATTATCGCTGGCGCTGATACTTTCGGTACGTTACTCTTTATCGGACTGCTGGCCCCTTGCCAGAACTTACGGAATCTTAGATACCGCGTATGAATAAAAGACTACCTACATTGCTGGCCACTATGATTGGTTCAGCCCTATACAGCCAGTATTCGCTTGCTGACGACCTGATGTCGCAATGTATGCTGGGCGTGCCTTCTTATAATCGTCCGCTGGTGAAAAGTGACCCAAATACGCAGCCCGTCACTATCCATTCAGATAGTGTGAAAGGTAATTACCCTGACGATGCGATTTTTGACGGCAAAGTAGATGTTAATCAAGGGAATAGCCGACTTCGTGCTGACCAAGTTCAACTCCATCAACGTCAGCAATCGGGGCAAAACACCCCTACTCGTACGGTGGACGCACTGGGGAATGTTCACTACGACGATAATCAAGTTATCTTAAAGGGTCCTAAAGCTTGGTCCAACCTGAATACCAAAGATACTAATGTTTGGGACGGCAACTATCAGATGGTTGACCGTCAGGGACGTGGGACGGGTGCACAGATGAAGCAACGCGGTAACAACCGCTATACTATTCTAGAAAATGGTAGCTTCACCACCTGCTTACCGAATTCCAATAGCTGGAGCGTTGTTGGCTCGCAAATTATTGAAGACCGCCAAGAAGAGGTGGCGGAAATTTGGAATGCGAGATTCAAAATCGGCTCAGTACCGGTGTTTTATAGCCCCTATCTGCAAATGCCTATCGGCGATCGCCGTCGCTCCGGCTTCCTAGTGCCTAATGCGAAATATGGCAGTAAAAACGGCTTCGAATTTATGTTGCCTTATTACTGGAATATCGCGCCTCAGATGGATGCCACTATAACGCCGCATTATATGAGTAAACGCGGTGTACAATTACAAAACGAATTCCGTTATCTTTCCGTATTAGGCGCGGGACTCATGGAGTTTGACTATCTCGGTTCCGATAATGAGTACGATAAACAAAAAAGTGCTCGAGGGATCGCCGACGGTGACAGCTCTAAACGTTGGTTATTCTATTGGCAACACAGTGGGGTCTACGATCAGCACTGGCGCTTTAATGTTAATTACACCAAAGTCAGTGACCGTTATTATTTTAACGATCTCGACTCAAAATATTATAGCTCGACTGATGGGTATGCAGACCAAAAATTCAGCTTTGGTTATGCGGATAAAAATTGGGATGCGACGCTGTCGACGCGGGATTTCCAGACCTTTAACAAGCTCGATACCAGCATCTACCGCACCTTACCGCAGCTAGATGTGAATCTTTATCAGAATGATGTCGGACCTTTCGATACCCACGTCTATGGTCAGTTTGCGCGCTTTACCAATACGAACTCGCGCTTACCTAGCGCCACGCGACTACACATTGAGCCAACGATTGACTTGCCGCTCTCTAACGGCTGGGCAAGCTTAAATACTGAAGCGAAATTACTGGCGACCCATTACCAGCAAGATAACTTGCAACACGCTGATGAGCTTCCTAACGGTAGCGATTATAACCTAAAAAGCTCGGTGAACCGAACCCTGCCACAGTTTAAAGTGGACGGTAAGCTAGTCTTTGATCGTGATATGGATTGGGCGCAAGGCTATACGCAGACATTAGAACCACGTGTTCAATATCTCTACACGCCTTATCGTAACCAAAATAATATCTACCCCTACGATTCAACATTATTACAAACCGACTACACTGGCCTATTCCGCGATCGCACTTATAGTGGATTAGATCGTATTGCCTCGACCAACCAATTGGCGACCGGGGTTACGACGCGTATCTATGATGAAAATTTAGTTGAACGTTTTAATGCCTCCGTAGGTCAAATCTACGCGTTCACTCGCTCACGTACGGGTGACCCGTCGGATGATAATGATACGGGAAGTATTATTTGGGCTGGTGACACTTACTGGCGCATGACTGACCAATGGGGTTTACGCGGGGGTCTACAGTATGACACCCACTTAAATAACGTGGCGCAAGGTAATGCCGGTATCGAATACCGCCAAGATAGTGACCGTGTGATACAACTGAGCTATCGCTATAGTAGCCCTGAATACATTGCTCGCGCGATGAATAACTCAATCTATACCACGAGCCCAATCTATAAGAACGGGATCTCGCAAGTGGGAGCCACCGCTAGCTGGCCAATTGCTGATGCATGGTCTGTTGTTGGGGCCTACTATTATGATACACGTAATAGTAAACCGGCTGAACAGCTGCTTGGCGTGCAATATAGCTCATGTTGCTATGCGGTGCGCTTGGGTTATGAACGTAAGATCAATGGCTGGCAAAACGATACCAGCGAGTACGACAATCAGATCTCATTTAATATAGAGTTCAGAGGGTTAGGGGCTAATTACGGTCTAGGTACCGCAGAAATGCGGACTCAGGGAATTATCCCTTATCAGCCAACGTTTTAATCATTAGTCGATAACCGGTAATTTCCGCATTGCGGTCTTAACGATGGAAAATGTATGAAGAATTGGAAACTCCTGATGCTGGGCGCTTTAATGGCGAATGCAAGTTATGCTTTCGCAGCGCCTCAAGTCATTGATAAAGTTGCAGCCGTTGTCAACAATGGTGTAGTGCTTGAAAGTGATGTCGATAACATGATGTCTTCCGTAAAAAGCCAAGCTCGCCAAGCGGGTCAGCAGTTGCCGGATGATGCCACGCTGCGCCATCAGATTCTCGAGCGTCAGATCATGGATAGTATTATCATGCAACAAGGCCAGCGCGCGGGTGTAAACATTAGCGATCAAGAGGTCGATGAGGCCATTCAAAATATCGCTGCCCAGAACCATATGACGCTGGATCAGTTACGGAGTCGTTTAGCCTATGACGGGATGAACTATGCGACCTATCGCACGCAAATCCGTCATGAAATGACGATTGCTGCAGTGAGAAATAACGAAGTACGTAGTCGCATCACCATTCTACCGCAAGAAGTCGATACCTTAGCGAAGCAAGTTGCTGCGCAGAATGTGCCAGGTACCGAGATGAACCTGAGTATGATTCTGCTGCCTCTTCCTGAGAATCCAACGCAACAACAAGTTGATGATGAAGAAGACCTCGCGAAAAAGTTAGTCGGTGAATTACGAGGTGGGGCAAACTTCGGTAAGATGGCCGTGACCTACTCTGCATCACCTGAAGCGCTAAAAGGCGGGAATATGGGCTGGGGCAAAATCGAAGAGCTCCCTTCCCTCTTCAGCCAAGCGTTAAGCACTGCGCAAAAAGGCGATATTGTTGGTCCAATCCGCTCAGGCGTTGGCTTCCATATCATCAGAGTGAACGATATGCGTGGCGAGAGTAAAAACGTCTCAGTCACAGAGGTTCACGCTCGTCATATCTTAGTCAAAACGTCACCGATCATGAACGACGATCAAGCGCGTGCCAAGATTGAACAAATTGCCGCCGATATCCGCAGTGGTAAAACCACCTTTGCGAATGCTGCGCGCCAAAACTCTGATGACCCAGGCTCGGCAAACCAAGGTGGTGATTTAGGTTGGGCATCGCCAACCATTTATGATCCTGCTTTCCGTGACGCACTGATGCACTTATCGCCGAATAAGCTTAGCCAACCGGTACGTTCTTCCTTCGGCTGGCATCTGATTGAACTGTTAGGGACTCGCCAAGTTGATAAGACTGATGAAGCCGAAAAAGACAGGGCTTACCGTATTCTCTTCAATCGTAAGTTTGCCGAAGAAGCGCAAACTTGGATGCAGGAAGAACGCGCCTCTGCTTACGTTAAAATCTTAGACTCAAATGGCTAATACTCCTCGTATTGCTATCACTCCCGGCGAACCCGCCGGGATTGGCCCAGACCTGATTGTGCAATTAGCACAACAGGCCTGGCCCGTCGAGTTGGTTGTCTGTGCCGACCGTGCGTTGCTGTTACAACGTGCTGAAATGCTTGGCCTCCCATTGACCTTACACCCTTATCAACCGCAAGAGCCTGCGCAGCCCCAAGCTGCTGGAACCTTAACGCTCTGCTCTATTCCCTTACCCGCCGTGCCACAACCGGGCCAACTCGATCTTGCGAATAGCCAATATGTGCTGGACTCGCTCGCGCGTGCATGTGATGGGAATTTACACGGTGAATTCAACGCTTTAGTCACCGGTCCTGTGCATAAAGGCGTTATCAATGATGCGGGTATCCCTTTTACTGGCCATACTGAATTTTTCGCTGAACGATCATTAACCCCACGGGTGGTGATGATGCTAGCGACAGAGGAGCTGCGTGTGGCCCTTGCTACGACGCATCTGCCGTTAAAAGATGTCGCTGCCGCAATCACGCAACAGAGCTTACGCGAGGTAATTACTATCTTGCATGCCGACTTGCGTCGTAAATTTGGTCTTTCAGATCCCCATATTCTCGTCAGTGGTCTCAATCCCCATGCGGGCGAAAATGGTCATATGGGGCGGGAAGAGATTGAGGTGATTGAGCCGGTATTGGCTGAATTACGGCAGCAGGGCCTGCGGCTGAGTGGCCCCCTTCCTGCTGATACATTATTTCAACCGAAATATTTACAGCAGGCGGATGCGGTACTCGCCATGTATCACGACCAAGGTCTTCCAGTCCTTAAATATCAAGGGTTTGGTCGAGCCGTGAATATCACTCTCGGCTTACCTTTTATCCGGACTTCCGTCGACCATGGCACAGCCCTCGACTTAGCCGGTACACACCAGGCGGATAGCGGCAGCTTTATCACTGCACTTCGCCTTGCTATCACTATGATTAAGAGTAGTAATGAATAATCGCGTACATCAGGGGCACTTTGCCCGCAAACGTTTTGGACAAAACTTCCTCAATGACAGCTATGTCATTGAGAGCATTGTCGCCGCCATTCATCCGACCAAACAGGATGCTATGGTCGAGATTGGGCCAGGTCTAGGCGCCCTGACCGAACCCGTTGGCGAGCGCCTCGATGCGCTAACCGTTGTCGAGCTGGACCGTGACCTCGCCGCCCGTTTACAAACACACCCTTTTTTAGGTCCTAAACTGACTATCTTCCAACAAGATGCAATGACCTTTAACTTTGGTGAACTGGCGGAGCAAAAAGGACAATCTTTACGGGTGTTCGGTAACTTACCCTATAACATCTCGACGCCTCTGATGTTCCATCTTTTTAGCTTTACCAAAGCCATCAAAGATATGCATTTTATGCTGCAAAAAGAGGTGGTGAACCGTTTAGTCGCTGGCCCAGACAGTAAAGCCTACGGCCGCTTAACGGTCATGGCACAATACTATTGCCAAGTGATCCCGGTACTTGAAGTCCCCCCTCATGCCTTTACGCCGCCGCCAAAAGTGGATTCGGCAGTCGTACGCTTAGTCCCTCATCAACAGTCACCGTACCCTGAGGTCGATGTGCGCGTACTGGGGCGTATTACCTTAGAGGCATTCGGAAAACGTCGTAAAACACTGCGTAATAGCCTAGGCCACCTTTTCAGTGCGGAAGTGCTCGATCAGCTCGGAATTAGCGGCACTCTTCGCGCAGAAAATGTTACTGTTGCTCAATATTGTCAGCTGGCTCAGTGGTTAACAGCACACCCTCCCCAGCAAGCTCGTGAGGAATAATGTCGGACACTACCACCTTAACGATTAGCGTAACCACTCATTATCTTCCGGCGCACTCGGCGCCGGATGCCAACCAGTACCAATTCGCCTACACTATTACTTTAGAGAACCACAGTGACCAACCGATGCAGCTGCTTGAACGCTATTGGCTCATCACGGACGGTAACGAAAAAATTACTGAGGTGGCAGGTGAAGGTGTCATTGGTAAACAGCCGACTTTACAGGTTGGCGAGCGCTTTAACTATACCAGCGGCGCAATGCTTGAGACCCCAGTCGGTACGATGCAAGGCCACTACTTGATGCGCAATGAGGATGGCAGCGAATTTAAAGCCCCAATCCCACCATTTCTATTAGCCGTAGAAGGTGCCCTGCACTAAGCTAATTTTCTAAAGGGTGAAGATGAGTACCTATTTAATCGGCGACATACACGGCTGCTACCAAGAGTTCTGCCAATTATTGGATCAGGTCGCTTTCGATCCGGCCCAGGACGAATTATGGCTGACCGGTGACTTGGTCGCGCGTGGCCCGGATTCATTGCAGGTATTACGGAAAGTCAAATCGCTCGGCGATGCAGTGCGACTTGTACTAGGAAATCACGACCTTCACTTACTGGCTGTTTACGCTGGGGTCAGTAAAAATAAATCCAAGGATCGATTACAGCCGCTGCTTGAGGCCGAAGATTGCGACGAATTAGTTAATTGGTTACGCCGCCAGCCGTTACTGCAAATCGATCATGAAAAACAGCTGATTATGGCGCATGCGGGGATTACCCCGCAATGGGATTTAGAGACCGCACAGCGTTGTGCGGGGGATATTGAAGCCGTGCTTGCGAGCGATAGCTACCCGCTGTTACTGGATGCCATGTATGGCGATATGCCCAATAATTGGTCGGAAAATCTCAGCGGATTAGCACGCTTACGCTTTAGCACTAATGCCTTAACCCGAATGCGCTACTGTTTTCCTGGCGGTCAGTTGGATATGATCTGTAAAGAAAAACCAGAAGACGCGACGCCGCCGTTAAAGCCTTGGTTCGATATACCTCGGCAGTTATCCGAAGAGTTTACCATTGTATTTGGTCACTGGGCCTCGTTGGAAGGCAAAGGTACGCCAAGTAATGTTATTGGTCTTGATACCGGATGCTGCTGGGGTGGCGAATTAACGCTTCTACGTTGGGAAGATGGTCGCTATTTTCATCAGCCCTCTGCACAGCAGAAAGCCGATGAATAGACCGGCGAGCGACTAAGCGCGGCGTTCTAAGATCTCAAAACATAGGCCATAGTGGTTGGCCTCGTCTGCATCTCGAAATTCGCTGAAGACCGATTCCCACTGGTCAGGATCGTATTCCGGAAATTGGGTATCCCCCTCAATCTCAGCATCGACATGGGTTAAATACAGCTTATTTGCCTGAGGCAAAAGTTGCTGATAGAGATTCCCGCCACCAATAACCATAATTTCTCCTGCCTCCGCGGCACAGGCAATTGCCGCGTCGATAGAGGTTACCCAAAAAACATTGTCTTGCGCAGGTTGTTCCTGACGACTAATGACGATATTTTTCCGGCCTGGTAGCGGACGACCAATCGACTCGAATGTCTTGCGACCCATGATGATAGGTTTACCCAGAGTTTGCTGCTTAAACCACGCGAAATCGGCGGGAAGATGCCAGGGCATTTGATTTTCATTACCGATAATACGGTCGGTTGCCATCGCGGCGATTAGGCTTAACATAGTTGCACTCTCTGCATAAAAGACGCGCAATCATACGAGAAGGCGTGGAGATAGTCGAGAGGGATGAGGAGGAAAAAATGGATTTTAAAAAAATAAACGGCCTCATTGCGAGGCCGTGATTTTAAGGCTTAAGCTTTCAGCTCAGCATGCATTTCTTGTACAGAGATAACGCGCTCTGTTGGATCCGCATTCAGCGCCATCGCCGTGGCGAATCCACCATTCATCGTGGTGTCGTAGTGCACTTTATACTGCAATGCGCTGCGGCGAATTAAGCGTGAATCCTCGATAGCCTGACGTCCGGCCGTAGTGTTAACGATATAAGCGTACTCACCATTTTTCAGACGGTCTTGGATATGTGGACGACCTTCATGCACCTTGTTAACAAGGCGAGGGTTAATACCCGCTTCACCTAGTACGACTGCGGTACCGTGAGTCGCATCCAACTCAAAGCCGAATTCCACTAATTTTGCCGCTAAATCGACAACGCGTTTTTTATCGCCCTCGCGTACCGAAAGTAACGCACGACCTTGTTTCTTCATCGTCGCTTGCGCCCCCAGCATCGCTTTAGAGAAGGCTTCAGCAAAGGTACGTCCAACGCCCATCACTTCCCCGGTCGAGCGCATCTCTGGCCCAAGAATTGGGTCAACACCTTGGAATTTATTGAAGGGAAGAACAACCTCTTTTACCGAGTAGTAAGGCGGGATGACTTCTTCCGTCACGCCTTGCTCTGCCAAGGTTTTTCCTGCCATCACACGCGCCGCCACTTTCGCTAACGGTACGCCTGTCGCTTTCGAGACAAAAGGGACAGTACGCGCTGCGCGCGGGTTAACTTCAATCAGGTAGACCTCATTATTCTTAACCGCGAATTGAACGTTCATCAGTCCTCGAACATTAAGTTCAAAGGCTAATTGTTCAACTTGCTTACGCATGACATCTTGGATCGCTTTGCTAAGTGTATAAGCTGGCAGGGAACAGGCTGAGTCACCGGAGTGAACTCCCGCTTGCTCAATATGTTCCATGATGCCGCCAATTAAGACTCGCTCACCATCGCAAATTGCATCCACATCGACTTCGACAGCATCATCCAAGAAGCGGTCAAGAAGAACAGGGGCATCGTTCGATACAGACACTGCTGTTTGGAAGTAACGCTTCAGGTCCTGCTCGTCGTAAACGATTTCCATCGCACGGCCACCGAGGACATAAGAAGGACGCACCACCAATGGATAGCCCAGACTCGCCGCGCGCTCAACGGCTTGCTCAAGTGCAGTGACGGTAGCATTCGCAGGTTGCTTTAACGCTAAACGGTCAACCGCTTGTTGGAAACGCTCACGGTCTTCCGCTCGGTCAATGGCATCAGGGCTGGTACCAATTACTGGTACACCTGCCGCTTCTAAGGCACGAGCCAGCTTCAGTGGCGTCTGTCCACCGTACTGTACGATAACCCCTTTCGGTTTTTCGATACGGACGATTTCCAATACATCTTCGAACGTCACCGGTTCAAAGTAGAGACGATCGGACGTATCGTAATCTGTAGAGACCGTTTCAGGGTTACAGTTAACCATAATGGTTTGATAGCCGTCTTCACGTAGCGCTAAAGCCGCATGCACGCAGCAGTAGTCAAACTCGATCCCTTGACCGATACGGTTTGGGCCACCGCCCAAGATCATAATTTTTTCACGGTCACTGTCTGGCTGCGCTTCACACTCTTCTTCATAAGTGGAGTACATATACGCCGTATCTGTCGCAAATTCAGCCGCACAGGTATCGACACGTTTGTAGACTGGGTAAAGGTTATACTGTTGACGTAATTTACGAATTTCTGCTTCGGCCACACCAGTTAAGGTCGCTAACCGCGCATCGGCAAACCCTTTACGCTTAAGTTGACGTAGGAAGTCAGCGGTAAGAATTTGAACGCCGCCGCGGGTAACCTGTACTTCAAGGCGTACCAGCTCTTCAATTTGCACCAAGAACCAACGGTCGATATTGGTTAGGTTAAACACGCCTTCAACCGACATACCGTGACGGAACGCATCGGCAATGTACCAGATACGATCTGCACCGGCATCTTTCAGTTCGCGGCGGATTTTGGTTAAGGCTTCAACATCGTCAGCATCGACTTTCGGGTCAAAACCAGTCGCTCCAACTTCAAGTCCACGTAATGCCTTTTGCATGGATTCTTGCAGAGTACGGCCTATCGCCATCACTTCGCCAACAGATTTCATTTGCGTTGTCAGACGGTCATTGGTCCCTGCAAATTTCTCGAAGTTAAAGCGAGGAATTTTGGTAACAACGTAGTCGATAGACGGTTCGAATGATGCCGGAGTTTGTCCGCCTGTAATATCATTCATTAATTCGTCTAAGGTGTAGCCGACCGCCAGTTTGGCCGCAATTTTCGCAATCGGGAAGCCGGTCGCTTTAGAGGCTAATGCGGAGGAGCGTGATACGCGTGGGTTCATCTCAATGATAATCAAGCGACCATTTTCTGGGTTAACCGAGAATTGGACGTTTGAGCCACCCGTTTCAACACCAATCTCACGTAAAACCGCCATCGAGGCGTTACGCATGATTTGATATTCTTTATCCGTTAGCGTCTGAGCAGGCGCAACAGTGATGGAGTCACCGGTATGGATCCCCATTGCGTCGAAGTTTTCAATCGAACAGACAATGATGCAGTTATCATTTTTGTCACGCACCACTTCCATTTCGTACTCTTTCCAACCAATCAGTGATTCATCAATCAATAATTCATTGGTCGGTGAGAGATCGAGGCCACGCTCACAAATCTCTTCAAACTCTTCACGGTTATAGGCAATTCCGCCTCCCGTACCGCCCATAGTAAACGAAGGACGGATGATACAAGGAAAGCCCACCTCTTCAGCGACCGCTAAGGCCTCTTCCATGCTGTGTGCGATACCGGAACGTGCGGTGTCTAAGCCGATTT
Organism: Rosenbergiella metrosideri; assembly: GCF_022602565.1. GTDB lineage: Bacteria > Pseudomonadota > Gammaproteobacteria > Enterobacterales > Enterobacteriaceae > Rosenbergiella > Rosenbergiella metrosideri. Next base: position 49,590 of record NZ_JALBCV010000003.1, read on the forward strand.
TTTTCATCGCCTTATCAAAACGCTGACGGTCCTCGGCTTTATCGATCGCGTCTGCCGTCGCCCCAATCATGGTGACGCCGAACTCTTCAAGGACACCTTGACGTTCAAGCTCTAACGCACAGTTCAGTGCTGTCTGACCGCCCATGGTCGGTAATACGGCATCCGGACGCTCTTTTTCAATAATTTTTCTCACGACTTGCCAGTTGATCGGCTCAATATAGGTCGCATCGGCCATCTCTGGGTCAGTCATGATGGTCGCCGGGTTGGAGTTAACCAAAATAACCCGATAACCTTCTTCGCGTAACGCTTTACAGGCTTGTGCGCCCGAGTAGTCGAATTCACAGGCTTGACCGATAACAATCGGTCCAGCACCTAGGATCAGGATAGATTTGAGGTCAGTACGTTTTGGCATTGCTTCTCTCCTGATTACGCTTTAGCGCCGCGGTAAGCATTGATAAGTTCAATAAAGTGGTCGAATAACGGTGCTGCATCATGCGGGCCAGGGCTCGCTTCTGGGTGACCTTGGAAGCTGAAAGCCGGCTTATCGGTACGGTGAATCCCTTGCACAGTATGGTCGAACAGTGAGCGGTGGGTCACACGCAAACACTCTGGCAGTTGCTGATCGTCTACCGCAAATCCGTGATTTTGCGCAGTGATCATGACAACGTTATTATCGAAGTCTTTGACCGGGTGGTTACCACCGTGATGGCCCAACTTCATTTTTACCGTTTTCGCACCGCTCGCCAATGCAAGCAGTTGATGTCCTAGGCAAATACCGAAGACTGGGATGTCTGTGTTAAGAAACGCTTGAATTGCGCTAATCGCATAGTCACAAGGCTCTGGATCCCCTGGGCCGTTAGACAGGAAAATCCCATCGGGATTAAGGGCTAGGACCTCCTCTGCAGAGGTCTGTGCCGGTACAACGGTCAGCTTACAGCCACGGTCAACCAGCATACGTAAGATATTATGTTTCGCTCCAAAATCGTAAGCAACCACATGCCAAGGCAGCTCGGACTCATCACGCGCATCCGGTAGCTCATTTTCTAGTGTCCAACTTCCTTGCTTCCACGTGTAGCGTTCAGAAGTGGTGACTTCTTTCGCTAAATCCATTCCTTTCAGGCCTGGAAACGCTTTCGCTTTTTCTAGCGCCAAGGCAACATCTGGGTTATCCCCGGCAACGATACAGCCATTTTGCGCACCTTTTTCGCGAAGAAGACGTGTCAGCTTACGGGTATCAATATCCGCAATCGCCACAATATTGTGTTGGATTAAGTAGGACGATAAATCGCTGGTACTGCGATAGTTACTGGCAATAAGCGGTAGGTCACGAATAACTAAGCCTTGTGCATGGACGGAAGAAGCTTCTGCATCGGCTGGGTTGGTGCCGACATTACCAATATGAGGATAAGTGAGAGTGACGATTTGGCGGGAGTAGGAAGGATCAGTAAGGATTTCTTGATAACCGGTCATTGATGTATTGAAAACGACCTCTCCAACTGCCGATCCCAATGCGCCGATCGCCCGGCCGTGAAACTCGGTTCCGTCTTCCAGAACCAAAATTGCTGACTTAGTCAAAACTTCCTCCAGGGAATAAATAGTCACTGTTCATGCATATTAATTCAATCAGTAAGATTAAATCAACGCAAAAATGCCTGCCTATCTGGATTTTGGCAAATTGGCGGCATTCTAATGATCCCTAGGACTTATGTCTATACTGAAGAGTAATTAATTTATTTTTTTTACGCCTTTCATCTCAATTTCTTCATTTTCACGATGAAAAAGGATCTTATCTGGTCAAAAAAAACGTTTGCTGTGAAAGAATTAACGAAAAAATGTCTAGAACGCAGTGGGTAGGCGATAAAGTAAACAATAGAGCGGTAAAACCAGACCATTTGGTAAAATAAAAAAACAAAAATAACAAAAAATAACTAACTGAGTATAAAAAATATAAAAAGCAATATTAAATCGGCATTTATAGATTAAAATACCGATATATCAGTGAGTTAAAAACTCAACTTTACACTTTAACTAAAAACCAAGCACATCTTTCATTGAGTAAAGCTTAGGTTTTTTATCACTTAACCAAAATGCAGATTTAACCGCCCCTTTAGCAAAGGTCATACGGCTTGAAGCCTTGTGAGTTATCTCTATCCGCTCTCCGATATCTGCAAAAATAGCGGTATGCTCACCTACAATATCGCCTGCTCTAATCGTGGAAAAACCAATAGTTCCGGCCTTCCGTTCGCCGGTAATCCCTTCTCTTGCGTAGACAGCATGCTCATCCAGTGACCAATCCATTGCGGTAGCTATCGCTTCCCCCATGGCTAATGCAGTCCCGGAAGGTGCATCGACTTTATGGCGATGATGCGCTTCGACAATTTCAATGTCGGTGTAGTCCCCCATCACCTTAGCAGCCTGATCCAAGAGGTTCAGCATAAGGTTAACGCCGACGCTGAAGTTAGCCGCAAACACGACTGGGATTGATTGAGCCGCTTCAGCGATCTGTTTTTTACCTGCCTCATCAAACCCTGTTGTGCCAATCACGATTGATTTATGGTGCTGACGACAAAGTGTTAACAGATCGATAGTGAGTTCTGGACGAGTAAAATCGATCAAAATATCAAAATCGTCGATGACTTGGTGAATATCATCCGCGATCGCGATACCCAGTGAGCCGATACCCACTAACTCGCCTGCATCGCATCCCTTTAATGATGAGCCTTGGCGGACAATCACTGCACCCAGTTGAACGGAATCGTCCGCGTGAACCGCTTCGATTAATTGTTTCCCCATACGGCCCGTTGCGCCGATGATAGCAATACGTGTTGCAGCCATAACAAAAACCCTATCTCTATTATTTTCTGCCTTCAGCATAACGGGCCTATTAGGCTAACTCCAGCGTAAATTAGCGAGACCCGTGGTATTTTGACCAAAAAAAACCAGCTCTGAAGGAGCTGGTTTCTATCGTACGAGGCGAGCCTTAAGTCACTTCTTTAACCGGAACACGAAGCTCTTTAGGGACTTCGAAGAAAATATTCTCTTCTCTTCCCGGAAGCTCGATTGCCGGTTCGCCACCATGCTCCATCAGACGCGTAATGACCTGTTGGACCAAAATATCAGGAGCAGATGCCCCCGCCGTGACGCCGACACAGCTGATGTTCTCTAACCATTGCGGATTAATATCTTCAGCACTATCGATAAGTCGTGCCAACCTGCCCGCCCGTTGCGCTAACTCAGCCAACCGATTAGAGTTTGATGAGTTTTTAGATCCAACGACCAATACCACGTCTGCCTCGTCTGCTAATTGTCGAACAGCCTCTTGACGATTAGTGGTGGCATAACAGATATCGTCTTTGCGTGGACCAATAATTAGCGGAAAGCGTTGGCGAAGGGCATCAATCACATCGGAGGTATCGTCCACTGATAAGGTCGTTTGCGTCATAAAGCAGAGGTTAGCTTCATTTTTAACCGTCAGCTTCCAGACATCGTCGGGCGATTCAACCAAATACATTCCCCCTTCTGGGTTACTGTATTGCCCCATGGTGCCTTCCACCTCGGGATGCCCAGCGTGACCGATTAAAATCGCTTCAGTCCCTTTACGGCTGGCTCTAGCCACTTCCATATGTACCTTAGTTACCAGCGGGCAGGTGGCGTCAAATAGCATGGTCAGTTGCCGGGCTTTTGTTTCAGCCCGTACCGCTTGTGAAACGCCGTGCGCAGAGAAAATGAGAATGGCACCATCTGGCACCTCGCTGATCTCCTCAATAAAGATCGCACCGCGTTCACGTAATCCTTCGACGACATACCGGTTATGAACGACTTCATGACGCACATAGATCGGTGCACCATACATTTCTAGGGCACGTTCAACGATACTAATTGCCCTATCAACGCCAGCACAGAATCCACGTGGATTAGCCAGTAAGATTTTCATTCTGCTCCTCCATCACGGGATTGATATCAATGATCTCAATATCAAAGGTGATGTCTTGACCTGCTAGCGGATGATTGAAATCGACGGTAACCGAATCACCAGAAATTTCACGTACAATACCTGGCATTTCACTGCCATCGATCGCGCTAAAGAGCATAATGGCCCCGACTTCTGGCTCCCCCGCCTCCATAAAGGATTGACGAGAAAAGTACTGCACCAGATCAGGATTACTTTCACCAAACGCATCTTCCGCCGCTAAGCTGAATTTATGTTGGCTACCTACCGTTAACCCAAGTAATTCAGCCTCCAGCTTTGGAGAAAGAGACTGATCACCCAAGGTTAGCAGAGCCGGTTTTTTGTTCGCTTTGGTCGATTCTGCCACGGACCCATCTGATAGGGTAAGAACGAGTTCCACCACTACGCGACTGTCCGCCGAAACGATACGCTCACTCATGATTTGTCCTCGGCTGAATCGGCCTGCGGCTTAGGTAGGAAACCTTCTAGCACGATCAGCGCGGCCCCCACACAGATGCCGCAGTCGGCGATGTTAAAGGTCGCGAAGTGCCAATCGCCAATATAGAAGTCGATAAAATCGACAACAAAACCGTGCCAAGCTCGGTCAAAGAGGTTACCTAGCGCTCCACCGATAATCATTGCGTAAGCAATATTGGCCAGTTTCTGCTCAGCACGGCTACGGTACATCATTAGCAGCAAGGAGGCCGCAATAGCGACGGCAATGGCCGCGAACATCCAACGCTGCCACCCGCCCTTATCCGCTAAGAAGCTAAATGCTGCACCATAGTTATGCGCATAAAAGAGGTTAAAGAACGGTATTAGCGCACGAGATTCGTGAAGTTGCATTGAGGTCATTACCCAGTATTTACTGGATAAATCAACGACGATAACAAGTACCATCACCCATAACCAACGTAGCCCAGTCGAACATAAAGATTTTTTCATTAGGCAAACTTACGCTCTTCACCGTTTCCTGCCACATTGCTGTAGCAGCGGCCACAAATTTGTGCCTGTTCAGCGTTCGTACCAATGTCATTGCTGTAATGCCAGCAACGTGGACATTTCTCGCCCTGCGCTTTACCAAGCAGAATACGCAGCCCTTTAACTTGCTCGCTCTGGACCGCTTCATCTGAGGCTACCGCGAGGTCAGCAACTTGTGCTTCCGAGGTGAGCAATACAAAGCGTAACTCATTACCCAAGGCGTTAAGGCGTGCAGCCAGTTCAGGTTCAGCAAAGAGGGTCACTGAGGCTTCTAAGGCTCCCCCCACTTTTTTATCTGAACGCGCTTGTTCGATAACCTTGTTAACTTCGCTACGGACTTTTAACAACTGGTCCCAATAGGCGTCGTTCATCGGCTCATCATTTGCTAAGCCGAATAACCCTTGATACCACTCTTCGGTAAAGACATATTTTTCACGCTCACCCGCTAGGTGTCCCCAGATTTCATCAGCCGTAAAGGAGAGAATTGGTGCCATCCAGCGAACCAGCGCTTCAACAATATGCCATAGCGCGGTTTGGCAGCTACGACGAGCTAAACCATCCGCCTTCGCGGTATATTGACGGTCTTTGATGATATCGAGATAGAACGATCCCATTTCTACTGAGCAGAAATGCATTAAGCGTTGTACTACCTCATGGAAATCATATTTCTCATAGGAAGCAATGATATCTTGTTGTGCCGCTAACGCACGGCCAACCGCCCAACGATCCACGACCACCATCTCTTCCGGGGCAACTTGATCCGTTTCTGGGTTGAAGCCGGTTAAGTTAGCCAATAAGAAGCGCGCCGTATTACGAATACGACGATACGCATCGGCCGATCGTTTTAGGATTTCGTCGGAAACCGCCATCTCACCTGAATAGTCAGTTGAGGCGACCCACAAACGCAGAATATCCGCGCCAAGCTTATCCATCACATCTTGTGGACTGACCGTGTTGCCGATTGATTTAGACATCTTTCTGCCTTGTCCATCGACGGTAAAACCATGGGTTAAAACTTGACGATAAGGCGCTTTCGATTTGATTGCGGTGGAGATCATCAGCGATGACATAAACCAGCCACGGTGCTGATCTGAACCTTCCAGATAGATGTCGGCACTGTGCCCATTAAATTCAGGGCGAACATCGACTACGCTACAGCTGGTCGATCCTGAATCGAACCACACATCCAGCGTATCAGGCACTTTCTCGTAGTCGTCCGCATCGCTACCGAGCAGGTCGGCACTATCCAGATCCCACCATGCTTGAATACCGTCTTGCTCGACACGCAGCGCAACTTTTTCCATTAATGCTAAGGTCTCTGGATGGATTGCCCCCGTCTGCTTATGGATAAACAGTGACATCGGTACGCCCCACGTTCTTTGACGTGAAATACACCAGTCAGGACGATTCTCTACCATGGATTCAATACGCGCTTGGCCCCAATCTGGGATCCACTGCACGCCTTTGATCTCTTTCAAAGATTGCGCACGCAGGCCTTTTTGGTCCATGCTGATAAACCATTGTGGCGTGGCACGGAAGATGATCGGCGTTTTATGGCGCCAACAGTGCGGGTAGCTATGGTGAAGATTTTCAAGATGCAGTAACGCACCCTTTTCACGCAGAATATCGATCACCAATGGGTTTGCTTTAAACACATTGATGCCATCCAGACCTGGATAAGTACCCGGCAGATAGCAGCCGTCACCGCCAACCGGGTTTACTGTTTCAATCCCATATTTTTGACCGATCACGTAGTCTTCTGGACCGTGACCTGGCGCGGTGTGTACGGCACCCGTACCAGCATCTAAGGTGACATGGTCGCCCAATAATACTGGAACCTCTAAATCGAGGAATGGATGTTGGAAGCGTTGGTTTTCTAACACTTCACCTTGGCATTCGCCTAATACTTGCCAACTCTCAGCACCGATTTTAGTCATAACCGCTTCGACTAAATCTTTTGCTAAGATAATACGTTGACCATTAACCTCAAGCAGCTGATAGGTAAACTCAGCATTTAAGGAGATGGCACGGTTAGAAGGTAAGGTCCAAGGCGTGGTGGTCCAGATAACCAGTGAAATCGCTTGGCCGTCCGCGGCTACGCCAAATTTTTCCGCTACCGCTTGCGCATCGACGGCATTGAACAGAACGTCGATAGAAGGTGAGGTTTTGTCGTAATACTCAACTTCCGCTTCGGCTAATGCAGAACGGCAATCTAAACACCACTGGACCGGCTTAGCCCCTTTATGAAGGTGCCCATTACCAATGATTTTAGCCAATGCGCGAATGATATTGGCTTCGGTTTTGAAGTCCATCGTAAGGTAAGGACGATCCCAGTCGCCAAGAACACCTAGGCGAATAAAATCTTTCTTTTGGCCTTCTACTTGTTCTGCAGCGTAGTCACGGCAGGCTTGGCGGAACGCCGCAGCGGTCACTTTCTCACCCGGTTTGCCAATCATTTGCTCAACTTTGTGCTCGATCGGTAAACCATGGCAATCCCAGCCTGGAACGTATGGGGCATCGAAGCCCGCCATACCGCGAGATTTCACGATAATATCTTTAAGGATTTTATTAACTGAGTGACCGATATGAATATTGCCATTCGCATACGGAGGGCCGTCGTGCAGAATAAAGGTCTTTTTCCCTTTCTTCGCTGCACGAATGGTCGCGTAGAGATCATCGGCGTACCAACGCTTAAGCATGTCTGGTTCTCTTTTTGCTAAATCACCACGCATTGGAAAACCTGTTTCAGGAAGATTCAGGGTTGATTTATAGTCACTCATTAGATTTTAGTTCCAGGTTTCGGGATTACACCGTTGTTCGTTGAACGAAATAATTTCTGGCCGTTTCCACATCCTGCGCAATTTGTTGTGTCAACGCGTCTAGGGATGCAAATCGTTGCTCATCACGTATTTTATGTTTAATCACTACTTGGATTCGTTTTCCGTATAGGTCTCTCTGTGTATCAAGTAGATGGACCTCAAGTTGTTGACGAATTCCTTTAATCGTTGGGCGAGTACCAATATTAGCGACTCCTGCGAGGGGTTGCTCATCGACGCCATAGACTTCTACCGCAAAAACACCGTTTACCGGAGTCACTCGACGCTTTAACGGTATATTGGCTGTCGGGAACCCCAGTGTCCTACCTAGGGCATCGCCATGCACCACACGTCCGGTGATAGACCAAGGACGGCCGAGTAAAATTTCTGCCTGTGAGAAGTCGCTGTTAGCTAACGCCTGACGCACGGCGGTGCTACTGATACGTTTACCTTGTTCAATATAGGTTTCAGTACTGACAACATCAAAACCATATTGTGTGGCTGCCTGTTGTAATAGCAGGAAATCACCGCGACGACCAGCGCCAAATCTAAAATCATCGCCAATCGCGAGTAATTTCACATTCAGTCTTTTTACCAGAAGTTCACTGATAAAGTTCTCTGCTGTAAGCTTCGCAAAATCTTGATCAAAATTAATGCAGACCACTTCGTCCACACCAAACTTTTCTAAATGCTCTAGTTTCTCACGCAGGCGCGTTAACCTCGCCGGGGCTGCTTCAGGTTGGAAGAGCTCTAAAGGCTGGGGTTCGAAAACCATCACCACAACGGGTAAGTGTCGGTGCGAACCTGCTTGCCGCAAATGACGCAGCAAAGCTTGATGCCCCCGATGTACGCCATCAAAGTTTCCAATCGTTAAAACGCAACCTTGTTGATGCTGTGTGAGATTATGTAGCCCACGGATAAACTTCATGGCAAACTCGATTTGCTGAAAATGCCCGATTATACCTTGTTCAGCGTTCAAAATTAACCCGTTGATGTCGGCTTTACGCACTAGTTTTGCCCTTTTTATCCAGTGAATCGCTATTGGGCGTAAATTCCGCACAATTTTGTTGCGAAAGACTGTATTCAATGGTGGGAAACTGGTAGAATCCTGCGCCATCAATTACGTAACCGAGCGCCGCGATGTAAGCGACGCTTATTTGCACAAATCCATTGACAAACGAAGGGACAAAAGGCATAGTCCTCGACCTTTGATTTGTCCATAAAGAACTAATTTGGGAGTTGGACCTTGGCTAATATCAAATCAGCTAAGAAGCGCGCGGTAACATCTGAAAAGCGTCGCAAACACAATGCTAGCCGTCGCTCTATGATGCGTACTTTCCTCAAGAAAGTTTACGCTGCAATCGCGACTGGCGACAAGCAAGCTGCACAAAACGCATTTAACGAAATGCAACCAATCGTGGACCGTCAAGCTGCTAAAGGCCTGATCCACAAGAACAAAGCTGCACGTCATAAAGCTAACTTGACTGCACAAATCAACAAAATGGCTTAATCGCCACACGTTGATGTTCTTTAAAAAGCCGACCTCTGGTCGGTTTTTTTGTGTCTACTTCCCCAACTCATCTCTCGTCTCATCAATCACTCAAAGCTTCCCTTTTCGTTTTACGCCGATCTCACTCTAGGGTCATCTGCCATCCTTTTTAACCGTAAAAAATACCCCATAGATCGGAAACCAATCTATGGGGTAGATAAAGCACGTGAATCAGCAAGAATGACTAACGCGTGAGATCATCAAAAAACTTTTTCACACCATCAAAGAAGCTCTTAGAGCGTGGGCTATTGGCATCACCTGCTGGTCCACCTAATGACTCACCTAGCTCTTGCAGTAGCTGTTTCTGCTTCTCATTGAGCTTCACTGGGGTTTCTACCACTACACGACAGAGTAAATCCCCTACAGCGCCGCCACGAACCGATTTAACGCCTTTACCGCGCATACGGAATAGCTTACCGGTTTGGGTTTCTGCAGGGATTTTTAGTTTGACTCGACCATCCAGTGTTGGGACTTCAATTTCCCCACCCAGGGCTGCCATGGCAAAATTGACCGGCACTTCACAGAAAAGATTACTCTCTTCACGTTCGAAGATAGCGTGCTTTTTAACTGAAACTTGAACGTACAGATCACCAGACGGTGCACCTTGTTCTCCGGCTTCGCCTTCGCCACTTAAGCGAATACGGTCACCTGTGTCGACCCCCGCGGGAATTTTTACCGACAGCGTTTTAGATTTCTCTACACGACCATGTCCATGGCAAGCATTACATGGGTCTTTAATGACGGTTCCACGCCCTTGACAGGTTGGGCAAGGCTGTTGCACGGCGAAGAAACCTTGACGCATTTGTACTTGGCCCGCACCCTGACAGGTCGAACAGGTTTGAGGCTTAGAGCCTGCCTTCGCACCGCTACCGTCGCACTTCTCACACTCTTGCAACGTAGGGATCCGGATCTCTTTGGTGACGCCACGGACAGCTTCCTCAAGCGTTAGCTCCATGGTGTAGCGTAAATCGGAGCCACGCGCTGCGCGTTGACGACGACCACCACCGAAAATGTCACCGAAAACATCACCGAAGATATCGCCGAAATCAGCACCGCCGCCACCAAAGCCGCCACCGAAACCACCACCACCCATTCCGCCTTGCTCGAACGCAGCATGGCCGTATTGGTCATAAGCAGCACGCTTCTGATCATCGGTGAGGATTTCATAAGCTTCTTTAACTTCTTTAAACTTTTCTTCAGCTTCTGCATTCCCCGGGTTTCTATCCGGGTGAAACTTCATTGCTAAGCGTTTGTACGCTTTTTTGATTTCACGCTCATCCGCTGATTTGGATACGCCTAAAATCTCGTAATAATCACTCTTTGCCATCGATCTTGCCCTTAACATGAGAGCACGGGCGTGGAGAAACTCCTACGCCCGTGCTGGTTAGCAATACAGATTTACCGTATTGAGCCCGGTCATGGGCAATTATTTTTTGTCTTTGACTTCTTCGAACTCAGCATCAACGGCATCGTTGTCTTGCTGAGCAGCACCTTCGGCTTGGCCTGATTGAGCTTGCTGTTGTTGCTGAGCCAGTTCCATCAGTTTGCCTGATACTTCACCTAAGGCTTGGATCTTCGCTTCGATCTCAGCTTTATCTTCACCGCGCAGTGCTGTTTCCAGCTCAGTCAGTGCAGTGTCGATAGGCGCTTTGTCGTCTGCAGACAGTTTGTCACCTGCTTCTTCCAATTGCTTACGAGTGCTGTGAACGATCTGGTCACCTTGGTTGCGAGTCTGTACTAGCTCCTCGAACTTACGGTCAGATTCAGCGTTCGCTTCTGCATCACGGACCATTTTTTCGACTTCTTCATCGTTCAGACCAGAAGAGGCTTTAATGGTAATTTTTTGCTCTTTTCCGCTATTCTTATCTTTAGCAGAAACGTGCAGGATACCATCCGCATCGATGTCAAAGGTTACTTCGATTTGTGGCATACCACGCGGTGCTGCTTGGATACCATCTAGGTTGAACTGGCCAAGTGACTTGTTATCACTTGAACGCTTACGCTCACCTTGCAGCACATGAATGGTTACCGCAGATTGGTTATCTTCTGCAGTAGAGAACACTTGGCTGTGCTTAGTTGGGATCGTGGTATTTTTGCTGATCAGTGAGGTCATCACGCCGCCCATTGTCTCGATACCCAGAGATAATGGCGTAACATCCAGCAATAATACGTCTTTAACGTCACCCGCTAAGACACCACCTTGTACTGCTGCACCGACGGCAACGGCTTCGTCTGGGTTCACGTCTTTACGTGGTTCTTTACCAAAGAAATCTTTAACCTTGCTTTGAACCAGTGGCATACGTGTTTGACCACCAACCAAGATGACATCATTGATATCTGAAACAGACAGACCAGCATCTTGCAGTGCAATTTTTAACGGCTCAATAGAGCGAGCAACCAAATCTTCAACTAAAGATTCTAATTTCGCACGAGTTACTTTTAAGTTTAAGTGCTTAGGACCTGTCGCATCAGCGGTGATGTATGGCAGGTTAACGTCAGTTTGTTGTGCAGAGGAAAGCTCGATTTTTGCTTTCTCAGCCGCTTCTTTCAGACGTTGCATCGCTAACGGATCGTTGTGCAGATCGATGCCTTGCTCTTTCTTAAACTCAGCAACTAAATAGTTGATCATACGGCTATCGAAATCTTCACCACCTAAGTGAGTATCACCATTGGTCGCTAATACTTCGAAAGTTTTTTCACCTTCAACTTCGTCGATCTCGATGATTGAGATATCAAAAGTACCACCACCTAAGTCGTAAACCGCGATAGTACGGTTACCTTCACCTTTATCTAAGCCATACGCCAGCGCTGCGGCAGTCGGTTCGTTGATGATACGCTTAACTTCTAATCCTGCGATACGGCCGGCATCTTTGGTTGCTTGACGTTGCGCATCGTTGAAGTATGCCGGTACGGTGATAACCGCTTCAGTCACTGGCTCACCCAAATAGTCTTCAGCTGTTTTCTTCATCTTCTTCAGAACTTCAGCAGAGATTTGTGGTGGTGCCATTTTTTGGCCCTTCACGTCTAACCATGCATCGCCGTTATCGGCAGACACGATTTGGTAAGGCATGATTTTCAGGTCACGCTGTACTTCTTCGTCTTGGAAACGACGTCCGATTAAGCGCTTAATTGCAAATAAAGTATTTTGCGGGTTGGTGACTGCTTGGCGCTTAGCAGGTTGACCCACTAAGGTTTCACCGTCTTGCGCATAAGCAATAATTGATGGAGTGGTACGATCACCCTCTGCGTTCTCTAATACGCGCGCTTTCGCGCCGTCCATGATGGCAACACATGAGTTGGTTGTACCAAGGTCAATACCAATAATCTTACCCATTATAAACATCTCCCACGTAAATTCTGTTTTGTTCGGTTATAAACTATAGATGCGGTCTATTGAGTGATTTTCAAGACGTCGATCTCAGTTTTTTTCGTTGATAACGTTCGATAGTTACCAGATGGGGGCGGTTTACCAAGCATCAAGGGATACACTAAAAAAAATTTACTTTTTTTTCGAAAAATCCTGCTGTCCACCTCTAAAAATAAGACAACCAACGATAACAGCGCCACAAAGGGCGAGTAGATACAGTGCTGGGAGTTGTCGGTTGTAGGGCATCAGTAAGGTAATGAATAACGGCATCAGCCCGCCAAATACGGCATAACCAAGATTATAGGCAGTCGCTAACCCGGTGAATCTGACTTGAGGGGGGAAAACCGTCACCATCAGCGAGGGTATGATGCCCAACACGCCAAGCATCAGCCCGACCATGCCATAAGCGAAAAAGAATTGAGAGGGGGCGACGTTCAGGCAGTAAAAGAGCCACAATACCGCTGCCGCGAGCAGCACACAGCCGACTAATAAACTGCGCCTCATCCCCCATTTATCGGCTGCCATCCCCCCTCCGATGCAGCCGAGCATCAGCATACAGGTTGCGAGGGTATTCGCCTGTAGGCTGTCAGCCGCTGAAATACCAAACCATTTTTGAAACAATACAGGTGCCATCAGGATTAATACAATAATGGCCGCAGCTAATAGCCAAGTCAGAAGGGTCGAGAAAATGAGAGCCGGACGATAAGAGAGTAAAAGGGTTTTGATCGGTAAAAATGTTTGGCTACGCTGCTGTTGCATCGCCAAAAAAACCGGCGTTTCGTGCAACCAACGCCGAAGAAACATGCCCATCAAACCGAATCCCCCTCCTATTAGAAAAGCGATTCGCCATCCTATGTCGGCCAATACCCCTACTGGTAGCAAATAAGTGAGCCCCTGCGTAATCAGTGAGCCAAGGATAATACCGAGAGTGAGTCCACTAGTAAGCAGACCACAGGCTACACCCACCCGTGAATGAGGAACATGCTCAGATACAAATACCCATGCACCAGGAACCTCCCCGCCGATGGCGGCTCCTTGCAGGATCCGCAACAGTAACATTATGATCGGCGCGGCAACCCCTATTGATGCGTAATCGGGCTGTAGCCCCATCACTGTCGTGGGCAGTGCCATCATTAAAATACTTAGCGTGAAGGTTTTCTTACGGCCTAATTTATCGCCGTAATGGGCGAGGATAACACCGCCTAATGGTCGGGCGAGATAGCCTGCAGCGAACAGTGCGTAGGTTTGCAGCTGGCGTAACCAGTCAGGAAGGTCGGCAGGGAAAAAACGCTCCCCGATAACCAGTGCGAAAAACGCAAAGACAACAAAATCGTAGAACTCTAATGCCCCGCCTACGGCAGCTAAAGTAAGTGTTTTAATATCGTTTCGCGTTAGGGGTCGCGGGGAAATGGTGGGTTGCTGCATGAACGAAGCCTCTCCATGACTGGGGTAAGCCTCGACTATATCTGGATGACTTCATTAATAGAATTAACGATTGTAAAATCAGTCCCTCAAGCCTCCGGGGGACGTCGAGCACTTTTCGGGCGAAACGAATCGACTACCGTTTTATCGGTGTCCAACCATGGGTTATCTAAAAGTTGTAGACAATACGCGACACTCGCGAAGATTCCCGTAACGCGAATATTTCCCTGTTCATCCCTCACGCCTTCAAGAGTTTCTTTTATGGATTTAGGTTGACCGGGAAGGTTGAGGATTAGCGCTTGCCCACGGATTACGCCGACTTGTCGAGAAAGTATTGCCGTCGGGACATAATGTAAGCTGATTTGGCGCATCTGCTCGCCAAACCCAGGCATTACCCTGTCGGCAACCGCTAAGGTCGCATCCGGTGTGACATCCCGTAATGCGGGGCCGGTGCCTCCTGTCGTCAACACTAAGTGACACCCTTGCTGATCAACCAACTCACATAATGTCTGTTCGATAAGGGCTTGTTCGTCAGCAATAAGCCGCTGCTCAAGATGATAAGGGGTTGTGATCGCCTGTTCCAACCATTCGGCTAAGGCGGGTAAACCTTTATCGGGATAAATACCTTGCGAGGCGCGATCGGAGACGGAGACAATACCAATACGTAGTGGGGTCATAACAATTCTTTAATAGGAAGAAAACCGCGGCCGATGGGCCGCGGAGAGGAAGATTACAGCAGTTCTTCGATCATTTTTTCTAATTTGCCTTGGTCTACCGCAAAGTTACGGATGCCTTCAGCAAGTTTTGCAACGGCCATTGGGTCTTGGTTATGTTCCCAATAGAACTCAGCTTCAGTCATTTTTTCAGGACGTGCTTTAGTTTCACCGCTGTAACTCAGTTTACGTTCTAACTCGCCTTCAGACTCGTGCAGCTCTTTGAGTAGCGCAGGTGAAATGGTCAGGCGATCACAACCGGCTAATTCAATAATTTCGCCTACATTACGGAAGCTAGCACCCATTACAACGGTTTCATAACCGTGCTGTTTGTAATAGTTATAGATTTCAGTAACGGAGACCACACCTGGATCTTCTTGCGGTGCATACTCTTTCTTATCAGTATTCGCTTTGTACCAGTCTAGGATACGGCCAACGAATGGAGAGATGAGGTAGGCCCCCGCTTCAGCGCAGGCACGTGCTTGTGCGAAGGAGAATAACAGGGTCAGGTTACAGTTGATGCCTTCTTTTTCTAACTGCTCAGCAGCACGGATACCCTGCCAAGTTGACGCCAGCTTAATCAGTACGCGATCGTTACTGATGCCTGCATCGTTGTATAACTTGATCAGGCTACGAGCTTTCGCCAAGCTGGCTTCGGTATCGTAAGAAAGACGTGCATCAACTTCAGTTGAGATACGGCCAGGAACTAACTTCAGGATTTCAAGACCGATGTTCACATTCAGACGGTCTGAAGTCAGAGCAATTTGCTCATCGCGATCATTACTTTGTTTACGAGCCCACTCGATCGCTTCGTCAATCAGGCGGCGGTACTCAGGAATTTTCGCTGCGTTCAGAATCAATGAAGGATTGGTGGTTGCATCTTGTGGCTTGTAAAGCTTCATCGCTTCAATATCGCCAGTATCGGCTACAACGGTTGTCAATTTACGCAGTGATGTGAGTTTGTCGGTCATATTTTGCTTCTCTTCTGTTTGACAGTAAGTGTTAAAAGCCTGTTTCGATGATATCACGCGCGCTCAGACACGCAAGCGCAGGGAGAAAGTAAGTCTCGTTATCCGCAGGAATAAACAAGAATGCTCGTTTTCTAAAATAAAATAGTACTGATAATACTTACCATAGCTTGTTCGTATCAGAGCCATTTGTCGATTTGTGCAACTTATTTGTTACACTTGCAGAATATTGTCACCTGACACCGATACAGACTGAGGATCTCATTATGCTAATGCTTATTTCTCCGGCTAAAACGCTGGACTACGAATCGCCGGTTCCGGTTTCAGATTATACCCAGC
Source organism: Rosenbergiella metrosideri (assembly GCF_022602565.1). GTDB lineage: Bacteria > Pseudomonadota > Gammaproteobacteria > Enterobacterales > Enterobacteriaceae > Rosenbergiella > Rosenbergiella metrosideri. The sequence continues at coordinate 65,694 of NZ_JALBCV010000003.1, forward strand.
CGGAGCTGCTCAACGCTTCTCAGCAATTAATTAATATCACGAAAAAACTTTCACCCGCCGAGATTGCTTCTCTGATGAAGATTAGCGATAAACTTTCACATTTAAACGCCGACCGCTTTAATCAATGGTCGACCCCCTTTTCCACCGATAATGCACGCCAAGCATTATTCGCCTTTAAAGGCGATGTTTATACTGGCCTGCAGGCGGATCAACTCTCGCCTGACGCTATCGATTTTGCACAGCAACATTTAAGAATGCTGTCAGGACTGTACGGTGTATTACGTCCCTTGGATTTGATGCAACCTTACCGGTTAGAAATGGGGATAAAACTTGCAAATCCAGCGGGGAAAGACCTCTACGCATTTTGGGGAGAGACCATTACCCAGCAACTCAATCAACATATCGAAGCACAACGCGAGAAGTGGGTGATCAACTTAGCCTCTGATGAGTATTTCAAAGCGGTTGACCCGACAAAGTTGAAAGCGAAACTGATTAAGCCTGTTTTCCTTGACGAGAAGAACGGAAAATTTAAGGTGATCAGTTTCTACGCTAAGAAAGCGCGTGGGATGATGTGCCGATTTATCATCGAAAACAAGATCACTCAGCCAGAGAAATTAACTGAATTTGATAAGGAAGGCTATTTTTACGACGCCCAGCGTAGCACGGAAAATGAATGGGTATTTTGCCGCCACGAAGTCTAGTAAAAAGGCGGACTCTCGTCCGCCTTGACCTGTTATGATTTACTGACGCTCTCTAATAAGATGCGACGTAATTCAGGGAAATCAGAGCCAATAGTCTTGGATAATAAAGGTAAATCGGCACGCTCTGCGAGAGGCTGTGGAAGAGGTAAGGTTTCTCCTAAGATTTCTTCGACACTCTCTTTGAATTTCGCAGGATGTGCCGTACCGAGGAATAAGCCGTACTCCCCTTCCTGAAGCTGTTCGGTCAGTACTTGCCAAGCGATAGCGGCATGTGGCTCAGACACATAGCCTTGGCTGGCAAGTGAGCGAACTGCTGCGCGCGTTTGTTCGTCGTTCAGTGCGCCGTAGCCGAGAGAGTTAAGCTGCCAATTTTTACGGCGGAACAGTTCTTCAACCCGTGGCCAGTTATTCGGTTGGCTAACATCCATTGCGTTCGACAAAGTGGCAACCGTTTTGTACGGTGTCCACTGTCCCGATGCTAAGAAGCGCGGCACGGTATCATTGGCATTCGTCGCCGCAATGAAACGTTTAATCGGTAAGCCCATGGCTTTAGCGATTAAGCCCGCTGTTAAGTCACCGAAGTTACCACTTGGCACGGAAATAACGAGTTGGTTACGTTTCTCTTGCGGTAACTGAGCAACGGCTTCGAAGTAATAACACACTTGCGCAAGCAGACGGCTTATATTGATAGAGTTAGCCGAGTTAAGACCAATCGCATTTTTCAATTCGACATCGTCGAACGCTTGTTTCACTAAGCTTTGACAAGCATCGAAATCATCTGCCACTGCCAAGGTGGTAATATTCCCACCAAGTGTACAGAACAGTTTCTCTTGTAGGGGACTGATTTTACCCTCTGGGTAAAGGATCACGACATTAATATTTTCCATACCGTAAAAAGCATGGGCCACTGCCGCGCCGGTATCACCTGAGGTTGCCGTAAGGATAGTAATTTTTTCCTCAGGCTTTTTCGATAACGCCAAAACCTGTGCCATAAAACGGCCACCGAAGTCTTTAAACGCTAAGGTTGGGCCATGGAATAATTCTAGGCTGGCGACGTTGTCAGAAACAGCTTTAACGGGCGCAGGAAAAGCAAATGCGGCACCTACACGTTGCAACAGTTCTTCTTCGGAAATTTCTTCTCCGATGAGTGCCGATAAAATCTTACTACTACGCGTCACAAAGTCGAGTGTTAGCCACTCTTCGATAACGGTGGGGTCAATTTCAGGCAGTTCATGCGGAAAAAAGAGCCCTTGTTGCGATCCTAATCCCTGCTTGACTGCCTGAGTGAAACTAACCTGCTCATTGTGATCTTTTAGATTGTAGAGTTTCATCATTTATCCCAGTTTACGTGCGCCGGCAGTATCCAGTCGGCAAATATGGACAAAACCTTCATCATTTTGCAGATAATGGTTAACGAGTTGTTCTTTGACTTGCTCTGCTGCCGTTAAGGTATCACAGATAGCGAAAAGTGTTGGTCCCGAACCTGAAATACCACAAGCCAATGCTCCGGCGGTGAATGAGCGTTCACGTGCCTGCGCGAATCCAGGGAGTAGTTGAGTTCTGTAAGGTTCTGCGACGATATCTTGCATCATGGCAATCGCCAGCTTTGCTTGTCGAGAGTGACAAGCATGAATGAAGCCCCCCAGTAAACGACCATGACGAACGATATCGGCTTTCGTGTAATGCGATGGCAGAATGGCACGAGCCTCTGCGGTAGATACCTTGATACCAGGATAGGCCATGACCCAGTACCATTCGTCGAAGGCGGGTACAGATTGTGAAATAATCCCCTGCTCTTCCAACATCAGTTGTAGGCCACCTAAATAGCAAGGGGCAACATTGTCATAATGTACGCTACCGGAGATACGCCCCTCTAGCTCACCCATCAATAATAATAACTGATGCTCAGAGAGGGGATTCCCGGCAAACTCATTCATAGCGACCAGCGCGGCAACCACTGAGCAGGCACTGGAACCTAGACCAGAACCGACAGGCATATTTTTCTCTAAAGTCATCGCTACCGGAATCGTTTTACCCACCGTTTCACAGAAAAGTTTCCAGCACTGGTAAACGATATTTTGCTCAGGATCGCTAGGGAGCTTATTTACAAAGCGTCCTAATGTCGTCAAGGAATAGGTGTCTGCCTGTTCAACCGTCACGCAATCGCCGAGTAACGAACCATCAATCGGTGAGACTGCCGCGCCGAGAACATCAAAGCCGACACTGACGTTACCAATTGAGGCTGGTGCGTAGATTTTTACCATGCTCATACTCCCAACTTCCATGACAGGGTTCTTAATAGATCAGCAAAGACACCAGCCGCTGTAACATCGTTTCCTGCACCATAGCCACGAAGAACTAATGGGATTGGCTGATAGTAACGCGTATAAAAGGCTAAGGCATTTTCGCCATTCTTCACTTTATGTAACGGATCGTTGGCATCGACTTCGCTTAAGGCGACTCGGCATTTGCCTAACTCATCAATTGACCCGATAAAACGTAACACTTTTCCATTAGCCTGCGCTTGGGTGTAGCGTGTCATAAAGAGGTCATCGAGCTCAGGTAACTGCTGCATAAAGCTGTCTGCATCAGGCAGGTCGAGGAAACGCTGCGGAAGTACAGGCTCAATGTCGATATCGGAGAGCTCTAAGGATAATCCGGCCTCACGGGCCAAGATGAGTAGTTTACGTGCGACATCCATTCCTGATAGATCATCGCGTGGGTCCGGTTCGGTATAACCTAACTCGCGGGCCAGCCCTGTTGCTTCTGAAAGGCTCATCCCTTCGTCGAGCTTCCCAAAAATAAAGGAGAGCGAACCAGAGAGAATGCCATTAAATGCGACAAGTTCATCGCCCGCATTTAACAGGTTTTGCAAGTTCTCAATAACCGGTAATCCCGCACCAACGTTAGTATCGTAAAGGAATTTACGGCGCGATTTCTCTGCAGCCAGACGTAATTCTTGATAGTACTTCCAGCTGGAAGTGTTGGCTTTCTTATTCGGGGTGACGACATGGAAACCTTGCTTCAAGAAATCCGCGTAAAGGTCAGCCATCGTCTGGCTCGATGTACAGTCAATAATGACTGGGTTAAGTAAGTAATACTCTTTCGCCAGTTCAGTCAGATACTCTAGCGAAAAGTGCTGCTCAGCCTCTGGAAGATCTGCCTGCCAAGTGGTCAAATCAATACCATTCACTTTGGTTAACATTTTACTGGAATTAGCGATACCGCAAACCCGAAGATCGATATGCTTCTTCTTCAACCAGCTTTGTTGGCGTTCTAATTGTTCCAATAACGCTGTCCCTACCCCCCCTACACCAATTACGAAGACTTCGAGTACTTGGTCTGTCGCAAATAGCATCTGGTGAACCGCCCGCACACCGGTGGTAGCACTATCATTACTGACGACGGCTGAGATAGAACGTTCCGAAGAGCCTTGCGCTATGGCGACAATATTGATGTTGGCCCGCGCAAGCGCGGAGAAGAATTTAGCAGAGATCCCGCGCAGGGTACGCATGCCATCACCGACAACAGAGATAATGGCTAATTTTTCGGTGACATCGATAGGATCGAGTAGCCCTTCTTTGAGCTCCAGTACAAATTCATCTTCTAAAGCACGACGTGCATGCAACATTTCTGCTTGAGGTACGCAAAAACTAATACTGTATTCGGAAGAAGATTGAGTAATAAGGACTACAGAGATAAACTTACGCGACATCACGGCAAATACTCGTGCCGCCATACCCACCATGCCTTTCATACCCGGACCAGAGACACTGAACATCGCCATATTATTAAGGTTAGTAATTCCCTTAACTGGGGTTTTATCTTCCCCCCCTTGGGCAGAAATACGGGTGCCAGGCGCTTGAGGGTTAGCCGTGTTCTTGATCACGCAAGGAATTTGGAATTGGGCGATAGGTGAAATGGTGCGTGGGTGGAGAACTTTAGCACCGAAATAGCTAAGCTCCATCGCCTCTTGATAAGACATCGATTTTAATAAACGCGCATCGGGAACTTGGCGAGGATCACAGGTATAAACACCGTCCACATCTGTCCAAATTTCACAACAATCGGCACGTAAACAGGCTGCAAGCACTGCCGCCGAGTAATCAGAGCCATTGCGCCCCAGCACAACAAGCTCACCCGCTTCATTGCCTGCGGTAAACCCAGCCATCAGGATATAATGAGTCTGCGGGATTTCACGTGCGGCAATACGGCGCGTGGACTCGGCAATATCGACGGTAGATTCTAAATAATGTCCTTGGGCGAGAAGGTTTTCAACCGGGTTGATAACGCTCACTGAATGACCGCGCGCGACCAAAAGGGCCTGCATAATAGCGATCGAGAGTTTCTCTCCACGACAAATGATCCCAGCATTAATACTGTCTGGACACTGTTGTAAAAGACTAATCCCTAACAAAACTTGTTCAAGTTGCGCGAACTCTTGTTGCACAACAAACTGCATGGCCGCTAAATCAAAAGAAGGTTCTGCGGCAGCCAGCCCATTTAATAATTCGTCAAAAATACGGCGTGCATCCGCGAGGTTTTCACGAGTCTCTTGACCAACAATCGTTTTTTCAATGAGGGCAACTAAGTGATTTGTAATTTTTGCCGGGGCAGACAGAATAGTCGCAACTTGTTCCTGTTGTCCATTACTCTCGATGATCTCAGCTACACGAAGAAAACGTTCGGCATTGGCAACTGAGGTTCCACCAAATTTCAGTACACGCATGGGGCTCTAGCTCCTGAATATAGTTCAAAAAAAAAGCCCGCACCTGAATAGGGTGCGGGCTTTTCTATCTTTCCTGTTATGCGTCAGCCCGCACCATTACCTGTTGTAATAGTGGTAATTGTAATAATGGTGATGTTCAGGCTGGTTGTACGCATTTTTTCTCTATTTGTCTGTCTGTCTTAAAATCTGTCGCTAACAGAAGTAAAGCAAACTGCACGCCAAGTCAACGTATTTATTCCTGAAAGGATACCCAGCGTTTAAGCAGAGATGCTTCAAAATTGCATAGGATTTAGCTGATGCATGGCAACAGGGGCAAATAACAAGATCAGTCCCTGCGATATAGACCATAGACAGAATTTTATTTTGCGAGCTTTTTTTCGATATCTTGGACTAATCGATGCAACATCGCGGTATCTCGCTTTTGAGCAAATCCTAAGCGTTGCTCGATCCACTCCACCAATTTTTGGTCATCACTCACCTCAAGGCTATCCAATAATTGCGAAATTCGTTGGCGCAACGCCAATAACTGCTGTGAGGGCTCGCTCGATGAGCTAACCTGAGGTTCCAGATTCAACACGGAAAGTTGATAACAAAATACCATTACCGCTTGCCCCAAATTCAGAGAAGGATAATCGACGGCCATAGGGATGCCTGTCAGCAAATCAACACAATCGAGGTCGGCATTACTCAGACCACTCTCTTCGCAGCCGAACACCAGCGCAAAACGGCTCATCCATTCACGCTTCTCGCGTAACTGTTCCAAAACCTCTGTCGGCGTAGCGTAATAACGGAATTTAGCGCGGCTACGGGCCGTGGTCGCGATAGAAAAATCAATATCAGCTAAAGCGTCTTGTAACGTTGCAAACGTTTCAGCGTTATCCAAAATCTCTGTCGCCCCATGCGCCGTCCAGTGAGCCGCAGGCTCGCGGTGAACTTGGCTATTCACTATTCTTAATTGCGTGAACCCCATGGTTTTCATGGCACGAGCGGCTGCTCCTACGTTCTCTGCACGGGCAGGCGCCACTAAAATAATCGGAAAAAACATGCATACACCTTCGGTTCTAAGCGAGCCGCTATCATAGACTGCCCGATTTACCTTGGCTAGTCGCGATGCATTGCCACGACAAGACAGGAGAATGTTAATTTTTTTTTCACAAATATCCCCTATGGTGCTAACGCAACAGGAATCGGTACCATGTAAGCAACATCAAGAAATGTGAGGTTTTTTTTAATAACATTTATCAGAAGTGACTGATTATAATGGTAAAGGAAAACGAAATAGTCATTTTTCATACAACTGTTAACGTGCTACACTTAGGTTTGATATAAGTCAACGAAGCACATTTATTTGCTTCCTGAATGTTATTGACGCTGTTAGCTGAGTGTTAAAGGCGTTAGGATAGGTTAATACCCTATTGGCTGACTAAACATAAAACTCAAAGATCAAAGTTATTAGCTTATTAATGTAATCGTCCGTGCTAAAAATCAAAATATCGAAACCAGTACGTCATCGCCCAGCATTAATTGATTTAACTTACTCTACATAACATCAGCGCTGTGGCCTTGTATCAATTTCGTTGGCAAATTTTAGGTAGCAAAACATGCAGATCCCACAAATTCTTATCGTCGAAGATGAGTTAGTCACCCGTAATACCCTCAAGAGTATCTTTGAGGCGGAGGGTTATACCGTTTACGAAGCAACCGATGGTGCTGAAATGCACCGCGCCTTGACTGAGCACACTGTTAACTTGGTGATTATGGATATCAATCTACCAGGTAAGAACGGTCTACTTCTCGCTCGTGAACTCCGCGAACAACAAAGCGTTGCACTCATGTTCCTGACCGGACGTGATAACGAAGTCGATAAAATTCTTGGGCTAGAGATCGGTGCCGATGATTACATCACCAAACCGTTCAACCCTCGTGAACTGACTATCCGTGCACGGAACCTGTTATCCCGGACAATGAATCTTGCGCCAAGCCAAGAAGAACAAAAGCACGTTGAAAACTATCGCTTCAACGGCTGGGTGTTAGATATCAATAGTCGTTCACTGGTTAGCCCTCAAGGCGAGCAATATAAATTGCCACGCAGTGAATTCAGAGCCATGCTTCATTTCTGTGAAAATCCGGGAAAAATTCAGCCGCGGGCGGAATTGCTTAAGAAAATGACAGGCCGTGATCTGAAACCTCACGACCGCACCGTCGACGTTACGATTCGTCGTATTCGTAAGCATTTCGAATCGATGCCGGGTACGCCAGAAATTATCGCGACCATTCACGGTGAAGGCTATCGTTTCTGCGGTGATATTGAAGAGTAACCCCTAGATTAATTAAGCCCAGAATTTCTGGGCTTTTTTTCGGTTAGTGCCAAGGCATAATCGGCACAGCACTTAGCGCGTTTTTCGGTGAACCTTCGACTACCTTGTCTGAATAAGCGAGGTAGACTAAAGCATTCCTTTTCTGATCATAAAAACGGTTGACCTGTAATTTCTTAAAAATTAACGAGGTTCTTTGTTTAAATACCGTTTCCCCATCGGTCTTACCGGCTTTGATATTTTCTGGAACGTCAATTGGCCCGACTTGATGACAGGAAATGGCAGCATCCGCCGTGTCCTCCGCCAACCCTAGGCTTCCTTTAATTCCCCCAGTCTTAGCTCGGCTTAAGTAACAAGTAACGTTACTGATTTCAGGATCATCAAAGGCCTCAATCACTATTTTATGGTTGGCTCCAATTATTTTAAACTTTGTATCCACCGAACCAATTTCCTCACTGTGAGCGAGGTGCGGTATTGCAGCGGCTAATAAAAGTGTAAACGCGCTAATACGTTTGAAAAAAGAAGCTGAATGATGAATTTTCATGAACCTAAAATACCTCGAATCCCGTTAAATTAAGTAACTTAAAGTGATAATACCCTAAGGTTATTTTTTTATAAGTTAAAAATTTTATATGTAAATATTGATATTAATAGGACCATTAATCTTAGGCAATAGATTCAGAAAATTGAAATCTAGCGTATAATAGTCCGCCTAAAAGGCTTAACCTGCCAATGGATAAGGGGATTTAATATGGATCAAGCTGGAATTATCAGAGATTTATTGGTGTGGTTAGAAAGTCATTTAGACCAACCTTTATCACTCGATAATGTTGCCCACAAAGCTGGCTATTCAAAATGGCATTTACAGCGGATGTTCAAAAATATCACGGGTCACGCAATCGGTGCTTATATTCGTTCACGACGCCTTTCTAAAGCCGCGGTGGCATTAAGATTAACAGGTAGGCCTATTTTAGATATTGCCCTACAGTATCGTTTTGATTCACAACAGACTTTTACGCGTGCATTTAAAAAGCAATTTAATCAGACCCCTGCAAGCTATCGTAGGGCATTAGATTGGTCATCGTTCGGATTGCGCCCTCCCATTCGTATGGGTGCCTTTTCGATGCCGCAACCCACTATGGTGACTCTACCAGAAACAACACTTTACGGTTATACGCAAAGTTATACCTGTACGCTTGAGCAGATCTCAAACTTTCGGGCAGAAATGCGTAAACATTTCTGGCAGCTCTTTCTACGAAATGCCAAAGACACTGTTCCCGAAATGGTGTATGGGCTACATCAAGTGCGTAGCAGTACAGAAAAAGAGGATGAGCAAGAAATTCTTTACACCACTGCTATTGCTGATGGCCATTTCGCCAAAAGCCTCGAATCAGTTGAAGAGATTACGTTGGAAGGTGGCGATTATGTGCAATTCAGTTACGATGGGCTAAAAGAAGGGTTACAAGATTTTATTCTAGTGCTGTATAGCACTTGTATGCCAACCTTGAACTTAACGCGTCGTTCAGGACAGGACATTGAACGCTTTTACACACCACAGGGCTTTACCACCGCAGATATCCGCTGTGATTACCTGATTCCGATTCGAAAAAATGCGTGACGAATATTCTCCCGGTCTATACCGGGAGATGCGCTACGCTTTGAGTTCGTCTAATGCTGGGGCGCTAAGATGAGCAATGTCTCCAGTACTCTCGACAATCCACCCCTCTGCAAGCCAGGAACTCGACTGATAGTCAACTCGAGACACTGAACAGTTACGCAGCCGTAGGCGTCTTTCCGCCCATGCGGGTAACCCCAACAATGTTCCGAGCAAGCATCCTAGAGCAATACCGTGACTAATTAACAGAGGCTTACTTCCCACTGGCAGCGAACGCGTCGCATCAAGCGCGTCACGCATACGTTGAGCGAGCTCTTCCATACTCTCCCCTTGTGGGATTCGCCCACTGGGGTCGCCATTAAGCAACGATTTTCGCCACTGTTCTTCATCCTGATCAAGACTCATGAGCACTCTTCCTTCCAGCATCCCCATATTGATTTCGCGTAACCGCGAATCGGTCACTACCGGACAACCACAATACTCAGCAATGATAGCTGCTGTATGCTGTGTTCGCCCCAAATCACTTGCGATAATATGGGTTATGCCAGCATGTTGAAGCCGTAATCCCGTTTGTTTAGCTTGTTGTATCCCCTGCTCAGTGAGCGCGCTATCACTTTGTCCTTGAATACGTTGTTCGGTGTTCCACAACGTTTCTCCATGACGAACCAGCAAAACTTGTTGCATAACCCTTTCCATTATATGATCGAAAACAAATCTATTACCTTTGAGCTACCATTATGTATCATGTTGTCGTAGCAACCCGCAACCCAGCTAAAATCTTAGCCGTCACTGAAGCTTGTAAAGCCGTTTTCCACGATAAACTTATTGACGTTGAAGGCATCGATGTCGCCAGCGGCGTTTCAGCGCAACCTTTGACCGATCGAGAAACCTGGCAAGGCGCAGACAATCGGTTATCTGCCGCGAAGCAAGCATATCCTAACGCAATGTTATGGGTATCGATTGAAGCAGGTATCGAAAAAAATCAGGCTTTTGCTTGGATCATTGCTGAAAGCCCCACTCAACGCAGCGAATCGCGTTCCGCAAGCTTTATGTTGCCCGACTCCCTCGTCACTGCGTTACAGGAAGGTGCCGAACTCGGCCCGCTCATGTCAACGTTGACCGGTATTGATAATATTAAACATAAAGGAGGCGCGATTGGAGCCATCACTTCAGGCCTGTTAACGCGCTCGTCAGTCTATCAACAAGCGATTATTTTGGCGTTGAGTCCTCTGGTCCACCCTTTTTATGTAGAAGCTGCTCAGTAAGCCAGTGGCGTAATTCAGGAGAAGCCGATTTTAATCCGTTAGATCCACGGGTGATTGTCGCAATCCCAACGCCTAACTGCTCTTTAAGCTGCCGTTGGCTTAACTGGCTTCGAAGCAACTCTTCAATGATACAAAGGCGTGTTGCGTAAGCTTGCCGCTCATCAGACGTAAGCATCAGATTAAGAAGCGCTTCACCCTGCCCTGAAGAGAAGGCTTTCGCCAGTAATTCGATAAAGCGAGTCCAGTCTAGCTCTGCAAGCGGGGTCTCTTGGTGAATAGTCATCAGCATGGCTTCCGTACTCATTAACGAGTACGGAAGCATAGCATACTCAGTAACGTCGATTCCACTCACTGTCTGCGAAGATTTTATCGGGTGAACCCAATAAATAACGGTAATAAGCGTCGTATGACAGAACGTTTTTTACGTAATTTCTGGTTTCTGAGAAAGGGATCGTTTCGATAAAGGCGACAGGATCCAATCGCCCTTGGCTGGCCGATAACCAACGATTTATCCTACCTGGTCCCGCGTTATAGGCGCCTGCCGCTAAGATCCGATTGTTATCAAATTGCCGGTAAACATAATCTAAATATTGCATACCAATCTGAATATTCATCTCAGGATCAAGCAGTTGACTACTGTTACTGTAGTCGGAGATCTCATACATTTTTACCGTATGGGTAGCCGTTCCCGGCATAATCTGCATTAAACCTGTGGCACCCACTGGCGATTGAATTTTAGGGTTCCACGCACTCTCCTGTCTGGAGATTGCCATCGCGAAGGTGGTTGGAATCGCTTTACCGGAAGCATACCGTTTGAAATAAGTCTGCCAAGCTATCGGGAAGCGCTCTTTAAGACTGTTCCACATTTTCGCTGTAATCGTTGCTTGTACGCTAAGATCCCACCAATCTTGAGAATTCGCATAGCTCGCCAGCATCTGCTGTTGGCTCACACTTTTGCTACGGATTAAACTTGCCCACTCGCTACGCGCTAGGTTATCAAGATTCCAATACATCAGCTCGCGAATCCTCGCTATTTCAGGCCCCTCAGTCACTGAGCTATCGGCTTCAGGCGCTTTATCCACTTGTAATGAATAATCTTCCCCTAAACGCTGTGCCGCGACCATGGCATAAAAGCCGCGTTGGCGCATTAGCTGATGCAGTATCTCATCGGCTTCGGATTTCCGCCCTCTTTCGAGTAGTAAATCTGCCTGCCAATATTGCCATTCATCTTTCTGTTTCGCTTCGACCGGCAAACGGGCAATCCACGTGTTCAAACCACGGCGATCATTTTGACTGAGGGCGAGTCGGATACGTCTTTCGAGTAATGTTTCGGACTCACTGTCCATCACCACTTCATCACGCCAGCTTTGTTGCTGTGACGTTGTATCGGTCGACATCAATTGCCAGGCGACTGCCTCTTTCAACGCTTGGGTGTCAGTCTCGTCCATTTTTTGTGCAGAGACCAACTGCGGAATCATCGATTGTGCTTGGTCGGTGTTATCACGCGCCAAGCGGTTGAACGCAAGAAGAGTCATTTTGCGGCTAAAATCGGTCGGTGAAACGCTTTGAGCAAAAGTTAAAACTCCCTGCGAAGAGCTCTGGAGCGCCTTCAACGCGGTACTCAGCGTATCGTAGTCTGAAGGTAACTGAGCAATAAGTTGGTTAGTGAGACGATCATTCCCAGCTTTAAAAGAGAGCAACAGACGCGTAAGAATCTGGTCGGCACTAAAGTCACCACTATTTTGCCATGCGGTGAAGAGTCGATCACATCCTGTAGGCAATGAACGACCTGTCATCCAGATAGAACGCGCCCCTTGCCAAGCAAGATGTTGATGACCCGTAGCATAGTTGGCGTAGTACCAATTACACTTAGCTTGTGCAGTTTGCGGCTCTTGCGGGCTAAAACTGAGTAAACCTTGCCAATCATCACGTCGAGCAAGCTCACTGACAAATTGATTTTTCAGACTCTTGGCCGCCGGCAAGGTAGGGTAACGATTAACAAAATTGTTGATGCCCAGCGCCGTATCTTGGCTGAGATCTTGGGAAAGCTGGCGATATTCTAGATAAGGGTAAAGTGGATAATCTTGTAGCGTTGGCATCAATTGTGCCACCACATCCATTTGCTTAGCATCCCAAGCTTGACGTATTTGGCTATAGCGCTGGCGCTGCTCTTGTAATGAGTCGGCAAACGCCGCGCAACTCACGGTGGTAAGACATACTCCTGCTACCCAATGCTTCCAATCTGCCACGTGTTACCCCTTATCGACGCTATAGTGAAGAGTTCATTACGCTAACATGTTTCCAATACTTCGTTTAGCTTTCCTGTTAGTCCCTCCGATTATAGACCTTTCCTCTGAGCTGTTACTGTGAATATGACGTGAAAACAGATACACTTCTCAGCAAATAATAGGTTTAACGATCACTAAGAGGCTTATCTCGTGGCGCAATTCGTATACAGTATGCACCGTGTGGGGAAAGTTGTTCCTCCCAAACGACATATTTTAAAAAATATTTCTCTTAGCTTCTTCCCAGGGGCAAAAATTGGCGTTCTCGGTCTTAATGGCGCGGGTAAATCAACCCTGCTACGCATCATGGCTGGTATCGATAAAGACATTGAAGGTGAAGCAAGACCACAACCCGGTATTAAAATCGGTTATCTGCCGCAAGAGCCTCAATTGAATCCTGAGCATACCGTACGGGAATCCATTGAAGAGGCACTCTCCGAGGTTGTCGGTGCATTAAAGCGTCTGGACGAAGTCTACGCTCTTTACGCCGAGCCTGAGGCCGATTTCGATAAACTGGCTGCAGAACAAGGCCGCTTGGAAGAGATTATTCAAGCGCATGATGGTCACAACCTCAATACTCAACTAGAACGTGCCGCCGATGCGTTACGCTTACCAGAATGGGACGCGAAAGTGGCCAACCTTTCGGGGGGGGAACGTCGTCGTGTTGCGCTATGTCGTCTATTGCTTGAAAAACCAGATATGTTGCTGCTCGATGAGCCAACGAACCACCTTGATGCAGAATCCGTTGCTTGGCTTGAACGCTTCCTGCACGACTTTGAGGGTACTGTCGTCGCAATCACCCACGACCGTTACTTCCTCGATAATGTTGCAGGCTGGATCTTAGAGCTGGACCGTGGCGAAGGTATCCCATGGGAAGGAAACTACTCTTCTTGGTTGGAGCAGAAAGATCAACGCTTAGCACAGGAAGCGTCTGCTGAAGCGGCACGCCGTAAATCGATCGAAAAAGAGCTAGAATGGGTACGCCAAGGCACTAAAGGCCGTCAATCAAAAGGTAAAGCACGTCTTGCCCGCTTTGACGAGCTGAACAGCGTCGAGTATCAAAAACGTAATGAAACCAGCGAACTCTTTATCCCGCCTGGAGCACGTTTAGGCGATAAAGTGGTAGAAGTGAATAATCTTACCAAGTCCTATGGTGATCGCGTACTGATCGATAATCTCTCTTTCTCCATTCCGAAAGGGGCCATTGTCGGGATTATCGGTGCCAACGGTGCAGGTAAATCAACGCTATTCCGTATGCTCTCAGGTCAAGAACAACCAGATTCCGGTGAAATCACCTTAGGTGAAACGGTGAAACTGGCTTCGGTCGATCAATTCCGCGATGCGATGGATAACAGTAAAACTGTTTGGGAAGAAGTGTCCGGTGGTCAAGATATCATGCGTATCGGCAACTTCGAGATGCCAAGCCGCGCATACGTCGGTCGCTTTAACTTTAAAGGGACCGATCAAGGCAAACGCGTCGGTGAACTGTCTGGTGGTGAACGCGGTCGTTTACATTTAGCGAAATTACTGCAAGTTGGCGGTAACTTATTACTACTTGATGAACCGACCAATGACCTGGATATTGAGACGCTGCGCGCCTTAGAGAATGCCCTGTTAGAGTTCCCTGGCTGCGCCATGGTGATCTCGCATGACCGTTGGTTCCTAGACCGAATCGCAACCCATATTCTTGATTATCAAGATGAAGGGAATGTGACGTTCTTTGAAGGAAACTTCAGTGAGTACGAAGATTACCGTAAACGTACATTAGGCCATGAAGCGCTTGAACCGAAGCGAATGAAATATAAGAAAATGAGTAAATAATGTTCAAAGCAAGAGAGCCGCAGGTCGGCTCTCTTTATTTTCAACGCTGGCATTTAATCAACATTGATCGTTTTACTCCCCCGATTGAGGGGACTACAGTATTTTTATTCAAACTGGTCATCAATGACGTTTCATCCTTAGCGTTGATAACATCATATCCCATTGGACACTGTTTTTTTGCTAGCGTCACGCAGTCTCCCATTTCACCGAACATTTTGTCGCACTTAACTAAATAAGTATCTTCCGACAGCGGTGTGATTTTTGCCGAGCATCCGCTGATTAAGGCTGCCGTAAGTATCAGCAGATTAATCCGTTGAAAATTCATCAAATCTCCTCCTTGAAATTAAAGTCCCATTTTAGCCCTGTACGGTTAAATCCTGTCTAAACGTAAGGTGCACGCGCTTTACTTCAATCATACCAGCTGAGTCCTATCACACTTGAATCGATACCGTGGATTTAAGTAACACTTGCTCGACAAGCTCAATACAACGCAGAAAACGACTGTCGTAATCGTCCTCTGTAACTTGTACAAAAGGGATCCCATTCTGCTCTAACAGGTCGATAAGTAATAATTGAAACTCTTTTCGATCGACGGAACTACCTAGGCTACGCAGCCCATCAGCAACCCAGGGGACGTTGTTTTCTAGCAGGATAACAAGATCGAAACGGTATTCCGCGATCAAAGCCTGTACAAAGGGATGAGCCTTACCTTCGTATTTCAAACAGAAGGCTTGAGTTGTCACAAAATCGGTATCGATAAAGGCGACTTTATTTGCATATTTTACTGCAAAATCAATATATTGCGCCTGACCGAGAGCAATTTTGTCGTAATCGGAGTATTGTAACGCTATCTCATCTCCACCTAACTGTGAGAAAACATAGTCGCGTCCATATTCCCAAGCACTGGTGGTATTAAAAATATTAGCCAGCTTGTTGACCAGTGTCGATTTGCCACTCGACTCTCCCCCCAGTAGTGCGACTTTACGCACGAAGAACGGCTTAACTTCAGTAGGAATGTAGTCCCAGTAACAGAATGGATCTTGTCGGATCTGATGGCCACTAATATTCAAAAACGAACGCTTTGCATCGACCACAATAGTTTTAATATTGAGATAGCGTTCAAACATTTCGGCGTCGTCTTGCTCACTAGTGTAGACCCGCTGGGCATTGATCTGCTTTTCTGCCATAAAAGCGCTAATCTCTTGGCTCCAGATATCCCAGCCGTGAGGATAGGGTTCGACGCCTTCCTCATTAAAGGAGTGAATACGAATATTCTTTTGATACTTAAAGGTTTGTAATAGCCAACGGAGCCGGTCAGCCGTCGTCGGTTGTTCCGACATGGCACTCTCTTCGAACAGTTGTCGGTCACGCGGCTCATCATGGCCCATGATGATATGTAGCTCATCAACCTGGCTACAGGCACGCTGAATCAGGTAGATATGGCCGGTGTGTAAGGGATAAAACTTACCGAAAATCACCCCAACGACTTTTTGTCGATAGGGGTAGTCTAATGCCAGAAAATGATGCAGTGCCTCGAGCTTCGAGGCACTGGGACTTTTTATTTTCTGATTCAATAATTGACTGAGGTAGCCCTTAGTCATGTCACAGGCTTCAGCGACCTGCTGCAGTGTGACACCTTGTTGCTGTATCGCGAGTTTCAAATAATCATAATTTTGCATCACGCCAGTTCCTAAGAGCTTGCTACCCTGACTCAATTAAACGTTAGGTTAATTCATCAAATACCGCTAACGCATCCGCTAATTTTTTGACTGGATAAACCTTCATGCCGCTTGGTGGGTTTTTCGGTGCATTCGCCGCTGGGACAATAGCCCGCGTAAAGCCATGTTTACTGGCTTCTGAGATACGCTCCTGACCACTGGGTACTGGGCGTATCTCTCCCGCCAGTCCCACTTCGCCGAAGATAACCAAGTCTTGTGGCAGCGCGCGATCACGTAAGCTAGATACCATTGCTAAGAGAAGTGCTAAATCAGCACTGGTCTCCGTGACTTTTACCCCTCCGACCACGTTCACGAATACATCTTGATCCGCCATCTGTAAGCCACCATGGCGGTGCAGGACAGCTAGCAAGATCGCCAGTCGGTTTTGTTCGAGTCCTACTGCCACACGACGAGGGTTGCCCATTAAGGAATGGTCGACGAGGGCTTGAATTTCCACCAGCAGAGGGCGCGTACCTTCCCATACCACCATGACAGAGCTTCCCGGCGTGACCTCGTCTCCTCGCGAGAGAAAAATAGCTGAGGGATTACTCACTTCCCGCATTCCCTGCTCGGTCATCGCGAACACACCCAGCTCGTTCACCGCTCCAAAGCGGTTTTTATGGCTGCGTAAGGTCCGAAAACGCGAGTCGGTGTCGCCATCCAGTAACACAGAACAGTCGATACAGTGTTCCAACACTTTTGGACCGGCCAAGGAACCGTCTTTCGTTACATGGCCTACCATAACAATCGCCACATTACGGGTTTTCGCAAAACGCGTTAGATAGGCTGCTGTTTCACGAACTTGCGCAACACTTCCCGGCGATGATTGGACATCCGCCATATGCATCACTTGAATGGAGTCAATCACCATTAATTGCGGTGTTTCGGTTTCAGCAATTTGGCAGATCTCTTCGATACTCGTTTCTGACAGCATGTTCAGATGCGTCGTCGGTAAACCCAGCCGATGTGCACGCATCGCCACTTGTTGTAACGACTCTTCACCTGTTACATACAGCGTTTTCATCTGTTCAGACAACTTACAGAGCGTCTGCAGTAAGAGTGTCGATTTACCGGCGCCTGGGCTTCCGCCGATCAGAATGGCGCTGCCGGGGACGACACCGCCGCCCAGTACTCGATCGAACTCTTTAAAGCCCGTTGAAAAACGCGGTAATGCTTCGAGGCTGATCTCGGAGAGCTTTTGGACCTTACTGCCACCCGTACTGCCTGCATAGCCAGATAAGCGCTCATTTCTCGCAACAGTAGGTGATGCGGCGAGCCGAACTTCAGTAATAGTATTCCATGCATGGCAGGCACTACACTGCCCCTGCCAACGAGGATAGTCTGCGCCACACTCGTTACAGACAAAGGCGCGTTTCGCTGCTTTAGCCAAGATAACTCCTTAATTAACGCGATTCATGATTTAGGCTTCCAGTCAGAATACACAAGACTCCCGTCAGGTCAGCAAAACGAATCGCAACTTCACTCTTCTCATTAACTTTCGGCTTCGCATGGTAAGCGATCCCTAATCCCGCCGCTTGGATCATCACTAAATCGTTGGCACCATCACCAATCGCCACCGTCTGTGACCGAGGGAGCTCATAGCGAGCGGTTAATTTTTCGAGGAAAGTGGCTTTATATTTCGCATCGACAATATCGCCTAACACCTGCCCCGTCAGTTTACCGTTAACAATCTCTAGCTGATTCGCCGCAACGGCGCTCAATTTTAATTTTTGTTGTAAGTAATCAGCAAAGAAAGTAAAGCCACCGGAAGCGATAGCAACCTGCCATCCCCGTGACTGTAAGGTGTCTACCATCAATTCTAGACCTGGCATGAGCGGTAAGCGGTCCAAGACCTGTTGTAAAATCGCCTCATCGGCTCCGGCTAACTGCGCCACACGCTCCCTTAAGCTTTGTTGGAAATCCAGCTCCCCGCGCATCGCTTTTTCCGTGACTTGAGCCACTTGTTCGCCGCAACCGGCCAATACCGCAATTTCATCGATACACTCAACCTCGATTGCCGTAGAATCCATATCCATCACCAGCAGACCAGGCTGCTGTAATTCAGGCAGTTGGCCAAGGGCCGCAACATCAAGCTCGAACTGGTAAGCTAACTTGCGGGCTTCGGTAGTAAGTGAACCCGCTAGCCTGAGCACTGTATACTCGCCCACGCACCAGGCACTGACTAATACCAACGCGCCGTCGAGTTGCTGCTGGAAATCGGTCAGGCACTGTTTATCCAGAGAGCGACCAAAGAGTAACCAGCCACTACGGCCTGCACGGTAATCGAGGGGCATAACTTCATCCCCATTTAACGAAAGCGGCAATCCTGGCCATGCTGTAACATCCGTAGGTAAATCAGACCAACTTAATCGGTTTGGCATTGGTGCTCCTGAACAAACATTAAAACCCGGCAAAAGGCTACCCCGATCGGCCCAGCCATGGCAACATAAACCCTCATCTGAGCCGATGATTTATGAAAAAAAATGAGAAGCTATTCACATGCAGAAGCCAAAAATTAACATTCAACTTCATAGAACGGTGATTGTTTTAGCCTGTCTAGCCTTAATGGTGCTATTAATGCAGGGGGCATCATGGTTCAGTTCGAGCCGACAAGAGGTCGAAACATCGCAAGCTGCAGAGCTCTCTCAGGGCTTAGCGAATCAAGTGGCCTTCAGTTTACTGCCCTACTTCACGCAGAGTGAGATTGATCTGCCAGCTGTCACCGGAATACTGCACCATTTAGCGCAACAACCGCGGGTAATCGACGTGTCACTTTATGATGTGGATGGATCGCGGCTGGCGCACAGTGGTCAACAGATGAGCGTTAGGGATCGGTTAGGTCTAGCCGGCGAGCACGCAGGTAGCTATTCCACTCGACAAATTGTGGTCCCCCTACAAACCCGCGAGGGGCCGCAAGGCTACTTAAGGCTGACGTTGGATACCCACACCTTAGCTAGCGAAGCACGGCATGTGGATAATACCACCAACTTACTTCGCTTAATGCTATTGCTGTCCCTCGCCATCGGTATTATTTTGGCGAGGACACTGCTACGCGACCAACGGACGCATTGGCAACAATCCCCCTATTTACTGACTGCACATCGCCCCATCCCGCCAAAGCGTGATGAGGAGAGATATAAGCAGTAAGTGCACACTAGACTAATAATGCCTGTAACTCACTTAGGGTAGAAACTTGCCAGTCGGGCTTGATGGTTTCGGGAAGGGGTTTATCACCATGATCCAACCAACAGGTTTTCATTCCTGCATTGATGCCCCCGGCGATATCCGACTCTGGCGTGTCGCCGAGCATCAGCGTGCGTTCAGGCTGGCACCCTTCCAGTTGTTCCAAGGTGTGCTGGAAAATTTCAGGTGCGGGTTTTGCCAGCCCGAATTGCTCGGAAATAGTCAGAACCTGAAAATAGTCTCCAAAGCCAGTGCTGGCTAAACGTGCATGCAATAAGTCGGTAAAACCATTAGTGATGATGCCAATACGAACATGTGGAGCAATCGCCTCTAACAGCGCTTTCGCACCAGGAAGGGGCTGACAAATCTCAGCCATCGAGGATAAAAATTGTTGATTCAGCGTGCTCGCCGGAAGATTAAGGACCTTCGCCCAAGGGTCGAAGCGTCGTGTTTTAAGTTGCTCCGCATCAATTTCATGTTGCTGGTACGCCGTCCATAGCGGCTTATTTAACGCCTGATAATTTTGGTAGTCTTCACGGCTAAACGTAACACCGTGCTGCGCAAACATCTTGTTTAGCCCTTTGTAGGCATCGAATTCAAACAGTGTCTCATCAGCATCAAATAAGATGCAGTCGAATTGTTTTATCAGCATAGTGCCTCAGAAATAGGATTATAGGGTTAACGCCATGATCAGCGCATCCTCACGCCCGGTCGCGCTCGGATAATAATTAGGCCGCCGTGACACTTCATTGAAGTCCAGCGATTCATATAGCGCTATCGCCGCGAGGTTTGAGGCGCGAACTTCAAGCCACAGCATCATCACACCGCGTTCCAACAATTGCTCGCTTAGCGCGGTAATAAGCTGGCGCGCGATACCACGACGTTGAAAAGTGGGAGAAACCGCAATATTGAATAATGAGGCCTCGTCGAGGACGACTTGGCAAATGGCGAAACCGGCGAGTTCGCCCTCGTCGTCAGCGCGTAAATTTAGAAACCGTTCACCTTGGTTAGCTTGGAAGGTCGCTGCACTCCAAGGATGTGAATGGCATTGGGTTTCAATCGCGAAAGCTGACTGCCAATCCTCGGGGAGAAGCTCAGAGATTATCGTCATAGTCACAAAATTGCTGCCATAAGGTACGTTTAGCCTCAGCCGTATTGACTAAGGTAGTAAAAGACGGAGAGTGGAGTTGCTGAGCAGCATAACGATGTTGCGGTTCATGGCCCACAAACCAAAGTAAACACGATAAGGATTGAGGGAGTAAAGGCAATTGCTCTACCGTCAGATAGAGTACGTAAGCCGTTTCAATCGCGATACTCCGCAGCACATCGTGAATAAAAGGATGGTGGATCTCGTCACGCTGTAACCCGACGATCACTAATTGAGTCGTCGGTTTGATAGCCAGCGCGACCTCGCCATGTAAGACTTCGGGGCGCCGTAAACGGTACTGGTCGATCCCCATTTGCGCTAATAACCCGTCTCGTCTCTCTGTCATTTTTATCCACTCAACAAATGCTTACGTTGCTATGCTAGCAAAACCATCGAACCTGCGCCAATAAACCTCTATAATCGCCCCACTTATGAAAGAGGAGTTACCATGTCTGCTTATATGCCGGCCAGCGAAGTACTGTTGCGCCACGAGGAAGAGTTCGAACATCGCCATATTATTTTTGCGGGTGATCTGCAGGATATGTTGCCAGCACAATTAACCACGGCCTCTACCCGTGTTTTTACACAGCAATTCCACCACTGGCAAGCATTAAGCCAGCAATTGGGTGAACGCGCGCAATTTGGACTTTATGCGACCGCTGAACACTTAGCAGGCTGCGATACCCTCATTTATTACTGGCCTAAAAACAAGCCAGAAGCCGCTTTCCAGCTTACAAACCTGCTCGCTCTGTTACCCGTTGGTAGCGATCTTTTCGTGGTCGGTGAAAACCGCAGTGGGGTTCGTAGCGCCGAAAATGTTATCGAACAGTTTAGCGCTCTTGAGAAAATCGATAGCGCTCGACGTTGCGGCTTATACCACGGGCGTCTTGACCAGCAAGCCACCTTCGATATCGACAGTTACTACGATGCGTATCAACTCGATCAGCTGACCATTAAAACCCTCCCAGGGGTCTTTAGTCGTGATGGATTGGATAACGGTAGTGCACTGTTACTCTCAACATTGACGCCTCATACCAAAGGTAAGGTGCTGGATCTAGGCTGTGGGGCAGGCGTACTGGCAGCAAGTTTGAAACAGCACTCGCCTAAAGTGCGTTTATGGTTGACTGATGTCAATGCGGCGGCCGTTGCAGCCAGCCAAGCAACATTGGCGTGTAACGGTATTGAAGGGGAAGTCTTCGCCAGTAATGTCTTTTCTGACGTTCAAGGTCGATTCGATATGATCCTCTCTAACCCTCCGTTCCATGAAGGGCTACAAACCAGCTTAGACGCGGCCTATGCGCTCATTCGCGGCGCGGCAAACCATTTGAACAGTGGCGGTGAACTGAGAATTGTCGCTAATGCCTTTTTACCGTACCCACAAGTTTTGGAAGAGACTTTCGGGCATTACGAAATTCTGGCACAAACCGGAAAGTTCCGCGTATACCGTAGTGTTTGGGGAAGAACTAAGCGCACGTAACCTTGCCAATCTCTTCGCGAAAGCGAAGAGACTTTACTTTCCTTCCAGCCAAAGGCGCGATCCCGCTATCCAATATTGCCTCAGCCACTAGACTCTTTATTTCTGCGATACATTTAGCGAATTTGGTTTATACTTTGCCACCTAATAGTGAAATTAGGCATCTGCATGATAAGGGAGATAACCGATGAGCCTGCAATCCGTTCGAGCGTTTTTTGCGGAGCATGCCCCCGATATTGAAGTGATCGAGATGAATCAAAGCACCGCAACTGTCGAGATGGCCGCCCGAGCACATGGCGTTGCACCTGGGCAAATCGCTAAGACCTTATCACTCAAAATAAAAAATAATATCGTATTGATCGTGATGCGCGGTGATACACGGTTAGACAATAAAAAGTTGAAAGACACCTTTGGCGCAAAGGCCAGAATGTTGACCGTTGACGAAGTGATCATGGCGACTGGCCACCCGGTTGGCGGTGTGTGTCCTTTTGGTCTCGAAAATCCGTTACAGATTTATTGTGACCGTAGCCTAGAAGCATTCGATGAAGTCTTACCGGCAGCAGGGGCGATTCATAGCGCTGTCCGTCTCTCCCCCCAGCGTATGGCTGAGTTAACAGACGCCAAATGGATTGACGTCTGCCAATAAAATTACTGGCGCTCTACCCCTTCTGCGCCAGAAATTTTCATTCCTCGGGTTTCTCGTCCAAACGCTGCCAAGATAAAAATCAGCACCGCGACCGTTCCGGCAACAATAGCCATGCCTATACCATAATTACCGCCATTCACCGCAGCAATCTTCGACTGTAGCGTGGCGTTAACCGACGCAATCAGGTTACCGAGTTGGTATACGAATCCAGGAAGTACCGCGCGCGCATTAGCAGGAACCAATTCAGTCAGCCAGCTTGGAATGACGCCCCACGCCCCTTGCACCATGAATTGCATTAGGAAGGCACCGACACCAATCATAATGGAACCACTGGCGAACGCCCAAAGCGGCAGAACCGGTAAGGCAAGAAACGCGGCAATCATAATCGCTTTTTTACGACCAATCTTTTCTGATAACACCCCGAAGAATACACCCCCCAACATCGCGGCAATATTGTAGCAAATCGCAATAATACTCACTGTGTGCGCATCAAATTGGTGCTGAACCTTCAAAAAGGTTGGATAAAGATCTTGGGTTCCGTGGCTAAAAAAATTGAAGCAAGCCATTAACAGTACAAGGTAGCCACAGACACGAAGATTACTTCTAATAATCGGCAGTAAAGCATGGTTCTCTTTGCGCGCTTTCGAGGCAAGCCACACCGGTGATTCTGGCACTTTGAAATAGATAAAGGGCAGCAATAGTACCGGCAGAGCGCCTATTAAGAACATGCCACGCCAACCGACATGCTCATAAAACAGGCCGAAAATGATTGAGGCTAGCAAATAGCCACAAGGATATCCGGCCTGAAAAATCCCCGACATCAGTCCGCGTGAGCGATCGGGTATTGTCTCCATCGCCAATGACGAAGCGACACCCCAGATTCCCCCCATCGCCACGCCATACACTACGCGTAGCGCGAGGAAAATAGTGAATGTGGGAGACCAAGCGGACAACAACTCAAACACCGAAAAAAGTGCGACGTTAAACATGAGGATAGGGCGTCGACCATATTTCTCTGCGAGGCGGCCAAAAATCAATGCGCCGATAGGACGAACCGCTAGCGTTAGCATGATAGCGACTGAAATATCAGTGACTGAGGTATTGAAATACCCTGCGAGATCACTCAATACAAATACTAAAATAAAAAAGTCGAATGCATCAAGCATCCAACTTAGAAAACTTGCCGTCGCAACATTACGCTGCGTTGATGTCCAACCAAACATAGTTCTATCCTAGCCAGTAAAAGAAAAAATACCCCACCGCTACGCGCGATAAGAAGGGAAAGCCTTATAATTTTGTTTACCCTTTATAGCATCTTTTACATCCCGAAAAAGCGCCTACCACATCACAAAAAGCTAAATGTAACAATAAACTAGCGACTCTCAGCACATCAGAACTTGTCACTATCGCCATCAAAATCATTAGCATAATTATATTATAAGCTCGTGTTATATCAGCGACATCATTGGTGACTCGACGGAAAAAGGCTTATATTTTCGTTTAAAAAAAACGAGAAAAGGAGGAAATAAGGGGAACGGGAGGAGGATATTAGATAAGGGGCATCATCATAGATCCCCCTCGTAATCTTAACGGTAGATAATTTCGCCTGAGAACATACGCAAAATTTTACCTTCCGCATCGGTAATCAGCACATAACTGCCACCGAAGTAAGTCCAATGACTTCCCGCACTCGGTGCCGGAAGTTTACGCAACTGCCATTTACTGATGGTGTACTGCGCGGTGCGGTACATTGCAGGAACAATATCGCCTGCTTGATATTGTTTAAAATCACCCGTGAAGCTCGCGAGTTCGAGAGGATCGTTGAATTTTTTCGCTTCAGGCTCGCTCGGTGCTGCGGGGGCAGGTTGCTCGACCGCTGGTTGTTGTACGTCAGGTACGGTAGCGGGCTGATTCACAGTGGTTTCACTGTCATCCGTCTCATGATGATCAGCACAACTCACGGTTAAAAATGAAACGGTTAGCCCTACCACTAATGCCTTAGCAGTGGAAGATAATGAATTAAACATACTGACTCCTGATGACCTGAAAACCGTACAACAACGGACGTGATGGCTAAGGCCTCTATCATAGCATTAGTTAGGAATTTAACGATCAGTTATTGCTGAAAGTTCGTGCTGGATAGGAAGGGCCAAATGGTCACTAAAAATTGAACACTCCCTGGCATAGGCGACAAATGACTCCCATAAAAAAGAGCGCGACCTGCGCGCTCTTTCTCATTTATCGCTTCGAACTAATTGTTACGCGCGAGTACCGACGACGACATCTTACGTGTTTGACGGCGATGGACGATACAGCCTGCAGCCACTACCACCAGTGTTAAAATACCGGTTGAGATAACCTCCGACTGATGGCCCGGGATAAACAACATGCTACCAAGAATACCGATAATCACGGCAATGATGGCATAGGTCAGGCCTGGGAATAGCCACATTTTATAATCCAATACCTTACCTTTTTGCTCACAACGCTTACGCATGACTAGTTGTGAGAAAGCGATGACAAGATAAACCAGTAAGGCTATCGCACCAGAACTTGCCAGTAAGAAATCGAACACCGCCGCAGGCGCTAAGTAGTTAGCAATAACGGCGAGGAAGGCTACGGCCGTTGAAAAGATAACCGCCATGTAAGGCGTGCCCTTAGCGTTAGTTTTCGCGATAGCCGCTGGCGCGTCCTTACGTTTCGCTAATGAGAATAACATCCGAGAGGAAGTATAAAGCGCCGAGTTAAGGCAGCTACATACCGCCGTTAAGACGATCACATCAACAATCAAACGAGCATGCGGGATACCCATCATCTCAAGAACGGTTTGGTAAGATCCCTTCGCTGCTAAGTCTGGAGAGTTCCACGGAACCAACGCGACGATAAAGAAAATGGATAATAGGTAGAACAATGTAATTCGCCAAATAACCGAGTTGGTAGCTCGAGATATCTCTTTACCCGGATTACGCGACTCTGCGGCAGCAATGGTCACAATTTCCGTCCCCATAAAAGAGAACATTGTGGTCAATATGGCAGAGAGCACCGCACCAATACCATGAGGCATGAATCCCCCCCGATCGTAAAGATGACTGACTCCGCTGACTTGGCTATTCGGTAACAGACCAAAGATTGCCGCTGCGCCCAAAGCAAGGAAGGCAACAATGGCACAGACTTTAATTAAGGCTAACCAGAACTCGAATTCGCCGTAATTTTTAACACTGAATAAGTTGGTGACGGTTAATATCAGGGTAATAAATAACGTAAATTGCCAGATAGCGACGCCTGGGATCCACGCATTAAGAATGGTAGCCGCTGCATTAGCCTCTAGCGGGATAACTAATACCCAAAACCACCAATAAAGCCAACCGATGGTGAATCCAGCCCAACGTCCTAACGCTTGTGAGGCATAGGTAGAAAACGAGCCAGAGTCTGGTGTGTTCACCGCCATTTCCGCCAGCATGCGCATAATAAAAACGACCAATGCGCCAGCCACTATGTAAGCAAACAGTACCGCGGGCCCTGCCGCCGCGATTGCATGCCCTGATCCGACAAATAATCCGGCACCGATAACACCGCCGATGGATAACATACGAATATGTCGGGACTTAAGTCCTTGAGAGAGGGTGTCGCTACTCGCTGATAATTCATTCATACTTATTCCCCGAAACGGGATAGTGGTAGACTACCCCGTTACATACAGACTAATGTTCAAGGCTACCCTGTCGAGTGCCCGGTGAATTAAGTGGCATGCTGCATTAACGCTTCGCTTAAGATCTTAACGCCTTTGCGGAATTGATCAGTTAGGATAGTTAATGGATAGAGAAAACGTATCACATTGCCTTTCTGACCACAGGTTAACAACAGTAAGCCTTGTGACATCGCGGTGTCCTGGATAGCCTTGGCTGTGTGTGCATCCTTAAGTTCAACCGCAATCATCGAGCCTAGCCCTCTAACTTCCTCAATCGCCAAACAGTGTTGGGATAGTTGGGTCAGAGTCTCGACCAGTTCATTGCCCAAATTGTTCGCTTTGGCACAGAGATTTTCTTCTTCGATAATCTCAAGTACCGTGTTAGCCGCGGCGATCGCTAAGGGGTTACCTGCATAGGTTCCCCCTAAGCCACCCGGATTAGGGGCATCCATGATCTCCGCACGACCACTCACCGCTGAGAGGGGATATCCCCCTGCTAAACTTTTCGCCATGGTGATGATGTCAGCCTTAGCGGTGTAGTGTTCCATTGCAAAAAGCTTGCCAGTTCGTGCAAAACCGCTTTGCACCTCATCGGCGATCAACAAAATACCGTATTGGTCTGCGATATCACGCAGGGCTTGCATAAACGCTTGTGGCACCACGCGAAAGCCACCCTCGCCTTGGATTGGCTCGATAACTAGTGCTGCAACGTTATGTGGTGCGATGTCACAGCTAAAGATATCGTGCAAACTTTCCAACGCTTGCTCTGTGCTCACCTTTTTCCCGTCCGGAAAGCGAGCATGGAACACAGATGGCACCATAGGACCAAAATCTTGCTTATAAGGTGCAACCTTTCCGGTCATTGCCATGGTCATCATTGTTCGGCCGTGGAAAGAACCCGTAAAAGTGATCACCCCATGGCGCCCGGTTGCACTCCGTGCAATTTTCACTGCGTTTTCTAGGGCTTCTGCACCCGTTGAGAAGAACGCAGTTTTGGCTGGCCCCTGCACAGGAACACGTTGATTAATGCGTTCGGCTAATGTGATATAACTTTCGTAAGGAACGATCTGAAACGCAGTATGCGTAAATTTCTGAAGTTGTTCCGTGACGGCCTGCGTAATTTTAGGATGTCGATGACCGGTATTTAATACCGCGATGCCCCCGGCAAAGTCGATGAACTCACGACCATCCGTGCTCCAAATTGTGGCATTCTCTGCACGATCGACGTACCACTCACACATTACTGCACTACCACGGGGCAAAGCCTGCGCTTTACGTTGATTAAGGCTCTCGTTAGTTCCGCTCATCTCTTTCGTCACTCACCATTAAAGTTAGTAGACTTCATTATTTATCCTTGATACAGATCGATAGCGAGAGCCATTTACGACTAAAAAGAAGGTACCAATTGCGATCCCTGTATGCTGATCACTTACTGGCAAGGTTACAAAAAATCCCCGATGGACGATTGCACCAGCGCGTATTGCAGGTATTGCAACAAGCCATCACGGAAGGTATTTTTCCGCCGGAAACGCGATTACCTGCCAGTCGAGATCTGGCAAAAGAGCTGAATATCTCGAGAAATACCGTGCTTAATGCTTACGAATCGCTGTTAGCTGAAGGCTATGTTACCACCCGGACCGGAAGTGGTACTTGGGTGGCAAAAATGCTACCGGAATTCTCCCCTGAACCGGTGCAACCCTACTCATTAGAAAATCAGCGGGCGCTACCCGCCCACAGCCTTTCTACTCGCGGTTCGGAACTTCTCGGCTATGCAAACGCTTCGCCCTATCAGTGGGGAGCTTTCGTACCCGGTGCCCCCGACGTTACCGCCTTTCCACATCAGCTATTGCGCAAGATAGAGAACCGTCTACAAAAATCACCACAGATCGACCAGCTCATTTACAGTAACGGTGGCGGCTGCCCCCATCTTCGCCAAGCATTAAGTGAATATTTACGAGTGACTCGCGCTGTAAAAGCCGATGCGGAGCAGATCATTATTACTGAGGGGATTCATCAGACGGTCGATTTAATTTCTAGAGTTCTCGCAGATGTGAACGATCCGGTTTGGGTTGAAGATCCAGGTTACTGGGGGACCCGAAATATCCTTAGGTGTAATGGTCTGCAACTGCATGCTCTCCCCGTCGATGCGGATGGCATGATCCCAGAGCCTCGTCATGCCCCCCTTCCGAAAATGGTCTTTGTCACACCTTCGCACCAATACCCACTCGGTGGACTCATGTCATTAGCTAGACGTCAGCAATTACTTGATATGGCACGTCGTCAGCGCTTTTGGATTATTGAAGATGATTACGATAGCGAATTTCGCTTCTCCAATCCCCCCCACCCTGCGCTGCAAGGGCTCGAAGATAATGCCCCTGTTCTTTACATGGGGACCTTTAGTAAAACGCTTTATCCCGCATTACGGATGGGATATCTGGTGGTACCAAAGAGTTTAAGTCATCCGTTGCGGACCGCTGCGGCAGAGCTATATCGTGGGGGGCACTTAATCAAGCAGCGGGCGATTGCTGAATTTATTCGTGAAGGGCATTTCGCCGCGCACATCCGTCGAATGCGGCTGCTTTATCATCAACGTAGGCAGTTTCTTTTAGGATTGATTTCACGTTACTTAGGGGACGCCTTTTTACCACGCTATAGTCACGATGCGGGGCTGCACTTAGTGTTATCGTTACCTGATGGCTGCGATGACGTGGCTATCGCCAGTCGAGCATTACATCAAGGCGTGGTGGTTCGAGCGTTGTCGCAATATTATTTTGCGCCACAACAGGAGAGAGGACTTTTACTGGGCTATGCCTGTGTCGACGAGCCGACGCTGTTTACAGCCTTCACTGCGCTGCGTCAGTGTTTATGCCAAGCTGGAGTTATCGAGCCATAACGTTTAAAGCCGGACAGCTTTCAAACTCGCTGTCCGGCTTGGCAATTAACGGCGGTCTACCCACACCGTCTGTATGTTACAGAACTCATGTAGACCGAAGTGGTTCAGCTCACGTCCATAACCACTCTTCTTCACCCCACCAATCGTGACCCGAGGGTCCGATGCGCCATAACCATTGACGAAGACGGCACCGGTCTCTAGCTGACGAGTGATTTTATCAGCGACCGCGTTATCAGCCGTCCATACCGTCGCCGCTAGGCCAAAGTCGCTATTATTGGCCAGTTCAAGGGCATGCTGCGCATCACGCGCTACAGTTAGGGTTGCAACCGGGCCAAATACCTCCTCACGGAAAGCGGTCATCGTTTCAGCCACCTCCGCGAGAATGGTTGGTGCGTAATAGTTCCCCTCTCCCGCGACTTTCTCGCCACCACAGACCAAACGGGCACCCTCGGCTAAGGTTTTTTCGACTTGTAGGTGTAACTCGTCACGAAGATCGTAACGTGCCATAGGTCCTAAATAAGTCGTGTCGAGCATGGGATCGCCCATCGATAAGTCGGCGACTGCTTGCGTGAATTTTTGCTCAAATTGTTGAGCAATGCTCTCTTCAATAATAAAGCGCTTCGCCGCCATACAGACTTGCCCTGTATTTTGGTAACGACCAATCACTGCCGCTTTTACCCCTTCATCTAGATCTGCATCGGCTAACACAATAAACGGGTCAGATCCGCCTAATTCTAGGACGGTTTTCTTCAATGCTGCCCCAGCTTGAGCCGCAATGGCTGAGCCTGCGCGGACGCTACCCGTCACAGCGACAGCAGCAATTCGTGAATCGGCAATTAAGGCAGAAACACCGTCATTATCGATATTCACGATATCGAAAATACCTGCTGGTGCATCAAGCTTATCGAAGATATCTTTCATTAAATAGGCACAGCCCATCACGTTCGGGGCATGCTTCAGCAAATAGGTGTTCCCTGCTAACAACATCCCCGCTGCACCACGAAGAATTTGCCAGTACGGGAAGTTCCACGGCATGACAGCAAGGATTGTCCCCAGCGGTCGGAATTCCTGCCAAGCTTTCTTATTTTCAACCAGTGTTGGCTGAGGGGCTAATACTGCTGGGCCGTGCTCGGCATACCATTCACAGACTTGCGCACATTTGTTCACCTCGGCACGAGATTGGGTGATAGGTTTACCCATCTCACGCGTGGCCATCGCCGCTAGCTCTTCGTTACGTTCGCGCAGCGCTGCCGAGAGCTGTAATAGTACATTGCGGCGTTCCTCTAGCGAGACTTCACGCCAAGTTTTCTGAGCCTCAGCGGTGCGGCGAACAATCGCCTCACATTCGCTTTGGCTCACAAAAGGATACTCTTTGATCCGTTGACCATTGGCAGGATTACGAGAATGTGGATGTGACATAGCGACCTCATAACAAATGAATTAACGATGACCACAACACTACGTGTTTTTAATAACCAATAAAAATGAATAATTAAAACAAAGTTATTATCTAAAAAAGAATAACTTCCCTCTATCATGACGGTGTGGTCGGATTATCGTTTGATTCGATAGGTTCTTCATCGTCGGTATTCACCATCGTATTGATGATATCCGCTTCATCGATCACCGGATTTAACGCCGCGGTTAATGGCGAGCTCACCAAGCCATCGGTCAGCGGTACGTGTGCAACCGCCTCTTCTTGTAAGCGCTTAGGAACAGGGAGGGTTTTCCAACTCAGCGCAAAAATCGTCCCGCCGCACACCACAAAAAACAGATAGAGCATATTCCCGCCAAAAGACTCCATTAATACGCCGGTAAATAGAGGACCGATACTGGCACCAATCCCGTAGGACATCAGCAGACAAGCCGTCAACGATACACGGCGCTCTGGGGTAATTCGGTCATTGGCGATAGCTACCGCTAAAGGGTAGAGCGCAAACTGCACCATACTGGCTAAAAAAGCGATCGCCATCAGTACGATAAAAGAGGTATGTACCAGAAAAACCAGTGGTAACGACGCCAAGACATAGAGCGATGAGGTCGCTAGTAGGAGCCGTTGTCGTTCATATCGGTCAGACAGCCAACTCAGTGGAAACTGAGTCACCAGTCCGGCAAAGATCGTTAAGGCCATAAATAAGCCGACCTGTGACGTATCGAACGATAAGGTGCTGGCATAGACCGGCGCCATGCCATAGAAAGCCCCGATAATCATCCCCGTTACCAAGGTAATTACCAGTATTCGCGGAATATTTTTAAAAAAGTAACCAAGCTCTAAGGGCGCGGGTGACATCGGTTGAACTTTGGTGCGTGTTGTCAAAGCTATCGGTACCAAGCAGAGCGAGAAGCAAAGCCCAACGATTAATAAAGGAACGAGTTGATTGCTAAAGTGCAGCGTTAATATCACCTGCCCTGCCGAGAGGCCTAAATAGGTGGCGACCATATACAGACCGAAAATGACGCCGCGTTGCTGAGGTTCAGCTTGGTCATTTAACCAGCTCTCCAACACCATATACTGGCACATCATCGCTAAACCGATGATAAAGCGTAAGGCAATCCATACAGGTACCCAATCCGTCATCCCATGGCCGATGACTGAGGCGGTAATGATGCCGGCACAGGCGACATAAGCGCGGATATGGCCGACACGGGCAATAAGGTTATGGCCAACTTTGCCACCAATCACTAGTCCGATATAGTTAGCCGCCGTGATGGCACCGATCATCGCACCTGAAACCTGCTGCCAACTCAAGCGTAATGAGACCCAAGTGGTCAATAAGCCGGAACCCAGTAGTAAAAGAAGCGTAGCAAAATAAAGAGGCAGAAAGGCATTAACAATTTTGTGCATAGCAGTATTCCAAAGAGTAATTACGATGGTGCCGACACGGTTGAAGACAATAAAGGGCTGGCGAGGATCCAGCCCTGATTGCGTCTTTATAGATTGGGGAAATTAATATGATTCCCCGGTGCTTCGCGATGAAGGTGGATAAAGTTAAGGTGTCGCTCATACTGGTCCAGCATGTCGATAATCACCTGCTCCTTACTGTAGCCGATTAAATCATTACCTTGGCTACCTTCAACCAAGAAGGTTTCAAGACGATAGTAGGTCGATTTACCACTTCGCGCGCGGTAAGTAAAGCCCGGTATCGCATATTTCTGTGGCCAAATCTCATACAAGAAGTTCTGTTCGTCACCGAGATTCACCATCAGTGACAGATGGCCCAAGCCGCCTTCCTCTTCAGGAGGTAAACGTTGCAGTTCAACATTTGCTCCTCTCACCTCAAGCTCTTTGGCAACATCTTGCATCGCCGGATAACAGATCGTGTCCATCATCTGTTCTGTATAACGACTGCCTGGGTAGGTCATTAATCGTGTCAGACGTTTCTTCCATGAGAGGCGATCATTCGCATTTACCAGATACGGCGCGGTATCTCTATTTGCGCTAGCACGGCGGAAGTCTTCAACCCGTAAGGATTTGAATAACCCGGCCATCACGAAGAAGATTACGAAACTAAAGGGTAATCCCATAATCACCGTCGTATTTTGCAGCGCAGAAATACCGTTGGCCATCAACATCCCTAAAGTTAACACTCCAATCGTTACTGACCAGAAGATACGAACCCAGTTAGGAGAGTCAGAGTTGATATCCTTCAAACGGGTAGTGAAGTTACCTAATACTAACGAACCAGAATCGGCAGACGTTACATAAAATAGTAAACCGGTAATCGTCGCGACCGACGCACTGAAAGTAAATCCTGGATAGTGCGCTAACAGACTATAAAAACCGCGTTCTGGGTGCGCTAGCACCTCTTGAGCAAAGGCATGATCACCATGGATAATTTCATAAAGTGAGGCGTTACCAAATACCGATAACCACAATAATGTGAAGGTAAACGGAATAATTAACGTACCCAACACGAATTCACGGATCGTCCGCCCGCGGCTAATGCGCGCCAAGAACAGTCCGACGAACGGTGACCAAGCAACCCACCATGCCCAGAAAAAGAGCGTCCAGTTATTCATCCATTGTGTCGGACGGTCAAAGGCGAACGTATCCAGTGCCATACCCATAAAACGGTTAACATAGTCACCGATGTTGAGCACGATTGCGTTAAGCAGGAAGCTGGTATCGCCGACACATAAGACAAAAATAATCAGTCCCAGCGCGAGCAAGACATTAAGCTCGGAAAGTAAACGAATCCCTTTATCCACCCCAGAGGTAACAGAGATGGTAGCAATCACTACAGATAGCACGATCAGGGCTGCTTTAGCGGCTAAGCTGTCTGGGATATGGAAGAGGACACTCAAACCGTAGTTTAACTGCACTACCCCTATGCCGAGGGTGGTGGCAATACCAAAAATTGTCCCGATGACTGCCGCAATATCGACGGTATGGCCAATTGCCCCATTCACGCGTTTACCGAAAATCGGGTATAACGCCGAACGAATGGTGAGCGGTAAATTATAGCGGTAACTAAAGTACCCCAGTGCGATCCCCATTAAGGCATACATCGACCAACCGGTAATCCCGTAGTGGAATAACGTCCAGACCATCGATTGACGTGCGGCTTCAATGGTTTCGCCAGCGCCTTGAGGTGGCTGCATATACTGCGTCACAGGCTCAGCCACAGAGAAGAACATTAAGTCGATACCGATCCCTGCTGCGAAGAGCATTGCAGCCCAACTCGAGAGACTAAATTCGGGTTTCGATTGTTCTGGCCCCAGTTTTATAGACCCGTAACGCGAGGCAGCAATATACACGACAAAAACCATGTAGATCACAGCCGCCAGCATGTAATACCAGCCAAACGTCGCTGATACCCAGTTTACGGTTTTCAAAATCCAAGCCGCGGAGAGATCACTATAAAGAATAGTGGTCAACGCAAATAATAAAATCAGTCCGGCTGATGTATAAAAAACAACCGGATTAATTTTATTATTTCCGGTAGCAGGTGGTGTTGTCATTCTTTACCTCAATCCTCTTTCCAAGGGTAAGTAAAATCATTAGGCCAATACTTAACCGAGTAAGTATTGCATCGATTAGCATTTTTGAAAGGCCCACTCCTTTTTTATCTCCCCCAGCATAACAATTTATTTTTTTATATTGAACAATCAATCAAAAAAAGTTTTAATAAAGGGGATTTGATAATTCAGGAGTAACGGTGATGCCTAAAGTAGGTATGCAACCCATTCGGCAGCGACAATTGATTGATGCCACCCTTGCAACCATTAATGAAGTGGGGCTGCATTACGCCACCATTTCACAGATTGCAAAACGGGCGGGCGTCTCAACGGGCATCATCAGTCACTACTTTGGTGACAAAAATGGGCTACTTGAAGCCACGATGCGCGATATTACGTCTAAACTTCAACTAGCCATTTTGGTAAGGTTGAAAACATTAGCGGGCGCCTCGGCGGAAGAGCGACTGAGCGCTATCGTTGACGCGAACTTCGATGAAACGCAGGTTCATCCTGCGGTAGCGAAAGCTTGGTTAGATTTTTGGGCCAGCAGCCTACACCAACCTGGATTACACCGATTACAAAAGATTAGCAGCCGCCGGTTATTTTCTACGCTTACGGCTGAGTTTCATAAAGAGTTAGGTAAAGCGCCCGCGCGCGTCGCGGGTTATGGGCTAGCCGCACTCATTGACGGCCTCTGGTTACGTGCGGCGCTCAGCGGAGATCCCTTTGATCCGCAAATGATTAAAACTATTACTCGACAATTTATTCGCCAACAATTGACGAGTATTCACTCTTAAAGACGGAGAACAACGATGTCCCAATTCGCTGAACAGTTACTGTATATCGATGGTGCCTACGTCCCTGCACAGAGCGGTTCCACGTTTGAGACAGTTAACCCTGCAAACGGCCAGGTGTTAGCTAATGTCCACGCTGCGGGCAAAGCCGATGTCGACAACGCGGTAGCCGCTGCACGTAAAGGCCAAAAAATTTGGGCTGCCATGACGGCAATGGAACGCTCTCGTATTTTACGTAAGGCTGTTGATATTCTACGTGAACGTAACGACGAACTGGCCGCGCTGGAAACCCTTGACACAGGTAAACCTTTTAGTGAGACGTCCGCGGTTGATATCGTCACCGGCGCGGATGTGTTGGAATACTATGCAGGATTAATACCGGCTATTGAAGGTCAACAAATTCCACTGCGTGATACCTCTTTTGTCTACACACGCCGCGAACCGCTTGGCGTCGTCGCAGGGATTGGGGCGTGGAACTACCCTATTCAAATCGCACTATGGAAATCTGCACCCGCGCTGGCAGCAGGTAATGCGATGATTTTCAAACCAAGTGAAGTGACGCCACTTACCGCGCTGAAACTGGCAGAAATCTACACTGAAGCCGGTGTGCCGAACGGTGTGTTTAACGTCTTACCAGGCCTCGGTGCTGAAACCGGACAAGCCCTAACTGAACACCCAGGTATCGATAAAGTTTCCTTTACCGGTGGTGTGGTCAGCGGTCGTAAAGTGATGGCGAATGCAGCAGGCTCTACGCTGAAAGATGTCACCATGGAACTGGGGGGGAAATCACCGCTGATTATCTGTGAGGATGCCGACCTCGACCTCGCTGCCGATATTGCCATGATGGCTAACTTCTATAGTTCAGGCCAAGTGTGTACCAACGGTACCCGTGTGTTTATTCCGGCGCAGCATAAAGCTGAGTTTGAACAAAAAATCTTAGCCCGCGTGAAAAATATCCGCGCCGGCGATCTTAACAATGCTGACACTAACTTCGGTCCTCTTGTGAGCTTTGCTCACCGCGATAACGTTATGCGTTTTATTGAATCAGGTATCAAAGGCGGAGCAACGCTCTTAGCTGGCGGCAAGCGTATGACAGGTGAAGCTTTCGATAACGGTGCTTGGGTCGAGCCGACAGTCTTTACCGATTGCCGTGATGATATGGAGATCGTGAAAGAAGAGATTTTCGGACCGGTAATGTCCATCCTGAGCTACAACGACGAAGCAGAAGTGGTTCGTCGCGCAAATGATACCAATTTCGGCCTCGCAGCAGGGGTTGTTACCCAAGAGTTGAATCGTGCACACCGCATTATTCACCAACTGGAAGCCGGGATTTGCTGGATTAATACTTGGGGTGAGTCTGCGGCAGAAATGCCTGTCGGGGGTTATAAGCATTCTGGCGTGGGCCGTGAGAATGGGTTAGTAACCTTGGAGCACTATACCCAAATCAAATCGGTGCAAGTTGAACTGGAACGCTTCCAGTCAGTATTTTAATCCACAGAATTGAGGAATAAATAATGGAATACGATTATATCATTATTGGTGCAGGTTCTGCCGGTAACGTACTGGCGACGCGCCTCACTGAAGATAAAGACACCACGGTTCTCCTGCTTGAAGCAGGAGGCCCCGATTACCGTTTGGATTTCCGTACTCAAATGCCTGCGGCCTTAGCCTACCCTCTGCAAGGCCGCCGCTACAACTGGGCCTATGAAACCGAGCCAGAGCCTTACATGAACAACCGCCGCATGGAATGCGGTCGCGGTAAAGGCTTAGGGGGATCATCCCTTATCAATGGTATGTGTTACATCCGTGGTAATGCGATGGACCTCGACGGTTGGGCGAAACGCCCGGGCCTAGAGAACTGGAGCTATTTAGACTGCCTGCCTTACTACCGCAAAGCGGAAACTCGCGATATTGGTCCTAACGACTATCACGGTGGCGAAGGCCCGGTGAGCGTTGCCACCCCAAAAACCGGTAACAATCCGCTGTTCGCAGCCATGATTGAGGCAGGTGTCCAAGCAGGCTACCCGCGTACCGATGACCTTAACGGTTATCAGCAAGAAGGCTTCGGCCCAATGGATCGCACCGTCACGCCTAATGGACGCCGGGCAAGCACAGCTAGAGGCTATCTTGACCAAGCGAAGAGCCGCAGTAACTTAACGATTATTACCCATGCAACGACTGATAAAATTGTCTTTAACGGTAAGCGCGCGAGCGGTGTCGATTACCTAACGGGCGGCAGTAAAACGTCACAACACGCCGATGCGCGTCGTGAAGTTTTACTCTGTGCTGGCGCAATTGCTTCGCCTCAGATCCTACAACGCTCTGGCGTAGGCTCTGCTGAATTATTGAATAAATTCAATATTCCAGTAGTACACGATCTGCCAGGGGTTGGCGAGAACCTGATGGACCACTTAGAGCTGTATTTACAGTATGAGTGTAAAGAGCCAGTGTCCCTGTATCCAGCACTGCAAATGCACAATCAACCTAAGATCGGTGCCCAATGGCTATTCCAAGGCAAAGGGATTGGTGCGAGTAATCAGTTCGAAGCGGGTGGGTTTATTCGTAGCCGTGAAGAGTTTGAGTGGCCAAATATTCAGTACCACTTCTTACCGGTTGCCATTAACTATAACGGGACGAATGCTGTCAACGAACATGGCTTCCAATGCCACGTAGGGTCGATGCGCTCGCCAAGTCGTGGTCATGTTCGTATCAAATCTAACGACCCTTACGAGCATCCGGCAATCCTGTTCAACTACATGTCTCACGATCAAGACTGGCAGGAATTCCGTGATTGTATTCGACTCACGCGTGAAATTATCAATCAACCTGCATTAGATAAATACCGTGGCCGCGAAATCAGCCCTGGTCTGGACTGCCAAACCGATGAGCAACTGGATGAGTTCGTTCGTAACCATGGCGAGACCGCTTATCACCCATGCGGCACCTGTAAAATGGGTACCGATCCAATGGCTGTGGTCGATAATGAAGGTCGTGTACACGGTATGCAAGGACTGCGCGTAGTAGATGCCTCAATCATGCCAGAGATCATTACCGGCAACTTGAACGCCACTACCATCATGATTGGTGAAAAAATCGCGGATATGATCCGTGGCAAAGCTGCTCTCCCACGCAGTACCGCCAGTTACTATGTGGCAGGTGATGCACCCGCTCGCAAAGAACCGATGAGAAAGCCAGCCTAACGGGCTGACTCAGTTCAAGGGCGATACATAATGTATCGCCCTTTTTTTTACTTAAAATATCTCTTCCCCTTCCCCCAGCAATACCATCAGATAAATTCATAATCTGAAATAACTCCTTATTAAAATCTGAAAATAACCTTAGGAATTGCTTACAACTCTTTACCTTTTACTAAAAAATATTA
This sequence comes from Rosenbergiella metrosideri, assembly GCF_022602565.1. Taxonomy (GTDB): domain Bacteria; phylum Pseudomonadota; class Gammaproteobacteria; order Enterobacterales; family Enterobacteriaceae; genus Rosenbergiella; species Rosenbergiella metrosideri. Next base: position 104,309 of record NZ_JALBCV010000003.1, read on the forward strand.
ATAATGCGAACGCTCCTGATAACCATTCTCATTGGTATTTACAAGGTAACCTCGTGAAAAAAAATAAAAATATCGCGCCTTCATTCATTGAATTATCAAAATTAGGCGTCTTTGCAGGATTATGTGTCGGGTTAACACCGCCGGCCATCGCTGTCACAGCAAATAATCCCTCTACACACACTAACAAATTGAGTGAGAACCCAAAAAGTGATGACACCCTCATCATCAAGGCGACGCTCCCTTCGCTATATGTCCCGAAAACCTTGTCGGACCCTAAGTTTACGCGTCCTCTCGCGGACACCACACGTACCGTAACAGTGGTGCCTGAAAAAGTTATTCAAGAACAACACGCAACCACTCTTACCGATGCAATGAAAAACGTCGCCGGTGCGGGGGCATTTTTTGCTGGAGAGAATGGTAGTTCGACGACTGGCGATGCGATTTATATGCGTGGCGTCGATACCTCAAATAGCATCTACGTAGATGGTATTCGCGATATTGCTGCAGTTAGCCGTGACACATTTAATATTAGTAGCGTTGAAGTCCTTAAAGGGCCTTCCGGTTCAGACTATGGCCGCAGCGCCCCGTCAGGCTCGATCAACATGATCACTAAAAAGCCCGAGTTATCGACCAACGTCGATGGATCGTTAAGTTACGGTAGCGCCTCGACTCGCCGTGCAACCGTCGATTACAATCAGATGATCAACGATAATGCCGCTTTTAGAATCAATGTGATGGGCGACAATGGTCACGATAAGACCCGTGATAAAGTCAGCCACGAAAAATATGGGTTTGCACCGTCTATCGCTTTTGGTTTAGAGACTGACACCCGCCTATTCCTCGATTATGTCCATGTTCATCAGAACAATACCCCTGATGGCGGTATTCCAACCATAGGGCTACCGGGCTACAGCGCGCCAAAAGGCTATTCAGCGCTGAACAGTGCCGGAAGAGTTAATCGCCATAACTTCTACGGTACCGACTCGGATTACGATAAGTCCAGCACAGACAGCGCAACAATGCGCTTCGAACATGACTTCTCCGATGTAACGACCATAAGAAATACCACTCGCTGGTCGCAAACTAGCCAAAAATATCTTATGACTGCTGTCATGGGCGGCGCGTCGAATATCCAAACCTATAATTCCCGTAATGTCAATGACTGGACCTGGAGTCGTTTAGCAAATACCCGTGACTCAGTGAATAAAATCCTGACCAACCAAACAAATTTAACCACTAAGTTCAGTACAGGAAGCGTTAAGCACGACGTAAGTACTGGGGTTGAATTCACTCATGAGAGCCAAACCATCCGCGGGCTAAATGCAATTTCCCCCCCTGCCGTCAATATCTATCATCCAGATAGTTCGATCTCGGTGGGTGGCCTGTCTCGCAATGGTGCAGATGCCCATGGCACCACTGATACTTTTGGCCTCTACGCATTCGATACCCTACAACTGACCGAAAAGTTCGAAATTAACGGTGGCGCCCGTTTAGATAGCTACCAAACCAATTATAAATCAGCAACCGCTTGCGGTGGCTCGGGCAGGGGTGCCGTTACCTGTAGCGCTGGGGTGGCGAAAGGTACGCCGGTCAAAACCGTCGACACCAGTAAGAGTGGAAATCTGTTTAACTGGAAAGCGGGAGCCTTGTACCACCTGACCGAGCAAGGTAACGTCTATGTTAACTATGGTGTTTCACAGCAACCGCCGGGCGGAAATGATTTTCAATTAACGGCTAGCTCCACCACGTCTAAAAATGCTAACAGCACAGACTTCCAGCCGCAAAAAGCGGCGACAGCCGAAGTCGGCACGAAATGGAACTTAATGAATAGCCGCTTACTCCTGACCGCTGCCCTCTTCCGCACGGATATCAAGAATGAAGTTGAGCAAGATGCCAGCACTAAAGACTATTCACAAGTCGGTCGCAAACGTGTTGAAGGCTACGAGCTGACGATCAGTGGCGATATCACGGATAACTGGCATGCATTAGCGGGCTATACCTTACAGAATGCGAAAGTATCTGAAGGGAAAGCGGTGAATAATGATGGTTCTAAATACCTCAGTTATACGCCTCGCCATGCATTCACTGCTTGGACAACCTACCAAATCACACCTGATTGGGTAGCCGGAGCGGGTGCCCGTTATGTCGGCAGTATGCATCGCGGCACTGATGGCGCGGTAGGTACGCCAAATACCATCAATAACTACTGGGTTGCCGATGCGATGACAGGCTACCAAGTGAATCGTAACCTCGACCTTCAGTTGAATATATATAATCTGTTTAATAAGCACTATGTGCAATCTATCAACAAAAGTGGCTATCGCTACCACCCTGGCGCAGAGCGCAGCTGGGTGCTAACGGCGAACGTACACTTTTAATTTTCAGCCAATGCTGTGGCACTTTGCCACAGCATGTTGTTAGTGAGTTCGCAGACTATGATGCATCACATTAAAGGCGTACTAAATGCCGAGCAGCTATCCACCCTCACTGAGCACCTTGCGCAAGCGGAATGGGTCGATGGCAGAGTGACAACCGGCCAACAAGGGGCGGCGGTCAAAAGTAATGAGCAAGTGAATACCCACACCGCGCTGTATACTGAGCTACAACAGTTCGTTCTGCAGGCAATTAATCAACATCCACAATTTTTTAGCACCACACTCCCCGTTAATATCTCCTCACCTCTATTTAATCGCTACCAAGGAGGCGGGGCCTATGGCTTTCATGTCGACGGTGCAGTTCGACGTGAAGAAAACCTCTGGTTACGTACCGATATCTCTGCCACGCTTTTTCTAAATGAACCGGAAAGTTATGACGGTGGCGAGCTCGTCATTCAAGACACCTTTGGACAACATAAGGTTAAACTGCCTGCGGGCGATATGGTGATCTACCCTTCCAGTAGTTTGCATTGTGTGACACCGGTTGTTGCTGGCCATCGCATCGCATCATTTATGTGGATCCAATCGATGGTGCGTGACGAGAAAAAACGCGCAATGCTTGGCCAACTCGACAGCGATATTCAACAGCTGGCAGCACTCGAAAGCGCTAACGAAACACGTATGAATTTATTAAACCTGTACCACAATTTGTTACGCGAATGGAGCGAAATTTAGGCGTTAGACATTAACCCTTCTTATCGCTACTGCCGAGCATTGTCACTCCCATCACGACCTGTTATGTTGTCATCATACAGTTAAGTTACGGATAAAGAGTTTATGAAACAGCGGGTCGGTATCATTTTTGGTGGGAAGTCAGCAGAACATCAGGTTTCGTTACAATCAGCACGAAATATTTTAGAAGCGATTGATAAAACAAAATTTGAAGTTGTTCTGTTGGGGATAACGAAACAAGGACAATGGTGCAGCTATCGTGTTGAACATTTCCTTGAGAATTCGACCGACCCTAAACGCATTGAACTGGCAGAAGCTGATGGGAAGCTACACTTGCAACCCGGCCAACCGCAAGCGATTAGCTCGTCTTCGGCGATCGACCTTTCTCAGCTCGATATCATTTTCCCTATCGTTCACGGTACGTTAGGCGAAGATGGTACGCTACAAGGCCTATTACGTATCCTGAATTTACCTTTTGTCGGCTCAGACGTACTGGGCTCAGCAATTAGCATGGATAAAGATGTCACCAAGCGTCTGTTACGTGATGCGGGCTTAAATATCGCGCCGTTCGTTACTCTAACGCCAAGCAATATTGAGAACATCAATCTTGATGACGTCGTGTCTCAATTAGGCTTACCATTATTCGTTAAGCCTGCTAACCAAGGCTCGTCAGTCGGCGTCAGTAAAGTGGAGACCTCAGCTCAGTTAGGTCCAGCCATTGAAGAAGCTTTTCGTTTTGATCGCAAAGTCTTGGTTGAGACGGCAATTATTGGTCGTGAAGTCGAATGTGCGGTATTGGGTAACGAGCATCCGCAAGCGAGTCGCTGCGGAGAGATCGTCCTCTCGGATCAATTTTATTCTTACGAGACCAAGTACATTAATGAGCAAGGAGCCCAAGTGAAGGTCCCTGCCGATATCGATGTAGCCATAGAGAATAACATCAGAGAGATAGCGCTTAAGGCTTACCAAGCTGTCGAATGCTTTGGTCTTGCGCGGGTTGATGTATTCCTTACTCCAAGCAATGAAGTGATTATCAATGAGATCAATACACTGCCTGGCTTCACCAATATCAGCATGTATCCGAAATTATGGCAAGCGAGCGGCTTAAGCTACCAAGATCTGATCACTAAATTGCTCCAGCTGGCGGTCGAGCGCCATCAGCAACAAAATAAAATCATGGCGGCGTTCGATCACTAAGCGCTGGACTACCCTCGGACCAATCGGGGGTAGTCAGATTTCGGCCTTTGGCTTTAGAAAGATAGAGCCGTGAATCGGCTTTAGTGACCAACCGCGTAATTATCTGCGCCCACTCTTCATCGTGATCAGCAGTCGCCACCTCTAACCCTAAGCTTATCGTAATTGAAAGCGAACGATCGCTTAATGAAAAATAATGTCGTGCAACCCGTAAACGTAGCGTTTCAGCCTGTTGATAGAGCTGCTCGCGGGAAATATCGAGTCCAACCAACGCAAACTCTTCTCCGCCAAAACGGGAGATATAAAATTGCTCTTTGCACTCACGTCGCAGAATGTAGCCCAATTCACTGAGTACTGAGTCTCCCGCCTGATGTCCGAAATTATCGTTAATCGCTTTAAAATAGTCGATATCAAATAGAATCATCCCAACCGATCGTCCAGACGGTAACGGGATATCACTGAGCTTGTCGAAAAGCCCAGCGCGAGACAACAGTTGAGTTAAAAAATCAGTATTGGCTCGGATTTCTAAGCGCTTATTTAATGTCTTTACCGCATCAATTGTGACTGACACCATAAAAGGTGTCAGTACCATAGCGGCAACGCCCAGTCGAATTGAGACAAGAGTCATAATTTCGGACGGACTGTTGACAAAGTGCTCACCAATTAACTTCTCATAAACCATCATGATTTCGAGAATGCCGACCAAGAACGTCACCAGAGCGGAAACAAACACGGGTAGGACCAATGCACACCAGATCAACACTGGCAGCGGAAAGGCAATACTACCTGGCCCGCTAACCAGTGCTGCCCCCAGAAACAGAAGAGGCACCGATAATACTGCTAACACCGATGTTCGCTGCCAGACAAATTTTTGGCAACCTTTAAAACTGAGGATGAGTGGCAGGATCATTAATCCCGTCGAGAACTGTTCACTTACCCACAGGGCAACATTCAATAGAGTATCGGTAAGGGTTTTCCCCTCCATGCTGACGATCCCCCCCCACATCCCGGAAAGTAAGGATGCCGCGAGACAGACTGGAAACAAGATCAGCACTTGTCTGGGCGTGAGCTGATCAGTAGGGCTTTTCCACTGGCCTCTAAGCCCTATCGCCATCACCGCAATAAAGATAATGTTTGCCATATTGATTAAGATTGCCGAGGATAACCATCCAGAAAACAGATAATCATTAAGGAACATTGCCAATGCACAGGCCAAATAATTGATAGGACGATGGGTCGATGGATAGCGAACAAAAATACCCGACACCACGGCATTTACTATCCAGAACATCGATAGCACAAGGGGTAAGCGGAGATGACTGCTGACATAGCAAAGAAAGAAGGTGAGCAAAAACAGGGCAATGGTATCAGTAATACCACGAAGTCTTTCCAGAAGGGCGATCTTTTCCATATGAGCCGATGCGCAATGCATGTCCTTTTTAAGCGGATTAGGTCGGGCTAGCGGTACTCCCTAACCCGATTGGCTGTCATTTAACCATAAATTTCGTGAATAGGTTACAACAAACCGTGCCTAATACAGTGGCGTTAAGGTGTTTTTTTCCAAACACGTAACGCTTGCTCTCTAACTTGGAGCTTAGCTGAAGGACTCATTTTGGCGTAATTTGAGCTTAATCCTGACTCCCAGTCGCCATAGCTTGGATTAGGAAGTAAGAAGAATTCGGTCCCAAATTTATCATGATTCTCTCTAACAAAACGACGACGCTGAACATTATTTTTATGCCAAGTGGCTTGGCCAAAATCGTTGAGGTTATCCCCAACATAGACCACTACCTGGTAACCTTGATTCTTAATGCTATCAAATCGCGCTTGTTTATTACTGCTGGATGTATTCAATAATAAGGTTTCTGACGAGATACCAGGGAAACCGAGTGCACGAAGGTTATCTGCGGTTGCTTGGCGATCTTGTTCAGCACGGTTGGAGACATAGAAAATGGTCCCGCCATGGCTATCAATATAGCGAGCAAAATCGACGGCCCCCGGAATGGCTAAGGCTTGCTTGGCATGCGTCCACTGAGACCACGTGGCATCCGTAAAAGGCACCTGCTGTTGTGCCGCCCACGCTTGGTACGCACTGTTGTCAATCATCGTTTCATCAAGATCGACAATCACCGCTGGGGAATGTATGCCCCTAGCGGCGGCTTGTTGGAAAGCTAACGTCGCGAATCTAAAGGTCTGAAGCGCAATCGCTTGGTATTCGCCCGATTGCTGCATCCAGTTTACTGCCATGGTGGATTGATCGGCCAAACGTTGATCTGCGAGTTTTTCCTGTGAGGTACAGGCACAGAGCGCACTAATTAGCGTGACGCAAGACATGAATTTAACCGCATTCATCATAGCAATTACCCAGTTATCATGAGGAAAATTAGAGTTTCACTGAGCGTAAAACAACAAAGCGTGCATCGGAAGCAATTAATTGGCAATTACCAAATAATTTTTTTAATTTTCGGTGATAATCGAGATGACGGTTTCCTATAACACGTAACTCACCGCCATAGCCCAGGCATCTTTTGGCATCTCTAAACATTTGCCAGGCAATATGATCGGTGATCGCGCTTTGCTGATGGAACGGCGGGTTGCACAATACGGCTTGCACACTGCCACCGGTAAAGCCACTCAAACTATTATTGACGGTGAACTCACACCGGGAGCGATCGTCTGGTAAGTTTTTCTCAACATTAAGCTGACTTGATGCAACGGCCATCCACGATTCGTCAACAAAATGCACCTTGGCTTCCGGATTTTGTTCTAACGCCAGTAATCCAACGACTCCATTGCCACACCCCAAGTCAACGATAGTACCTTCGAGTTGCGAGGGTAAGTGTTGTAAGAACAGTCGCGCGCCGATATCCAAGGATTGCCGCGCAAAAACATTGGCATGGTTATGCAATGTGTAAGGCGTCCCCTCTAACGGCCAACTCAATATTCCATTATTGGCAGCGGGTTGTGCAACGGTCAGTTTGGCAAAAACGAGACGCGATTTTTTCCAAGCCAAGGAAGTGTGTGTCTCACCTAACCATTTTTCAAACAGCTCAAGGGTGGAACGATGAATATCTTTTGCTTTAGCTGCTGCAATGATCACCGTCTCGGTCGTTATGACTTGACGTAATGTTTGCAGTTGATGCTCAAGTAACGCTAAAGTTTTCGGGATTTTTATCACTACTGCAGCCATGCCTTCGGGTAACGCGGCAAGGCTATCTAAAAACCTGACGTTATTCACAGACAATTCATTGATCGCAAGATTGTGCAAGGTGGCTTGCTGGCTGATAAACGAATCGCTAACTTGCCAAACTTCGCGAGGTTGAAGCCCGCAGGTTAGCGCCCCAAAATTATCATTAAAGACGAGGACAGGGCCGTCTGGTAATGGCTGCTGGAGTAAATATTCATCTGCGGAATCCCACGCTTGTAAGTTGGGATCTGCCGCATTGGTTGGGAATCGGTTAAGGGTAAGCGATTGCCCACTTACTTGCAGTTCATTCATCGAGGTTTTCTCTGTCTGGTCGGATAATCATTAACGTGGCGAAGTATACGCAGTTTCTGTGTTAAACCCAACAATGCTCAGTATTTGGCCCTATAAGAAACTTTCTGCCTGCTGGATCAAACTCGTTTTCGTTAAGGCTCCAACGAATTGTCGCTGCTGAGGGTTATTTAACACTGGCAATCTTTCGAGAGTCACTCGGCTGAAAGCTTCCCACCCCTGTTTTAAGGTTTGATCTTGAAATACATAGGGGAAATCCGTTTCCATCACCTGTTCGATCGGAGAATTTAACGTGATGTCCTCGGCTAATACCTGTTCAACGATTTTATGAATAGAGACCACACCCAAAAACCGCTGCTCTGCGTCGATGATATAAACGTAGCGCTCGCGTTTATACCCACTGGCATTAAGTGCTTGTTGCACCGAGTCTTGAGGGGAAAGACAGGCTCCAGGAATAATCACTTCGCTAATACGGGTTTGGTCGAAAGTAAATTTTGCGTTCGCCCGAGATAAATGCGTGCCAATTAACGGATAAGTGGTCGGTGAGTGGCACTGATAAGTCACCATGGTCGCCACGACACAAGCAATCATTAATGGAAATAACAGACTACTGTTCAGTGTCATCTCCATCACCATTAAGATCGCCATCAAGGGGGCCTGCGAAATTGCCGAGAGCACGGCGGCCATACCAATCGCCGCAAATAACCACGGACTAAGCTGCGTAATACCCAGTTGTTGGCTCACTAGGCCACAGATCCCCCCTAGCGTAGCACCGATCATTAATGCTGGGGTAAACATTCCGCCAACCGCCCCAGAGCCCACTGAACAGCTTGTCGCGATGATTTTCAGTAGCAGTAAGGTGAACAGCATGGGCATGAGATAGTGACCAGCGAACAGGTTGACAATAACCTCATAGCCATTGCCCAGTATAGCTGGAGAGATAATCGCTAAACTGCCTACGGCGGCGCCCCCACACGCCAGTCGAAGCGGGAGCGAAGGAATATGGTTGAACCACTGGCGGGTTTTCTGCGTCAGGATAATAAACCCAAACCCAATCATTCCACTGATTAGCGCCAGAATAACGGTAATCAGTAACGACCCGGTTTGAATTGAGAAGGGCAAATCCATCAAAGGATATAATGGCGAACGAAAGCCCAAAAAGTACATCGTGAGAACCGCTGTCACGGCCGACAACATAATGGGCATGGTTCGTTGTAAAGCTGAAATCCCAAAGGCGATCTCTGCCACAAAAATCGTCGACGCCAACGGAGCATGATAGACAGACGCTAACCCTGCAGCGGCGGCCATCGCCACCATATCGGTATTCGCTAAGGCAAATCTTTTAGGTACGAAACGGGCTAACCAGCTACCACAGAGTGCGGCAAGTTGTACCATAGGCCCTTCTTTACCGATCGATGCCCCACTACTGATACTCATCACTGAGGAGCACGCCCGAAGGACAGAAGAACCCGTTGGGACGGCATTAAGCCGTGCATTGATGACATCAAGATAATCGGATTTGATCGCCGTTTGTTTCTCGAGCTTTACGGCAAAATGCAATAATCCCCCCGCAATAGCCCCGCCTATCCCAACGATCAACGGCCAGTAAACCCACGGCCATACTTGCATTGCCTGAGTGATATCATCGCTGCGCCCAAAAACGGCAAGGTTAAACAGTGTAATCACCGTACGAAAAAGAAGTGTGACGCAGGCGCCTACAATCCCTACAGGAATTGCTAAAAATAATCCATGCCAACTTAGCGAACTGTTTTGTATTTTCACGCACCCTCCCCCGCTTCTATAGGCAGTGTAAAGGCTGTCGCGCTGTACAACAATTAATATTGCCTCAGCTTTCCTTAACATTAGAGAAAGTAAAGTATTTAAAAATATTACAAACAATGATTGTTTCTCCCCTACAAATTTCCTATGCTGATGTCAGCAAAGGGGAGTAACTTCAACGCTGGCAGATCGTCATTACGTGTGAAAACACCGGCTGTCAGGCAGTACGATAAGTATTGTAAGTGAGACCTTGCCACTAGGTGAGGTTTGCAATAGTTCCGCTTTGACTGCCGACACCACCCTTTTTGTTTTTTTATTAATGAGGAATTGTCTTATGCAGACTGTCGGCACTCCACTGATGTGGGGCATCTTCTCCGTTATCGTTATCATTATGCTTATCATCGATCTACGGCTACAAAGCTCTGGACGTTCAGGCAGCATGAGTGTGAAACACGCTGCCCTATGGTCACTGGTTTGGGTCGGCGTCTCGCTCGGCTTTGCCGCAGGTCTCTGGTTCTACTTACAGCATCTCTCAGGCAATGCGGTCGCCTCGGAACAAACCCTAAACTTCCTGACTGGCTATTTGTTAGAGAAAGCTTTGGCGGTCGATAACGTATTTGTTTGGTTAATGTTATTTAGCGCTTTCGCGGTTCCCCCCACGCTACAACAACGCGTTCTCGTCTATGGCGTGCTCGGGGCCATCGTACTAAGAACCCTAATGATTTTCGCAGGCAGTTGGCTCGTTAACGAATTTAGCTGGATCCTTTATATCTTCGGTGCATTTTTGGTCATCACCGGTATTAAGATGTTTTTATCAAACTCGGACGATGGGCATCAGGAAGAGAGCCGCTTGCTACAGTGGTTAAAAAAACGTATGCGAGTGACCGACAAACTGCAAGGCGATAAATTTTTCGTGGTCCGCCAAGGCGTGCGTTATGCCACGCCACTGCTACTCGTATTGATTATGGTTGAGTTAAGCGATGTAATCTTTGCGGTTGACAGTATTCCCGCTATTTTCGCCGTAACCACCGACCCCTTTATCGTCCTAACATCCAATTTATTTGCGATCTTAGGTCTACGAGCGATGTACTTCTTGTTATCAGGCGTCGCTGAAAAGTTCAGCTTATTGCAGTATGGACTTGCCGTCATTTTGACCTTCATCGGGGTAAAAATGTTGCTAATCGATATCTGGCACATTCCTACGGCCATCTCGTTAAGTGTGATCGCTTGCGTCTTGATGGTAACTTTGGGACTGAACCACTGGCTGAATACACGAAAAAAATTATAACGTGATAAAATACTGCAAGGGAAGTTAACCACCTTGCAGTATATCCACCCGACCACACCGTGGTAGCCATATCTTCTATATAAAATCCATTTCTCGATATTATCATTTAAGTTAAAACAATATCCCTAATAAGATTCGCCTTTAACTTAATTCTCGTTTTCTTATACTGCCGCAGCAAACACGCTTCACTCACGCGTTATCGTGCGAAGCCCTTTTTAAAAACAATGAACAAGAAAGAATGATGACTTCAAAATCCACTGGGTTAGTAAACTGGATACGTTCGGGGAATCTAATCACTCAAATAATTATTGCGCTGATTGCAGGGATTGTACTGGCGCTCATTTCTAAACCTGCGGCGCAAAGTGTTTCGCTTCTTGGCGAATTGTTTGTCCATGCCCTAAAAGCCGTTGCACCGATTTTGGTTCTGTTACTCGTCACGGCCTCTATTGCAAACCATCAGCAAGGGCAAAAAGTTAATATTCGTCCGATTGTGACACTCTATCTACTGAGTACATTCTTTGCTGCCGTGGTCGCCGTAGTGGCCAGCTATCATTTCCCCCAAACCCTGATACTGACCGATGCCCACTCAGGGAGTGAAGCCCCCAAAGGTATCTTAGCAATTGCGCAAGGTATTTTACTTAGCATGGTCGTCAATCCTGTCGATGCACTGATGCATGCTAACTATATTGGTATATTAGTCTGGGCAATCGCGTTAGGCTTAGCCTTCAGGCATAGCTCTGTCGCAACACGTAACCTTTTAAACGACTTTTCGGGGGCTATCACTTGGCTAGTCGCGAAGGTGATCCGCTTAGCACCTATCGGTATTTTTGGTTTAGTTGCTTCAGTACTAGGGACCAATGGCTTTAGCGCGCTCTCCAGTTACCTCAATCTACTATTCCTGCTGATTGGCTGTATGCTGACGATGGCGTTAGTGGTGAATCCAATACTGGTCTTCTGGAAAATAAGACGTAACCCCTACCCGTTAGTCTTCCTGTGTTTAAAAGAGAGTGGCGTCACCGCCTTCTTCACCCGCAGTTCTGCAGCAAACATTCCCGTTAACATGGCGATTGCAGAACGATTAGGCCTTGATGAAGACACCTATTCAGTTTCGATTCCGCTAGGGGCAAATATCAGTATGGCTGGGGCCTCAATCACTATCACGGTGTTAACCTTGGCAGCCGTCAATACCTTAAATATTAGTATCGATCTTCCCACCGCTATCATGCTCAGTCTTGTCGCGTCACTCTGTGCATGTGGGGCCTCGGGAGTGGCGGGGGGATCATTGCTACTGATCCCGGTAGCCTGCAATATGTTTGGTATCCCCAATGAAGTCGCCATGCAGGTGGTTGCTATTGGTTTCTTGATTAGCGTCCTACAAGACTCAGCAGAAACGGCATTGAACTCGTCGACCGATTTATTATTTACGGCCGCTGTCTGCCAAGCGCCCGACGCGCGTAAACCACAGTCATAAAGTCATTTCAGAGCCTCAGCATCCATGAGGCTCTTATCGTTCTTATCCCCTCTCCTCGGTTAACGAAAACGAAAAATGTCAGCCTATGTAAAAAGGGTTGGGATTCGCGACTAACCTGCGTAAAACTCCCGCTCAAGGGACAATTAAAATGTTTATCACACTAAATTTTTGTTACACTTGACGGCAATATGCTAGCAAGGAAGTTGATAAACGTTTACTTTTCATATCGTTTTCACAGCGCATAATCTCAGTACTATTGGCGTAAAAATGCCAGATACCTTATTCATTAGGAATGTTAAATGGATACTTTGCAGGCCCTGCTCACCGCACTTTGGCATCAGGATTTCAATACGCTCTCCAACCCCTCATTGGTTTGGATGCTTTACGGTATCTTGTTTATCATCATAAGTCTTGAAAACGGACTTTTACCCGCGGCATTTCTTCCTGGTGATAGCTTGTTAATTCTTGTCGGCGTACTGATTGCGAAGGGAACCATGAGTTTCCCATTAACACTATTGATTCTGACGACGGCTGCCAGCTTAGGTTGTTGGTTTAGTTATATTCAGGGGCGATGGTTAGGGAATACGCCATTAGTGAAGAAGTGGCTGTCGCATATCCCACAGAAATATCATGAACGCACACACACCTTGTTTGAGCGCCATGGTCTTGCTGCACTACTGATTGCGCGTTTTATCGCATTTGTTCGCACCTTACTTCCGACGTTAGCGGGCGTATCCGGCTTACGTAGTGCACGTTTTCAAGTCTTTAACTGGCTGAGTGGTTTCCTCTGGGTGATGATCTTAACCTGTGCAGGCTATGCCCTAGGTAAAACGCCCCTATTTCAAAAATACGAAGATAAACTGATGTTTTGCTTGATGTTACTACCGGCAGTGTTATTAGTCGGTGGATTGATCGGTTCATTAATTTTGCTATGGCGCAAACGAAAAGCATCAAGGCCTCAACATTAATGCGTCCTCTATTCCTTAAGTCTCCGCGACAATACGTTCTTGCAGCGGTACTGCTTCTGATTGTGCTGGCCGTGGGGGGATTCGCTTACCAGCACTCATGGCAATCGCACGAAGCTGTTGTGAAAATCAATGTAACGAATCACGGTTTATCGCTACCCGATGGTTTTTTCCTATACCAACACCTGAGTGCTGAGGGGATTACCATCAAGTCTATTACCTCTGGAAGCGATTCCTTAATCATTAGTTTCAATTCCATTGAAGAGAGTCACGCCGCGGAAAAGGTGCTTAAGAGAATTCTGGATAACAGTTATCACATTGAATAGTGTTAAAAATTATTGCCGCCCTCACTTTGAACTTTCAAAAAGCCCATCTATACTTAATTGAGTATTTATTAAATGATCCCCTACCCTGAGTAGACGATCATAACGCCTATAAACTGGACTTTATCCCCCCAAAAGGAGTCTCTGATGTCGAAGAATAATGCATCTAACGATTTACGCGCAGAATTAGCTTCATTAGCAGACACGCTCGAAGAAGTGTTAAATCAAGGTAGCAGTAAATCTCGTACAGAACTTTCACGCTTACATCAGAAAGCACAGGACGCTTTACAAAATTCTCGCGAGCGCCTAGGTGACTCAGGTGAGCGTATTGCCCAATCTACCCGTGATGCAGCCCAAAAAGCAGATTCTTACGTACATGACAAACCTTGGCATGGTGTAGGCCTAGGTGCAGCCATCGGCCTCGTTGTCGGCATCTTTATCTCACGGCGCTAAGATGAGTAGCTCAAGATCTGGCTCAGCACCAGGGGAAGGCATTCTAGGGGTGGGACAACGTATACTGACCAGCCTAGTTAGCATTGCTGAAACACGAATTCGTTTAGTGATTGTCGAGCTAGAGGAAGAAAAAGCCAACCTATTGCAAATGCTGCTTATGGTGGGCTTAACGATGATCTTCACTGCGTTTGGTCTAATGAGTTTGATGATTCTCGTTATCCTTGCAGTACCGCCAAGCGCAAGGCTCTATGCCATCATCATTACGACAGCGGTTCTTTTCGGTCTAGCGATCATTTTTGGCGTCTGGGCGCTGTTGAAATCTCGCCGCTCTACTCTGCTGAAACATACTCGTAAAGAGTTGGATACTGACCTTAAGCAACTTGAGGAGAAACAGACATGAGTCGTCGCGAACGTGAAGCACGCAAGCAAGAATTATTAACGACTATCCAGACTCAACGTATGGATCTTATCTCTTGTCAGCAGCAATGGCTCGTCGCCACTTCACGTTACGACCAGCTATGGTCTGCCGCCTATGCCGCACGCCGTTACTTTGCAATTGGCGGGGGTGTCTTAGCGTTGTGGGTAGCAAGAAAACCTAAAACGCTGGGCCGTCTCTTTAAGAGAGGTTTCGGTCTGTGGAGCAGTTGGCGAATGATTAAAAAGATGATCCCACGCTAATTGCTCTGCTACGATTCCCGTTATTTCTGCGGGAATTTTTTTGCAAAAAGTTTAGGAATCTCACGTAAAGCCCAGGATTTCGCCTCACCCATACTGTCTCGCCGCCAAGCCATAATCACATCGATATCGCGCTCATAGGTATTCGAAATTACTTTTAAACGCCCTTGGCGCAAGTCTTCTTCGATCATCGGATAAGGTAAAGTCCCTACGCCTAAACCAGCGATGATTGCGCGGTATTTGTTTTCAAGATTACTCACCGTCAATCGGCTCTGCCGATCAAGCACCTGTACGGTTATCGCTGGGCGCTTACGTGCCGAATCCGCTACCGCAATACCTCGGTATTTGAGGCGCACAGACTCCGCATCAGGATCGGGTTCCTTTAGGATAGGATGGTCAGCACTCGCCACATACAGGCTTTTCATGCTGTAGAGTTTACGGCTATTAATTTCCGTCGAGGTGCGAAAATGGAGCGTTGGGGCGATCACTATGTCGGCTCGCCCTTCTTCTAAGCTTTCCCATGCACCTGCCAATACCTCGGTCAGTAGATTCAGCTGGGTGTGACTCTTCTCCTCAAGCTTATTGACCAGAGGATAAAGATATTCGCAGCTCACCAGCGCTTCACAGACTATCGTCAGTTGCGGTTCCCAGCCCCGCGCCAAGGCTTCAGCATCTCCCGCTAGCTTATCTGCCGCATCGAGTAAAAAACGTCCTCTTTCCAGTAGTAAGCGGCCTACATTCGTAAATTTGGTTCGGTGACCCGAGCGGTCAAACAGCACAACATCAAGCTCGTCTTCTAATTTTTGCATGGTGTAGCTCAGTGCCGAGGGGACTTTTCCCAACTCCTCGGCTGCCGCGGCAAAACTGCCGCGGCGCTCTATCGCATCCATCACGCGTAAGGCTTCTAAGGTTAATGCGCGCTCTTTAGCCATAGGATCACTTCAACAACGTGTAAACAGTGGTGACGTGTTTAACGCCATTCACCCGGCTGGCGAGATCGGCTGCGGCTTGACCTTCTGCTGCAGTGACTAGGCCCATTAAGAAGACTTCACCATTCTCAGTCGTCACTTTGATACTTGAAGACTTCACTTGGTCACTTGCCAGCAGCTGCGATCGAATCTTAGTGGTGATCCACGTATCAGAAGAAGAGGTACCTAAGCTAACATTATTACCGATACGGATTTCGTTATAGACTTCAACCGTGCCATCGGTTTTCGCCGCGATTTCGCGGGCGGTGTCCGCTAACGCTTGAGTGGGAGCCTGGCCCGTTAACAGGACTTTGCCTTGATATGCCGTCTCGTTGATATGGGTGGTGGTTTTGATCTCTTTGTTAGTTGCCAAGGCATTGGCTACACGCAGTTCTAAGGTGCCATCGTCAACCTGAGTCCCTACCGTACGCGCATCCGTGGCTGACTTGGTGGCAACGCCTGCCGAGCCAATTAATACTGCTGCACAGCCTTGTAGAGCGAATGTGCTGCACAATATCACAGCCAAAAAGGGGAATCTCATTCTATTTCTCCTTAACCTTCCTGATGAGGAAAAAGTGAATTATCAATTAGCTCACTTAAACAATTAACCGTCAGCATATGCATTTCTTGAATACGCGCATTACGGTGCGACGGTATCCTAATTTCAACATCTTGGGGTCCTAGTAATCCCGCTAATACCCCACCATCAAAGCCCGTTAATGCCACGATAGTCATATCACGGGTGACGGCTGCTTCTACGGCCTTCACGATATCGGGGCTATTCCCGCGTGTCGAGATCGCTAACAGGATATCTCCTGCCTGACCCAGCGCACGCACTTGTTTAGCATAGATTTCATCGTACTGACGCTCATTACCAATTGCCGTCAGCATAATATTATCTGCACTTAAACAAAATGCAGGAAGGCTTGGCCGTTCGTTCTCAAATTGATTGATCATCGTGGCGGTAAAATGCTGTGCATTGGCGGCAGAAGCGCCGTTACCGCAACTCAAGACTTTATTGCCATTGAGCAAACACTGGACTATCACCAGAGTGGCACGTGAAATAGCGTCGGGTAGCGCCTCAGCCGCGGCGATTTGTGTTTGTATACTTTCAGTAAAACACGCTTTAATTCTATCCTGCACTGCATCACCTAACTTTGTTGATCTTAGTAAAACGCGTTTTTGATCCAGTTTACGCGAGAACCTGTCACCGCAACTACATCAAACCGGCAATTTGCGGTCGATAAACACTTATTATGGTTAGCTAACCAATAAGCCGCCGCTGCCTTAATTTTCTGTTGTTTACGCCACGTTATCGTCGCTGCCGCATCACCGTAAAGATCATTTTTACGATAACGGACTTCAACAAAAACATAAGTTTGCTCGTCTAACATAATCAGATCAAGCTCGCCTTGTCGATATAAGATATTACTGGAAATCCAGCGTAATCCTGCTTGGCGCAAGTAGCGGCAGGCGAGTTTCTCCATTTGCTCGCCTCGCTGACGTCGAGTTAATTGACGGGAACAATCTCCCCGTGGGTATATTGGTTCCATGATAACGTCCTGTTAATCACGCAATTTTGTGTCGCTTTCAGCAAGCCCGTATTCCCTTGAAGTTGATAACCGGGTTGCTGGCGCAATGGAGTAAAATGATTGGCCAACGTCCAAGCGTCAACACCCATCGCGTAGAGACGAGTCAGGGTATAGTCTTGATTGAACTGACCAGTGACCTGCTGTTTTAAGCCAGGGTTTGCCCCCGACAGCAGCGGGATATCACTAAACTGCAGACCTTCCATTTCGAAGCGGAAATCCGGTCCAGCACCCGCTTGAGAACTCAGTGAATTCGCGTAAAACGCCACATGGCTCTGTGAGCCAATCTTCATGGTGATAAGCGGCTTGATTAAATCTAATGACGCTTGGTTCGCCACGATATAAACAGAATCGACGCCTCCGCTGTCGGCTACCGGCTGACCGCTTGGCGCATCAAAGGTCATACCTGCGACAGTCACGGCACCACTATCTGAACTTGGCGCAGCCGTCACCGGTGTCCCACTTAGGGGGATTCCTGCATTACTGTTAATCTGGCTTCTTAAGTCACTCTCCGAACCAATGGCTTGACGTAGTACCGTTCCCCCCCCTAAAGATTGCCACTGACGGGTGAAGGCTGTAGCAACCCGATCCCCTAAAGAATTACTTGGCAGTAAGAGTACTGGAGAGCGTTTACCCTGCGCCCACATATGCTCAGCGGCGTCACGGGCTTCGTTCTCTGGCGATAATGCAAAGTAACAAACGTTAGGATGGTTCTGTAAATCAGAGGGTTCGTTCAGTGCCAGAATATTCAACGATGTCTGGGTCGTTACGGCTTTTGCCACATCCTCTTTTAATAACGGCCCAACGACTAAGGTCGCCCCTTCTTGCTGAGCTTGCTGTAATAACTGGTCGATCGGATGGCCGTTGGTATCATAGACTTTTATTTGTGCAGCCGTATTGGCTGATGCCGTTCCTGGAACAGCTGCCGTTTGATTCGACGTATCAGCTGTCGCGCTAGCGGTATCCGCTGCTGGCGTGGCGACGGCTGAAGGGCTAACCGCTGCATCACTGGTCGCCGACGCTGTGGTTTGTGGCGCGCGGATTACGGTATTCGCGTCAGGGGTTGCGGGCGCGCTCGAAGCTAAATGACCATTACGAGCATCTTCAAAGCCTTGTTCAATCGCTTTCGAGAAGACGGCACCCGGTCCCGTTAAGGGTAAAAGTAGCGCGATTGTATTAGTGGAAGCCACAGAGAGGTTCATCACTTGTGCCAAGCCAGCGGGCAAGGTTTTTGAGGCTGGGTTATCGGGGTAACGCGTCTGCCAGTCTTGCACCGCATGCTTCAGGTTATCTTGATCACCGCGGTTTTGATAATAAACACCTAATAGATCTAACCACCCCTGCAGAATATTTTCATTCGCATTAATGGTGATATTACCCACTTGATCCTGAGGGATGGTCACCAAGGTCTGCCATGTAGCATCGAGGTTTTTTTGCTGAGCGCTGCCAGCGAGATGAGGTTGTAAAGCGATATAGGCGCGTAGGACGTCGATAGGGGCTTCGCCCTGCGCGCTATCGATCATCAGCTGATAGTAACGCTGACGCTGGGTATCGTTTAACCCTGGTACTGATAAGGCACTCAGTTGCTGCGCCGCTTCACTAAATTGTTTCTGTTTTATCGCATATTGCGCGGCTAAAAAATGGCGCTCAACCTGTTGGTCGGCGGTGAGCTGGCTCGGCAGTTGTTGCAGTTGCTCTCCCGCTTGTGCCACCTTACCCTCGTCAAGTAACGCGCGTATTGCGAGTAATTGCCAGTGACTCCTGCTATCATCTTGGCTTTGCTGCATCTGTTGCAGATAATAAGCAGAACCTTGATTCGCAGTGGGTTGGAGAGTAGCCGATGGCGTCTGATTTTCTTGATTGACACCACAGGCGGCCAAAATAAATCCGGCCAACACAACAGGAACAAAACGCCCTGCGTTACGACGATTCATAAATGAAGAAAGCATAGAGTACCCATTATGTTTTTCTCAGAACGCCCTATAGTAAAGCGGCAATTCGGATGAAACAATGAAACAACACGATCAGTCAGAGATTTCTGTAGGAACATTATATATCGTTCCTACCCCTATTGGTAACTTAGCCGACATTACCCAACGCGCGCTCACCGTCTTAGAAAAGGTCGATCTGGTTGCAGCAGAAGATACACGCCATACCGGCCTACTCCTACAACATTTCGCCATCAATGCGCGCTTATTCTCATTGCATGATCACAATGAACAGCAAAAAGCAGATGTTTTAATAAGTAAATTACAACAAGGGGAAAGTATAGCCTTGGTTTCCGATGCAGGAACCCCTTTAATCAATGATCCCGGCTATCACCTCGTTACCCGTTGCCGTCAAGCCGGGCTAAAAGTCGTCCCCCTTCCAGGTGCCTGCGCTGCCATTACTGCCCTGAGTGCTTCTGGACTGCCCTCTGATCGTTTTTGTTACGAAGGATTTCTTCCTGCCAAAAGTAAAGGTCGCCGCGATGCCCTCAGGGCAGTATTAGAGGAACCTCGTACCTTAATATTTTATGAATCCACCCACCGTCTCTTGGATTGCCTGACAGACATGGTCAGCGAACTTGGCGAGCATCGCCATGTAGTACTGGCTCGGGAAATTACTAAGACGTGGGAGTCAATTCACGGCGCACCAGTCGGTGAGCTACTGGCATGGGTGCAGGCCGATGAAAAACGCCGTAAAGGCGAAATGGTGTTAATCGTCGCGGGCTATCAAGGGCAGGAGGAAGAACTCCCTGCAGAAGCCCTACGCACCCTCGCGTTATTACAGACCGAATTGCCCCTCAAAAAAGCCGCAGCCTTGGCGGCTGAAATCCATGGCGTGAAGAAAAATGCGTTATATAAGCATGGATTAGCTCAGCAGCAGGCCAATTAAACGATAGAAAAACGTGACAATGGCGGTAATTTCCCCTATCATCCGCCGCCGAAGCTGACTAGACAGTCGCCGCTTCGTCGTCGTCCCGAAAGGGAGACGGGCGGAGGGGAGGAAAGTCCGGGCTCCATAGGGCAGGGTGCCAGGTAACGCCTGGGGGGCGCAAGCCTACGACCAGTGCAACAGAGAGCAAACCGCCGATGGCCCGTAAGGGATCAGGTAAGGGTGAAAGGGTGCGGTAAGAGCGCACCGCGCGGCTGGCAACAGTCCGTGGCACGGTAAACTCCACCCGGAGCAAGGCCAAATAGGGGTTCACATGGTACGGCCCGTACTGAACCCGGGTAGGCTGCTTGAGCCAGTGAGCGATTGCTGGCCTAGAGGAATGACTGTCCACGACAGAACCCGGCTTACCGGTCAGCTTCACCTTCTTTGAAAAAGAGGTTACTGCGTGCAGTAACCTCTTTTTTTTATTCTTCCATCAGCCGATTTTTACCGGCAAGTAAGCCCATGATCATCATCAAAACGGCTAATATCAAACAGAAAAGTAACGGTAAATGCCAGCTTCCGCTCTGTTGATGCAATGTCCCCATCGCGGCGGGTCCGACTGCCGCGAGTAAATAGCCAACCGCCTGTGCCATCCCCGAAAGCGCCACCGCTTGATGAGCCGAGCGGCTACGAAGGCCAATAAGCGATAGGCCGAGAATCATCGCTGCACCCGAGCCTATTCCTGCAAAGCTTACCCACACTATTGCCCAGCTTGGCATCCACCATAATCCCACAAGACTCACTCCCCACAGGCTTGCCATCGCCATCGCCAACCAACGTTGATCGCGATAACGCGCAATCACGGTACCAATAACTAAGCCAGGAAGTGCCGTCGCGAGTTGTAGCAGTCCATGTAAGCTACCCGCCTCGGTGGCCGAAAAACCACTGTCCACCAGAAGTGCGGGTAACCAACTGACTAATACGTAATAAATTAGCGAGTTCAACCCTAGATAGAGCGTAATTTGCCAAGCTAAAGAAGAGCGCCAGATCCGTGCATTACTGCTCATCGCCGGGCGCGATAATCCGGTAACCGCCCTCCCCTTGAGCTGTTGTGCCCAGGCTATCAGGGCAATCAAGGGAAAAATCAGTAAGCTTAAGGAGGCTTGCGCCCAACCGAGATGCGTGGCAAGCGGCACCACCAGCACAGAGGCTAACGCGGCGCTGATGCCCATCGTTAACGAATAAGCCCCGGTCATTTTGGGCAGGATACTGACGAAATCGCGCTTTAATAAACTGGGCAGAATGACATTGCCTACAGCTATGCCGGCGCCGATGATCACCGTACCAAGATACAGGAAGGTGGTCGTCCCCAAGGCACGCAGCACGACCCCGAAACAAATAGCGACCAAGGCCACGGCAACACTGCGTTCTAACCCGAGGTAACGGGTCAAATAAGGCACCAGCGGCGAGAGTAAAGCAAAAGCCAGTAAGGGTAAGGTGGTAAGCAGCCCTACCTGCATAGTGTCCAAATCTAATCTTTGCCCGAGCGTCGCTAACAGCGGAGCGAGTCCTGTAAAAGGAGCTCTAAGCGTTGTCGCAACCAATAAAATCCCAATAACTAACGATTTTTTTGAGTGATGAGTCATAGCAGGTGCCGCCATAGGAAAATCTCTCTTGTTGATAAGCACGTAGCATACCCCCTCTTCACCAAGGTTAAATCAAGCTATAATGACAATTTATCGCTAAAAATGGACAATATGCATATTCCCACTATTCCGCAGGACTTCGATCCGGATCGTCATCTCGATAAGGTAGGGGTTTTTAGGGTTAAAGCCAGTGAATCTTTCCATGAACTTCCCTTCCATCAACATCGTAAAGGCCAATTAATAGTGCCCTTGCAAGGCACTATTACCTGCCAAGTAGAAGATGGCATCTGGATGGCGCCAACTGGGCAAGCTATCTGGATTCCGAGCCATGTTATCCATAGTAATAAAGTCTCTCAGCACGCGGAGTTTTGTTTCGTCTTTATTGAACCGTACAGTGCCGAGATGCCCAAGGAATGCTGCACGTTACGTATTTCCGCTCTGGTCAGAGAACTTATTTTTCGTTTAGCGTCTCTTCCTCTAAGCCAGTATCACACCTTGACGACACAGCGTTTGATTGCGGTTCTGCTCGACCTGCTGGTTGAACAGCCAATAGGTAAGTTACAGCTACCGATGTCCAACCATCCTAAAATCCGTTTATTGGTTGAGGCAATGCAGCAGCCCGGCCAAGTGAAGCATCCTGCAGCCTATTGGGCAAAAAAATTGGCAGTGAGTGAGAGAAGCTTAGCAAGGCTAATGATCAATGAAACCGGGTTGAGTTTTCGTCCCTGGCGACAGCAGTTACAGCTAATTATCGCGATCAATCGACTGGTGGTCGGCGAGCGCGTGGAGATTATCGCCCATGAACTGGGCTATGAATCGGTGACAGCATTTATCACCATGTTTAAGAAAGCGCTAGGCATAACCCCTGGCCAATATCGACAAGAGTTCAATGCCTAGCATGACCGAGGGCTTAACGGTACTTACGATGATTTTCGTTACGTAACGCCGAAATCTGTTGGGCAGTCTGCTTAGCGTCGGCTAGCTTACCAAGCTTTACCTGTTGCTCGGCTTGATCAACTTTAGCAATCAATTGGTCAAATGCATTGCGCCAGCCCTGCATGGCCGGACTCTGCGGTGCACTCCCTGCTAACGAGGGTGGCGTCGCAGTTTTGGCGTCTTTCGCTGCAGCACGCATTTGCGTTAACGCCTGCTGCATTTCACTAGGCTGGTTACTGCTTAACACCGTGCTCAGCCCTGAAGAGAGGCTCAGCATATCCCCTTCTAAGTCTGCGGCCCGCGCGGTGAAGGTAAACGAGGAACAAAACAGCGCAGAGCTCAGTACGACCAAACTAATTTGTCGCATACTATCTTCCCTTTATTGGCCAGCGATGCTCATCTGTTCTAACAAAATCGATCCACATTGAATATTGCCTCGTTCGTCAATATCGTCGCCGACCGTTACCATCGTACGCCACATGTCCTGTAAATTACTGGCGATGGTGATTTCACTGACAGGATATTGAATTTCACCCTTCTCAACCCAAAAACCTGCTGCGCCGCGTGAATAGTCACCGGTCATTGCGCTAACGCCCTGCCCCATCAATTCGGTGACCACAAGTCCGGTGCCCATCCTTTTGAGTAACTGCTCAAAGCTTTGTCCCTGACCGGCCAAACGCCAGTTATGGATCCCCCCCGCGTGCCCCGTGCTCTGTAACCCCAGTTTGCGAGCAGAGTAGCTAGTCATTAGCCAAGTTTGTAAAACCCCTTGGTCGATAATGGTACGTTGTTGAGTACGTACGCCTTCGCCATCGAAAGGCGAGGATGCCGTTCCCTTAATTAGATGCGGTTGTTCGGTAATCGATAACCACTCTGGGAAGATTTGTTTACCCAAACTATCGAGTAAAAAGGTCGATTTACGATAGACACTGCTACCGCTGATAGCTCCAACAAGGTGGCCAATCAGTCCACTTGCCACTTCCGGTGCAAAAAGCACTGGCGCTTTACGGGTCGAGAGTTTTTGGGGAGACAGACGCGACAGTGTGCGGCGTGCACACTCTTGCCCTACCCACTCTGCACTTTTCAGATCAGCAAAGTCACGCCCTGAGGTATAAGCATAGTCACGTTCCATCTGACCATTCTGCTCGGCAATCACCGAACTAAACATCGAGTGGCGGGTTGAACAGTAGCTTTTCAAGAATCCGTGACTGTTTCCAAAGACGCGTATCCCCGCATGGCTACTGAAGCTTCCCCCTTCGCTATTGACGATACGGGAATCTGCTTCCAGTGCCGCTTGCTCAGCTGCCGCCGCATACTCGATTGCGCGATCGGGAGTGATGGCTAAGGGGTGATAAAGGTCTAGGTCGGGGGCATCCCATGCCAGTAAAGAGGCTTCAGCCACATCGGAGAAAGGATCTTCTGAAGTATAGCGAGCAATATCGATTGCCGCCTGCACCGCACGCTCGATCGCCGCTGGGCTTAAATCGGTGGATGAGGCGCTGCCTTTGCGCTGCCCCAGATAAATGGTGATACCTAAGGCCCCATCGCTATTAAATTCAACGTTTTCAACTTCGCCATAGCGAGTGCTTACGCTCAGTCCAGTCGTTTTATTGACGGCGACTTCTGCGCCATCTGTACGGCTTTTCGCGAAGGTTAAGGCATGTTCGACTGCGTGTTCAAGAACCTGTTGTTGTTCTAAAACTTGAAGAGATTCACTCATTGCTCTGCCATCTGCTGTTATCTGAAGGTAGAATGAGTTTAACAGAGTCAGAGAACAATTTCGCAGTCTGGCTGTAACCTGATAGCATAAGCCACTTTTTTTAGGAGCCCTACCATGATTAACCCGCCCGATGAGTGGCTCGACCACCAGCCCGACCCACAAGATGAAGAAGACGAAGAGATTATCTGGGTCAGTAAAAGCGAAATCAAACGTGATGCAGAAGAGCTAAAGCGCCTCGGTATGGAGATGATGGAGTTAAGCAAAAACGAACTCGATCGCATCCCACTCGATGAAGAGCTACGTCAAGCGATTGAATTAGCCCAGCGGATCAAAAAAGAAGGACGCCGTCGCCAAATTCAATTGATTGGTAAAATGCTGCGTTCACGTGATGAACAGCCTATTCGCCTCGCGCTTGATAAGCTGAAAAACAGACATAACCAACAGGTTGCCCTTTTCCATAAATTAGAAGTACTGCGTGATCGTCTGATTGAGCAGGGCGATAGCGCGATGGATGAAGTGATAGAGCTGTACCCTACGGCCGATCGCCAGCAGCTGCGTAGCTTGATCCGTAATGCACAAAAAGAGAAAGCAACGAATAAGCCACCGAAATCAGCGCGCCAGATTTTCCAATACTTACGCGAACTTGCCGAAGCCTAATCGTTAATTGCCGCCCAGCATTAATACTGAGCGGCATCGCTTTATTTCACGAGCTTTAACGTCGATAGACTATCTAACAGTTTCTGATGGATCCCTTCAAAACCGCCATTGCTCATTACTAAAATGACATCGCCTGGCTTCACAGATTTGGTGATCATTGCAACTAAATGCGTGATATCGGCACTCCATTGCACCGGCTGGACGCAGGCTTCTGCAACATCTGAGACCTGCCAAGGGATATGGCTCGGTTGGAATAAAAACACTTCATCTGCACGGGCCAATGACGGGGCGAGTTCATTCTTACTGACCCCCAATTTCATCGTATTTGAGCGAGGCTCAAGTACCGCTAAAATACGGCGGGTGCCGCCGATCTTACTACGCAAAGCAGATAGCGTTGCTAAGATGGCTGTAGGGTGGTGTGCGAAGTCATCATAAACGTCAATTCCGTTTACCGTTCCACGTAATTCGAGACGGCGTCTCGCATTGACGAATTCGTTTAAGGCTTTTGCTGCATCCTGTGGAGTGATGCCGATGTGTCGAGCCGCGGCTATCGCCATCAAGCCGTTATGCATATTGTGTTCACCGACCAACCCCCACTCGACCTCTGCTACCACTTCGTTGTTCAGCTTCACCGTCCAACGGGAGGCATCCGGAAAGCTTTTCTGTGCAAGCCACTGGCCCTGTGGACCCGTTGTCTCTTGCTCACTCCAGCAGCCCATCCCGATAACGTGACGTAGGTTGTGATCCTGCTCTGGCCAGATCACTTTACCTTTCCCCGGCACAATACGCAGCAAATGATGGAATTGCTTTTTCACTGCATTTAAGTCATCAAAGATATCTGCATGGTCAAATTCGAGGTTATTCAGCACCAGCGTACGTGGACAGTAATGTACGAATTTCGACCGCTTATCGAAGAAGGCGCTGTCATATTCATCTGCCTCAATAACGAAAAATGGGCTATCGCCTAAACGAGCTGAAACATCAAAGTTACCCGGTACGCCGCCGATGACAAAACCCGGTGCCATGCCACACGACTCGAGGATCCACGCGACCATCCCCGAAGTGGTAGTCTTACCGTGGGTTCCGGCAACGGCGATCACCCAGCGATCACGCAGAATAAAATCATGCAACCACTGCGGACCTGAGACATAAGGGATATTCTTTTCCAAAACTGCTTCGACGCAAGGATTCCCCCGCGACATCGCATTACCGATAATCACTAAATCTGGAGCGGGGTTAAGCTGCTGTGGGTCGTAGCCTTGGGTCAGGCTAATGCCTTGTTGCTCCAATAAGGTGCTCATCGGTGGATATACGTTCGCATCAGACCCTGTAACGTCGTGTCCCAAAGCGCGCGCGAGAATGGCTAAGCCACCCATAAAGGTGCCACAGATACCGAGAATATGAATTCGCATAAAGAGATCTACCACTAAGTTTTTTGTACAGTTTACCTATATCGCATTTAGGAGCAACTCAGAGGATTGATTTGATCCGGTCCGCGGTGTAGCTTGACTATACTGTTAATGAAAAGTAAACCAATTTACGATCAGGATACGCAATGAAGACCTTAGGCGAATTTATTGTTGAAAAACAAGCAGACTTTCCCCATGCCACCGGTGAACTCACCGCCCTTCTTTCAGCAATCAAACTTGGCGCGAAAATCATTCATCGCGATATCAATAAAGCGGGCTTAATAGATATTCTCGGTGCCAATGGTGTCGAAAATGTGCAAGGCGAGCAACAGATGAAGCTCGACTTATACGCGAACGAAAAATTAAAATCGGCGTTAAAAGCTCGTGGGATCGTTGCCGGGATAGCGTCTGAGGAAGAGGACGAGTTCGTTATTTTCGAAGGTTTCGAAGACGGCCGTTATGTGGTCTTAATGGATCCGCTAGACGGATCTTCAAACATTGATGTTAACGTCTCTGTAGGAACTATTTTCTCTATCTATCACCGTGTCACACCGGTTGGCACACCGATTACCGAAGAAGATTTTATGCAACCTGGCCGCCAACAAGTGGCCGCCGGTTACGTCGTCTACGGTTCGTCGACCATGTTGGTGTATACCACCGGTAACGGCGTCAACGCCTTCACCTATGATCCATCATTAGGGGTATTCTGCTTAAACCAAGAGCGGCTTACCTACCCACCGACTGGAAAAATGTACTCTATTAATGAAGGTTATTATGTGCATTTCCCTGTTGGCGTCAAAAAGTATCTAAAATTCTGCCAAGCAGAAGACGAGGCCTCCCACCGCCCTTATACCTCACGCTACATCGGCTCATTAGTGGCTGACTTCCACCGTAACCTTCTTAAAGGCGGTATTTACCTCTATCCACAAACGGCAAGTCATCCAAAAGGAAAACTACGTTTGTTATACGAGTGTAACCCAATGGCTTTCTTAGCCGAGCAAGCGGGGGGGAAAGCCAGCGATGGAGTTAACCGTATTCTCGATTTGAAACCGCAAACCATTCATGAACGTTGCCCATTTTATGTCGGTAACCAATACATGGTGGAAGATGTCGAACGTTTTATCAGTGAAAATCAATAAGCGATTAAAAATTCGGACACATACTGGTGCGTAATTCGCTATAATGCGCACCACAAATTTTACTGATAAATAGGAATCAACCCATGAGCTTGAACCTCGTCGAAGCTGGTAAAGACTTACCTGAAGACATCAATGTTGTGATTGAAATCCCGGCAAACGCTGCGCCGATCAAATATGAAGTTGATAAAGAATCAGGGGCTCTGTTTGTTGACCGTTTCATGGCAACTGCAATGTTCTACCCATGTAACTACGGTTACATCAACCACACGCTTTCTTTAGATGGTGACCCGGTTGATGTTTTAGTTCCAACCCCATACCCATTACAGCCTGGTTCAGTCATCCGTTGCCGTCCAGTCGGCGTACTGAAAATGACCGACGAGTCAGGCGAAGACGCTAAAGTCATTGCTGTGCCACACAGCAAACTGTCTAAAGAGTACGATCACATCAAAGATGTGAATGATCTGCCTGAGCTACTGCGCGGCCAAATCGCACACTTCTTCGAGCAATATAAAGCGCTGGAAAAAGGTAAGTGGGTGAAAGTTGAAGGTTGGAGCGACGCTGCTGCGGCGAAAGCAGAAATCGTTTCATCTTTCGAGCGCGCTAAACAGAAGTAATTGTTTTAATAGAATCATGATTACCCCACTATTGGTTTCAATGGTGGGGTATTTTTTACTTAGTATGGAAAGAATGAGTGCTAATAATAGGCAAATTAAATCAAAGGCCGACGCAGTCATCCATATTACTGAGACATACCTCATCCAAGCTTCTATCTTCAAACTATTCTCTTCTAAAAATTATAAGCAGGATCGTTACTGCTAAGTAAGAAAATTTTCTTCTTTTCGTATAATTTTATAAAAAATCTACTCACTGGACAAACACCCCAAAACCCATCATATGATTGAATGAATTAGGAGCAGGGAATAAATGCTTTTTGTTAAAAAGAAAAACTAAATTTTTATAATTTTCCTTATTCGCTAAATAGAGAAAAAACGACAGTAAAATAAGTCCACTCGCACATAACCCTAAAAATAAGCCAGTCCAAGCGAAGAGGTATTCAAGCACTAATTTACTCCAAAAACACATTGAATAGTTTCTCACCGGCCACGCTACCCGCATAGCCACCTGCGATAGATCCTATTGCTGCGCATGCTACGCCCCCCCCCCAGTGCTTAAAGCAAACTTAGTGTATTCTTTAAAAGCCAGTAGACAGATCTAATGTATCAACAACTTCTCTTGTATTAAGGGTATTAAAAAGCGTCAGCCATCGGAGGTTCTACTGAGATGGCGGCTCAATATGACGTTTCTTTCGATGTCTGAAAACAGAATAGATAACGATGGATAGCTCCGCAGATAGGAATTAAGCTTAGTAGCAGATTAAAGGTTATAGTGTAAACGACCGTGATAGCGTCAAACCTCTCTATCATCACTGGTTCTAATACCAGACAGGTCAGAGAACAGTGACTATTTTAATTGTTGAACGCAGTACAGCTTAATGAACCCTGCCGTACTGCTTTCAAGACGGCTTTTCTATTAAGAGTTCTCACTCCTCTCAAGCCAATCACCACTCGGTATTTGCGGGCGGCTTGCCACAGAACGCTGATAAATATACATCCAAGCGCTGCCATAAGGCGTTGAAACCAACTGACGCTTGTACTCGCCCCCTTTGGTTCTTAAGGCATCCAATTCACCTAAGGTCGTGGCATCGATACGATACACTTCACCCTCAATCGTCCCTACACCGGGGATTACCCCCGGATAGTGGCCAAGATTATAGAGCTCGTAGCCTTCGACTTGACAGTCACCCAGCCATTGAGCGTTGGTCATCCAATGACTATTTCCCTGCTTACGTCTTAAACTGCCATAGACAATGATTCGCATAGCTAAAACTCAAACTTATAGAGCACATCCAATGCCTGGTCGACGCCAGACACTGCTTCCAGGTAGAGTTTAGGCATCAAACGATATCGTAGCGTAAGAGTTGCTAACGAATCGAAGAGTCCCACTCCGTATTTTACTTGTAGGCCTGGTAGTACATAGCCACTGACTTGGACTTGTTGGCTATCGCCAACGCCCGCGGTATCTAACGCTAAATCGCTGACACCGAAAGTCTCGCCGATTTTACCCATAACTTGACCACTTTGTGCAACCCCTAAACCAACTAAAGCAGAAGTTAATGCATTACTGTCATCACTGCTTCCAAGACCTTGGCCTCTTAATAGATAAGAGAGTGCGGCTTGTTGTGACATAGTCGGGTCGGAGAAGACCTCAACTTTTGGCTCATCGGCTAAGCCAGTGACACGGATACCTGCGGTAACGCTGTCTTCGGTTGCATCGGGATTACGAATAGCCTCAAGATTGACATAAGGTTGATCCGGTGGGCCAGAGAACTGCAGTTGCCCTTTTCGCACAATCAAATCTTGTCCATAAGCATGGAAGCGACCTGAAGGGATATTGATCTGTCCATTGAGGCCCAAGCCATTTTTCCCTTGTCCGACTTTAAGATCGCCATTTAATCGCGCATTAAGGCCGAACGCCGACAATTTTACATCATCGCCTACATGAATAATCAGGTTACTGTTGATCGCCATGCTCGCAGTCGTCGGTTTGATCGGCTGTAAATGTTCGTCGAGCATCACCTCATCGGAGGATACCCCCACCGCACTCTCCGGCACATCTTGCACAATGATTCTCGCCCAAGGGATATCGACTCGTCCATCGAGGTT
This sequence comes from Rosenbergiella metrosideri, assembly GCF_022602565.1. Classification (GTDB taxonomy): domain Bacteria; phylum Pseudomonadota; class Gammaproteobacteria; order Enterobacterales; family Enterobacteriaceae; genus Rosenbergiella; species Rosenbergiella metrosideri. The sequence continues at coordinate 134,706 of NZ_JALBCV010000003.1, forward strand.
AAAGGCCGCTGGCGTGGCATCAAAGGTGAGGTCTGGCGAAACATCCATCCGGACCATCGGCGGCACCGTTACGCGGATTTTTTCACCTTTCGCAGCAATATGCGCTCGCCAGTTATCCAGCTGACGCCAATCGGCATTACCCGATAGGTTCAAGTTACCATGAGCCGTTTGGATTAATCCTTCCAGCGTCGATGACATGCCATTGAAGACCATCGAAAGGTTCGCATCGGTCAATTCAACCGGCATCGCGCTGGTTTGCGCTTTGGCATTTTTCAGCGCGAGTTGACCAAACACTTGCGGATTTTGTAACGAACCACCTAAACGTAACTGGCTATTCAGAACCCCTTGAACACTTTCGCCTTTAGATAGCGCCGGATTAAGAATAGCCAAGGAGAGATTATTAATTCCTACCGTTCCGCCTAACGTCCGACGATTCTCGGGATCGGCAACCTGTACATTACCGGTTAACTGTCCATTATTAGCCAACTTGATCAGCCATTGTAGCTGCGCTTTCCCTTTCACCAAGGCCGCTTTAAGATCTAACCGGTCGAAGGCGATAGGGAGCATCTTGCCTTGTACATCCTGACGGACTTCGACGCCTTGGCCGGTCAAGCTTAGATTGGCGTCTGGTAGGCCGCCATTCGCTGTCCAATTTACCCGCGTATCACCACTAAACCGTCCTGATAACTGCGTTTGTGCGGGCAGGAACTCTTTTAACATCGCCAGATCAAGTTTACGGATCTGCAGATGCGCATGCCCCGCTGGGCCAGCCACCATAGGTTCAGGAACGCACAGCTCTGCATTAGGATTTAACCAACAGTGGCTGCCTACCGTAATGGTCTGTTTCAGATTTTGATAATCGAGGCTCATCGCCCGGCTTAACGTCACGTTGCCCACTGGCGTCGAGAATTGACTCCGAGTTAAGCTACCTTGCCAGCGTTGCTGCTGACGGTCGAAATGCCCTTTTAGCGCTAACTCGCCTGCCACCGGCTTACCCGTGACTTTCAGGGTCAATTGATGGGCCTGCTCATTACCGCCGGCATTCAGTAGAATTTGCTGAATATCGACGCCTTCTTGATGCAACTGTTGTAGATTCAGGTTTAGGTTACCCGATATCTGCTCTGCCGAGCTGACATTGCCTTTCAAGGCTAATGACTGCAGGCGTATCTGTTGCCAGCGCAAGGCTCGCCCTTGCAGATCGACCTTCAGCTCCGGCTGTTTAAGGGTACCTCGAGCGTTAATCGCCCCTTTCAGGGTCCCGCCAAGGCCTGGCAAGGCATTGTCGAGCGCCGGTGCGTCAACGTCGGCGTCAAGCATCAGTTTGTTATTCAGCTCGCCATGCACATTCAGGTGATTACGCCCCAAGGCAACTAACAGTTGCGGCACTTTCCACTGCATGTAGCTATTGCCCTGCAAGTTGCCTTCAATATTAACCGGGTTCTGTTTAACGTTACCTTTAATATCGACTTTCGGCATACTAAGCTGCCAAGTCCCCCCAAATACACTGCCCTTGGTCATTATTTGGCCGTTAATTTTGGCTGGCCAATCGGGATATTGCCGTGCGGTATTGATGTTATTAAGCGTTAACTCACTGCGCCAGCTAATCGCCTTATTCCAATCCACTAATGCATTTAGGTCGATATTACCTTGCAGCGCCGCCACACGAAGTCGGTCTAAACTGAACTGACCGAGATCCCCTTTACCATTTAACGCGATCTGTGCCGGTGGAATCCCCTGTCCCGTTAAGGCTGCCGCGAGCTGAATACGGTAGTCTGAAGCCTTACCTGAGGTGTCGAGATTCACATTATCAACTTGAACCTGAGCGGGGCCGGTAAGCGGCCAACGTAAGCGCGGACTGTTCACTTTTAAAGAGAAAGGCAGTCCCACTGTCGCCGGTTGCGCCATGGCATTTAATTGCGCTTTCACCGGACCAGAAAGGTTAATCGCTAAGTCAACTTGCTGCTTCATGTTGCCTTTCAGCGCCAACTTCACTTTTTGCCCTTTGATCGGGTCAACATTTAGCGTGCTGTTAAGGTTCATATTAACCGGCCAATTATCCGCTAAATCAGCCTCGCCGCTGGCATGTAGCTGCCCTTGTATCGCCTGAACCTGTAATTGTTGCAAAGCAATATGGTTATGTTGGGCGCGCGCTTTTAGATTAAGTTGGTTAATCGTTAACTCGGTGTCACCCGTTACCCGTAAGGTATTACCGGTAATGCCTTGAATATCGACATCAACCGGTAAGGTCACTGTAGGCAGCTCCAATAACGGCTTAGCAAATAGCGCGCGGAGGGTATCGCCCAGCGGCGGCTGTTGTGCCGCGAGACGAGCCTGTTCATCTTCCGCTTTCTTCTGCTCTGCTGCCTGCTCTGGCGTTTGAGTGATCGCGGTTTTGGTCGCTTGTGCGGCCTTATCCACTGCCACTTTCGCCGCGGTCGGCAAGGCCAATAAGAAATTATTAATTTGGGTAGGGGCTAACGTAATCTGACGGTTCTGCCAAGCGATACCGGTAGTGAACTCACCCAGTGCAATACTTGTATCATCGACTTTGACATTGATATTGTGTAAACCAAGATGCTTAAGCGTCAGGGGATACGGCGTTGAAATATCGGTTAACGGTTCACTTTTTGTCTCTTCAACCGGTGCTGCAGGCGCCATCTTACTGGTATCAACGACGACGCTGACATCACTTAATGAAAGATCATCAACGCATACTGAGGAGTGCCATAAACACGAGGTATTCACCGCCAGATGAAGCTGGCCACTGCGTACTTCAACCCCTTGCATTTGATAAGTCATATCACGCAAATATAGATCACGCCAGCCGCCCTCGACTTGGCTTATATGTAAGCCAGGCACCCAGCGATTTGCCCCTTTAAATAACAGATGCAAACCAGGGGTCGTGCCAATCAGTAAGGCGACTGTCGTCATCAGCAGTAAGACGATGACGAGCAGGCCGATTAATCCTTTTTTCCACCAACTCATAATTCAGGTCCTAAGCCAATATAAAACTGAACACCGTGGGTATCTTTGTCACCAATCGGCGAGGCAATATCAAGTTTGATCGGTCCAACCGGTGAGGCCCAACGCACCCCGACCCCGGCACCGGTCTTGATATCGCTATCTTTGAAATTATTAACGGCTTCACCGCTGTCAATAAACGCCGCGCCCCACCATTTTCCTGTGACGTTATATTGGTATTCAAACGATCCCGTCGCCATTTTGCTAGCACCGGTCAGGTTATTATCGCTATCACGCGGTGAGACATCTTTATATTTGTAACCGCGAATGCTGCGGTCCCCTCCGGCAAAGAAGCGAAGATCCGGTGGCACCTTGTCGAAGTCGTCCGTTTCAATCCACCCTAACGTTCCTCTCACCACGAAACGGTGTTTCTCCGCATAGGTCCGGATCCAGACATTAGAGGCCTGTAGAATAACGAAGTCAGCACCAGATCCCCACGTTGTGTCGGAAAAATCAACTGAGTAGCGCTGTGAATCACCCCATGTCGGCATCAATCCGCCGCGTGAACGCGTTCGGTTAATGCTCGCACCAGGATAAAACAGCATGGTGGTATTGGTGTAATTTCCTTGAGTATAGTGGTCCAGACGCCAGGTTAAGTTGAGCGCTTTTTGCCAGCCACTGCTATTTTCCCAATAGCGCGATCCAACGATAGTGGTGGAATCCGCTTTGGTATCATTTAAGTCGGTACGCTTAAGCCCACCTTTGATAGTGTAATACTGCTCGATGGGATTTTTTAATAGCGGGATTTTATAGGTGAAGTCAAGTTGCTGCTCAGGCTGTGACAGATAGGTATTGGCCGTAATGCTATGACCATATTCATTTACCCAAGGTCGGTTCCATGTCGCCTTAAGTTGCGGACCGACATCGGTCGAGTATCCGGCACCGACTTCTAAGCTATTTTTAACAGCAGGAGTAACCGCTGCATTGATCGGTAATACCTTGGTTTTTTCTGCGCCCTTAAATTCCGGCGCAGCCACGACCGAACCGAACCATCCCATTGCAGAGAGGCGGCGGTTTAATTCGGCTAAGTTTTTTGAATCGTAATAATCGCCTTCGTGGAAAGGCACGAGCCTTTCTAAATACTCTTCTCTGATTTGCGACCCTGTAAAGGTCACTTTACCAAAGCGATAGCGCTGTCCAGTATCGTAGTCAATATCCCAGAAGGCTTGATGTAAGGGCAGCGATACCCCTAATTGGCTTTTACGATAAGCGCCATCGAAATACCCTTTACGCAGCGCAATACTGGAAAAGCCATTTTTGAATTTATCATAGTCGCCATGGTTGAGAACGGTTCCCACTTTAGGACGACCTTGCTCGACCCATTGTTGGTATTCAGAATCCTGCTGTCCCTCACCTTCAACTAATAAGGTGCTACCGCCGATTTTAACCGGTACACCAGGATCAACATGAATCGTCAGTACTTTTCCAGATGGCAGTGCCTGCTCAGGGGAAACGCGATAGGTGATCACTGGCTCATAATAGCCTAGCGCCCGTAAGCTTTGTTTAATCACCGCATCCAGACGCGCTTGAAAACGGCTATCTGCGCTGATCTCTTCGCTAGTTATCGTTGCCAACCTAACTCTGACATTATTTTGTAATTCGCCAGAAAGCCCTTCAAGGTTCAGCCTAACCGTCGCGGCCTGAAGTGAAGGAGCGGCTAACAAAAGTGCTGCCATACTATAATGGGTTAAACGTGTCACGAACTCTCCTGTTAAACATCCATTTGCAGCAGCAAATCGCGTAATGACATTAAAATATACACACTGTAGTAAGCTTAGTCTTGCTTAAGCTTTATAAAGGCTAAATCAAATAATAATTTTTCTTATCAATTACGCTATTTTCCAAAAACCTTGCATAAATTACAACCAGTGATCTAAAAGGCCTCTATAATGCTGAATTTCTGCACAGATCCCTCTAGCGACTTATTCCTTGCTACTGCTATACTCTGCTTAGGCAGTAATCACTGTCACTTCTGTTGCTGAGCACTATTCATAGTGAATATGCCCTGACAGACATTTTTGGCACGGATAACGTGTTCTTCCTCACTGACTGCCTGAATAATGCTTTAATGAGAAGTTGCCCAGGCCAAAAATGACAAGCTTATAAACTTCGGACTCTTTATGTTAGATAGCTTACTTGTCATCCTAGTATTAATTGTTATTAGTTTTTTCTTTGCTATGTCAGAGATCTCTTTGGCTGCCGCGCGGAAAATTAAACTCAGACTCCTCGCCAACGATGGTGATATTCGTGCAGAGCATGTGCTCAAGCTTCAAGAATCACCTGGAATGTTCTTTACCGTTGTGCAGATTGGTGTCAATGCCGTTGCCATCCTAGGCGGTATTGTCGGAGACTCCGCCTTTATGCCGGTTTTCTCTGATTTCTTTCATCGGTTCTTATCTCCAGAATTATCAGAAAAGCTGAGCTTTATCTGTTCTTTCACCGTGGTAACCAGCCTGTTTATCTTGTTCGCTGACCTCACACCTAAACGTATTGGTATGATTGCGCCAGAAGCCATCGCGCTGCGGATTATTGGGCCAATGCGAATTTGTTTATTGATTTTCCGTCCGTTAGTGTGGTTCTTCAACGGTATGGCGAACAACGTTTTCCGTCTATTCAAAATCCCGATGGATCGTAAAGACGATATTACGCCGGATGATATTTATGCGGTGGTGGAAGCGGGCGCCTTGGCAGGCGTATTACGTAAACAAGAGCATGAATTGATTGAAAACGTTTTCGAGCTGGAATCTCGTACTGTCCCCTCTTCTATGACCTCTCGTGAAAACATTGTTTGGTTTGATCTCAATGAAGAAGAAGCGGTATTAAAATCGAAAATTGCCGACCATCCTCACTCCAAATTCTTGGTGTGTAATGGCGATATCGACCATATCGTTGGCTATGTCGATTCGAAAGAGTTACTGCTGCGCGTGCTAGGCAATCAGAGCATGACCTTGAGTAGCGGTGTACAAATCCGTTCAGCGTTGATTGTCCCAGATACCTTAACGCTGTCTGAAGCCTTAGAAAGTTTTAAGACCGCGGGTGAAGATTTCGCGGTGATCATGAACGAATACGCTTTAGTGGTCGGAATTATCACGCTTAACGATGTGATGACCACACTGATGGGTGATTTAGTCGGTCAAGGTTTTGAAGAGCAAATCGTGGCACGTGATGCCAATTCGTGGTTAGTCGAAGGCGGAACGCCGATCGATGACGTCGTACGTGTATTGCATATCGAAGAGTTTCCACACTCAGGTAACTATGAAACCATTGGTGGTTTTATGATGTATATGCTGCGTAAGATCCCGAAACGAACTGACTTCGTGATCTTCTCTGGCTATAAGTTCGAGGTGGTTGATATCGATAACTACCGTATTGACCAACTATTGGTCACGCGCGTCAGCGACGAACGCCCTACGCCATTAACCCCTGCGGGCCAAGTGATCGACGAGATTACAGGTAAGCAGCAATAATCATTCGGGCCACGGAAGCAGCGCTTCGGTGGCCCGATAATTAGAATTTGACCTGTAACGCATTCACCTGACGATTAATTTCAGACATTATACTTAAACGCTGAATATCGCCGTTAATAGGTTTCAATACCTTTCCTTGGTCAAAATGAAACTCGCCAACATCCTCAATATAAATCTCGCCTTTAAATAACGTTTTAACGTAACGGGCAATTTGAATCGGATTATATCGTTTATAAATTTTCACTGAGTCTTTCTCTCTTTCGCTCCTGCGTTCTGAGATAGAGTGTAGTTTGTTATCCAGAAAACACAAAAATTACATATCAATAATATTTGATTAACCTATCAAAGAGAGTGAATTTGACTAATAATTCCCTCTTTGACAATGAAATCTAAGCCTTTTATTTCTTATGATTAAGAAACTACTCAGGATTATCGGCAGGTTTGATGACAAATTTATGGCGAAAGAAAATTATTTTGCTCCCGGCTATAAGGGAGCAAAAGAAAAGGAGAGGAATTAAAACAACGACACGCGAAAACCGGGATTTAAGAAGGACTCACGGGGTGTATAATCCAGCGTGCGACCATGCCAATCAGTGACTTGTGCACCAGCAGCTAAGGCTACAGCGTGGCCTGCCCCCGTGTCCCAGATATTGGTTGGCCCAAAGCGAGGATAGAGCTGCGCCTTCCCTTCTGCGACAAGACAGAATTTTAGGGAGGAACCGATCGCCACGGTTTGGTGTTCGCCGAGCTGATGCAGGTAATCGCTTAACTCAGGATCGTTGTTGGCATGCGAGCGGCTGACGACAACTAAAGGAGGTTGTGCATTGGTCACGCTGATGGGATGCCGTTCCCCTGTTGCCTCTTCCTTCCACGCCTTACCCTCCGCTGCACAATACAATTCATCCAATACCGGAGCGTACACGACACCAAGTATCGGTTTACCGTTCTCAATCAAGGCAATATTCACGGTGAATTCACCATTACGCTTAATAAATTCCTTGGTACCATCGAGCGGGTCAACTAGCCAATAGCGGGTCCATGTCTGCCGCGCCGACCATTCCACCACGGACTCTTCTGACAAAATAGGAATATCAGGAGTCAAGGCCTGTAAGCCTTCGATAATGACACTATTGGCAGCGATATCCGCGGCGGTGACGGGGGAATCGTCGGTCTTGATCTGCACATCAAGCCCCTCTTCGCGATGATAGATTTTTAGGATCTCTTCACCAGCTTGGCGTGCGATCTGATTAATCTGGTCTAACATTCTCAGCCTCCCGTCAACGACAGTTAGTAATATCAGAAATTATGATGAATGAGATTACCATACTCCGTCATCGGGGCTGGGTAAACCTCAATACTTGGGCGAAAAAAAACCGGCCTCTGGCCGGTTGATTAGGTCAATAGAATTACAGGATATCCAGCAATTCAACTTCGAAGACTAAGGTGCTGAATGGTGGGATTGAAGCCCCTGCGCCACGCTCACCATAGGCAAGATGTTGAGGAATAACCAGCTCCCATTTTGATCCGACCGGCATTAAGGTTAATGCTTCGATCCATCCTGCAATCACGCCACTCACTGGGAATTCTGCTGGCTCACCACGCGCAACTGAGCTATCGAATACCGTACCGTCGGTCAATTTACCAGTATAGTGCACGCGCACTCGATCTTGGCGAGAAGGAATAGCGCCTTCACCTTGTGTGAGGACACGGAACTGTAATCCCGACTCAGTGCTGTTTACGCCTTCACGTTGGCGGTTCTCTTCAAGGTACTTTGCCCCTTCAGCAGCCATCTCTTTAGTGCGCTCATCACGTACGGCTTCCGCACGTTCGTGCATTTCACGTAATGCACGGTGTAAAACATCCATAGGTACAGCCGGCGAATTTCCTTCCAGCGCATCACGCAAACCAGCTAATAAAGCTTCAGGCTCAAGACCTTGTAATCCTGATTCTAACAATTGCTGTCCGACTTGCAGGCCAATGCCATAGCTTGCTTGCGTTTCGACACTGTCAAAAGAAAGAGTCGTCATTTCTGTTCCTTTTCTCTAAATAAATTGAACCGCAAGGATAGCAGCGTCGGGGCTATTCGTAAAATTGATCCGCCGAGTAATGACTTTTTCTTAAGAAAGATTAACAATGATAGCTGCAATAGCGGCTGACCCTCAGCCCAATGCTAAAGGAGTCAGCGATGAAGGAGAGGATTTCGATCTTGTTTGAAGTAATCGGGCAATTTTATCGATATAAGGTTCGCCCACGCCTTGAACCCCTGCTCGCCCCCTTCTCGCCTTGGCATCGACGGGCCCTAGCAGTTGCCGCTCTACTGGTCATTATTGGTGGATTATTACCTGGGCCACCCCCTGCCCCAGATGTCACTCTACGCCACGTTGACCCGCCGAGTATACTGGCTGACCAAAACGAGAGTCAGGGAGCATGGCATACCTACCATATTGCCGCTGGGGAGACGTTAGCGCAGCTATTTCGTGATCAGGGACTTGCGACAGAAGACGTGTATGCGATGGCCAACGTACAAGGCGATGATAAGCCGTTAGGCACCTTGAGTGCCGGACAAGCCGTAAAGATACGGATGACAACCAATAAGACGGTAACAGGGTTAACGCTGGAGAATACGCGGGGGCAAGTATTGTTTGTCCGCCAAGAAGATGGCCGCTTCCTACGGGTACAATAGTTAAAAGCAAAAATGCCGGCTTTCGCCGGCATTTTCCTCACAGCTGAAATTACTCAGCAGCGATTTTGATAACCAGTTTAGCGAAAACTTCGCCGTGAACTTGGAAATCAACTTCGTGGTCACCAGTGGTGCGAAGAACACCATTTGGTAAACGCACTTCACTTTTAGCAACAGCAACACCTGCAGCGGTCACAGCATCCGCGATATCGCGAGTACCGATTGAACCAAACAGTTTACCGCCTTCACCCGCTTTAGTTGCGAGGGTGACAGTGCCCAGTGCATTGATTTTCTCAGCACGAGCATTAGCAGCAGCCAGAGTTTCCGCTAATTTAGCTTCTAACTCAGCGCGGCGAGTTTCGAAAAACTCGATGTTGTTTTTAGTTGCTGGGACAGCTTTACCTTGTGGTACCAGGAAGTTACGAGCGTAGCCCGCTTTAACATTAACCTGATCACCTAGGTTGCCCAGGTTTGCTACTTTATCAAGCAGAATAACTTGCATTACCTTATCCTCTTAAAGTCGTTAATGGACAGCTACCGATTACTGATGACGATCAGTGTACGGTAACAGGGACAGGTAACGCGCGCGCTTGATAGCACGGGCCAGCTGACGCTGGTATTTTGCACGGGTACCGGTAATACGGCTTGGTACAATCTTACCGCTTTCAGTGATGTAGTTTTTCAGCGTTGCGATATCTTTATAATCGATCTCTTGAACGCCTTCCGCGGTGAAACGGCAGAACTTGCGACGACGGAAATAACGTGCCATTTGGCTAGTCTCCAGAATCTATCAATTCAATCTGCTCGGCATGCAGTACAAGTTTACTCTGGCCTGTTTTCGCCTTATGGCTATGGACAAAACCTTCAAGTAAAAGCTGCTTGCCGACCGTTATATGTTGAGTAATAAGCTGATGTTCATGCCCACTGATAATCACAGGGATACGACATACAGCCAGCCGGTTTATTCCGGCTTCCCGCTGCATAGATTCATGTTCTAACACGAATTGGCAATGCGGGATTCCTGAGGGGCTAGTTTTTCTTACTACGGCTGTGCACACGTGCCCAGACAGTTGTAGACGGTTAGCCACCATCAAGAATTACTCTTCAGAATCCTCAGCATCTGAGTCATCAGCGGCTTCGTTAGCAAAGTCATCACGACGATCACGACGTTCTTCTTTTGCTTTAACCATTGGTGATGCTTCAGTTACCGCATGCTTAACGCGCATGACCATGCTGCGGATAACGGCGTCGTTGAAGCGGAAGTTTGTTTCCAGCTCGTCAATCACTTCTTGCGGAGCTTCAACGTTCAGAAGAACGTAGTGTGCTTTGTGCAATTTGTTGATTGGGTAAGCCAGCTGACGGCGGCCCCAGTCTTCCAGACGGTGGATCTTGCCTTCTGCACCAGTGATAGCACCAGTGTAACGCTCGATCATGCCAGGAACCTGTTCGCTCTGGTCAGGATGAACCATAAATACGATTTCGTAATGACGCATCGGTTGCTCCTTACGGATTATTCAGCCTCCTGTCAGGGTCAGCCGCGGCCCATGGAAGCAAGGAACGTTTTAAAATGCGGCTGAAAAATTTGACGCGTAATAATACTGATACTGGCGACTAAACACAAGACAATACGCCGCTTATTTAGTAAACATCTCGATTATTCGCCATCATGCTTCATCAAGGTCTATACTGGGGACGATTATCATAGGAGGAGTTATGTTAAAGCCAATCGGTATTATCGCGGCGCTACTCGTCGCACCGGCTGCTTTCGCCGCGGACACGACCTTTAGTGATCTCGTCAAAACGCCTGAAGGGGGAAAAGCGCTTACCGCACTAATCCACCACCAGAACCTACCTAACTGGATTAAAACCGGTGGCGTGGAATCTCCAGCGCAAACCGTGACCGTGAAAGGGAATGATTATCAGGTCTACGCCATCTGTAAACCACACAACTGCGGTAACCAGCAGTTTGCCGTACTGTATTCAGCCAAGCTAAAACAGATGAGTGGGCTTTACCTGCAAACGAATGAGAAATCGCATCGTGAGACCTTACAATGGCTCAACGTTAGTGATGAATTATCGATCGATGGCAAAACGATTCTCTACGCTGCCACAACTGGGAGCTTGGCGAACCACCCTAAAGCGTTTAACTATAGCGAATAAGCCTTAACGTTTAACCTCTAGAGGGCGGTTTGTGCCGTCCTCATACCTTTATTACCCTGCCCGTTTTACTGCTTTTCTTACTACCGAAAATTTTATTATTACTCCCTACTTTACTCTCTTAAAAAAAAGCCTATTTTAGCGAGTTAGAAACCATTTCTAGGCTGCATTCACCAGTAGTTGGGCATAGAAATTGCTTAAGCAGTATTACCCAATTTTTTCCCAGGTGGTGTTGAATGACTCAAGAAGTAACATATAAACGTAATTTAGGATTATGGCAGGTAGTCATCGTTGGCATTGCCTATATGACGCCGATGACAGTATTTGATACCTTCGGAATTGTTTCCGGTATGACCTCAGGCCGCGTTCCCTTGGCCTACCTCTTAGCCCTCTTTGCCGTGTTATTGACGGCCTTCAGTTATGGCAAAATGGTCAAAATCTTCCCCAAAGCAGGCTCTGCCTACACTTATGCCCGTAAGACTTGCGGTAATCGGACCGGTTTTTTAGTGGGCTGGGCTTCGCTACTGGATTATATGTTGTTGCCGATGATAAATGCCCTCCTAGCCGGTATTTATCTAAAATCGCTATTTCCTCAGGTGCCTTCGTGGTTGTGGATCGTCCTGTTTACTGGCTTAGTCACTTGGGTAAATAGTCGTAATATTCGCTTACTAGCAAACCTTAATTTCCTGTTTGTCGGTGCCCCTGTACTGTTAATGGCGGTATTCGTTTGGTTGGTGATTCAGGGAGTCGGACATCAACATGGCCATGAGGCAGTTTGGACGTTAAAACCGCTGTGGAATGGCGAGCCGACGTTTCTGCCGTTGGTAGCCGGTGCCGCCGTATTGTGCTTCTCATTTCTCGGTTTTGATGCCGTCACAACCTTATCTGATGAATCGCATCAACCTGACCGTACTATTCCGCTAGCAGTTTTCTTAACCGCATTGATCGGTGGTATCATTTTCTTCATTGCAGCCTGGTTTACTCAGCTCTACTTCCCGACGAATATCCAATTCAAAAATCCTACTGAAGCCATGCCTGAAATTGTGCTCTATGTCGGGGGAAAATTTTTCCAGTCGGTCTTTCTTGTGGCGATTTTAATTAATACCTTTGCTTCCGGCTTAGCTTCCCACGCCAGCGCTGCACGTTTACTGCATATCATGGGGCGTGATGGTATTTTTCCTATCGCTAAGTTTCGCTATATCCACCCGCGTTTAGGTAGCCCGCTCTACTGCGTGCTGTTTGTCGGGGCACTCGCAATGACCGCTGTATTCTTTAATCTTGATACCGCAGTCTCTTTAATTAGTTTTGGTGCGCTGGTTGCCTTTACCTCTGTGAATGTGTCAGTCATCGCCTACTATGCTATTCAACAAAAACATATAAAGACTCCCTCCCACTGGCTTGCGCACCTTTTGATCCCCATTACCGGAATAGTCTGTGTTGGCGTGATGTGGCTAAACTTAGACCAAGATGCGATGCGATTGGGGCTAGTTTGGACGGCAATCGGCGTGTGTTGGATTCTCTGGTATTGGTGGACGAAGAGAGAGCTGGTCTTTAACCAATAAGAAAAGACCCGCTTACCTTAGGTAAGCGGGTGATACATCAATGGATAAGAGAGGGAGAAACTTGGGGGGCCGCGCCTTTCCCAGAAGAGGCAGATAATTGTTCTAATACTTTTTCCACCTGCTCTAAGACTTGATCACACTGATCCATAGTTAAGGTCAAAGGCGGCTCAATCCGGACAGTCCGAGCATTATTTAATGTTCCCGCCACCAGTACGCCCCGGCGAAACATCTCACTGGCAAAGGCATAACCGGTCTCATTATCGCAAAACTCCAATGCCTGTAAGAATCCCATCCCTCTTACTGCAGTGATGACCTGAGGATAACGCTTAGCGCACGCCTTAAGCCGCTTCAGCAAATAGTCCCCCTTGTGCTGCGCCTGTGCAGCCAGATCATCACGAAGCAGGACATTAATCGTTGCCAAGGCAGCGGCACAGGCCATTGGATTACCACCAAACGTTGTGGTGTGTAAGAAAGGATTATCGAAAAGCACCGAAAAGATGCGTTTACTGGCTATCGTTGCACTAATAGGCATCACTCCGCCACCCAGCGCTTTCGCCAGGCAGAGGATATCTGGCTCGACGCCATAGTGCTCACAAGCAAACATTTTACCCGTTCTGCCCATTCCCGTTTGCACCTCGTCGAGAACCAATAATGCGCCTATTTCGTCGCACAATGCACGTACTGCGGGTAAATAATCCTCTGGTGGTAGAATAACGCCGCCCTCTCCTTGAATAGGTTCAAGGATCACCGCCGCAATTCCCTCGCCTCGTGCCTCACACTCCGCCACTTTCGCACGCATCGCCTGGATATCACCAAAATCAACATGATGAAATCCTGGTACGAGTGGTTGGAAAGGCTCTCGAAAGACAGGTTTGGCGGTCGCCGATAATGATCCCAGCGACTTACCATGAAAAGCACCATTCGCGGCGATAAAGCTGAATTTCCCTTGAGGGGCCTGGTATGCTTTGGCTAATTTCAGTGCTGCTTCCACAGACTCGGTACCGCTATTACCAAAGAAACAATAATTCAGCTCCCCTGGTGCAAGACCGGCTAAGGCCTGCGCCAAGAGGGCACGTAAAGGGTCGAGCAGTTCCTGACTGTGTAGCGGTTGCTTGTGAAGTTGATGTTCGACGGCATCAACGACCGTCGGATTACAGTGGCCGACGCTAAAAATACCGTAGCCACCTAGACAATCTATATACTCATTACCGCGGGTATCCGCTAGGGTATTCAAGCTCGTGGCACGCCACTCTACTGCAGCATAGCCGCCACCTGACGTGACTGATTTGCGATATTCTAGGAACCCAGGGTTAACATGTTGACGGAAACCGTCGACGGTTAGTTGATTGAGAAGCGCGAGTTGATCTGAAGAAAGGGTCTCACTTTGTATAAAATCTAATGCCTGCTGAGTCGACTCTAGCGGGGTTAAGGGTTGGTTTGTACGGTTCAAAATAAGCTCCTAGAAAGTGGCACCACAGAGTGCACTGATAGTGATGCATATTTCATTCCAGAATAAGGTTACGCGGCTCACACAATTCGCTGACCAGTTTATCGAAATATAATGCAGCTCACAGCTTGAGCCGTATTGCGCGGTCGATTCCGCTGAGTAGTTTCGATTTTTTCTTAATCATAAGGCGACCCACCTTAAACTGTGATAAAAATGTTAAATACTCAACCCCATCAAGGAACCTAGATATGGCCTCGTACCGTCTTATTAGCTTCACGATCGCATTATGTTTGCTCGCAGCCTGCGACGATGCGTCGAAACCCCAACAGGAGAAGTTCGCCAGCAAGGAAGCCGCTCATACTCCATCATCAGAAAAAATTGAGAACTTTAAGAAGCAGGACGTGAATGATAAATCGGCCATGCAAGCGACTATTCTTGATGATATTAAGAAAAAGTTGCCCATTTTGATTGATCAAGCGACGTTACTGACCGAGATTTCAATGAAAGATAATGCCTTTATTTACCATTTAGACGTAAAAGGTATCCCAGTTTCCGTGATGAACACGCACTATTGGCAGGAAAATATAAAGAAGGCGATACAGGTTCAATACTGTAAAAATGATGACAAGATGAAGATTTTCAAGGATTTTTTTACAGGTGGGGCTGTCTATAACTATTTCGTCGACAGTAAGCTTATCTATACGGTTACGATAACACCTGAAGAATGCCACTAAGCACCCCCTCCATAGAAGGAGATGCTTATCGGCACGTTATTGGCGCTGACGTACCGCTTCAAACAAACAGATCCCCGTGGCAACGGAAACGTTGAGTGAAGAGACCGAACCCGCCATTGGGATGCTAATTAACTCATCACAATGTTCGCGCGTTAACCGCCGCATGCCTTCGCCTTCGGCCCCCATCACCAGTGCCATACCGCCAGTCATTTTGCTCTGATATAACGTATGGTCGGCTTCACCGGCCGTGCCGACAATCCAGATATGGTACTCTTGTAACAAACGCATTGTTCTTGCAAGGTTCGTCACACGAATAAGCGGAACGGTTTCTGCTGCACCACAGGCCACTTTCTTAGCCGTAGCGTTTAACGCCGCCGAGCGATCTTTCGGCACAATCACCGCAGCTACACCCGCTGCATCAGCGCTACGTAAGCATGCGCCAAGATTATGAGGATCGGTTACGCCATCGAGAATTAACAGCAGCGGTTTATCCAGTTTTTCCAGTAAATCAGGCAGATCACCTTCCTGATACTGACGCCCCGGCTTCACTAATGCCAAAATTCCTTGATGCACAGCACCTTCTGCCGCCTCGTCCAGCCATTGACGAGTCGCTACTTGAATAGTGACGCCCTGTGATTCCAATGCCTGAATCAGCGGCTGTAAACGACGATCATCCCGGCCTTTTAATATAAAGACTTGTTGAAAGCGCTGAGGTTGACGTTCCAATAAGGCTTGAACCGCGTGGATGCCAAAAATTTTTTCACTCATAATTTTTCTATCAATTGCCTTGAGAGGGCTGGCAACTCAAGGTTGCCAGCAGATTCTGCTTACGCTTATTCTGCGCGTTTTTTCTTCGCTGCACGCTTTGCTTTCGTAGCTTCCGCTATTTTACGTGTTTTTTCAGAGACTTTTTTGGGTTTTTTAGTGGCCGCTTTTACGGTGCTCACCCCCTCTTTTTTCTTGGTCCCGCGAAAGGCACTGTCTGGTTCAAAATTAACTTTTTTACCCGCATTGCGGCGTTTTTTCCCTGCGCCGGAAGCGGTTTTCTTCGCCCGATCTTTTTCCGTCTTGCCTTCACCACGCGGTTTGCGTTGACTTGAAATCAGCGCAAAATCGATCTTACGCTCATCCATATGTACCGCATCAACCCGCACCTCGACCGTATCGCCCAAACGGAATACTTGGCCGCTCGCTTCTCCGGTTAAACGCTGACCAATTTGGTCGTAACGGTAGTAATCGTTATCTAAGGTCGACACATGCACCAGCCCGTCAATAAACAGGTCAGCCAGTCGAACAAAGAAACCGAAATTAGTCACGCTAGAAATAATGCCGGTAAAGGTATTCCCCACCTGATCCTGCATAAAGTCGCATTTTAGCCAGTCAGCCACATCGCGTGTCGCTTCATCAGCCCGCCGTTCCGTTAATGAACAGTGCTGACCTAACTGCAACATCTGCTGCATATCATAGTGACAACCGCCCCCCGGTGTGAGCGTATCGACAGGCTGTCCTTGCTCCTTAGCAATCAAATATTTAAGTGAGCGGTGCAGCAGTAGATCTGGATAACGACGGATCGGCGACGTAAAGTGCGCATAAGAGGTCAAGGCTAAACCGAAGTGCCCACGATTTTCAGGATCGTAAATGGCCTGCTTCATCGAGCGTAGTAACATCGTTTGCAGCATTTCCGCATCGGGTCTGTCTGCAACCGCGGTCAGTAACTCTGCATAATCAAGTGGCGTGGGTTTATTGCCGCCAGTCAAGGTTAGCCCCAGTTCGCCCAGTACTTTCCTAAAACTTTTGATACTTTCATCTGTTGGACGGTCGTGATCACGGAACAGCACTGGCTCTTGGTACTTCTCGGCAAAGCGTGCCGAGGCAATATTGGCCAGAATCATGCACTCTTCGATTAACTTGTGTGCAGGATTACGGCGCAGACGCTCGACACGTTCAATGCGACGTTCCGCATTAAAGATAAACTTCGGCTCTTCGGTCTCAAATGAGATACCGCCACGTTGCGTACGCGCGGTTTCCAAGACTTGATACATGGCATACAGCTCTTCAAGATCTTTCACCCGAGGGGCATATTGTTCACGTAACGCTTCATCGCCTTCAAGAATCGACCAGACTTTATTGTAAGTCAGCCGAGCGTGAGAGTTCATTACCGCTTCGTAATGTTTGTAGCCGGTTAATTTGCCGCGTGCGGAAATCGTCATCTCACAGACGAGGCAGAGACGATCCACCTGCGGATTCAACGAGCAAAGCCCATTTGACAAGACTTCAGGCAGCATCGGGACCACTTGTGTTGGGAAGTAAACTGAGGTCCCGCGTTTTTCGGCTTCGTGGTCCAGTGCCGTGCCAGGTCGGACGTAGTAGGTCACATCGGCAATCGCGACCCATAGTCGCCATCCACCGCCGCGCTTTTTCTCACAATACACGGCATCATCGAAGTCGCGTGCATCTTCACCATCAATAGTCACTAACGGCAGTTGACGTAAATCGATACGCCCGTGTTTTGCGCTTTCGGGGACTTCTTCACTAAGATGACTGATCTCTGCGTCGACGTCACTTGGCCACTCATTAGGAATTTCATGAGTACGCAGGGCCATGTCCACCGCAAGGCTCGTTCCCATCTCATCACCGAGGATTTCAGTGATCTTACCGATGGCTTTCATTCTACGTGTAGGCCGTTTTTCTAAGGTCACCACGACCACCGCCCCCATGCGTGCCTGCATCGCAGGATCGGCTTCGATTAAGATATCGAAACTGAGACGACTGTCATCAGGGACAACAAAGCCCGCGCCCGCGTCGGTAAAGTAGCGCCCAACAATTTGTGGGTTACGAGGCTCTACCACACGAACCATTCTGGCCTCGCGACGGCCTTTACGATCAGCCCCCACCGCTTGGGCCAAGATAATATCGCCATGTAAGCAAAGCTTCATCTGTTCAGCCGAAAGATAATAATCATCCTTCTGCCCCTCAACACGTAAGAAGCCATAACCATCTCGGTGGCCTATCACTTTGCCGCGGATAAGGTCTAAACGCTCGGGCAAGACGTAGCATTGGCGGCGGGTGAAAACTAACTGACCATCACGTTCCATCGCCCTTAAGCGTCGACGTAATGCTTCCAGTTGCTCTTCACTGGTAATGTTCAGCTCCGCTGCGATTTCATCACGACGAGCGGGCGTTTCACGTTTTTCTAAATGGGCGAGGATAAACTCGCGACTCGGGATCGGATTTTCATATTTTTCCGTTTCCCGTTGTAAAAAGGGATCTTGTGACATAGGGTCCTCCAATGTCTCTAGTATAAGTTCTCTACGGAAATTTCAGCGTTGAAAATCCGTTTCAAGTTCCCGTCATTTGCGATATCCGCTAGGGTATATTTGTCTAACTCAGCGAGAAATTCTTTCATCGCTTGTGCGAGTATCCTTTTCAAATGACAGGACGGTGTAATTAAGCAGTGGTCACAATCGACCAACTGTAGGGGTTCCAAACGACGGACGACGTCCCCGATATTGATTGATTCTGCAGGCCTGGCAAGGCGTATTCCTCCCTGCTTTCCTCGACTTGATTGAATAAAGGCTTCCTGACTCAACTTATGAACAATTTTAACCATATGGTGGCGAGAAATAGCATAAAGTTCGCTGACTTCAGTAATCGTTGTCATTTTGCCAGCGGGCAAACTCGCCATAAATATCAATGCTCGTAGCCCATAGTCAGTAAAACTGGTCAGTTGCACATCTGCCTCAATAAATATTCAGGACGAAAAGATAAATGGCTCAACTGAATTATAAACCAATCTCGATAGTGCGGGCCTTTTGTTTGTAGGTCAATACACAGAGAACATTGCAAGGAAGATTTAGTCAGGTAGGAGGGAAAAACAATGGCCGGTATTGTACCGGCCATTCTTATCACATTAGCTGTCAAACGGATCCCGTAAGATCATCGTTTCGCTACGGTCAGGACCCGTAGAGATAATGTCTACCGGGATACCCGTTAATTCTTCAATGCGCTGAATATAATTCAGGGCTGCTTGTGGCAGACCATCACGGGTTTTAACACCGAAGGTATTGTCATCCCAACCTGGCATCGTTTCATAAATTGGCGTTAAACCTTCCCAATTTTCTGCTGCCAGAGGCGTGGTATCAACTTCTTTACCGTTAGGTAAACGATATCCCACACAGATCTTAACTTCTTTCAATCCATCAAGGACATCCAGTTTGGTTAAGCAGAAGCCTGACAGGGAGTTGATTTGCACAGCACGGCGTACCGCAACAATGTCTAACCATCCTGTACGACGACGACGGCCGGTGGTAGCACCGAACTCGTTACCTTTCTTACCTAAGAACTCACCGATATCATCGAATAATTCTGTTGGGAAAGGCCCTGCACCGACACGAGTAGAGTAGGCTTTAACGATCCCTAAAACGTAATCAACGTAACGAGGGCCTAAACCACAGCCTGTTGCCACGCCACCTGCCGTGGTGTTGGAAGAGGTTACATAGGGATAGGTTCCGTGGTCGATATCGAGCAGCGTGCCTTGCGCGCCTTCAAACATCATGAAGTCGCCGCGTAAGCGTGCTTTATCTAGCAGGTCAGAGACATCGACAACCATAGAGGTCAAGATATCTGCCATGGCTAAGGTATCATTTAAGATAGCATCGTAATCAACCGCTGGCTCTTTGTAGTAGTGCACCAACTGGAAGTTGTAATAATCGACGATCTCTTTCAGCTTAACGGCGAAGGTCTCTTTATCAAAGAGATCTCCTACGCGTAAACCACGACGTGCGACTTTATCTTCATACGCTGGACCAATACCGCGGCCAGTGGTGCCGATAGCTTTAGCGCCACGCGCTTTTTCACGCGCCACATCCATAGCAACATGATATTGCAGGATCAGCGGACAAGCTTCAGAAATCAGTAAACGTTCACGTACTGGGACACCACGATCTTCCAGGCCTTTCATCTCTTTCATCAGAGCTTCTGGAGAGAGCACGACACCATTACCGATGATGCTGGTAACATTATCACGTAGGATACCTGAAGGGATTAAGTGAAGAACGGTTTTTTCACCGTTGATGACGAGCGTATGACCAGCATTGTGCCCACCTTGATAGCGGACGACATATTTTGCGCGCTCAGTCAGCAAATCTACAATTTTACCTTTGCCCTCGTCACCCCATTGGGTGCCAAGTACGACAACATTATTACCCATTTTCTAAAACCATTGATTGCTTAAAAATGGATTCTACCACCAGCTTTTCTCGGTTTCAGCTTTTTTAATAAGCGAAAGTCGCTTTTTTATTTAGACAAAATATTCACTGCAAAAATAACTTATTCGCAGTTTTATATACTATATACTACTTATAAATCATATAAAATATCACGACTCCCGCCACGACAAAGGCACCGCCGAAGCGTCTTAAGAGCTTTTCAGGTGAACTGATCAACGTAAGTAAGCCTCTTTTCCAGACCTTAGGCAATAACATGGGACCTAACCCTTCCACGATTAATAATAATGAAACGGCCGTCCATATAGCTGAGTGCATGAGGGTTCCTTACAATAAAAAGGGCCGGTAAAATCACCGACCCCTACAGTCTACTAGGAATTGATAATAATTGCAGCGTTAGGGCGATTGCATAAAGCGTAAAAACTCGCTGTTATTATCGATAAAGAGTAGTGAATTGCTCGAAGCAAAGCTTTTCTCGTAGGCAGAGAGCGAACGTAAGAAAGCGAAAAACTCAGGGTCTTGCGAATAGGTACTGGCAAAGATATTCGCCGCTTCAGCATCCGCCTCTCCACGAATGATCAGCGCTTGTTTTTGCGCTTCAGAGAGTGTTTTGGTCACACCATAGTCGGCCTGAGCGCGTAATTTTTCGGCCTCTTCTTTACCTTGAGAACGTTGGCTTCTCGCCACAGACTCACGTTCTGCACGCATCCGATTAAAAATGGCTTCAGAGACTTCGGTAGGAAGATTAATCTGTTTAATCCGCACATCGACAACCTCAATCCCTAAGGCTGCCATACTATTATTATGTAGGCTATCAGCAGAATCAGGCAACTGCTCAAGCTCATCATACTCGGTGCCAGCGCTACCTTTATTCAGGGCATCCCGCACATCCGTAGTCAATCGCCCACGAGAATCGGTTACGATATCTTTCACATTAAGACGGCCAATTTCCGAACGCAGTCGATCGCTGAACTTACGTTTAAGTAACAGTTCAGCCCGAGAAATTTCACCGCCTCCCGTGGCAAGATAGTAACGACTAAAATCACTGATCCGCCACTTGATGTACGAATCAACGATCAGATCTTTTTTCTCTTTTGTCACGAATCGGTCCGCTTGGTTATCCAGCGTTTGGATACGTGCATCGAGTATCTTTACCGTAGAAACCAACGGCCATTTCATATGTAATCCCGGTTCAACCACTACGGGAATGTTTTTCTGGTCCCGCAGAACTTTACCAAAGCGAACGACAATTCCACGTCCCCCCTCGGAAACGATGAAACAAGCGTTGAACAGAATCATTAATACTATTAATCCCGTTCCAAGTAAGACTTTACCCATTATCACGCCCTCCTTGACGAGAATAATTACTCAATGTCGATCCTGCTGACTCAGTCTTAAGGCGTTTTATTTGGTTTTGTGACGTCGTTTGCGCGGAGTCTTGCCATTTTAACAACTGCTCTAGCGGAAGCAGACTTAGGGTGTTGCCTTGTTGCCCCGTAAGGACCTTAGGCGTATGCGCGAGGATTTTCTCCATCGTTTCTAGATAAAGCCGCTGTTTGGTTACTTTTGGGGCAGCCTGGTATTCCGGTAAAATTTTCTTAAAGCGTTCAGATTCCCCTTCGGCTTCTAAAACAGTACGCGCTTTATAGGCCCGCGCGTCTTCAAGAATCCGTTGTGCTTGCCCATTCGCGCGAGGTTGAACCTCGTTAGCGTAAGCTTCTGCCTCACGCACATACTGTTCTCGATTTTCACGCGCGGCAATGGCATCGTCAAATGCGGCCTTAACCTCTTCCGGCGGACGCGCAGCTTGGAAGTTTACATCAAGGACGGCTAGCCCCATTTGATACGGTAACATCGTCTGTTCGATTTCCCGTTGGGTCTCGCTTCGCACAATCGTTCGCCCCTCGGTCAGCACCCGATCCATTGTCGAACGACCAATCACGCCACGTAAGGCGCTATCTGTCGCCTGGCGTAAGCTATCTTCAGCATTCACGACGGAATAGAGATAGCGCACAGGATCGACCACCCGATATTGGACGTTCATTTCCACCCGGACCACGTTTTCATCAGCCGTTAACATGCTTCCTGTCGCCGCTAACTCTTTGACCGAAGCAACATTGACAGCGGTCACCCGGTCAATCAAAGCTGGTCGCCAATTTAACCCTGGGTCGACGAGGTGGCTATATTTCCCCAATCGGGTAATCACCCCACGCTCGCCCTCTCCAATGGTATAAAAGCCACTCACCGCCCATAAGCCGGGTAAGATTAATGCAACGGGGATAAGTGTTGAGAAGGAGGGTGAAGAAGGGGAAGCCCCCTGCCGACGTCGTCCTGATAGCGTAAACCATTTTGCTATCGCCTGACGAAAGAGTTTTTCAAGGTCTGGGGGACCATGTTGTAAGCTTGGTTGTTGAGAATCAGCGCCGCTATTCTGCGCCAATGCACTGCACCGGGTTTCCTGGCTACCCGCTTGTTTCCACATCATACTAATCTCCATTTAGTGACATTGTGGAGGCCCCACTCTAGGGGCCGAATACTTATTTTACGACGTAATCTGATAAAGCCGGATAGTGCTTAGTAAGACGATGCCATTCGACGATCGGTAAACGGACCTGTAAACCGATGGATCCATCGTCCTGATTCCATTCTTCTTTAATTGCATCAAGCTGATAAAAACGGCTACGAAGACGACCTGCTTCCGGAGGAAGCGTCAAAGTATGCTGGGCAATCTCGCCTGAAAGCCGTTCTGAAAGCGCCTGCCACAGCAAAGGTAATCCTAACCCGCTCTGAGCAGAAAGCCAGACACGTATTGGAACACCTTCTTCGTTGCGATCAATACGTGGCACAAACCCTTCTAATTGATCGATTTTATTCATGACATGCAAAGCAGGAATTTCGTCTGCCTCAATTTCCGCCAAGACGTCGTCGACCGCCTCAATATTCTCATTCACACGTAAATCGGCTGCATCAATCACATGTAATAACAGCGTAGCTTCACGGGTTTCTTGTAGCGTCGCCTTAAATGCAGCCACTAAATCGTGAGGAAGATGGCGGATAAACCCTACGGTATCGGCCAATACCACTTCGCCAACGTCTGTTACCGATAAGCGCCGTAAAGTAGGATCGAGTGTCGCAAAAAGTTGGTCAGCCGCATAGACCTCTGCCGAGGTAATACTGTTGAATAGTGTCGATTTGCCGGCATTGGTATAGCCTACCAGCGATACGGTTGGGATATCAGCTTTGGCCCGTGCCTGTCGACCCTGCTCACGCTGTTTTTCGACTCGCTGCAGTCGAGAGAGAATTAGAGTGATGCGATTACGTAATAGGCGTCGGTCTGTTTCAAGTTGTGTTTCACCAGGACCGCGTAAGCCGATACCGCCTTTTTGACGCTCTAAGTGCGTCCAACCACGGACTAATCGGGTCGCTAAATGGCGCAACTGGGCCAATTCAACCTGTAATTTACCTTCGTGCGTGCGCGCTCGCTGCGCAAAGATATCTAAAATAAGCCCTGTGCGATCGATCACTCGACACTCACACAGTCTTTCTAAATTCCGTTCTTGGGCAGGGCTTAATGCATGGTCGAAAATCACCACACTGGCCCCAGTAGCCTTGACCGCATCCGCGATCTCTTCTGCTTTACCTTCGCCAACGAAATATTTGGGGTGGGGGGATTTACGGCTTCCCGTAACAACTTGCAGGGCTTCAACCCCTGCGGAAGAGACAAGTGTTTCGAACTCTTGTAGATCTTCGCTTTCTTTATCTTGTGCAAACCAGATATGAACTAAAACGGCCTGTTCGCCGGCATCATAACGCTCAAACAAGCGATAACCTCACTGAAAGGATGACAACCAGAGAGCCTAAACTCTCCGGTCGAAAGAAAATTACTCTGCAGACTCACCTTCATGGTGTGAACCAGTACCAGCAGTGCCATTATTATGATAATTGCTGCTACCTGGCGCATTGGTATGGTGAGAAACAGGGCGCGATGGCACGACGGTTGAGATAGCGTGCTTGTAAACCATTTGGCTGACGGTATTTTTTAATAAAATGACGAATTGATCGAAAGAT
Source organism: Rosenbergiella metrosideri (assembly GCF_022602565.1). Lineage (GTDB taxonomy): Bacteria > Pseudomonadota > Gammaproteobacteria > Enterobacterales > Enterobacteriaceae > Rosenbergiella > Rosenbergiella metrosideri. The sequence continues at coordinate 159,067 of NZ_JALBCV010000003.1, forward strand.
TCAATTTGCCCTTGAAGTTTAATGCCGTTAACCAAGTAAATAGAGACGGGTACACGCTCGCGACGCAAAGCGTTTAAAAACGGGTCTTGTAATGATTGCCCTTTAGCCATTCTATCTTTTCCTTATACGTTCGTAGTGTAATTATTATAGAGTTTAGAAACCGCTATGGCATACCATGCCTGAAGATTGTAAATAATCAATCAGTTATAGCACGAATAACGTTTAAAACTTTCTCACGAGCCTGATCGGGTTGCAGGCTATCAAGCCAAACAAGTGCTTTCCACCCTCGCAACCAGGTCATTTGTCGCTTAGCCAACTGGCGAGTGGCACATATGCCACGGAAAACCATTTCATTATAATCTATTTCGCCGTCAAGCCATGACCACATTTGTCGATAACCGACACAACGCACAGAAGGCAGATCAACATGAAGATCACCACGCTGATAAAGCGTTCTGACTTCATCTTCAAATCCTTCGTTCAGCATCTGCTGAAAACGCATTTCAATCCGTTGATGAAGCACTTCACGGTCTTGCGGAGCGATAGCAAACTGGTAAACGTCGTACGGAAGCGCTTCCCCCGCCGTTTCAGTTAACTCTGTTAGAGTTTTACCTGAAATGAGAAAAACTTCCAGTGCTCGCGTCAGTCTTTGTGGATCATTAGGGTGAATTCTTGCTCCAGCCTTAGGATCTATCAGACAAAGTTCTTGATGAAGAGTTTCCCAACCTTCAAATTTTGCCCGTTGTTCCAAGTGTTGACGGATGTCAGGATTGGCAGAAGGTAAAGGCGATAAGCCTTCAAGCAACGCTTTAAAGTAAAGCATCGTTCCCCCCACCAATATAGGAATCGCCCCACGCTGCGTAATTTCAGCCATTTTTTGTAAAGCATCTCGACGAAAATCGGCCGCAGAGTAACTTTGGCTGGGATCAATCAAGTCCAATAGATGATGAGGGGCGGCAGCCTGCTCAGCCACAGTCGGTTTAGCCGTGCCAATATCCATACCGCGATAGACCAGTGCGGAATCGACACTGATAATTTCAACGGGCAAGGTTTTTGCTAGCTCAATGGCTAGGGCTGTTTTACCCGATGCTGTCGGCCCCATAATAAAAATGGCTTTAGGTAATGGGGAGGTCATATCATTCATTTAATAGTACTTCAAAAAAAGGGGCTAAGGATAACGGTTGAATGAGGCCCGCTGGCGGGGTACTCACCTGTTCGGGAGCCAGCCGCTCTAAATCAGCTAACAGGCTAATCGCTTGCGAGTGACTCCACGTGGAGTCAGTGCTGACACGTTTACCCGCCAACCAAGTTGCTAACTCGCTTTGATTAATGTCAGAGACTGAGGACAGCCATGTAATCAGTTCTGGCAGTAATTGCTGTAAATTCTGAGTCCGTAAAGGTAAAGGCACTGCACGCAGGGTACTGTAGTGGCCATCACTTTGCAGATCGATGCCGAAGCGTTGCAATAACTCGCTATGCTGAGTAATCAGTTGCTTTTCTGCCGCGCTACTTTTCACACGTAATGGGATCAGTAAGGGCTGCGAGACCAGTGGCTGGGTGGCTGGATTCAGCTGCTTTGCCAATACCAAACTTGCTGCTTTGGCTAAAGAGAGCAATGCGAGGCCACTTGAACGTTCAAGTAGCGCAAAGCGTTGCTCACAAACGGTAAGCACTCGCCCAAAGCCCTGTGTATGGCCAGCTAAAGGTTCGAAGCACTCAGCCTTGAGAGGCTCAACAGCGGCCTCCTCCACTCTTGGCGTCGAACGGACTAAGCGCTGATACACATCGGCCTCTTTCTTACGATACGGCTCTGGCGAGTAATGACGCTGCCCTTCAGCCGGTTGACTCGGCTGTGTGAATTTATTCTTACCCGCCGAACTCCGGTTCTCCGCAATCACTGGCTGAGAGAGCTGCGCAGGCTGGCTCTGCTCTAATGCTCCCCCCTGTTCAGCCGGTGTTAATGCACTGGCAATACCTTGATAGATAAAGTCATGCACTAACCGTGACTGGTGAAAACGAACTTCGTGTTTTGCCGGGTGGACATTTACATCAACTTGATGAGGGTCCACCGTGAGGAAAAGCACGTATGCTGGCGTTTGCTGTTGGCCGATATGTTCTTGATAGGCTTGGCGTATCGCATGATTAATCAGCTTATCGCGCATCATCCGACCATTAACGTAGCAGTATTGGGTTTCGCTAGCCTGTTGCGCATAATCGGGCGATACCACCCACCCTTCGATACCCAAGCCATCATGTTGCCAATCGATATGCACGGCCTGTGAGACAAAGTTGGCGCCACAGATCGCGGCCAGCCGCTGCTGTTTCTGTTTCTCATTATTCGCCATTCGGTAGTGGCGCGCCGGCTTACCGTTGTGGGTCAGTATAAATTCGACGTCAAAACGCGCGAGCGCGATACGCCGAATGACCTCATCGATATGGGTAAACTCTGTTTTTTCGGTCCGCAGAAACTTACGGCGAGCAGGCGTATTATAAAATAAATCCAAGACCTCTAGGGTCGACCCACATGGATGGGCGGCAGGCTTAAGACTGACGTTCATCTCACGCCCTTCGGCGTAAGCCTGCCACGCTTCTTGCTGTGTCGCCGTACGTGAAGTCAGGGTAAGTCGAGAAACCGAGCTAATACTGGCGAGGGCTTCACCACGAAATCCTAGACTCATGATCGCTTCAAGATCATCTAACGAGGCAATTTTACTCGTCGCATGGCGAGCAAGCGCCAAGGAGAGCTGTTCCTTATCAATGCCACAGCCATTGTCCCGAATCGCAATCCGTTTGGCGCCGCCCTTATCGATCTCGATATGGATACGCGTTGCCCCAGCATCTAGGCTATTTTCAATCAGTTCTTTTACCACAGAGGCTGGGCGCTCTACCACTTCCCCAGCAGCGATTTGGTTAGCCAACTGCGGCGGTAATATCTGGATTGGCATATAAGATCCTCTGCAGCGACCTCTTCCGGCTACGATTGCGGGATGATTAAGGTCTGACCTAACATCACATTGGCGGAACGAAGCTTATTCTTGGTTATAATAGTTTGGGCACTCACCCCATATTTCAAGGCTATCGCATTAAGCGAGTCTCCCCGCACAACTTTATGCCTTATTACGGTCGCCGATGACTGAGTCATTGTCTTTGCCCCACCAATCCGTAATCGCTGGCCGACCCAAACACCCGATTTTTTAAGATGATTTTGCGTAATAATCGCCTGACTACTCACCCCATATCGCGCAGCAATACCGGATAAGGTTTCACCGCGTTGAACAACATGTAATTGAGCCCCTTGAGGCGAGGCGACTTGAACCGGATTAGCCTTAACGGGGCGGTTTTCGCTGGCAGCAATATATTGGTATGGATGGCTACGGAAGTAAGCGCGTAACCCTCGGTAAATTGCATGCGCGATTTTGGTCTGATAAGCAGAATTACCCAGTAGCTTCTCTTCCTGCGCATTACTGATAAAACCCGTTTCCACTAACAGTGAGGGGATATCCGGTGAGCGCAGTACACCCAAACTCGCATGCTCTGGTAAGCGTTTATGCAAAGGCGTGACTTGACGGAGATTTTGTAGCACTTTGGTTGCGACATCGTAGCCAACACGCTGTGAGTGCCCAAATTGAAGATCAAGTACCGCTTGGCTTAAGTAGGGATCGGACTGACTATTGGCCAGTAAATCTCCAGCCCCACCCAGCAGTTCAGACTGTTTCTCAGTTTGCTCTAACCAATTCGCCATTTCAGAGTTTGCGCGGCGATTAGAGAGTACCCATACCGAAGCACCGCTGGCGGAATGCACAGGAGCAGAGTCAGCATGTATCGATACTAATAAACTCGCATTCTCTTTACGTGCCACTTCTGAACGTCCCATCACCGAAATAAAGTAATTTCCATTACGGGTTAATACCGGTTTGAACATCGGATCCGCATCGAGAAATTTCTTTAACTTGCGAGCAATCGCGATGGTGACATTTTTTTCTTTTAAACCATGTTGACCAATAGCCCCTGGGTCTTGCCCACCATGTCCCGCATCAATCGCTACAATTACGACCTGATTACGGGCGACTTGCCCACCGGGATAACTGGTGGTATTGGTATTCGACACCGCTGTTTTTGTTGACGTAAACGGATTTTTTTCTGGTCTTTTAGCCGCGATCACTGCGGGTGGCGCCGTTTTCCCCTGAAGCGTGACCACCACTTGCCACTGGTTACCTACCTGACGAGTGGTGACCGAGGAGCCTGAAGCCTGGGTCAATTCAAATACGAGTCGAATCGCATGTTGGTTCGGCGGCTGACTGGTGCGAATACGTTTAACAAGATTGGCCCCACTAAAATTAAGCGGCAGTCCCTTGATGACCCCGCTTTCGTGGATATCCATCACGAACCGTTCTGGATTATGCAAACTGAACCACGATGAAGTTGGCTTATCCGCAAAACTCAATGTCACTATCGATTGTGCCTCTCGATTATCCACCTGAATATCCGAGAGCGATGCCGCCGCCACCGCTCGACTAACGAGGCAACATAGTACGACGAGAATCAGCCGCCTGAAGGTCATGCCGCTCCCTCGTTACAAGAAATTTTTTGTAATAACTGTTCACCCCACGGTGAGCTTGCCACGACTTCCGCCTCTCTCCCCTCACCTTGATAGCTTAAGGTGATAGTCAGATCTGGCGAGGGTAAAATACCGGCTCCCTGCTGAGGCCATTCGACTAAACAGATAGCATCGCCCGTGAAATAGTCACGGACCCCCATAAACTCGAGCTCTTCAGGATCAGCAAGGCGATACAGATCGAAATGATAGGCTAGACGCTGATCAATTTCATAAGGCTCTACCAACGTATAGGTAGGGCTTTTTACATTCCCTTGATGGCCTAACGCTTGCAAAAAACCTCGGCTGAAGGTGGTTTTACCGGCCCCTAAATCTCCAACTAAATAGATAATTGTTGCTCGCTCACTGGCCTTTGCTAAGCGGGCACCTAATGCCAAGGTGTCCGCTAAGTCAGTCAGCATAAATGTTTTTGTTATCATGTTACTCATTGAGATCCTGAAGTGGATTGACACTTATTCTTAATTTTTCAATCACATCCAGAGCAAGCATTCCACGCATTCCGTGGTCATCCGCCACAAGGTCGGCCGCATGACCATGGGCAACCACTGCGGCACAGGCGGCTTCAAACGGTTCCAGTCCTTGACCGAGAAGGGCTGTAACGACGCCAGTCAATACATCCCCCATTCCCCCACTAGCCATGCCAGGGTTACCTACGTAGGCAATCGAAGTGGCTGATGTGCCATCGGTGATAAGGGTACCTGACCCCTTCAATACGGCGACTCCGCCAAAACGTTCCACCAACTGATGCGCCGCGGACAAGCGGTCGGCTTCGACCTCTGCAACGCTTATCCCTAATAATCGGGCTGCTTCTCCAGGATGTGGAGTCAGAACCCGATTTTGACGTTTATCCGGTTCGATTGCTAGGAGGTTTAGCGCATCTGCATCCCATACCATGATTTTTTTACTTAATTTTACCTCTTTTAGTGCGTTTTTTGCCCAATCGGATTGGCCCAGTCCAGGACCAATCGCCACAATATCAGCCCAATCGAGTGCATCGCGAAGCGATTGAGAGGTCAATTCAGCAACCATCAATTCCGGCCGAGCGGCCAACAGTGGCACAAGATTCGAGGCATGGGTTAATACGCGAACGAGGCCTGCGCCGCTCCGTAATGCGGCTTCACCGCTCAGTCGTATCGCACCGGCAGTCCCTTCTGCGCCGCCAATCACCACCACTTTACCCATATCCCCTTTGTGGGCGCTGGCTTGACGTTGGGGTAACCATCGAGGCAACTGTCGTGCAGTCAGGCATTCAATTGGAGGCGAGAGCTGCGGCAGTAAATGAGAAAGCCCCAAGTCAGCCACCCACAGCTTACCGCTGTAGGCTCGCCCTTTACCGGTTAACAAACCCGGTTTTAGGGTAATAAAGGTCAGTGTTGCGGTTGCCTGTATCACGGCCCCTAGCGGCTGGCCGGTTTGCGCGGCTAAGCCTGAAGGAATATCGACGGCTAATACTGGCGCAGCATGGTGATTCGCTAAATCGATCAATGCTTGGCTTTCCTCGCGAGGTGCCTGACGTAGGCCTATACCAAAAAGCGCATCAACAATCAGATCAATATCATCAGGCCAAGGATCGCCCGCGGATAATGATGGGTGCCGTGCAATATTATCCCAATAAGCTTTGGCACGTGCTGCCTCAGCGGGCCGCTCATAGTGTCGCGTCGCCTCTACCACCGTGACACGGATACCGGCTTGGTGAAGAAGAGAGGCGAGGACAAATCCGTCACCGCCGTTATTGCCAGTTCCACACAGCACTAAACAGTGTCGGGTATTGGCAAAGTGTTCGGCTACTAACGTTGCCAACGCCTCACCGGCTTGCCACATTAAGGTATAAGGTGAGCCGTCATGTAAACGACATAATTTCTGTTCGAGCTCTGCAATATGGTCGACAGGCCAACAATGGCTTGGAAGCTGGTCACTCACTGCTGAAATACTCTGCATCATTCCGACTCCTACTCCATTCTCGCTAACCGAGCGATGGACGAATAAATAAAAAGGATAGGTCGAAACCTGGCTAAGCGACAGAATTGCAACGAGAATTTTGCTGTGAATAGCTTTTTTTAACGAAGGAAGGTCATGGGGATAACGCGTTAAGACATTAATAACTATAAAATAAAAAAACCTTAAAAATCATCATGATATAATCTAACTGTGGAATGGAGCTGTTACAGCTCAACATTGAACACCCTGTGGATAACTCTGTTGAAAAGCTTAGCGATGACCGATGAAATCTAGGCTGCAATGTAGAGAGAGTGATTGGAAGACTGAGATGAAAACTTGGAGCGGGAAACGAGATTCGAACTCGCGACCCCGACCTTGGCAAGGTCGTGCTCTACCAACTGAGCTATTCCCGCGCCCTAAACAGTAAAAATATTTACTACCGTTACGGGGTGCGAATTATACGAGAATAATTGTTCTACGCAACCCCCCTACACCGCTTTTTTTATTTTTTCGTATCAACTGCCGATTAACTCGGCAGTTTGCACAGTTATCATCCTAAAAATTACAGTTTTAGAAAGTTTTCACGGTAAAACGCCAACTCAGCGATCGATTCTCGAATATCGTCTAGGGCTTGGTGAGTCCCTTTTTTATGGAACTTTTGCAAAATATCCGGCTTCCAACGACGCGCCAACTCTTTTAATGTACTGACATCCAGTGCGCGGTAGTGAAAATAGTTTTCAAGTTGAGGCATATAGTTCACTAAGAAGCGACGATCTTGACCGATAGAGTTGCCACAGATAGGTGAGCTATTTTCAGGTACCCACTGTTTTAAAAATTCGAGGGTCAACTGCTCCGCCTCGGCTTCCGATACGCTACTCTGCTTAACCCGTGCGACTAATCCACTTTGGGTATGGGTATTCACGTTCCACTCATCCATCAATGCAAGTTGTTCATCGCTTTGGTGCACCGCCAATACAGGCCCTTCAGCAAGCACATTCAATTGCGCATCAGTCACTATCGTTGCGATCTCAATAATCCGATCACGTAGTGGGTCCAACCCCGTCATTTCTAAATCGATCCAAATAAGGTTATCTTTACTTTGCGTCATCATCGCCCTCGTTTACCCGCTAAATTCGCCATTTGTTCTCATTAAGGTGTATCATAGACCTTTTGCCCACTTAGGGCGAAACATCTGTTAGATGAGAGGTTATGTGAGTAAAAATAAACTATCAAAGGGCCAACAACGGCGAGTTAATGCCAACCACCAGCGTCGGTTACAGCAACGTGAAGGGAAAGTGGAACCTGATGATAGCCTATTTGCTGAACCTCAAGACGGCCGAGTCATTAGTCGTTTCGGCATGCATGCTGATGTCGAAGATCCTCAAGGCCAAATTTGGCGCTGTAACTTACGTCGCACAATTCGCTCACTCGTAACAGGCGACCGCGTTGTCTGGCGCGCGCCACTCGAAGGGATGGGTAAAGGCATCGTAGAGGCCGTCCATGAGCGGCAATCGGTACTGACCCGACCTGATTACTATGATGGGATCAAACCCATTGCCGCAAATATCGACCAAATTATCATTGTCTCTGCGATTTTACCTGAACTGTCATTAAATATTATCGACCGCTATTTAGTCGCTTGCGAAACCCTGAATATCGCTCCTCTATTAGTATTAAATAAAACTGATCTTCTGGACGACGACGGTATGGCATTTGTCGATGAACAGATGGCGATCTATCAAGATATTGGTTATCCAGTATTAAAGGTTTCCAGCCATCAGCGAGAAGGCCTTCAACCGCTTGAAGAAGCGTTAACCGATCGCGTCAGTATTTTTGCTGGGCAGTCTGGCGTCGGTAAATCGAGCTTATTGAACGCATTGTTAGGCTTTGATGCTCTCGATAATAATGCCATCTTAACCAACGATGTGTCTGATAACTCAGGACTAGGTCAACACACCACGACCGCCGCACGGCTCTACCACTTTCCACAAGGTGGCGATGTTATCGACTCACCTGGGGTCCGTGAGTTCGGTTTATGGCACCTAGAACCGGAACAAATCACTCAAGGGTTTGTCGAATTCAAACCGTATCTGGGGTTTTGTAAGTTTAGAGATTGCAAACATCTTGACGACCCAGGTTGCGCGCTGCGTCACGCCGTTGAACTAGGAGAGATTGATGAGCAGCGCTTCGAGAATTATCATCGAATTCTCGAAAGCATGGCTTCCGTTAAAATAAGAAAAAATTTCACCAGTAAAGAGTAGGTGCCGCAAGGTCCCCCACTTCTACTGCATACACGTATACCGTTGTGGCATTGTCCGCAATAATATTTAGAACGATTGAGTACGCCAGGAGGCGCCCGTGTTAGACAAGTTGAAATTAGGTATTAACGCTCTTCTTCCTAAGAAACAGCTCACAGAACTTGCCGGCTGGGGAGCAAGTCGCCAAGCAGGCTGGCTAACCAAGGCCGTTATTGATCTTTTTGTCTGGTATTACAAAGTCAATATGCAAGAAGCCGCTAAGCCCGATACCGCGAGCTACCGCAGTTTTAACGAGTTTTTTGTCCGTCCGTTAAAGGATGAAGCTCGGGTCATTGATCATTCAGCGAATATTCTCGTCCAACCGGCTGATGGCGCAGTCAGCCAATGTGGACGTATCGACGAGAATCAAATTTTTCAAGCCAAGGGGCACTACTACACGTTAGAGGCCCTGCTCGCAGGAAATGAAGAGCGTGCGCAGCACTTTTACAATGGCCAGTTTGTTACCACTTACTTAGCCCCACGTGACTACCACCGTGTGCATATGCCGTGTAATGGTATCTTACGTGAAATGGTCTATGTCCCAGGTGATCTGTACTCTGTTAATCCTCTGACTGCCCAAAATATTCCCAATCTCTTCGCCCGTAATGAACGCGTTATATGCTATTTCGATACCGATATAGGGCCTATGGTGCAAATTCTAGTGGGCGCAACCATTGTTGGGAGTATTGAAACCGTGTGGGCCGGTACTATTACTCCGCCGCGTGAAGGCGTTATTCAACGCTGGCATTATCCTCAAGCTGAGGAAAAAGGCGCGATTGTTCTACTTAAGGGCCAAGAAATGGGCCGCTTTAAGTTGGGTTCTACCGTCATCAACTTATTCGCTGCCGATCAAGTCCGTCTGAGCGAAGCCTTAGAAGCCCAAGCCCCAACAAGAATGGGTCAGCCTTTGGCTGAAAAAATTGCTGTTCAAGCACCTACCTCAACCCCACCACACAATAAAAGTGGCGTGGTAGAACAGACCGAAGCCTAAGATAGAGGGCCTGGCAGTGCGTATATTATCCGTTATTCTACTGAGCTTAGGGCTTAGTACTACTTTCGCTAGTGATGCGCTGCCTGAACCCCCTCAGATTCGGCAGGCTCTGGAACAGGCGCAGAATAGTAAAAACCCTGCGGCACAAACCGAGACGATTCAAGCATTAAAGAGTGCGCTGGATTACACTAACCAGCGCAACCAATCGATTGAAAATGCGAGGCAATACCAGCAGATCATCGACAATTACCCGCAACTTGCGGCGACCTTACGCCAGCAAATCACCACACTAAATGAGACGAGCAAACGCGTCAATCCTGCACTAACCAGTAGCGATATTGAACAGGAAATCTTACGTGTCAGCAGCCAGTTATTGGAAGAAGGCCGCTTAGCACAACAGGAGCAGGACCAAGCTCGGGAAATCAGCGACTCTCTCACCCAACTTCCCAGCGACCAGACGGATGCGCGACGGGCGCTTTCTGAAAGCGATCGTCGCTTACAGAATTACCAAGTCTCCTCTACGCCATTGGGCCAAGCCCGGGGCAACGCCTATGAGGCAGAAAATGCCGCCAACAAAGCACGGGTCAATGAGCTTGAGCTGGCGCAGCTTTCTGCCAATAATCGGCAAGAGCTTGCAAAATTACGCGCGGAGTTTCATCAAAAAACGATTGCTCAGCTCGATGCGTATTTACAAGCCTTGCGTACCCGACAAAGCGCGCTCCGCCAAGATGAAGCACAACGCGCCTTGGAACGTACTGAACAACTGGCAGAAAATAGCGGCGACTTACCGCCGGTTATCCATGAGCAATTTACCGTTAACCGTGAGCTATCGGCTGCACTGAACCAGCAAGCCCAACATATGGAACTTGTCTCTTCACAGCAGCGGCTGGTCGCTAACCAAACTCAACAAGTACGCCAAGCACTCTCCACTCTACGCGAACAATCACAGTGGCTAGGTGAGTCGACCCTATTGGGCGAGGCGCTACGCGCGCAAGTGGCTCGCTTACCTGATGCGCCAAAATCTCAGCAAATCGATAGCGAAATGGGGGAATTACGTGTTCAGCGTCTGCATTACGAAGACCTGCTGGCTCGTCAACACGCGCTGCGTGAGACACATCAAGCGAGTGGTAAGTCGATAACCAGCGAGCAACGCCGAATTTTAGATTCACAGCTCAATACGCAAGGTGAACTGCTCAATTCATTGATTTCAGGTTGTGATGCATTAATTCTAGAAATCACTAAACTAAAAGTTGCCAATACCCAGTTACAAGATGCCTTGGGTGATGTCACGGATGCTACCCACCGTTACCTCTTCTGGACGGCGGATATCAATCCGATTAGCCTGCATTACCCCCTACAGGTCGTGCAAGATCTAACAAGATTATTATCTTTAGACAGTTTGGGACAATTGGGTAAAGCCTTGGTGATGGTGGCCACCAGTCGGGAGTCTATTTTACCTGTTATTGGCGCGCTAATATTAGTGATCATCAGCCTAAGTTCACGTCGCCACTATCATGCTTTCTTAGCGCGATCGGCCAGCCGCATTGGTAAAGTGACCCAAGATCGCTTTTCCCTAACATTGCGCACGGTATTTTGGTCAATATTGGTCGCCCTCCCCTTGCCGGTACTGTGGGCGACACTCGGTTATGGGTTACAACGCGCTTGGCCTTATCCGATTGCTGTCGCTGTGGGCGATGGCGTGACCGCGACCCTGCCCTTACTGTGGGCCTTTATGATTAGCGCAACCTTTGCGCATCCTAATGGTTTGTTTATCGCCCACTTTCGTTGGCCATCACAAGCAGTATCGAGAGCGGTACGCTACTACTCCCTCAGTATCGGCTTTATCGTTCCCCTTACGATGGTATTAATCACTTTCGATAATATTGAAGAGCGTCCCTTTACTGCCTCATTGGGCCGCCTCAGTTTTATTCTGATTTGTATCGCGTTAACTATTGTTTCCAATGCACTGCGCCGTGCTGGCTTACCGCTCTACTTTGACCGCCAGGGGAATAGCAACAATATGGTCAACCGCTTATTGTGGGACCTGATGATCGTTATCCCACCGGTGGCCATTATTGCTTCCTTACTCGGGTATCTTGCGACGGCGCAAGCGCTGTTAGCTCGAGTTGAAAGCTCGGTGGGGATCTGGTTTGTGCTACTGATCGTTTACCATATCATTCGGCGTTGGATGCTGATACAACGCCGACGAATCGAATTTGATCGCGCACGTCAGCGGCGAGCCGAAATTCTCGCCAGCCGAGCGCGAAATCATCAAGAAGATGACAGCGCTGCGCTGAATAGTGAAAGCCAAGAGACAATCGAAGAACCTGTCATCGATCTTGATACGATCAGTGCACAGTCGCTACGCTTAGTGCGCTCGCTGCTCGCGCTCGTGGCGCTTTTTGCCTTAATCCTTCTCTGGTCAGAACTACACTCCGCCTTCGCCTTCCTTGAGAACATCCCACTTTGGGGAGTAACCTCCTCGATTCAAGGTGTTGAGAGCGTGCAAGACGTCACGTTAGGGGCCGTGTTAATCGCTATCTTAGTGTTGATCATTACGCTGCAACTGGTCAGAAATATGCCAGCGATGCTAGAACTCGCCATCTTGCAGCATCTCAACCTTGCGCCAGGAACAGGCTATGCCATCACCACGCTAACCAAGTACTTGCTGATGATTATCGGCGTCATGATGGGCTTCTCGATGCTGGGTATCGACTGGTCTAAGTTGCAATGGTTAGTCGCGGCAATGGGTCTGGGATTGGGCTTCGGTTTACAGGAAATTTTTGCAAACTTTATTTCGGGTCTGATTATTCTATTCGAAAAGCCGATTCGGATTGGCGACACCGTTACCCTACGAGACTTGACCGGCACTATTTCACGCATCAATACCCGAGCCACCACCATTACCGATTGGGATAGAAAAGAAATTATTGTACCGAATAAGGCCTTTATTACCGAGCAGTTTATTAACTGGTCATTATCCGATGCGCATACTCGGGTGGTGTTAAATATTCCTGCGCCACCGCATGTAAGCAGTGCCGTGGTGACGGATTTACTGCTGGCAGCCGCAAACCGCTGTAGTTATGTCTTAAAAACACCTGCAGCAGAAGCATTCTTAGTGGATATTCATCAAGGTATTCAACTATTTGAATTAAGAATTTATGCCGCAGAGATTGGCCACCGTATGCCATTGCGTCACGACCTGCATCAACAGATCCTGAATAGCTTTAGCGAACATAATATAGAGCTGCCTTATCCGCCGGTTCAGGTAAGAATGGAACAAGTCGGTAAATCAGCAGCCGCTATGCAGTCAACCCAGTATCAAGCGGGTGGCCTATAAGACCGTTAGCCAGTCACCCTGACTGGCTAACATGATTAGCTATTCTCGACAGTAAAGGCCATCACCTCTTTTAAAGAGTCGGCCTTCAATGCCAGCATCACCAAGCGATCAATCCCCAATGCCACCCCTGAGCAGTCCGGCATACCGGCGGTCAATGCCGCCAATAGACGCTCATCGATTGGGTGTTCAGGTAACCCCATCAGCTGACGTCGACGGTTATCCGCCATAAAACGTTGGCGCTGCTCGTCACTATTGGTCAACTCACGAAAACCATTGGCTAATTCCACGCCCTTAAAATAGACCTCGAAGCGCTCGGCTACACGATGATCTTCGGTGCTGATCTCAGCTAATGCTGCTTGGGAGGCAGGAAAGTGATAGACGAAAGCCGGTTTATTCTCTTGGCCGATCTGCGTTTCTACCCCAAGCATAAATAATAACTGCAGCACGGTATCGCGATCCTCTTCTCGCTCGACGAGCTCTCCAACGCCTAGCTTCTCGGCGCAGGCCACTAATTGCTCTTTATCGGCCGTAAGCGGATCGAGACCTAAATAGCGTTGGAAAGCTTGTTGGTAGGAGAGCGTTTCTGCAGGTTCGCACTCGATAATCTGTTGCAGTAAATCGTCCACTTCATTCATCAAACGATACATATCGTAATGCGGGCGATACCACTCCAGCATTGTGAACTCAGGATTATGATGCCGCCCAGCTTCCTCATTACGGAAACAACGACTCATTTGATAGATCGGTCCGCTGCCCGCAGTCAGCAAGCGTTTCATATGGTATTCAGGACTCGTCATTAACCAGAGATCGCGCCCTTGTGCCGCGCCGGGTCCGACAAAGCGGGTTGTAAAAGGTACCAGATGAATATCTGTCACCGTCGCTTGGCTCATTGCAGGGGTTTCGACTTCCAACACTCCACGATCAGCAAAGAAACGCCGAATATCGGCCAGCAAATTTGCACGCTTCAGCAGATTGGCAATGGGCGCACTCGGCTGCCATAAGTCCGATTCATTCATCAATATTGTCCTTCAAAAAAGTCGTATGGGACGGTACGTCCGCATAGTGGGTGTTCGCTGGCTAAAACGGTGAAAAGGGGTGATAGGCTATCAACTCGCAACGTGCGAAATGGCGTGACCTAGGCCTGAAATATCCTCGCCCATCCCACGAAACGTATTGCAAGCGGTGAGCGACGCGCCGAGCAGAAATAAAATAGCCACTCTTATTACTAATGATTTCATCGCGCATTACCTATAAAAAAACGCGCCATCAAGGCGCGCTTAGACTTACTTGACGCGTGAGACGTATTCGCCAGAACGCGTATCAACACGAATAACTTCACCAATCTGAACAAACAAAGGTACTTTCACGACAGCACCGGTTGTTAATTTAGCTGGCTTACCACCGGTTCCTGCTGTGTCGCCTTTTAGACCTGGGTCAGTTTCGACGATTTCAGCTTCAATGAAATTTGGTGGAAGAATGCTAATCGGGTTACCATTCCATAAAGTAACGATACATTCAGCTTGGTCTTGTAACCAGATGCCATTTTCACCGACTGCTTTAGCGTCTGCAGCGAGTTGCTCGAAAGTGTTGTTGTTCATGAAATGCCAGAACTCACCGTCGTTGTAGAGGTAAGTTAAGGTCACATCAACAACATCAGCACCTTCTGCTGAATCGGTTGATTTGAAGGTCTTTTCAATCAATTTACCGGTTAACAGACGACGCATTTTTACGCGTGCGAAAGCTTGGCCTTTACCGGGTTTAACGAACTCACTTGCTTCGATAGCATAAGGTTCGTTGTCGAACATGATTTTAAGACCGTTACGAAAATCGTTGCTAGAATATGTTGCCATGAAGGCCCTCTATAAATAATCACTGGTATGAAGCCAAAAATGGCAAACATTGTAACCCTAAATACCCCTGCGAGAGAAGATTGGTTGCAGCAACTTGCAGACGTTGTAACAGAACCTGCTGAATTACTACAACTTTTAAATCTCGATCACCTCCCTGAACTTCAGGCAGGCCATGACGCACGCCGTTTATTTGCACTGCGTGTACCCCGTGCATTCATTCGTCGAATGGCTCAAGGCGATCCTAACGATCCCCTATTACGCCAAGTCGTCACTCAAGCTAGCGAGTTTACTGTAACGCCTGGCTATTCGACTGATCCATTGGATGAACAAACCGCAGCAGTACCTGGGTTACTGCATAAATACGTTAACCGTGCGCTGTTATTAGTCAAAGGTGGCTGCGCAGTAAACTGTCGGTACTGTTTCCGCCGCCATTTCCCGTACCAAGATAACCAAGGTAATAAGCGCAATTGGCAAGTCGCGCTTGATTATATCCGCCAACACCCAGAATTAAACGAAATTATCTTCTCAGGGGGAGATCCTTTGATGGCGAAGGATCATGAGTTGGATTATCTAATCGGTGAATTGGAAGCTATCCCTCATGTTCAACGCTTACGGATCCATTCGCGTTTACCGGTCGTGATTCCCGCTCGTGTCACAGAAAATTTGTGCCAACGGCTTGCGGCGACTCGTTTACAAGTGGTTATGGTAACCCACGTCAATCATGCTCAAGAAATTGATGCGGAGTTCGCTCAAGCAATAGCACGCCTAAAGACCGCTAACGTTACCTTGCTGAATCAAAGTGTTTTATTGCGCGATATCAACGACGATGCCACCATTCTTGCTAACCTAAGTAACCGTCTGTTTGAAGTCGGAATTCTCCCGTACTACCTCCATGTTTTGGATAAAGTACAGGGCGCCGCACACTTTTATGTTTCCGATGAACAAGCGCGTATCATTATGCATGGCTTATTGAGTAAAGTGTCAGGCTATCTGGTCCCCCGTCTTGCTCGGGAAATCGGTGGTGAACCGAGTAAAACGCCCTTGGACTTACAGCTCCGGCAGGTGTAATTGGCGTAATCACCCTAACTGACGGTAAATCTTTTATGAAAGGAATATCAATGAAAAAGCAATTATCTGTTCCGTTACTCTCTCTTGCTGCCCTGCTAATGACCCAGCAGGCCTTTGCTGTGCAAACCTGTGCCCAAAAAGAAGCAGCGTTGAACGAACAGCTCGGTTACGCACAACAGCATAATAATAGCCATCAAGTCACCGGCTTGAAAAAAGCCTTAGCAGAAGTTAAAGAGAACTGTACGGCGTCAAGCGTTCGCCAGGATGCAGAACAAGACGTTGAAAAACTGCAGCGCAAACTGAAAGAGAAACAACAGGATTTACAAGAGAGTCAACAAGACCTTCAAAAAGCGACCGCGAAGAACAACGCGGAGAAAATGGCTAAATACCGAGGCAAAATCGCCGAGAAACAAGCAGATATTGAGAAAATCACCACTGAGTTACACCAAAAGCAACAAGGTTTACGCGCCCTCAACTAGGGCTATCGACAAGCGTATCAACCCAGTTTGATACGCTTGGTCGTTAAATCATTATGGGCACTTATAGACTTGGCCGGACATCTTCGTCGCGACGGGCACGAAGCTTGACACTAAGCTAAGCCCCGGCGTACTTGCGTTATAGATCACGTTACCGCCCATTTCTGCTGCACGATTACGTAAGTTATTTGCCGCACCACGCAGAGAGTTACCCCCTTCGATTTGCTGACCAGAAAACCAATTACTCTGCTCACCACTCGCTGTGCCGATATAATGGCATTCCGCGCCAGGTTGCTGGTCCACAAAGCGCACATTCTGCCCCGCCGCGTTCAATTGATTACCGGACGAACTACAGCCCGCGACAACAAGCACTGCTACGAAACCCGGAATGACTGAAAGTAAACGCATTTTATTCCTCGTTATTATACGTATTAGAGTATTACCTGGTGCCTAGTTAGGCTTTACAACGTTTTGGCTTACTTAAGAGCCGTTAGAATATCGGCAATTATCGTTAAATTCCAGCCATGCTATGAAAAGTCTGACTTCCGGCAGTGCCCTATCGTAGCGATTTTTCGGTTAAAAGCTAAGCATAGTTGAGTTTCAATAATCTTACAGACTACGCGCCTCGCTTATCCGATAGGGATAAAAAAACCCTAGCTTTCGCTAGGGTTTTGTCTGGCTAACTCGACAGCTCATACTGTCTGGCTAGAGAGGCAATGATTGCCAGTGACCGCGTCACCTTACATCATACCGCCCATTCCACCCATGCCGCCCATACCACCGGCAGCACCTAAGTCAGCTTTATCATCTTTAGGCAGTTCGGTGATCATACATTCCGTAGTGATCATCAGGCCAGCAACAGAAGAAGCGTATTGCAGTGCAGAACGCGTTACTTTAGTTGGGTCCAAGATACCGAAGTCGATCATGTTGCCGTATTCTTCTGTTGCCGCGTTGTAACCGAAGTTACCTTCGCCTTGTTTCACTTTATCCGCAACAACAGATGGCTCTTCACCTGCGTTAGAAACGATTTGACGCAGTGGTGCTTCCATTGCACGCAGTGCAACACGGATACCCACGTTTTGGTCTTCGTTATCGCCAGTCAGACCAGTGATTTTCGCTGCAACGCGAACCAGTGCAACACCACCGCCTGCTACAACGCCCTCTTCAACGGCTGCACGCGTTGCGTGTAGCGCATCTTCAACGCGCGCTTTCTTCTCTTTCATCTCAACTTCAGTAGCTGCACCGACTTTCAGAACGGCTACGCCGCCCGCCAGTTTAGCAACACGCTCTTGAAGCTTTTCTTTGTCGTAATCAGAAGTTGCTTCTTCGATTTGTTGACGAATTTGTGTCACACGACCTTTGATATTGGCTTCTTCACCGATACCATCGATGATAGTCGTGGTGTCTTTGTTGATCACAACACGCTTCGCTTGACCCAGATCTTCTAAAGCTGTTTTTTCCAGCTCCATACCAATCTCTTCAGAAATCACAGAACCACCGGTTAGGATTGCGATATCTTGCAGCATCGCTTTACGGCGATCACCAAAACCAGGAGCTTTAACCGCAGCCACTTTTACGATGCCACGCATGGTGTTAACCACTAGGGTAGCCAGTGCTTCGCCTTCGACATCTTCAGCGATGATCAGCAGAGGTTTACCTGCTTTAGCCACCGCTTCCAGTACAGGTAACAGTTCACGAATGTTAGAGATTTTCTTATCTGCTAACAGGATGAAAGGTTGTTCAAGTTCAACTGCACCGGTTTCTGGCTTGTTGATGAAGTATGGGGAGAGGTAACCACGGTCAAACTGCATCCCTTCTACGACGTCTAACTCGTCTTGTAGGCCAGTACCTTCTTCAACGGTGATAACACCTTCTTTGCCGACTTTTTCCATCGCTTGGGCGATCAGGGTACCAACACTGGTATCGGAGTTTGCAGAGATGGTACCGACCTGAGCAACGGCTTTAGAGTCAGAACAAGGGACCGATAGGGTTTTCAGTTGTTCAACTGCCGCGATAACCGCTTTGTCGATACCGCGCTTCAGGTCCATTGGGTTCATGCCCGCTGCGACGGCTTTAAGACCTTCATTAACGATAGATTGCGCAAGAACGGTTGCGGTAGTCGTACCGTCACCCGCCGCATCATTCGCTTTAGAAGCAACTTCTTTAACCATTTGAGCGCCCATGTTTTCGAACTTATCTTCTAATTCGATTTCGCGTGCGACAGAAACACCATCTTTAGTGATAGTAGGAGAACCAAATGATTTATCGAGAACAACGTTACGGCCTTTAGGACCCAGGGTCACTTTTACCGCATCAGCAAGAATGTTTACGCCACGTAGCATTTTAACGCGTGCGTCGTTACCAAATTTTACGTCTTTAGCAGCCATTTTCTATTCCTTCAAAATTTTACAATGAAATATTTCGTGTAATTACGCAGTCACGACGGCGAGAATATCGTTCTCAGAGATGATAAGAACTTCTTCGTTATCAATCTTTTCTGTTTTAGCGCCGTAACCTTCATTAAAGATCACTACATCACCGACTTTTACGTCCAGTGGTTTTACTTCACCATTTTCAAGAATGCGACCATTGCCCACCGCTAACACTTCAGCACGGCTTGATTTACCCGCGGCAGAACCAGTCAATACGATACCGCCTGCTGATTTTGCTTCAACTTCTTTACGCTTAACAATTACACGGTCATGTAATGGACGAATGTTCATTTGATCGTTCTCCTATGAGATAGCTAATCACGCATTATTTTAAATTTGATGCCAATCTGGCTTCGTGACTTCAGAGGTAGGGACGACAGGCTTCACTTTCAAGGGGAGATAAAAAAATTTTTTGAAAAAAATTCCCTATTGAAACGTTTTAGGCTAACAGCGTACGGGCAAGTCAAGCGATATCACGCTAGGGTCAGCTAGCGTGATAAAAGAGGGGATTAATCTACTTTGTGCGTGGACGTACTATCGTCCCGATGGTCAAGACGTTTCTCTTCGCGACGTTCAAACTCCCCTTCCATGGTATAGCCCGAATCTTGGGCCGTTTGGCCGCGGCCGCCCCAAACAGCGATAAAAGGCATCAACTTATGGGTCAGTCGTTGCTGCACGGGCGGAAGTAGCAGTAAGGCACCTAAGAAATCGGTAAAGAAGCCGGGTAATATCAATAAAAATCCCGCCAGAAATAGGGATAATCCCCGCGTCATTTCGGGTGCTGGGTTCTCATTACGGACGAGTTTTTCCTGCATCAAGCGGAAGTTCTTAATACCTTGATTTTTCACCAAAGATAAACCTATTGCTGAGGTGGCTATCACCAGTAACAACGTTAGCAGCACACCAAAAAGGTGAGCGACTTTAATAAAGAGTGATATCTCGATCCATGCCAAGATAAATAAAGCTATAAATGGTAACCAACGCACGGTGGTCTCCTCAAATTCGTAAAAAGGATCGCTGTTCGACCTATCCCCTAATCATGGGTACGTATTACGTTCAATTCAAGGTGATTTCCGCAGAAAGGAGCCTAAAAGGACCACTTTTTTGTCAAAAATTGTCATCTAGAACGGTTAAGCGTGGAATCACTGCCGTAAACAATTCGTTTTTACTATTGTTAAACCTTAGTGCCTATTCATACACTAAGCACAATGATTCGGTAATCACGGTTATCGAGGGATTAAATGTAAAAAAAAAGTTACTATATAGTGATCTGTGTGGCTGAATTTTAAATAAAACAGCCTATGATCGCGTCACGGTTTGCTACGCTTCGCGCAGTACCGGTTAAATTTACACGGCAACATTACCGTCGACATGGAAAACGACGACCCTATTATAAGAAGGCTCTCATGACCAAAAATATTCGTATCGAAGAAGACCTCCTCGGCATGCGTGAAGTTCCCGCTGATGCTTACTTTGGAATTCATACGTTACGTGCGATTGAAAATTTTTATATAAGCAGCAGTAAAATCAGTGACATTCCTGAATTTGTTCGCGGCATGGTAATGGTGAAAAAGGCGGCAGCATTAGCCAACCGTGACCTTAAGACGCTGCCTCGCAGCATTGCCGAAGCGATTATCAAGGCCTGTGACGAAGTCCTGAATAACGGTACCTGTATCGATCAATTCCCTGTAGACGTCTACCAAGGTGGCGCGGGGACTTCGGTCAATATGAATACCAATGAGGTACTGGCCAATATTGGGCTGGAGCTGATGGGTTACCAAAAAGGTGAATATCAACACCTTAACCCTAACGATCACGTTAATATGTGTCAGTCGACCAACGATGCCTACCCTACCGGTTTTCGTATCGCCGTCTACCACTCCCTGCTGAAACTTATAGAAGCCATCACTCAGTTAAGTGAAGGCTTTGATCGCAAGTCAAAAGAGTTTTCCCATATCTTAAAAATGGGCCGTACCCAGTTACAAGATGCGGTACCGATGACCGTTGGGCAAGAGTTCAAAGCGTTCAGTGTGTTACTGAAAGAAGAGACAAAGAGCATTGTGCACACCGCTCAGTTATTGTTAGAAGTCAATCTTGGCGCAACGGCTATCGGCACACGTCTCAATACGCCTGAAGGCTATCAAACGCTCGCGGTTAACTACCTTGCACAGATCACACAACTGCCCGTCGTCGCAGCGGAAGACCTGATTGAAGCGACCTCCGACTGTGGCGCTTATGTTATGGTCCACTCATCATTAAAACGTTTAGCGGTTAAGCTTTCGAAAATTTGTAATGATTTACGCTTACTCTCTTCGGGTCCTCGTGCGGGATTGAACGAGATAAATCTGCCGCAATTACAGGCCGGTTCATCCATCATGCCAGCCAAGGTCAACCCCGTGGTGCCTGAAGTGGTTAACCAAGTGTGCTTCAAAGTGATTGGTAATGACACCACCGTGACGATGGCGGCGGAAGCTGGGCAACTGCAATTAAATGTGATGGAACCCGTGATCGGGCAAGCCATGTTCGAGTCGATTTCCATCCTCAGCAATGCTTGTTACAACCTGCTGGAGAAATGCGTTAACGGTATCACTGTTAACCAAGCTATCTGTGAGTCCTACGTATTTAACTCAATCGGTATCGTCACCTATCTAAACCCTTACATTGGTCACCATAATGGCGATATCGTGGGTAAAATTTGTGCCGAAACCGGAAAAAGTGTGCGTGAAGTCGTGCTCGAAAGAGAACTGCTGACCGAGTCAGAACTCGACGATATTTTCTCTGTAGAGAACCTGATGCATCCTGCCTATAAAGCCAAATTATTTAACGAAGACGCTTAATCACTCTTCTGGCGCACAGCATTGCTGGCTTTTTCAGCAATGCTGTTTTCATGTTATGCTCCCCCACCTCTTTTTCACCACTTTGCCTCTAAACAATAGTGAAGGGTTCAATGAGTTCAGGCCTCTTTATTCGTATATTTTTACTGCTCATAACGTTGTTACCTGTTGGGGCACAAGCCGATCTTTTTGGTCAACAAAAAGGCTTTGTTCCGGTCGATCAGGCATTTGGCTTCGATTTTTCTCAGCAAGCCAATACCGTCACATTACGCTGGCAGGTTAAACAGGGTTACTATCTTTATCGCCAGAAAATCAGTGTAGAGGCTCGCGATGCTTCGCTCGGGGCATGGCAGCTCCCTCAAGGTAAGCCTCACCGTGATGAGTTTTTTGGTGACAGTGAAATTTATCCGCAAGATATTGCACTGTCGGTGCCGATTACTGCTACCCAGCATACTCCTACACTTGTCGTGACCTATCAAGGCTGTGCCGCCGCCGGCTTTTGCTATCCACCGGAGACGAAAACCGTGCCGCTCAATGCCGTGGTAGCCAAGCCTGCCACCGCGCCGTCTGTGCAGCCACAGCCAGCCTCCTCAGGCAATCTACCCTATACGCCACTTTGGGCACTATTAATCGGTATTGGTGTGGCCTTTACGCCCTGTGTGTTACCGATGTATCCGCTGATCTCAGGCATTATCTTGGGTCGTAAACAGCAACTCTCCTTTTCCCGTACAGCATTACTGGCAATTGTTTACGTACAGGGGATGGCGATCACTTACACCCTACTCGGTGTGGTTGTCGCCGCAGCCGGGTTGAAGTTTCAAGCTGCGCTGCAGAACCCAGTGTTATTGGTGCTGCTAGCGGGACTCTTTATTCTATTGGCCTTATCCATGTTTGGCGCGTTTAGTTTACAACTCCCGGCATCACTACAGACGCGTTTAGCCCTGCTGAGTAACAAACAACAGGGAGGGTCGATTGTTGGCGTGCTCTGTATGGGAATTCTCGCCGGGCTAATTTGCTCCCCCTGTACCACCGCGCCGCTTAGCGCCATTTTATTGTATATCGCCCAAAGTGGGCAGGTAATGCAAGGTGCTGGCACACTTTACCTCTATGCATTAGGGATGGGATTACCCCTGATTGTCGTGACATTATTTGGTAATAAGTTGCTGCCACGCAGTGGTCCTTGGATGCAAACCGTGAAAGAAGGCTTTGGTTTTGTGATTCTTGCCTTGCCCGTTTTCCTACTCGAGCGGGTAGTCGGCGAGGTTTGGAGTGAACGGTTATGGGCATTACTGGCTGTCTCGTTCGCGAGCTGGGCGTTTATTTTATCCCTAAAAAGCCCCAAGAATTGGGGACGTTGGCTGGCCTTGGTTTGGTTAGTGCTGGCAGTCATCGCCGCGCGCCCGCTTCAAGAGGCTCTGTTCCCCTCTGCCGTCACCCCAACGGTGACGCCTTCTGCTCAACAATTTACTCCTATCGCAAATCGCCAAGCATTGGAGCAGAAGCTGAACAAACCGCATCAGTCCATCACCATGCTCGACCTGTATGCGGATTGGTGTGTGGCCTGTAAGGAATTTGAGAAATACACTTTCTCTGATCCCAAGGTACAGCAAGCGATGAGTGGTATGCAGCGCCTACAAGCCAACGTGACAAAGAATCAACCGCAAGATGTAGAACTATTATCGTCATTGAAGGTACTGGGGCTACCCACCTTGCTGTTCTTCAATGCACAAGGCCACGAGATCCCAAACTCCCGTATCACCGGTTTCCTCCCGCCCGAGGCATTTATCAAGCAACTGCCTACTGCGGAGTGATACGACAGGGGGAGCGAAACGTTCCCCCTTATCTCACCATCAAGTAAACAGAGATCTTGCTCAAAAAAATAACAAATACCCCCTCATAATTGTTAACAAATAGTTACCAGAATCAATTCCTCCTGATACATTCGTAACAACTAATGCTGACCAATTCAGCATGACGTTAGCGCATACGTTAATCTAACGTGATGATAAATAATTATAAAAATGTGGGAGGCACGACCTCCTACCCAAAATGGAAGGTATTGATATGTTAACAATACTGGGATTCAGCATGGTGATTTGCTTTATGTATCTCATCATGACCAAGAGAATGTCAGCCCTAATCGCACTTGTCCTTATTCCCATCCTATTCGCTCTACTCGGCGGCTTTTACCAAGGCTTAGGCGAGATGATGCTTAAAGGCGTAAAAACCCTCGCCCCCACCGGCGTAATGTTGACGTTTTCGATCCTCTATTTTGGCATCATGATCGATGCTGGGCTTTTTGATCCTTTGGTCAAATTTATCTTACGCATTGTGAAAGGCGATCCCGTTAAAGTATTAGCAGGAACAGCGATCCTGACATTACTGGTTTCTCTGGATGGTGATAGCTCTACCACTTACATGATCGCAATTGCCGCATTCTTGCCGCTTTATCGCAAGCTCGGTCTCAATATCTTGATGATGACCTGTCTAGTCAATCTCGCCAGCGGTATTATGAACCTCTCACCTTGGGGCGGCCCCACCGCTCGGGCAGCAGCGGCGCTCGATATCGATGCCTTAGACATATTCGTTCCCATGTTACCGGCTATCTTTTTAAGCTGCGTGAGTTTAGTTGCCGTCGCGACCTGGTTCGGTATCCAAGAACGTCGCCGCTTAGGCCGACAAGAAGTGGGGGCGTTACACGATATTCAACTTAATCTTGGCGGCGGGACGTTTGAGGAATGCGAGAAAAATAAGCGTCCGAAGATGTTTTGGCCCAATTTACTGCTGACCACCGCGCTGTTGGTTCTGCTTGTTGTCGGTATCGTGCCGATTCAAATTCTCTTTATGGTCAGCTTCGCTTTGGCGGTAATGTTGAATTACCCTAAACTGGCTGAACAGAAAGACCGTATTGCCTCACACGCCGCGAACGTCTTGGCGGTTACCTCGCTGATTTTTGCCGCAGGGGTCTTCACTGGCATCCTGTCCGGCACAGGAATGGTTGATGCAATGGCGAAGTCGGTTCTCTCTATCATTCCCCCCGCTTTTGGTCCGTATTTACCGGTATTCACTGCCCTCATGAGTATGCCCTTCACTTTCTTTATGTCGAACGATGCCTTCTATTTCGGTATTCTTCCGGTGATTGCACAAACCGCCGCAGGTTATGGAATTTCAGCCGAGGAGATCGCTCGCGCCTCAATTATTGGCCAGCCGTTCCACCTTATTAGCCCCTTAGTCCCCTCGCTATACCTACTTACTGGGCTGGCAAAAGTGGATGTTGGCGAACACCAGAAATTTGCCATCAAGTGGGGAATTTTTATCAGCTTGATGCTGATGGTGGGTGGCCTACTCTTCGGGGCTTTCCCGCTTTACCATAGTGGTAACTAACAGCTAAGAAGAGTTTCCGGCCTAAGGAAGCCCTTTTAATGTTGATTTCTTCCGCAAGTTGCCTAAAAACAGTGCAAACAGCCAAGATATTACCAATTTTCACCAAAAGATATTGACGCCAATGCCGGATTACGGTTTAATGCGCCCCGTTGCCCGAATAGCTCAGTCGGTAGAGCAGGGGATTGAAAATCCCCGTGTCCTTGGTTCGATTCCGAGTTCGGGCACCACTCTTTCAAAGGCCTCGCAGAAATGCGGGGCTTTGTCGTCTCTGGGAAACTCTGCTCAAGTATCCCCTACCTTTTGCGGCTGTGACTGACGTAACGTTTTATAGCTTTATCACTTTATTCACGCTTAATAAGCCTTATTAAGAAAAGCAGATAAAAAAAACGAGTGATGGCTAAAGCTTTGATGTTGCCCTCGGTTAGCTTGTTACGTCAGACAGCAACGCTGCTAGCGTGTAAAGTCGCTTTATAGCCACCCCATACCAAGCAGAATTATTTCAATACGTTTTTTAATATGGCTAGTCACTTTATTTCGGTCTTTCACCTCTAACTCTCTGCGATGTGGTAATAAAGCCCCGAAAACAACATCCATAAGTAAACCCGCTAACACTTCAGCGTCTTCAAGCAACAGCCCATGCACTTCAGCCGTCTTCTGTAACCATTCCATCAGTAATTCACGCGATCTGACTGCCTTTGTCTCGTAGAGATAATCCGAAATCTCTGGAAAGAGAATCGCTTCTCGTGTCATTAGTCGTAGGATCGCTTCACGTTCCAATATCTCATCATGACTGATATCAAGACGGAAAATACGAAATAGACTTTCCTTTAAAGAGCATTGCTCATCGGATGGCCTTGGAAGATCAACTAGCAGATGACAATTTTCACTAATCGTTGCAGCGAAGAGTGTTTTTTTATCACTGAAAGTTTCATAAAGGGTACGTTTAGATATCTTGGCGCGACGAGCAACTTCTGCAGTGCTGGTCTGTGCGAAACCTAATTCAACAAATGCACAATACGCATGTCTAATAATGGCTTGTCGCCGTTGCTTATCGTCTATACTTTTAGAACGGCCACAAACAGGAACGTCCGGAATATCATTCAATTTCATTTTTATTTACAAGATCCAATCAATATCTTTTGATTGTGGTACTTGATAAGTACCATAAAATTAGCGAGGATATTTTCATCAACATGTTCATTATATACTCACCTTAAGGGATCATTGATGGAATCTTCAATAACGAATTATCGCTCTAACGCTCTGCGAGATCCTATCATTTTGTCGGTCCTTGACCAAATGAACGCCCGTCGTAAACGACCAGATTCCACCATGTTTCAAGGATCAGTTGCACCCGATCCAGAATTATTTGCCGATTATGGGTTTTCAATTCATCCTGAGCAAGGTGACTTAATTTACACGCTATGCCGTGCGATGAAAGCGACACATGTGGTTGATTTTGCAACGTCAGTCGGTATGTCAGCCCTCTATTTTGCCGCCGCAATGCGTGATAATGGCGGCGGACAAGTGGTAGGGGCTGAGCTCGTTTCGGCTAAAGCCGACACTGCCTATCGTAATCTTACGGCAGCGGGGCTTGACGCTTATGTCGATATTCGTATTGGTGATGCACGAGAAACACTGAAAGATCTCGGTAAACCAGTAGATTTTGCCCTCATTGACGGCTGGCCTTTAGCGAAAGGTCCAACGTTAGCCAGACAGGTTATAGAAATCATCGCCCCTCAGTTACGAGTAGGTGGTTACGTGCTTAACGATAACGCCGAGTCCGATTTCCTTGAGTATATCCGCGATCCTGCTAATGGATTCATCTCTGTTACTTTACCCATCAAACGCGGTACTGAGCTGGCAGTAAAAATATTCTAAAAAACGGTATGTTTCAGCGTGAACCGGTAGTTTTCCTCGATTCGTTGCCAATGAACAAGGGTAGGCACGACAATGTTTAGTCGCAGAAATTTTCTTGGGGCAGGAGTGAGTTTGGGCATGTTGGCGCTGGCGGCTCCTGCGTTGGGGAGATCAACTTCCAGCAATGACCCGGTATTTAGGGCAGGTGCTGGCCGTGCAACGATTTCCTTATCGGATCTTTTTCCAATCGATGATTTTACCGGGCAACATGATCCCTTGAGTATACGGGTGTTGCTCACAGAAAAGGGTCTTGATAAACAAGCTATAGTGGTCGTCGATATCACTTCTCTCACGAATACTGTCATCACAAAGATGAAGTCTGTTGTAACTGAAATTACGGGTGTGAATGCCAGCTGTATTATGGTTTCTGCCAGTCATTCTTTCTCTACTCCCCATCTTTTTATCGATGACTCGCAAAAGCCCTGCACCCAGCTCCTCTTTCAGGCCTTTATACAAGCCTTAACTCGTGCGGCTCAACACGCAAACGATACTCTACAACCGGCTATTATAGGCTCGGGCAGCGGAGTCAGTCATATTGCCGTCAACCGAGACGTTTTAACACCTTTTGGATGGTGGCTCGGTGCAGACGACGCAGGTTTTACTGATCCAACGGTCGGCGTCATAACCGTTAACACATTATCGCATAAGCCGATTGCCGTACTGGTTAATTATGCCGTACAGCCAGCTGTTATGGATGCTTCGCAAACTGAAACGGGTGGGCGCTTAATCAGCGCTGACCTCGCGGGGGCCGTGAGTCATTATATCGAGCGTCATTTCAATGATGATGCAGTGGCTTTCTATCTCGTCGGATGCGCAGGCGACCAAGCCCCGTATTTCCAAGCAAGCAGGCATCTCGTGTATGGTAATGGAACGGCTGGTCGTCAGGATATACATGAAAAGGGTTTCTTGCTTCTTGAGCTATTGGGGCAAAAACTGGGGGAAGAGGTCGTGAATATTACACAAAATATAAAAATTGATTCCTTTGACAACTTTCGGGTAGTGCGCCATCAAATAATGTTAAAGGGAATAAAATTTACCCCACATAATGCCGCCGTTGGGCCTGTCAGTACTTTTCATTACGTTTCAAGTCAGCCTATCGCCTTCCCAATCACCCTCATACAATGGGGGGATATCATCATCGTCGGTGTCCAACCTGAATTATCCGCTATCTTTGGTGAACGTATCCGTAACGCCTCTCCCTTTACCCAGACATTTGTCGTGACCATGGTTGATGGGGCGGCAAAATATTTACCCGATATATCAGGGTATCAACGCTTCACATACGAAGCTCGGTCGTCGCCTTTTGCGCCGGGTGAAGGTGAGCATGCAGTGCAACGGATTATCACTCTATTAACTGAATTAAGGGCATTACCCGCATAACACTTAACTATATCAAGGAATCTATAATGTCAGAGATGTCGAGAAGAACATTTATGGTCGCGGGGTCTGCGCTAACGGGTGCGCTTTCAACAACGCTAATGCCTCGGGCAAGTATGGCGGCCAATACCAATGGCTTCATGGCTGCTGCAAGCGACAATAAAACGAGAACGCCTAAAGGCCCTGGCCTCCAACGTATCTATGCATTGTGCGAAGTCACAGGCGGTGGTGAGAAGGTGTATGGTATTGCCGCGGAGTATGATGCCGACATTGATCCGCATAGCTTAGATAAAGGGACGTTCAAAGCTGCAGTCATCCCCGCTGCCGAGGGATTTTTCGCAGGGATGCCCAATGAGCCAGACAAAAATGCGACCCAAGCGGCTCCAGTCACGCGCACTATTAGTGCTATCTATACGAACACACAGCCGACATTAATGGATAAATCATCCAGTGTGACAGGCCGATTTGTAATTGTTGAATTCCATCATAATCCTGATCTGAGCCTACCGACCACCGATAGCGATAAAGTGTCGCTGACCCAAATGAAAAGCGTTAAAACCTTGCAGGGCAAGAGCTACGCCGCGAGTCACATCGCTTGGTCAAACGTGGAGGGTAATAGAAACAATACGATTATTCGCGGAGTCGACGACTGGGAACAAAGCCACTGGTGGTGGGACGATACCCGCTCAGCATGGCTCGAATACAGTATTTTTTTACCGAAATCCTTCCTAAAACCTGGCGGTGAAAACCGGTCTTATCCTCTTCTATTGGCGATCACGCACTCAGGCACCAGCTACGATGGAACCTGTTCGCAAACGCTGACCGAGCAATGTATCGCCTCCATTTGGAGTCAACCCGAAGAGCAGGAAAAACGTGAATGCGTAGTGATCACCCCTCGTTATGAACGCACAACAATGAATGACTACTGGGAACATACCAGCGATGTCGAAAATACTTGGCGCCTAGTTCAGTCACTGCTGAGTAATACGTGGAACTACGGTAACCCCAATCTTGATGACCGCCGTGATAAAGTGCTGAAGATCGATGCCTCCCGGGTTTACTGCACCGGATGGTCGATGGGTGCTATGACGTCATTATGGTTAATGGCCAAGCATCCAGATACTTTTGCTGCCGGATTGATTATTGCGGGACAACAACGCCCTAACGATCTGGTGACCTTAGCTCAACAGAAAGTACTGATCATTACTGGTTCAGACGATACAAAATCCACTCCTTGGAATGAAAAATGTGTGCCGGTTTGGGAGCAGTCGGGAGCAAAAGTTATCCGTCCAACTGAGATGCTAGATCCCGATCTTATCTTTCCTATTTCCCAGCAGCAAACACTGAACAGTCAGGTCAAAAACTACCTGGCCGAAGGAGGGAATATAACGTTTCTTACCTTTAAAGGGGTCGATCATATGGCCTCTGCACGGAAATTCTTTTATATCGAGAGCGCCAGAGAATGGTTATTCCGTCAGTCAAAAGCGTAATGGCTCAGGCTTAAGCGTCTCACCTGTGTTCCCGAGGTTTTTTCTAGAAAGAAAAAACCTCGTCATTACGCGTTAGAAAAGCAGGTTGATGACTCGATCGCTGAGAGATGACACAACTTATGTCTAACCGTCTTAGCCCGATCATTTAAGAGCCGATAACTTCCGTCTGCTTCTATCATTGACATACCCTCAGCTTCGAAAATGAGGGTTGTTTCTAGCCCTCTCTCCCTTCCCCCTCAGCAATTTCTCACCACCTGCTATACTTCTAGGATTTCCTGGAGAAGCCCAATGAATTACTCTCTTATCAAGACCTTTATTTTGGTTAGCCTCAGTTCACTTTCGCCGTTAAGCTATGCTGCGACTCAGGTACACAGTGTGGAATCTTCGAACCCAACGGCCACCCATAGTAATGGTGAGACACAACCCCCTATCAAGTATGCCTCCTTATGGGCGGATAAAAGTGGAGCCACGCATATCAAAACATGTCGTATCGAAGGCCTTCAGTTTAAAACCTATGCCCCGCCCTCGGCTCCACAGTGGATAGGAGTGTCTCCCGATCAAATTGAAAGTATTGCTTACGCCGTGTTGCCCCCTGGCTATGAAGGAACTTGGCATCATGCGCCGGGACCCCAATGGGTTATCACGCTATCCGGTAAATGGTCTGTGCAGACCACCGATGGCTCGGTACTGATTCAAGGTCCAGGCGAGATGCAATTTAATGCGGACAGCAGTTCTCATCCTCGAAACAACGATCCACATGTTGGCCATATTTCCAAGACAGTGGGCAACGATCCCAACGTCCAGTTAATTATTAAGCTCAAACCCAATGTTAGACAGACTATGAACTGTGCTGATTAGCACCAAGGCTAAGAAAATGAAGATAACGTTACGACCCGCTATTATCGGGATATTTTTTTCTGCGGCAAGCATTAGTAGCATGGCTCACTCATCCACTACTTTCAGCATCCAGTCATTAACTCCCGACTTTTCTGATCTTATCGATAGCCATGCAACACCAGAGGTGATTACACGTCATGCAAAATGGGCTGAAGGCCCAGTGTGCCAAGCTGACGGACTCTTTGTCTTTAGCGACGTCAAAGCGAATAAAGTATTAAGCTGGTCGCCGCAACAAGGGATAAAAACTTGGTTATCGCCGTCTGACTTTCAAAATGGTCATACGATTGATGCTCAAGGACGTATTATTGCCGCTTCACATGGTAAGAGAGCAATTTTACGGCAGGATAAAGACGGACAGTGGACTGTACTCGCTGACCGCTGGCAGGGAAAGCGGCTGAACAGTCCCAACGATGTGACAGTCTCGCCGGATGGGTCGATTTGGTTCACTGATCCCACTTTCGGTGTATTAAGTAAAAGCGAAGGTTATGGGGGAAAAGTTGAGCAGGATGGAGAATATGTCTACCGCTATCAACCTGATGAAAACACCCTTGTGAGGATGAAAACTCCGGGTGTTCATTCCCCTAATGGATTAGCATTCTCCCCGGATGGACGCACTCTCTATATTTCCGATACACAACTTGCGCATAATTTTGAGGATAAATCCCTGCGCCATCAAATTATGGCTTATACAGTGCAAGGCAAAACATTAAACCACGGTAAGTTATTTGCAATCGTCAATCCAGGGATCCCAGATGGAATCCGTACTGACCGACAAGGGAATGTGTGGAGCAGTAGTAAGGAGGGAATCCATGTGTTTTCGCCTCAAGGAAGACTTTTAGGTAAGATCTTCGTTCCTTCTCAGGACACTGGGAATCTAGCCTTCTGCACAGATCCTAATCGCCAGCGTTGGGTATATATCACCGCCGCAAATTTGGTTCTGCGAGTTCCCGTTTTAACTGAGGGGGCCACGGCCAGTTCAGCTGCCCCTAAACCCTAACCTTGGATTTGATATGTAATCAGTAGAGAGGCAACTTCGATGAAATTTGTCCTAGCCCCCGACTCTTTTAAAGAGAGCATGACAGCCTTGCAAGTTGCAAACAGTATGGAGAAAGGACTACGACGCGTTTTTCCCGACTGCGAGATAGTTAAAGTGCCTATGGCTGATGGGGGCGAAGGTACAGTGCAATCTTTGATCGATGCGACGGCAGGAAAAATTATCAGTGTTGAGGTGATGGGTCCTCTCCATACTAGCGTCCAGGCTGAATTTGGACTACTGGGTGATGGAGAAACAGCGGTGATAGAAATGGCTTCCGCCAGCGGCATTATCCATACTTCACATAAAAACCGTAACCCACTGATCACCACCACTTATGGAACGGGAGAACTGATCAAACATGCCCTCGACCTAGGGGTTCGTAAAATCATTATTGGTTTAGGTGGGAGTGCGACCAATGATGGGGGACAGGGTATGGCCAGCGCCTTAGGCGTAAAATTCAAAAACGCGAAAGGTGAGCAAGTTGAATTAGGGGGAGGATATTTAGACAATATCGCCGATATCGACGTGAGTGGACTCGACCCACGCGTCGCGGGAACTGAATTTATCGTCGCCTGTGATGTGACCAATCCCCTCATTGGGCCTAATGGTGCTTCGTCTGTTTTTGGCCCACAGAAAGGCGCAACACCTGAGAAAGTGAAAATCCTGGATCGTAACCTCGGAATTTATGCTGAAAAAATTGAATCTTGTTTAGGGATTACCACCGCGTCGGTAGCAGGTGCCGGAGCCGCTGGCGGTTTAGGAGCCGGACTACTCGCCTTTACCCCGGCTAAATTACAACAAGGCATTGATATCGTTATTCAGTTCACGGGATTAGCTGAAAAAATCATAGGGGCTGATGTCGTATTTACCGGAGAAGGCGGTATCGATTATCAAACTAAATTCGGTAAAACGCCTTACGGAGTGGCCAATATTACCCAAAAAGTCTCTCCTCACACTCCTGTCATTGCCTTAGCGGGTGCCATCGGTGAAGGTGTTGAGAACCTTTATGGTGAGAATTTTACAGCCATATTCGGTATTTTGCGGCAAGCTGGCCCTCTCGGTGAGGCGCTAAAAGAGGGAGAAAAAAACGTCGCGTTTACGACGGAAAATATTGCTCGCCTACTTACTGTCGGAATCAACATGCCTAAGAGTATCGATAAGCACAATATATAGCGTTGAGAGGTAGCTAACACTATTCCATGCAATACCTATGACCTCGATTAAGCTTAAGGAGTGCGAGCAACAGAGGGCATTCACGCTTTTAAAAAAGGGTAAACGGTGCTATCACCATAAACTTCACATCACGTTCATCTTGGAAAATATTGCCATAACCGCCTCCCCAACTTGGGATAGTGGAATGATTATCGTAACGGGTGAAATGTAATTTGAACATTGTCCCTTTCGCACGCCCTTCTTGGATCGTATAACTGGCGTCTAGGCTGTAGGCCGACTCTTTCAACCGATTATTTGGGTTGTAATACGCATCGGGCGAAGAGAGCCTGCCAGGTTTGGCATCCCACGCATACACGTAGGACGCGCCGACAGACCAACCGGGGAGATCCCAATGTTTGAGATCGTACATCGCACCAATGAATAGTGCTTTCTCATCGTTTGCGTTGAAATCAGAGCGGTTATCCCACCAGATATCCAAGCGCCCATTAGAGGAGGCATAGGTCGGGGTCATACGTTGTAAAAAATAGCCCTGCTGCCCTTCGGCTTTTACCCAAGTGCCTTCTAAACGGAGATCAAGGACGTCGACAACCTTATAGCCAAAAGTTAATGCCTGTAGCCAGGCAGTTCCGTCGTAAATATCGTTACTCTCCCCGGGTGCAGCTTTATCCCGTGCGCCATAAAACTGATAACTGGTACGCAGAGGAGAAGAGGCGATGTCGAATTGATAGCTCACTTTGGCAAAATATTGGTCAATATACCCTTCGGCCTGCCCCAGTGCCGCTTCTAAAACAAGGCCATTTTTAATATCGTATTTAGCGCCTACAGAGTGCAAATACTTCACCTTAGATTGTCGATCATTTTGGTAAAAATGATCCATCTTAAGGTGCCACGGCGACTTATATTCATTTGCCCAAATATACGAGAACGCTAAGGATCCAGCCTGAGCGTAATCAACGTTTGCCCCAACCTCAGCCCCCTGATAAGTACCTGGTAATAAACTCCAATGCGGTGCTAATAACGTTTGTCCTGCTGGTTGAATATAACCTGCTTGCGCCCACATTGGCCCATAGCTAAATTTCGCCGCTGCCTTATAAAGATCGAGACCGCTTTTATCCCCACTAAAATTTTCACTGTATGCTTTATTACTCGATGAGAAGGCGATTTCATTAGGGTGGCCACTGGCAGAATTTTCTGCCATTTCAATTGCGCTAAAGGCTGCAATATCAATGCCAAAGAAACCTCCCGCATAGCCGGATTGAAAATCTATATTTCCATTCCATGTAGAATGGGAAAGATTTGTTTTATACTTTCCATTATCGGCCACATCCTTGCGATCACGTTCACGCTGCCAATAATAGATTCCACCAGTTAACGTCGAATCATCAATAAATCCTGCTGCACTGACTTCCGGTGAAAGTATTCCCCCAGAAAAAACAGTACCGCTGAAGATACATAAACATAACGTACGAGATAATCCTTTAATTGTACGCATAAATAGCTATCCTAATAGAGTATGAAGGGTTAACTGCCTTAATTTTAGAAAAATGATAACCAAACTGATAATTAAGCGAATATCAGCGTTAATCAATAAAGGCAGTCGTTAATAACAATATTAATGAATTAATAGAACAGTGTTTATTAGTTATATCGTTTTAAAATTAGTCAGACGGTAACCGCGTTGAATGATCCCCTTTTTTAATGAAGCTGAAGTCAATATTTCCAATTCCACTAACCGCTGATCACAATACGCACTCTTTTTAATGGTGGTATCCACAAAGGCAGGGTGGCACATCACTTCTAAAGACGTTTCCCCGCATTGCAGTGAATCATCGAGTATTTTTAAAAACAGTGCTTCCGAGAGGGAATCGCCATAAAACTTACTGGAAAAACCTTCGCTACTTCTGGCAGCAGGCTGCACCGAAGTATCGCCCGCAGACGAGCGTTGATCGCGGCGAATGGGGATATCTCTCTCGCGGGCAAAACGATCGACGATATTGTAAATATCCGGAATAAAATGTACGTGATGATGGCTATCAATATGTGTAGGCGGACAACCGAATAGCTCAATAAAACGCTGATATTGGCTGGCTAATTCCTGAGTGATTTCGTGAAGCGGTAATCGGTCTTCTTCAGCCATCTGCCATACCCACTTACCTAACTGACCTTCTCTCGTGAGCATCGGCATCGCCGATAACGGTTTTCCTAAGGTCAGTACAAAATGCATGCCGATTCCCAATTCAGGCACCTGCTGACATAACTCGGCGGCATGCCCGATAGCTTCGCCATTGACCATCGCCGTTGTCGACGTGACGATACCTTGCCGATGGGCCTCAATGATCCCATAATTTTGCCCCTTACTCAGTCCAAAATCGTCAGCATTGACTACTAATAAAGGTGTCATTTAGTTTCCCTCTGAAACTTTTAAATCCTTAATCGTTTTTGCGAAATGGGGTAACCACCGTTCATGGGCTAAGAGCATCTCACGCGCGAGGCGCTCGGCATCATTATCAGAATGAATAAGTGGGCTAAGATTTAGGGCTAATTGCACTTTATTAAAATCGCCACTCATCGCCGCTTCGCTTGCCGCCACTTCAAAGCCTTTAATGGTATAAATAAGCCCTAATACTTGTTCATCGAAATGCGTAATACGTGGGGTAGGCTGCGCACCGTCCTGACCTAAAGTACAGGTTATCTCAATCGACCACTCAGCAGGGATATTGTCGATATGACCTTTATGCGGAATATTAACGTAATGCTCAGTCTGTTTATTATTGTAAATTGCATTAATCACTTCACAGGCGGCATCCGAATAATAAGCTCCCCCGCGAAGTTCTAATTCTTTTGGTTTTACATCAAGATTAGGGTTTTTGTAGAGTTCGAAAAGTTGATGCTCGACTTGTTGAACCACTTGCGCACGCGTCCCGCCTTTATAATATTCGCCCAGTTCAATGGCGAGCATCTCTTTCGGCTTGAAATAATAAAGTAGATAAGAGCAAGGTATTAAGCGTAATGAGCGAATGAGCCCCTCATTAAAAGCTAAATCGGTAATATTTTTAACTGAGTTGGCACTTAACGTACCGCTAGCAATCCCCTCAAGCAGTTCATCAAACCGCGATTGACCATTCACCCACACGTCCCGAACAAACACGAGGTGGTTAAGGCCGAATAGATCTATTTTGAGGTCATCGTCTGACGTTAGACGTAAAACATCGGTGATGAACATTTTCATACCGATTGGAATATTACAGACCCCAATAAAACGATTAAAACGAGTGTGGCGGTAGATAGCTTCTGTCACCATTCCAGCTGGATTCGTAAAATTAACGATCCAAGCCTTTGGGCAAATTTCTTGTACATCATTAACGATATCAATAATGACCGGAATCGTACGTAATCCTTTAAATAGCCCCCCCGCTCCATTGGTCTCTTGGCCTAAATAGCCATGGCTAAGTGGGATTCGTTCATCTTTTTCACGCGCTTTCAGCTGTCCAACACGCAGTTGAGTGGTCACAAAATCGGCCCCTTGCAAGGCGGCTCGGCGATCTAAGGTCTTAAATACCTTCATCGGTACACCTGCTTTTTCAATCATCCTTTCACACAATGCATGAATAATATCGAGCTTTTCTTGTCCCTCTTCGACATCGACTAACCAGAGCTCAGTGACCGGGAGTTCGTGATAGCGTTTAAGAAAACCTTCCAGTAGTTCTGGGGTATAACTACTTCCGCCACCAATAGTCACAATTTTTAATTTTTGGCTCATTTTATTTTCCTTATTTGGTCAATTTTATCGACGACTATTTTCTGCTAAAGAAATCGTCTCCCACCCAAACGCTTGCTGAGTCACTCTTCATTACAACTGTTTATCTTCTTTCGATAATTATTCGGTGTGAAAGAAGTAAATTTTTTAAATGTTTTAATAAATAAACTTGGGCTGCTGTATCCGGATTCGTATGCAATATCAGTGACTGAAGAGTTAGTTATTTCCAGCTGTTTTTTGGCAAAATTAATACGAATATTATTAATAATCTGCATCGGTGTTTTACTATAATAACGCTGAGTAGCTCGGCTGAGATATTCCTGGCTTTTCCCTGAAAGTTGCACCATATGCTCTAGCGCGGCATCACCGAATTTCAGCTTGTCGTGCATGGATTCAACCGTATTTCTTAACCAGAGCGGAACAGTATCCCTGATCGGTTCATCACGGTAATGTCTTAAACGATTGGTGATATAAAAACAGACGACTTCAATAAACTCATCAAACTCATTTTCGCGAAAATGGTGAGAGGTAATTACCGACTCAATATGAGCAAGAAAGTGCGTGTCAATGGCATAGGCCTGGGTTGCCGTGAATTCGCTAGGAAATAGCGATTGAAAATGTTTCTCAAAAAAAAATTTACTGATCCCTACATTAAGAATACGTGTCGCCCCAGCGGTATAGAAACTTTGATGTTGTGAGCCGACTGGGATAAAGACAAAATCCCCACGTTCTAAAAGCACCCGTTGTCCATCAATCTCTTGATAATAACGTCCGGTTAAGACGATAGTGAACTCGTAGTAATCGTGTTGATGAAGTCCACTCACGCTCTCCGTTTTAGTGAAAATAAAGACATGGAAATTATGTCCATTAAACAGTTGATGCTCACGCGCGATAGGGATTTCTGTCATGATCATTTTTGACGACCTAGCCTAAGGTAAATCAGTTCATGTTTTCGTAAAGCTCAATCATTTCAGCAATGAGTTCACGAGCCAACATTGCGTTCATCAAATGGTCTTGAGCATGAACTAATACTAAGCTCACTTTCACTTTACCTTCCCCTGCATCGCTTTCAATCAACTGCGTTTGTACACGATGTGCATCACTCAGTGCTTGTCGAGAATTTTCCATCATCTCTTTAGCAACGATAAACTTACCTTGTTTCGCTTCCTTTAACGCCGCGTAAGCAAGGCTACGTGCCTGACCAGCATTGATAATTAAGCCCATGACAATTTCTTCAAGATCACTCGTCTCGGTGTGGTCAGGTTCTACTGTATTCAAATCAAACATACTATTTCCTCATTAATAAGGCGTGACCGATCGTCGACAGCCTCTCGGTATTAGAATTTTAAAGCGTTAGCGATCTCTTCTTCCGTTTCTTCTTGATCCAGAGCGGCTTGCGCTTTATTCGAAATCATCACAAAGGGTAGATAAACCAAGGTTGCAACACCTAAATTAACGATGGCTAAAAGAAACGCTGCCACACTTCCATTGGTATTAAAGAAGGCACTTAAACCTGTGGGCATCGTCCAAGGGGCAATATTGGTCATCGGCGGGATAATGCCAAAATAGTAGGCTGCCACTGTAATACCGGCTAACAGTGGTGAGATCAGAACAAAAGGAATGAACATTATCGGGTTCATAATAATCGGTAAGCCAAAAAGAATAGGCTCATTGATTTGAAATAACCCCGAGGGTAACGCTAGCTTTGCCATCTGACGATGGTCAGCGCGACGTGATGCAATAAAAATCGCCAGAATTAACCCCAATGTTGCTCCAGAACCTCCTAGGAAAATATAAGAGTCCAACATTGGCTTAGCCCAAAGGTGAAACGTTTTTCCTGCTTCGAGTGCGGCCTCAACAGAACCGTATTGCTGATAAGTGGCAACATTCTCTAATGCCCAAGGTGTCATAATTGCACTATCGAGTGCCGCTAGCGCTAATGCACCATGTACCCCAAAGAACCAAAGCAGTGGGACGAGTAAGACATAAGCCCACCCCACAACTGCCCCTAATGAGGCGAGCGGAGTAGCGATCATATCCATGATGATTTGGTGGAAATTAGTCTGCCAGTAGGTTAATCCAAAAGAGATCCCCCCCATCATCGATAAAATGATCAGCCCTGGAATCACAGCAGAAAAGGAACGCGAAACAGACGTCGGCACGCTCTCGGGTAACCGTATTACCCAATTACGACGCACAATAAAAGTAAACAATTCAGCCACGACGATCCCGATAATCATCCCCGAGATAACATTAGCTCCGCCTAACCAGTTAGCGCCAACGGCGTAAGCCTCCCCGACACTATAGGGCGTAACCGTCATAAAAGCCGCGACGGCCAATAACCCTGCCGCCATTGCGTCGACTTTACGTTCTTCCGCTAAGGCCGCCCCAATAAAGAAAGGAGCCATCAACGACATAATACCCAGCGTACCGTTGTAAACGTTTCCGACAATTGCCTTAAAATCTTCGAGCGTTGCAATGGTACTTGACTCCAGGCGTATACCTAGTGAATAAAAAAACGAACCTTCTCCAAAACTCAGGAAGACATTATTAATTAATACAAACATTGCCCCAGCAAGGGTAAGTGGCATTAATTTAATAAAGCCATTTTTAATGGCATTGATATGGGGCTGTCTTCCTATTTTCACCGCAAAAGGTAGCAGCATCCTTTCAAGACAATTAATAACTTTACTCATAATTAACACCTCTATAAAAATAAAAACGGTTTTTTATATTTACGGGCTAATAGGATAGTAGACTGTTGATGGATAATAACGACTCATTACATTTTTATTCTTACAGGAATAATGTGGCGTTATTTATTGTAAAGACTTCTTTATCAATCCTATCGCCACTTTTAATACCCCCACCCCATCGACTTTTCCATAGAGAGTTGAATCGATAACTTCGATAGGTTTTATGGGAAATGCCGTTTTAAATTCGGGTAGCATGTAAGAAATTTGAGGCCCTAATAAAATAACATCAGCCTGTTCGCCTTTTTCTGCCAAGAGTGTTTCAGGGAATGCTTCGATGGTAACAGGGACTTCATATTTATTGGCTTGTTCACGCATTTTTGTAACGAGGAGTGAGGTAGACATACCTGCAGAACAAAATAGATAGATAAATTTCTTTTCCATAATGATGGTCTCGCTTTGGAATATTTGATTATTTAAATCCACTGAATAGAATCGAAAAAAGTCTGTCGAGACATTATATGAGATCAACCTCGTTCAAAATAATCAAGGATCAACAAAATCTTCTCTCCTTGACCTCGAGAATGTATCATCATCTTTAAAAGTAAAAATTAAAATCCATAAAAGGTGGTAATCGATAGTTATTTTTGCTATGAATTTTTATTTTATTGGTTGTATTCGCTATTATTAAAAAATCATTTAGATAATAATATAAATATGGATTTTGTGACGCAGAGTGTAAGATATAGCGTATTAAAGAGGACTCTTACTCATTCTTCATTGATAAAATTTCAATTGTTTTTTTAAAAATTAACTCAATTCATTAAATAAAATGCTTATGCTAGCGTAATTAAAAACATTAAACATTTTAATCCTTAATCCGCTTCGCATACTATTACGTGCCTGAAGCGCCACAGAGTATCACCAGCCCACTTGTCGAGAAGGTAAACGGCGTTCAATGTGTTGTCCCCCCAACGATTTGGGCATCGAATTCGACATGTAAGGCAGTATGGATCGCAATTTCCAGACCTCGCTCTACGGTTTCCGCCGCCATACTGGCACTACCTGAATGCTTCGCGGCTTGCTGAGGTAAGTAAGGAATATGGATAAAGCCCGCTCTCACCTCAGGTCTGTCGCCTAACGCATGCAGTAAGCCATACATAACATGATTGCACACATAGGTGCCGGCAGTCTGGGAGACCGAAGCGGGTATCCCCGCTTGTTGCAGAGCGTAAACTATCGCTTTAATGGGGAGCGTACTAAACCATGCTGCGGGCCCATTCTCAACCACCGGTTTATCAATGGGTTGATACCCTTTATTGTCTGGGATACGCGCATCGTCAACGTTGATTGCGATGCGCTCAAGGGAGATATCCGTTCGTCCCCCTGCTTGCCCGACCGCGATGACCAAAGTAGGAGAGTAGTGCGTGATCGCCGCCAATAATACCTGAAGCGACTCCCCGAACACGCACGGCAGTTGCACGCAAACGATACGATCCCCCTCTGCCGTCCCCCCTTCCAGACGGGATACGACCTCCCACGAAGGATTAATCAGCTCATCACCAAAGGGCTCAAATCCGGTTAAAAGAATAGTTTTCATCAATACACCTTTATAAAAACATCAGGTAATAGAGCAGCACGATATTAATCCCTAATAAGGTGACTCCCGTTGGGATCTGCGCTTTAATCACAGCATTCCTATCGGGTAGGCCCAATAAAGCGGCCGGGACAATATTAAAATTGGCGGCCATCGGTGTCATCAAGGTTCCGCAGTAACCGGAAAACATCCCTATCGCCGCCATCACTGCCGGATTACCGCCCTGTTGTAACACTAGAATAGGGATGCCTACACCCGCAGTCACGATCGGGAACGCCGCAAAAGCATTTCCCATAATCATCGTTAATAATGCCATGCCGACAACGTAGACCACCACAGCAACCAACCGATTATCGACAGCTAGGTACTGCTCGGTTAACCAAGAAAGACTATTCCCCACGCCAGCAGAGGTAAAGAGCAAGCCAAGCATGGCCAACACTTGCGGTAAGATAAAGGCGCAGCCAACCGAATCGAGCAGACGTCGTGCTTCTTGCAGAGGTTGGGAAATCGTTTCCCCCGTTATGAACCATGCCATAACTAGCGCAATAAGCGTCCCGACCGCCATGGAGAACAGCGTAGTCAAGGTGGCATGATTACCCGTACCGAATAATTGCTGTTGGATCGATGGGATGAAGGTAAAAAATACGACGCCGACCACCGTCACAAGGGGGATGGCTAATGCTGGAATAAACAGGCGACTCGCCAAGCGTTTTGCGCTAGCTTCTCGCTGTTGTACGGTCCGTTGAGAATAACGACCAAGCCTTACCCCACCACAGCCAGCCAGTAAGGCCATACCGACTACCGCAATGCCCACGCTAATATTGACTAGCCGACGGTCACCTATCAGTTGATAGGTCCAATCACCAATAAAAAACAGGAGTCCATAAATTCCCCAAAACAAGCCCGTAGTGACTCGTCGCGGATTGTGGTTATCACGCCAAGACATTACGGCGATGATCAGTAATGTGGTGCCCGCTAACCAATAGAGCATCTCTTGCTTAACTATCATCACGCCCCCCTTGATGATCACGCACTGTGTTCGCTAACTCGCGGCGTAAATGGTGATCGAGTCGTGCAAGCCGGACGCTATGAACGATCAAAGCAAAACAGGCTGTCGGAACTCCCCATAGCGCAATATGCAGGGGTTCAGTTTGGATACCTGCAGATTCAAGCATAAAGTTATGCATAAAGAGAACGGCACCAAAGGCAACAAAGATATCTTCACCAAAGAAGAGCCCGACATTATCCGTCGCCGCGGCCATCGCTTGGATCCGATAACGCACCGCGGGAGGGAGGGGGCCGTAAGTTTTTTCTGCGCTACCTTCAGCCATTGGTGCTAATAATGGACGCACCATTTGCGGATGGCCGCCTAAGCTGGTTAAGCCCAGCGCGGCGGTGAGTTCTCGAACAAGCAAGTACACCATCAATAAACGCCCCGTCGTCGCCCGGTTTATTTTAGTGATCCACCCTTGTGCAGCTTCTTTCAAGCCATGGCGCTCAAGCAGTCCAATGACGGCCAAGGGTAATAATAAAATAAAGGGTAAATTTCGTGTATTGAGGAATCCAGCGCCCATTTTATCCAAAATCGTTAATAGCGGTATCTGCGCGGCTACGCCGGTAACAATACCGGCAACGATCACTACCAGCACTGGGTTAAAACGTAGGATAAACCCTAGCACTATTACGGCTATCCCCAACAATGGCCACAAACTGATACTTTCTGTCATGCCAAACGGTCCTCACTGTGATGTCGCTATCGTTATGCGGCTACCTGAATATTACGTGATTCAAATTCCTGCCGTAATCGGCGGGCAAAACTGAGGGCATGCTTTCCATCGCCATGCAGGCATAAGGTTTGTGCGGTGACGTTAATCCGCTCCCCTGTGATAGTTTGCACCTTACCCGACTCAATCATCAGCAAACTCTGTGCCAAAGCCTGTTCTTCATCATCGATCATTGCGCCTATCTGCGTGCGGGGGACGAGCGTTCCATCGGCTTGATAGCCGCGATCCGCGAAGACTTCTTGACGAGTCGATAAACCGTAATGTTCTGCTGCGCGAATAAGCTCACTCCCTGCTAATCCAACTAGAATTAGCGCCGGATCCAGCGCATAGACCGCTTTAGCAATGGCATCGGCTAATAAGGGGTCGCGGGCAGCTTGGTTATAGAGCATACCGTGCGGTTTCACATGGTGTAATCGAGCACCTTGCGAGTGAGTGAGGGCGACTAACGCACCAACTTGGTAGAGCGTTTGGCCGTAAATGATATCGGGAGGAAAATCCATTGCTGTCCGACCAAAATTTTCACGGTCTGGAAAACTAGGGTGGGCACCCACGGCAACGTTGTTGCGTATCGCTTCTCGGACACTCGCTAGCATAGTTTCGGCATCCCCAGCATGAAAACCACACGCAATATTCGCGGAAGAAACCAGCGTTAATAATTCAGCGTCGTGAGGACTGCCTTCTCCTAAATCTGCATTCAAATCAATATGTCGCATAGTATCTCTCCCGTATCTCTATTCTGAATGATTTACCACAAATAGTGGCCCCACGCCTTAAAGAATTTCGATATAAGCGGTAAGACAGTGCGCTTTGCAACCTGGCGAACTCTGCTAATATTCAAAGACTCTCA
The DNA here is from genome assembly GCF_022602565.1 of Rosenbergiella metrosideri. Classification (GTDB taxonomy): domain Bacteria; phylum Pseudomonadota; class Gammaproteobacteria; order Enterobacterales; family Enterobacteriaceae; genus Rosenbergiella; species Rosenbergiella metrosideri. The sequence goes on from NZ_JALBCV010000003.1 coordinate 202,863, forward strand.
CATGTCTGGTAACACAATTTGTTAACACCGAAAACAGTGATCACTGCGAGGTTTTAGCTCCCCCGCCACTGCTGGGTTATCACTCATCCTTTTGCTATAACGCGTTCTGGGGTCACCATGTCCAACACACTACAAAAACTGAGTAAACGCCGGTGGTGGTATTTAATGCCGATCATTTTTATCACCTATAGCCTCGCCTACCTAGACCGTGCCAATTATGGTTTTGCGGCGGCCTCCAATATTGAGCAAGACCTCAATATTTCTAAAAGCACGTCTTCGCTCATTGGCGCCCTGTTCTTCTTAGCCTACTTTTTCTTCCAGGTCCCGGGGTCGATTTATGCGGTAAAGCGCAGTGTAAAGAAGTTAATTTTTATCTGTTTACTCCTGTGGGGGCTGTGCGCAACGGCGACTGGATTAGTCAGTAATATTCCCATGTTAATGGTCATCCGTTTTATCTTAGGTATTGTTGAGGCAGCCGTCATGCCTTCGATGCTGATTTATATCAGTACCTGGTTTACTAAGGAGGAGCGTTCACGGGCCAACACCTTCTTGATACTCGGTAATCCTGTCACCGTGCTGTGGATGTCGGTGTTATCCGGCTATCTGATCCATGCTTTTGGGTGGCGTGAAATGTTTATTATTGAAGGTATCCCCGCCGTATTATGGGCGGGGATATGGTGGCTAGTGGTGCGCGATAAACCCTCAGAGGTGAGCTGGCTGTCGCAGGACGAGAAACAAGATATCCAGCGAGCCATGGAGAAAGAACAACAGGCGATCGCACCGGTACGCAATTATGGTGAAGCCTTGCTATCCTCTTCTGTGGTGTTGCTTTCATCGGCCCATGCATTATGGAGTATCGGTGTGTATGGCTTTATGATGTGGCTACCGTCCATCATTAAATCCGCCTCATCGATGGATATTGTATCGGTCGGCTGGCTCTCGGCACCGCCTTATTTAGCCGCGATTTGTTTGATGTTGGTCGTCTCTTGGCTATCGGATAAAGTTCAAAACCGTAAGTTATTTATCTGGCCACTTTTAGCTGTCGCTGGCCTGGCCTTTACCGGCTCCTTTTTTATCGGTAACAGTCATTTCTGGGTATCCTATGGGTTACTTACCGTGGCAGCCGCCTGCATGTATGCGCCTTATGGGCCGTTTTTCGCGCTAATCCCAGAGTTAATGCCAAAGAATGTTTCAGGTGTAGCAATTGGTTTGATTAATTGCTTTGGAGCATTAGGTGCATTCTTAGGGGCTTATTTTGTCGGATTCTTAAACGGATTAACTGGCAGTCCTAATGCCTCTTACTGCTTTATGGCGATAGCATTACTCACTTCGGTAATTTGTATTTATAAAGTCAAAACACCCGCTAGCTCGCCTTCGAGCTCAACTGAGATTTTTACCCGTAAAGCTTTATAACAGCTCCTCCCCACGCGTTATTGACTGGCGTGGGGACTCTTTATAAGCTACTAGAAAGTAATTTTTACGCCTCCTGTTACCGTCCAATCATTGGTTCCTTCACGCTGCAAACGCTGTTGATATTGGGCCTGTGTCGTTAGGGCGATATGTTGAGTCAATTGTAAATCTGCACCACTCTTCACTAAAAGATGATCCCCACCTCTTCCACTATGGAAAATCGTTTTATCCCCGTCCCCGCTTACCGTCGTTTGGGCATTTTTACGCGTCGTGATTCGCCACGCCAATTCATGCGTAAACACAACTTGTGGGGTGGAGTGGGTATTCGCTTGCCACTGATAACGCAGAGTGGGTCGAATATCCGGTGCGTGATGCGCGGTATAACTTACTTTTGCCCCATCGCTGTCTGTAAAATGCTTAATCGATAAGTGCTGATAGTCGACGGCAAGCAACGGCATTAAGCGCTGATTTCCCCATTGCCAAGCCTTCCCTAGTTCTACGCCTGCGTAAACCAGGGTCGCGTGAGGCGAGGCCACATTACCTCGCAAATCGGTGGTTACCGCGCCTTTAATTCGGGTATAACCGAGTTGAGTGGTTAACTGCCAGCCTTGCTCATTCTGCCAGCGAGTCAGACCAGTAATTCCCTGCGTCGAGAAATAGCTTCGGCTTAAGCCGTCGACGGCTTGAGGTTTCATCGATAAGTTTCCACGATGCGCAACGATACTCGCGGAAAAATGCTGAGGACTGTCGGGATCCGAGAGCCAACGCCCTCCCATTAACCAACCTTGATATTTTGACGTGAAATTATAGCCATAATCACTGAATCCTCCCTTAGCATGAAAGTGATCGCCACCGTCATAACCGCTAATGAAAAACTGACTCTGACTATCGTCGACGGTATCAGCAATGAGTCCTGTTAAGGTACGGTTAAAATTTAGCATCATCGCAGGTAAGGAGAGATAAGCAGGTACCTGGGGCGTTACCGCGCGACGAACGGGTTCGGGTTGAGGGGCCGGTGTCGGTTCAGGGGCCGGAGCAGGACTCGGTGCTGGAGTCGGTGCTGGTGTTGGCTCTGGGGTGGGTTCCAGTATCGGATCGGGAGTCGGTTCGGGTGTAGGCTCTGGGTTAGGTTCGGGTATCGGCTCAACCGGAATGCTATTTCCGTTAGCATCTAACATGATGTTTTGCAGTCGATAATCCCAATACTGATTACCACTCCCGGCAACTTTCCGTTCGTTGCTCGAGGCGTGTCCAGGGGCGAACCGTTGGCCGACCACTCATTAGGGTCACTGTGGAGAAGGCTTGCACGGCTCCGCTGTTGTCAGGCTGTTGATTAAGGATAACCAAACCGTCCCCAACATTTAATGCTCCCTGATTAACACCCGTCCCCTGTATCTCGAGTGTCCCGGCGCCAATTTTATGTAAAGCATCATCTTTTAGACCGTTCACTTTCCATAATACGTTTTTACCTTCATCAACCTCGATACCTCCCCCCACCCAAGTCGCTTGCTTTCCCTGCTCTGACTCGACGGTATAATCACCGGAGAACTGAAGTTTTCCCGCACCCAAGTTCACCGAATCAGTCAACCTCAGGGTATTTCCCTCGCCACGGAAAGTCAGATCTTTCGTGGCATCCAACTCCGCCTGCGAGGCCGCAGACGGCGCTAGGTCACGGTACTTTGGTTCAGACCCTGCCAATCCCAACTATGGTCAGTTTGCGTTATCGCATCCGGCAGCCAATAGAGTATGCCGTCACTGGCTTTATCGTTAACGGGTGCAGAGGTGTTCATAGCCAACACTCGGTCTAGATAACCATCCGGGATATACTCTTCACCACTAACCCGAGCATAGATACCACCGTTACTGATCGCCGCGTGGTGAACGCCTGCTAATCGCCATATCTTATCTGCCGTATCGTAGACGAACACCGGACTACCGCGGTCCCCAGGGCGGGTCGCATTACTAAAGAGGGAGGAGTTGGGATCAGTGGGACCAACGTTTTTCCAGCGCAATGTACCGCCTTGTAGCGTAACGGTCGCATTGGCCATAGTCCCCCCCGTTTTCCAACGGTAGGCATCGGTGATGGATATCTCTGATTTTTGGTCGTCACTGACTTGCAGTTGGTAACCAGCTCCCACTCGTGCATACCAAGTGTAACGGTTGCGATCCCCCTCACGTATTGTACTTTTATCGACCGTTGCCACAGGTGCTGCATCGGTCACCACTTTATTGAGACGAGGTAAATTAAAATCAACGCTTGAGACGGTACTGGCATTACGGTTGATCAGGTAATAAGAAGGGGCAAACTTCGCTTTATTTCCAAACTTAATCGCGCCATTAATTGAATAACTATTATGGCGGACACTGGCCATATAAGAAGATCCCACTAATGTAATATTACCTTTATCGGCCACCATACTAAAATCAGGAATAGGAAAGACTAAATAGGCGTCTAACTGCCCATCTTTTCGATAAACAGGGACGTGGGTAGCACCCACTTTATATTTACCTAGGTTTTCACCGAAGTCTCGGTAGTCTTGTACAGCAATATCATGACGCATAATAGATGCGGAAGAATAAGAGGTATAAAGCGCTGAACATATTAGAGCGGCTAATTGTTTTTTCTTATCAAGTGTTTGAATCCCAGTGGTAAATAGAAGTATTATTCACGTCAGCACCCTGTATGACCTTGTAGAATTATAAATTTTTAACGCTATATTTATTAGCTATCGTAAAGTTATTAACTTATTGCCATGAAAGCTTACTAATTTATATACCGTTATCTATTTTGAATAAATTTACCGGGCAATCAAAACGATGATAAGTGACTATTTTTTTCGATACTGAATAATTATTTTTTGATTAATAATATTAAAATTATAAAAATACCCGCTACTTATGGCATTGAATTTTCTAAAATGAGATCCTTAATACATAAAGCAATAAAAATCTTTCCTTTATCAAGAAAGCATTACGATTATTTGAGTCATCCACTGCCACGCTTTAACCGATAATGATGCTATGTATACACAAGGTTGAACTTTCCCCCAGCAAAATAGAGAAAATTGCAGATTATTAGTAAAAAGCTGATTTCCACGATAATCATGCTCGCAGACCCACTGCATAAAATTCTTTGAATGGGTGTTAGCTGATGAAAATTCATTATCTCGTAACAAGTTTAGAGACAGGTGGTGCGGAGTTTGCCATCCCCGATATTGTGACAACCCTAAAAAATCTCGGACACGAGGTCTCGATCATTGCCTGCGAGCCCCGTGATAGCGGTGCTGTCCCGCGTCTTGTTGCGGCAGGATTAAGCTATCGGTTACTGGCATCCCGCCGCCGCTTGCTCCCGATTATCTTGGCTCGCTACCTTTCGATAGCGCATCACGATCGGCCAGATATTATCTGGACCTCATTAAGTTTTGGTAATTTAGTCGGTCAATGTGCAGGAAAACTGTTAAACATTCCGGTTGTCAGTTTTAAACACAGTGCTAGCGTACGTCGTTATACCTATCGTTTGCGCCATAGTTCCGCCTTATGGATTGGTGACTCACAGACTGTCGTGGATTATCTTCAACAACAGATGGGAATTTCAGCCGATAAAGTCATGGCGTGGCCGCTATTTCAATATAATCAGCACTCCCCTCAAGCGAGTTACTGGGATGGCAAATCTCGATTACAGATTGGCAGTGTGGGACGCCTACATGAAGTCAAATGCTATGCGGCGCTGATCGATGCATTGGGATCCTTTTTGGTCCGCTATCCCAATCTCCGCGATCGCTTACAACTGACGATTCTAGGTGATGGTCCAGAGCGGGAGCGATTAGAAGATAAGATCATTGAATGGAATTTACAGGATATTGTCTTACTGCCCGGCTTTTCCGATCAGGTACACGCCTTTATGGCGGGTCTGCATCTTTACGTCCAACCTTCACGCTATGAAGGAATGTGCCTAGCCCTACATGAAGCAATGAATGTCGGTCTTCCTGTCATGGCAACACCCGTGGGTGAAATGCGTGACGCAGTACAAGCAGGTAAAACCGGTTTTGTCCTCGCAGGCAAACTGGATGCAGCCTTAGCCTCGGCACTGCTGGATATATTTGCCACACCTAAGATATTACAGGAGTATGGCGTACAAGCTCGTCACTATGTCGCCACGAAATTTAGCCATCAACAGTTCGTCAGGGCGGCTGAGCAGATTGTGGCGAAGCTCTCAGCCCATAAAACATTAGCCTAGATAGGATATGATGAGCCTATTACAGACCGAAATTTGGCGGGTCGGCGTGATTAATGCGCCAATTCAAGATGTTGTTCAGGCCGCTTCACTGGAGCATTTTCCCATTACGTGGATAGAGGCGGATAAGTCTCTCTGCTTCTTAGCCGATCCTTTTGGCCTATGGCGTGAAGGTAAACTGTATCTCTTTGCGGAAGCCTATGATTACCGTACCCAACAGGGTTATATCGAGGGCTTTGTCTTAGATCAAAACTTTACGGTTTTGGAGAAACGAACGATTCTTAAAGAGGACTGGCATCTCTCCTATCCTTATGTTTTTGAGGCAGAGGGTGAGATATGGATGCTACCGGAAGGCTATAAGTCGGGCCGTTTGACTCTTTATAAAGCGATTGAGTTTCCATGGCGTTGGCAAGCTGAACCACGGTTTTCTTTCCCCGAAGCCGCGATTGATGCCACCCCTTACTTCCATGATGGGCGTTGGTGGATGTTTTATACCCCTCCCGCTCCCAAAGCGGCACGGACTAACACATTAAAACTGGCAATGGCCAATCACCTTTTTGGCCCGTGGGACTCCGCCCCCATTCAAACGCTTCGCGAAGATATCCATGGGGCGAGAATGGGGGGAACACCCTTTACCCTCGACGGTAATATTGTTCTACCAACCCAAGATTGTAGCCGCACTTATGGCGGTGCTTTACAGCTTCTAAGTTTGTCTGACGCGACCTTAGCTCAACCTTCACTTTCCCAAGCTAAGCGTATTGATGCACCACGCTGTCATGCCCCCTTCCATGATGGCTTACACACTTTGGCACAAGCCGGGCCAGTGACACTGGTTGATACCAAACGTACGATTATCGGCTCACCGCATCGCTTGGCCATTGAGCTTGCTCGCTGGCGACGACGAGGTAAAAAGCAGTAAGTACTTCGTATTATTACGCCCCTATTTTGGCAACTCGACGCGAGCAGTGGATGATCTAACCCCATTTATCGATAACTATTGCTAATTTTTTTACTTCACACTGGCCGAAAAAATCGCCACACTGGTGATCTATCTCACATAAATAAGGCTAACTGATGCAAATTTTATTAATAGGGGGGAGCCCAGCCCAACGGTCGCGGACTCAAATTCTATTAGACCATTCGGCAGATTGGTTACGCCACCGTGGTGCTCAAACCTTAACGTGGCGCGCGACCGATATTCCGGCTGAAGTCTTACTTCATGCCCAGTTCGCTCATCCCTCTATCGCTCAATTACGCGAGGATGTTAAGCAGGCTAATGGGATTATTATCGCCACGCCCGTCTACAAGGCCGCCTACACTGGGGTACTCAAAGCCATGATCGATCTCTTACCCGAGCGAGGATTTGAACACAAAGTCGTTCTCCCCTTGATGACGGCAGGCAGTGCCAATCACTTATTAGCACTCGATTTTAGCTTGAAGCCTCTGGTCGCAGCGTTAAAAGCGGAAGAGATTATCAGTGGCGTATACGCCAGCGATCAACAAATTCACTATCCCGATGCTGACCACCCAGCCCGAATTGATGAAGAGGTCAAATGCCGTTTGCAGGATAACCTTGAAGCCTTCTACCAAGCCTTGCAACGCCGACCCTCACAACAGCAGGCGGTTGCTTGACGTTTATTTTCCTTCTTAGGTCAGGGCTTAAGAAGGAGAAATATTAATGATCCCAATTCACAAGGCCTAGCATGGATTGATGAGTATAATTGCTGGGTAATCAGGTAAAGTAGCCTTCTACTCTTCACTGACAATCGGCGACTCATGACTACTCCCTACCACCGTCCAGTCTCTACTCAAGGACTACCTTTTATTCTTATCCTCAGCGCATTGATGGCCTTTACGTCGCTATCGGTGGATATTTATCTCCCCGCGATGCCAAGAATGAGTGCGAGTTTGCATGGTAATACCGAGTTAACCATTACCGGATTTTTGATTGGCTTTTGTTTAGCGCAGCTAGTGTGGGGGCCGATAAGCGATAGATATGGCCGCCGTTTACCCTTGATAATAGGAATAACACTCTTTGTGGTAGGTTCCATCGGCTGTGCGCTGTCACACACCATCACGCAAATCGTTTTTTGGCGAGTATTCCAAGCGCTTGGGGCCTGTACCGGCCCCATGTTGGCACGAGCCATGATCCGTGACCTCTTCAGTCGTAGCCGTGCTGCGCAGATGCTCTCCACGCTGATCGTGATAATGGCCATCGCGCCCATCGCTGGGCCGATTATTGGTGGTCAGATGATCCTCTTCACCAGCTGGCATATGATCTTTTGGTTATTAGCCGTCATTGGTCTAGCAATGCTAGGAGCATTATACTGGCTCCCTGAAACCTTACCCCCAGAGCGGCGGGTCCAAGCATCCTTACTGCAGGTGTTTCGTAATTACCGCGACCTACTGGGTCATCGTCGATTTATGCAATTCACCCTTGCACTGACTTTTTATTATGTCTCAGCATATACCTTCATTACTGCTTCTCCCTTTGTGTACATTAATTATTTCCATGTCTCGCCCCAACACTTTGGCTACTTTTTCGCGGTGAATATCCTTGGCGTAATGGGCATGAGTATTATTAATCGGCGCTTAGTGCATCGTTTCGCCTTAGAGCGATTATTAAAAATTGCCGTAAGTGTATCGGCCTGTGCGATGGTATTATTAGCCGTAACAACTTACCTATCAGTGGGCGGCCTACTCCTGATGACGGTATTAATTTTTATTTTCTTCGCCATTAATGGGGTTATCGCGTCGGTGACCACTGCAGCGGCGCTGGATACCGTACCACAAGTGACCGGCGCGGCATCAGCGCTTATTGGCTCACTACAATACGGCAGCGGGATTCTCTCATCAGCTTTATTAGCCATTTTCAATAGCGGGACCCCGCTAACGATGGCCTTGATGATGGCCGGATTTACGCTGGCCAGTTTTATGATGAGTCATTTTGCGAAAGCGTAACGCCTATGCTGGGCTACGAATTCTGCCCAGCTTATTAACGCCCCCTTAAGAACGTTGAAGGCTTGAGCTAGAGTGCGTGTTGGAAGAATGAAGTGCCTATTCTACCGGTTATCACTTTTACTCCCCGAGTCGTACACAGCATACGGCAGCCTTTTCAAAATTTGTCGATGCCGTACGCTATCACCCAACTTGACCTAGGTCGTCTTAGGTTACACCACTCAGTTGGCGGTACTTCTGCTGGAATAAACCTAACCGCTGTTGAAAGAATTGATGGCGCTCTGGCTGTGGGCGATACGTGGCGACAATCGGTGAAAGGGGAAAGTTTTCCGCCAAGCTTAGCCCGGGGTTGCAAGCCATTTTCGCCAAGCGCGCAGCACCTAACGCGGGGCCGACATCCCCATCCTGTCGATAATCAAGACATTGCCCCGTCACATCTGCCAATAGCTGACGCCAAAACTCACTTTTCGCGCCACCGCCAATTAATGTCACCGAGGTGGGGACGACGCCACTCTGATGTAATGCCGCCATCCCTTCCGCCAGTCCTAGGCTCACCCCTTCAACGACCGCAAATGCCAGTTCTACAGAGCCATGCTGAGTGGTTAAACCGGTAAAACTCCCTGTCGCGTAAGGATCATTATGCGGTGTACGTTCGCCAGCTAAATAGGGCAGAAAAATGGGAGAGTGCTCTTCTACCTTCGCATGTTGGGCCAGCTTTAGAAAATCACTCACTGAGGCTTGCCCAGTGATTTTAGCCCCCCAATCAAGACAAGACGCCGCACTAAGCATCACCGACATAAGATGCCAGGTTTCAGGTAACGCATGGCAAAAGCTATGAACGGCTTGGCGACTACTGGTATAGAAACCGTCGCTGACTGCAAAATAAACGCCGGAGGTTCCCAATGAGAGCATCGCTTGGCCTGACTGCCATACCCCCACACCCAATGCCCCTGCCGCATTATCTCCACCGCCTGCCACGATAGGCACAGCTGAAGAGAACCCCCATCGTTGCTGGTGTTCTTCTAGTAAGTGTCCACTTACTTCAGGGCCTTCTAAAAGTGGGGGAACTTGTTGCAGTGTTAATCCACAAGCCTCAAGTAATGTCTCATCCCACTGACGCGTCGCAACATTTAGCCAAAGGGTTCCTGAAGCATCAGACATGTCGGTGGCATAACAGCCAGAAAGTTTCCAACGTAAGTAATCTTTCGGTAATAAAACTTGAGCGATCTGACTAAAAATATCCGGTTCATGTTCAGCGACCCAAAGGAGTTTTGGGGCAGTCATTCCAGTCATCAGCTGATTACCCGTAATTCGCTCAATAGAAGGAGCTCGCTGATTAAGCCGTTCGCACTGTGGCGTACAGCGACCATCGTTCCACAATATTGCTGGCCGCAGAGGCTGGCCATCGCTATCGACTAACACTGCCCCATGCATCTGCCCTGTCACGCCTATTGCCTTGACGGCCTGCAGTGATATGCGCTCGGCGATCTGGTCAAGTGCTTGCTCGGTCGCTTGCCACCACTGTGCTGGCGTTTGTTCCGACCAGAGCGAGTGAGGATGGTCGCAGGTTAATGCGATAGATTGGCTGTCTTGTACCCTAAACTGTTCATCCATCAATACCACTTTAACGCCAGAGGTTCCTAAATCGATACCAAGATACATGGGCCATTCTCCAGATTAAGGCAGCCTTCACCCTAAGCATTATCGATAAAGAATTCTACTGATTTACATCGAGAACGTGACATTGGAAGTGCTGCTGTGAGGAACAAATAACTTGGTTATGGCGTGTGATCATCACCGCCTCAAGTTCTGGATGGTGAGCAAGCCATGCGAGGCTCTGTTCAACCCCCATGCCGTACAATAATGTGCTGTAAAGGTCACCGATCAACGAAGACTCACTGATCACCGTCACGCTCAGTAAGTCGTTATCCAAAGGATATCCCGTCCGACTATCAAAAATATGGTGATAACAGCGCTGTTGATGGAGAAAGTATCGCTCGTAAATTCCTGAGGTCACCACCGATCGCCCACTTATCGCTAGGCGGGCACTTAATGTCTGTGAGTCGCCAAAAGGCTTGCGCAAACCAATCTGCCAAGGATGATCTTCGGGGCATGAGAGGGTATGTATGTTCCCGCCTAAATTGATTAACGCATAAGGCTCTTGCTGATCCTGTAAATATTGGCAGACTTTATCAGCAATATAGCCTTTGGCAATGGCCCCGAGATCAATCTCCATCCCCGGTTTTCGCAGAAAGAGGGATCGGCTATCAGGATCCAGCTCAATATCTTGTGGATCGATCAAGGTTAACGCCTTATCGATCTGATCACTAGGCGGAGGACACTGCCCATTAAAGCCGATACGCCACGTTTTAACTAACGGGCCAATCGCCAAATTGAACAGACTGCCCGGCAACAGGCTGACTTCGCGCGCGAGGGAAACCAGCTGGAAAAGCGCATTGGGTACAACAACGGGATGCAGACCGGCAGCGCGGTTTACCGTCATTAACAACGAATCGGCTCGATTTACCGTTAACAGAGCCTCTTGCTGAGCAATTAACTGAAACACTTCACGAGCACGCTGTGGATTGTCTTGGGAGAGCGATACGCTAATCGGCGACCCCATCATTACTGCCTGATAATCTGCCATACCGCCTCCCTTGTTACGACGTTAAACCGTTTTAACCCAATTAGCCGCTTGTTCACCGGCTAAGAGTCCAAAGATAATGATATCCGCCACCGCATTACCGCCGATACGATTAGCACCATGAATGCCACCAACGACTTCCCCTGCCGCCCAGATACCCGCTAATGGGTAATTATGGGTATCCAATACCTGTGCCTGAGTCGAAATGGCAACACCGCCCATAGTATGGTGAACACCGGGCGCTACCTTAATCGCGTAAAAAGGCCCTTTATCCAACGGATGACGTAATGCCGTTGTGCGACCAAATAGCGGATCTTGCTGCAGACGAACACCTTGATTAAACGTGTCTAATGTTTGTGTTAGCACAGAGGGATCTATGCCGATCTGTGTCGCGAGATCGTCGATGCTCTCACCTTGGACCACAAAACCTTTCGCAAGATACTCCTCAGCAGCTTTGTTTTGGGATCTCACTTGCTCATCAAAAACGATCCACGCACTCTTCTCTGCTAAGCCAATGATCTGCGCAGACACCTTGTCACGGGTTTCCATTTCATTACAGAAACGAACGCCCGCTTGGGAGACGAGTATCGCCCCACCGCCACGAATCGATTCAGAAATAAGATAGGCACTTTTTTGCTCAACGGTAGGGTGAATTTGAATTTCCGCCATGTCGACTGTCGCCGCACCAAGGTTTTGTAATAAGGTTATTCCACTGCCCGTTGCGCCTTTATGGTTGGTGGTGACAAATCCTGTTAATTCAGGACGATAATGCTCAACCATCTTAGTATTAGCGCTAAACCCGCCGGTGGCGACGATAACCGCTTTAGCGTGTAAGATACGGCTTTCACCGTATTCATCGATAACCTTCACTCCAGAAACTTTCCCTTGGTGATACTCAATATTATCGGCCTTAGTGTCGAGCAGGACTTCAATATGACGCTGGGTAAGATTTTTCACTAACCCACTTATTAAAAATCCTCCCACAGCAGAACGATCAGCAGGACGGTGAGTTCGATCAATACTCATTCCGCCAGTGATCGTAATATCGCTTAGCACGATCTCCTGTTTAGCTAGCCAATCTATAGCCTCCGGGCCCTTTCCACAAATTGCTGCAACAAATCGGGATTGTTTTTAAATTTCCCGCCTTTTAAAGTTTCTTCATAGAAGCAGGCTTTACTGTCTTGAATCCCTTTTTCTTGTTGATAGCGGGTTTGCGCCGCATTCATTCCAACGGAAGCTTTAAGGGTATTCCCCCCGATTGTCGGCATACGCTCAACCACGACGACTTTTGCCCCCAGATCGTGGGCATTGATGGCGGCAGCTAATCCCGCACCACCGCTACCAATCACAATGACGTCATAGTGTTCTAAACTGGCTGGATCGACCCCACTATCTTCTGCCCAGTGTTTGGTGGAGGTAGAGAGCGCGCGTGAGACGGCTTTTTTGAGTGCCTCGCTTTGCGTCGTTGCCCCGGCAATCGCATCGACATAAGGACTGTTCGCCACTAACATCCGGCTGCGTAATTGTTCAAAAGTCTGCGTAAAGTCGACATCCAGACTACTGTCCGGCTGCAAGCGAATATCAGTGATCCGATCGGTATCGAGTTGAACATCAATGACCAATTTAAGCGCTTCCGCTTCCACTTTTTCATGGTAGACCCCGGCTTTGAACTTTTTACCCACATTTTGGACATCGCGGATCATGGCATCGACCAAGGAGAAGTACCACAGGGGTTCCGGTATAGACAGAGCTTCGCGTTGCGTACTCTCCATCTCCAGCGTTAAGCGCTCACCAGAATGCAGACGCTGCCACCAATCCGGATAAACAATACAGGCCTTACCTACCGCTAACAGGTCGTAGCCCGCAGCCAGGGCTTGATCGACATCCGTTCGATTAACAATCCCCCCTACACCGATCACTGGAACTTTTGCTAGGCTTGAGGAGGGAGAAAGTGCTTGCCGATAGCGGGTGATAAGTGGCGTGTGATCCGCCAGATCAATAATCGATGATCGCGACCAATGTCCTACCGAAAAATGTACGTAATCTAGCCCACGTTGCGCGAGTTTCTCGAGCAGATAGAGGCTATCTTTAAAGGTAATCCCCGGTTTTTCCATCTCTTCGGGTGAAAAGCGATAACCGATAATAAAATCGTTAGCTTCAGCGCGATCGACCATCTGGTGAGCAATATCCAAGACGGCTAGCGGAAAACGAGTGCGTTTTTCGCGATCACCTCCCCAATGATCCTGCCGCCGATTAGAATGCGGGGAAAAAAATTGCTGGATCAAATAGGTGTTTGCTCCGTGAATTTCCACCCCATCAAACCCAGCTTTGATCGCCCGATTTACCGCATCACCGAATTTAGTGATCAATACGTCAATCTCTTGGCTACTCAGTTCACGCGGCGTTGTTGCCCCTTCACGAGCCGCCGCGACAGCACTCGGTGCAACCGGTGTTTTACCACCGATCAACTCAGGCTCTACCATCCGCCCACCATGGTAGATCTGTAAGATCGCGAGCGCGCCCTGTTGTTTGATCGCGTTCGCAATACGGGCCAGCCCTGGAATTTTTTTGTCGCTATCAATCCCCAAGGCACCTGGAAAGGCAGGTCCCAGTGGCTCGATGAAGCAACACTCGACAATCACAGCACCCAGCCCTTGTGCGCGCTTACCGTAGTACTCGACTAAGTCTTGCGGAACACTTCCATCGTAAAACCCACTACAGGTTGTCATAGGGGCCATTAGAAGTCTGTTTTTGATGGTTTGACCTTTTGGGAAACACAATGCGGTATTCAAGACGTTATTAAGATCCATTCGCGCTCCAGAGGCTATCGTTACATGGCAAGAGAGAGTTATTTTCCCCACTATAAGCCGATGCGATTTTCCTCCCCCTTCGTCTAGATCAAAGAACGGTGATAAATTAATAAATGAATACGTATTGGAAATAAGTCAAACATAAATTCAAACAATGCTTAACAAATATTTAACTATATGATTTTTAATTCATTTATATAAACTCACGCCAAATTTGTTTAGGATCAAAAAATTAATAAACTTAATGCGAGCTTGAAAGGCACTCTTTTATCTTTTGATAGAAATCAACACCTCACTGAGTAAAAAATCGATGATGGTGAAGATAAATTCGGCTGCATTCTCTCCTCCATCGATCGATTACTGAGTGATTATTCATGATTAAGGACAGTGAACAAAACGTTTCTCCTGCTCCGCCCCCCACATCAGGGCGAGCAAAAAAAGCCATCATTTTTCTTCTCCCCGCCTTGATAGCATTACTATTATTAGCCACCCCTGTACCAGAAGGCTTATCTCCCCACGCTTGGCACTTTTTTGCTATCTTCGCTGCGGTGATCGTCGGCTTGATTTTTGAGCCTTTACCCGGCGCAGTGATTGGCCTGACGGGAATCGTTGTAGTCGCGATCTTCAATCAATGGCTATTATTTAGCCCTGAACAACTGGCGGATCCGCAATTCAAGACAGCCAATCAAGCCTTTAAGTGGGCGGTAAGCGGCTTCAGTAACTCGACGGTCTGGTTAATTTTCGGCGCATTTATGTTTGCTGCAGGCTATGACAAAACGAATTTAGGCCGACGCCTAGCCTTGATTTTAGTGAAGTTTCTTGGCCGTAGGAGTTTAACCCTAGGCTATGCTATTACTTTCGCCGATCTATTATTAGCGCCGTTCACCCCTTCGAACACGGCACGCAGTGGTGGGACTATTTATCCAATTATCGCCAATCTCCCCCCACTTTATGGCTCCAAACCTAATGACCCAAGCGCTCGTAAGATTGGCTCTTATTTAATGTGGGTCGCCATCACAGCAGCCTGTATTACCAGCTCAATGTTTTTGTCTGCGCTAGCCCCCAATCTGCTGGCTTTAGCGCTGGTTAAAAGTGTGGTAGGCATTGATATTACGTGGGGAAGATGGTTTTTAGCCTTCCTCCCTGTCGGGATTTTACTGATTGTCACTATGCCGCTGTTGGCTTACTGGCTCTATCCGCCCGAAGTCAAAGTTAATGAGGAAGTGCCGAAATGGGCAGCCAGTGAACTTAAAAAACTCGGTAGGATGTCACGTAATGAGATTTTACTGCTGTGCTTTGTCTGCTGTGCGTTACTAATGTGGATCTTTGCTGCGGCGTGGATTGAACCGGCGATGGCGGCATTGCTCGTGGTGGTGTTGATGTTGTGGACCGGCGTGCTATCTTGGAACGATATCACCAGTAATAAGCCTGCGTGGAATACCTTTGCGTGGTTCGCCACATTAGTCGCTTTGGCGGATGGTTTAGCCAGAGTCGGCTTTATTCGCTGGTTAGGTCAAGAGGCAGGACTACTGTTAACGGGGATTAGCCCAACGGTTGCCACCGTAATGCTCTTTTTAGCGTTCTACTTACTCCATTATCTCTTTGCCAGCTCAACGGCACATACCACGGCATTGCTCCCCGCTATTCTTACTATTGGGGCAGCGATTCCTGGTATTGATATGCCGATTTTCTGTTTATTACTCGTGACCTCTCTAGGCATTATGGGGATCATTACACCTTATGGTACCGGACCGAGTCCTATTTATTATGGTAGCGGTTATTTACCTACCAAAGACTATTGGCGGCTAGGTTCAATCTTCGGTGTTATTTTCTTACTCGCCTTACTGTTTATTGGCTACCCTTGGATGAAGATGATTTTCTAAAGACTACACATCATCTGACCATCCCCCTAAAAAAGAGGCATCCAAAGATGCCTCTTTCCCGTTTTACGCTTTCAAACTCGCGCCATGAGTACGAATCACGTCTTGATACCAGTAGAAACTTTTCTTCCTGGTTCTTGCTAAGGTGCCAGATCCATCATCTTGACGGTCCACATAAATAAAGCCATAGCGTTTACTGATCTCGGCTTTTGAGGCACTGATAAGATCAATCGGTCCCCATGAAGTATAGCCCAGTACCTCAACACCATCTTCTATTGCTTCGCGGACTTGGACAAGATGGTCATTCATATAACTAATGCGATAATCATCTTGGATTTGCCCATTCTCATCAGGGTGATCTTTAGCACCAAATCCATTTTCCACGATAAACAGAGGCTTTTGATAACGATCCCATAACTCATTGAGTAAGGTACGTAATCCTACTGGATCGATCTGCCATCCCCATTCAGACGCTTGCAGGTGCGGATTCGGCACCATATTAAGAATATTGCCACGAATTTTCTTATTCAACGCTTTATCGGCGGTAACACAACCCGTCATGTAATAACTGAATGAGATAAAATCGACGGTTTGCTTGAGAATATGTTTATCCTCTTCCGTGATGACGACATCAATGCCTTGATCACGGAAGTAGCGCAACATATAGCCGGGGTAAGCGCCTCGACATTGTACGTCGCCAAAGAATAGCCATTTACGATTCTCTTGTAGGGTTGCAAAGACATCGTTAGGTTGACAAGTCAGTGGATAGACCAGACCACCTAGTAACATATTGCCGATTTTCGCGTCCGGAATGAGCAGATGACAAGCGCGAACCACTAAGGCACTGGCCACTAACTGGTGATGAATGGCTTGGTAGACATCACTTTCACTACAGCCATTTTGTAACCCGACACCGGTCAGCGGCGCATGAAGAGACATATTGATTTCGTTAAAGGTCAGCCACCATTTTACTTTTTCAGCGTATCGTTTAAACACAACTTTAGCGTAACGCTCAAAAAAGGTAATCACTTCTCGATTTGACCAGCCACCATAGTGGGTGACGAGATGCCAAGGCATCTCATAGTGTGAGAGGGTAACCATCGCTTTAATACCCTGTTTCGCCAGCTCGTCGAATAATTTATCGTAATAAGCTAGACCGGCTTCACAGGGCGTTAACTCGTCACCTTTTGGAAAAATACGTGTCCAAGCAATCGACACACGCAGTATGCCAAAACCCATTTCGCTAAATAGCGCAATATCCTCAGGGTAACGATGATAAAAATCGATAGCGATATCTTTCAGGCTAAAAGCACGGCCTTTACGGTCATTCACTTCCCCAAAGATCCCTGTCGGCTGTACATCTGATGTTGAGAGCCCTTTCCCTTCTTCTTGCCAAGCTCCTTCTACTTGATTAGCCGCCACGGCTCCCCCCCACAGAAAATCGGTTGGAAACTGTTTCATTGTCATCTCCTTAACTTAGGCTGTAATAATTAATAAAGGTTGTAGCTCTGTCACTTCGTTATCTGCTACACACTCCACGGTACTAAAATCATCACTATTGGTGACCAAAATCGGGGTAACCAAAGAGAGTCCAGCATCCGTAATGGCTTGGCAGTCAAAGGTTAAGAGTAAATCTCCCGCGGTAATCTGATCGCCTTCTGCCACATGCAGGGTAAACGGCTCACCTGCCAGTTTGACAGTATCAATACCGACATGAATCAATACCTCAACACCCTGCTCACTGCGCAAGCCCAAAGCATGTTTCGTGATGAAAATCGACTCAACCGTGCCAGAAAAAGGTGCGCGAACTTCTCCCTCAGTCGGCAAAATGGCAATACCTTGTCCCAGTAGTCCTCCGGCGAAGGTCGGATCGGGAATATCGGCCAGCGCGATAACTTGCCCTGTCATTGGAGTAAGCAGCGTGTGGGTTTTTTCTAAAGGCGAGTTGTGGCAAGGCAATGATGGCTCGACCGTCGGCATCGTATAGGTTGCTGGCATATTGGCCACAGGTGCAGCATCTGTAAGCTGAGTACGACGTCCCCAAAAATAGGTCCCGAGGCAGCCGACGAGTACCGCAACAGCGTTACCGATGAAGGCCCCCCATACTGTGCTATCAATCCCCGAAGGCGGAATAATTTGGATAAGCGTGAAAATATTGGCGAGACCAAAGGAGTAGGTATGGGTACCGAAGAACCCAACCATCGCCCCACCCAGTGAACCCGCTACACATCCAATAATAAAAGGTCGACGGAGTGGCAACGTGAGTCCGTAAATAGCCGGTTCCGTTACCCCAAAGATCCCGGCAGAGAAGGACGATCCGGCTAGCGCTTTTTGACGAGGATCTTGGCTGTAGAAGAAGATCCCTAGCACTGCGCCAATCTGGCCCATCACCGCAGGCAGAATCATCGGCATCATGGAATCTTGTCCGAAAACAACGAGGTTATTAAAGATCAGCGGTACAAGGCCCCAGTGAAGACCGAAAATCACGCAAACTTGCCACACCGCCCCCAACGCCGCGCCAGCTAACCAAGGTGCAAAGCGATAGATCACCTCATAGCCTTCCGCCAACAAATGGCTCAACCCTGTCGCCAAAGGACCAATACCTAAAAAAGTGAGGGGAACAACTGTCGCCAAACAAATGACCGGAGTAAAAAAGCTGCGAACGGCTAAAGGCAGGAGGGGTCTAATACGCTTCTCAATTGAACAGCTCACCCACGACGCTAGAATAATCGGGATAACTGAGGAGCTGTAATTAATGAAGACGATCGGTATCCCCAAAAAATGTTCAGTAGACTGCCCCGCTTGGCTCGCTTCGAATGCTTTGATCATTAAAGGATGGGTAAGTGCCCCGCCGATAACCATCGTGATAAAGGGGCTACCGCCAAACTTCTGGCCTGCGGTATAACCGATAAAGAGTGGGAAGAAGAAAAACAGTGCATCACTGGCCGCGTACCAGATTTGATAGGTTCCACCTTCAGTCGTCAATACCCCACATGCCCCTGCCAACGCCAGCAGCCCTTTCATGATGCCAGAGGCGGCCATCACACCAATAAAGGGAGTAAAGATCCCTGATATAATATCGATTAAACGAGCCAAAATTGTCGATTGCCCTGCGGGCGTTACGGCGTCGTCTCTGGTCACTTCACTCGCCCCAATCCCATTATCTAAGATAACCTTGATGGCTTGATAGACATCACCGACTTGGTTGCCAATGACTACCTGAAATTGCCCACCACTGTTCACCACAGCGATCACTTCGTCCAGACTTTTGAGCCGTTCAGTGTCGGCAACTGCTGATTGCACGAGTTTAAAGCGCAGGCGGGTTGCGCAGTGAACGAGACTGGTAATATTCTCTTTCCCGCCCACCCTTTCTATAATCTTTTCCGCGAGTGATTGATAATCCATTTTCCCTCCAATAATCGGTGATAACCTTTAATTCCCTGTAAAAACAAAAAAACCCGGGACCCGCCTTGTTCAGACGAGACCCAGGTTTTGCCTACCGAAGTAGTAACAATCCTGTCAATTTACTGTGCTTCTTTGCGTAACTTCTCTATATGTAACGTCAAAAACAATAACTCTTCTGGCTGAATGTGATGCTGATAATGCTGCGACAGATGTTTACCCACTAGCTCAGCCGCTGACCAGGCTAACGGGTACTGATTATGGATAGTTTCGGTTAATTCACTCTCTTCACTATCAACCTGAGTATGGGCTAAACAACGCTGTGCAAAGAACTTTAAGTGCGTAACAAATCGCTGGTAAACAATGCTTTTATCGTCATAATCAATACTTAGGTGATATTTCACCAGATTTAACATTTCTTGTATTAAACGGGTGACTTGGGTGACCTCTTGCACATCACCTTTCAGCTGAGCGGTGACAAAATGCAATGTGATAAAACCCGCCTCATCAAGCTGCAGTGTTACCCCTAACCGTTGCTCGATAATTTGTAAGGCCACCACTGCCACGTGGTACTCGTTTGGATAAAGATGCTGAGTTTCCCATAACAGACGATTATGCAAAACGATACCATTACGTTTTCGTTCTAAAGCGCCGAAGCAGTGATCGGCCAATGAGATAAATAAGCTTTCTTGTAAAGGGCCTAGTTGCTGGCGAGCATAGGTGACGATTCGATCACAGGTAAGAAGTACATTGAGAGGGATCTGTTGAATCAATTCGACAAAGTGGTCAAATAATGGATTATTCTGCCGCGCAAAGATCTTCTCAATTTTACTGTGATCGATACTGTCGCCACAACGTTTCTGGAAGGCGATACCTCGACCCATAATAATCTGCTCATCCTTTGAGCCTTGTTGAACAACCACGACATTGTTGTTCAAGATTTTAACGATCTTCATCTCACCCCTTCACCCTATTTCAGGCAATTTGTCAGACTCGTCAGTCTGCCTCAAGATGATTATCGGTAAAACGTGAGATAGATCGCCAGAAACCTCTCTTTTACATCAATGTATTGTCTTAAGACAATAAAAAATCCGACCGCTGAAATGCATAGAGAAGATGCTCAGCTAAGGGATGTTCCGCAGGAATGTGAGGATGATTGAAAGTGCGCTGTCGAGTCATGTTCAGCCGCTGCATCAAACGTTCAGATCGGTGATTATGCACGGAAGTGAACGCCACAACTTGCTGTAAACTAAGATTTTCGAAGGCAAATTGTAACACTCTCTCGGCAGCTTCCGTCGCCAATCCTTGTGACCAAAAAGACGACGAGAAACGCCAGCCTATCTCCACACAGGGGGAAAAAGTGAATTTGTTCGGCTGCTCGTGCAGCCCGCAAAAACCAATAAACTGGGAAGTGGATTTTAGCTCAACCGCCCAGAAGCCCCAGCCTTTACGCTGGATGATAAGTCGAAAGGTTTTGGCTAGCTCATCGCTCTGTGTGGCGCTGAGCGGATTCATAAAAAAACGCATGACGTCTGGGTCTTGATTCATTTCCCGAAAAGGGATCAAATCGGAAGTCTGCCACTGCCGTAATCGCAAACGTTCTGTTTCAAGTTCCATTAACATCCCCCTTAACGTCGATCGTCTTCTAAGTGTAGAAAATAAATGAATTAAGGATAATTAATACCTTAAAATCCAATTAAGTCATACTACTAGCTTAACGTTTACGATTGAAGTTCACTTCAAAGGTGTAGGCAATCTTATTAAACGTCCGCTGTGTGATCAGCGACAAATTGAGAAAACGCATCGAAATGCGGTGAGTAAGTTCGGGATGGTCTACTAGAGGCTCGTCCAGAGGTGCTAAAGAGATCACCTCAACGTTAACTTTATATTCACCGTATTCGCCTAAGTTCAGGTCAACCTTCTTGAAAATAGCCCCTTGCTTAAAAGCAGGATCCGGGAGTCCAAGGCTGAAAAGCCCTATCCCGCCAGTAGAGAAATTATCGACAAAGAAGCGGTGTAATTCCACATGCCCTGGGAGATGGATTGCAAGCGTGAATGCTTCTCTTAATGGGACAGGGACACGTAAGTTGATTCGCCGTTGGATGTAGGAAAATGTCGGCACTAATTCTCCGAGACATTGCTGCTGGCCCTGTCGCTCGGTAGTCACCACATTGGTGATACTAAAGATGATTTTAGCCTCGCTCCCTTCCGCGACTAATGTCAAAGGTGAAGCAAGCGGTCCGGGATTCTGTTGAGGAAGTAATCGAATACGACTCCCTTCCATTCTTACCATTGAAAAGGTTTGCTTATCGTCATCCAAAGAAGCCAACACCAAAGTCTGTTGCTGCTTTTGAAATGTTCGCAATATTGACGCAAGTTCAAATCGGTCTTCGCGTAGTGAAGCGGATTCAGATTCAGAATTCATCATAAATAGCATCCTTTAAAGCAAACATTCGGCCCAATGTGACGTAATTAAGCACTTATCTAAGAAAGGGGTTAGCGATCAACCGATTAATTATTCAACTTTTTAAATATTAGCATGGCTTCACCTTACAATCGACGAGTATCCCTAATCCTCATAGGGCCACTGTCTATTTATTCATCTCATAGTAAAAAATTCACAAATAGTTCAATACCATATAGATAAAGTGTGATCTTGATCACATTATAATTTTTTTATAGTGCCACAAAAAACCCTCTTTAAGGGTAAAATCCTTGCCGACAAATAGGGTATGCACTTTCTAACTACCTGTTACGACCTTGTGGGACTCATTTTTCGCGTTTTACATCCTCGATGAGCAAATAATAATGAAATATAAATCACTGATAGCCGCCACAGTATTAGCCTCCACTGCTGCAACCTCTGCTTGGGCAGATGACTCCTCCGAATACCTCTCTGATTGGTGGCACCAAAGTGTCAACGTTGTCGGCAGCTACCACACCCGTTTTGGCCCTCATCCAAATAACGATATCTATTTAGAATATGAGGCCTTTGCGCATAAAGATTGGTTCGATTTTTACGGTTACGTCGATGTCCCTAAGTTTTTTGGCGTGGGCAACGCAAACGATGTCGGAATTTGGGATAAGGGCAAAGGCTCGCCATTATTTATGGAGATTGAACCCCGTTTCTCAATCGATAAGTTGACCAATACCGACCTCAGTATCGGTCCTATCAAACAGTGGTACTTTGCCAATAACTATATCTACGATATGGGGCCTAACGATAAAAATCGTCAAAATACTTGGTATATGGGGTTAGGGACCGATATTGATACTGGGACTAAACTCTCACTGTCCTTAAACGTCTATGCGAAGTACCAGTGGGAAAACTATGGTGCAGCCAATGAAGATAGCTGGGATGGTTACCGCTTCAAAGTGAAGTATATGTACCCGATTACCACCCTATGGGGCGGAAACTTGGCGTATATTGGTTTCACCAACTTCGACTGGGGCTCTGACCTCGGTAATAACAGCACCGTGCGGACGAAAAACTCCATCGCATCCAGCCACATCTTGGCGCTAAGCTACGCGCATTGGCATTACTCTTTCGTCGCCCGTTATTTCCATAATGGCGGCCAATGGGAAGGTAGTGCAGACTTAGGTGGATCGCGGACTAACAATACTGGCTGGGGCTATTATCTCGTCGCGGGATACAGCTTCTAACTGTCGCCTCATACTGGAAAGCCACCCTTCAAAGGGTGGTTTTTTTTTAGCCTAATCCTGCACAAATTTCTAATCCTACCTGTTAACTTGCTTTATGCTGGATAAACCTGGGCTTTCGTCCCACAAAATAAAAATAGAAATATCCTCAATGCAAACAGAATGTGAATGGAAACCTGCTAATGACTGTTGATAATCCCCCCTCACCGCCCACCACTATTGCCGAACGGATCGATGCACTGCCCGCGACCCGCCCACTTTGGATCTTTATTAGCCTTTTGGCACTCGGCGGTTTTTTTGAATTATTCGATCTCTTTGAAACCGGTTATATCAGTAGCGGACTGGTCGCGGCTCATATTTTTCATGTTGGCCAAGCCGGGCTATTAGGTATCTCGGATCAGGCTGCTTTTGCTTCCGTCACCTTTCTCGGCCTATTCGTTGGGGCAAGTCTACTCGCGCCATTCGCCGATCGTTATGGTCGACGGTTGACCTTTATTTTTGCACTCGGCTGGTACGGCTTTTTTTCGCTTCTTATGGCATTTCAGCAAAGTAGCGAAGGTATTCTATTGTGCCGTTTTTTGGTTGGAATTGGTCTTGGTGTTGAGTTAGTGACAATTGATACCTATTTAGCAGAATGGACCCCTGCCCGCCTGCGAAGCAAAGCATTCGCCTTTGCTTTCTTTGTGCAGTTTTTATCAGTACCCGCCGTTGCACTACTTTCGTGGTGGTTGATCCCTCAACAATGGCTTGGCTTAGCGGGCTGGCGCTGGGTAATTATTATTGGGGCAGTATGCTCACTGATTATTTGGCTGATCAGACGGCAACTGCCCGAATCACCACGTTGGCTAATGGAGAAAAATCAGGTACAAGCCGCCCACCGTATCATGATGGATATGGAAAAACGCTGCGGTGCGCCGATCAATACCGACCAGCCTATTCCCTCTGCTCAGAGCAAAGTCACAGGTCAGTTTCGTGATATTTGGTCGCCAACATGGCGGAAACGCACCCTGATGTTGATGGTGTTGAACTTCTTTCAAGCCATCGGATTTTTTGGCTTCGGTAACTGGTTACCCACCTTGCTATCAGGCAAAGGGGCATCGCTGTCATACAGTTTAGGGTATGCATTCTTTATCACTTTAGCCTACCCATTAGGCTCACTACTTAGCACACTCTATGCGAATCGGTTCGAAAACAAATGGCAGATTGTTGCGGCTTCATTAATGACAGTAGTGTGTGGAACAGGTTTCGCCTTTGCCCACCAGCCTTGGCTGATGATCGTTTGCGGTTTTCTTATCACCTATTCCAATGCTTGGTTAACCTATAGCTACCACGCTTATCAAACAGAGATCTTTCCTACCGCGATTCGTGCGCGCGCAGTCGGTTTTTGTTATTCCTTTAGTCGCCTCTCAACCGCCCTCAGTAGCCTACTGATTGGCCTGATCCTGTCATCAGTCGGCAGCAGCGCTGTCGTATTATTTATCGTATTCAGTATGGTAATGGTCGTGCTATCTGTAGCGATTTTCGGCCCTACCACCCGCGGTAAAGACCTCGAAGATATTTAAAAAAAAACGCGGTAGCCCTGAGGATTACCGCGTTATTCAGATAGAAATAATTACTGACGTTTTTCTAGAATTTCTATGCTATGACTTCCCTGCTGGCCTTTAACACCATCTTGTTCGCGGATCTTGGCAACATCGCTAGCAGAGACTGTTGAAGACTGAGTATTTCCCCAACTGCTGCGCACAAAGTTAACCAAATCCGCCACCTGCTGATCATTCATCCGCCAGCCAAAAGCAGGCATGGTAATCGCAGTAGGCGCTCCGGCCACAGCGGGTAAACGAGCACCCGTTAAGATGATGTGAATCAGTGACGTAGGATCGTCAGCTAAGACAACTGGATTCCCTTTCAACTGCGGGAAGAATCGTTTATAGCTAGTGCCATCTGTCTTATGGCAGGCTGCACAGCTGTCAACATACTCACCGGCACCCGCTTGCTGGTCATTTCCTTTCCACAGCGCTTTCGCAACCGTATCATCCACAGTGAATGGCGTTTGATGGGGGTCTTGTGGAGCTAAGGTTTTCAGATACCGTGCAATAGCCGTGATATCGGCATCGGTCAGGTATTGTAAGCTATGCTCGACCACATCCGTCATACCACCAAACACGGCGGTTTGATCATTACGGCCATAACGTAAGAACTGCTCCAGCTCTTGCTGGCTCCAACGACCGAGTCCATCCCGATTATCGCCACGTAAATTACTGGCGGTCCACCCATCAATCGGTGAGCTGCTGCCTGCTAGATACGTGGTGTTATCCTGTCCATTTAGAACTTTCTCTTGCATAGTGATGCTGCGTGGTGTGTGGCAAGCACCACAGTGGGCTAACCCTTCTACCAAATAACGCCCACGGTTGACACTTTCGTCATCCTGAGTGGTTGGTTCAAAAGGCTTGACCTCTGGTGCAAACATTTTACGCCAGATCGCCAGTGGCCAGCGCATTGAGAGAGGCCACGGGATATCGGTGGCTTTATTCGCTTGCTCGACTGCCGGAACGCCCTGCATAAAGTAGGCATACAGCGCATGCATATCTTCATCGCTGACCACCGCATAGGAAGGATAAGGCATCGCCGGATAAAGCGTATCACCGGTTTTCGCAATCCCCTGACGCACCGCCTTTTGGAAATCGTCGTAGCTGTAATCACCAATCCCCGTCTGCTTATCAGGGGTGATATTGGTACTGTAAATCGTACCGATCGGCGTTGCCATCGCTAGACCACCAGCAAAGGGTTTACCGCCTTTTGCAGTATGACAGGCCACACAGTCCCCTGCCCGCGCGAGGTACTCACCACGTTTAACCAGATCACCTGACGTTTCGGCCAACGCACCAGAGGAGACCAACGTTAACACTAGGGTTAAAAAAGTCTTTTTCATTCGCCTCTCCTTATGCCTGAACCAATGGGCCAGGGTTCTTGAGGTACACCTCACGGATAGTTTTAGCAGACCAATAGGTCAGAGCCGCCACCAGTCCGGTTGGGTTATAGCCAAGCCCCTGTGGGAACGCTGACGCCCCCGGCACGAAGACGTTATGCACGTCCCAACTTTGCAGATAACGGTTAATCGCGCTCGTGGCTGGGTTTTCACCCATGATTGCGCCACCATTCATATGGGTGGTTTGATAAGAGGTGGTATCGAAGTGCGCTCCCTCTTTCTTTGCTGCGCCTAGAATTGCTTTAGGATTCATCGCTTCGGCAATTTTATGCATCTTAGACACCATAAACTGTGCCATTTTGATGTCGTTTTCTTGCCAATCGAATGTCATCCGAAGCAGCGGCTGCCCATGAATATCTTTGTAGTTGGGATCGAGATCTAAATAGTTATTACGGTATGACTGGTGGGCGCCATGGGCATCCATCGAGACATGGTGGGTATAAGTGTCTGCAACAGCCGCTTTCCACTCACTTCCCCACGCGGGTGTACCGGCAGGGACAGGAAGCCCAGAAATCGGTTTCACACCTGCTTGGTTTACCCAGAAGGGTGACCCACCCACAAAACCATACGGACCATGGTCAAAGTTATCCGCGTTAAAGTCATCCACCGCAACACCTGCACCGCCTGCTCCGATAAACGGGTTGGTAGTCGTATTTTTATCGAATAAAGCTTTAAGGGTCGATATATTCTGGTAGGCAAAGTTACGTCCCACTGCCCCTTCATTGGTGATAGGGTTGTACGGCTTACCAATGCCAGACAACAACATTAGGTGAACGTTGTGGAATTGGAAGGCTGAGAGGATCACTAAATCTGCAGGTTGAATCTGTTCCCGACCTTGTGCATCCACATAGGTGACACCTGTTGCGCGCTTTTTATCATCGGTCAGGTTTACTTTCAGTACATAGGAATCGTTACGTAGTTCAAATTTAGGCTCTTGGCGAAGCGCCGGCAGAATATTAACGTTCGGCGACGCCTTAGAATACATGTAACAAGCGTAACCACTACAATAACCGCAGAAGTTACACGGCCCCATTTGCGCCCCATAAGTATTAGTATAAGGCCCAGAGGTGTTAGCTGAAGGCATATCGTAGGGGTGGTAACCCACCGCTTGCGCAGCCTTATAGAATAATTGCGCAGAATACGTTCTTTTCTGGGCAGGCAGTGGGAAGTCTTGCGAGCGATCCCCCGCATAAGGGTTCCCCCCTTTATCTTTACCCACGACATTGCCTTTAATCGACCAAGCAGTGCCTGAGGTACCAAAAACTTTTTCTGATTGATCAAAGAACGGTTCGAGTTCGTCGTAGGTGACACCGAAATCTTGGATCGTCATACCTTCTGGAATAAAGTTTTTCCCATAACGCTCTTCGTAATGGCTACGCAGACGTAATTCTGTAGGATCGACGCGAAAGTGAACGCCCGACCAGTGTAACCCTGCGCCACCCGTACCGGTACCCGGTAAGAATGCGGCAAGCTGGCGATAAGGCACCGCCGTTTGCGAGGGATTATGGCGGATGGTTACGGTACTTTTGGACAGATCTTGGAAAAGTTTTTTACGAACGTTATAGGTTAATTCGTCGATTGATTGTGGGTAAGCGCCATCGGGATAAGTATCACGATGTGGACCACGCTCCAGCGCGACCACTGTCAGGCCCGCTTCGGTTAACTCTTTCGCCATAATCGCACCTGCCCAACCGAAGCCGACGATTACCGCATCTACTTTTTTCTGTTCATTCGCCATAATTAACTTCTCTCACCCCGAATCGATACTGGTGGTAATGGGTAGCGTTCACCACGCTCCACCCAATCCATAAAGTCTGCACGCGCGCCTGGAAAATTAATTAATTTCCACCCCACTAATCCCTGATTACCACCGTGGATAGGATCGCTAAAGAAGCCTTCGCGGGTATTTTGCAGTAGGAATGAGAAGAAAGTTTTCGATGGCAGTTGCTGGAAGTTCACCTTGCCGCTTTCTAAGGCTTTGAGAAATTCAACTTGTTGCTCTGCACTAAGATCGGCAAAGATCTTGCCATATTGCTGCTGACTTTGATGATTTGCCTCGGCAATCCCCAATCGATAGATTTGCTGCGGAACTAAAGGCAGCTGATAGCCAAACTCTTTTTCTACATCGGGGGTAAAAGGCCCCTGCATATACCAGTTTGCACCGGTGGCATAAGGGGTATTCATTTGACGATCAATATACTCAGGAACACCTGCTTCTAATGCACCCGGGCCACGCTCATCTTTCGGGATCAGTTGCGTTACGGCAGTGGTGATAAATGCAAATTCTTCAGCCGTAAACCAAGAAGGTTGGTACTCTCTCGCCTGAGAATGGGTAGAACCAGTGTTGTCTGCAGCCAAGACACTTCGACTCTCTAGAGCCCCTATCCCTGCCGTCCCGACAGCCATGGCTGGCGCGATAGCGATAGTTTTCAGCAGAAAATCACGGCGTGACTGGCCGTTTTTTTGTTCTGACATGACATTGCCTTAATACTGCAAATAATGCAGCATGAAAAATTGAAAGATAGCCTGACAGTGTTGTTCGGTAACGCTGTCGTATTTTTATAAGGTGGTTACCGGTAACAATCCAATTGTAACACAGTTGAGTAACATCAAAAATCATATCTACTTATTTTTTGTGACGACATTTAACATCTTGTCATCACAATATGTTTTTTAATCGCCAGTAAGATCCTTCTCCCGTCGGTTAAACTAGTATAGTCACCACAGGAGTAAATTTTCAGGGAGTTATCATGTTTAAGTGTTATTTCCCACGTCCACTGCTCTTTTTCACTAGCGCAGCCGTATGGAGTTTGGTCGTGGTCCTTTTTTGGTTCGGTGTCGCCGTACAGTTACCAGCCCATTTTCCGTCACTCGCCAAGGCTTTTCTGGCTCCGTTACCCACAACTATTGCGCGATTCTGGCAACTCAGTTACCTCTGGTTCTATCTCTATTTCTGGGCCGCGGTCACGATCTTCGCCGCTATGTGGCGAATAATCGATAATCATCCTTGGCAACGCTGGTCCGTTTGGGGATTGGCCCTCATTATTTTTTCAACCTGGTTTAGTGTTCAAGTCGGTGTTGCGATAAATGCTTGGTATGCTCCCTTTGGGGATCTTATCCAAAAAGCGCTGGGTAAAGCAGGATCGGTGAAAATTGAGGATTTTTATCAGCAAATCTATGCATTTCTTGGTATTGCATTAGTCGCCGTCGTGGTCGGTGTATTAAATAACTTCTTCGTCAGCCACTGGGTATTTCGCTGGCGTACCGCAATGAACAACTTTTTTATGGCGAATTGGGGACAGTTACGCCATGTCGAGGGGGCCTCTCAGCGGGTACAAGAAGACACGATGCGCTTCGCGGATACCTTGGAAAGTTGGGGCGTGAGCTTACTGCAGGCGATTATGACGTTGATAGCATTCCTACCGATCTTGGCACAGCTTTCCGTACACGTAAAATCTGTACCGATTATCGGCGATATTCCCTATGCATTGGTGATCATTGCCATTGTATGGTCGCTTTTTGGGACGGCTTTATTAGCGGTTGTTGGAATAAAACTGCCTGGACTCTCCTTTAAAAACCAACGGGTAGAGGCAGCCTATCGTAAAGAGTTAGTGTATGGCGAGGATGATGTTAGTCGGGCTACGCCTCCGACGGTGAAAGCGCTCTATAACCAAGTGCGCTATAACTACTTTCGTCTCTACTTCCATTATCTCTACTTCAACATTACCCGTATTTTGTATCTACAAGTCGATAATATCTTTGGCTTATTTGTGCTCTTCCCCGCTATTGTCGCGGGAACGATCACCTTAGGGTTAATGAACCAAATCTCTAACGTGTTCGACCAAGTACGCTCATCATTCCAATACTTGATCAATTCATGGTCTACGTTAGTCGAATTGATGTCAATTTATAAGCGTCTTCATAGTTTTGAGATGATCCTTAAGGATAAGTCCCACCGTGACTTGATCAATGATGCCTCAGACACGTGAATGATAAAGGAAAGGTGAGGTAACTCACCTTTTTTTGTCCCCTTATAAGGAAGAAGATAATGAAACGCGTTACCCCGGCTCTACTTGCTTCATTAATCACAGTGGGCTTCTCGTGTAGTCCCTTCTCTTATGCCCAGACGGTGAAAACCCTTAACGTCAGTCAGATTCGCCCCACACAACCGGCAATTGGTGACGATGAAGTGAATTATAAAGTCGCCAAATTACAGAACGATCACAAAGCATTATTCGACGAATTCTGTGAAAATATTGGAGCAAAAGGTGTTAAGACCTTTGATAGCCAATCATCCCTCGCACAACCGACTAGCTTTAGCTGCCTTGCGGCTCCCGGCACGGACGCAGAGGATGTAAAAAGTGCCGTCATTGCACCGGACCATCATATCTACCTGACCGATGGCCACCACACAGTATCGACCTTTAGAGCGCTCGCTAATAATCAGGATTTTCCATTTGTAGTCCGTATTACCAATGACTTCAGTCATCTAGCGTCGATGGACCGCTTCTGGAGTACGATGCAACAACAGCATTTGACTTGGCTTGAAGACCCACAAGGAAAACCGGTGGCTGCTACTCAGTTACCTCAACAGGTTGGTTTACAGGCCATGCAAGACGATCCTTATCGCTCGATTGTCTATTTTCTACGGGGCATCGCCTATGATAAACCCGATCAAGCACCACCATTCTTAGAGTTCTACCTAGGTAGCTGGCTCCGCTCGCAGCAACCTGTCAACACTCAGCAACTATCGACCAAAACTGGCTATATGGCTTATTTACAGCAAGCCGCGGCACGCTTAGTCGCCGCGCCAGGGGGTCAGCATTCAACCGATAAAGTAGACTCTCCGACCTTATCGCAGTTAGGACAACGTCAAACCGTTAATGAGAAGAAGCTAAACAAATTAGCCGAACCAGGCGGGAAATTATCCCTCTTATTTAAAGAGGGATAACGCAAAAAAGGCCTCTTGATGAGGCCTTTTTTATTACAACGTGATGCGCAAGACAGTATCTGGCTGCGTGGCTTCTTTCTCACGAGAAGAGGGTTGCTTAACCGTGACATACAGGACATCGCCCTTGTCGGACAGCGCTAAGCTATTTGGCATGCCGTCCGTTTTAACGGTGCGTTTAACCTGATAGGTTTTCGTATCGACAATGCTGACGGTTCCGGCTTTACGGTGCGTCACATACAGCTCTTGGCGCTGTGCATTGAATAGAACACCCAAAGATTCGGGAACCTTAATGCTGGTTAAGACTTTATTCGTTTGGGTATCAATGACCACAACCTGCGGCTGTTTGAAATCCGCAATAAATGCACGATGACCTGCTGTATCCAAACTGACATTTAACAGCATATGATCGCCCGGTAAATCCAGCTTCGTCCGTTTTACAATACTATTATTTTGCGTATCGATCTTGATCCATTCTGCATCGGCATTGGAGAGGTATAGCGCATGCTGAGAGGCATCAATAGCCAGACCTGTCGCCATTTTACCCACGCCGGTGATGGTTTTGATCACTTTCAGTGATTTACCGTCGAGTACCCACACCACACTCTCAGCCCCTACACCCGTCGCATAGACTTGATGGGTGGTTGGATCGACCGTAATCTCACGAATTTGTGGCGGTCGGAAAGACTCGGTACGTTGACGCGTTTCAACTACTTGTTGAGCGATAATTTTATGCGTTTTTAAGTCAATCGCGGTAATCGAGCCATCGCGCGTATTACCGGTATAGAGGATATGTTGGGTATTATCGATGGCAACGCCAAAGGGTTTAAGTGGCTCTTTGATCACTTGTTCGGTCTTCAAGCTTTGCGGGTTAAGTACATATACCGCACCGCCGGTTTCTTGTCGGCTGCCTGCACTGGCTACATACAACTGCGGTGAAGATTGACCATAAGCCAGCTCGTAAATCCCTTTGGAAACAGGCTGAGTGAGTGTTTGTGCTTCCTCAGCAAATGCTCCCGCAGAGAAGAGCGCTGTTACCAGCAATAATGGACGGAAAAGAGAATTGCGTTGCATAGTCATTACCTCTGTCATTGCGCTTTGGGTCACCAACAGAGCCCTTAGCGCTTATCATGTTGAGAAACGCTAAGAGTGTAATAGATTTTTCAAATGATAAATATAATCATTTCGTTATTTGTTAGCGGACGCGAGTAACGCGGAACGGATAAAGCCTTTATGCTCAACTAAGCGGGCTTGTGCCTGCTCTGCCGTTAATTCTGCCAAGATCATCAGTATCGCGGTTTTACACTGTCCGTTACAGGCCACAAGAGCAGCTCCCGCCTCTTCCGCCCCACAGCCAGTGGCTTCGATCACGATATTTTTTTGCCGTTGAACGAGCTTCTGATTAGTAGCTTCCACATCGACCATTAAATTGCCAAATACCTTTCCACTGCGGATCATCGACCCCGTCGTCAACATATTCAGAATCATTTTTTGTGCAGTCCCAGCCTTCAACCGAGACGATCCAGTCACCACTTCAGGCCCTACCACCGCGCTAAGCGCGATCTCTGCACACTCCGCCATAGGGCTTTGCGCATTACAGCTAATGGCGATGGTGACCGCTCCACGCTGTTTTGCCCAAGATAACGCCCCCAAAACATAAGGTGTGCGGCCGCTGGCGGCAATGCCGACTAAAATATCTTGTGCTGTAAAGTTAATGGCCTGTAAGTCTTTAGCCCCTTGCTCTGCATCATCTTCGGCATTCTCAACCGCTTGTAAAATTGCCTTATGCCCGCCAGCAATCAATCCAATGACTTGCTCAGGGGAAGTCCCAAACGTTGGTGGACACTCACTAGCATCCAAAATACCTAAACGTCCCGAAGTGCCCGCACCACTATAAATTAAGCGCCCACCTCGAGCAAAAGCCGCGGTAATCGCGTCTACGGCCTGGGTGATTTCAGGCAAAATCGCCTCAACCGCGAAGGCAATTTTTTTATCTTCGTCGTTAATGACCTTGAGCATTTCGGCAGTCGATAACTGGTCGATATTTTCACTTGCAGTATTGCGACCTTCGGTCACGAGATGATGGAGATTAAGGGACATAATCAAGCCTTATTTTGCACAAAAAAAACGGGAGTGATGAAGGGGATTAACCCTATCATGCACTCCCGATCGATCAGTAATCAATCGTCTGTTATTTAGCGCGCGACGTCCCCAGCATTTGCTGTTCGTATGCCCGCGCTTTATTCACATCAAACTGTTTTTCCCAGCAAGAGATGACCAAGACGGCTAAGGCATTACCGACCACATTCAATGCCGTACGTGCCATATCCATAATACGGTCAACCCCAGCGATAAAGGCTAAGCCTTCTAACGGGATGCCTACGCTACCCAGTGTGGCTAATAACACCACGAAAGAGACGCCTGGTACACCGGCGATACCTTTCGAGGTCACCATTAAGGTAAGAACTAAAATAATCTGATGGGTCAAGGAAAGCTCAATACCATAAAGTTGGGCAATAAAGATTGCCGCAATACTTTGATAAAGCGTCGAACCGTCTAAGTTAAAGGAATAACCGGTCGGAACAACGAAGCTGGTGATTGATTTCGGCGCGCCATAGGCTTCCATCTTTTCCATGATCCGAGGCAACACAGTCTCTGAGCTCGAGGTTGAATAGGACAGAATAAGCTCATCTTTTAATATGCGCATCAGTGTCCAAATATTCAGACTGCAAAACTTCGCAACACCGCCCAAGATAACAAAGGCAAACAATAAAATGGCGGCATACACCAGTCCAACTAACTTCGCGAGCGGATAAAGCGATGCAAAACCAAAGTTAGCCACGGTCACGGTCAACAGCGCAAACACACCGACTGGCGCATAACGCATGATCATATTAGTGACTTTAAACATGGTTTCAGAGACCGAACGGAAAACAGAGACCAGCGGATCGCGGTGTTCTGCCGGTAGCGACGATAAGCCTAATCCAAATAATACCGAGAAGAAGATAATCGCTAGCATGTCACCATTCGCAAAAGAGACAAAAATATTTTGCGGGATGATCGACAGGATAGTGGTCACTAAGCTATGAGGCCCGTTCTGCACTTGTTGCGTCGTAGCTTCGTATTTTGATATATCCGTCGTGGTTAACGCAGACATATCAATGCCGGTTCCTGGATGGAACACATTGGCTAATGTCAGGCCAACCACGATAGCAATGGTGGTGATCACTTCAAAATAGATAATGGTTTTAAGGCCAATACGCCCTAATTTTTTCGCATCACCGACCCCGGCAATCCCGACGATAAGTGATGAAACAACGATCGGGATCACAATCATTTTGATCAAATGAATAAAGATGTCACCCGCAGGTTTTAACACATTGACCACCAGCCAGTCGCGGCTATCTGGTGCATTGTGGAGGATGCTTCCGGCAACAATCCCTAAAATCAGTGCAATTAGGATTTGCCAAGCAAGAGTGATTTTGAAGCCTTTCATAGAATAGTGGTTTCCTCAGTCAAACTGCCTTTCACTCTTCAGTGACAAGAGAAGTACGCAGAAATAAAAATGCCAAAAATAAAACGGCCAAGTCTTTGATGTTTGTGTGCTAAAACCGCCTCCTGCGATTTTGTGTGCTATTAATTACCATTTTCTCTCTGCCGAGTGCAAGCTTTGATAAACATCGGATAATTCTCTTTTGATAATCCATTATCGTATATAGATGACAGTTTTTTATAACCCTATCTTCTAAAAGAATAAATTCCGCTGAGTTAAATGCGCACGTTTTGAAAAAAAATTTTTTTGATCCTGTCCGTCGCTAGGCATTTTCGGTCGATTTTGCCAGAATGGTCGACAATACCGATAAAATCAACGTATCGGTAAATAACGATGCAATCCCGTGATCTCTGGCACATATCCCAAACAAATCACCGGCTTGGTCTTTTATCATGCATATTTTCACATAAAATTAACAAAAAAGGAGACCTGTCATGAGCCAACCCATTACTCACTCGATCATGGATGCCATTGCTGCCAATACACTTATCAACGAAGATCAGTACGCCAAGCTCTATCAACAATCGGTGGACGATCCCACTGCGTTCTGGCAGGAACACGCACAGATCATTGATTGGATCACCCCTTTTACCCGCGTAAAAAATACGCATTTCGAGCCAGGTAATATCGATATTCGTTGGTTCGAGGATGGTCAGCTTAACCTCGCTGCCAACTGTTTAGACCGACATCTGGCGCAACGTGGCGATAAGCCGGCGATTATCTGGGAAAGCGATGATGGTAGCGAAAGTCGAACCCTAACCTACCGTGAATTACACCAACAAGTCTGTCAGTTTGCCAATGTCCTGACATCAATGGGGATTAAACCTCAAGACGTGGTCGCACTCTATATGCCTATGGTCCCCGAAACAGCGGTCGCTATGTTGGCCTGTGCACGTATTGGTGCCATCCATTCCGTTATCTTTGGCGGATTCTCGCCGGATGCGGTAGCGGGTCGGATTATTGATAGCCAAGCAAAATTAGTGATCACCGCTGATCAGGGTCTTCGCGCAGGACGCCCTATCCCATTGAAGAAGAATGTCGATGATGCTTTAGCTAACCCTGCCGTAACCAGCGTGAAAAACGTTATTGTCTATTCGCGTACCGGCCAGTCGCCGAGTTGGCATGCGCCCCGCGATTGTTGGTGGCATGAACTAATGGCCGATGCCCCGACTGAACACCAGCCGGTGGCGATGAATGCAGAAGATCCTTTATTTATACTTTATACTTCGGGGTCTACCGGGCAGCCGAAAGGGGTGTTGCACACGACAGGTGGCTATTTAGTTTACGCTGCAACAACCTTTAAATATGTCTTCGACTACCAGCCAGACGATATTTACTGGTGCACCGCGGATGTCGGTTGGATTACCGGACACAGCTATTTGCTTTACGGGCCGCTGGCGTGCGGCGCAACCACTTTACTGTTTGAAGGGGTGCCTAACTGGCCAACCGCTTCGCGGATGGCAGAAGTGGTCGATAAATATCAAGTCAGCATTCTGTATACCGCCCCTACCGCGATACGAGCCTTGATGGCAGAAGGCGATAAAGCGATTCAAGGTACTAACCGTGGGTCACTGCGGGTACTGGGATCGGTCGGTGAGCCGATTAACCCTGAAGCTTGGGAGTGGTTTTTCACCAAGATGGGGAATAGTCGCTGCCCTATCGTCGACACTTGGTGGCAAACCGAAACCGGTGGTTTTATGATTGCCCCATTACCAGGCGCTACACCGCTGAAACCCGGTTCGGCAACCCGTCCTTTCTTTGGCGTCAAGCCAGCCTTGGTGGATAATGAAGGCGTTATTCAAGAAGGGGTTTGCGAAGGTAACCTGGTGATCACCGACTCATGGCCAGGCCAAGCGCGGACACTATTTGGCGATCACCAACGTTTTGAACAAACCTACTTCTCCACCTTCCAAAACACTTATTTCAGTGGTGATGGCGCGCGTCGTGACGAAGATGGCTATTACTGGATCACCGGTCGGGTAGATGATGTGTTAAACGTTTCTGGCCACCGTTTAGGGACCGCCGAAATCGAATCCGCATTAGTCTCGCATCCTAAGGTCGCCGAGGCAGCCGTCGTCGGTATTCCGCACTCCATTAAGGGCCAAGCGATTTACGCTTATGTCACCCTGAACAGTGGTGAAGAGCCGACCAGCGAACTCTACAATGAGGTTCGCCAGTGGGTACGTAAAGAAATAGGCCCGATTGCAACCCCGGACGTACTGCACTGGGCAGAGATGCTCCCTAAAACGCGTTCCGGCAAGATCATGCGTCGTATCCTACGTAAAATTGCGGTAGGTGATACCACTAACTTAGGTGACACGTCGACATTGGCCGACCCCGGTGTGGTCGAGAAGTTATTAGAAGAAAAGCAGACTATTCAGCAACCTTAAACCTCAAGGGTCACTGCCATGCAGTGACCCGCTTTTTAGAAGAGTAAGCGAATAAAGGGGGCTAACAGTAT
The DNA here is from genome assembly GCF_022602565.1 of Rosenbergiella metrosideri. GTDB lineage: Bacteria > Pseudomonadota > Gammaproteobacteria > Enterobacterales > Enterobacteriaceae > Rosenbergiella > Rosenbergiella metrosideri. Next base: position 239,809 of record NZ_JALBCV010000003.1, read on the forward strand.
CGTCACAATCCCCGCAAGCATCATCACTAAACTCGAGACTACCCCTTCTTCTGGCCCCAATTGATAGGCTTTGGCCGTACCCGCTCCATGGGAAGCCGCCCCCAAGCTAGCCCCTTTCGAAATACTTTGTTTAATCATCAAACGCAGAAAGAGAAAATCACCGATAGCCATACCAAAAACCCCCGTAATCACGACGAATAACGCGACGAGATCAGGTTGGCCACCAACCTGTTTTGCCGCCGCCAACGCAAAAGGGGTAGTGATGGATCGAACCGCTAAACTGCGCTCCACCATTTCAGGTAATGAAAAAAGACGAGCGAGCCAGACAGAGCTCAATACTGCGACCACGACTGCGGTTAATACACCGGCGCCGAGTGACATCCAATGCCGCCGTATCAAACCGAGGTTCTCATAAACTGGAATCGCAAACGCCAGAGTTGCTGGACCTAATAACCAGATTAACCAGTGGTTGTCGCCGATATAGTTTTGCCAAGAGATATGCGTGGTCAGTAGCAAAATAATCAACACCAAGGGCGTAAATACCAAGGGCATCAGGAGTAGTAAGCGCCAACGCTGGTAAAGACGTTTGTTAAGGTAGTAGATAACAACAGTCAACACTAAGCAGCTAAGATTGGTAAACATATTACTTATCATTCGCTCCTAATTTACGTTGTGCCTTTGCCATCTCGTAACGAAACACTCGTTCCACCACAAAGCCAGTTGCGGCCAATACCATTATGGTACTCAACCCTATTACTGCCAAAATTTTCCATCCTTCACTGCGCAGTAATGGGCCATAGTTGACCACCGCCACGACGGCTGGAACAAAGAAAAGCAGCATTTCAGCTAACAGCCAGTTACCGCCTGCCCGGATCCACTTTACCGGCACGATCCGCAAGATAATGAGCAGCAGGAGTATACCTAAGCCAATAATATTTGCCGGCAAAGGAAGATGGAAAAGATTAACCAGTAAGCCGGCTAAGAGGTATAACCCGATATAGATACAGAGTTGCAGCGGGATTTGCCAGAGGGAATCGGTTACCAACTTCTGGCGTAAGCGCCTCCATAAAGTGGACATACGAGAGCCTTGTTAGTGTCTCAATAAAAAGTCAGTATATAGCGAGGATCGGCGGCAGTGAAATGAATAAAAATCATCGACCGATGCTTGGGGGAGTGCCCCATCCTTATAGGACGGGGCCAGCGGTTACTCTTCTTTTTCGATAAGCAGAGCTTCGAGCAGATCTAAATCACGAAGGAGTTTTCGCATTGATTCATCAGAGATCTCCTTAGTCGCCCGTAAGTGGTAAACCTCAGCGCGTTCGGCACGTAATGCATTGAGCCGTAACCGTCTTTCAAGATTCTCCATAAACATGGCTTGTTCAACATCGTCCTTATCATCAAGCCGACGACGTAACTGCCCAATAACGCGAGAGCTGACCTCTTTCAAAACTTCTGGGTCGATATTCTCGTTAGTATCTTTCGCCAAACTTTCTTCCATTTTGTACAAGCTATCGATACCGGATTTGGCCATGATAGATCGGGCCTTACGCAGCTCTTTACCCGTTTCACCTTTATCGATACCAGAAACACCTTTAAGTAATAACGGTAAGATAACGACGCCTGCCAAGAGCGAAAAGAGGATGACTCCAGTGGCTAGAAAGACTAATTCGTAGCGTGCTGGAAAGTTTTCGCCATTCGGTAAAAAGAGAGGAATGGATAACACACCCGCCAAGGTTACCGCACCACGAACACCTGCAAAGGTCGCCACAAGCAGCTCGCGTAAAGAGTAGTTACTGAACTCCATTGGACGCTTTTTAAGTAAGCGTTTACTAATCCGCTGCATTAACAATAACCAGCCGAAACGAACTACAATTAGTGCCAGATAGATCATCGCTACCGCGAATAACAGTATCCAAATATTAACGTTGTTATCAACTTCCGCCTCGGTCAGAGTAGTCTGTAGGATCCCTGGAAGTTGTAAACCCAGCATTAAAAACACCATACCGTTAAACACAAACTCAAGCATCTGCCAGACACTGTTAGCACGCAGACGCATCGCCAGTGGGGCTTGACGAATAATCCCCGAACGACTTATGGTCATCCCCGCGGCCACAGCGGCTAAGATTCCTGAGGTACCAAGGTGCTCAGCGATAAGATAAGAGGCAAAAGGAAGTAACATAAGCAACACAGTTTGCGTTGCCGGATCATCACCACTCCAACGACTGAACAAGCGAAGCGATTTACCATACAGCCAACAAATCAACACACCGGCAAGTAAGCCACCCAGAGAGACTTTTAAGAATTCCAGCGAAGCGCCTGACCAGGTAAATACCATGGTTCCCATCGCGACCGCGATGGCGAAATTCAAAGAGACCAAGCCCGACGCATCGTTCATCAAGGCTTCACCTTGGACGATTGACATAATTTTTTTCGGTATACGCCCTTCGCCGACGATACCTGACAGGGCAACGGCATCTGTTGGCGACAGCACAGCAGCTAAGGCAAAAGCCGGGATCAACGGTACGCCCGGTATGGTCCAGTGAATAAGATAGCCAATACCCACAACAGTAATCAGTACTAACACCAGCGCCAAGCCGATAATTTCCCGACCATGATGCAGGAATTCATTGATCGGTGTCTTCCAACCATCTGAGAACAGTAAAGGTGGGATGAAAAGTACTAAGAACAGTTCAGGGTCAAAATTGACGTGTAGTCCAAAACTCGGCCACCCTAGTAACGCACCGGCAATAATTTGCACAAGTGGTAAGGGGATTTGAAAGGGAATGATACGCGCAGCAACGCCGGAGAGTGACACCACCAGCGTCATAATTAATATGGTGAAGAAAATTTCCATGCTTTCCTTGTAACCTTTCCAGAAGACAACAAAACCTATTGGCTGCAACAGGCTCACTCATTTAATTAAAATACACCCTACAACATTAACCTAGCGTAAAAAAACGTGCTGAATCAGTAAGAATCTATCGATTTCTTCTTATTATAGGTCAGGACTTGGTCGAGCCTAGCAGGTTGTTAGGCAAATCCCCAGTTGAAAGCTCTGAATCGGGCGAGTCTTGCTCCAAGAGTACCGCACCTTTACCTTGCTCGGCTAAATGGTCGTCGGCATTACGTAACGGACAATCACGCATGGAGAGGCACCCACAACCGATACAACCATTAAGGTCATCCCGTAATCGAACAAGCGTTTCGATGCGTTTATCCAACTCATCACGCCACTGCGCAGTAAGTTGTTCCCACTCATTAGCAGAAATACGCTTATCCGGCGGATAACTTGCCAGATGCTCGCTCAGGGTTGCCAAGGGTAAGCCAATACGCTGGGCAATTTTAATAATCGCTACCCGCCGCAGCACGTCGCGGCTATAGCGCCGTTGGTTAGCGGCATTACGGCTGCTCGCAATAAGTCCTTTTGACTCGTAAAAATGCAGCGCAGAAACCGCAACCCCGCTTCGCTTGGCGACCTCTCCGGGGGAAAGTCTTGATTTTAATTGAGATCGTTCTTTTTTCATTTTTAAGCTTTACCTCAAGTTAACTTGAGGAATTATACTTTAAAAACTTGTTCGAGATCACATTATGTGATGACTAAACAGAGGAATGACGTCAGATGCAAAAAGAAATCATCATTTCACTCACCGAGTGGATCGATCAAAATCTCGGGAATAACCTTTCGATTGATGAAGTTGCCGCTAAGTCTGGATATTCCAAGTGGCACTTACAAAGAATGTTCCGTGCAATGACGCGTCAAACACTCGGCGATTACATCCGCGACCGACGCCTAGCCAAAGCAGCAGAAGCTTTATGCGCCAGCCAACGCCCAGTCTTTGATATTGCGTTACAATACGGTTACGAATCACAGCAGACTTTCTCTCGCGTATTTCGTCGTAAGTTCGACCTTACCCCTACGGCTTATCGTCATTCTCAACGTTGCCGTTCCCTACGGACATTCAGTAATGTTGGGTCACTCTCCTAGTGATTATCCACTCTATTTGTCCCCTCATCTGCTAAGGCTCGTTAACAATGGCGAGCCAAAAATGCTACTTATTTAACATACTCTTCAAATTTCAGCTTCTCTTGTCTATAATGTGAGCTAAATCACACTTTAAAATGCTTCCTCATTGTTCGTTTACTTAACAATGGGTAACTGTTTTTGGTCAACTATGAGGATTGACGATGAGCGCTCTCGCAACGAGCTTGATTGTTATGCGTTGGGGCTTGCTAAGTGCAGGACTGATGTACATGGCAAGCGTGATGAAAATTAAATGCCAACAAAATAGCCTTAAAACAGCGAGTGCTGTCTTCACAGGACTGGGGCTCTTCACTTCATGCTGGTTTGTTACAGGACTTCTTGGAATCGATTTCAGCCTCCAAAATTGGCAATCTATGGCGAATATCGCTACCGATGCCTTCAATTATGCGATCCAACAATCCCCCGATATTTTCATTCCTAACCATTTTTAAGCGTTGCCAATGAGTAGGGGAAGTAACACCTTAGCTTTGATTAGGTAACGCTTCCCCTCACCTTTTTGGCTTCACCCACTCATCGCTTATTACTTTCCATAAAAAAACCCCGAATAAATCGCTTTATTCGAGGCTTTTGATCATCAGTAGACATCACCCGCTACGTGGTGATGCCGACCTATTACTTTGCGTCAGGAAGTTTATACGCAATGATGTAATCGCCCATAGTCGATCCAAACGAACCGTGACCACCAGCATTAATTACCACATATTGCTTACCGTCCACTTCATACGTCGATGGCGTTGCTTGTCCACCAGCAGGTAGACGCGCTTGCCATAACAATTTACCGTCACGCACGCTGTAAGCACGCAAGTAGTTATCTAACGTTGCGGCAATAAAGAAGACGTTACCGGCTGTAGTAATTGGTGCACCCAACATTGGCGTACCCACTTTCAGCGGTAAAGGAATCGGTGAGCTATCGCGGATGGTACCGATGCGTTTCTTCCAGATGATTTCGTGGTTTTGCAGATTCACCGCAGAAACGAAGCCCCAAGAAGGTTCCATACATGGCAGACCAAACGGTGACAGGAACGGATTAAGTTCTACACCAAACTTAGCACCGTATTGGTGTTGTAGCCCTTTTTCACTGCCTGACCCTTTAGCACCGTTCTCATCGGGTTCCATTGGGTTATTTGGACCACGAGGAATCAGTTTAGAGACAAACGGCAGTTGCATTGGGTTAGTAATAGCAAACTGTTTATCCGTGTTAACGGAGATACCGCCCCACTCGAACATCCCTAAGTTACCTGGGAACACTAAGGTCCCTTGAACAGAAGGAGGAGTAAACGGACCTTCATAACGCAGACGGTGGAACATGATTCGACAGATCATCTGGTCGAACATGGTCGCACCCCACATTTTCTTATCTGTCAGGTGCGCCGTTGGACGGTAGCTGAATTCAGAATAAGGTTGGGTTGGCGACACATGATCACCTTCTGCAGCGCCTTGTGGCACTGGATGTTCGTTAGCAGGGACGACAGGTTTTCCTGTGACACGGTTCAGAACAAAGATATCACCCGTTTTCGCTGGTGCATAGATGACTGGTACAGTATTACCTTGTTGATCTTTGATATCAGCTAAGGTTGGCTGAGCCGGCACATCCATATCCCACAGATCGTGGTGAACTGTTTGGTAGAACCAAGCCAGTTTACCCGTTGAAGCATGTAGTGCAAGAATACCGGTCGCAAACTTCTCTTGATCTGGGGTGCGGTTACCGCCCCAAATATCAGGAGTACTTACACCCATTGGGATGTAAACGATATCTAATTTTGCATCATAAGCAGATGGCGCCCAGGAGTTCGGTGAGTTTGGCGTGTAGCTTTCACCGTCTGCAGGGATAGCGTTAGGATCTTTAGCACCTGGATCGAAGGCCCAAAGCAGTTGCCCAGTATTGACATCAAATCCACGAATGACACCTGAAGGTTCTTTCGTTGATAAGTTATCGGTTACCGCACCCGCTATGATAATCACTTTATCGGTGACGATTGGCGGAGAGGTTGGCTCATAGCCACCTGGGTAAGCGTGAGGTTGTTTATGTTGTAAGTCGATTTCGCCGTTGTTCGCGAAGTCTTTACAAACCTGACCGTTTTCCGCATCCACCGCAAACAGACGACCATCGTTTACAGGTAATAAGATACGACGTGAACAGGCAGCAGGTTGGCTTCCGTTGGTAGGCGTAGCCGAAACTTCGTGATATGAAACACCACGGCAAGTTAAGTGCTGGAAAGTCGAGTCGTACTTGATTTTTGGATCAAAACGCCATTTTTCTTTACCCGTCGCGGCATCCAAGGCAATAAGGATCTGGTGGGCAGTACAGGTATAGAGCATATTGCCGACTTTAATCGGCGTCGATTCGTTAGTGATCTCACCTGGATCATCAGGACGATGCAGGTCACCCGTCCGGTATGTCCAAGCAACTTGTAGGTCTTTGACGTTCTGCTCATTAATTTGAGTCAATGGCGAGTAACGTACACCGTCTTGCGTACGTGCATAGGCTGGCCAATCTTGCGCAGCAACGCTTGGCGCCGCTAGCGCTTCGTTATTAACGTGCAATGTGCCATCGATTTCTTGCGGGTCTTTGACCACAAAACTCGCACCGACCATCAGTAGGTTAACAATAACACCGACTGCCATTGCAGTACGTGGCGTGTTACCTGCGTCAGCACGAGAAATTTGGCGATAAACTGGCGGGAGTAGCATCCAGATACCGAACAATGTCCAGATACCTAAGCGTGGCGCTAGTGCCCAGAAGTCAATACCACACTCAACATAGGACCAAATCGCGGTCGCGATAAGGATTAAGGCGTAGACGAAAAACGCGCCGCCTTTACGTTTAGCCAGTTGCGCGGTGAAAAGCGCCATGACAAGGCCAGCAATCAAATAGTAGCTGCTACCACCGATTGCCAACAAGTATCCGCCACCAATGACTAACCATAAGCAGCAGAAGAGAGAGAATAATAACGTAATGAGACGTAAGCCTCTGCGTTCCCTAGACATCGAAATCTACCTTAAATAAACCGCTATTTTAAAATGTAAAAATCGGAGCAATAAGACCGCCCTAAAGCAGGAAATTTATATTTTTAATTACTCACGTCGGATGAAGCTTGCCGCACCAATCTCCGATTTTTCACATTCACCTGCGATGAAAAATCCGCCAACATGTAACCACTGTTTACGAAATTCTCATAACGCTGGTTAGTATGGCTTATTAATAAAAAATATCTATACAAAATATGACTAATAGCACAGTTCTTTGACAATTTTTATGATGGTTCCACTAAATATTTAACATCTAGAATACAAACAGGGAGTAAAAGCATGAAAAAAACGCTTTTTATAGCACTAGGTTCTAAAGGACTCGGGTTATTAGCCATAAGCTTTATGATTTCGGGATGCCAATCTTTCGCCATTTCGTTAACGCATGGCGCGATGGAAAATGAAACGACGAAAAAGAACGTTCAAGCATTAGCTGCCTATGCAGATAAGAATGTTAAGAACGACTTGAAGATCACTGCCGATTACCGTTATGGTGAGTTACCGAGTTCAAGAATGGATATTGTGACCCCGAGTACCCGGCCCGGACAACACTATCCAGTCATCGTGTTAGTGCACGGTGGTGGCTGGGTAGCGGGGAATAAAGAGAGTATGTTGGCCTATGCAAGGCTCTTAGCCGACAAAGGATTTGCGGTAGTCAATGTTGAGTATAGTCTGGTACCTACCCAAGCCTTCCCCACCCAACTCAAACAGCTTAACCAAGCCTTACAGGCACTCAGTACCTTGCACGATTGGCCACTAGACCTTAATCGCCTCTTTCTCAGCGGAGACTCTGCCGGTGCGAATATTGTCAGTAACTATGCCGCTCTACTTTACTCCCCCACGTTACAACAGCAGCTGGCGATCACCCCTGCTATCCAACCTCACCAGCTTAAAGGCTTAGTCTTACACAGTGGCGTCTATGATATCGCGAGTTTATATCAAAGTGGCCAGAAGCTTCCTTGGACGACGCGCTGGATCATGCAAGAGGTATTAGGCGCTTATAGCGGAGAAACCCCACCTAGCCTGAGAAAACTTTATGCGATGTCGGCAACACCTTGGCTGACGACCCACTATCCTCCTGTATGGATTAGCGCGAGCGATAATGATTTGCTGACCCAAGGACAATCACGCCCCTTTATAGAACGCTTAACCGCACTCAATGTTCCTGTTGAGGCACATATCTATCCTAAACAATGGCCTGAGCCACTCAACCATGACTTTGAATTCAGCATGCAGTATCGCGCGAGCCAGCAGGTCTTCGATAGCTCAGTTGACTTTATTCGCCGCTACTCAGATAGATAGTAAATACTTACAAACTATCATTCTAACTGGAGCACCTTAAGTAGCTGCTCCAGCGATTGAACTGGCGTGCTGTAAGAATGGATGGCAGGTGGATAAGAGGGTGATACCGAGGATTGTAGACAAAAATCAGCCACACACTGGTACTGCTCTATCCCTTCTAATAGCCCCAAAGGTACCCAGAAATATGGGACCTGCGCTAACGGATTAGGAACCGTGCTACCGCAGTGCTGACAAAAGTCATTACGATAACCGGTCTCTTTCCTCCAAGAGTGAATACTCGCTTCGCCTGTAGACCAAGCAAAGTCTCGATGATGCACTAGCGTTGCGAAATTAGATTCAGTCCCTGTTTGACGACGACATAAGGAGCAATGGCAACGATAGAAGGTTGTTGGGCTATAGGATAAGGTAAATTTTATTAAACCGCATAAACAAGAGCCTTGCATAGTCTGCTCAACGTGTTGTGTGAGGATGAGCCACTATACCTAACATTCGATCTATTCAGTGCAAAAACTTTATGAGTTCGCCGCTGATTGACTATTGGTTAGTAGCAAGTACTAACGTACATTCTCCTATAGGCTGAGTAAAACACAGACTCATGGAGAGTAGGCTAGGGATTAATCATGGCTTCATCACGTGCCACATTACTGGGTATTTCTGCAATTTTACTCTAGAGTACCCTCGTAGGCCTTATACGTCAGGTAACGTTTTACTTCGGGCCAGTCGGAGGCTCGGCACTGTTCTATTTTGCTTCCAGCACATTGTTAGTACTTACTATCAGCTTACCTAAAGTGAAAGCTTTCCCAAAAGTGTACCTATATTTAGGTACCCTGCTCTTCGTTGCTTACGAAATCTGCTTGTCGCTTTCGCTTGGCTTCTCTACTTCAAATATTTAAGCGATACAGATTGGTCTAACCAACAGTCTATGGCCAGGTATGACCCTACTTTTAGCGGTACTTCGCAATGGACAGCGTTCGAAATGCTTAATGCTCCTCGGCATAGCAATTAGCATGCTAGGGATTAGCCAAGTCCTCGGGTAGGGCCAAGGTAATTTATGCAATCTATGCTAGCCAATCTAGGCGAGAATCCATTGCGCTACGGTCTTAGCTCCTCCAGTACGATAATCTAGAGTCTATATTGTGTGTTAATCAAAAGACTTGCCAACGGCTGTAACGGTACCACCCTGTACTTTATGCTGACCGCCATCGCCCTGTGGAGTGGGTTTTCTACTTACGCGCCCTCCCTATCTAAACTTTACCTCGACAAATATTGGGGCGCTCTGTCTACTCGCCTGCGCGATGGGCTTAGGTTACGCCGCGTGGAATGCGGGTATCTTGCACGGCAATATTAGGTTGCTCGCTGCCCTCAGCGACTTTATCCCGGTGATTTCGAACTTATTTCAAGTGTTTGGTTAAGCCAGCCATTAAGTGGCATTTTTTGGATCGGAGCGTTGTTAGTATGTGGTGGATTGTTGGTGTGCTGGGTGGGGGGAGTAAGATGACTCAATATAGTAGTAAATAAATGGACAAGATAAATTTTATCACTAAAAGTATAAAACCGTAACAATTAAAAAATGATATAACTATATTAAGAATATTTCTTAATCAAAAGAATTGAGTGTATTTAAAATTTTCCCCTAGGTATAGAGGACCAAAATAAGTAAATCAGGTAAAATATGATAGTAAACTACATCTTAAAAAGATTTTAACCTGTCCTTAAGGTCCTCAGTACTTTAAAAAATACTTATACTATAAATTTTTCATTTAAAATAATGACTAAGCACTTGCTCAGGACTTCCATCCATTTTTACTTTCCCATGTTCTAACCAAATAATTCGAGTGCAATTCTTTGAGAGAAGTTCATAACTATGACTAGCTAATATAAGTATTTTTGTAGAACTAATAATCTCAGACAATCTCCTTTCAGCCTTATCTTTGAAACCTTCATCTCCGACTGATAGCCATTCGTCCATTATTAATATTTGAGGTTTAAATATTGTTGAAACACTAAAACCCAGCCTCATTTGCATTCCAGAAGAGTAAGTCCTTACAGGCATATCAATAAAGTCACCTAGATCAGTAAAAGAGATAATATCATCTATCTTGCTACTTATTTCTTTTTTATTTAACCCTAGTAACGCTCCGCGTATATATATATTTTCTCGGCCGGTGAACTCAGGATTAATACCTAAAGATATTGATACTAAAGAACCTATGCTACCCACTATTTTTGCATCACCAGATGTTGGGTAATAAACTTTACTAAACATCCTTAGTAGCGTTGTTTTACCAGAACCATTATGTCCGATAAGGCCAACGCGCTCCCCATCATTAATCTCTATGTCGAGATTACTCAAAGCAGTAACTACAGCCCTTCCATTTTTACTGCCTAGCTTACCGCCTGTAGCAAATCCAATAAAATTTTTCTTGATAGACCTAGAAGCAGCATCATATATAGGGAAATCTAAGCTCGCACCTTCTAACTTTATTAATGCCATATCTATACCCAATAAGGAACTTTATATTTTAATTTACCGATAACAAGGATCGATAATAATAATCCCATTAAAGCCATCGATAATGTATATGTGTATGTTGTAATTGTTGGCACTTGGCCAAGGAGAGGAGCTCTAACCAGTTCAATTAAATGATAAAAAGGATTGAATTGTAATAATTTTATACCTACATGGTGTGAAAGTAGTTTTGGCATCCAAATTACTGGAGTTAAGTAAAAGACCACTTGCATTATGCTAAGTACTATTTGAGTCATATCTCTGAAGCGAGCACATACAATTGCAAGAAGGAATATAATCCATAGTAAATTCATTATAAGAATAATGATACCAGGTATCACAAGCAGCGAACTTATATTTATTTTTATAGAAAACAAGATAATTACAATAGGAAAAATTGCAATATTATGTAAAAATATAATAAAATTTTTCCAAAGTGTTCTCATCATATGAACACCTAACGGGATAGGTAGTTGCTTTATAATACCCTCGGATGATATTAGTGCATCACATCCTTCGGTAATCGCCCCTATTATAAATGACCATAAAATTAGTCCTAAAGTTAAAAAAGGAAGAAACTCTTTAATATCTGTTTTAAATAAGTTAGCAAATACCACTCCCATAGTGGTAATCATCACGGCCATACTGATTGTTATCCAAAATGGCCCCAAACGTGAACGCTTGTATCGTTGACGTATATCTTGACCACCTAACACCATAACTAATTGATATGACATTATTGTAGAGAAGAAATCTTTAAAACCTATCTTAATATATTTATTATTCATTACAAAAGCCCGTAAATAAATGCCCTTCTATTAATTCCATATAAGAATTTCTTTCCATAAGGTCTACTTGTTATTATTTCGAAAAAATCATCCTGTTGTTCCTCGGAAATTTGATTGGTTATTTTTATTATATTCTCCAAATCACAAACACCCCTGTATAACAAATCTAATTTTATTATTGGTAAACCTAGCTGGTGTAAGGCTATACAGTTATTGTGTATCTGTGACCCAAGCTGAAAATCAGTTAAATAGATACCAACCAATTTATCTCTTAAAACTTTACCATTCTCAATTGAACTAAATTTACAAGATGATATAAAATTGGATATTTCTAAATAGCTCGGGGATTTACTCTCCCCCGCCTCATCACCTACTTTTTCATTAATATATAAATCATAAAATGATCTAAGAATAGGATCTTTAACAAAATGTAGATATAAATATTTTTCTATCCACATCTCACTACCTTCACGCCTATATAAATAA